>CAVSEH010000010.1:0-142355 GCA_963726935.1 uncultured beta proteobacterium
TCTTCGCGGCTTGCAGCGCCTGACGAACGACGCCATCGTCGGCCTGACCGATCTTGTCGAGGCCATGCATCACACGATAGGACAGACGCCGGCCGTGCTCGGGAAAGCGCCGACGGGTCGAACACGCGGTATCACCGGACTGGTTTACAAATCGGTTCGCGGCATCACCCGGCTGGTCGGTGGCAGTGTCGACGCGCTCCTTGGCCTGCTCTCGCCGTTGATCGCGGATCGCCCGTCGACCCAGGAACGGGAAGCCGTTGTCGCCGCACTCAACGGCGTGCTCGGTGATTATCTGGACTCGTCCGCGAATTCCTTGGCTATCACGATGCGCTTGCGCGCGAACGGGACGCCACTTGCGATGGACCGAGCGGCATTGAGCGCCGCGCTCCCGCAGGCAGGGCGCAAAGTGGTCGTCCTGCTGCACGGACTGTGCATGAACGATCTGCAGTGGCTGCGCGCGGGCCACGATCATGGCGCGGCGCTTGCCCGTGATCTTGGCTACACACCGCTTTACTTGCACTACAACACGGGACGGCACATCTCCACCAACGGTAGGGCATTCGGCGAGCAGATGGAAGCGCTCATCCGCGCGTGGCCGCATCCGATCGATCGGTTGGCGGTGATCGGTCACAGCATGGGTGGCCTGGTCGCACGCAGCGCCTGTCATTACGCAGCGCTCGCCGGCCAAACCTGGCTGAAGCGCCTGGACGATCTTGTTTTCCTCGGCACTCCGCATTTCGGCGCGCCGCTCGCCCGTGCGGGCGCATGGGCGGACTACGTGCTCGAAATCAGCCCATATACCGCGGCGTTCGCGCGTCTGGGCAAGATCCGCAGCACGGGGATCGATGGATCTGCAGCACGGGCATGTGCTCGACGATGACTGGCAACCGCGTCCTGCGGTACCCGTCGGCGCCCGCCGGGGTTCATTGCCTTTGCCCCGCGGGATTCGGTGTTACGCGATTGCCGCAAGCAAGCAGGAACGGGCAGGCGCATCGGGAAAAGCGATTCGCGGCGATGGCCTGGTGCCGGTGAACAGCGCATTGGGTCGGGACAAGGTTGCTTCGCGCAACCTCAACTTGCCCAAAGCGCATCAGTGGATCGGATACGGCATGGGCCATCTCGACTTGCTCAGCCGTCAGGAAGTCTATGCACAAATCCGGGATTGGCTGGCGGTCGATCGAAGGCGTGTCGGGCAGTCGCTGCGACCGCCGTTCCAAAAGTTAGAACTCGACCGTCAATCGCTGGGCGTGATTTCACTTTCGTGCCAGCGCGACAAGACCAGGCGCGAGATCCACACTGTCAAGTCCGAACAGCGCCACGCCGCTCAACGTGATCAGCAGCAGCGCGGCAAACAGCCGCGGGATGTTGAGCTGGATCCCCGCGAGCAGGATCTGATACGCAAGGCCCGCGCCCTGGCCGCCCGTGCCAGCGACAAATTCCGCGACGACGGCACCGATGAGCGCCAGGCCGCTGGCGATGCGCAGGCCGCCAAAGAAATAGGGCAGTGCGCTCGGGACGCGCAGTCGCACCAGTATTTGCCATCGGGATGCGCGATACATCCGGAACAGGTTGAGCAGAGCCCGGGTCCGCGCTGCGTAGTCCGAGCGTGGTGTTCGAAATGATCGGGAAGATCGCGACGACGACGGCGCAGAGAACGAGCGCGGTGCGCGTGTCCCTGACCCAGATGATGATCAGCGGTGCGATTGCGACGATCGGCGTGACCTGCAGCAGAATGGCGTAAGGAAAGAGGCTCATTTCGATCCATCGGCTGCGCACGAACAGGAGCGCGATCAGCGCGCCGAGTACGATCGAAATGCCGAGCGCGGTCAGCGCGACGCCGAGCGTGACACCCAGCGAAGCGAGCAGCAGGGCGCGGTCGGCGATGAGCGTTCGCGCCACCAGCAACGGCGAGGGGACGAGGTATGCGGGCACGTCGTACGCCACCACCAGCGCCTGCCACGCGCCAAGCACGACGAGCGCGACGACGGCCGGCGCTGCAAAACGCGACAGGCGCGGTTGCGCGCCGTTGGCGACCCCCGTCACGGTGTCACTCCAGCGGCGGCATCCGCGACCAGTTGCGACAGGTGCTGACACTGCGCGGAGAACGCGGGACGGAGCCGAAACGCGTCGGTGCGCGGATGCGGTTCGTCGATCGGCACGGACGCAATGACGCGGCCCGGCCGTGCCGCCATCACCACGACGCGTGTCGAGAGGAACACGGCTTCCACGATGCTGTGGGTCACGAACACGACGGTGAGACCACGCGCCGACCACAGTGCCTGCAACTCGACGTCGAGTCGCTGGCGCGTGAATTCATCCAGTGCGCCGAAGGGTTCGTCCATCAGCAACAGATCCGGCGAGGTGACGAGCGCGCGCGCGATCGATGCTCGCATCTGCATGCCGCCGGATAGTTCCCGCGGCAACTGCCCCGCGACATCGGACAAGCCGACCAGATCGAGCGCTGCCGCAACATCGCGGTTCGCATCGGCGCGCGCCAGTCCGGCGAGATCGAGCGGCAATCGAACGTTGGTATCGATGCGCGCCCACGGCATGAGCGCCGGCGCCTGAAACACCATCGCGAGCCGCCGCCCGGGGCCGCCCGTCGCGCCGAAGTCTTCGTTCCACCACCGCAACGTGCCGGTGGAAGGTTCGATCAGTCCGGCCATCAGATTGAGCAGTGTTGTCTTGCCGCACCCGGAGGGGCCGAGCAACGTGACGAATTCACCGCGCTGGACGGTGAGATCCACGGTTGCCAGCGCCTGTCGACCCGTGGGATAGGTCTTGCGTACGCCGGCGATGGTCGACGACGGACGTCGGATCGACGGCAGCGATGATTGCGGTCAGGGCAGAACCTTCACGTCGCGCACGACCGACAGCGTGTATGCGTTGGCGTAGTCTGTGCCGGGCTTCGTGAGCCCGGCCGAGCGCAGGAAGTCGATCGTCTGGGTCCAGCGGGCGTCGGTCATCGTCAGCAGGCCACCCGTCGCGGCGTCGCCACCCGCAACGATGGCGTATTCCTTCATCTTGCGATGGCTGTAGGCGAGCAGCGCGTCGCTCATCTCGGGGTTGTCGCGTTTGATGAGCGCGTTGCCGGGAGCGGGGTTCGCGAGATAGCTCTTCCAGCCTTCGGCCGAGGCGCGCACGAAGCGGGCGAGCGCGTCGCTGCGCTTGCCCAGCGTGTCACGCGTCACCACCAGCGCCTCCGAATAGGGCGGGTAGCCCAGGTCCGCCAGCAGGAACACGACGGGAACGATACCGCCTTTCTCGATCGAAAAAGGCTCGGAGGTCGCGAAACCCTGTTGCGAAAGCGCGGGATCCACGAGAAAGGGCTGGACGCTGAATGCATACGGCCGCTTCTGGTCGTCGGTGAAGCCGTACTTTTGCTTGAGCCAGGGCCAGAAGGTCGTGTTGCTCGCGGCGCCGATCGCGATCGGCTTGCCCTTGAGGTCTTGCAGTTTCGCGACGCCGGGGTGCGCGATGATCGCCGTGGGATTTTTCTGGAACGTGGCGGCGATCGCGGTGAGCGGCACGTTCTGCTCGACGGCGGAGACGACTTGCAACGCGTCGGCCATGACGACATCCAGCTGGCCCGCGGCGAGCAATTGCAAGCCGTTGACCTGCGGCCCGCCCATCTTGATCGTGACATCGAGGCCGTGCTTCTTGTAGATGCCTTCCGCCACGGCCTGGTAGAAGCCGCCGTGCTCGGCCTGCGCCAGCCAGTCCGTCGCGAAGACGATTCGCTCCGGGGCCTGGGCGCCGACGGTTACCGGCAAGCAACAACGTGACGACAAGCAGCAGGCAAGAGGTGATCCGGGTCATTGCAGGGCTCCAGGGAGGACGGCGTTGTCAGCGGTAGCGTCGAGTCGTGATTATGCGCAACTTCGCCCGACATTGGGCGCGCCGAGCGGGCAGGACGCGCACCCTTTCAGGTGAGCGCGGACTCGGCACGCAATCGATCCACCAGGAGGTCGACGAAGCCGCGAACCTTTGCTGACGCCTGCCGCCCCTCGAGGTGCATGACGTGGATCGGCAGCGGCGGTGGTTCGTAGGTCGCAAGCACGCGTTTCAGCCGACCCGAGGTCAGATGACTCGCGACCTGGTATGACATCAGGCGGGTTACCCCGAAACCGAGGAGCGCCGCGTGAATCGCTGCATCGTTGCTGGTCACGCTGAGGCGGGGCCGAACCTTGGTGGCGATACTTTGCTTCCCGGCGCCGAAGCGCCAATCGATCGACGGTGACACGGGCCTTGCGGCAACGATGGTGTGGTGCGCAAGCTCGCCTGGTTCGCGCGGTTCGCCATGCCGCTTAAGGTAGCGCGGTGATGCGCATACGACGCGCCGCACGAAGCCGACGGGAATCGCACGCATCGTCGAATCGGGCAGTTCGCCGATGCGCACGCCGACATCGAGACCTTCCTCCAGCAGATTGACGACCCTATCGAGAAACAGTGCGGATACGTAAACGTCCGGGTATCGGTTGAGGAAGTCGACGATGCCCGGCATGACGAACAGGCTTCCGAACAGAACGGGCGCCGTCACGGCCAATTGTCCGCGCGGTACGGCGTGGACCCCGGCGGCCGCTTCGTCGGCCTCGTCGGCTTCGGCAAGGATTCGACGCGCACTTTCGAGGTAGCGCACCCCCGCATCGGTCGCGCGGACGATACCGAGTCGTCCGGTTCAGCAGTTTCACACCCAAGCGATCTTCCAGCGTCGCGATAGCCCGGGTCACCGCCGGTGGAGATACGCCCAGGCGACGCGCGCCACCGGCGAAGCCCTGTTCCTCGGCTACCGCAACAAAGACATTCATCAGGTGGAAACGATCCAACCGCGTATTCCACTATTCGGAATAATAAATTGCTTGAGATCATTATTCTTCTTTTTGCAGGAATTATGCAAGATCCGTCTTGTTCGCGACACATAGGGTGTCGCGATTGGACTCAAACTCTCCAGGAGAACCGCCATGCCCAGAATCAGTATTCCCGCGCTCGACCAAACCCCAGCCGCCACACTCCCCCTGCTCGATGCCGTCAAGAAGCAATTGGGGGTCGTTCCCAACCTGATGAAGGTCGTCGGTAACAGCCCGGCAGCCCTCGGGGGCTATCTCGCACTCAATGGTGCGCTGGCGAAAGGCGCGCTTGGAGCGAAGACCGGCGAGCGTATCGCGCTGGCCATCGCCGAGATCAACGCCTGCGGCTACTGCCTCGCTGCCCACACCTATCTCGGCAAGAACGTCGCGAAACTGGATGCCGCGGAAATGGCCGCCAACCGGAACGGCGCTTCAAACGACCCGAAGGCGGATGCGGCTGTTCGCTTCGCCGTGAGCGTTGCCCAGGAACGCGGACACGTTACCGATGCGGCCGTGATGGCCGTGAAGGACGCCGGCTACAGTGACGCGGAAGTGATGGAAATCGTCGTTCACGTCGCGCTCAACACGTTGACCAACTACGTAAACGAAGTTGCGCAGACCGAGATCGACTTCCCTGCAGTGGACCAGAAGCGTGCCGCCTGAGTTATCGGCACGCGATTGACGCGAGAGCGCCGGCGGCCAAGGCCACCGGCGCCTGACCAACAACAGAATCCACGGACTCAACCATGTCGACGAACGCTCACATTGTCAGCGACATCGCCTTTACGCCCATCGTCAAAGCCATTCAGGCGCGAAAGGGCTCGCGCGCGGCGTATGTGCGGATGGAAGAAGGCCAAGGCTGGAACACGACAATCACGCCGGAACTGTCCGCTTTCATCGCCGCTCAGTCCAGCGTATTTCTCGGCACGGCGAATGCCGAGGGCCAGCCCTACATCCAGCACCGCGGCGGCCCGCCGGGCTTTCTGCGGGTGCTCGACGAGCGGACCATCGCGTTCGCGGATCTCCGCGGTAACCGGCAGTTCATCACGCAAGGCAATCTCGCCGAGAATCCCAAGGCTCATCTGTTCCTGATCGACTACGCCAATCGGCAACGCGTCAAGCTCTGGGGAGAGGCGCGCATGATCGAGGATGACGCAGCGCTGCTGGCTGACCTCATGCCGAAGGATGGCAAGTCTCGCGGCGAACAGGTTCTCGAATTCCGGGTACTGGCGTGGGACGCCAACTGCCCGAAGTACATTCCGCAGCGCTTCGACGCGGCGGACTTCGCGGGAGAAATCGAGCAGCGCGACCGGCGCATCGCCGAACTCGAATCGGAGATTGCCCGGCTGTTGAACGCCCGGGCCGAACAAGCGGCCATCCAGGGATTGACGGTCTAGGAGACTATCCCTTGGAGCTCACCGCTCATACGAGCGGCTTGAGATCGCCAAGCAACGTCGGCAGCAGCTCCGAAACGGTGGGATGGATGTGCATCGCTCGTTGAATCACCGTGTAGGGCGCACGGGCGTACATCACGTCGAGCAGACAGTGGATGGCCTCGTCGGCTTCGGTGCCGAGCAGCGTCGCGCCGAGGATCAGCTTCGATTCGGCGTCGACCAGGACTTGCATGAATCCCTGTGTTTCGCTCCGTTCACGGGCGCGTCCCACGCGCGCCATCTGCATCCGGCCGACGAGCGCCTTGCGGCCGGAGGCGCGCACTTCGCGTTCGTTCATGCCAATGCGGGCGAGCGGCGGATCGACGAACAGCGCATACGTGGAGATGCGGTCGCTGACCCGTCGCGGGTCGGCATCGAGCAGGTTGGCCGCGATGATCTCGAAATCGTTGTACGACGTGTGCGTGAACGCGCCCTTGCCGTTCACGTCGCCCATTGCCCAGATACCGGGAACGCTGGTTGCCAGCGTGTCGTCGACTTCGATGAATCCGCGTGCATCGACGCGCACGCCGGCCTTGTCGAGGCCAAGATCATGCGTATTCGGGACACGTCCCACCGCCAGCAGCAGATGCGAGCCTTCGACTTCGGGTGCGTCTACCTCGCAACTCACGTGCGCTGTAATGCCGTCCCGGCGCTTGCTGACATCGAGGCATGTCGCGTTGAGCCGGAAGGCAATACCCTCGGCTTCGAGAATAGCCTGCACTGCGGCGGAAACGTCTTCGTCTTCGCGAGCGATGATTCGCGGGCCCATCTCGACCACCGTGACGCGGCTGCCGAAGCGACGGTACATCTGCGCAAATTCGAGGCCGATGTAGCTGCCGCCGACGATGATCAGATGCTCGGGCAGGAAGTCGACGTCCATCATGCTCGAATTGGTCAGGTAGGGCACATCGCGGAGGCCGGGCATGTCGGGGATCGTCGCGCGGCCGCCGACGTTGATGAAAATCTGCTCGGCTTCGAGTAGCTCGCCGTTCACGCTGACAACGCGCGGCGATTCGAAGCGCGCCTGTCCCTGGATCAGTTGCACGTTGGGCGCATTCTTGAGCCAGTTGGTCACGCCCTGGTTCGATTGCTGCACGATCGCGTCCTTGCGCGCCTTCACGCGAGCCATGTCCGACGCGAACGGGGCCGTCGAGCATCACGCCGAAGTCCGCGCCGCGGCGTGCGACGTGCGCCGCGCGCGCACTCGCGATCAACGTCTTGGTGGGGATGCAACCGTTGTTGACGCAGGTCCCGCCGACAAGATGGCGCTCGATTATCGCCACCTTGCGGCCCGCGTTGCCCAAGCGGACGGCGAGCGGTGGACCCGCCTGGCCGGTGCCGATGACGATCGCATCGAAAGTTTGCTTCATGCAATGCTCCTCGGCGGCGCTCCTTGGCCTACGAAAGGCGGGATTTCTTTCGACCTACCTGACCGCGACGCTGGAGGTGATCGACGCGATGACGCCCGAGGCCTTCTGGAAGGCTTCGATGTCCATCCCCTGGATATGATGCCGGCGCGCGATGTACGCGAAATCCGTGTAGGCGGTCCAGACGTCGCCCTTTTCGTCCTGGAACACCAGCAGTCGCACGGGCCAGTCGAGGCCGGCGACAGGATTGGCCTTGATGAAGAGCGTGCCCAGCGGCGGGTTGCCGAACAACAGGAGGGTGGACGGTTGCAGCTTGATGCCCGCGTCCGCCGCGAGTTTCGATTGATCGACCGCGCTGAAGAACATGATGCCTTTGCCGGCGATATCCTGCTTGACCCGGGCAATGGTTTCGTCCATCGAATAGGCGCTCCTGACCTTGACGATCCCGTCTTCGACAACTTGGGTACCGGTTGCTGAGCCAGCTGCCTGAGCCGAGGCGAAGCTCGGCAAACAAAACGCAAGCGCAAGACAGGCGATGGTGGCGGACTTCGTGATCCGTGTAAACATGGTTCTCTCCTTTGGTGGGTGCCGGCGCAGCGAACCGCGCCCGCGGTGGGTAAGGGGTTGACTCAGCCGGCCTGCCCGGTGGGCGCTGCCGCTGCGGCCATCTTCAGGCGCACCGCGAGCAGCGCGGCCAGGCCGAGTGCCGCCCCGATGCCGGCAACGCAGGCGGCCCAGCCAAAACGGTCGAAGAGCTGTCCGAGCACAAGGCTGCCGACGATGCCGCCGAAGAAATAGCAGGCGAGGTAGATGCCGCTCGCCGACGCGCGATCGGACGTCGCCGCGCGGCCGACGAATCCGGTCGCAGTGGCCTGCGCAAAGAACGTCCCGACGCCGACGAACATCAGGCCGACGATGACCGCGATGAGGTTTGGCAGCAGCAAAAGCGGTAGACCAGCGCCGGCAAGTCCAAGGGAACCCCAGAAGGTCGGACGCGTCCCGAACCGCGCGACTGCGCGTCCCGCCAGCGGTGTCGTGAAGATCGACGGCAGAAAGACAAAGTAAACGAAACCGACCGACATGCGACTGAGGGCGAAAGGCTCGCGCACCAGAACGAAGTTCACATAGGTGAACGTACCGATGAACGCGAACAGGATCAGGAAGCCGATGCCGAAACTGGCGCGCAGGGGTGCGTTGCGCAGATGCTCGATCCAGTATGAGAGTGGCGAGCGTGCGGCCGTGGCCACCTGTGGCATCGGCGTCGTCTTGCCCAGCGTGAAATAGACGAGAACGGCGCCGGCGAGGTTGAGCGTGGCGAAAAGATAGAAATTGGCGGCCAGCCCCAGATGATCGGTGAACGCGGCCGACATCAGGCGGCCGAACAGGTTGCTGGCGACATTGCCGGTGATATAGGCGGCAAAGGCGCTGGCTGTATTCGTCGCGCTGCAATGCTCGGCGAGATAGGAAAGCGTCAAGGCAAAAGCGGTCGACATGCAGAGGCCCTGCGCGATGCGCAGCAGCGTGAACGTTGTGAGATCGGGTGCAACGGCAAGCAGCGCAGTCGGGATCGACAGCAGCGCCAGGCTCGCGAGGATGCCGTGGCGTCGGTCGATGCGGCTGCTGAAGAATGCGACGATCAACCCGGCGACCGCCATCCCGATCGTGCTGGCATTGACCGCAAATCCGATGGCGGCCGGCGTGACCTGATACGCCTTCGCGAGCGAAGGCAGGATGGCCTGTGTCGCGAAAAGGTCGACGACCGTGAGGAACGCGGTGAGACCGATGACAAACGATCGTAGCACCTCGCCCGAGGGGGCGGCGCTCGCATGCGATTGCATTGCCGGAAACTCGGTGCTGCTGATCATGATCATCGTCCCTAAGCTATCGAGTAGAACGGGGCGCGCCGCCGGACTGCCACGGATGGCGGCCCGCCCTCGAACCGTGGCTCGCATCGGCGAGCTCTACATCATGTGCTCATCCTTCATGTTCTCGACCGGAAACAAATCCACCGAGATCAGCACGGCGGTGGTCGTTCCGGTGTTTTGCCACCAGTGCGACGTGCCATTCTTTTCCGGCGCTACGTCACCCGCCTTGTGGACGATCGGCGCCGCGCAGTTGCTGGCGTACTCGACCACTTCACCGGACACGACGTAGATCATGGCCGGCCGATTGCCATGGCTATGCCATGGGACGATCGCGCCGGGCTTCATGTCGAGCTGACGCAGTCGGAACAGGCGCCCGTTCACTGCGGCGGGTTCCTTCGCCAGGTCGGTCGATGCGCGTACGACGTCAGTGACATCCTTCGGCATCGTCGGCCCCGGCTTCTGCCCCTGTCCGTCGGCGACCTTCTTGTCCGCGGGGCACTCCCCCGCGTAGACGAACGTCGTGGCGACCGACATCGTTGCTGCGAGGACGCTAGTCAGCGCGACACGCTTCCAAATCGAAGGACCCTGCTTGCTGTTGTTGCTCATGGTTGCAATCTCCTTTGGGTTTAAATGTCCGCGGTCATGATGACTGCGGCGTAACAATTCGTCGGGGTGAGCGCATTTTTCTTACAGCGATCGCTGCGAAGAATCACCGGTGACATGACGTGCGCGACGATCATCGTCGCGCACGCAAGTGAGATGCCTGACGAGCACGTGCTCGCACGCCTTGAACAGCACGTAGAAGATCATGCTCAGGTAACCGAAGCCGATGAGTTCCGCCAGTTGGAGCAGCGCGCCATCGGCGATGACCATCCTGCCGTACGTCAGGTACAGATCGATATTCGCCTTGAGCAGCACGAAGATGTTGACGGTCATGACGCCGAACAGCAGGAAGGAAACACCCATAAGGAAGAACGTCAGCCACGAGCGTTTCCACAGCACGTTGACGAGATACGTTCGCATCACATCGCTCCCGATGGGCGCATCACGATCGTGCGTTGGGGCTGCCGCCAACGCGGGGCGCGGATCGTCTCCGCTTCCCGGCACCGACCTAGCGCGTTTTGCCGTCGAAGCCGTCGACGCCGTGGGCGAGCGCTGACTCGACCACGGCGGTGTCGTGGATGACGATGCCTTCCATCGGATCGACGGGCCGTTGCCAGGGCGCAAGCGCCAGCACGCGCTGCCCCTCGGCGTAGCCGGCCTCCCAACGGGCATCGATGCCTGCGGGGGTGAAATCGATATCCTTGAGCTGATCTTCGCCATCCAGCCGCGGCGCGATCAAGCGCGCGACATGCATCGTGCTGCCGCACCCCCATGACGCGAGCTCTTTTATCTCTGGAGTGTTGCGTGATTTCTCCGGTACATGCTTGGAGAGCTCGCGAATGATGTGGCGCAGGTGGTGGATCTGTTTCTGGCGCGCGATGTGGCTCTTGGCCCGGCTTGCGTATTGAATATCCTTCTGCCGCCCCATCACTTCCCACAGCGAGGTGGGTTCCGGACCTTCGGGATTCCACATATGGACGGTGAAGATGACGGAGTCGCGGCGCGGCTTGTCGTCGAGCACCGCCTCGATCGGCGTGTTCGAGTAGATGCCGCCGTCCCAATAGGGCTCGCCGTCGATGCGCACCGCGGGAAACGCCGGCGGCAACGCGCCGGATGCCATGATGTGCTCCAGGCAGATCGGTTCGTCGCGACTGTCGAAATAGCGCATTTCTCCGTTCTTGACGTGCACCGCGCCGACGGTCAGGCGCGTCTCGCTGTCGTTGAGATAGTCGAGGTCGACGAGCTCGGCGAGTGTCGCGCGCAACGGGGCCGTCGTGTAGTACGCCGCATCTTCCAATCCGACCTGCAGATGGGGACCGAACCACGACTTGGGGTTGGGGCTGAAAAACGGCGCAAGCCCATTGGTCATGGTCGTCATATGGGCCAACGCTGTCGCCAATGCGGGGAGACCACCAAAGCCGCTGGCGCCGGCGCGTTGCTCGACTCGGCCCCAGAACTCGTGCAGTGCCTCGAGGCGGCGGTCGGGGGCGTTGCCGGCAATCAATGCGCCGTTGATCGCGCCGATCGATGTGCCGATCACCCAATCCGGCTCGATGCCTGCCTCATGCAGCGCCTGGTAGACGCCGACCTGGTAGGCGCCCAACGCGCCGCCACCTTGCATGACCAGAACCACTTGGCCGGGCAGGGCTGGGGTGTGGCTTGCGCCGTTGGCGCGCTGCTTCTTCTGCTTGACCGATGTTGCCATGACGATGTTCCTCTGAGGTGATCGACGCGCCTGCGCGGGGTGCTAGTGCGCGGTCCAGCCGCCTTCGATCGGCAGTACCGCACCGGTGATGGATGCCGCGGCGTCGCTTGCGAGAAACGACGCGAAGGCCGCGACTTCCTCGATCTGCACGAATTTCTTCGTCGGTTGCGCTGCGAGCAGAACGTCCTTGATCACTTGTTCTTCGGTGATGCCGCGCGCCTTGGCGGTGTCCGGAATCTGCTTTTGCACGAGCGGAGTCCACACGTAGCCTGGGCAGATCGCATTCATGGTGATGCCGGATTCGGCGACTTCCAGCGCCACGGTCTTGGTCAGTCCCGCGATGCCGTGCTTCGCCGCAACATAGGCGGACTTGAACGGGCTCGCGACGAGCGCGTGTGCCGATGCGATGTTGATCACCCGGCCCCACTTCTTCGTCTTCATCGCCGGTAACGCGAGGCGAACTGTGTGAAACGATGCCGTCAGGTTGATCGCGATGACGGCATTCCATTTGTCGATCGGGAATTCGTCGATCGGCGCGACGTACTGGATGCCGGCGTTGTTGACGAGGACGTCGATCGCGCCAAATTCACCGATGGCCTTCGCCATCATCGTTTCGATGTGATCCTGCCTCGACAGGTCGGCGCCGTCGTAACGGACCTGTACGCCGTGTTCGGACGCGATCTCGCTGCGGAGTGTTTCTATTTGCTCAGCATCGCCAAAGCCGTTGAGGATGATATTGGCACCGTCGCGCGCGAATGCCCGGGCGATCCCCAGACCGATGCCACTGGTCGATCCGGTGACCAGTGCGGTTTTTCCTTGCAACATGTTCGTCCCTTTGTAGTGGTAGAGGTCCGGGACGGACGGCGGAAGTGACTGACCCTTCCCGATCGGACGCGCGTTGGATACGGATGTTTGGTCCCTGCCGCCGTGCCGCCCCGTTGCCCGATTAGTCATGCGATCCCGACGGAACTTACAGCCGCAAAAATGTAAGCGGGCGCGTAAGAAAATACCGCCAGCGCCGACGAACATCGTAGGTGCGCGAGGCAGTTCGCCTTCGTCCCTTGCGGACAAGACTGGCAGATCATCGTGGTGACGATCACATTCCAAGGCGCGGCGCAGTCGCCGTATGCAAAGACGCGTCGCGCCGGTATCATCGCCCGAGGTCGACTCAAGGGGCGGGGAGACGTGGCCAATTCCGCATTCGCGACACAACTCGAGACTCACCGACGGTACCTGCTGCGCATCGCGACGCTGCAACTGCGCGACCCGACGCTGGCCGAGGACGTCGTCCAGGATACCCTCGTCGCCGCCCTGCAAGGTGAGAAAAGCTTCTCGGGGAAGTCGTCGCAGCGTACCTGGCTGACGGGCATTCTCAAGCACAAGATCGTCGACGCGATCCGGCAAAAGACGCGCTCGCCGACGTTGCCATCGTTCGATGACGAATGCCGCGTCGACGATCTGGACGCGCTCTTCGATGAGACCGGGCACTGGGAAAATCCGCCGGCGGACTGGGGCGACCCGGAATCGCAGTTGTCGGAGCAACAGTTTTTCGAGGTCATGCAAACCTGTCTCGAGAAACTGCCACCGAACACGGCCCGCATTTTCGTGATGCGCGAAGTCATGGAGCTCGAGACCGAGGAGATCTGCGGCGAATTGACCATCACCTCGAACAACCTGTGGGTGATCCTGCATCGCGCGCGCCTGCAGCTACGGCAATGCCTGGAGCAGAACTGGTTCGCCGATCCCACGGCCGTTGGTGCCTTCACATCGTCGGGGTCGCGTGCCTAGGCTGCTGATCCGCCTTACGAACTTCATCAATTGCCGGCAGGCAGCGCGGATGATTTCCGACGCGCAGGAGCGCCCGCTGTCATGGCGCGACAAGTTGAAGCTGCGCATGCACCTGCACTGGTGCGTGGCGTGCACGCGCTATCAACGGCAGGTCGGATTCCTGCGCAAGGCATTGCGACGCTACGGCAGGTAAGTATCTGCCGGGCGATGTCGCTGGATGACCGGCCGGCGCGCTACTTGGAAACGCCCAACCGACGCTCGAGCAAGTGGTCGAGCGAGATCTTGCCGGGGCCGCACAGCAATATCACAAGGATCATGGTTCCCCACAGGATGTGATCCTTGATTGCGATATCCGGCAGCGCCGCGTAGGACACGACCGCGATGATGTTGAAGAAGAACAGGATGAATGCGCCGAAGCGGGTCGCGAGCCCGAGCGCGAGCAGGATCGGCATCGACAGTTCGGTGGCCGCGCCCATGACGGCGGCGAGCGCCGGGGGCAGCACGGGCACGTGATATTCATTGGTGAACAACGCCAGCGTGACGCTCCAATCGTGGATCTTCGTCAGCCCCGACAAGAAGAAAACCCGCGCCACATACAGACGGAAACCGAGCAAAAGCAGAGGCTGCAGTTTGGCGATCACGCCAGTCGTCTTGCAATACAGGCTGGCGACGCGGCCAAGGAGCGTGTCGGTGGCGATGGCGTTCATGGGTGGCCTTTGCGAGTAGGGGTGAGCGGTGCACGAAACGCCACTACGGTGTGTCCGGCAACATGTCGGCGCAGTGTCGCGGCGAGATCGAATGCGGAATCCACGTCGCTGGCGCGGGTCGCGGCGGTGCCAAGGGTTGCACCGATGGCCAATGCGCCGAGAAAGGCGTGCTCGCCCGTGCCAACGCGATCGATGCTTACGCCCCGATCACCGCGGACAACGAGCAGGAGGTCGGCACCTTCGCCGAGATCGACGTGATCGTCCCCGTTGTGGTCAGGCTGGTTCACCTGCCAGATGCGCAGGACGGGATAGGGTGACGCGATCAAGCGCGCGGATGGATGCAGGCGGAATCTCAGTTCAGCGAGCGCGTCCGGCGCGACGCCAGCGAGGGTCGATACGTCGAACGGCGCGGCGTCGGCCGCGATGTCGGCCTGGTCGATCGCCCATTCGAGGCGTGCGACATCGGCAAGATAACCGAGTCCACGCGCCGGCGGATACGACGCCAGGAACGTCGCATAGTCGCCGCCGTAGCGGTTGACATCGCCATGCCGCGACGGATGCCCGCGCACGAACTGGTCCGTCGCCGCATCGAAAAACGCGGGGCCGACCAGGCGGCGCACGACCGGGAACGTGGCCGCAAGCACCTTGCGGTAATTGCCAAGAATATTGTTGCGATAGATGGCGACGCGCGTCTGCGGGTCGAGGTCTCCCGCGACGATCGCGAGCCCGGCGGCCGCGGCGCTGTCGCCGAACAGGGTGGCCGCGGCGAACCCGCGCTGCATTTCACGCAGCGATGGCATCGTGTGCCTCCAGCATTCGGCGCGCGGTCGTCGCTTCGTCCAGCAGCACTTCCAGCGCAGGAAGGTCCGTGTCCCATTCGACGAGTGTCGGTTTCGCACCGAAGCGGTCGATCGTTGCGCGATACAGGTCCCACACTGCGGGCGCGACCCGCGCGCCGTGGTTGTCGATGAGGCACGGCCCACTCGCGTCGAAGCCCGCGAGGTGAATTTCGGCTACTGCATCGCCGTGGATCGCCGCGAGAAAATCGAGCGGATCGAAGTTGTGATTGATCGCGTTGACGTAGACGTTGTTCACGTCGAACAAGAGTTTGCAGCCGGTACGCGCGGCGACTTCGGCGACGAAGTCCCACTCAGCCATCGCATCGTCGGCAAATCGCATGTAGGCCGATATGTTCTCGACCAGGATCGTTCGGCCCAGCGCGTTCTGCGCCTGTTCGACGCGCTCGCAGACGACCCCGAGCGCCTCTTCGGTAAACGGTAGTGGCAGCAGGTCGTTCAGGTGCCTGCCGTCGGTGTGGCTCCAGCACAGATGCTCGGACACCAGCGCAGGCTCGATGCGCTCGACCAGCCGCTTCAATCGCGCCAGGTGTGATCCGTCGAGCGGGTCCGCTGATCCCAACGACATACCGACGCCGTGGAGCGAGATCGGGTAGTCGGCACGTACGGCGTCGAGCGCGGCAAGCGCCGGCCCGCCATCGACGAAATAATTTTCACTGTGGACTTCGAGCCAGCCGATGGCGGGCCGTTCGCTACGAACGCGCGCCATGTGCGGGCTGCGCAGGCCGATGCCGACGACGCTGGCGAGTTCGGACGTGGTAGGCATGGGGCTGTGCTGAAATGGGGCGCCGGTGGCGACGTCGATCGCCGGCCACCGGCCGTCGCGCTGTTTAGGATTTCGGGGCCATCATCTTGCCGCCGACCTTCTCGCACGTGCCCTTCGCCACGTACTTCCACGAGATGGGATCGTTGTCGACCGTGCTCTGGCCCGCGCAGGCGTGCTTGCCCGCGGCGCAATCGTTTTGCCCGGCCTTGGCGATGCCGTAGCACTTGTCCTTGCTGGCGTCCGGCGCCACCGGGCCGGCGGCCGCCGAGCCAACCAAGCCGAGCGCCAACAGTCCGGCAATGGCGGCCTGAATCGTTGTTTGCTGTTTCATGAGTGTCTCCTGTGCAGATGTCGGGAAGGGTTTGCAACGACGGGCCGAAACGACCCATCTGCGCCTTGGTCGTGCAGCCACTGCATAACTTACACCATGCGGCATCGAGTCGCATCGGCGCTGGGGCAACGGCGCGCCCGGCGGGTATCTGGCCGCATGCCGAGAAATGACATTAAGATTCGCCATGCGCTTCACCGTCGCGACCTACAACATCCACAAGGGGTTTTCCCATCTCGCGCGCCGCATGGTGATCCATGAGCTGCGCGACCGCTTGCGCGGCCTCTCCGCCGACATCCTGTTCCTGCAGGAGGTGCAGGGAGTGCACCGGCGGCATGCGGCGCGTTATCGCGACTGGCCGGGAAAGTCGCAGCACGAGTTCATCGCCGACAAGGTCTGGCACGAGGTCGCATACGGCAGGAACGCCGATACGCGCCATGGCCACCACGGTAACGCGGTGCTCTCGCGTTTTCCGATCCTCTCGCAAGCGAACCAGGACATTTCCGCGCACCTGTTCGAAAGCCGCGGCATGCTGCACTGCGTGATGCAACTTCAGCGCGGCCTGCCGGCGCTGCATTGCATCAACGTCCATCTGGGATTGTTCGAGCGCGGCAGGCGCTGGCAGGTACACGCTCTCACGGAACGGATCCGCGAGTCGGTTCCGGCAGATGCGCCGCTCATCGTTGCCGGGGATTTCAACGACTGGCGGAGCAAGGCCGACCGCGTGCTGCAGGAGCAGTTGGGGGTGGTCGAGGTCTTCGTCGCGGCGCGTGGACGGCCGGCACGCACCTTTCCGTCGGTGCTCCCGGTGTTTCGTCTTGATCGCATCTACGCGCGCGGGTTGCGTGTGGTGGCCGCCGATGTCCATTACGCCTACCCTCTGGCGCGGATGTCGGACCACGCCGCGTTGGCGGCGACGTTCGAACTTGCGCGTCCGAAAGCGCCCGCCGTGCGATGAACGACACCGGTATGGTCATGAACCGGTACCTGCCGGGCAATCGCATTACGCTGTTGCGCGACGGGGCCCAGTTCTTCCCCGCACTGCTGCGCGCGATCGACGGCGCCGAGCGGGAAATCTGGCTCGAGACCTACATATTTGCGGATGACGCGACGGGTCGCCTCGTCGCGTCGTCGCTTTCGCGCGCGGCGGCGCGAGGAGTGCGCGTGCGCGTGCTTGTCGACGGTTGGGGCGCGAAACTGTATCTCACGCCTGCCCTCCAGCGCGACATGACCCAAGGCGGCATCGACCTCTTGAAGTATCGCCCGGAGGTCGCGCCGTGGCAGTTCCGCTCGCACCGTCTGCGTCGCCTGCACCGCAAGCTCTGTCAGGTCGACGGTCGCGTCGCGTTCGTCGGTGGCATCAACATCATCGACGACATGAACACCCCGCACCACAAGCCGCCGCGCGCAGATTTTGCAGTGTGCGTCGAAGGCCCCGTGCTGCCCGCCATCGAACAAACCATGCAGCGCGTGTGGGCGCTGGTGCAGCTTGTGCAATCCGGTTCGAGCGATGTGCCGCTGTTCCCGACGCGCCGTCACGTCGAGCGCGTCGGCACGCAGACCGCCAAGTTCGTCGCGCGGGACAACCTGCGGCACCGGCGCGACATCGAACACGCCTACCTGGCCGCGATCCGGACCGCCAAGAGCGACATCACCATCGCCAATTCGTATTTTTTTCCGGGAATCCGCTTTCGGCGCGCGCTCGTCACTGCCGCCCAGCGCGGGGTCACGGTGACGCTGCTGCTGCAGGCCAAGGTCGAATACCTTTTGCTGCATTTCGCGTCGCGCGCGATGTACGGGCAGCTGCTGCAGGCGGGCGTCATCATCCAGGAGTATCACCGCAGCATGCTGCACGCCAAGGTCGCCGTGGTCGACGATCGCTGGGCAACAGTCGGCTCGTCGAACATCGATCCGTACAGCCTGCTGATGGCGCGTGAAGCGAACGTGTTCGTGCGCGATCGCGCCTTCAACGACGAACTGAAGGGCCAGCTCGCGGAAATGATTGCGCACGGATCGCGCCAGGTCGCGCCTGACGACTGGCGGGTGCGCCCGCGCCTCTACAAGGCCGCCATCTGGATCGCCTACGGAATCGTACGCCTCGCGATGGGCTTCCTCGGCTATGGCGGCAACGAGTGGTTTCGGGGGACCGCGAAGCGTTGACGGCGGCCAGCGCCCATCGGCCTGCTAAACTGCAAGCATGACACCGCCGCGGCAGCGCCAGCGTCTGTCGCCCAACACCTGGTCGTTTTCGTCGTGACCCATTCCCGCTCGCACTCCCTTCCCGCGCCACCTGAACGCTCCGCCGGCGCCACGCGCGGCGATTGGCAGACGGTACGCACGCTGTTGCCGTACCTGCTGGCGTACAAGGGACGTGTTGTGCTTGCGCTGGGCTGCCTGATCGCGGCGAAACTCGCCAACGTCGGTGTGCCGCTGGTCCTCAAGCAGATCGTCGACGGCCTCACGCTCCCGCCCGCGGGACAGATGCTGGTGCTGCCGGTCGCATTGCTCGTTGCATACGGCCTGCTGCGGCTTTCGACGACGGCATTTACGGAACTGCGCGAGTACCTCTTTGCCAAGGTGACGCAGCGCGCGGTGCGCACGATTGCGCTCAAGACTTTTCGCCACTTGCACGCGTTGTCCCTGCGGTTTCACCTGTCGCGGCAGACCGGCGGCCTGACCCGTGACGTCGAGCGCGGGACACGCGGCATCTCGACGTTGATCGGTTACACGCTGTTCTCGATCCTGCCGACCCTCATCGAGATTGCGCTGGTGTCCGCAATTCTGGTCGCGCGTTACGACATCTGGTTCGTCGGGATCACGCTCGGCGCACTCTGCATCTACATCGTCTACACCGTCACGATCACCGAGTGGCGCACGGGTTTCCGGCGGCAGATGAACGAGCTGGACTCGAAGGCCAACACGCGGGCGATCGACAGTCTGCTCAACTACGAAACCGTCAAGTACTTCAACAACGAGGAGTTCGAGGCGACGCGCTACGACGAGAGCCTGCGCCGCTGGGAAGGCGCGGCCGTGCGCAGCCAGACGTCGCTGTCGCTGCTCAACATCGGCCAAAGCGCGATCATCGCGATTGCGGTGACGCTGATCATGTGGCGCGCGACGCTGGGCGTGGTCGATCACACGATGACGATCGGCGATCTCGTGCTGGTTAACGCGTTCATGATCCAGCTCTACATACCGCTCAATTTCCTCGGCGTGATCTACCGTGAAATCAAGCAGGCGGTCGCCGACATGGAGCGAATGTTCCAGCTCATCGACGAAAACGCGGAGGTGAAGGATGCCCCGGGCGCGCCACCGCTCCGGCCGAGCGCCGGCGAGGTGCGGTTCGACCACGTCGACTTTCACTACGAGCCCAACCGGCAGATCCTGTTCGACGTCTCCTTCACGATTCCCGCCGGCCGCACGATCGCCGTCGTGGGGCCCAGCGGTTCGGGCAAGTCCACGCTTGCCCGACTGCTCTTTCGCTTCTACGACGTCAGCGGTGGCCGCATCACGATCGACGGGCAGGACCTGCGCGCGGTGCAGCAGACGAGCGTGCGCGCCGCGATCGCGATCGTCCCGCAGGACACCGTGCTGTTCAATGACTCGATCGAATACAACATTGCCTACGGACATCCAGGCGCGACGCACGACGAGATCGTGGCAGCCGCGAAACTCGCGCAGGTCCACGACTTCGTGACCGCGCTCCCGGAGGGCTACGCGACGCCGGTCGGCGAGCGCGGGTTGAAACTCTCGGGCGGCGAGAAGCAGCGCGTCGCGATCGCGCGGGCGATCCTCAAGAACCCGCGCATCCTCATCTTCGACGAGGCGACATCGGCGCTCGATTCGGCGTCCGAAAAGCTCATCCAGGCCGAACTCGAGCAGATCTCCGCCGACCGCACCACGCTGACCATCGCGCACCGACTGTCGACCATTGTCGGCGCCGACCAGATCCTGGTGCTGGCCGACGGCCGGATCATCGAACGCGGCACGCACGCGCAGTTGCTCGCCGCCGAAGGCGCATACGCGCGTATGTGGGCCCTCCAGCAGCAGGAACGCCCCCGGTCGTCGGCCCCCACGGACGGCGACACCATCTCCCCCTATCGAGCGTCATCCGCAGAGCCCGTCTAAGCGTTTGTTTTCGCTTGGGTATTGGCATGTTGCTTGCAACCGTGCTATAAACCGGGGCAACATTCTCAGATCACGCATGATGAAGACTTTCTTACATATTGTTTTGACGGGGTTTTTTGCCGCAAGTGGCTCGCTGTGCGCCGCCGCGCCGTCGGCTGGCAGTGCCGCGGGCGAGCCAATCACGACCCTGGACGGCAGCAAACTCAAGCTCGCATCGGCCAATGTCCTGGTCTACGACGCCAACGCGGGACAGGCGATCTATTCCAAGGGCGCCGACACGGTTACGCCGATCGCGTCCGTGACGAAACTGATGACGGCGATGGTCGTTCTCGACGCGGGGCAACCCCTGGACGAGCCGATCACCGTCGACGTGTCGGATCTCGATCTACTCAAGGGCAGCCATTCGCGCTTGCGGCTCGGTGCCGAATTGTCGCGCCGGGAAATGCTCCGCCTGGCGTTGATGGCATCGGAAAATCGCGCGGCCTCCAGCCTGTCGCGGCACTATCCCGGCGGTAGCGCTGCGTTCATCGAGGCGATGAACCAGAAGGCCATGGCGCTGGGCATGACGCGTACCCACTTCAGCGACCCGACGGGCCTGTCCAGCGAGAACGTGGCCACGGCGCACGATCTGGCCCGCATGGTCCAGGCGGCCGCCGGTTATCCGTTGATTCGCGAGTTCACGACCACCCCGAGCCACTACGTCGAAGTCCAGCCGACGGGTCAACTGCTCGGATTCAACAATACCAACTCGCTGGTGAAGAGCGGCGGGTGGGATATCCAGGTTTCCAAGACCGGCTTCATCCGCGAAGCGGGCAAATGCCTGGTCATGATGGCCACCATTGCCAGCCGTCAGGTGGTCATCGTCCTGCTGGACTCTTACGGCAGATTGACGCGGATCGGCGACGCCAATCGGGTCAAGTATTGGCTCGAAACCGGCCAAGGCCTGCCGGCCACCGCGTCCGCCAAACCAAGCGCCAAATCCAAACGGGCAAAGGTAATTCCAGCACGCGCTTGAGGCGCTAGGTTTTCCCCGTCGGCTTTGCGAGCGCCGGCCGGCTCTGGGTCAACAGTTCCTTCGCGTGTGCGCGCGTTTTCGCGGTGATCTCCTGACCACCGAGCATGCGCGCTATCTCTTCGACGCGTTCCTTCGTGCCCAGTTGTGCAAGCTCGGTGCTGACCGAATTCTTGCGCGTTGTCTTGGTGACGCGACAGTGAGCGTCGGCGCAAGCGGCCACCTGGGGCAGATGCGTGACGCAAAGCACCTGCCGCCGCACGCCGAGTTGCCTCAGCAGCTTCCCGACCGCGGCGGCGACGCCGCCACCGATGCCCGCGTCGACCTCGTCGAAGATGAGTGTCGGCACCGTGCCGACCTCCGAGAGCACGACCTGGATCGCGAGACCGAGCCGCGACAACTCGCCACCCGAGGCGACGCGGGACAAGGCCCCGAGCGCCTGCTTGGGATGCGTCGCCGTGAGAAATTCGACGCTCTCGAAACCGAAACTTGCGGGCTCCGATAGCGGCGGAAGAGCGATCTCGACGCGTCCGCCCGCCATCGCGAGATCGTTCATCATTGCGCTGACGCGGTGACCAAGTTCCGCCGCGGCAAACTTGCGCTTGGCGGACAAAGCTCCGGCGAGCGTATCGAAGCTGGCCTTCGCTCTCGCTTCGACGGCGGCAAGTGCGGCGATGTCCGATTCGGCGGACAACGCGTCGAGGGCGGCGGCGGTGTCGGTCGCGAGCTGCGGCAGTTCCTCGGGGCGAACGCGATACTTCCGCGCGACGTCGTGGATTGCGGCGAGGCGGGCCTCGACGCGCGCAAGTTCGCGCGGGTCGAGGTCGAGCCGCTCTCGATAGTGCCGCAGCATGCGGCCCGCTTCATCGATGCCGATCCGCGCTTCATCGACCAGCGCGACGATGTCGTCGAGAGCCTTGTCGTGGGTCGCGGCCTGTCGCAGCCGATGCGCGAGTGCCGTGAGGCGCGTGTTGAGCGCGCCCTCGCCATCGGTCAATTCCGCCTCGCCGGCTGCCGCGGCGTCCAGCAGGGCCGACGCGTGAGCGAGCCGCGACTGCGCTGCGCCGAGGTCCGTCCATTCCGCGGCCGTCGTGGCGAGCGCCGACAATTCGGCGTGGCGGGCGGCGAGCGTGTCCCGCTCGGCGCCACGGGACGCAGCATCGCGTGCCGCGTTTTCTTGTCGCTCCACCGCGGCGCGCCACGCGCGCCACGCAAGCGCAACTTCGGCGGCCAGCGTCGAAAATCCGCCAAAGGCGTCGAGCATCGCGCGCTGCGTGTCCGGCCGCCCCAGGGACTGATGGGCGTGCTGGCCGTGCAGATCGATCAATTGCTCGCCCACGGCTTCGAGTTGCGCGAGCGTAGCCGGCGAGCCGTTGATCCAGGCGCGGCTGCGGCCCTGTGCGTCGAGCACGCGGCGCAACAGCAGCGAATCCGCATCGCCGAGCGCGTTCTCCGCCAACCATTCGCGCGTTGCCGTCGCATCGCTCAGATCGAACTCGGCGGCAATCTCCGCGCGTTCGGCGCCCGGGCGTAACTGACGTGCCTCGAAACGGTCGCCGAGCAACAACGACAACGCGTCGAGCAAGATCGACTTGCCCGCGCCCGTTTCACCGGTCAGCACGGTGAACCCGTTGCCGAACTCGGCATCGAGTGTTTCCACGACGGCAAAATTGCGAATCGACAGCGAACGCAGCATTTACTGAGTACCGGAACGCAATCTTTCCGGTGTCTCGCCCCAGTGCAGTTTTCGCCGCAGCATCGCGAAGTGATCATGGTCCTTCGGATGAAGCAGCCGTACGTGGTGCGCGGCGCGACGGACGACGACCCGATCGCCTTCAGCCAAAGGGAAGTCGGCCTGGCCGTCGCAATGCAGGCCCGCATCCTTGCCGCCGAGCAAGGCGATCTCGATCACGGCCGAATCGCGCACGACGATCGGCCGATTGGTGAGAGCGTGTGGCGCGACGGGCACAAGCAGGATCGCCTGCACCGCGGGGTCGACGATCGGCCCCAGGGCGGACAGCGCGTAGGCGGTCGAACCCGTGGGTGTGGCCACGATCAGTCCGTCCGCACGCATGGAATACGCGAAACGGCCATCGATGGCGACCGCGCAATCGATCATGCCACCCTGCGCTCCGCGACTCATGACGACGTCGTTCAGTGCTTCGGCGTGTTCGCCGGCGCCGCCCGCGCGCGTCAACGTCGCGTCAAGTATCGTCCGCGTTTCCTCGACATTGTCGCCGTCGAGCATGGCGCCGATCACGAACTCCATGTCCGACAATGCGACATCGGTGAGAAAGCCGAGGCGTCCCTGATTGATGCCGATCAGGGGCACGCCCGACGGCGCCAGCTGGCGGGCGATCGCGAGCATCGTACCGTCGCCGCCGACGACGATCGCGAGGTCGGCTGCGCGAGCAAGCTCGATCGTGGGCAACGTGGGGAAACCCGGGAGCGGTGTGAACTTCGCGGTCTCCGCGTCGATCAATACGCGATGGCCGCGCGCGACCAGGAACGCGGCCAGTCGGCCGAGCGGTTCGGCGATCCCCGGAGTGGCGTGGCGCCCGACCAGGGCAATCGTGGGAAAGGCCCGGACAGAGGCGCTCATGGCCGCGATTAAAGCATAAAATGCGATTCATGCTTGACCCGAGGGCGCAACATCTACTGAAGTCGCTGATCGAGCGCTACATTGCCGACGGCCAGCCGGTCGGCTCGCGGGTGCTGTCGCGGCAGTCGGGCCTCGAATTGTCCCCGGCGACGATCCGCAACGTGATGGCGGACCTGGAAGAAATGGGCTTCATCGCGAGTCCGCACACATCGGCGGGCCGCATGCCGACGCCGAAGGGTTATCGCTTCTTCGTCGACAGCCTGCTGGTGATCAAGCCGCTCGAGCAGGGAGAAATCAGCGAACTGCAGGATCAACTCAATGCCGATCGGCCGCAGGCGCTGGTCAACACCGCGGCGCAATTGCTGTCGCATCTGACTCGTTTCGCGGGCGTGGTCGCGACACCACGGCGCCGTGAGGCGTCTTTTCGACACATGGAGTTCCTGCGCCTCTCGGAACGCCGGGTGCTGCTGATCATCGTCACACCCGATGGCGACGTGCAGAACCGCATCCTCTACACGGACAAGTCGTACACGCAGTCGCAACTGCTCGAGGCCTCGAATTTTTTCAATCGGCAGTACGCGGGGCAGCCGTTCCACGCGATCCGCGCATTGCTCGCCGACGAACTCAAGCAGTTGCGCGAGGACGTCGTCGGCCTGATGACCGCGGCGGTCGACGCGGGCAGCTCGGCGCTCGCCGAAAGTGGCGACGGTCTCGTCGTGTCGGGCGAGCGCAATCTGCTCTCCGCAGCCGATCTTGCGTCGAACATGGACCGCATGCGGCGGTTGTTCGAGATGTTCGAGCAGAAGACCTCGCTCCTCCACCTGCTCGAGCTCAGCAACGACGCGCACGGCGTGCATTTGTTCATCGGCGGGGAGTCGGGCATCGCTTCGCTCGACGAGTGCAGCGTCATCACGGCGCCGTATGAAGTCGACGGTCAGGTCATCGGCACGCTCGGCGTGATCGGCCCCACCCGGATGGCCTATGAGCGCGTGATCCCCATCGTGGACATCACGGCAAAACTGCTGTCGAACGCACTGACCCAGCAGATCAATGAGCGCTGAGCGAGCGATGACAGGCGCGACGAATGCCGCGCTCATCGAGCGTTTCTACGCTGCGTTCGGGCAGCGTGACGCGGCGGGCATGATTGCCTGCTATCACCCGTCGGTAACGTTCTCTGATCCGGTTTTTCCGGCGCTGGATGCCAAGGGCGTTGCAGCGATGTGGACGATGCTGTGCAAGCGCGGCAAGGATCTCGACATTACCGTCTCGGATATCGTCGCGGACGCCAATTCGGGACGAGCGCATTGGGTCGCGAACTACACGTTTTCTGCGACCGGCCGCAAGGTCACCAACCGGATCGATGCCGCGTTCGTATTTCGCGATGGATCGATCGTACGGCACGTCGACAGTTTCAACCTGTGGCGCTGGTCGGCAATGGCGCTGGGTGCGAAAGGGCTGTTGATGGGGTGGCTGCCGCCCGTCCAGTCCGCCATTCGCGGTCAGGCAGCCAAAACGCTGGCGGCATACGTCGACGCGCCAGGTTGAGCATGGCGGCGCAGCAGGAGCCAGCGTTCGCCCATGACCGTGCCGCCCGCCTCGGCGTGCTGCTGATCAATCTCGGCACGCCGGATGCGCCCACCACCAAGGCGGTGCGTCGATATCTTGCGCAATTTCTGTCCGACCCGCGTGTGGTCGAGATTCCGCGCGTACTGTGGAAGCCGCTGCTGCACACCGTGATTCTCGGCCTGCGGTCGTCGCGGTCGGCGCAACGCTACGCCTCGATCTGGACGAAGGAAGGCTCGCCGCTGCTTGTGCACAGCCTGCGGCAGAAGACGCTGTTGCTGGGATATCTCGGCCAGCGTCTGAAGGCGATGGGACTGCCATCCGATCACGCGCAGATCGAACTCGGCATGCGCTACGGATCGCCGTCGATCGCCGATGCCATGGTCAGGCTGAAAAAAGGCGCTTGCGACCGCATACTCGTGCTGCCGCTGTATCCGCAATATGCGGCGAGCACCACCGCCTCGGCGCTCGACGAAGTCTTCGCGGCCGCGTCGACGATGCGCCGTGTGCCGGCACTGCGCGTCATCGATGCGTATCACGACCATCCAGGCTACATCAAGGCGCTGGCGCAGAGCATCAATGAGTACTGGGTGAAAAACGGCCGGCCGAACAAGCTCGTCCTCTCGTTTCACGGACTGCCGCGCCGCAGTCTCGACCTCGGCGATCCCTATCACTGCCATTGCCTGACGACGGGGCGGCTGCTGGCCACAGAACTAGGGCTCGCGAAGGAACAATTCGTGATCACCTTCCAGTCGCGCTTCGGGCGCGCGGAATGGCTGACCCCCTACACGCAGCCGACGCTGGTCGCGCTCGGCAAGGAAGGCATCGGGAGGGTCGACGTTGCCTGTCCGGGCTTTGTGAGCGACTGCCTCGAGACGCTCGAGGAAATCGCGCAGGAAGGTCGGGTTGCCTTCCTCAAGGCCGGTGGGCAGGAGTACCACTACATACCCTGCCTGAATGAACGCCCGGCGTGGATCGCCGCGCTCGCCGACCTGGCGATGGTCAACCTGCAGGGTTGGCTCGAATCGCCACCCGACGCCGCGGCCCTTGCGCAACGATTAGTCCGGGCGCAGGCGCTGGGTGCGGCGACGTAGGCCGGCATATCGCAAAGGTGAGCCTAAATGCATGAGCATCTGGACGTTCCCTACCATCAACAGGACACGGATGTTTATTGCGGCGCGGCCTGCGCGCAGATGGTGTTGCGCGCGCTCGGGCTACCGCTGCTGAATCAGGTCGGTCTCTACAACGACAATCACACTCACACCGTCGAGGCCGCCGCATGGGAGTCGCCACCCGACGGGTTCTGCTGGACGATGAACAACCGGCAGGCGCAGAAGCACTTCACGCTGGACTGCACCGATACCGAGGATCCGATCAGCCGCACCATCTGCTGGACGATCCATCGCTATCAATGCGCGCCCTTTGCGCTGGTCTACGGTGGCAACCACTGGGTCGTCGTGCGCGGCTATACGGCGAGCGCAGCGCCAGTCGCTTCGTACGATACGTCCTACACCATTTCCAGCTTCGATTTGAACAACCCGTGGCCACCGGTTCCCGCGCCGCCCGGTCCGCCACCGCATACCGACGGGGATGTCTGCGGCAGCGGTGGCGTCCGCGGCATCGCCGACACCAACGTCTCGTACAGCACGTGGCAGGCTGACTATCTGACCGCCAACACGTTCGGCAGCAAATGGCTCGGCAAATACGTGGCGATTTGTGATCCGGATCCGCCCGGCGAGCCAGGACCGCCTCCGGTGCCCGATCCGCGAGAGCGGCCGCCAGGACAAGGCATCCTCGACGCTCGCGTTGTGCGGCAGCAACTTGCGGGAAAATTGAAGGAGGCGGGCCTGTTGACCCACCCGCTGTGGTCGAAGGTGTTCGAGCAGGTGCGTCCCGGGGATCCATTGTTGATCGAGCGCCTGGACCGTCCGGACACACACTACTGGATCGTGCCGACGCTCGACGAGCGTGGACGGCCGCAAGCTGTGGTTGGCGTCGATGCACATTCCGCCGACTATCAACAGGCGATTGCGGTGCGCAATCCAGACGCCGCGCTTTTCGCCTTCGCCGACCCCCGGAAAGCGATCGAGCAGGTGGTCGGTCGCAGATTCGAGCTGCCCGATGGCAGCTACCTGGTCGTCGACGCACAGGGGTTGTCCGTTTATCCGACGCTCGTGTGGCGACCCGGTCGTGCATCGCTGTCGCCGTTTTACGCCTTTCGCATGATCGTGGCAGGTGCCCATCGGCTGTACGTTCGGGTCTTTGACGGCGCTGTGTTTACATCGCTCGAGAACGACCGGGGCGGTCTCTGATACCGTGATCGGCGGTGGCGCCGGGTCGTTCGAAGTCGCCATAGCCAGCGCGCGGGCGGCGCTCGGCCTCGATGCCCAAGTGCCCGCACGAACCTGGTTAGTCGCGCGCACGCGTCCCGGCACGCGGGACTTCGTGCTCGTCGTGTTCGGCGATGCCCAGCATGCATCCGCCGTAGCTGCGGTCGACCCGATCGCTGGTGAAGTCCTCGAATCAGCACGCCTGCCCGGACGCACCCCGCACACGCTGCTGTCCGCCGCGGAAGCCAGGCAGCGCGCCGGTCTAGGTGCCGACACCCAGGCCAGGCTCGTCTGGGACCCGTCGGCGGCGAGCCGATCGCCGTTTTACCCGCTTTGGCAGCTGCAGCGCGACGGACACACCGTCTGGGTGGACAGCGTCCGCGGCACGGTATGGCCCACCCTGGACAGCCCCAAGGGAGGGGGCTCGGCGCAGCCCTGAGCAGCGGCACGAATTTGCCGGGTCCAGCAGCAGTTTTGCCCTTGAATCATCCTGAAATGCCCCCAATCTAGGCGGGATCGCCAAGAGGAACGGTAATGAGCAACAATCCCGACAACTTTGATCAGGTTTCCCAACCCGACGATCCGGCGGGCACCAGCGCCGGCGCGGCGGCCAACGACCCCGTCGCCCTGCTGAGCAAAGCTGAAGCCGAGGCCGCGCAATTCAAGGATGCGTGGCTGCGAGCAAAGGCGGAGACGGACAACGTTCGCAAGCAGGGCCAGAACGATGTCGCCAAGGCCCACAAGTACGCGGTCGAGCGCTTTGCCCAGGAATTGCTGAATGTGAAGGACGCGCTGGAGCTCACGCTCGCGACGCCTTCGGCCACGATCGAGACTTTGAAGGACGGCGTCGAGCTGACCTTGAAGAATCTGCAGGCGGCGTTCGACAAGACGCAAATCACTGAAATCAACCCGCTCAATGAGAAATACGATCCGCATCGCCACCAGGCGATGACCATGCTCGACTCCGACCAGCCGCCCGGTACCGTGGTCCAGGTCTTCCAGAAGGGCTATCTGCTCAACGACCGCGTGCTGCGACCGGCCCTCGTGGCCGTGGCCAAGGCGGGCGAAGAGTCGGCTTCCGGCGCGGCAGGCGCTTGAAGCGACTGCCCAAAACCCCCATCTAGTCCTCAGCTAAACCATCCAGGGAAATAAAGGAAACAACATGGCCAAGATCATCGGTATCGACCTCGGCACGACCAACAGCTGCGTCGCCATCATGGAAGGCGGGCAGCCGAAAGTGATCGAGAATTCGGAAGGCGCGCGTACGACGCCGTCCGTCGTCGCGTATGCGGAAGACGGCGAAATCCTCGTCGGTGCACCGGCCAAGCGGCAGGCCGTCACCAACGCGAAGAACACGATCTTCGCGGTCAAGCGGCTCATCGGTCGGCGTTTCGAGGAAAAGGAAGTGCAGAAGGACATCGGCCTGATGCCCTACAAGATCGTCAAGGCCGACAACGGCGACGCATGGGTCGAGGTGCGCGGCAAGAAGATCGCGCCGCAGCAAGTCTCGGCGGAAATCCTGCGCAAGATGAAGAGGACTGCCGAGGACTATCTCGGCGAGGAAGTCACCGAGGCGGTCATCACCGTTCCGGCGTACTTCAACGACTCGCAGCGCCAGGCGACCAAGGACGCCGGCAAGATCGCCGGTCTCGACGTGAAGCGGATCATCAACGAGCCGACGGCCGCGGCGCTCGCGTTCGGCCTCGACAAGAAGGAAGGCGATCGCAAGATCGCCGTCTACGATCTTGGCGGCGGCACGTTCGACATCTCGATCATCGAAATCGCCAACGTGGAGGGCGAGCATCAGTTCGAAGTGCTGTCGACCAACGGCGACACATTCCTCGGCGGCGAAGATTTCGACCAGCGCCTGATCGACTACATCGTCACCGAGTTCAAGCGTGACCAGGGCGTCGATCTCAAGAACGACGTGCTGGCCCTGCAACGCCTGAAGGAAGCCGCTGAAAAGGCGAAGATCGAACTGTCGTCGTCCCAGCAGACCGAGATCAACCTGCCGTACATCACGGCAGACCAGTCGGGCCCGAAGCATCTGTCGATCAAAATCACGCGCGCGAAATTCGAAGCGCTGGTCGAAGAGCTGATCGCCAAGACGGTCGAGCCGTGCCGCATCGCGATCAAGGATGCCGGCGTCAAGCTGTCTGATATCGGCGACGTGATTCTCGTGGGCGGCATGACGCGCATGCCCAAGGTGCAGGACACGGTCAAGGAATTCTTTGGCAAGGAGCCGCGCAAGGACGTCAATCCCGACGAGGCTGTTGCGGTCGGGGCGGGCATCCAGGGTGGGGTGCTCAAGGGCGACGTCAAGGACGTGCTCTTGCTCGACGTGACCCCGCTGTCGCTCGGCATCGAAACGCTGGGCTCGGTGATGACCAAGCTGATCCAGAAGAATACGACCATCCCGACCAAGGCGCAGCAGGTGTTCTCCACCGCCGATGACAACCAGTCGGCCGTGACGATCCACGTCCTGCAGGGCGAGCGCGACGTCGCGTCGGGCAACAAGAGCCTCGGGCAGTTCAATCTCGAAGGCATCCCGCCGGCGCCGCGCGGCATGCCGCAGATCGAGGTGACGTTCGACATCGACGCCAACGGCATCCTGCACGTCTCGGCCAAGGACAAGGCGACGGGCAAGGAGAACAAGATCACGATCAAGGCGAGCTCCGGCTTGTCGGAAGACGAGATCAACCGCATGGTCAAGGACGCCGAGGCGCACGCCGAGGACGACAAGAAACTGCTCGAAGTCGTGCAGGCGCGCAACAACCTCGACGCGATGACGCACAGTGTCCGGAAGTCGCTCGGTGAATACGGCGACAAGATCGGCGCGGACGACAAGAGCAAGATCGAGGCGGCCCTCAAGGATGCCGATGAATTGCTGAAGCAGAAAGATGCGGACAAGGATGCGCTGGAAGCCAAGACGCAGGCGCTGATGACGGCGTCGCAGAAGCTGGGCGAAGCGATGTACGCCAAGACGCAGGCCGAGACGGAGGCCGCGGGCGCGGCCGGGTCGGCTGCTGGCGGGGAAGCAAAGGGCGACGAGAAGGTGGTCGACGCCGAGTTTACGGAAGTCAAAGACAAGAAGTGATATTCCGTCGGCGGGTTTGCGTCGTCGGACAGGCAGCCGACCATGCGTTTTCCGCCGTCGTAATATCTGGCCGGGTTGAAGCGGGCGCCTCACACAATCGTGAGGCGGCCCTCAACTCGGCCGTTTGTCGCTACGGGGAAATGCATTGATGGCGAAGCGCGACTACTACACCACTCTGGGCGTCAATCGTGACGCGTCCGAAGAGGACATCAAGAAGGCCTACCGCAAACTCGCGATGAAGCACCATCCGGACCGCAATCCGGATGACAAGGCTTCGGAAGAGAAATTCAAGGAAGCCAAGGAAGCCTACGAGGTGCTCACGGACGGCCGCAAGCGCGCGGCCTATGACCAGTTCGGGCACGCCGGCGTCGATCCGTCAGCCGGCTTCGGCGCCGCGGGTGCCCGCGGGTTTGGCGGCCAGGAAGGTTTCGGCGGCTTCGCCGACGCGTTCGGTGACATCTTCGGCGAGATTTTCGGCGGCCAGGCGGGTGCTGGCCGCGGTCGTGGCAGCGGCGTCTATCGCGGTGCGGACCTGCGCTACAACCTCGAACTGTCGCTGGAGGAAGTCGCGCGCGGTACCGAGGCCAAGATTCGCATACCGACGCTCGAGCCTTGCGCAACGTGCCACGGGAGCGGCGCGAAGCCGGGCACGCAACCCAAGACATGTCCCTGCATGCAACGGACAGGGACAAGTGCGCGTATCGCAGGGATTCTTCTCGATCCAGCAGACCTGCCCGCAATGTCATGGCGCCGGGAAGATCATTCCCGATCCCTGCGCTACCTGCGGCGGTGCCGGTCGCATCAAGAAGCACAAGACGCTGTCGGTCAAGATTCCCGAAGGCGTCGATCAGGACGATCGCATCCGTTTGACCGGCGAGGGCGAAGCGGGGCTCAACGGCGGACCGCCCGGCGATCTGTATGTCGTGGTCAGCCTGAAGCCGCATGCGGTCTTTCAGCGCGAGAACAGCGACCTGCACTGCGAGATGCCGATCTCCTTTGCGACGGCGGCGCTCGGCGGTGAAATCGAGATTCCGACACTCGACGGTCACGCCAAGATCAAGATCCCGGCGGAAACCCAGAGCGGACAGGTCTTCCGCCTCCGCAACAAAGGCATCAAGGGCGTGCGCAGCAGCGTACATGGCGATCTGTTCTGCCACGTCGCTATCGAGACGCCGGTCAAGCTCACCGGACGACAGAAGGAGCTGCTGCGCGAGTTCGAGGCCATCATCGGCGAGGATCCGGCGCGGCACAACCCGCGCGCCAAGAATTGGCTCGACCGCGTACGCGAATTCTTCGGCACCTGATCGACGAGTGACTTCGGTCGGGCGCTTCGACGTCGTCGTCATCGGCGCGGGCGCCGCCGGCATGATGTGCGCAGCCACCGCCGGACAGCGCGGCCGCAACGTCCTGCTGATCGAGCACTACGACAAGCTCGGCGAAAAAATCCGCATCTCCGGCGGCGGCCGCTGCAATTTCACCAATCTGCACGCCGATCCGGCGAACTACCTGTCGCAGAATCCGGACTTCTGCCGCTCTGCGCTGGCGCGGTACACGCCGCGCGACTTCGTCGCCCTGGTCGAGCGTCACGGCATCGCCTGGCACGAGAAAAAGCTCGGGCAGCTTTTCTGCGACGAAACTGCGCTGGACATCATCGCGATGCTCAGGACCGAATGCGAGCGCGGTCAGGTGCAGTGGCGGATGCCTTGCTCGGTCGACGCCATCGACCATGCGGACGGTACATTCAGGATTGCAACGTCACAGGGACCGGTCGTCACGAGCGCGGTCGTGATCGCGACCGGCGGCCTGACCGTCCCCAAGATCGGCGCGACCCCGTTCGGCTATCGTATCGCCGAGCAATTCGGGCTGGCGGTCGTCGCGCCGCGCCCTGCGCTCGTGCCGCTTGCACTCGATGCTGTGGCACTGGCGCACTATGGCGACCTGTCGGGCGTTTCCGTCGAGGCCGAGGTTACGTGCCGCGAGGGCCGCTTTCGCGAGAACGTGCTCTTCACGCATCGCGGTCTCTCGGGTCCCGCGATCCTGCAGATCTCATCGTACTGGCACGGTGGCGATCCCATCCATATCGATCTGCTGCCCGGCGTGGCCGCCGCGGAGTGCCTGCAATGCCGAGCGACTGTCGGCGATGCGTCTCGATACGCTGCTTGCGGAACGATTGCCGATGCCGAAGCGGCTCGCACACCAGTGGTGCGCGGCGCACGATGCAGCGCTACCGTTGCGGCAACTGGGCGACAAGCGCATCGCCGAACTGGCGGCAGTGCTGCACGACTGGCCGGTATTGCCTTCGGGAACGCTCGGCTACAACAAGGCCGAGGTCACGATCGGGGGTGTCGATACGCGTGAGCTGTCGTCGAAGACCATGGCAGCAGTGCGCGTGCCGAACCTCTATTTCATCGGCGAAGTCGTCGACGTGACAGGACATCTCGGCGGTTTCAATTTTCAATGGGCGTGGGCGTCGGGTCGCGCCGCCGGCGAAGCGGTGTAGTTCAGGAAATTGGGCCGCGGCCCACGAAGGCCGCGTGTGCTGCCGTGAATGTTATCTGCGTCCTACAACGGATACCGGCGCCGTCCTATTGATGCGCGTTGCTGCAGATCGCACCATATAAACCACCCAATGGAGTGAGCCATGGCCACTGCGCACGAGATCAAGCCTGCCGTCGAATTGGCGAAGATCAATGGGGCCCATTTTCCCAACGAATCCGTCGAGTATCGCGTGGCGCGCGACACCCTGCTCGCTGAAGAAATCAATCTCCGGCGTGAGATCGAACGGGTGGCCCAGTTGCGTCGCGCGTTGCCGCCTGGCGGGTTGATACCGAAAGACTATCGATTCGACGATGAGGATGGCTCTGTCGATCTGTCCGAGCTGTTCGGCGATAAGCAGACGCTGGCCATCTACAGCATGATGTACGGACCGCAGCGCAAAGAGCCGTGCCCGATGTGTACGTCGCTGTTATCCGCTTGGGACGGTGAGGCGTGCGACGTCGAACAACGTATCGCACTGGTGGTAACTGCACGATCTCCTATCGAACGTATCCTCGCGTTCAAGCACCGGCGTGGGTGGCGTCACTTGAGGATCGTTTCGGATACGAACGGGGACTACACGCGCGCTTACGTGAGCGGCGAGGACGCCGATCTGCCAGCTTTCAATGTCTTCACGCGACAAGACGGTACTATCCGTCACTTCTGGGCGGGCGAGATGAGTGCGAAAACCGCCGATCCTGGCCAGGACCCGCGTGGCGCGCCCGACCTTATGCCACTGTGGACCATCCTCGATAGCACGCCCGAAGGTCGCGGTACCGATTGGTATCCGCAACTCGAGTATTCGAAGTCCGATCCCGATCAGGACTAATCAGGCTCACGCCGATGCCCGTGCCCGCGCGACCCACAGCCGCGGGCACTGACTTGTTCGCCCGCCGGCTTCGGCTTAGGATTCGCTTCCCGACAAATTCACGTTCCGGAGACCGCAATGCGTTTTCGCCTGCTGACCCGCACTGGCCTGCTGGCCCTGTTGGCATTGTTTGCCCATGTTGCCACGGCGCAAATCAGGATCGGCCTCATGGTCTCCGCGACCGGACCCACATCCGCCATCGGCATTCCACAGAAAAATACCGCCGAATTGCTGCCCAAAACGGCGGGCGGTGCCACGATCGAATACTTCCAGCTCGAGGACGGCGGCGATACCACCCGCGCGGTGCAAAACGCGAAAAAGCTGATCGGCGAGAACAATGTCGACGCCATCATCGGGCCGTCGACAACACCGAATGCGCTTGCAATCCTCGATGTCATCGCCGAAGCGAAGGTACCGCTCATGGCGACCGTCGGAACGTCGTCGGTCGTCGATCCCATCGACGCCAAGCGGCGCTGGGTGTTCAAGACCACGCAGAACGACGATCTCATCGCTGCGGCGTTGATAAGGAATATGAGCAAGAACGGCGTCAAGACGGTCGGCTTCATCGGCTTCAACGATCCGTACGGAGAAAACTGGTTCAAGGTTTTTGGTGGCCTGGCCGACAAGGCGGGCATCTCGATCGTCGCGAACGAGCGCTACGCGCGCAACGATCAGAGCGTCACTGGCCAGGTGCTCAAGCTGATGGCGGCGAAGCCGGATGCGGTGTTGATCGCGGCGGTCGGAGGGCCGGCGGTACTGCCGCAGGCGACGCTCTACGATCAGGGATACAAGGGCAAGGTCTATCAGACCCACGCCGTCGCCACCGATGACTTCATCAAGCTCGGCAAGGAGAAGGTCGAGGGGACGATCCTCGCTGCTGGCTCGATGCTGGTGATCGACGACGTACCTGCCAGCGATCCGATCAAGAAAGTCGCGAGCACCTACATGAGCGCGTACGAAAAGCAGTTCGGCGCGCGACCGGCGACGTTCGGCGCGAACACGTACGATGCCGGGCTGTTGTTGCAGCAGGCGCTGCCGGTGGCGCTCAAGGCGGCGAAGCCCGGCACCGAAGCATTTCGCGTCGCGTTGCGCGACGCGCTCGAGCAGGAGAAGGACGTCGTCGGCTGTCAGGGCGTGTTCAACATGAGCGCGACGAACCACAATGGGATGGACGAGCGTGCCCGGGTGCTGGTCGTTGTCAAGGACGGCAGGTTCCGCCTGCTGCCGGAATGATCTACGCACCGGTCGTCGGAATCCTGCTGGCGGCCGGCAGCGCGACGCGCTTTGGTGGCGCCAAATTGGCGGCCGCGCTACCGAACGGCACATCCGTGGGTGTTTCGGCCTGCCGGAATCTCGCCGCTGCGGTCGATGCGGTCATCGCGGTCGTCCGTCCCGGCGACGAGATGATTGCGGGCGCGCTTGCAGCGAACGGCGCGCGCGTCAGCGTGTGTCCCCGGGCAAGCGACGGTATGGGCGCAAGCCTGGCGTGGGGAGTGCGGGCCGCACCCGTGGCCACGGGTTGGATCATCGCGCTTGCCGACATGCCGTGGATCGATCCGGAGACCATCGTCAAGGTAGCAACTGTCCTGCGGCAGGGCGGTCCGTTGACGGCGCCACGGTTCAAGGGAGCGCGCGGGCATCCCGTGGGCTTGTCGGCGCGTTTCTTCGACCAGCTCGTCGCGCTTTCGGGCGATGAAGGGGCGCGCCATCTGCTCGCTCGCTACGCGACATCCATGCACTTCATCGACGTGAATGATGCGGGCGTATTGCGCGATATCGATACGCCGCAGGATCTGATTTCTGCGGGGCAGGAATGATGTGTCGCCCCGGCGCAGGCCGGGGCCCAAGTAAACTGATCGCGTAACTCAAGGAAAATTGGATCCCGGCCTGCGCCGGGATGACGTGCCGAGAACGTTATTCGCTGGAAATCACGCGTCGGTACCCTGGCGCCACATGTCGGTCTGGCGGCCGACGATACGGTTTTCCTGATCCTGCATTTTCCACCACGCGCGCAGCGCCGGTTCCTCGAGCGGCCGCGAGATCAGATAGCCTTGCGCCTCTTCGCAGCCATGCGCCCGGAGGAATTCGTACTGTGCGACCGTCTCCACGCCTTCGGCGATGACCCGCAAGCCGAGGCTGTGCGAAAGCGCGATGATCGCCTGCGTGATCGCTTCGTCGCTGCGATTCTTCTCGAGGCCGTGGACGAAGCGCTGATCGATCTTAACGCCCTGGATGGGCAGTCGCGCGAGGTACGAAAGGCTCGAATAACCCGTGCCGAAATCGTCGACCGTGATGGACACGCCCATTTGGTTGAGCCGGATCAACGTCGACACCGCCTTGTCGGGGTGGGTGATGATGACGCTTTCGGTGATCTCGAGGTCGAGGTAGCGCGCCGGCATGCCGCTCGACTTCAGTGCCTCATCGACGATCGACAGCCAGCTGTCGTGCTGCAATTGCTGCACCGATAGATTGACTGCAAGACGCAGCAGCATGTTGTGGCGGTGCCAGACCATCACCTGCCTGCAGGCATCGCGCAGAACCCGGGCGCCGAGCGCCTGGATCATGCCGGACTCCTCGGCGATGGGGATGAACTCGTTGGGACCGATCACGCCTCGCTCAGGATCACGCCAGCGCAAGAGGGCTTCGACACCGCAGGCCCGGCCTGAACCCATGTCGATCTGCGGCTGATAGACGAGGAAGAACTCGTCGTCCATGAGGCCGCGCCGCATGTCCGTCTCGAGCTGCAGGCGTGCCTGCACACGGGTATTCATGTCCGCGGTGAAGAATCGGTACGCATTCCGTCCGGCATCCTTGGCGGCGTACATCGCGGTATCGGCCTGCTTGATCAAGCCGACGGGATCGTCGGCGTCAACGGGGTAGATCGACACGCCGATGGAACACGTCAGCGTCGGCGTCTGTTCACCGAGCCGGAACGACGCGAGGAAGGACTCACGCACCCGCGTCAGCACGGTCATGATCTCGAACGTTGCCTTCGCCGGGTCCAGTCCCGGGAGAATGATCACGAACTCGTCGCCGCCCAGGCGCGCGACCGTGTCGGTTTCACGCACGGCATTGATCAGTCGCTGCGCGACCGCCTGCAACAGCTGGTCGCCGGCGTCGTGACCCAGCGTATCGTTGATGCGTTTGAAGTGATCGAAGTCGAGGAACAGGCACGCTACCTGGTGCGAGTCGCGCGCCGCCTGGGCGACGATCTGCTTGAGGCGCTGGTTCAGCAGGGCGCGGTTCGGCAGGCCGGTCAGGATGTCGTGTTGCGCCAGTTTGTAGGCCTGCGCGGTCGCGACTTCGAGTGCGTTGGTGCGCTGCGCGACTTTCTCCTCCAGCGTGCGCTGGTAGGTCGCGACTTCCGCCTGCGACGCGGAGAGCCGCTCGATCATGTGATTGAATGTTTGCGTGAGGAGGCCCAGCTCGTCGCCCGATCGCGCCGGCAGCCGGATGTCCAGTTTGCCCGCGCCGACCGCGCTGGCGGCACCTGTCAGCAGGCGCATGGGCGCGACGAGCCTGCGCGTGAGCAACAGCGTCAGCACAATCGCGACCGCCACCAGAGCCCCCACCACCGACAGGACGCCGAGCAGATTGGCTCGCAATTGTTCTCGACTGCGATCGTAACTCATGCCCAGGCGCACGAAACCGATGGCGCGCTTGTCGCCGGCGGCGGTAACCGCGGCCGAGGGCCCGGCCGGCGCGGCGCCTGCTGCTGCCTTCCCAGCCGCCGTGATCGGTACAAAAAGATCGAGATAGCGGTGGCCGTCGACATCCTGCACGGCGCTGATCGTCGAATCGGGCGTCGGTTCGGCCTGGGTCCTGATCGGCATCGGCGTCGAACTGAAGGCCATGGACCATCGTGTCTTCCGGTCGCTGTCGAGCACGGCGACGTAGGCGACATCGGGATCCGCGGCAAAGCTTTGCGACATCCGGGTCAAGGCCGCATCGTCACCCGCCTCGACCGCAGATACGGATTGTTCGGCGAACATCGATGCGATGGTCAGGCCCTGGGCCCGCAGCCGCGTCTCCTCGTTGCGCACCTGCTGGCCCACCAGCAGTGCGACGATGCCGATGGCCGTGGCCACGATCAGGCCGATTGCAAGCACGTTGAGCTTGGTCAGCAGACCCACGCGCACCGGCTGCATGGTCAGCGGGGACACGGTGGCAGAGGTCAGTGGTGACGTTGATCGGGGCATGGTTCGATCAATCAGGTGGCGCGCGGTGCTGCCGGTCGCGGCGTCGAGGGGGTCTCGCGGACCTCAGGCCGTGGTCACAGGTATCCTGGCGATTCGCTGCTGCCACTCGCGCGGACCGGATTCGTGCACAGACGTGCCCCGAGCATCGACCGCAACGGTCACCGGCATGTCCTTGACCTCGAATTCGTAGATCGCTTCCATGCCGAGGTCGGCGAAAGCCACGACGCGGGAACTCTTGATCGCCTTGGAGACGAGGTACGCTGCGCCGCCAACCGCCATCAGATAAGCTGCTCCATGCTTTCGAATCGCCTCGATCGCCACCGGCCCGCGCTCGGCCTTGCCGACCATGACCAGCAAACCGGTTTTCGCGAGCATCATGTCGGTGAACTTGTCCATGCGAGTCGACGTCGTCGGGCCGGCCGGGCCGACGACTTCTTCGCGTACCGGATCGACGGGGCCGACGTAGTAGATAGCACGATTGGTAAAATCGACGCCGGGCGGAAGCGGCACTCCCTTGGCGAACATGTCGGCGATGCGCTTGTGCGCGGCGTCGCGGCCGGTCAGCAATTTGCCGGTGAGGAGCAGGCGGTCGCCCGGCTGCCAGCGTGCGACTTCCTCGCGCGTCAATGTGTCGAGGTCGATCCGGATCGACGTCGGCGACGGCGTCCAGTGCACATCGGGCCACCGCGAAAGATCGGGCGGCTCGAGCTTCGCCGCGCCCGAGCCGTCGAGGGTGAAGTGGGCGTGACGGGTTGCGGCGCAGTTGGGAATCATGCCGACCGGCTTGCTTGCCGCGTGCGTGGGGTAGTCGAGAATCTTGACGTCGAGCACCGTCGAGAGGCCACCCAGACCCTGTGCGCCGATGCCCAATGCGTTGGCGGCATCGAAGATTTCGATGCGCAACTCTTCGATCATGTCGGCGGGTCCGCGGCGCTTGAGCTCGTGCATGTCGATGGGCTCCATCAGCGCTTCTTTCGCCAGGACCATCGCCTTTTCGGCACTGCCGCCGATGCCGATGCCGAGCATGCCCGGCGGACACCAGCCGGCACCCATCGTCGGCAATGTCTTCACCACCCAATCGGTGATCGAGTCCGAAGGATTCAGCATCACGAGTTTGGACTTGTTCTCCGAGCCACCGCCCTTGGCAGCGATCTTCACTTCGACCGTGCCGCCGGGGACCAGATCGAAATGCACGACGGCCGGCGTGTTGTCCTTGGTATTCTTTCGCGCCCCGGCGGGGTCGGAAACGATCGATCCGCGCAGCGTGTTGTCGGGGTGCGTATAGGCGCGCCGCACGCCTTCGTCGACCATGGCGGACAGCCCCATCGTGACGCCTTCCCAGCGCACGTCCATGCCGATCTTGACGAAGGCGACGACGATGCCGGTATCCTGGCAGATCGGTCGATGGCCCTCGGCGCACATGCGCGAATTGGTGAGAATCTGCGCGATCGCGTCCTTCGCCGCCGGCGACTGCTCTGCCGCGTACGCATCGGCAAGCGCCTCGATGTAGTCGACGGGGTGATAGTAGGAGATGTATTGCAGCGCGTCGGCGATGCTGGCGATGAAATCTTCCTGCCTGATAGTCGTCACGGTCGTGTGCCTCGCGTGGCTGTTGCGGGTCTCAATGCGACGGTTTGCCGTCGCGAGCCACCGGCGGCAGGATGCGCTCCACGCCGGCGATCGCGAGTGCTGAGACCAGGAACGTGAGATGCATGAGTGTTTGCCACATCATCTGCTTCTCGGTCAGCGAAGCCGCGCGGATGAACGTCGTCAGCAGGTGAATCGACGAGATGCCGATGATTGCTGCGGAAAGCTTGACCTTCAGCACCGCCGGGTTCACGTGCGACAGCCACTCCGGCTCATCGGGATGCCCTTCGAGATTCAGGCGCGACACGAATGTCTCGTAGCCGCCGATGATCACCATGATCAGCAGGTTCGAGATCAGCACGACGTCGATGAGGCCCAGCACGATCAGCATCGTCTCCACTTCGTTCAGCGCGCTGTTCGCGATCTCGCTGAGCAGATGCCAGAGTTCGCGCATGAACTGCCAGACGTAGACTGCTTGCGCGATAATCAGCCCGAGGTACAGCGGCAGCTGGAGCCAACGGCTCGCGAACATCAGGGTCGAGAGTGGGTGCGGCGCCCTTGGGCGGCGTTGTTCCATGGTGGGATGGGGTGGTCGGCGGGCGAGATTCATTCTACCATCGGGCAGCGCCCGATTCGCGACGCGACCGGCTGGCGTCGCGTGCGACGTCCAGTCGCATTGCGCTCGATGCGCAAGAGTCGGTAGACTTCCACAAAACAGGCACTCCTGTGCCGGCGATCCTTGGTACTCCGCAATCGACCCCCTGAGGAGGCGAATCACCATGGCTAATATCGAATCCGTATCGCATGAGACGCGGGTCTTCGAACCCCCGCGGGAGTTCGCTGCCCAGGCCAATGTGACCAAGGCGCAATTCGACCAGATGAATGCCATCGCGGCGAAGGACTATTCCGGATTCTGGGCCAAACTCGCGCAAGGCGAGCTGCTGTGGCACAAGCCCTTCACCAAGTCGCTCGACGAATCCAATGCGCCGTTCTACAAATGGTTCGAGGACGGCGACCTCAATGTGTCGTATAACTGCCTCGATCGCAATCTGGAGAACGGCAACGCCGAAAAGATCGCCATCATCTTCGAGGCCGACGATGGGGCGGTGACCCGCGTCACGTATCGCGAGCTTTTCCATCGCGTGTGCCGCTTCGCCAACGGCCTCAAGTCGGTGGGCATCAAGAAAGGCGACCGCGTCATCATCTACATGCCGATGTCGATCGAAGGCGTCGTCGCGATGCAGGCATGCGCGCGAATCGGCGCAACTCACTCCGTTGTCTTCGGCGGCTTTTCGGCCAAGTCGCTGCATGAACGGATCATCGACGCCGGTGCCAGCGCGGTGATCACCGCCGACGAGCAGGTCCGCGGCGGCAAGCACCTTCCATTGAAGGCGATCGTCGACGAAGCGCTGGGACTCGGCGGCTGCGAGGCGGTCGGCAGTGTCATCGTCTACCAGCGCACGCGCGGCAAGATCGCGTTTTCGGCGCCGCGCGACGTGTGGATGCACGAACTCGCCGCGAAACAGGCGGACACCTGCGCACCCGAGTGGGTGGGCGCCGAGCACCCTCTGTTCATCCTGTACACCTCCGGCTCGACCGGCACGCCGAAGGGCGTGCAGCACAGTTCGGGCGGTTATCTGCTTTGGGCAATCCTGACCATGAAGTGGACCTTCGACATCAAGCCGGCGGACATCTTCTGGTGCACCGCCGACATCGGCTGGGTCACGGGCCACACGTACATCGCTTACGGGCCCCTGGCGGTCGGCGCTACGGAGATCGTGTTCGAGGGCATACCGACGTTTCCCGACGCGGGACGCTTCTGGCAGACCATACAGAAGCACAAGTGCTCCATCTTCTATACCGCGCCGACAGCGATCCGCTCGCTTATCAAAGCCTGCGACGCCAATCCGCAAACGGCGCCAAAGAACTACGATCTTTCGTCGCTGCGCCTGCTGGGTACCGTGGGCGAGCCGATCAATCCCGAGGCATGGATGTGGTACCACAACAATGTGGGCGAGGGTCGCTGCCCGATCGTCGACACGTTCTGGCAGACCGAGACGGGCGGGCACATGATTACGCCCCTGCCGGGCGTGACACCCTTGGTGCCTGGATCGTGCACATTGCCGCTCCCGGGAATCTTGGCGGCGATCGTCGACGAAACCGGTCACGACGTACCAAACGGCCACGGCGGCATTCTTGTCGTCAAGCGGCCGTGGCCGTCGATGATACGCACGATCTGGGGCGACCCGGAGCGTTACAAGAAATCGTATTACCCGGACGAACTCGGCGGCAAGCTCTATCTCGCCGGTGACGGTTCGGTACGCGACAAGACCACCGGCTATTTCACGATCATGGGCCGCATTGACGACGTGCTCAACGTCTCCGGGCATCGCATGGGCACGATGGAAATCGAGTCGGCGCTGGTGGCCAATCCGATGGTGGCCGAGGCGGCGGTCGTCGGGCGACCCGACGACCTGACGGGCGAGGCGATATGCGCCTTCGTCGTGCTGAAGCAGGCGCGGCCCACCGGTGCGGACGCTGAGAAGATCGCGAAGCAACTGCGCGACTGGGTAGGCAAGGAGATCGGACCGATCGCCAAGCCGAAGGACATCCGCTTCGGCGACAATCTGCCGAAGACGCGATCGGGAAAAATCATGCGACGGCTGCTGCGATCGGTCGCCAAGGGCGAGGACATTACGCAGGACACGTCCACGCTCGAGAATCCGGCGATCCTCGAACAGCTCAAGCAGGCGCTTTAGTAGCTACGGCGACGGCGGGGCCGTTTCCGCGAATGACGGCCGCTTCGCCAGCTTGTCCGCGAGTCTGACCAGGTTCGGGAACGCAGTGCGCCAGTCGATCGCGGGGTGGCGCAGATCGAGGTAACCGAGGGCGCAGCCCGTTGCGATATCGGCGAGCGAGTAATGCTCGCCGCTGCACCATGCCTTGTCGTCGAGTTCCTTCGCCAGGTCCTGTACGCCGCGGTGTATTTTCTCGACGTGGCGGTCGATCCATTCGTTGCTTTGCTGTCGCGCCGGTCGTTTCTGTTCGCGCACGACAACGATCGCGGCGTCGCAGATCCCATCGGCGAGCGCTTCCCAGCGTCGGACCGCGATGCGCTGCCGGCTGGGTTCGGGAATCAGCCGAGAGACCGGGCTGACCGTGTCGAGATACTCGACGATGACGCGCGAGTCGTAGAGTTCGGTGCCGTCATCCAGAATTAGTACGGGGATCTTGCCGAGCGGATTGAATTGCGGAATCGTCGTCTCCGCGATCCACGGATCCGCATCGACGAACTCGCACTCGATTTTCTTTTCAGTCAGGACGACACGGACCTTGCGTGCGTAAGGGCTGGTGGGAGAGGTGTACAGCTTCATCGGCGACGACAGGATGATGCGCGACGATCGCTGCGCAGAGGCAACGCTTGTCGTAAATTATAGCATCGGCGACCACGGCGGCGCAGCGAGGGCGAGCACGCGCTGTGCTAGAATTTACGCGTCGAGCTTGCATACGTCATGCCGAACACCGCCGCGCTTACATCGCTGACCGCTCTGTCCCCGCTGGACGGACGCTATCGCAACAAGGTCGCGGTGCTGGCGGAATACTTCAGCGAATTCGGGCTGATTCGGGAGCGCATCCGAGTCGAGCTCGCCTGGCTTGCGGCACTGGCCGACGAGCCCGGAATCGCCGAGATCGCCCCGTTCTCCAGCGCCGCGCGCGCATTGCTCGCGGCAGCTGTTACGGATTTCTCGATTGCCGACGCCGAGCGGGTCAAGGCCATCGAGCGCACGACCAATCATGACGTCAAGGCGATGGAGTACTGGCTGAAGGAGCGCTTTGCCAGCGCGCCCGAGATCGCCGCCGCCAGCGAGTTCATCCACTTCGCGTGCACGTCGGAGGACATCAACAACCTCGCGTACAGCTGCATGGTGCAAGCTGCTCGCCGCGATGTGTTGCGGCCGGCGCTCGCGGCGCTGACGGATGAACTGCGCGCACTGGCGCACGCGCACGCGGATCTGCCGATGCTCTCGCGCACGCACGGCCAGGCAGCGACGCCAACGACTCTGGGCAAGGAGATCGCCAATGTCGTCGCACGCCTCGATCGAGCGGTCGACGCGTTTGTGGCAGCGCCGCTGCCGGGCAAGATCAACGGTGCGGTCGGCAACTACAATGCGCACATGGTCGCGTATCCCGTCATCGACTGGGAAGCCATCGCCCGGCGTATCGTCAGCGGACTGGGCCTCGAGTTCAATGCGCACACCACGCAGATCGAACCGCACGACGGGTTGGCGGCGCTGTTCGATGCGCTCGCCCGGCTCAACACGATCGTCATCGACCTCGATCGGGACATCTGGGGCTACGTGTCGCTGGGGTATTTCCGGCAAAAGGCGAGGGAGGGCGAGGTCGGCTCCTCGACCATGCCGCACAAGGTCAACCCGATCGATTTCGAGAATTCCGAGGGCAACCTCGGGGTCGCCAACGCCTTGCTGCGCCACCTTGCCGACAAGCTGCCGATCTCCCGCTGGCAGCGCGATCTCAGCGATTCGACGGTGTTGCGCAACGTCGGTGTCGCCTTTGGCCATGCGCTGCTCGGTTTCGAGTCGTGCCGGCAAGGCTTGTCGCGTCTCGCGGCCGACCCGGTGCGGCTCGCCGCGGACCTCGACGCCAACTGGGACGTGCTCGCGGAACCGATTCAGACGGTGATGCGCCGCTACGGCGTGGCGAATCCCTACGAGCAACTCAAGGCGCTCACGCGCGGCAAGTCCGGGATCACGCGCGAGTCGCTACACGCATTCATCGACACGCTCGCCATTCCTGGCGATGCCAAGACGCGACTCAAGGCATTGACGCCGTCGACGTACATCGGCAAGGCTGCCGACCTCGCGCGCCGCGTCTAGAGCATGGATAACGAAATCGCGGTTGCCCGAGCGCGCACCGTCCAGTGGGACGATCCGTTGCCAGGCTTCGAACGGGGAAGAACACTGAGTGGCCTCGACTATCTTCGTCTCATTGCCACGGGGCAGCTGCCGGCGCCGCCGATCGCGAAGGTGCTGGGCTTTGGCCTCGCCAGTGTCGACCGCGGCCGCGCAGTCTTCGAGATGGATGCTGCCGAATATCATTACAACCCGATCGCCACCGTGCACGGTGGCGTGATCTGCACGTTGCTCGATTCGGCAATGGGCTGTGCAGTGCATTCGATGCTCGAACCGGGCTATGGGTATACGACGCTGGAACTCAAGGTGAATTTCCTGCGGGCGGTGACGATGGAATCAGGGCACCTGCGCTGCGAGGGAACGGTGCTTCACTCAGGCAACCGGATCGCGTTGGCCGACGCGCGGCTCGTCGATGACGCCGGCACGCTGTACGCGCACGGGACGTCGACCTGCATGATCTTCGCGCCCAAGGGGGGTTGAGCGCGCGCGTCAGGTTCCGGGTCGTTGCTGCCGCTCGCGTGCCCATTGCACCACCATCGGGATCACCGACACCACGACGATGGCGACGACGATGACCGCGAGATTGTCCTTCACCCACGGAATGTTCCCGAAGAGGTATCCGGCGTAGACCAGCGCCGATACCCAGATCGCCGCACCGATCACGTTGTAGCAGAGGAACGTCCGATAGGACATGGCGCCGATCCCGGCGAGAAACGGCGCGAACGTGCGCACGATCGGCACGAAACGGCCGATGACGATCGTGAATCCGCCGTACTTTTCATAGTAGCGCCGGGTTCGTTCCAAGTATTCGGGCTTGAGAAAGCGCCCGAGGATGCTGTCCTGTGGACGATTGAAGACCTTGGGACCGACATACCGGCCGACGCTGTAGTTGACGGAGTCGCCCAGCACCGCCGCGACAAACAGCGTCACCACCAGCAGGTGAACGTTGATGCCGCTCGCCGCGACGACGGTGCCCGCGAGAAACAGGAGCGAATCGCCGGGCAGCAAAGGAAAGATGACCAATCCTGTTTCGGCGAAAATGACGATGAACAGCGCCGCGAACAACAGCCATGTGTGCTGCGCCGCCAGCCCCGCGAGCGTCTGATCCAGCGCAAACAGCGAATAGATGAGCGTCGTCACCATGGCGGGGAGGCAGCCGCGACTTGCCGCGACTGCTCAGAGCTCCGACGCCGCAGCGATGTATGCCCTGTGTTCCAACTCAGGGCAGGATTTTCTCGATGCCGCCTGCGCCCGCGCGTTTCTCCGGCTTGACCAGATCCTCACGCGATACGCCAAGCCACATGACCAGCGCGGCCATCACCAGCGCCGAAGAGTAGATGCCGAAACAGATGCCGATGGCGAGCGCCAGGGCGAAATAGTGCAGCGTTTCGCCGCCGAAAAAGAGGATCGACAGCACCATCATCAACGTGCAGCCGTGCGTGATGATCGTGCGCGATAGCGTGCTCGTGATCGCACTGTTGATGACTTCCGGGACGCTGGCCTTGCGCATCTTGCGGAAGTTCTCGCGAATCCGGTCGGCGATGACCACCGACTCGTTGACTGAATAGCCAAGGACCGCGAGCACCGCAGCCAGGACGGGCAACGAGAATTCCCACTGGAACAGGGCGAAGAAGCCGAGGATGATGATGACGTCGTGCAGGTTGGCGGCGATCGCCGATACCGCGAACCGCCATTCGAAGCGCAACGCCAGGTAGGCGACGATGCCGATACAGACCAGCAGCAGCGCGAGGGCACCGTTCTCGTAGAGTTCCTTGCCGACCTGCGGCCCCACGAATTCGACGCGTTGCTGGGCGACTGCAGCATCATCCGCCTTGAGGGCGGTCAATACCCGCTCCGAGAGCTGCGCTGTCGAGAGTCCTTCCTTCAGCGGCAGGCGGATGAGTGCGCTATTGGCGCTGCCGAAACTCTGGACCGCGAATTCGCCGAGGTTCATCTTGTCGATGACGCCGCGGATGCGACTGATGTCCGCCGCGTGCGGATAGGCGATCTCGATCACGGTGCCGCCCCGGAAATCGACTCCGAGGTTCAGGCCGCGCGCGGCGAGAAATACCACCGCCAGGACGAACGTGATCAACGATATGACGTTGAACACGAGCGCGTATCGCATGAACGGGATGACGCGCGATATTCTGAAGAATTCCATTTCTGTCATTCCCGCGCAAGCGGGAATCCATGTTCGTTTGCTTCCAAGTTCAAGCTGCGCACTTCGCTAGTACCTAAATGGGTCCCCGCTTTCGCGGGGACGGCCGTGGGCACCACTAGGTCGTGCCCACGGCCGGCTTCCAGACCTGTCCGATCGAGATCTTCTCGAGCTTCTTGCGGCCGCCATAGACCAGCGCGACGAGCCCGCGGGAGATGAACACCGCGCTGAACATCGACGTCATGATTCCGAGACAATGCACGACGGCAAACCCGCGCACCGGTCCGCTGCCGAAGATCAGCAGCGCCAGGCCCGCGATCAACGTCGTCACGTTCGAATCGAGAATGGTGTTCCACGCGCGCTCGTAACCCGCCTGTATCGCCGCATGCGGGGTGTCGCCCCAGCGCAGTTCTTCACGGATGCGCTCGTTGATCAGCACATTGGCGTCGATAGCCATGCCGAGTGTCAGTGCGATGGCGGCGATGCCGGGCAAGGTCAGTGTGGCCTGCAGCATCGACAGGATCGCGATCAGCAGCAGCAGGTTGATCGCCAGCGAGATCGCCGAGATGACGCCCATCAGCTGGTAGTACAGGCAGATGAATATCGCGAGTGCAATGAAACCGTAGATGACCGAATTGAACCCCTTGTCGATGTTGTCCTTGCCGAGCGACGGTCCGACGGTGCGTTCCTCGATGATTTCCATCGGCGCCGCGAGGGCGCCGGCGCGCATCAGCAGGGAGATGTCGTTGGCCTCTCGCGTGCTCATCCGGCCGCTGATCTGCACGCGGCCGCCGCCGATTTCCTCGCGGATCACGGGCGCGGTGATTACCTCGCCCTTGCCTTTTTCCACGAGGACGATCGCCATGCGCTTGCCGACGTTCTCCCGCGTGACCTCCTTGAAGATGCGTGCACCGCTGCCATCGAGGTTCACGTGTACCGCCGGCTCGTTGTTGCGGCCGTCGAATCCGGGCTGGGCGTCGTTGATGCGATCGCCGGTGAGCACCACCTGGCGCCTGACGAGCACCGGTGCGCCTCCGCGTTCGGTAAACAGGTCGCTCCCCAATACGGGTTGACCGCCGATGGCTTGTTCGAGCGCGCCGGGCTCGTCGTTGACCATCCGGATTTCCAGCGTGGCGGTGCGACCGAGAATGTCCTTCGCACGCGCAGTGTCCTGGACGCCCGGCAGTTGGACGACGACGCGGTCGGCACCCTGCTGCTGGACGATCGGCTCGGCCACCCCGAGTTCATTCACCCGGTTGCGCAGGATCGTGATGTTCTGCTGCACGGCGCCATCCTGGATCCGCTTTTGCGCTTCGGGACTCAGGCCCGCCACCAGTTTGAATTCGCCCGCAGCGTCGGCTTCCTTGATCTGCAGGTCGGGGAACGCCTTGCCCATCTCCTGATTCGCGCGGGTGCGCTCGTTCGCATCGCGGAAACGGACCGCAACGTTCTGCCCTTCGCGCGCGATGCCGGCGTACTGCACTTTCTTCTCGCGCAACAGGGAGCGGATATCGGTCAGATAACGGTCGGCGGCCTTGTCGAGAGCCGCCTTCATGTCGACCTGCAGAAGAAAATGCACGCCCCCGCGCAGATCGAGGCCGAGATACATCGGCAGGGCGCCGATCGACGCCAGCCATCTTGGTGAACTGGACAGCAAATTGAGCGCGACGATGTAATTGTCCCCCAGCTTCTGCTGGAGCACGTCCTTGGCCTTGAGTTGCGTGTCTGCGTCGGCAAACCGCACCTTGACGCCGGTCGGATCCACCGACGCGCCACGGTATGCGATGCTCGCGGCCTTGAGTGCGTCCTCGACCGCCTGCAGCGTCGACGTATCGATCTTGATGGTCGCCTTGGATGTCGATACCTGCACCGCCGGAACCTCGGCAAAGAAGTTCGGCAGCGTGTAGAGGATGCCGACGACGAGCGCGATGACGATCAGCGCGTACTTCCAGAACGGATAACGATTCATTGTGGGTTCGAATTGGCGAGCCGGGCGGGTCGTCGCGGCGCCGCAGTGGCGCGAGCGTCAGCCACCGCCAACGACTACAGGCTCTTGACGGTGCCCTTGGGCAGCATCAGCGAGATGGCGCTGCGCTGCACGGTGATCTCGACGTTCGGCGAGACCTCGACAGTGGCGTACGCATCGTTGAGTTTCGACACTTTGCCGACGATGCCGCCGGCGGTGACCACTTCGTCCCCCTTTTGGAGGGCGGCGAGCATTGCCTTGGTTTCCTTCGCTCGCTTTTGCTGCGGGCGAATCAGCAGGAAGTAGAAGACGACGAAAATGGCAACCATCGGCAAAAACGCCATCAGATCGCCTCCGAACGGCCCGGCGGCGGGGGCGGCTGCCTGAGCGTAGGCTGGTGAAATCAACACGGGTGAGTCCTCCTTGCGGCGTAGCGGCGACGGGGCGGCGGCAGCGCACGCCGGGCACGTCGACGATCGGTAAGTGTTTGCGAATAACCGCTTATTCTACCATGCCCGAACGGGCCGCCTCGAACGTCCGGACATAGTCCGCCAGCCTCCCTTCGGCGATCGCCTGGCGCAGTTCGGCGGTCAGCGTCAGGTAGTAGTGCAGGTTGTGGATGGTATTCAGGCGGGCGCCCAGGATTTCGCTGGTGCGTTGCAGGTGGTGGAGGTAGGCACGGCTGAAATTGCGGCACGTGTAGCAGGAACAGCCCGGGTCCAGCGGGCGCGGGTCGAGCCGATGGCGGGCATTGCGGATCTTGACGTCGCCGTGACGCGTGAACAGCCACCCGTTGCGCGCGTTGCGCGTCGGCATGACGCAATCGAACATGTCGATGCCGCTGACCACGCCGGCGACGATGTCCGCCGGCGTACCGACGCCCATCAGATAGCGCGGACGGTCTTCCGGCAAGCGCGGGGCCACGTAGTCCTGGATGCGCAGCATGTCTTCCTTGGGCTCGCCGACCGACAGGCCGCCGATGGCAAATCCGTCGAAGCCGACGTCGACCAGCCCGTTCAAGGATTCGTCGCGCAGGTCTTCGTACATCCCGCCCTGCACGATGCCGAAAAGCGCGTTGGCACTGCCTGTGTGCGCGTGCTTCGACCGGGCGGCCCAGCGCAGGCTGAGCTGCATCGATCGCGCAGCCTCGTCCCGCGTGGACGGCCACGGCGTGCACTCGTCGAACACCATCGCTATGTCGGCGTCGAGCGTGCGCTGGATCTCGATCGACGTTTCCGGCGTCAGGAACAGCTTGTCGCCGTTGACGGGCGAAGCGAAGCCGACACCGTCCTCCTGCACCTTCCGCAGCGGCCCCAGGCTGAAGACCTGAAACCCGCCCGAGTCCGTAAGTATCGGTGCCTGCCATCCCATGAAGCGATGCAGCCCGCCGTGCGCTGCGATGACCTCGAGCCCGGGGCGCAGCCAAAGATGAAAGGCATTGCCCAGAACGATCTGCGCGTTGCTCTCTACGAGTTCGGCGGGCGACATCGCCTTGACCGTCCCGTACGTGCCGACGGGCATGAAGACCGGTGTCTCGACCACGCCGTGCGGCAGCGTAAGCCGGCCGCGACGCGCGGCGCCGCAGCGCGCGCTGACTTGAAATTCCATCGCGGCGATTGTAACGCTTCAGCCTCTCTCGGGCTCGAGCAGCATGGCATCGCCGTAGCTGAAGAAGCGATAGCGCTCGCGGATCGCGTGCACGTAGGCGGCGCGGATCGTTGCGTATCCGGCGAACGCGGAGACGAGCATGAGGAGCGTGGAGCGGGGCAGGTGGAAATTGGTGAGCAAGCGATCGACGACGCGGAAGCGATACCCTGGCGTGATGAACAGCGCGGTTTCCGCGTCGCCCGGTGCGACATTTCCGCTCGATGCAGCTGACGACTCCAGCGCACGCAGGCTCGTCGTGCCGACCGCGATGACATTGTGGCCGCCGGCGCGCGCGCGCTCGATCGCTGCCACGGTCGCTGCGGGAATGCTGAATCGCTCGCGATGCATGCGATGCTGTGTCAGGTCTTCCGTGTCGACCGGCTGGAAGGTTCCGGCGCCGACATGCAGGGTCAGATAAGCGAGTGCGATTCCCCGCGCTTCGAGCTTGGCGAGGAGGGGCAGGTCGAAATGCAGCCCCGCCGTCGGCGCGGCGACAGCGCCCGGATCGCGGGCGTAAACCGTTTGATACCGATCGCGATCGTCGGCGTCGACGGGTCGGGCGATATACGGGGGCAGCGGAACTTCGCCATGACGATCGAGATACGCATCTACCGGCGAAGCCATCGAAAAGCGCAGGCGAAAGAAGCGACCATCGCGCTCGAGCACGGTCGCAGTTGCATTGCCGGGGAGATCGATCTCGGCATTGATCTTCGGTGCGTGACTCGCGCGAAGCTGCATCCATGCCTCGTCGGGCGCGACGATGCGTTCGAGAAACAGCTCGATGCGACCGCCGCTGCGCTTGCGTCCGAACAGGCGCGAGCTGATGACCTTGGTGTCGTTGAACACGAGTACATCGCCCGCGTTCACCAATTCCGGCAAGTTGCCGAACGAAAGATCATCGAGCTCTGCGCCATCGACGTGCAGCAGGCGGCTCGCCGTCCGCGCAGGCGCAGGACGCAGTGCGACGAGATCCGCAGGCAAATCGAAATCGAAATCGGACAGGTGATAGATGCGATCGGCCATCGCGGATTTGTACGACGTTCGGCGTGAATGCCGCGTTTGAAGCAGCAGGGCTTTTGGCCGATAATGCCGTCTTCGCCGTGTGTCGGCAACGCGAAAAGGGGCAACGCCCCATGCGCTGCAGCCCGAACGCGCGGCCGGGATGGCGGAATTGGTAGACGCGCTGGACTCAAAATCCAGTTCTGGCAACAGAGTGGGGGTTCGATTCCCCCTCCCGGCACCACCAGTGACTTCGGAATCTCCAGCATAGATGCCGACCCCCGCATTACTCGTATCCTCGGCCATGGGATGGATGGGGCCACCGCGCATGCCGCGCGAATTGGCCAAGGCGGGATTCGAAGTGTCGCTGTTGACTCCGCGTAACTCCCTCACGGAAAAGAGCCGCTTCGTCGACAAGGTCACGTACCTGCCTGACAAAGTCACGTTTCCAGCATGGGCGAAGACCTTTGTCTCGACAGTGCAGGCAGGGTTGCCAAGACTTGTGCTCCCTTGCGACGATACGTCGTTCCGATTGCTGGCGATGTTTGTCCTTACGCCGCAGGATGCCATCGATCCGCCAACTTACTCGTTTGTAGCCTCGCTGATACGCCGGTCGCTGGGCGACCCCAGACATTACCGTACGAGTGTCGACAAGACATTGCTGATTCCCGCGGCAGAGACGCTGGGAATTCGCGTGCCACCCTACGTCGTTGCCGCGGATTTCGATGCGATCGATTCATTTGCGGCGACCCAAGGCTATGCGGTCGTGCTGAAGGGCGGCTATGGTTCTGCGGGTGACAACGTGATCATTTGCTCGGACGCACGTGATGTCGAGCAGGCATTTGCCTCGATGCGCCAAAAACGGAGCAAAGGGTTTGACGGTGCCGGCAGTGATCGCGTTCTGGTGCAGGCGCACGTTTCCGGCGCCAGCCAGTACTACAGCATCGTCGCGTGGAGCGGCAAGCTGCTGGCGGGCTTCGCCAACGACAAGGTCCAGGCGATGCGGGGGCCGAAGAGCGCCGCGACCGTGGTTCGCCTCCATCGTTCACCCGAGGTCCATGGCTTGGCGGAGAAACTTGTCCAGGCTTTCGACATGAGCGGAATTCTCAGCGTCGAATGCATCATCGATGAGCGCACGGGCGAGCCGCATCTGCTCGAAATCAATCGACGCTTCGGCCCGTCGACGTTCCGCGGCGGTGTGATCGGTGTCGACCTTTGCGCCGCGCTGCATGCGGCGATGCACGGGCTGCCGTCGCCAACCCGTACCGAACTGGGGGACGACGAAGCATCGATCCGGGTGAATTTCCCGCAGGAATGGCTGCGTGACCCCCGCAGCGAATGGTTGCGTAACCATCCGGTCGATGTGCCGTGGGATGACCCCGGGCTCATCAAAGCGATGCTCGCCTTGAGAAACCAGCAATGACGAGGTTCCGCTCCGGTATGAGCGCCGGAGGACATCGGCGGATGCGAGCGCCGGTGCTTGCGGTATTGGTTACCTGCTTTCTGGCGATCGCAGGCGTGCAAGACAGTGTCGCGCAGCAAAACTATCCGCAGCAGCCGATTCGTCTCGTCGTCTCATTTCAATCCGCTACCACGATGGATTCGGTGGCGCGCATGATCGCCAGCAAGCTTGGTGAAGCTCTCGGCCAGGCGGTGATCATTGACAACCGGCCCGGTGCATCCGGACTGATTGCCGAGGAAATCGTGGCGAAGGCGGTGCCCGATGGCCATACGCTCCTTGTCGCCGGGTTGGCACTCGCGACGCTGCCCAGCATCTACGGTCCGCGCGCCGTCGATCCGGTCAGTGCATTCGTGCCTGTCGCGTGGCTGACATCGCAACCCGTGGCCATCATCGCCAATCCTGTGCTGCATATCGATACCCTCGCCGAACTGATCGCAGAAGCCCGGCGCCGCCCGGGACAGCTCGCGTATTCGACCAACGGCGTCGGCGGTCCTGCACACCTGGCTGCCGCAATACTGTGGAGCCGGGCGGAGGTCGATCTGGTGGTGATCCCCTACAACGGTGCAGGCTCGCTCAAAGATCTCCTTTCCGGCGAAGTGCCGCTCACCGTCGGATATTTGACCGGGATGGGGCCGTTTCTGCGAGCGCATCAATTGAAGGCACTTGCCGTCACCAGCAGTACGCGCGTCGCGGCGTTTCCGGATATACCCACCGTCGCTGAACAAGGGTTCCCGGGTTTCGAGGTTGCTTCGTGGTTTGGACTGCTGGCACCCGCCGGCACGCCAAAACCGATTGTCGACCGGCTCAACGCCGAGGTGGCGCGGATCCTGGAGCTGCCGGAGGTGCGGGAAAAACTCACCGCCGTCGGCATCGACCCGGTCGGCGGAACGCCGGACGAGTTCGGTGGAAAACTCAAGGCGGAGATCGCGCGCTGGCGCCCGATTGTCAAGAAAATGGGCCTGCAGCAGGAGTAGCGTCCTCGCAAGCAACGCTATGCCTGTTTGAGGCGATTCATTCATTTTCGCCCCCGGCCCCGTTTTGCAAGACAATAGACCCACCGGGGCTGCGACCACCGCAACCTCCCTGGTTCAACCTGAAAGCAAGGCGCGCCTCAAGCGCCCGGTCACCACGAGGAGACCACGATGAACACAGGCGTGGAGGATAACCGCTCACCGCAACTGGACGAGGCGCTCAAGCTGGTGCGCGAGAAGGTCGCCGCCGATCAGCGAGCGACGCTGGAAACGTTCGTGTCGCGCTACTACGGTCAACTCGATCCCGAAGATCTCGTCGACCGCAAGCCTGCAGACCTTTACGGCGCCGCGTTGTCACACTGGAATTTTGCGCGCAAGCGCGAGCCTGGGCATGTGCGCGTGCGCGTGTTCAATCCGACCGTGGAGGAACACGGCTGGCAATCGACGCACACCGTCATCGAGATCGTCAACGACGACATGCCGTTTCTGGTCGATTCGGTGACGATGGAGGTCAATCGTCACGGGCTGACCCTGCACCTCATCCTGCATCCCATCCTCGCGGTCACACGCAGCGCGGACCACACGCTCGTCGGTCTCGCCGCGATCGAAGACAAGGGCGCCAAGCGCGAGTCGTTCATCCACGTCGAGGTCGATCGCATGACCGGCGCCGCAGCAATGGATGAATTGGCGGCGGATATCGAGCGCGTGCTCGACGACGTCCGCTCGGCGGTCGAGGATTGGCAGAAGATGCGCGCGCAGGTCGCAACGATTCTCGGCGAAATTTCGGCCAAGGCCCCGCCGCTGTCTGCGGAAGAACTGGGCGAAGGCAAGGCATTCCTGTCCTGGCTCGCCGAGAATAATTTCACTTTCCTGGGTTATCGCCGGCATGAATTGACCAAGGTCGCGGGAGAAGACGCACTCAAAATCGTGCCGGGATCGAGCCTCGGCATCCTGCGCGGCCTTGAAGGCAAGGAAGTCGCCGCGAGCTTCGCGGCGTTGCCACCGGAGGTCCGGGCTTATGCGCGCCGCCCGGAGCTACTGGTCATCACCAAGTCGACCTCGCGGTCCACCGTTCATCGTCCCGGCTATCTCGACTACATCGCGGTCAAGCGCTTCGATGCCAAGGGCGACGTCTGCGGTGAGGATCGCTTTCTCGGCCTGTTCACGGCGATCGCCTACAGTGCCAAACCGTCCGAGATCCCATTGTTGCGCCGCAAGACCGCCAACATCACGATGCGCGCCGGCGTCGTGCCGGGCAGCCACGCCGCCAAGTCGCTGGCCAACATCCTGACCAACTATCCCCGCGACGAGTTGTTCCAGACGACCGAGGACGAGCTGCTGGCCACGGTGGTTGGCATTCTGCGGCTCGGTGAACGGCAACGTTTCCGGCTGTTCGTGCGGCGCGACGCGTTCGAGCGCTTCATCGTCTGCCTCATTTACGTGCCGCGCGAGAACTACACCACCGACCTCCGGCAAAAGTGGCAAGCCATCCTGCTGGAGGCGTTCAACGGCACCAGCACCGAGTTCAACACGCAGCTCACGGAAGCGGTGCTCGCACGCATCATGATCACCGTGCGCACGACACCGGGCAAGATTCCCGCGTTCGACGTTCGCGCGTTGGAAGCAAGACTCGCCGCAGTGTCTCGCCGTTGGGAAGACGATCTGAAAGGGGCGCTGGTAGAGACCTATGGCGAAGCGCGCGGCAATGAATTGTTCAGGCAATTCGGTCGCGCCTTTCCCGCCGGCTACCGCGAGGATTTCGCCGCGCGCGCTGCGGTGCCGGACATCGCGCTGATGGCCGGGCTGACCGCCGCGCAACCGCTGGCCATGTCCCTGTATCGCCCGCTCGAAGCCGCGCCGGACATGCTTCGCTTCAAGCTCTATCATCTCGGCGGGGCGATACCCTTGTCCGACAGCCTGCCCATGCTCGAGCACATGGGCCTCAAGGTGCTCGACGAGCGTCCGCATCGTGTTACGCCCAGCGGCGCCGAGCCCATCTGGATGCACGACCTGGGCATGTCGACCGCGGTCCGCGATACCGAAGTCGAAATCGATTCCCTGCACGAGGTCTTCGAGTCCGCCTTCGGACAGATTTTCCGTGGGGAGGTCGAGAACGACGAATTCAACCGACTCGTCGTCGCGGCGCGGTTACCGGCGCAGGAGATCGTGATACTGCGTGCCTGTGCGAAATACTTGCGCCAGATCGGCTTTCCATTGTCGCAGTCGTTTATCCAGTCGACGCTCGCTGCGCATGCCGGCATCGCGCGGCAGCTTGTCGAACTGTTCAAGGTGCGCTTCGATCCGGAAGGTGGCACCGGTGCCGGCGCGCGCGCGGCCGAGCAGATCCGTACGATCGAGGCCGCGCTCGATGCGGTCGAGAATCTTTCCGAGGATCGGGTACTGCGCCAGTATCTGGCGCTGATCCAGGCGATGACGCGAACGAATTTCTGGCGTCGCGATGGCGAGGGCCGCGCGCGCACGTTCCTGTCGTTCAAGTTCGATCCGTCCAAGGTGCCGGGATTACCCGAGCCCAAGCCGATGTTCGAGATCTTCGTCTACTCGACGCGGTTCGAGGGTGTGCACCTGCGTGGCGGCAAGGTCGCACGCGGTGGATTGCGCTGGTCCGACCGGCCGGAGGACTTCCGCACGGAGGTGCTCGGCCTGGTCAAGGCGCAAATGGTCAAGAACACCGTGATCGTTCCCGTGGGCTCCAAGGGTGGATTCGTGCTCAAGCGCGCACCGGCGGCGTCTGACCGCGAAGCCTTCATGAAGGAGGGTATCGCCTGCTACAAGGACTACCTGCGTGGGTTGCTGGATCTCACCGACAACCTCCTCGTCGACAAGATCGTGCCCCCTCCCCAGGTCAAGCGTCACGACCCGGACGATCCTTATCTGGTCGTCGCCGCGGACAAGGGCACGGCGACATTCTCCGACTTCGCGAATGCGGTCAGCGCCGAGTATGGCTTCTGGCTCGACGACGCCTTCGCCTCCGGCGGCTCGGCCGGGTACGACCACAAGGTGATGGGCATTACGGCGCGCGGAGCGTGGGAATCGGTCAAGCGGCATTTCCGCGAGATGGGCGTCGACACGCAGACCACCGACTTCACGGTCGCAGGCATCGGCGACATGTCCGGCGACGTGTTCGGCAACGGCATGCTGCTGTCGCGCCATATCAAGCTGGTCGCCGCGTTCGATCACCGGCACATTTTCCTCGATCCGGGGGCCGATCCCGAGACGAGCTTCGTCGAGCGCGAGCGCATGTTCAAACTGCCGCGGTCCTCGTGGGCAGATTACGACACCGGATTGATCTCGACAGGTGGCGGTATCTATCCGCGCAGTGCCAAGTCGATCGCCATCACGCCGCAAGTCAAGCAGGTGCTGGGGATCGCGGTGGACGCCATGACGCCAACCGAGCTCGTGAACGCCATACTCAAGGCACCGGTCGATCTGCTGTACAACGGCGGGATCGGCACGTACGTCAAGGCAACCAGCGAATCGCATGCGGAGGTTGGCGATCGAGCCAACGACGCGTTGCGCGTCAACGGTCGCGAACTGCGTTGCAAGGTGATTGCCGAGGGTGGCAACCTCGGGTGCACGCAACTCGGGCGCATCGAGTATGCGCTGGCGGGCGGCAGGATCAATACCGATGCGATCGACAATTCGGCCGGCGTGGACACGTCAGACCACGAGGTCAACATCAAGATCCTGCTCGGCTTGCCGATCGCCGACGGCGAGTTGACGTTGAAGCAGCGCAATGCGCTGCTGGCAGAAATGACGGACGACGTCGCCGGGCTCGTACTGCGGGACAACACTTTTCAGACACAGGCGCTGTCGGTCAGCGGCCGTATCGCGCCGCAGTTGCTCGACGCGAACCAGCGTTTCATCCACTTCCTCGAGAAGGCCGGGCGACTCAATCGGGCGATCGAATTCCTGCCGCCCGACGAGGTGTTCGGCGAACGCCGTGCGGCCGGCGTCGGGCTGACCAGTCCGGAACAGGCGGTGTTGCTGGCGTACAGCAAGATCTGGCTCTACGACGAGTTGCTCGCGTCGTCGCTCCCCGACGATCCGTGGGTCGCAACCGCCCTGGTGCGGTATTTTCCGAAAGCATCGCGCGAGCGCTACGCGACCTACATGCAGCGCCATCCGCTGAAGCGCGAGATCATCGCGACGCATGTCACCAACAGCATGATCAACCGCGTGGGCGGCACGTTCGTGCATCGCCTGCTGGAGTCGACGGGTGCGAAACCGTCGGAGATCGTGCGTGCGTACCTGCTCAATCGCGAAGTGTTCGGCTTTGTCGACCTGTGGCTTGCGATCGAAGCACTGGACAACAAGGTCGACGATGCCGTGCAGTCGGCGATGTTGATCGAAACGGGGCACCTCATCGCGCGCGGAACGACGTGGTTCCTACGTTCGCGGCGGCTGATGGAGGACATGGCGGCCACCATCGATCATTTCACGCCGAAGATAGCTGCGCTCGCCAAGATGTTGACGCAGATGCAAGACGAGGGCGAGCGTGCGCGCATCGACGCCGCCGTCGCCAAATACGTCGAACAGGGAGTGTCGCAGGAACTGGCGACCAGGGTCGTCAGCTTCGACACGCTGTATGCGGCGCTGGATATCATCGAGGTCGCCGACGCTTCGAAGCGCACGCCGGAAAGAGTCGCCGAGCTCTATTTCCAGCTTTCGAACAAGCTCGGATTGCCGTGGCTGCGCGACAGAATGGCCGCGTTGCCGGACGACGCGCACTGGCAGATGCTCGCCAAGGAAGCGATGCAGGACGACTTGTCGGGCCTGCAGCGGACGATCACGGCCGACGTCCTGGTGGGCAGTGCCGAGACCACCCCGCGAGCGCCGCTGATCGCTGCATGGCAGGACCGCAACCGACGTGGCATCGAGCGCGCTGGCCAGTTGCTTGCCGAGTTGCGCGGCGCGGCATCCGTCGACGCGGCAATGCTGTCGGTGGCGTTGCGCGAATTGCGCGGATTGGGTTGAGCGCGCTGCCTGACCCAGGAGAAGCGGTGCGAGAACTCCAATCGGTTAGGTTGCGGAAGCGATGAGCGGCTCGCAGATTGCGGTTCATGGGATTCTTCGGCCTTCATCGTCCGCGCTTGAGACGCCTCGTTCGGATGGCGTACTGGCGACGGACACGGTCACGTTTCTCTTCACCGACATCGAGGGCAGTACCGCCCTGTGGGAGCAGGACGGTGCGCGGATGTCGCGGGCGTTGGCCGCCCATGATGCGGTAGCGCGCCGCTTGGTCGAGGCTTGGCATGGCAGGGTGGTTAAGACAACTGGCGACGGTATCCACGCGGTCTTCGACAAGGCGCCAGACGCACTTGCGGCGACCGTAGCGTTGCAACAGGCACTCGCCGATCCGGCCGCCACCAATGGAGTTCCCCTTCGCGTGCGTTGCGGACTGCACGCAGGAGTAGTCGAGCGCCGCGATAACGATTACTTCGGCAGCCCCGTCAATCGTGCGGCGCGGATCATGGGCGCGGCGCACGGAAGCCAGATGCTACTGTCACAGGCAGTTGTCGATGCCGTTCGCGGGCAGCTTCCAGCGGCGGTTGCGTTGCGCGATCTGGGCAACGTCCGGCTAAAGGACCTCTCGACGCCCGAACACGTCTATCAAGTCGTTCACCCAGATCTGCGCGGAGCGTTTCCGGCGCTGCGGTCGTTGGAGGCGACGCCAAACAACCTCCCGCAGCAGGCGACGAGCTTCGTTGGTCGGGAGAAAGAGCTGGTGGCGTTGAAACGACTGCTTGCCGCGAACCGCTTGCTGACTCTCACCGGTGCGGGTGGCAGCGGCAAAACGCGTCTCAGCCTTCAGGTTGCCGCCGACTCGCTCGAGCGCTTCCCCGACGGCGTTTGGTTCGTGGAACTCGCGTCGCTCGCAGACCCGGATCTCGTGCCACAAACGGTGGCGACGGTGCTCGGGTTGAAAGAAGCGCCGGGTAAGACCATCGCCCAGACGCTCACCGAATACCTCGAGGACAAGAGGCTGTTGTTGCTCCTGGACAATTGTGAGCACCTGCTTGACGGCTGCGCCAAGCTGGCCGACGCGCTCGTGCGTCACTGCCAGCATGTAACAGTTCTCGCCAGCAGCCGGGAAGCACTCGGCATAGGTGGGGAACAGGGATATCGAGTCCCGTCGCTGTCGCTGCCCGATCCGAAGCAGGCGCACACGCCGGAATCCGTCGCTCCATTCGAGGCCGTTCAGCTGTTCGCCGACCGTGCTTTGCTTGCTCGCCCCGACTTCACGGTCACTACCCAGAACGCCCCCGCGCTGGCTTCCATTTGCTATCGGTTGGACGGAATTCCACTGGCCATCGAGCTGGCGGCCGCAAGGGTGCGCGCACTTTCGGTCGAGGAAATCAATCGGAATCTGGACCAGCGCTTTCGACTTCTCACCGGGGGCTCGCGCACAGCGTTGCCGCGCCAGCAGACGCTTCGCTCGCTCATCGACTGGAGCTACGACCTGCTGAACGTTCCGGAAAGGCTGCTCTTGCAACGGTTATCCGTATTTGCCGGAGGGTGGACGCTGCAAGAGGCGGAACAGGTATGCGCGGAAGGCGACGCGGGGGGGCCGGAAGTCCTCGATCTGCTCACTTCGCTTACCGACAAGAGTCTGTGCTTGATGGACCAGCACGACGGAACCTCACGTTACCGATTGCTCGAGACGGTGCGTCAATACGCGCGGGAGAAGCTTTTGGAGTGCGGTTGCGGCGAGGCGGTGCGGGAACGGCACGTTGACTGCTTCGTGGCACTGGCGGAAGAGGCGGAGCCGAAACTGAGGGGTGCGGAGCAGGCTTCATGGCTGCGGCGCCTGGACGAAGAGCACGACAACTTGCGGTCGGCGCTGGAATGGAGCTTCACGGGGGCGAGCGCGCGACGAGGTCTTCGGCTATGCGGCGCCCTGCAACGTTTCTGGTGGGCCCGCGGATATCTTGCCGAGGGCCGCGAGTGGTGTGCGCGCTTCCTAGGAAAAACCGGCGCTGAGGATCGAACGCAGGAGCGCGCGAAGGCACTGCACGTGGCTGGCGTACTGGCCTACCACCAGGGCGACTATCCTTCTGCACGAACGCTGGACGAAGAGAGTCTCGTGATCCGGAGGCAGTTGGGCGACCAGAAGGGCATTGCGGCCTCGCTGAACAACTTGGGCCTTGTTGCCTGTGATCGGGGCGATTTTTCGTCTGCCCACGCGTTCTACGAGGAAAGTCTGGCGATCAAGCGGGCGTTGGGAGACCGGTCGGGCATCGCAAACTCGCTGAACAACTTGGGGAATGTGGCCTACGATCAGGAGGACTTCGCGTTCGCCCGTACACTCTACGAGGAAAGCCTGGCGATTGCGCGCGAGCTGGGGGATACGGAGGGCGTTGCTCGCTTGCTCGGTAACCTGGGAAATGTAGCCATGAATCAGCGCGATTTCGCCACTGCGCGGACTTTGCACGAGGAGAGCCTGGCCATCAAGCGAGAACTGGGACATCGGCAGCGCATTGCAAGCTCGCTAAACAGTCTGGGGAGTCTCTTTTCTGAACAGGGCGACTTCGCCTCCGCCCGTACGCTGTATCAGGAGGGGCTGGCGATCGGCCGCGAACTGGGCGACAGACTGGGTATCGCGATCTCGCTGAGGGGACTGGCAGCCGTGGTCGCCGCTCTCGGCAACTCGCAGTGCGCGGCCCGCATCTGGGGCGCCGCGGAGCAATTGCGCGCCGAGGTTGGTTCGCCGCTGTCGCCAAACGATCGGTCCCACTACGACCAGAAAGTTACCGCGGCGCGCGCGGCGCTGGACGATGACGCGACCTTCGATCGCGCCTGGCAGGACGGTCGTGCGTTGAAGCTCGAACAGGCAACAGAGCTCGCTCTGCAGGAGTCGGTCGAGCGACCATGATAAATGCACCGACTGCGAATTCACCTCAAGACGATTACTGACTCGCCGTGATACCGCCATCCACGTAGAGGATCTGTCCGGTGACGAAGTCCGACGCAGGCGACGCGAAAAACAGCGCCGCGCCCACGACGTCCTTGGGGTCGGCGATACGGCCGAGCGGTATGCGCGCGAGGAGTTGCGTGCGGAAGGCGTCATTTTCCATGACGTGCCGGATCATCTCGGTGTAGACGAACGTCGGCGCAACGCCGTTGACGTTGATGTTGTGCCGCGCGAGTTCCATCGCGTGCTGCTTGATCAGCATCACCAGCGCACCCTTTGAACTGCAGTATGCGGAGTAGCCGCGATCGCGCAAACCGAGGTGCGAACGCACCGAGAGCAGGTGCAGCTGCTTGCCGCCTCGTCCGGCCGCGATCTGATGGCGGGCCACGGCCTGCGCGAGAAACATCGCCGCCTTGAGGTTGACGGCAACCACCTGATCGAATGCCGATTCGGTCACTTGCCCGATCGGCTGCTCGATTTGCGTGCCGATGCAGTTGACGAGGATGTCGACCCGCCCGTTGCGCCGGGCAACGGCGTCGACGGTGCCCTCCAGCGCGGGCACATCGGTCGCGTCCAACGCAAGGCCGCTCGCCTTGTAGCCGGCAGCACGAATATTGCGGGCGAGCGCCTCGGCCTTGCCCTTGCTGCGGCCCGCGAGTACAACGGTGGCGCCTCGTTGCGCCAGTCCCCAGGCGATGGCCTCGCCGATGCCGCCGTACCCCCCGGGGAGCAGTGCGATCTTGCCGGTGAGATCGAACAATGACGCAAGCTCGCGCTCGAAATCCACCTTGGGCGTGATGCGTGCCATCGGTCCCGCGCGAGTGGTGGTGACCGGCGGCTTCTGTCGTTGGTTCGCTTTCATGCCGGCTTCAACACACCGAGGTAGCGGGCAACCCGCGCGTCGGCGCAAAGGGTGGAGATGTTCGGCGCGGCCGTCACTTTGCCGTCCGCGACAAAGAGAAAGCGCTCGCAGATCTCCTGCAGGATGGCGATGTGGTACTGCGCGGTCGGATGCAGGCAAAGAAACACGAGGCGACCCTCGGCACGGAGCTTGCGGAAAAAATTCAGCATGAAGCCGATGTAGCCATCCTGCGTATTGAACTGGGGTTCGTCGAAGAGGTGAATTCGCGGATAGTCGCTGCGCGCGGCGGCGAGCACGAATGAAGGCATGTGGCCATGGCGTTTACGCACCTGATAGGACTGATGGTAGTGGATGGCCAGGCGATCGCGCTGGCCGTGCTTGACCCGATGGATGTCCTGCCCGGCGCAGACGACGCGTCCGGCGCTCGGACGATTGCTGCCGGCGATCATTTCGAACAATGTCGTCTTGCCCGCCCCATTGGGGCCGAGCACGCCGACGATTTCCGGCATGGCGAACTTCATGTCGGCCTCGAGCGAAAACGTCGTCCGTCGCCTGGGCCACCCACGCTGATAGCGCTTGCTCAGCTTGTCGAGTACGAGCAGCGGCGCGTCAGGTGCGATGTCCATGTTCATGTCACGCGCCAAGCAGCTGTTTGCGCAGTTGCGCGTTACGGCGGAGCTCCGCGGCGGGACCCTCGTGCACCACGCAGCCCAGATCGAGCACGTAGACGCGATCGGCGACCGACAGGGCGAGTTCCGCATTCTGCTCGACGATCAGCACGGCGATCGCTTCGCGCTTCAACCGTTCGATCGTCGCCATGACGTCGCCGACAATCTTGGGCGCGAGGCCCTGGCTCGGTTCATCGAACAGTACCAGGCCCGGGGCGCCGAGCAGCGCCCGGGCGATCGCGACCATCTGCATTTCGCCACCCGACAGATTCTCCGCCTCGCGTTCCATCAGGTACTCGAGCGCGGAGAATATTTCGAACATCTCCTTGAGCGACCATGAGCGGAAAGGACTCCTCTTGTGTGCGATAGCGAGGTTGCGCGCCACCGTCAGCGTGGGACACAGCCGCCGGTCGTCCGGCACCCAGCCTACGCCCGCGCGGGCGATTTCGTGCGTTGGTCGATCGCTGATCCGCGCGCCGTTGAAAATGATCTCGCCTTCACGCGGACGGTTGAGGCCGAGAATGCTGCGCAGGGTCGTGGTCTTGCCGGCGCCGTTCGGACCCAGCAACGCCACGGCTTCGCCTTGCGCGACATTGAGGGAGACGTCGAACAGCGCCTGTGTTTCGCCGTAGTAGGTGTCGACGTGGTCAAGCTGCAGCATCATTGCAGCTTGCCCAGGTTCGAATTCTTCACCCAGGGATTCTCGCGCAACTCGGCGGGCGTCCCTTTCGCGATCACCTGTCCCCAATGAATCACCGCGATGCTGTCTGCGAGGCCGAACAGGAATTCCATGTCGTGCTCGATGGCGATGATCGTCAACGTTCCCTTCAGACTGAGAACGAGATCGGACAGGCGTGCTGTGGCTTCCCGGCCGAGGCCCGACGTCGGCTCATCGAGGCACAGCACGCCCGGTGCGGCTGCAAGTGCAATGCCGATTTCGAGCGCTCGCCGGTCGCCGTACGACAGGTTCTTGGCCGGCACATCGGCTTTGCCGCGAAGTCCCACCCGCGCGAGCGCCTGAAAGGCCTTGTCCGCTGCGACGGAATCCTGACGCGTCTTGCCCAGCATCGCGAAGCCGCGCGCACGATTTTCCGGGACCGCGAGGGCAACGTTGTCGAGCGCGCTGAAGTCGTTGAAGAGGTTCATCGTCTGGAACGACCGCGCGACACCCTTGCGGGCGATGGCCCGCGGCGGCAAGCCGGTGATGTCCTCACCGTCGAGGAGCACGGTGCCGCGACTGGGACGGTAGCGACCGGTGAGGACATTGAAGCTGGTCGTCTTGCCGGCGCCGTTCGGCCCCATGATCCCGGTAAATTCACGATCGGGAAACACGAGCGAGATATCTTCGAGCACGACGCGATCGCCGAAACGCATGTGCAGGCCACGAGCCTCGAGCGACGCCATCGCTCAACGCTCCGCCACGGACGCTGCCGCCGGCACGTTGCGAGCCTTCCGAACATGGCGGCGCGCCCACGCCGATTGCCACATCCCGGCGATGCCTTCGGGCTTGGCGACGACGATCGCCATGAACATGAGGCCGTACCACAAGGACCACGTCGACGTGAGTGCGCCAAGCGCGTCGCGGGCGACGAAAAAGATGACGGCGCCGATGAGCGGTCCCCAGAACGAGACCAGGCCGCCCCCGATCAGCGTCATCATGACGACGAAGCCTGACGAATGCAGGCTCATGACGTCGGGAAACGCGCCGAGTTGCGCCAGTGCGAAGAGCGCACCGGCGAGTCCGGAGAGGGCCGCAGAGATGACGAAAGCGAGCCACTTGTAGAGCCAGACGTTGTAGCCGATGTAGGCCACGCGCGTCTCGTTCTGGCGTATCGCCTGAATCACCCGACCGAACGGCGAATGCACGATGCGCCACAACGCCGCCGTGACAACGACGCTGACGACCAGCACAAAATAGTACAGCGCGACGTTGTCGGTCAGCGGAATCGAGACAAAGCCCAGGTCTGCCGGCACACGCTTGAGGTTCAGCAGTCCGTCCTCGCCGCCGGTGACGCTGTGCCATTTGACTGCGACAAACCAGAAAATCTGGCAGAAGGCGATCGTCATCAACGCGTAATAGATGCCACGACGGTGGGAGATGAACGCCGCGACGATGGCGCCTGCCAGCGCGGCGACCGCCATCGCGCCCGCCAGGTCGAGCCACAGATTCATGCCCACGTGCTTCTGGATCAAGCCGAAGGCGTACGCGCCGACCCCGAAATACGCGCCGTGACCGAAGGAAGGCAGCCCGGTATAGCCGAGAAGTAGATTGTAGGAAAGGGCGTACAGGCCCCACACCAGAATTTCGATGCCGAGGTATTGATAGAGGCCGACGCGGCCAATCCAATAGGGCAGCGTTGCCAGTGCGACGAGCAGCAACACGAGCGCGAGGCGTTGCGGTGTGATCATCACGCTTCCAGGACGCTTTTCTTGCCGAAGAGTCCGCGCGCCCGAAAGGTCACGACGGCAACGAGCAACAAGTACATCGAGAGCAGCGACCATTCGGAGGCATAGGCGCCCGTCAGTCCGACGGTGAGGCCGACAAGCAGGCTTGCGAGCACTGCGCCCCAAAAGCTGCCAACGCCACCGAGAACGATGATCAGAAACGCAGGCACGACCGCGTCGACGCCGACGTGCGGGCGAATACCCCAGAAGGGCGCCATCACGATGCCGGCGATGGCCGCCAGCGCCGCGCCCAGTGCGAACACGAATAGCCGCAGGCGCGACAGGTTGATGCCCAGCGCGCGCACGATCTCGCTGTCGTGCGCACCGGCCTTGATGATCGCACCATAGGGTGTGCGTTCGATGAAAACCCAGAGCAAGCCGATCATCGCGATGGCAAACGCGGCCGCGAAGAAGCGGTACTTCGCATAGATCATCCCGCCGACGACGGTTGCCCCGGAAATGGCCTGCGGCAGCGGCAACACGTAGTCGCGGGTGCTCCAGATGACGCGGATCAACTCTTCGATCACCAACGCCGCACCGAACGTGAAGAGCAAGCCGTAGAGCGGGTCCTTGCCGTACGTCCGGCGAAGGCCGAGTTCGATCAGCATCCCGAACACACCGACGAGTAGCGGGGCGATCAGCAACGCTACGGTGTAGCGCAGCGCGATGGGCAAGCCGGTATACCAGGCGAAGTTGTCACCGGAAATGCCGAATTTTGGGGCCAGCAACGTCAAGGCGAGATAGGCGCCGAGCGCGAACAGAGAGCCGTGCGCAAGATTGATGACCTCCATGACACCCAGGATGAGCATGAAGCCCAGCGCGATCAGCGCGAACAGCAGGCCGAGGCTGATGCCGTTGACCAGGTGCGGCAGGAGATCGATCAGGAACGTCATCGGCTACGGCATGGCGGGCAACAAAAACCCGGCCAGCGTCGAGCTGGCCGGGCCGTTGACAACATCGGCGATCACAGCTCGTACGTCGGCGTCGAGTCGTAGGTCTCGAGCTTGCAGGCGAGGTCGTCTTCGCGCGAGTCGAGCGCGTCCTCCGGCTTCGTCCAGGTCATGATGTCGAACAGATCGGTCTTGTCCACGGGGTTGGTGTTGCGGCGCGCCATGTAGATCGTCTGTTGCAGATGATGCGTGTTCGGATTCATGTACGCGTCGTAGTTCTGCATGCGGTCGACGGCCGGGATCTTGAGTTGTTCGAGTTGCTTGATGACCGCGATATTGTTGGTCGAACCCGCGCGTTCGATCGCGCGCAGCAGTTCGCGCGTGCACATGTAGCCGTTGTAGGAGACGTTGCCGGGAATGGGGATGGGTGAATCCTTCCAGCGGACCTGGTAGCGGCGAACGAAGTCGTCGACGCCGGGCAGTTTGAGCTTGTGGTACCAGTTGGTGCCGAAAACGCCGAAGAGACTATCGGCACCCTGTCCCCAGACGTCGGGCCAGTCCTGCTGGTTGTTGATCCACGCGGGCTTGCTGTCGAGCTTCAACTGCGCCACCTGGGTGCGCAGCGCCTTGATGTCGTCACCGCCGATGGCTGCCGCGACGACGTCCGGCTTGGTTTGCTGGATCTTGAGCAGGTAGGCGGTGAAATCGCGCGTGTTCTGCGGCACCATCAGTTCGTCGACGACCTTGCCGCCGTTCGCCTCGATCTCCGCGCGCGTGGCTTTCGACGTGTTGTGGCCCCACACGTAGTCGTTGGTAAGCAGCAGCCAATTCTTGCCGACGCTCGAAATCGCGTTCTTGACGGTCGCCTTGGAGAAATTCGTGCCGTTCCCATCCCACACGAACTTGGTCCGGTGGCAATCCTTGCCCGCCTCGGTCGGTGAACTGGAGTTGCTGTTGAAGTAGATGCAGCCGTACTTCTGCGCGACCTGCGATATGGCGTTCGCGACGCCTGAATGCAATGCGCCCACCAGGAAGCCGCATTCCTCGCGGGTGATGAAACGTTCGGCAACGCGCGAGCCGGTCGCCGGTGTCGTCTCGGTGTCCTGTGTGATCCAGATGATCTGGCGGCCGAGCACACCGCCTTTGGCGTTGAATTCCTCGATCGCGAGAATCATGCCGCGCATGTCGTCCTGCCCGCTGTCGCCGTACTGGCCGCTGGCATCGCACGTCAGCCCGAGCTTGATCGGCTTCTTGCCCTGCGCATAACTGATGTATTTGAACGGGCCGAAAAACGCGAGGCCGGTGCCGGCGGCTGCGGTCTTGAGCGCGCGGCGGCGCGAGAATGAACTGCTCATGATATTCCTCCTGGGTGAACATGCAGGAACGCCGCCCTGTCGGGCAGTCTCGATCTGTTCGCGCATGCAACATCGAGTCATCCAGCCATGCCGGCGGTGCAACTGCCGTCAGGCCGGTTCTTGCAATCCCGCCGCGCCGCACCGATAATGAACAAACGTTTACGCGTGGGTCGCAAAGAGAATAGATGTTCAAATCTGCAGTGTCAAGCACGGCGCAACGGCCGGCGGTGCCCACCAAATCGCGCTCGGGATCCGGTCGGCGCAAGACCGGCGCACGGCCGGCCGCGCCGGTATCCCACTCGGCGCTCAACGAGATGATCGCTGCGCGCTACGAGTCGCTTCGGGGTCAGATGCGACAGATCGCCAAGGTCGCGATCGAGCGTCCCACCGATATTGCGTTGCAGACGGTCGCTGCGGTGGCGAAGGTCGCCGAGGTGCAGCCGTCGAGCGTCGTGCGCTTCGCGCAGGCCTTCGGTTATCCGGGATTCGGCGAGATGCAGGCGGTTTTTCGCACGCGGCTCATCGAGCAGTCCACGAGCTATGGCGAGCGTATCGAAGCGCTTCGCGCCGAACGTGCAGCGCGGCATCTTGCGGGCCCGACGGCAAATCTGGTCGAGTTCGTCGACAATGGCGTCGCCGCGCTGCACCAGCTGCGCGACTCCATATCACCCAAGGATCTCGTACGCGCGGCAGATCTGCTCGGCGGCGCGGACGTGATCTACATCCTCGGCCAGGGGCGGTCGTTCCCGGTTGCGTGCTACATCGCCTACGCGCTGAATCGATTCGGACTGCCCAGCCAGCTTCTCGACGGACTCGGCGGCATGAGCGCGAATCGGTTGCGTCTGGCGGGCCGCAGTGACGCCCTGCTCGCCATCAGTTTCAAGGACTACGCGCCTGAGGTCGTCGAGCTCGTCGCGGCGACGGCCAAACGCGGCGTACCCGTGGTAGTGATCACGGACGGCGCCCTGAGCCCTTTGGCGAAGAGCGCGAAGGTGCGGCTGGATGTCGAGGCGGGCGAATCGCAGCCGTTCCGCTCGCTGGTGGCACCGATGTGTCTTGCGCAGACGCTGGTCGTCACGTTGGGCGACCGACACCCTGTAACTCAGTAGGTACCGACGGGCGCGTTCGGTCGATTGGGCGGCAAGGTGCGGAAGATGCAGTCGAACGACGCGTTGTTATAGGTTCCCGCGCCGAAGAAGCCGACCAGCGCCTGGCGGTAGCTGTCCTGGCTCATGCGGTTGTAGTAGAGCTTCGACGTGGCGTCGAGAAAGTAGTTGTAATCGTTGTTGCCCATGTCGTTCATCGAGATCTGTTCGGTGAGGTCCTGGCTGCCGATTTGCAGCCGCTTGCAGGACGTCGGGAGTTGCTTGACGTAGGCGTTGAAGCCGGTCGCCTGCACACTGCGGACGGCATCCGGCGCGCATCCGACCGCGAAGGCCGCGCATGCGAGCACGACGATGAGCTCGTCCGAGCGCGAGCAGCGGCAGACTGGTCGGAATTTCCGATCGAACGTTGTTCATGGCGAAACTCCCGTTGTTGGTTTGGTCCCGGGTTGGGCGGGCCGTTACGTCGCTCACGCCTTGCCCTTCTTCTTCTTGTCGCCGCCGCCTTCCAGCACCAGCGTTTCCGCGCCCGCGCGCTCGCTGTGCCGCTTTTCGAGATCGGCCATCAGGCCGTCGTCGCTCAAGTCGAGCGCGTCGGAATGTTCCCAGTCGTGGCGGGCGATCTTGTCGAGGCGATGGACCACATGCTTGTCATTGACCTCGATGCCAAGTTCGCGCCGCGCATCGAAGCTGCCCGGCGCGAGATTGATCGAGCCGATGATCGCTGCCTTTTCGTCGGCGAGCAGCATCTTGGCGTGGAGCTTCAGATGCTTCAGCTTGTGCACCTTGATGCCGACGTCGTGCATGATGCGCAGTCCGCTGACCCCCTCGAGCAGCTTGTCCCGTTTGAGGGTGTGCGGCGGACGCGCCATCACGTGGACCTTCACGCCACGTTCGCGGGCGCGGACCAGCCGCTCGATGATCACCGGATCCTGGTAACGCTCGTTCTGCACGAAGATGGTGTGCTTGGCCCGGTCGATGAAATGCGCGATCCGCTCGCGGCCGTTGTTGTTGCACCAGATGAGATGCGCGCCGTCTCCCGGGTCGAACGCGTCGCGCGCCCAGTCGGCCTCGAAGCACTGCATGATCTCGGCAACTTCGTCAGGATCGTCGGTGACGACGGCGTAGTCGCGGGTCTCGGTCAGGTTTTCCGGATCCCAGTTCAGCGATTTCACGAACGCAGTGGTGTCATCGACGACCATCGATTTTTCGTGGGTCAGGTCGAATGCGGGATTGCTGTCCTCGACCTCGACCTTGCCTTTGAGCAGTTCGCTGCGCGACGCCTGATTCTCCGCCTCCCCGCTCCGGCGCGCCGGGTTGAGCATGACGCGCACCTTGACGCCACGCTTCTGCGCCGCGATGACCGCGGCGATCAGGGAAGGATCCGAAAAGACGAACATCTTGATGCGCAGCGATTTCTTCGCCGCGGCGATGGCGTCGATGATCGGGCGAGCGGAGTCGTCCGGTAATACGATCAGTGAACGGGCCATGACTAGGTGCGCCTCAGTTGGGTGTCGTCGGCGCGGGCGCCGTCGCAGCGGGCGGCTGCTCGTACTGGATGCGATGCAGCTCGGCGTACACGCCGCCGAGCTTGATGAGTTCGTCGTGCGTGCCCTGTTCCGCGACAATCCCGTCCTTGAGGACGAGGATCTTGTTTGCATCGCGAATGGTCGACAGGCGGTGGGCGATGGTGATCGTCGTGCGCCCCTTCATCAGCCGCTCCAGACCTTCGATCACCAGCCGCTCGGATTCGGTGTCCAGCGCCGCGGTCGGTTCGTCGAGTATCAGGATGGGGGCATTGCGGATGATCGCCCGGGCGATCCCGATGCGCTGCCGCTGGCCGCCCGACAAGGTGAGTCCGCGCTCCCCCACCGCCGAGTCGTAGCCGTGCTTCATGGCCACGATGAAGTCGTGCGCGTTGGCGAGCTTCGCGGCCTCGATGATCTCTTCCTCGGTGGCGCCGGGTCGCCCATAGGCGATGTTCTCGCGGATCGTGCCACGGAACAGCACCGTGTCCTGCAGGACGAAGCCGATCTGGCTGCGCAGCGAGTTCTTGGTGTAGTCGCGCACATCGACGCCGTCGACGAGCACGCGTCCGGCGTTGGCGTCGTAGAAGCGTGGAATCAGGCCGACGACCGTCGATTTGCCGCCACCGGTGGTGCCGACAACACCGACCATCTGTCCCGGCGCGATCGTGAAGCTGACATCACGCAGGATAGGAGTCTTGGGATCGTAGCCGAAGGCGACGTGCTCCAGCGTGATCTCGCCACGTGCAGACTTGAGCTCACGCGCGTTCTCGCGCTCGGGAATGATGTCGTCGGTGTCGAGGATGCCCTGGATGCGCTCCAGAGCCACCGCGGCGGCCGCGATCGAGTTGGTCATCTTCGCCAGATCCTGCACCGGCTTGAAGAACTTGCTCAGGTACGCAAGGAATACGGTCAGCGCGCCGACGGTCATCGCATCGGCGACGATCAGCGACGCGCCGCGCCAGAGTACGAATGCCGTGCACAGCGACACGACGACGGTCACCACGGGTGAGAGCAGCGACTTCACCTTCCGCGCCTTGAGCGCTGCGTCGACGGTCGCCTGACTGACTTCGGCGAGCCGCGATTCCTCGAGATCCTGCCGGCCGTAGGCCTTGACCACGCGCACCGACTCCAGGCCCTCCTGCACAACGGTCACGATATCGGCCTGATGCAGCCGTACCTGATGCTGCGCCTTCTTCACTGCCTTTTTGAAGCGCATGACGAAGAGCAGCAGGAACGGGGTTACGCCCACCGCGACCAGCGCGAAATCCCAGTTGAGCCAGAACATGAGGCCGACGATGCCGATGATCGTCAGGAGATCGACCAGGATGCCAAGCGTCGCGGACGAGGCGAAGTTCTGCACGGTGGTCACGTCGTTGGTGATCGTGGACAGCAGCACGCCGGTCTGCTGGTGGTCGTAATAACCCAGCGACATGCGTTGCAGGTGATCGTAGATCTTGACGCGAAGGTCATTGGCGACCCACTGGCCCACACTTTCGGTGTAGTAGTTGTCGACGTAGGTTGCGATCGCACCGATGACGGCGATCAGGACGACACCGGCGGCCGCGAACGCCGCCAGGCCCATCTTGCTTTGGGCAAACGGCAAGTCGTGAATCCAGCGCAGCCACTCCGGCAGCGGGTGCGATCCCAGGACGTTGTCGATCACGACCTTCAGCGGCCAAGGGCCGGCCATGCTCATCGCTGTTTCGATCAGCATGGCGATGAACACGATCGCCAGCCAGCCGTGATAGGGGCGAACGAGATCGAGCACGAGCTTGCGCATCGTGCTGCGTTCCATCGGTTTGCTGTCGACGGCGCTGGGGGCTGCCGCGCGGTTCTTGTCGATTGCTGCTGCCGGAGAGTCGTTTGCCACGTGTCGCTATCCCCGAAATATCGGCGGGCCTGTCATCGTGGTTGACCGTCCACGATGAAATGGTACCGCGGTTGACTCTGCGCGCCTACCCCGAGACTTTCCAAGCGAATTCAGACATGCAGGAACGCCAGGGCGCCGACCGCAACGGCGGCAGCGGCGACGCCATAGGCAGTGTATTGAAGTCCCTTGTTGCGCGTGAGTATGGTGATCGCCGCGAGTGCGATCGCGATCTGGATCAGCGTCGTCGCCTGCGCCCAGCGATGATGTACATGCATCGACGCCTCACTGGCCAGTTCGGCCGCCTTGGATTGATCCTCGAGTTTTTTCGCCTCGGGCATGATTTCTTCCTTCTCCTTCTTGTAGCGCTCGACCTCTTTCGCGTATTTGGCCTGCGCTTCGCCCGTCGTCAGGGTTGTGCCCAGTTCCGCGATGTTCTGCTTGCTGCTTTTCGCCTGGTAGAAGTTCCACTGGTCGGACGCTTCGGCGCGCCGGATCGCCGCCTCGTTCTTGTAGAGCAGGGCGGCGTTCTGCGTCGCACCGCCCATATAGCCGAACATTGCACCGATGGTGGCGAAAATCGCAGTCATCACCGCGATGCGGCCGGCAAACGGATCGCCATGCTGCGCCTGGTGCTCGACCTCGTGATCGTGCGGTCCGTGGACGTGAAATCCTTCCGACATGGTCTGCTCCCCTGGAATAAACGAATGTGTCGCGAAATCTGAATGTGTTGCGGAATCGAACGTCGCCGTTCGCATCAATGACCGTCGGCAACCCTCTCGTACGCGGTAAACGCGTAGTCGAAGCCGTCTGGGGTGTCCGCACGGTGTGTTTCGCGCAGAGTCTCGCGCCAGGCGCTGCGAGCGTAACCGGGAAAACGGGCGTCTCCTTCGAAATCGCGATGGATTTCCGTAAGGTAGAGCTTGTCCGCGAGTGGCAGAGCCTCCCGATACAGTGCCTCACCGCCGATCACGAATACCGGCTCGGGTCGGGATGCGACGGCCAGCGCCGTCTCGAGCGACGCGGCGATCTCGGCGCCTGGGGCCCGAAACTCGCGCTGACGTGTCACGACGATGTTCTGTCGATCCGGCAACGGTTTGCCAAGTGACTCCCAAGTCTTTCGGCCCATGATGATCGAGTGTCCGGACGTCAGTGCACGAAAGCGTCGCAAATCATCGACGAGTCGCCACGGCAGGCGATTGTCGACGCCGATGACGCCGTTTCGCGCGACCGCGGCGATCAGTGCAACACAGTGACGCTGCTTCGCGTCCAGCGTCTCCCTTGGCGTGGCCGCTGGCGGTAGTGTATCGTTCACGCGGGACTCGCAGGCTAGTGATGGAACCTCTGAACAAGTCCCGCACAGAGGTTCCTCAGCCAAACATTATAGCGATAGCGGCCGCCCTCACCACACGTGTATTACCCGCGTTCATTCCTCAAGTTCATCCTGCTCGGATTCCTGCTGGTCAGCCTGCCGCTGCTCTATGCGCTCGTTGAACTGATCGTCAGCCTCGACCGACTGGGCACGCAAGGCCAGCAGGCGGTGCTGCAGGCCGCGCAAGCGGGCCGCGCCAGCCGCCAGCTCTACGAGCAGGCGACGACGCTCGAGCGGCTCGTGCGCCAGCACTTGATTCTGGAGGACCCGCAACTGGTTGAAGACTACGGCCGCCTGCGGCAGGACTTCCGCGCAACGGCGGAGCAATTGCAGACGCTCCCCCTCGATCGCGCACAGATCACGCAATTGGACACGATCACCGATCAGGAGAGCCATCTGTATACGCTGCTCAGGTCGCAGCAGCGTCCATCGGACCGCAACAAGGTGCTCGCCGAGGGTTATGCGAACCTCGCGGAAGACGTACAGGCGATGTTGACGGCGAGCAATCGCCTCACCGAACGCGAGATCGAACGCCTGCAGGAGACGGCCGCCGAGGGGCGCAAGACGTGGGGTTACCTGGCTCTGGCGGCAGGCGCGATCGCACTTGCGCTGGCGATTCTGTTCTCGGTGTTGATCGCACGGCCGATCCGGCAGCTCGACCAGGCGATCCGCCAGATGGCGACCGCCGACTTCACGCATGCGATCGAGGTCGATGGTCCGCAGGACATGCGCTACCTCGGCCAGCGCCTCGAATGGTTGCGTTCGCGCTTGCACGACCTGGAACAGCAGCAGACCCGGTTTCTGCGCCACGTGTCGCACGAATTGAAAACCCCGCTGACGGCGGTGCGCGAAGGCGTCGAATTGCTGCGTGATCGCGTCGGCGGCGCCTTGTCTGCCGAACAGCAGGAGATCGTCCGGATCGTGCGGGAGAACACGCTCTCGCTGCAGAAGCTTATCGAGGATCTGCTGACCTACCACCAGACCCGTAACATGGAACCGCAAACGTTGGGTCCGGTGGCGCTTGGAGACATCGTCCGTGTCGTGCTGCGGGAGCACAAGCTCGCCGCGCTCGCCCGCCTGGTGACATTCGATGCGAAGCTGCGGCCCGCGATCGTTGTCGGCGACAGTTCGAAGATCCGCGCCATCGTCGACAACCTGCTGTCGAACGCCATCAAGTACTCGCCGCGTTCAGGGGTGGTACGCATCGAGCTCGCCACGCGAAAGGAATCCGCGGTGCTCGATGTGATCGATCAGGGCCCGGGAATCGACCCGGTCGACCGTCCGCACATCTTCGATTCTTTCTATCAGGGCAAGACAGCGCCGGGTGGGCGCATCAAGGGTTCGGGGCTTGGGCTCGCGATCGCCCAGGAGTACGCGCTGGCGCACGGTGGGCGCGTTGAGCTGGTCGACCGCACGGACGGCGGGCGAGGCGCGCACTTCCGCCTGTGGATCCCGGTCGCGGTCATGGGCGAACCCGAACGCTCCGTCGCAGCCAAGTCGCCCATCACGGTCGTGGGTAAGGGATGAGTCTCGGGCGCGGGCCGAGGACCGCAGTTCTCGCGATTGTGCTCGTTGCCGGCTGCGGTACGTCGGCGATGGCAATCGCGCAGACCGCGCCGGCGCCCGCACCTGCACCGGCCGTCATCGAGAACAAACCCGAGCCCGCGCCGGTCGCTGCCGAGCCGCCGCCCCCGGCCGTCACCGTCCCGCAGACGCCGGTAGCACCCGTGAACGAGGAGGAGCAGCAGGCGATCGCATTGTTGGCCGACCTGCAGCGCTTTACCAGCGAGTCACCTGAAGACTTGCGGCGCGAACTCGTTGCGGCGAACCAGGCCGTCAACCGTGCGCGCACGGATGCGAATCGGATCCGGCTCGCGGTACTCATTACGCTGCCGGCAGCGGGGCCCACCGACGACGCTCGTGCGCTCGCGCTCCTCGAAAGCGTATTCGGCAAGGTCGCCAGCACATCGCCGGTGAAGCAGCTTGCGGCGGTGCTCTACCTGCAGATCGCCGAGCGGATCCGCGGCGTGGCCGAAGAGAAGAAGAAGTCCGCTGCGGCGCAGGAAAAGCTCGATCAGCTGCGCGCGGTCGAGCGCAGCCTGTTGATGGAGCGCAGCCGCAACGCCGGCGGCGCGGGTGGTGGTGGAGGCGGAGGCACAGGTCGATGAAAAACGAGACGACACATTCCGCCGACGTTCTGCTCGTCGACGACGATCCGGATCTGCTGAAGCTGATCAGCCTGCGCTTGACGTCGGCCGGCTACCGCGTGCGCACTGCGGATAGCGGCGAGACGGCGCTGGCGGCGTTGGCGGTCGCGCGCCCCGCGGCGGTGGTCACCGACCTCAAGATGCCCGGCATCGATGGCCTGGCGCTCTTCGACGCAATCCACCGTCAGCATCCGACGTTGCCGGTGATCATATTGACCGCCCACGGCACGATTCCCGAAGCCGTCTCGGCGACCGAAAGAGGTGTCTTCGGCTTTCTGACCAAACCGTTCGACAGCCAGGAGCTGTTACAGAAGGTGGCGTCGGCAGTGACGCTGTCGGGCGGCGAACCCGAGCTCACGACTCAGGCCGCCGGCGAATGGCGCACGGGCATCATCACGCGCAGCCCGCGCATGGAAGACTTGCTCCGGCAGGCGCGGCTGGTGGCCGATTCCGACGCGAGCGTGCTGATCTTCGGCGAATCAGGCACCGGCAAGGAACTCCTCGCGCGGGCTATTCACCGCGCCAGCCGCCGTGCGACCAAGGCCTTCGTCGGCGTCAACTGCGGCGCCATCCCCGAGCCGCTGCTCGAGTCGGAGCTCTTTGGTCATGCCCGTGGCGCATTCAGCGGCGCGGTCCAGGCGCACAAGGGCCTCTTCCAGGCTGCGGACGGTGGCACCATCTTCCTCGATGAAATCGGCGACATGCCGTTGGCGCTGCAGGTGAAGTTGTTACGTGTACTACAGGAGGGCGAAGTACGCCCGGTCGGCGCGACCGCGTCGATTCCCGTCGATGTGCGCGTGATATCGGCAACGCACCGCGATCTCGACGCACAGAAGGTGGCCGGCGAATTCCGTGAGGACCTTTATTACCGCTTGAACGTCGTGTCCCTGAATCTGCCTTCACTTGCTGATCGGCGCGAGGATATTCCCTTGCTGGCGACCCATTTCCTGCGCAAGCTCGCGGAGCGTTACCGCAAAAGCGTGCCGACACTCGCCCCGGACGCGATGGCGTTGCTCATCAGCGCGCCGTGGCCCGGTAATGTCCGCCAGCTTCTCAATCTCCTGGAGCAGGCGGTTGCACTCGCGACGACCAGCATGATTCCGGCGACGCTCGTCCAGGGTGCGTTGCGGGAGGATTCGGGAGTGCTCGCACCCTTCGAGGAAGCGCGCAAGCAGTTCGAACGGGATTACCTGGTGCGGCTATTGAAGATCACGGGCGGCAACGTCACGCAGGCGGCAACGCTCGCCAAGCGCAATCGAACCGAATTCTACAAGCTGCTGCAGCGGCATCGGCTCGAGCCTGCGATGTTCAAGGAAGGCAAGATTTAGGTCCCAAACCGGCGCCTTTGCGGGTCGTCGCTGTCGCTGATTGGCGACAACATTTTTACAACAAAATCATACTCGTAGTACGGCGCGCGCCGATTATTGTCGGGTCAACGCGACAGCTTGGCCGTGCGTTGGTGAGTAATTGCCAACTGCCGGCGCCATTTTGCTGCGAGTGCAAAATTAAGATCATGATCTGCTTGCCAAAAGAATTTCTGGCACGCTCGTTGCTTTGCGTAAGTTAAGAAGCCGATATACGACGAACGATATAGGAACTATGAGGCCGGATCATGGATGCGTTTTCACCCGAGTTCACTGCGTACTGGCTCGCGGCGCCGGCGGATACCGCCGAGCACCAGGGCGATGACGCCTCGGAGGAAAGCAGCCTCACGACGTCGCAGCAGGTAGCGCTCGAAGAATTGGCGGAGCGTGTGTGCGCCGCCCGGCGAGTCGTGTAACCGATTTCGCAATGCCCGCAGGCGGCTTTGGGCGACTGGCCCGTCTGCCTGCCCCGTCTGGAGCCGGGTAGTGCTCCGTCACCGGAATCCCCCTTGCCCGCTCACTTCCTCCCGGCGGGCTTTTTTTTGGGTACCTCGAGGTTTCCGCAGCGTGCGACGATAGTGACAGATTCATGCGATAGAATCGTTCGTCGATCCGCAGGATCGCTCACATCGATGACCCACTGGGAGGCAGACGTGGAACAAGGTCGAGATCAAGTCGTCGGGATTCAACTCCCGAAGGACTCCGCGTTGAGGAAATGTCGGGTTTGCGAAGCAAGCAGGACTTCGAGGATCGCGATGCGGTGTTGCTGGCAGGCTCGACGGACAACGAGTTCGTCAAGCTGGCATGGCGGCGCGAGCACGAGGACCTCGACCGCCTGAACCACTGGCAGTTCGGCGACAGCAACGGCTCGTTGATCGATCAACTCGGCGTCCGCGACGCCAGCGAGGGCGTTGCCCTGCGTGCGACGTTCATCGTCGACCCGGACAACGTGATACAGCACGTCTCCGTCAACAATCTGAACGTCGGCCGCAATCCGGAAGAAGTACTGCGGGTGCTCGATGGCTTGCAGACGGACGAGCTGTGCCCGTGCAACCGCAACGTCGGTGGCGCCACGCTGTAACGCATCAAACAGGCGGGCGCCGGTTGGCGTCCCGCACGACTCACCGGAGAAACCCGATGGAACACATTGCCGCGATCAAGGATCGCCTTCCCGATTACGCCAAGGATATCCGCCTCAATCTCGATGCGGTACTCGCCCGTTCGACTCTGGAACCGAACCACGCCGCCGGGGCGGCCCTCGCCGCCGCGTTTGCGGCGAAATCGAAGCCGATCGTCGACGCCATCCGCGCCAGTACGGCGCTCGATTCTGCGCACGCGCAAGCGGCGCTCACGGCGGCGTCACTGATGGGCATGAACAACGTCTGGTATCCCTACCTCGAAATGGCCGGTGATGCCGACCTCAAAACGCTCCGCGCCGAGCTGCGCATGAATGCTTATGCCACCCACGGTGGAGTCGATCGTACGAGCTTCGAACTGTATGCGCTCGCGGCAAGCATCGTTGGCAAGTGCGAGTTCTGCGTTCAGTCGCACTACAAGTTGTTGCGGGAGAACGGGCTGAGCACACAGCAGCTGCGCGATGTCGGCCGGATCGCCGCCGTCGTCAACGCAGCCGCACATGTAATCGCCGTCGAGTCCGAGACGATTACGGCGTAACGGGGAGGTCGATCACCCGCGGGACGTGCCCCGTCGCGCGTAGAAAGCGCTCCAGTTCGGCATGGGGGAGAATCATCGTCGCCGTGTTCAGCAGCGGGTGAGCCTGGACCGCGTCGGCTTCCCAAAGAGCGCGGTCGATGACGAATTCGACGGCGCGTGCGTGGTCGTTGACCAGCGCAAGCAGGCTCACCGAGCCTGGCCGGATCCCGAGGTGCTTCTCCAGCCGTTCCGCCGAAGCGAAACCGATCCGCCCAGCGCCGAGCGCCGCGCCGACCAGATCGAGATCGATCGCGCGACGCGCGGGGACCGTAACCAGAAAGTGCCGACGGCCCTTCTTGTCGCGCAGGAAGAGGTTCTTGGTCTTGGCGCCCGGCAGCGGCGGCACCAGCCGTTCAGATTCCTCGACGGTCATCACCGCGGGATGCTCGACGCGTTCCGCGCGGATGCCATGGTGGACGAGAAACGCATCGAGGTTCATCGGCGCCAACACAAAGGTTGCCGCACGCAGTGCTCGGCATCAGGGTCGCTCGCTTTCATCATGCGCAGAGTTGCGGTAGCAGCGGGAAAGTTCAGTTTCTCGCAGCATAAGCGATAATAGGGACTCGCGACGACCGTGCTCGACCAGGCGCGCACCGAACGAAACCATGGATACTGCCGACAAGCCCTTGCCCTTGACTCCGGTTGCTCCCAGCGACGATTCGCACCGACATGACCTGGAGTCGCTGGACATTCTGCGATCCGCGGTGCGCGACAACCTGATCCGCTACGGCGCCGAGTTTCATCCCGAATTCATTGTGCGTGCACGCGGCACGTACATCTACGACGAGAATGGGCGTGCCATTCTCGATTTCACCTCGGGCCAGATGTGCGCCACCCTCGGGCACAACCACCCGGCGATCGTCGCGGCCATCGAAACGAGTTGCCGCGAGGTGCTCCATCTGTTCAGCGGCATGCTGTCGCCCGCCGTGGCCTCTCTGGCGCGACGGATGGCCGCGCTGCTGCCGAAGAGCCTGTCCAAGTTCATCTTCCTGAACACAGGTGGCGAAAGCAACGAGACAGCCCTTCGTCTGGCGAAGAAATATACCGGTGGCTTCGAGGTCGTAGGGCTCGACGGCTCGTGGCACGGCACCACCGCCGGTGCCAATGCGATGACATATGCGAGCGGGAGGCGCGGGTACGGTCCCCTCGTTCCCGGGACCTTTGCGATTCCCGAACCCAACAGCTACCGGTGTCCGGTGCGCCATTGCCGCGACCGTTGCGACATGACCTGCCTCGACATCGGATTCAACATGTTCGACGCCCAGTCGGTCGGGGCACCCGCTGCCGTCATCGTCGAGCCGGTGCTGAGCGCGGGCGGCATCGTCGTTCCGCCCGTTGGCTATTTCGTGCGGTTGCGCCAGCTGTGCGACGCGCGCGGGATGCTGCTGATATTCGACGAAGCGCAGACAGCATTTGGCCGCACCGGACGCAACTTCGCGTTCGAAGGTCTGGGTGTCGTGCCGGACATTCTCACCATGTCGAAGACGCTCGGTGGCGGACTCCCGCTCGCCGCGACGGCTACCAGCGCGGACATCGAGGAGGTTTGTCACCGCAAGGGTTTCGCGAATTACACCTCGCACGTGTCGGACCCGTTGCCTGCGACGGTCGGCCTGGCGGTGCTCGACGTGCTCGAAGACGAGCAGCTCGCTGCCAACGCGCGGACGATGGGCGAACGGCTGACGAACGGTCTGCTCGAACTCAAGGCGCGTCATGAGGTGATCGGTGACGTGCGCGGGCAGGGGCTGCTCATCGGTGTGGAACTGGTGAAGGATCGCGAGACCCGCGAGCCGTTCCACGAACTGGGACTCAAGGTGACGAACCGCTGCATGGAACTCGGACTGTCGATGAACATCCGGCAGGTGCCGACACGGGGGTCCGTCTGGCGCATCGCGCCGCCGCTTACGGTCCAGGCCGACGAAATCGATCGCGCGCTCGCCATCATCGACCAGGCGCTGGGTGATTGCATGGCGGCGCCTGCGGGGCGCTCGGACGCAGCATTCCCGACGGCCGTCACGCAGATAGGCCGGCGCGACAAGGTGAGGTAGCATCGACGTTGGTTTGGGCTGACGTCGCGCCACGATGGGCGGCGGGCGGGGGCGGAAGCGGCTGCCGGCTTCCGGAGTTCGATTCAACACTGAAACTGGGACGACCACATGTTCAAGAAACTGTTTTCGCTCGTGACCGCCGGTATCCTGCTGGCGGTGATCCACGCGTCCTCCGCAAGTGCGGATGCGCTGCAGAACATCAAGCAAAAGAGGTGTATTGGTGGTCGGCACCAAGGCCGACTATCGGCCGTTCGGATTTCTCGACCCCTCGGGCAACATCGTCGGCTTCGAAGCCGACCTCGCCGCGGACGTCGCCAAGCGACTGGGCGTCAAGCTCGAACTCGTGCCGGTGGTTGCGTCCAATCGCATCCAGTTCCTGCAGCAGGGCAAGATCGACCTGATGATCGCGACGATGAGCGACACGCCGGAGCGACGCAAGATCGTCGACATCATCGAGCCGTCCTACTACGGTTCGGGCACCAACGTGCTGGCTGCGAAAAGCCTCAAGCTCACGACTTGGGACCAACTGCGCGGCAAGAAGGTCTGCCTGATCCAGGGTGCGTTCTACAACAAGGAGCTTCAGGAAAAATACGGCGTCGACGGCGTCGCGTTCCCGGGCACCGCCGAGGCCTATTCGGCGCTCAAGAACGGCAACTGCATCGCCTTCGCGTATGACGACACGGCGATCGTCGGCGAAATGCAGAAACCGGAGTGGAGCGACTACGAGATGCCGCTCGATTCGATCCTGTTCGTGCCCTGGGGCCTGGCCGTGAATCAAGGGGAGAAGGACTTCGGCGCGTTCATGTCGAAGACAATCACGGACTGGCACAAGACCGGGTACATCGCCGAGCTCGAAAAGAAGTGGAAGATCAAGCCCACGAAGTTCGCGCAGGAAATGCAAAGCAAATACAAATGACGGCCTGAGCCGCAGCGGCTTGTCCTGGCGCCGCGCGGCGCCTTGCCAGGGGTCGCTGCGGCGCCTATTGCGCGCCGCCGATGCAGTCTTTCTGGGACTGGTTCCGCTGGTTGCACGACGCGACCGGCATCAATCTGACGATTTTCTACGATCGGTTCGATCGCCATCGCTTTGCCGACGGCTTTCTGACGACGATAGAGCTCTCCGCGGCGTGCATCCTGTTGAGTGTCGTGATCGGCGTCGCCGGTGCCTGGCTGCAAGGGTCGCGGCTGCGCATCACGCGCAAGGTGGTTTACTGGTACATCCAGTTCTTTCGCAACACGCCACCGCTGGTGCAGCTCTATTTTTTCTACTTCGGCATTGGCAGTCTGCTGAAGAGCGCCACCGCATCCGGCGCCGCGGCGCCCCTGATCAGCAACTTCGCCTGGGCGATCATTTCCCTGTCCTTTTTCGCCGGCGCATTCAACGTCGAAATCTTCCGGTCGGGTGTTGAAGCGGTGCCGAAAGCGACCGTCGAGGCGGCTGAATCCCTTGGCTTCAGCCGGTGGCGGGCCTATCTGCTCATCGTTCTGCCGTTGGCATTCCGTATCTGCCTGCCGGCGCTCAACAACAATCTGGTCAATCTGGTCAAGACGACCACGCTGGCTTATGCCATCGCGGTCCCGGAGATGCTCTACGTGTCGAGCCAGATCTGGTCGGACGAGCTCAATGTTCCGGTCATGATGAACGTGCTGCTGGTCTGTTACTTCTTGCTCGTCGGCGCGCTGGTCTACGTCATGCATCGATGGGAACGCGCCATCCGGGTGCCGGGATTCGGCGCATGACGCGGTTGCGCTGGACCGAACCGCTTCCGGCGGGCACCGACCTGCCGGTGCTGTTGCCTGCCGCCTATCGTTGCGCGCGCTTCGCAGCCACCGAACGCGCACGCGGCGTCCCGTCGCTGCGTTTACGTGCGTCATACGGGATCGCGCTGCTCGCGCTGTTTCTCGTCGGCTGTGGCATCGCGCAGGCGCAGCTCCAGTCGAGCGAGCCCTCGATCATGGAGACGATCTGGAAGTGGACACCATTGCTGTTGCGCGGATTCCTGTTCAACCTGCTGATCAGTGCGCTCGCCATGGCTATCGGCACGATCGCCGGCATGTTCCTTGGCATCGCGCAGGTCTCGCTGGTGGCGCCGGTGCGCAGGAGCGCGTGGTTCGCAACCCATTTCTTTCGCAATGCGCCGTGGCTCGTACTGCTGTTCTACTGCATGTTCCTGCTGCCGTTCCAGTTCAAAGTGTTTGGCATGACGATTCCCTTGCCCGACTGGATCAAGGCGACGGTCGGACTCGCGCTTCCGGTCATGGCCAACGTGTCGGAAATTCTGCGGGGCGCGATGCAATCGATACCGACCGGGCAGTGGGAATCCGCCGAATCGCTGGCGTTCACGCGTCGTCAGACATTCTGGATGATCATTCTTCCGCAATGCATCAAGCGCATGTTGCCGCCCTGGATGAACCTGTACGCCATCCTGACGATGGCGACGGTTCTGACCTCGATCGTCGGCGTCAGTGAAATGATGACGCTGACGCGGCAAGCGCTCAGCGCCGAGAACCGCCCGGGCCTGCTGCTGCCTTTCTACAGCTACGTGCTGCTGTGGTTCTTCCTGTACTGTTATCCGATCGCGCGCTGGACAGTCCGTCTGGAAGCGAAGTACGCCGTCAATGTCTGAACCGATGTCCATCGACGCCACGGCTCGTCCCATCGTCGCCGTGCACGACGTGCACAAGTCGTTCGGCGACCTCGAAGTGCTCAAAGGCGTGTCGATGGATGTGCCGAAGGGCGCCGTCGTCTGCATCATCGGACCGTCCGGTTCGGGCAAATCCACGCTGCTGCGCTGCATTAACGGATTGATTCCAATCAACAGCGGCAGCATTCGCGTCGGCGAATTCGACGTTCACGGCCTGAAGACCGCCAGCGATCGGATTGCACTGCGCAAGGAAGTATCGATCGTATTCCAGCAATTCAACCTGTTTCCGCACAAGACCGCGCTGGAGAATGTGATGATGGCGCCCATTCACGTCCTGCGCGAACCGAAGGACGACGTGCGCGTGCGCGCCGTCGCGCTGCTGAAGAAGGTGGGACTCTCCGCCAAGCAGGACACGTACCCGGGCGATCTGTCCGGCGGTCAGCAGCAACGCGTGGCGATCGCGCGATCGCTGGCGATGCGCCCCGAAGTCATGTTGTTCGACGAGGTCACGTCGGCGCTCGATCCGGAGACCGTCAACGAAGTGCTCAATACGATTCGCGAACTCGCGAGCGAGGGCATGACCTGCATGCTGGTCACGCACGAGATGCGTTTCGCACGCGAAATCGCGGACACCGTGTATTTCACCGACGGCGGGCTCATCGTCGAAGCCGGGCCCCCGGCGGACCTGTTCGACCGGCCGCAGAAAGAGCGAACGCGCGCGTTTCTCTCCCAAATACTCTGACCGATGCGCTATTCGATATTTTCGCTGGCCCGGAACGCGCTGACCTACCACGAGCGCTGGCCCCTCGCCTGGCGCAGTCCTGCACCCAAGCCGCGCTACGACGCGATCGTCATCGGCGGCGGAGGGCACGGCCTCGCCACGGCCTATTACCTGGCGAAAGAACACGGCCTGACCAACGTGGCCGTACTGGAAAAGGGCTGGCTGGGCGGTGGCAACACGGGCCGCAACACCACGATCGTCCGGTCCAACTACCATCTGGACGCGAATGCACATTTCTACGAGTTCTCGCTCAAGCTGTGGGAGCGCCTGTCGCAGGAACTCAACTTCAACGTCATGTACAGTCCGCGTGGCGTGTTGAATCTCGTGCATTCGCCGGGCGACATTGACGCAGCGATGCGGCGCGGTAACGCGATGCGGCTAAACGGCATCGATGCCGAGTTTCTTTCGCGCGATCAGATCGCCGGCTGGATCCCCAATCTCGACTGTTCCGCGGATGCGCGCTTCCCGATCCTCGGCGGGCTCTTGCAGCGACGCGGAGGTACCGTGCGCCACGACGCGGTCGCGTGGGGTTACGCGCGGGCAGCCGACGCGCTCGGCGTGGACATCATCCAGCAGTGCGAGGTCACCGGCATCCGTACCGAGAACGCAACGGTCACCGGCGTCGAAACGACGCGCGGCTTCATCGCCGCGCCGAAGATCGGCATCGCCGTGGCCGGCCACTCCGGTCACGTCGCGGCGCTGGCCGGCATCCGGCTGCCCATCGAGTCGCACGTGCTGCAGGCGATGGTGTCGGAACCCGTCAAGCCGGTACTCGACACGGTGGTGACGTCCGGCGCCGTGCACTTCTACATCAGCCAGTCGGACAAGGGCGAGCTCGTGATGGGTGGCGACCTCGATTTCTACAATTCCTACGCGCAGCGCGGCAACCTGCCGCAGATCGAGCATGTCGTCGCCGCATGTCTCGCGCTGTTTCCGAGCTTCGGCCGGCTGCGACTGATGCGCTCCTGGGGCGGCATCATGGACATGACCATGGACGGCAGCCCGATCATCGGCAAGCTGCCCGTCGCCGGCTTGTACATGACCGGCGGATGGTGCTACGGCGGCTTCAAGGCGACGCCGGCGTCGGGCTGGCTGCACGCGTACACCATCGCGCGAGATCAGCCGCATGCGCTCAACGCTGCATTTACGCTCGAGCGCTTCGCACAGGGTGCCACGATCGACGAAAAGGGCGCGGGGCCCTACGCATGGGCGCATTGACGCGCATTGACGTCTTGGCGCGGATGTCGGCAGGGTTGGGCAGTCTCATCGCGCCAGCGTTGAGCGTAAGCGGCCTGCAACCGTGATGCTCATCCCCTGTCCGTGGTGCGGGCCGCGCAGCCAGGTGGAATTCACTTACGGTGGCGACGCCAACGTGCATCGCCCGGCGACCGACGCGCCGGAGGCTGCGTGGATCGATTACGTCTACATTCGTGACAACCCGTCCGGACCCCATGACGAGTTGTGGTTCCACTCGGCGGGTTGCCGCAGCTGGTTCAAGGTTCGGCGCGATACCCGTACGCACGACATCCTCGCCAGCGCGCGCATCGACGAGGCGCTGCCCGGAAAAGCGCGATGACGCAGGCGTTCCGTTTGTCCGCGGGAGGCATCGTCGACCGGACGCGGCCGCTCGCGTTCACCTATGACGGAGTCCGGTACAGTGGATACGCCGGCGACACGCTTGCCTCGGCACTGCTGGCCAACGGCGTGCACCTCACCAGCCGCAGTTTCAAATATCACCGGCCGCGCGGTATCTTCAGCGCGGGATCGGAGGAACCGAGCGCGCTGGTCCAGCTTGGCCGGGGCGCGCGCACGGAACCGAACGTCCGCGCGACCACGCTCGAACTCTACGAGGGCCTCACGGCGACCAGCCAGAATTGCTGGCCGTCCGTGGGCTTCGACTTCGGCGCTGTCAACGATGCGGTCTCCGCACTGATCCCGGCGGGCTTCTACTACAAGACTTTCATGTGGCCGCCCACGCCGCGTTGGTGGCTGAAGTACGAGCATCTGATTCGCCGCGCCGCCGGGATGGGCCGCGCTCCGATCGCTCCGGATCCCGACGATTACGAGCAGCAGTATGCGCACTGCGACGTGCTTGTGATTGGCGGAGGGGTCGCCGGACTCGCCGCTGCTCGCGCCGCCGCGCATACGGGTGCGCGGGTGATGCTTTGCGACGAACAGCCGCGCTGGGGTGGCGCCACGGTCGACGCCGCAGCTCTGATCGACGGCATGCCCATACTTGTGTGGATGGAGACCATCGCGCGCGAGCTGACTGCGCGGGCCGATGTCATCCTGCTGCCCCGCACCACCGCGTTCGGCTACTACGACGCCAACCTGGTCGGAGCGCTGGAACGAGTCACCGATCATCTGGCCGTGACGCCAGCCCATGCGCCGCGGCAACGCTTCTGGAAAATCCGCGCCAAAACCGTGGTGCTCGCCAGCGGCGCGATCGAGCGCGGCATCGCGTATGCCAACAACGACCTTCCCGGCACCATGCTCGCGGGTGCGACGCAGACATACGTCAGGCGCTTCGGCGTTCGGCCCGGTTCGCGCGCTGTCATCTTCACCAACAACGACGGCGCCTACGCCGATGCTCTTGCGCTGCATGCCGCGGGTGTGACCATTGCGGCGATCGTCGACGCGCGCCCTGCTGTCGACCTTAGTGGACCGTTGCCGGCATCGGCTCGCGCCGCGGGCCTCGCCGTGCGCGAGGCATCCGTTGTGGTCGCCGCGCATGGCAGGCTTCGCGTGACGGGCGTCGACGTGGCGCCACTGTCCGGAGGCGCGGCGACACGACTGGATTGCGATCTCGTCGCCGTTTCCGGTGGATGGAATCCGGCAGTCCACCTGTTTTCACAGGCGCGGGGCAAGCTCCGCTATGACGAAGCGTTGGCTGCTTTTCTTCCGGACACCTCACCGCTGGCGGTCACGGCGGCGGGGGCCGCCAACGGCCGCTTCCGGTTGTCGGACGCACTCGCGGACGGTCACGCCGCCGGCGTCGTCGCCGCCGAGCGCGCCGGTTTTGCGGCGCCATCGATTCCAATACCGCGCAGCGACGCGACCGACGTCGGTGCGCCCAAACCGTTGTGGGCGGTGCGGCCGAGTCGAAAGCGGGCGAAGTGTTTCGTCGATCTGCAGAACGACGTGACGGTGACCGACATTGCGCTCGCGGCGCGCGAAGGCTATCAGGCCGTCGAGCACCTGAAGCGATACACGACGCTCGGCATGGGCACCGACCAGGGCAAGACCAGCAACATCGTCGGGCTGGCAATCATGGCCGAAGCGCTTGGCGTTCCGATCCCGCAGGTTGGCACCACGACCTTCCGGCCCCCGTATCTTCCCGTGACCCTGGGGGCCATCCCCGGCCACGAGAAGGGCGTGGACGTGGAGCCGACGCGCTACTCCGCCATGCACGGTTGGCACGTCGAGCACGGCGCGCGCTTCGTCAACGCCGGACTCTGGAAGCGGCCGCACTCGTACCCGCGTCCCGGCGAGAGCGAGGAGGCCGCCGTCGAGCGGGAAGTGCGCAACGTCCGCACCAACGTCGGCCTGGTCGATGTGTCCACGCTGGGCAAGATCGAGCTCCAGGGACGCGACGTCGCCGAGCTGCTCAACCGCGTGTACATCAATCGCTGGGACACGCTCGACGTCGGCCGCTGTCGTTACGGTGTCATGTTGCGCGACGACGGCATGGTGCTCGATGACGGCACCACCTCGCGGCTCGGCGGCGCGCACTATCTCATGACGACGACGACGGTGAACGCGGTCAAGGTGATGCAGCACCTCGAGCAATTGCTGCAGATCGATTGGCCGGATCTCGAGGTCCACGTCGCGTCGGTGACCGAGCAGTGGGCCGCAGCCGCACTCTCCGGGCCGAAAGCGCGCGACGTGCTCGCGCGGATCGTCGACATCGACGTGTCCGACGCAGCGCTGCCGTTCCTCGGTGTTGCAAGTTGCCGCCTGCCAAGCGGGAGCGCGACGATTCCCGCGCGCCTCTTTCGCATGAGCTACTCGGGCGAGCTCGCCTACGAAATTCACGTCCCGGCCGATCGCGGCCAGGCGATGTGGGAAGCGGTGATGGACGCGGGCGAAGCGTTGGGGATCATGCCGTACGGGACCGAAGCGATGAGCACGCTGCGCATCGAAAAAGGTCACGTCGTCGTCGGTGCGGAGGCGGATGGTCGCACCACGGCGGACGACCTCGGCATGGGCAAGCTCGTCAGCGCCGGCAAGTGGTGCATCGGCAAGCCGCTGCTTGGCCGACCGGCACTGGTCGCACCGAAGCGCTGGCAACTCGTCGGCCTCACGGCGCTCGCCGGAGAGCCGTTGCCGCGCGCAGCGAAGATCGTCGTCGATCCCGATGCCGCGGCGCCGATTCCGATGCAGGGACATGTGACGTCGTGGTGCTACAGCCCGCACGTCGGCGCGTGGATCGCACTGGCACTCGTCGCCGACGGCCGTGCACGGCATGATGAGATCGTCTGGGCGGTTTCGCCGCTCGCGGATGCGCGCGTGCAGGTCAAGATCGGTCCGCCGTGCTTCGTGGACCCGTGCCGGTGAGCGCCTCCGTGGCTGAACTGCCCATGCCAGCGCGTCCAGACGCGGTGGGACACTACGGTGCTTCCGGACATGAGGTTGCGCTCGCCGAGGTGATCACGTCCACGTGCTGGACGGTTCAGGGCGATGCTGCGCGGGCGGCGTTCGCGATGGAATGCGTGCGGCTGTTCGACCTCGATCTTCCGTGTGGCCCCTAACACGACAGCGCACGGTGCGAGCTGGACAGCGTTGTGGCTCGGCCCGCGGTCGTGGCTACTGATCGCCGCTCCGCACGTCGATACGTTGCCGCCGGGAGCCTTCCTCGCAGCCCGCGACGCGCTGAACGAGCAAGGCGGTGCGCTGTTCGACACGTCGGCGAGCCGGGTCGCGTTTGCCGTCAGCGGGGCGCGCGCCGCGACCGTGCTGGCCAAGAACTGCCCCATCGACCTGCACGCGTCCGTATTTTCCGCCGGCAGCTGCGCACAAACGGTTCTCGGCCACGTCAATGGACTGCTGTACAAGCCCGACGCGACAACGACGATCATCGTGATGGTGGCGCGGAGCTTTGCCCGCGACGTCTGGCGTGCGCTGTGCACGTCGTCTGCGCAATATGGCTTCGACGTGGTGCAGCCGGCGCGTTTCGGCGACGAGGCGGCGCACAGAGCACCGGTCTAGACAGACTACACGGCTACCGGTGCCTTGATCGCGGGGTGAGGCTGGTAGTCGACGATCTCGAAGTCGTCGTACCGATATTCATACAGCGACGCCGGACGGCGCTTGATCAGGAGCTTGGGCAACGGCAGCGGCGTGCGGGCGAGCTGCGTTTCCACTTGGTCGAGATGGTTCAGATAGAGGTGGCAATCACCGCCCGTCCACACGAAGTCGCCGACGCCGAGGTCCGTTTGCTGCGCGATGAGATGGGTGAGCAGCGCGTACGACGCGATGTTGAACGGCACGCCGAGAAAAATGTCGGCGCTGCGCTGATACAACTGGCACGACAATTTGCCGCCAGCCACATAGAACTGGAAGAACGCGTGGCAGGGGGGCAGCTTCATGCGCGGAATGTCGCCCACGTTCCAGGCGGAAACGATGAGCCGTCGCGAGTCCGGATTCCTGCGAATCTGCGCGACGATGTCCGACAGCTGGTCGATGTGGCTGCCGTCCGGCGCCGGCCACGAACGCCACTGATACCCATAGATCGGACCGAGGTCGCCGTTGGCGTCGGCCCATTCGTCCCAGATCGTCACACCGTGTTCGCGCAGGTAACGCACGTTCGTGTCGCCCGCGAGAAACCAGAGCAACTCGTGGATGATCGACTTGGTATGCACCTTTTTCGTTGTCAGCAGCGGAAATCCCGCGCCGAGGTCGAAGCGCATCTGATAGCCGAAGACCGACAGCGTGCCGGTGCCGGTGCGGTCGCTCTTGGCGTGACCGTGCTCGCGCACGTGACGCATGAAGTCCAGGTATTGGCGCATGGGATGGGTGCTGCTGACAATTGGCCTGTTGCTATTGTAGCCCACGAACGACGGTGGCCGGGGCTTGACAAGGCCGCGGACGCCGCTACACTAACGTAACGATATAACTAGTCATGTGTTCATGAAAAGAGCGTACGCTCGCGCACTGCCCGCTGCCTGGCGGCGCATCGCGAGCATCTTCGTGGCCCTCGGCGACGCGCACCGGCAGCGCATCGTGCTCATGTTCGAACCGGGCGAGCGGCTCAATGTCGGCCAGATCGTGGCGGCATCGACGCTCTCGCGATCGGCCGTAGCGCACCACCTTCGTGTCTTGCGCGAGGCGGGAGTGCTGAAAAGCGAAAAAGTCGGCAAGGAAGTCTACTTCTGGACGGATGTCGCCGCCGTGCGAGTGGCGCTGGCGGCGGTGCAGGACTATCTCGCACAACTCGAATAAGGCGCAGGAGCCACGGATGCAAAACGAACACAGCCAGTTCCAGCTATTGCGCGAGCGCCGCTTCGCGCCGTTCTTCTGGACGCAGTTTCTCGGCGCGGGCAACGACAACATCTACAAGAATGCGCTGGTGATCTTCGTCGCGTTCCAGGCGGCGACGCTCACCGCGTTGTCCTCGAACGACCTGGTCAACGTCGCCGCGGCGGTATTCATCGCACCGTTCGTGCTGTTCTCGGCGACCGCGGGCCAGATCGCCGACAAGTACGAGAAGTCGCGGCTGATCCGTTTCATCAAGCTGTTCGAGATCGGCATCATGGTCGTCGGCGCGATCGGCTTCTATCGGCGCGACCTGATCCTGCTCTTCCTGGCGCTGGGATTGATGGGTGTGCATTCGACACTCTTCGGGCCCGTCAAGTACGCGATCCTGCCGCAGAACCTGCGCAAGGACGAGCTCATCGGCGGCAACGGGCTGGTCGAGATGGGCACCTTCGTCGCCATTCTTCTTGGCGAAATCGTCGGCGGTCTGGTGATCGCCATCAAACCGAATGGCCCGATCTTGGCCGGCGCGACCGCCATCGCGGTGGCGCTTGCGGGTTATCTGGTGAGCCGACGGATCCCGCCGACGCCTGCCGTGGCCCCGGATCTGCGGATCAACTGGAACCCGTTCACCGAAACCTGGCGCAACCTTCGGTTCGCCCAGGGCAACCGGGTCGTGTGGCTGTCGATGCTCGGCATCTCGTGGTTCTGGTTCTATGGCGCGACGTTCCTGACGCAGTTCGCCAATTTCACCAAGGATGTGCTGGGTGGAGACGAACATGTCGCCACGCTGCTGTTGGCAATCTTCTCGGTGGGTATCGGCGTAGGGTCGCTGTTGTGCGAGCGCCTGTCCGGACGGAAGGTCGAGCTCGGTCTGGTGCCTTTCGGTTCGATAGGGCTCTCGCTGTTCGCCATCGATCTCTACTTCGCGAGTCGTGGTCTTGAAGGGCACGGCCTGCGAGGCGTCGGCACCTTCCTCGCGGCGCCTGCGCACTGGCGCATCATCGCGGATCTGATCTTGCTGGGGATGTTCGGCGGCTTCTACATCGTGCCGCTGTATGCGCTGATCCAGGAGCGCTCCGAGGCGGCTTACCGGTCACGCATCATCGCGGCCAACAACATTTTGAATGCGATCTTCATGGTCGCGTCCGCGGGGATTGCGCTCGGGTTGCTCAAGGCGGGCCTGACGATTCCCCAGTTGTTCCTGATCACGGGCCTGATGAACGCCGTCGTCGCGCTCTACATCTACCTGCTGGTGCCGGAATTCCTGATGCGCTTCCTGGCCTGGATCCTGATTCACACGTTCTATCGAGTCGACAAGGAGGGCCTCGAACATATTCCGGCAGAGGGCCCCTGCGTGATCGTCTGCAACCACGTCAGCTTCGTCGATGCGGTCGTCATCGCCGCGTGCGTACCGCGCCCGATCCGCTTCGTGATGGACCATCAAATCTTCTCGCTGCCGGTGCTCAACTTCATTTTCCGCACCATGCGCGCCATTCCGATCGCGCCGGCCAAAGAGGACCCGACGATGAAGGAGCGCGCGTTCGAGGATGCCGCCAAGGCGCTGAAGGCGGGCGAAATTGTCTGCATCTTTCCCGAGGGATCGATCACGAGTACCGGCGAGCTGCTGCGGTTTCGTCCTGGCCTGCAACGCATCCTCGAGCAGGCGCCGGTGCCGGTGGTGCCGATGGCGCTGCGCGGACTCTGGGGCAGTTTCTTCAGCCGGGTTTCGGATGGCAAGGCGATGCGGCGATTTCGGGGCGTGTTCTCGCGAATCGCGCTGGTCGCGGGCGCACCGATCGCGCCCGCGAACGCGACACCTGAAATTCTGCAGGGAGTCGTATTGGCGCTGCGCGGCGATCGGCGCTGAGGTTCGCCAAGGAGAATCGTATGTGGGCGGTCGGACTCGTTATCGGAGCGTTCGTCGGTGGTGCCTATGACGGCGCGGTGGGCATGCTCGGAGCCGCGGCGGGGCTGGTCGCCGGCATCATGGCGGGCTCCTGGAAGAAGCGGCTGCAACAACGCGTAAGCGACCTTGAAGCGCGCGTGCAGACGCTGCTCGTGCAACCCGCGGCCGGAACCGTCGTGCCGCCGCCGGCGATCGCCAACGTCGTGCCCCCGGTGGCGTCGGTGCGGGACAACGTAGCGTCCGCGACGCCCGCGATGGCCCCGCAACCCGCGATTGCGACGGAGATTCCAGCACCCGTGGCGGCACCGCTGTCGGTGCGCAAAGGTGGTCGCGGCGCGGGTGTTGCCACGGCGACGCGCACGGCGGCCTCTGACTCATCGACAGCGGAGGCGAGCGCTGCCGGCGCGAGCCAAACCGCATCGCGGCCCGCGTGGCTCGTCTGGATCACGGGGGGCAACACGCTGGCGCGCGTCGGCGTCTTGCTGCTGTTCATCGGCGTCGCCTTCCTGGTCAAGTACGCGACCGACCACGTTCGCGTTCCGATCGAGGTTCGGCTTGCCGGAGTCGCGCTTGGCGGGATCGCTCTGCTGGCGCTCGGCTGGTGGCTGCGTGTGCGGCGTCACGGCTACGCCATGATTCTCCAGGGTGCGGGCGTTGGCGTGTTGTACCTGACCGTTTTTGGGGCGCTGCGTCTGTACGGTTTGCTTCCGCCGACGGCGGCCTTCGTGCTGCTGGTGTGTATCGCGGCGCTGTCGGCGTGGCTGGCGATACGGCAGGATGCCATCGCGCTGGCCGCGGTCGGCGTCGTGGGCGGATTTCTCGCGCCGATACTGACGTCGAGCAACACCGGCAGTCACGTACTGCTGTTCAGTTACTACACGGTGCTCAACGCCGGTATCTTCGCCGTCGCCTGGTTCAAGCCGTGGCGTCGCTTGAATCTGCTTGGTTTCCTGTTCACCTTCGTCATCGGCACGATCTGGGGCGTCACGCGCTATCGCCCCGAAGACTTCGCCACGACGGAACCATTCCTGATCCTGTTCTTCCTCTTCTACGTCACGATCGCGGTGCTCTACGCGCTGCGTCAGTCGTTCGCGTTGCGCGACTATCTCGACAGCACGCTCGTTTTCGGCACGCCGCTGGTCGTCGCTGGGTTGCAGAGCGGGCTGGTGCGCAACATGCCCTACGGCATGGCGCTGAGCGCCGTCGGCATGTCCGCCGTCTATCTCGTGCTGGCAAAGGTCCTGCACGCGCGGCGGAGCGACAACGTGCGCCTGCTCGTCGAAGCTTTCCTCGCGCTCGGCGTCATCTTCGCGACGCTGGCGATACCGCTCGCCCTCGATACCCGCTGGACGTCCGCGACATGGGCGCTCGAAGGCGCGGCGATGCTTTGGACAGGCGTGGTGCAGCGTCGACTCGCGGTCCGTGTCTTCGGATTGCTGCTGCAATTCGGCGCGGGCATCGCGTTCGCGTCCGGACTCGCCATTTGGCGCAGCGGTATGCCCGAGAAGCTCTGGCCTATCCTGAACAGCGATTATCTCGGGGCGGTGCTCGTCGGTTTGGCAGCGCTTTTCAGTGCCTGGTTCATGCAGCGGCGCCGCGCCGACTTGAAGCCCGGTGAGCAGACATTTGCCGTGATCCTGTTGGCGTGGGGCGCCCTTTGGTGGCTCGGCGCGGGCTGGCGCGAGATCGGACACTGGTTGCCGCGCGATACGCGCACGAGCGCAGGCGTCGGCCTGCTCACGCTGACGGCGATCGCGTTCGCATTTGCCGAGCGGCGTGCCGCGTGGCCCGCGGCGCGCATTCCCGCTTTCCTGCTGCTTCCTGCGCTGCTACTCATCGCGCTGGCCTCGATCGTGCGGCCCTGGCGTGTTGACGCCTTCTGGCATGTCGATGCGCATTTGCTTGGACACGGCGGATACCTCGCGTGGCCGTTCGCCATCGCCGTCGTCGTATGGATGCTGCATGCGGCGGAACGTGACGATGCGGCGGACGGCACCGGTATCGCGCTGCCTCTGGATTTCTGGCACGCGGGGTTGTTGTGGCTCGTGACGTTGCTCTGCGCGCACGAATTCGCGTGGGCTGGGTCACGAGTCGGTTCGGGCGACGGCGTCTGGGCGATGGTGCCCTGGGGACTCGTCCCGGCCATCGCGCTCGGGGCGGTCACGATGGCGGCGGGTGGTGCGTCATGGCCTGTCGGCGTTCACCGCCACGCGTATCTGATCATCGGCGCGACGCCGATTGCAGTCGTACTCACCCTGTGGTCGTTGGGCGTGAACGTCTCGAGCGACGGCGACCCGTTGCCGCTGCCCTACGTCCCGCTGTTCAATCCGCTCGACATCACCGTCGCGCTGGCGCTCCTGGCGCTGGCGACCTGGGCGCTGCGCATACGCAGCGAACGTGTGGTCGATCCTGGTTTCTGGCATCCGGCACTGCTCGCCGCAATTTTCGCGCTGCTCGCCTTCGTATGGATCAACGGCCTTGCGCTGCGCACTATCCACTTTTGGTTCGACGTTCCGTTCACGTTTCGTGGACTATGGCAGTCGCGATTGGTACAGGCCGTGCTGGCCCTGCTGTGGTCGCTGCTTGCGCTGGGGACGATGGTGCTCGCCAACCGCCGCTACTGGCGCGTTGCGTGGATTGCCGGCGCGCTGCTGCTGGCGCTCGTGGTGGCCAAACTGTTTCTGGTCGACCTGTCGCAGGTCGGTGGCGTGGAGCGCATCGTGTCGTTCATCGGTGTCGGTCTCCTGCTGCTGCTGATCGGCTATCTCGCGCCGGTTCCACCCCGGCGCCCGGAGAGCCCGGCATGAAACGCTACGCGTTCTTCCTGCTGCTGGCGCACGCGGCTGCGGCACAGTCGCCGCACGACTTCGCCTTTGGCATTCCGCTGGCGACCGAGGGTGACGATGCCTTCTATCGGGTCGAGTTGCCTGCTGCTGTTTACAGCGGCGCGGTGCGCAGCGATCTCGGCGACATGCGTGTGTTCAACGGCGATGGGGCCGTCGTGCCGTTTGCCTTCGTCCCGCGTGCCGCACCCGCTCGCGAAAAGCGCGCCCCCGTGTACCTGCCGCAATTTCCATTGCGCGTGGAACAAGCGCAAACCGATCTCGGCGGCCTTGCGCTCACGTTGAACCGTGCCGCGGCCGGAGCGACGACGCTCAGTCTGACCACGCGCGACGGCGTGCCGGTCGTGGGTGATCACCTGATCGGTTACGTGTTGGATACGTCGGCGCTGACGGAGCCGCTCACCGCACTCGTCACGAACTGGGAAACGTTGCCGCGCAGTGTCGGCATGCGATTTCGCGTCGATGCGAGCGACGATCTCGCGACCTGGCGCACGGTGGTGAACGATGCGCCGCTCATCGACCTTGAATACGAAGGGCGCCGCTTGCGTCGCGATCGGATCGAGATACCCGCGACGAAGGCGAGCTATTTGCGGTTGAGCTGGGCCCCCACCCAGCCGCCGCTGAACCTCGCGGGCGTCGTGGGCGAATACGCCGCGCGGCTCGTCGATCCCCCGCTGCAATGGAACGAAGCGACCGGGGTGGCTTCGCCGGAACACGAGGGTGACTACGATTTCGACTTGAAAGGCACGTTCCCGATCGAGCGGATCGCGATCGCTCTGCCCGAGCAGAATACCGTTGTCCCGGCGCAGTTATTTGCGCGCGCGACAGCGGAGGACGCATGGCGACTCGTCGCGTCGGAGGTCCTGTTTCGGCTGCGGCAGGGCGACGGCGAAGTGACTTCGCCGCCAATCGTCGTGAACGCGGGCGCGCCTCGCTACTGGCGCGTGCATGTCGATCCGCGCATCGGTGGGCTGGGGGCGGGACGGCCGATGATGCGCGCCGGATGGTTGCCGCAACAGATCGTCTTCGCGGCGCGTGGCAGCGGCCCGTTCGTCGTCGCCTACGGCAGCGCGACCACGGAATCGAGCGCCCTGCCGATCCGGACGCTGGTGCCGGCCTACGACACGCCGGAGGCGCCTGCCATCGGCGCTGCGGTGCCTCGGTCCGGCAACGCCCAGGCGCTCGGTGGCGACGCGCGCTTGTCCAAGCCGATCGATTCGAAGCGCCTGCTGTTGTGGTCGACGTTGGTGCTCGGGGTCGCCATGCTTGGCTGGATGGCGTGGCGCTTGTCGCGCGAACTCGCGGTACCGGCAGGTGTCGATGCAACTGCGTCGAAGCGCGACGACGCGTGATCGATAGCGACCCAGGAGACGATGCGCCTGCGTGCTAAACTCGCGCGTCGTTCACGTCTCACGCGCACGCCATGTCCGGCAACACGATCGGCACGCTGTTCTGTGTAACTTCCTTCGGCGAATCGCACGGCCCGGCGATCGGGTGCGTGGTCGACGGCTGCCCGCCGGGGATGGAATTGTCTGCCGCGGATATTCAGCAGCACCTCGACCGGCGCAAGCCGGGTACGTCGCGTCACGTCACGCAGCGACGAGAATCCGACACGGTCGAAATACTGTCAGGCGTATTCGAAGGCCGGACCACCGGCACGCCGATCGCGTTGCTCATCCGCAACGAGGACGCGCGCAGCAAGGACTACTCGAACATCGCCGACACCTTTCGTCCGGGCCATGCCGACTACACCTACTGGCAGAAGTACGGCATTCGCGACTATCGCGGTGGTGGCCGGCAGTCCGCGCGCGAAACCGCTGTGCGCGTGGCCGCAGGTGCCGTCGCGCGCAAATGGCTGCACGAGCGCTACGGCGTCGTGATCCGCGGGTGTCTCGCTCAGATCGGTCCGAAATCGATACCGTTCAAGAGCTGGGAGCACGTGGACACGAATCCCTTTTTCGCGGCGAACGACGAGGTCACCCCTGAGCTCGAGGCGTTCATGGATGCGCTGCGCAAGTCCGGCGACTCCGTCGGCGCGCGCATCAACGTCATCGCGCAAAACGTACCCGTCGGCTGGGGCGAACCCGTGTACGGCAAACTCGATGCCGACATCGCGGGCGCGATGATGAGCATCAATGCGGTGAAGGGTGTGGAGATCGGCGCCGGCTTCGCCAGCATCGCGCAGAAGGGGACCGAACACTCCGACGAAATGACGCCGCAAGGGTTCGTGTCGAATCACGCCGGCGGCATTCTCGGTGGCATCTCGACCGGCCAGGACATCGTCGTGTCGTTCGCGGTGAAGCCCACGTCCTCGATTCGGCTCGATCGTCACACGATCGACAAGGCGGGTCGTCCCGTCGTGGTGAACACGCACGGGCGCCACGATCCGTGCGTCGGCATTCGGGCGACGCCGATCGCCGAAGCCATGCTGGCACTGGTGCTGATCGATCACGCGCTGCGTCACCGTGCGCAGAACGCGGACGTCGCGTGCGCGACGCCCCGGATCGCGGCGCAAGCGCCCAAGGACGTAGTCGCCAAGGCGCGCACGAGCGGCGCGGTCGACGATCCCGATCCCGACGAGGCCTAGCAGGGCGTTCAAAAGGCGCTGCGGGGGCGATCTGCTTTGTTGCTCGGCCGCTCGCAATCCTCACGTACGTCTATGTACGTTGCGGTTGCTTGCGCTCAGTGGCAAATGAGCGCGCCGCGCAGCTCGCCCTCCTCACGACGCTTTTCAACACCCTGCTATCGGCTGCCTTTGTCGGTAACTCGCGCGCTGGCCGCCCCGCGCGCGAAGCGCAGGTTCAAGCCATCACCCACCGCAAGACCCGCGCTGTCCTGCACCACCGCGCCGGCCGTGTTGGTCACGATGCTGTACCCGCGATCGAGCACCCCCTGCGGGTTCAGGTGGCGCATGCCGGCGTCGAGCGCGCCGATCTTCAAGTCGGCGGTCGCGAGCCGGTCGGCCGCCCCACGGCGCCAGCGTTCCCACGCGCGCGCAAGCGCTTCGCGCTGTGGCAGCTGTGTTCGCAGCTGTCGCACCAAACGCCCACCCTGAGTCATCACGTCACGATCGCGCTGGCGTGTAGCCGCCGCCGCGGCGCGCGATAGTCGCTGCGCAAGCCTCTCGAGAGCAACGTACTGGGCCTGCAGTCTTGCCGCCGGGTGTACGAGCCGACGCGAGACCAGGTCGACCCGTTGCATGCGCGACTCGAGCGCGCGCTCGGTTGCACGACGCCAGCGCTCTGCGCGTGCCAGCACCTGGGCGAGGAGCGCGACGCGGTCGGGCACGACCAGCGCCGCGGCCGCCGTGGGCGTCGGTGCGCGCGCATCGGCGACGAAATCGCAGATCGTGAAATCCGTTTCATGGCCGACGCCGCTGACAATGGGGATCGTCGACTGGAACACAGCGCGTGCGACGGCCAGCTCGTTGAACGCCCACAGGTCCTCGATCGACCCTCCGCCGCGACAGACGATCAGGACATCGACCTCCGCGTGCGCGTTGGCCGCGGCGATGGCGATCGCGATGCCCGCGGCCGCTTCGCTGCCCTGTACGGGCGCTGGATAGAGAATGACCCGCAGGGACGGCAGGCGGCGATTTAGCGTGGTCAACACGTCGCGCAGCGCCGCGGCATGGTGCGATGTGACGATACCGACCGCGCGGGGGAAGGCGGGCAATGCGCGTTTGCGCTCCGGGCGGAACCAACCATCCGCCTCGAGTTTGGCTTTGAGTTTCGCGAACTGCTCGTACAGCACGCCGATGCCGGCGAGACGCACGCTGTCGACGGAGAGCTGGAAGTCGCCGCGCGCTTCGTAAATCGTGGGGGTCGCGCGGACTTCTACCGCAAGACCGTCCTTGAGCGGGACGTCCTGCAACTGCGCCTTGTTGCGGAACAGGATGCAGCGGACCTGGGCACGATCGTCCTTCAAGGTGAAGTAGCAGTGACCGGACGCGGCACGGGTGAAGCCGGAGATCTCGCCGCTGATCCACGCCAGCCCGAGATAGCGCTCGATGATCAGGCGCGCCGAGCTGACCAGCAACGATACCGGCACAACGGCGTTGGCGACTACGGCGGTAAGCGGGTCAGGCGCTGCTGACTTCGACAACGAACCCGGAAGTTGCTCAGTGTCCATGACAAAAGTGCCTGGTAGTTTTGCAGTGACTACACGATTTACAGTCGCAAGAAAGCCCGGAGCCAGTTGCGACGGCGTGTAGAGAACCAAAATTAACCCATTGAATTATGACAATAAAAAGACGGTGCGAATTTGGGCATGGCAACGAAATCCCTACGGGCAGGACTACTTAGCGACCAAATTTACAAGATATGCACACTTTTATCCACAGATATTGTGGACAACGGCCATGATGATATGTCCGCGTCCCCCTGAAGAGCCTTGCTGGGCGCGGGTTTCGCGGTGGGCGCATCGCGCGTGTGGCATGGCGGCCGGTGACGACCCCAACCCCACCGGTTAGAATGCATGTTCGCTGTCATTTGTTCATGAACAAACCGTAATGAATGCTGCACCGCCGCAGGAATCTGCGCCAACACCGGTCTCCAATTTTCTGCGTCAAATCATCGCCGAGGATTTGCGCACGCACAAATACGGCGGACGCGTCGTCACACGCTTCCCCCCCGAGCCGAACGGGTACTTGCATATCGGTCACGCGAAATCGATCTGCCTCAACTTCGGGCTCGCTGCCGAAAACGGCGGCACCTGCCATCTGCGGTTCGACGACACCAATCCGGTCAAGGAAGACGTCGAATTCACCGACTCGATCATGGCGGCGGTGAAATGGCTCGGCTTCGACTGGGGGCCGCATCTCTACCACGCCTCGGATTACTTCGATCGCCTGTACGAATTCGCCCGGCATCTGATCAAGGCTGGTCTTGCCTACGTCGACAGTTCCACGCCGGAGGAAGTGCGTCGCTTGCGTGGAACGCTCACCGAACCCGGCAAGCCCGGACCGTACCGCGACCGCTCCGTCGAGGAGAATCTGGATCTGTTTCGCCGCATGAAGGAAGGCGAATTCCCCGATGGCGCGCACGTGCTGCGGCTCAAGATCGACCTCGCGAGTCCCAACATGAATCTGCGCGATCCGGCGATCTATCGCATTCGCCATACCAAGCATCACCGGACCGGCGACAAGTGGTGCGTGTACCCGCTCTACGACTACACCCACTGTATTTCCGACGCGCTGGAGCGCATCACGCACTCGATCTGCACACTCGAGTTTCAGGATCATCGGCCGCTGTACGACTGGGTGATCGAGCGGCTCGCCGAGGCCGGGTTGCTGCAGCGACCGCTGCCGCAGCAGTACGAATTCGCGCGACTCAACCTGACGTATACCGTGATGAGCAAACGCAAGCTCATCGAGTTGGTCGAGGGCAACCATGTCGACGGCTGGGACGATCCGCGCATGCCCACCCTCGTGGGGTTGCGTCGCCGCGGCTACACGCCGGAATCGATCCGGCTGTTCGCCGAACGCATCGGCGTGTCGAAAGCGCACCAGTGGATCGACATCAGCGTGCTCGAGATGTGCCTGCGCGACGACCTGAACGAGCGCGCGGAGCGCCGCACTGCCGTGCTCGATCCGCTCAAGCTGATCATCGACAACTACCCCGCGGATGGCGAGGAAGAATGTTTCGCCCCGAACCATCCGCAAAAGCCCGAGCTCGGCAAGCGTTCGATGCCGCTGACGCGGGAACTGTGGATCGAACGCGACGACTTCAGCGAACAACCGCCGAAGGGCTATTTCCGACTGTCGCCCGGCGCGGAGGTGCGCCTGCGTTACGGCTACATCATCAAGTGCGTTGGCGCCGACAAGGACGCGGCGGGCAACGTCGTCGCGGTGCATTGCACGTACGACCCCGCCACGCGCAGCGGTACCGCCGGCGCCGAAGTGCGCAAGGTCAAGGGGAACATCCATTGGCTGTCTGCTGCGCACGCCCAGCCCGCTGAGGTGCGGCTCTACGATCGACTGTTCGTCGTGCCGGAGCCCGGACGCGCGCGCGAATCGATCGAGGTCGCCGAAGTCGCGGTGGCAGCCGGAACCACCGCCGCGATCGATGACGACATCGAGTTCGTCGAACCGATGGAGCGCAACTATCTCGACGATCTCAATCCACACGGCAAGCGCGTGATTACCGCCTACGTTGAGCCGGCGCTGGCCCAGGCCGAGTCCGAATCACGCTTTCAATTCGAGCGGCACGGCTACTTCATCGCCGACCCGCGAGATTCCAAGCCGGGCAGCCCGGTATTCAACCGTGCGGTGACGCTGCGCGATTCGTGGAGCAAGGGCGGCTAGAAAGTACGCCCCTTTGCGGAATTTCGCGTAAGACCACCGGGCGTAAGCCTGCTAGAATCGGCGACCTCACGTCCGGAGGAACCCATGAAACGCATTCTTCTTTTCCTCGTCACCAACATCGCGGTGATGGTCGTGCTCAGCGTCGTGATAAGGGTTCTCGGCCTGGACCAGGCGCTCGCTGCCAATGGACTGAATCCCGGGGCGCTGCTTGTGTTTTCCGCCGTCGTCGGCTTCACGGGCGCGATCATTTCCCTGCTGATGTCGAAGACCATCGCGAAGTACTCGACCGGTGCGCATGTGATCCAGACGCCGGCCAATCAGGACGAAGCATGGCTCGTGGGCGTGGTGAAGAAGCTGGCCGACAAGGCCGGCATCGGCATGCCGGAGGTCGCCGTGTACGAAGGCGATGCCAATGCATTCGCCACCGGGGCATTTCGCAATTCGTCGCTGGTTGCCGTGTCGACCGGCTTGCTGAATTCGATGTCGCGCGAGGAGATCGAAGCGGTGCTCGGTCACGAAGTCGCGCACGTTGCGAACGGCGACATGGTCACGCTGACCCTCATCCAGGGCGTGGTGAACACGTTTGTCGTGTTTCTTTCGCGGGTCGTGGCGTTTTTTGTCGACCGCATCATCTTTCGCACCGAGCGCGGCACGGGCCCTGGCTACTTCATCACCATGATCGTCGCCCAGATCCTCTTCGGTGTCCTCGCGAGCATCATCGTGGCGTGGTTTTCGCGCCGGCGCGAGTTCCGCGCCGATGCCGGCAGCGCGCAGTATCTCGGTACGCCGCAGCCGATGATGCGCGCGCTGGCCCGTCTCGGCGGATTGCCGCCGGGCGAGTTGCCGAAGGCCCTTACCGGGTTCGGCATCACCGACAAATCGGGCATCGCCGCCCTGTTCGCGACGCATCCGCCGATCGAGGAACGTATCCGGGCGCTACAGACGCACGCGCGCCCGCCGGCCGTCAGCTGATTTTTCCGAGGAAAGATGAACAATGGCCGAGCGCACACGATTCAAGATTGAAATCGAGGAAGGCAACGGCCTCTGGCACGACGTGCGCGGCAGCGACGGCGCGCTGCTCACCTTCGACGACGAAGCCGCGGCGCGTGCCAAGCTGATGGAGCTCTATCCCGTGCTCGTGCAGATGGAGCGTTACGGGGACGGCAAGCGTACCCGTGTCCTGCGCATACTCGTCGACGAGGACGACTGGCCCCAGCGCAAGAAGGGTGCCTGACACCGTCGGCGCCGTTCACGGATCGCAGTGCCAAGTGCGCCGGCATGAATCCGTTATCACGCGCCCCCCGCGCCAACAACTTCGAAGGCATCGTTCATGATCGATTTCTATACCTTTGCAACGTCCAACGGCCAACGCGCCGCGATTCTGCTCGAGGAGTGCGAACTGCCGTATCGGATGCATTGGATCGATCTGATGAAGGGCGAGCAGCATGCGGCCGAATTCCTGAAGGTCAATCCGGCCGGTGCCATACCGGTCATCGTCGATGCGGACGGTCCGACCGGCAAGCCCCTCACGCTCTCGCAGTCGGGCGCCATCGTCATCTATCTCGCGGAAAAAGCCGGCAGGTTCATCCCGGCGGATGCAGTGCGGCGCCTGATCGCACTGCAGTGGTTGTTGCAGGCGACCACCGACGCGGCGCGCGCCAGCAGCGCCATTTTTCTGGTCTCGACCTTGGTCCCCGAGAAGGTTCCGGGCAACACGGCATTCTTCGAGCAGCAATGCCTGCGCTATTTGCGGAGCGCCGATGCGCGCCTTGCCGATCGCGACTATCTTGCCGACGAACTGTCGATCGCCGACTTCGCGCTGTATCCGGTGTACGCCGTCCGCAAAGCACTCGTCGACAAGGCGGGTGACCTGCCGCATCTCACCCGCTGGGGCGAGGTGATGGCCGCACGGCCCGCGGTCGCGCGCGCGATGGAATTGAAGGGGTAGTGCGGCGGGCGCGCCGGCAGCGTGCGCCAACGAAACGGCCGGTCACCGCATTGCGATGACCGGCCGTTGTATCGAGCGTGCACGCAGAGTTGCGCGCCGCTGCAAAAAGACTATTTGAGGTGGTTCGAGACCAGCTTTGTCATCTCGAACATCGACACCTGCTTCTTGCCGCCGAAAACCTGCTTGAGCTTTTCGTCGGCGTTGATCAGGCGCCTGTTGATCGAGTCTTGCAGCTTGTTCTTCTTGATGTAGTCCCAGATTTTCTTGGTGACTTCAGTGCGCGGCAGAGGCATGCTGCCCACGACCATGGCGAGCGTTCCGGACGGGGTCATCGCCTTCATGAATGCAGCGTTGGGCTTGCGCTTGGCGCCAGCCTTCTTCGGTGCAGCCTTCTTCTTGGGCGCAGCCTTCTTCGGTGCAGCTTTCTTTGCGGCCTTCTTCGCCGCCGGTTTCTTCGCCGCGGGCTTTTTCGCCGCGGGCTTTTTCGCGGGCTTCTTTGCAGCTTTTTTGGCAGTAGCCATAGCTCTCCTTCCTGGGGTTGATCGCTTTATACGGCGATGAGTATGAAGCCAGGCCGATCTCCTGGCATCGGCCCTTTCGCTCCATCGGGGCAAATATACCGCAATCTCGCGTGCGTGGTGTGCAAATCTGCGCGCTTTTCAGAGCGAACGGCGATGAGTGTTGCATCGACGAGAATCCGCTCGCGCGCATCCTGACCGGCGCATTTTCCCCCGCAGCCACCGGCGCGCCGCGCTGACGACGTCACCGGCGCCGCCATTCCGCCGTTTTGGCCGTGTTCGTGCAGCGGGCGTCGCGAACAGCGATAATGGCGAAGCACCCGTGCCTTCCACCTCGTGAATATTGCCGACATCCGCCGCGAGTACCATCTCGCCGCGCTCACCGAAGCCGACGTCGATCCCGACCCAGTCCGGCAATTCGACCGGTGGTTGTCCGAAGCGATACGTGCCGAGGTGCCCGAACCGACCGCCATGACGCTTGCGACGGCCGACGCGTCGGGCCGACCTTCCGCGCGCATCGTCCTGCTGAAGGGCGCCGACGCCGCAGGGTTCGTCTTCTTCACCAACTACGAGAGCCGCAAGGGAAACGAGCTAGCGGTGCGCCCAGACGCCGCATTGCTCTTTCACTGGGTCGAACTCGAGCGCCAGGTCCGCGTCGAGGGTCGGATCGCCAAGGTTCCAGCGACGGAGTCGGACGCCTATTTTGGCTCCCGCCCCCTGCTGTCGCGCGTCGGCGCATGGGCGTCGCCGCAGAGTCGGACCATCCCGGACCGCGCTTGGCTGGAGAGTGAATTCGCCGCGTCGCAGGAGCGGTTCGCGGAAAATGGGGTGAGCGTGCCGCGTCCACCGCATTGGGGAGGATACCGCCTGATGCCAGAGGTCATGGAGTTCTGGCAAGGGCGCCGCTCGCGCCTGCACGATCGGATTCGCTATCGCACCGAAAACGGCCACTGGCGCATCGAGCGGTTGGCGCCGTGAGCGATCCGGAGGGGCAGCGCCGAAAATCATTTCTCGCGCTCATTGCACTGGGCATTTTCAATCACACGGTGCTCACCGGCGGGCGCGTCACGGTGGCGCTCTACGCGCTTTCGCACGGGGCAACGCCATTGATCGTCGGTACCCTCATGGGACTTTATGCGTTCCTGCCGATGCTGTTGGCGGTCTCGGCAGGGCGGCTTTCCGACCGCATGGGTGTCCGGCGGCCGATGCTCGCCGGCTCCTGCGGCATTGGGCTCGGCGCGCTCATCCCGTGCTTCGCGTCCGGCATTGCGCCGTTGTACGTAGCGACCTCGCTGATCGGAGTGTCGTTCATGCTGTTTCAGGTTTCGATGCAGAACGCGACCGGAGCCTACGGTCCGCCTTCGGAGCGTGCCAGGAACTTCAGCCTGCTCGCGCTCGGCTACTCGATATCGTTGTTCGGCGGGCCGTTGATCGCGGGCTTCCTGATCGACCACGCAAGCTTCACGACAGCGTTTGGTGTCCTTGCCGTGCTGCCGGTGGTACCGATCGTCGCACTTGGGCGCCGCGTGATCTGGTTGCCCGGGCCGCATCGAGCACTCCCCACCGACGCCAAAGGGGGTTTGAAGGTACTGCTGGGCAATCCGCGCCTGCGTCGGGTTTTCATCATCAACGGCCTGCTGTCGATGGCGTGGGACCTGCATTCGTTTTTCATCCCGATCTACGGCGCCAACATCGGTCTTTCCGCGTCGCGCATCGGCGTGATCCTCGCCTCTTTTGCCGTCGCGACGTTCGTCGTGCGCCTCTTCATGCCCAAGATCGTGCAGCGATTCTCCGAATTCGAAGTCCTCACCGGAGCACTATTCGTCGCCGGCGTGGCGTTTGCGCTGTTCCCCTTCGTCGAGCAGGTTGCCGTGCTCATGACCCTGTCTTTCACGCTCGGGCTCGCGCTGGGCAGCGGCCAGCCGATGGTGATGTCGCTGCTGTACAGCATCGCGCCCGCCGGCCGCATGGGTGAAGCCGCCGGGGTGCGCATGACCATCGTCAACGCATCGACGTTCGCGATGCCGTTGCTCTTCGGCGCGGTGGGTTCGACGCTGGGCCTGGCGCCCGTCTTCTGGACCGTCGGGGCCGCGCTCGGCGGTGCCGGAATACTCGCGCGCCGGGGCTGAGGGCGTTCAACGGCTCCCGCGTCCTGCGCATCAGGCGCACGACGCCGAATGCGGGGTTAGCGTCCTTCGAGATCTCTTCAGCGTAGCGCGATTCTGCACGCCGGCCCAGCGGGTCTTCGCCGTCGCCGGTGGCATCAACCTTACCGCGGCGCGATTTACGTTGAGCACTGCAGTTGCGCGGTGCGATAATCGCGCGTCTTTCGAGTCGCGAAGCCGCCAATGTCCCGCCTGCCGTCACGCGAGGTGCCTTCCAGCAAGTGGCATACTCGATAGCGGAATGACGGTGCCTGCCTCGTTCCGTCAGTTCATGCCGTTCGTCTGGCGCGTCGTTCGACGCGTGCGCGCGACGGATATCGACCGCGTTGCCGGCAGCCTCGCGTTCACGACCCTGCTGGGCCTGGTGCCGCTCTTCACTGTTGCCTTCAGCTACGTCGCGCGTTTGCCCGGGTTCGAGAACTGGATCGATGCGATCGAGCCGGTCCTGCTGCGGTTCCTGCTCCCGGGAAGCAGCAGCACGGTGCGCCAATATCTGTCCGAATTCACTTCGCGCTCTGGGGACCTGCAAGGCATCGCGATCGCCTTCGTCATCTATACCGCGGTGATGCTCGTCGCGCAGATCGAACGCGAAATCAACGCGGTGTGGGGAATCACCACCAGGAGGTCGTTTGCGCGTCGCGCCATCGTCTACACGTTTGGTTTCATCGCAGTGCCCGCGTTGATCGGTGCCGCGGTATTCGTTACCAAGTGGGGCATCGAACGCTCGATTCAGGTGGTGCCCATCAATTCCGAAACCCTGCCGCTGCTCACGCAGTCGCTGGGCCTGGGTCTCGGAACTCTGATTCTCACCATGATGTACGCGCTGGTACCAGTGCGACGCGTCCCCTGGCGCGCGGCGCTGGCCGGGGGCATGGTGGCGGCGATCGCTTTCGACATCGCGAAATCGGGATTCGGTTTCTACATCAAGCATGTGCCGACGTACGAAATCGTCTACGGGACCATCGCCGCGTTGCCGTTGTTTCTCGTCTGGGTGTATCTCTCCTGGATGATCGTGCTTGTCGGCGCGGCGATATCCGCGACGCTCGCGGAATCCGCTGATCCACGCTAGCGAAGCGTTAATCGCGCTTTGTTGACGACTCGGCATGCATTGCCTTGCCGAATCGAGACGGTCACGCTAGAGTGCACGCTTTCCCGCTGGGAGTCGCATTCCGTGTGGTCGATCATCCAAGCAGCAGGCTGGCCGATCTGGCCGTTGATATTCGCATCGGTCGTTGCGCTGGCCCTCATCTTCGAGCGCTTGTGGTCGCTGCGGCAATCGGTTGTCGCTCCCGTGGGGATGGTTGATCACGTTCTGGGCGAATACAAGCGTGAGGGGCTCACTGCGGAGTTGGTGACGAAAACGGCAGCGCAAGGTCCGCTGGGCCGCGTACTCGCCGCAGGACTGGCGAACGTCAAGAGCCCGCGGCCCGTGATGAAGGAAGCCATCGAAGAGGTCGGGCGCGTCGTGAGCCACGATCTCGGCCGGTTCCTGACCACGTTGGGGACGATTGCCGCGATGGCGCCGTTGCTCGGACTGTTCGGCACGGTGGTGGGCATGATCGAAATCTTCGGTTCCCAAAGTGCCGCAGGATCCAACCCGACGCAACTCGCGCATGGGATCTCGGTGGCCCTCTACAACACCGCACTGGGTCTGATCGTCGCGATCCCCAGCATGATGTTCTATCGCCATTTTCGTGCCACCGTCGATGACCTCATCCTCGAAATGGAACAGCAGGCGGTAAAGCTTGTCGAACTCGCGCATGGCGAGCGCAAGTAGGCGCATGAGCCACCCGGCGAGGGGCCCCGCGAATGCGGGGATCGACGGCAAGGCGAATATGCGCCGTCGCCGACAAGATAGTGATGACACGACCACTGCTCGCGAGGAGGCGACAAAGGCATGAACCTCCGCGGCACCCGGGTGCGCGACGAACCCGAGATCAACTTCATTCCGTTGATCGACGTCCTGCTTGTCATCCTGATTTTCCTGATGGTGACGACGACATACCAGCGTGTGGCCGAGCTCCAGATCACCCTGCCTGAGGCCGACGCCGACCAGATGAAGCAGCGGCCCAAGGAAATCAATGTCGGCATCGATGCCCAGGGCAAGTACGTCATCGACAAGAACGTGTTTCCGTTCACGACCGTCGCCGCCTTGGGCGAGGCCCTGGGGCACGCCTCGGGTGGTGCCAAGGACGCCGTGGTCATCATCAACGCCGACGCCAACGCAACGCATCAGTCCGTCATTCACGTGATGGAAGCCGCGCGGCAGGTGGGACTCATCCACATCACCTTCGCGACACAGACCACGAAGAAGTGACGCATACGTCCAAGAGCAAGACGCGAAGCGTCGCAGCGATTGGAAACGGATGCGTCATCCCGGCGAGCGCGGGATCCAAGTTGCGACGGTCGCAAGGGGTTTGCCGGCATATGGGCCCATGGACCTGCGCCGGGATGACTTGAGGCACCCGTGCACTCCGCCGCAGCGTCGTCACCGGTGCTTGAGAATACGGCAATGAGCTTCGCCGACCGCCTCATTCGCGACTGGTATGCGCCTCGGATCACGCTACTCACGGCGGCACTTGCGACCCTGTCACCGCTGTTTCGCGCGGCCGCAGCGCTCCGACGCCAGCTCTATCGGGCGGGCGTGTTCAGCAGCGATCGCTTGCCCGTCCCGGTGGTCGTCATTGGCAACATCACCGTCGGCGGCAGTGGCAAGACGCCGTTGGTCATCGCGCTGGTGGAGGAGCTCGTCGCACGAGGCTGGCACCCGGGAATCGTCAGCCGTGGTTACCGCGCCGACACTCGGATGCCGCAAGCCGTAGGCGCCGACGCCGTTGCCGAAATGGTGGGTGACGAACCTCTCCTGCTCGCGCGCACCGGTCGGCCAGTGTGGATCGGCGCTGATCGGCCGCGCGTGGCTCGCGCGCTGCTCGCCGCACACCCCGAATGCGACGTCGTCGTCGCCGACGACGGCCTCCAGCACTACGCCCTGGCGCGCGACGTCGAAATTGCGGTCGTCGATGTCAGTCGCGGCTTGGGTAACGGGTTGCCGCTCCCTGCCGGACCGTTGCGCGAACCACGCTCCCGCCTGCGCGAAACCGACGCCGTGGTGCTGCTCGGCGGGGCAGTGACGGGCGCATTCGGCCGCGAGTTTGCGATGACCTTCGTCGGCGATCGCTTCGTTCGGGTGAATGGCAAAGGTGCGAGCGTCGGTGCCGAGGCGTTCCGGCGACCGGGTGTGCATGCGCTCGCCGGCATCGGCAACCCGCAGCGATTCTTCGACCACCTCCGGGCACTCGGCATCACGGCCTCATGCCACGCGCTGCCGGACCACCATCGCTTCACGCGCGCCGACCTCGAACTGGCGGACGCGACAGCGATCCTGATGACCGAGAAGGATGCGGTAAAATGCACCTCATTCGCGGACGATCGTTGCTGGGCGCTCCCGATCAAGGCGGCGGTCGATCCGAAGTTGTTTGCGCTAGTCGAGGAGAAACTGCGTGGATCCCAAGTTACTCGAGATACTGGTGTGCCCGGTCACCAAGGGGCCGCTGATCTTTGACCGGGCCCGGCAGGAACTCGTCTCGAAGTCGGCGCGACTCGCATATCCCATTCGTGACGGTATCCCGGTCATGCTCGAGGAAGAGGCGCGCCGGCTCGATCCCTCGGAATACGAATAACCAGCGGGTGAGGGTGCGGACGTCCGCGCCTCGCAATCGTTGCCTGATCCAGCATGTACACGGTCCTGATTCCCGCTCGCTACGCCTCGACGCGCCTGCCCGGGAAGCCGCTGTCGGATATCGGGGGCAAACCCATGGTCGTACGCGTGGCTGAGCGCGCCCGCGCGGGCGGCGCAAGCAACGTGGTGGTTGCGACCGACGACGAGCGCATTCGCGATGTCGTGGTCGCGCATGGCTTCGACGCCGTCATGACGCGTGGCGATCATCCGACCGGCACGGATCGATTGGCGGAGGCGGCAACTGCGCTCGGGCTCGACGACCGGGCGATCGTCGTCAACGTCCAGGGGGATGAACCGCTGTTGGAGCCATCGCTCATGGGCGAAGTGGCCGAAACGCTTGCGACGCACGACGATGCATCGATCGCCACCGCTTGTCACCCGATCGACGACCCGGCGGAGGCATTCAATCCCAATGTGGTGAAGGTAGTGCTCGACCGTGCCGGCTACGCACTGTATTTCAGTCGGGCGACGATTCCGTGGGCGCGCGACGCCTTCGCCACCGGCGCGCGCGCAATTCCGCCGGGGCTGCCCCTGTATCGCCACTATGGCCTGTATGCCTACCGGGTCGGTTTCCTGCGCCAGTATCCCGCGCTGGAGCCGGCACCGATCGAGCGTTTCGAGGCGCTCGAACAGCTGCGGGTGTTATGGCATGGCCATCGCATCGTGGTCCGCATAACGCGAGGTGCACCGGCGCCCGGCGTCGACACCGAGGAAGATCTCGAGCGCGTTCGCCGGCTTTTTGCCCAGGGCGCCGTTTGACCGCGGTCGTGATTCCGGCCAGAATCCGCGGGCGGTTTTGCCAGCACGCAAGAACCCGAACGCGTCGCGGCACTTCCCCCCGGCGTTAGCACGCCCTACATTCTCTGGCGGCAATCATGCGACTGATACTGCTCGGCCCGCCTGGCGCGGGAAAGGGGACGCAGGCCAACTACATCCGCGAGGCGTACGGTATCCCGCAGATATCCACGGGCGACATGCTGCGTGGCGCAGTCAAGGCGGGCACGCCGCTCGGCATCGCGGCCAAGAAGGTGATGGATTCGGGTGCACTGGTGTCCGACGAGATCATCATCGCGTTGGTCAAGGAGCGGCTGAAGGAGGCCGATTGCACTGGCGGCTACCTCTTCGACGGCTTCCCGCGGACGATTCCGCAGGCCGACGCGATGAAGGACGCCGGCGTGCCCATCGACTACGTGCTCGAAATCGCGGTTCCCGATGCGGCGATCGTCGAGCGCATGAGTGGACGGCGCGTGCACGTAGCATCCGGCCGCACGTACCACATCAAGTACAACCCGCCCAAGGTTGCCGATCGCGACGACGTCACGGGCGAACCGTTGATCCAGCGCGAGGACGACAAGGAAGAAACCGTCACCAAGCGACTCGACGTGTACCACGCGCAGACGGAACCCCTCATCGCCTACTATGCCCGTTGGGCCGCCACCGGCGATCCGCGCGCGCCCAAGTACCGCAAGGTCGATGGCATGGGCACGGTCGACGCCATCAAGCAGTCAGTCCTGGCCGCGTTGAAGACCTGACGCCAGCCGCGCGCCAGCACCCCGCCGTTATCAACCATCGCTCTCCATGCCTAAACGAAACGCCTTCTACGCCCAGTCCGGCGGCGTGACCGCCGTCATCAACGTCACGGCTTGCGCCGTCATCGAGACTGCACGCCGCCATCGCGACCGCATCGGCAAGGTCTATGCTGGCCGCAACGGCATCATCGGGGCGCTCACCGAAGACCTGATCGACACCAGCAAGGAGTCGCCGCGCGCGATCGGTGCACTCATGCACACGCCTTCCGGTGCGTTCGGGTCGTGCCGCTATCAGCTAGCCGACTTCGACAAGGACCGCACCCAGTACGAGCGGTTGATCGAGGTCTTCCGCGCGCACGACATCGGCTATTTTTTCTACAACGGCGGCAACGACTCGGCCGACACGTGCCTCAAGGTGTCTCAGATCGCCGCACGCCTCGGTTATCCGATCAGTGCGGTGCATGTGCCGAAGACGGTCGACAACGATCTCCCTATCACCGACTGTTCCCCGGGCTTCGGCTCGGTCGCCAAGTATGTGGCGACGTCGATGCGCGAGGCGGCGTTCGATGTGGCGTCGATGGCCAAGACTTCCACCCGGGTGTTCGTGCTCGAGGTCATGGGCCGTCATGCGGGCTGGATCACCGCCGCGATCGGACTCGCTGACGACGAGAGCACGCCGATCCCGCTGCTGCTGCTGTTTCCGGAGATCCGGTTCGACGAAGCGAAATTCATCGCGCGCGTCGATGCGTGCGTGAAAAAGTTCGGCTACTGCTGCATCGGTGTCTCGGAAGGATTGTTGAATCCGGCAGGCGAGCTGATGGCGGAGGCGGGGACCAAGGACGCGTTCGGACATGCCCAGCTCGGAGGTGTCGGCCCCTTGATCGCTGCGCTCGTCAAGGCGAAGCTCGGCCACAAATATCACTGGGCGGTCGCCGATTACCTGCAGCGGGCGGCGCGCCATCTCGCGTCGAAGACCGACGTACAGCAAAGCTACGCCGTTGGCCGGGCGGCAGTGGAGCTCGCGCTTGCGGGTCACAACGCCGTGATGCCGGCGATTCTGCGTACGTCCGACAAGCCCTATCGCTGGAAGATCGGCGTCGCGCCGCTCGAAAAAATCGCCAACGTCGAGAAAAAACTGCCGCGCGATTTCATCACTGCTGACGGTTATGGAATCACCGCGAAGGCACGTGCGTACCTCGAGCCGCTGGTGAGAGGCGAGGACTACCCGCCGTTCAAAGGCGGCTTGCCGCAGTACGTGCGCCTCAAGAATGTCGGAGTACCCAAGAAGCTCGACGCCGGATTCAAGATCTGAGGCGGAGGCCGGGATGTCCAAAGTCGTCGACTACTACTTCACTCCGGTATCGCCCTACACGTACCTCGGCCACGAGCGCCTGGTTGCCATCGCGGATCGACGGCACGCTTCGATCAATGTCAAGCCCGTCGACCTGGGCAAGGTGTTCGGGGTGTCGGGGGGGCTGCCGCTGAAGCAGCGCGCTCCGCAGCGGCAGGCGTATCGTCTGGTCGAGCTGGAACGCTGGGGGCGCTATCTCCAGGTGCCGATCAACAAGCAGCCGGCGTTCTTTCCCGTGTCCGGAGACCTGGCGTCGAAGTGGATTCTCGCTGCGTCCAATGGCAGTGCGGCTGACGCGCTCAAACTGACCGGCGCGATCCTGCGCGCGGTCTGGGCGGAGGAGCGCAACATCGCCGACGCGGGCACGTTGACCACAATCGCCCGGGAGCAGGCGCTTGACGCTGCTGCTCTCGAAGCAGGGGCGGCCACGCCCGACACCGCGGCCCGCTACGCCGCGCTGACACAGGAGGCGATCGACCTCCAGGTATTCGGCGCCCCTACCTACGTTTACCGCGACGAGCTCTTCTGGGGACAGGATCGGCTCGACTTCCTGGACCGGGAACTGGCAAAATAGCGTGTTTTCCCGGCCGCGCACCCGGGGATGCTCGCAATAGCATCGCGGGCGCAGCAGCCAACCGCGAGCTTCGCCGAAATTCTTGCAGTCGCGAAGCTACGGATGACAATGATTCTGCGATACAGCCAATTTTGAGGGGATAGTCATGTCGAACGCAGTAATTTTCGCGCTGGTGTGCGCGCTAGCGGCCTTGGTCTACGGCGGTTGGTCGATCGGATGGATTCTGGCCAAGCCCGCCGGCAACGATCGCATGCGGGAAATTGCCCTGGCGATCCAGCAGGGTGCGCAGGCGTATCTCAACCGGCAATACCTCACGATCGGCGTCGTCGGCGTCATTCTCTTCGTCGTGATCTGGATTGCGCTCGGGGCCCGCACGGCGGGCGGATTTGCGGTCGGCGCGATTCTCTCCGGCCTGGCCGGTTATATCGGCATGAACGTCTCGGTGCGCTCGAATGTGCGCACGGCGGAAGCCGCGCGCACGGGCCTCAACGAAGCGCTGGCCGTGGCCTTTCGCGGCGGTGCGATCACCGGCTTGCTGGTCGTCGGACTCGGCCTGCTCGGTGTCGCCGGCTTCTACTGGTTCCTGGTGCAATCGGCGCCTTACGTGCCGAATCTGATGAAGGAAGGTCTGCACGGCACGATCGAACCACTCGTGGGATTGGCGTTCGGCGGATCGCTGATCTCGATCTTCGCGCGCTTGGGCGGTGGCATTTTCACCAAGGGCGCAGACGTCGGCGCTGACCTCGTCGGCAAGGTGGAAGCAGGTATTCCGGAAGACGACCCGCGCAACCCTGCGGTGATTGCGGACAACGTCGGTGACAACGTCGGCGATTGCGCCGGCATGGCGGCCGACCTGTTCGAAACGTACGCGGTGACGATCGTCGCCACGATGCTGCTCGGCGCGCTGCTCCTGCCGGCATCTGCCGAGGCTGCGGTGACGTACCCGCTGGCGTTGGGCGGCTTCTCGATTCTCGCCTCGATCGTCGGCTGCTTTTTCGTCAAGGCGCGCGCTGGCGGCAAGATCATGAACGCGCTGTATCGCGGTTTGGCGGTTGCCGGCGGCCTCTCCGCGATCGGTTTCTGGTTCATCACCGACCGGCTCATGGGCAGTGTGGTTGCGATCGACCCGCAACTGACGACGCTGCATCTGTGGGGTGCGGGACTGATCGGTCTGGTGCTGACTGCGGCGATGGTCGTGATCACCGAGTACTACACCGCCACCGAATTCAAGCCGGTGCGGCACGTCGCGGAAGCGTCGACGACGGGTCACGCCACCAACATCATCGCGGGCCTCGGCGTATCGATGAAGTCGACGGCGTGGCCGGTGATCTCGGTGTGCATCGCGATCCTCGCATCGTACTGGCTCGCGGGTCTGTACGGCATCGCCGTTGCGGCAACGGCCATGCTGTCGATGACCGGCATCATCGTCGCACTCGACGCCTACGGGCCGATTACCGACAACGCCGGCGGCATCGCCGAAATGGCGAATCTGCCCGATTCAGTGCGCGCGATCACCGATCCGCTCGATGCGGTAGGCAACACCACCAAGGCAGTCACCAAGGGCTATGCGATCGGTTCCGCTGGCCTCGCGGCACTGGTACTGTTCGCCGACTACACGCATGCGCTCCAGGGCGCGAACATCACGGCGTCGTTCGATCTTTCCAACCACATGGTCATCGTCGGCCTGTTCATCGGCGGCATGATTCCGTACCTGTTCGGCGCGATGGCGATGGAGGCGGTCGGCCGTGCGGCCGGTGCGGTCGTCGTCGAGGTGCGCCGCCAGTTCAAGGAGATCAAGGGCATCATGGAAGGCACGGCCAAGCCGGAATACGGCGTGGCGGTCGATATGCTGACCAAGGCGGCTATCCGCGAGATGATCATCCCCTCGCTGCTGCCCGTGCTGGTACCGGTGATCGTCGGTTTGGTGCTCGGGCCGGTGGCACTCGGCGGCTTGCTCATGGGCACCATCATCACCGGCCTGTTCGTCGCGATTTCGATGACGACCGGTGGCGGCGCGTGGGACAACGCCAAGAAATACATCGAGGACGGTCACTTCGGCGGCAAGGGCTCGGACGCGCACAAGGCGGCCGTGACCGGCGACACGGTGGGCGATCCGTACAAAGACACGGCGGGCCCCGCGGTGAACCCGCTGATCAAGATCATCAACATCGTTGCGCTGATGATCGTGCCGTTGCTGGCGTTGCAGAGCGGTGCGCAGAAGATCGTCGCCGCGCCGCCATCGACGCCGACATCCGCGCAGACCGTGAGCGCCCCGGCGTCCACCGTCGCCATGGTGGCTGATGTTCCGGCCGCCGGTGCGTTCGTCATCGTCAAGGATGCGGCACTGCCGATCGTCAACGTCTATTTCGCCACGGGCAAAGCGGAGCTGCCGGGCGATCCGGCGCAAGGCCTGGCGGTGGTGATCACGCATCTCAAGGCGAATGCCGGCGCCAAGGCGTCGATCTCCGGTTTTCACGATGCGACCGGCGATCTCGCGCAGAATCAGGAGCTCGCCAAGCAGCGCGCAATGAATGTCCGCGACGCCGTCAAAGCGGCCGGCATCGCCGAGGATCGGCTCGAACTCAAGAAGCCCGAGCAGTCGCAAGGCGGGGGTACGAACGCCCAAGCCCGCCGCGTTGAGGTAAAAGTGCAGTAGCCGCGCGAGCTACCTGGCGAGGGGAAAGCAGCCCTGCCGTACCATCGTACGGCGGGGCTTATCGTTACTGTGGGACTGCTATTTCACCAGGTCGGCACCGACCTTGCAGGCGGCGGCGTCCTGGTCACCTGTGCCACCGCTGCAGCCGATGGCGCCGACTAACTTGCCGCCTTCGATCAGCGGATAGCCGCCGGGCGACGCAACGATCGTCGGATCGAGCGTCGCGACGTATGGATGGCCGGTCTCGAAGGCGTTGTAGAAGACGCGTGTCTCGCGGCGGAAGCGCGCCGCGGTGCGGGCTTTGCCCTGCGAGACACCGATCGATCCGAGCTGGGCACCGTCCATCCGGGAAAACTGTATGAGATCACCGTTGGTATCGACAACGGTGATGGCGAATTTCCACCGATGTTTCGCGGCCTCCGCCTCGACCGCGGCGATCAGTTTCCTGGCGGTTTCCAGGTTGATCGGTGTGCCGTACGGGACATCGAACGGAATGCCGTCTGCCGTGCCGCCGGCGGCCGGCGGCTGGTGCCGCTGCCGGTGCCTGAGCCTGGACCTGCGCGCCGATCAGCGCGGCCGCGCACACCATCAATGATGCCAAAGCGATTCTACGCATTCGAATCCTCCATCGGTTTTGTTGGCGCCGTATCCGGGTCGGCGTAGTTGGTCAGGTCAAGATTCCGGCGCACCAAAGCGCCGTCCCGGCTCCCACAACTCACGAGAAGTATAGGCCTCCGCCAAGGCCTCGCAGACACTTCAGCTTCTACCGCTTGCGGGCAAGCATGACGCCATCGCCCACGGTCAGCAGGCAGGCGTCGACCCGCTTGTCGTCGCGGATCTTGGCGTTGAGCGCGCGCAACGCCTCGGTGTCCTCATCGTGTGCGTCGGGCAGCGCGACCTTGCCGCCCCAGAGCATATTGTCGAGCGCGATGAGACCTCCTGCGCGCACGAGCTTGAGGCAGGCCTCGTAGTATGCATCGTAGTTGGGCTTGTCCGCGTCGATGAACGCGAAGTCGAACGCGTTGGCACCCGGATCGCGCAACAATGCGTCGAGCGTGGCAAGTGCCGGCCCGAGGCGCAGGTCGATCCGCGCCGATACGCCCGCTTCGTGCCAGTAACGCTGTCCGATGCGCGTCCACTCGTCGTTGATGTCGCAGCAAATCAGTTTTCCGTCGGCGGGCAGTGCCGACGCCACGGCCAATGCGCTGTAGCCGGTGAACGTGCCGATTTCGATTGCTCGCTTGGCATTGAGCGTGCGCACGAGCAACGAAAACAGCGCGCCCTGATCGGCGCTGATCTGCATCATGCCCATCGGCAAGGCGGCTGTTTCCTTGCGCAATCGCGCTTGGAGCGGCGATTCGCGGGTGATCTGGGTGGCGACGTATTGCTCGACGTCGGCGGGTAGCAGGGAGCGGCGCATGGGTGGCAGGATGCCGCAACTACACCATGCTGCGCAAGTTCGCCGCGCACGGCCAGCCGGTGACGCGAGTGGCCTGCGGTAGAATCAAGCGTGGATCATCGTCGTCAATTGCAGTCATGAATCATTCGCGGATTCCGCGTCTGATGCTGTTCGCGCTGGCGTTAGCGACGGCTGTGCCGGCGGCGTTCGCGCAGGACAGGCCCCCGGAGCGCGCATCGGGGTGGACGCCGAAAGCGCCGGTGGTGAGCAAGCGCGACATGGTCGTTGCTGCGAATCCGATTGCGGTGGACGCTGGCGTGCGCATGCTGGAGCGCGGTGGAAGCGCCGTCGACGCTGCCATTGCCGTACAGCTCGTGCTCAACCTCGTCGAGCCGCAATCGTCCGGTATCGGCGGCGGCGCCTTCATGCTGTTTCACAACGGCAAGAGCGGGCTGGTCACCGCGTACGACGGCCGCGAGACGGCGCCAGCCGCGGCAAAGCCCGACCGCTTCCTCGATGCTGCCGGCAAGCCGCTGGCGTTTCACGACGCCGTCGTCGGCGGTCGCTCGGTCGGCGTGCCGGGCGTATTGCGCATGCTGCAATTGGCGCACCAGCAATACGGCAAACTGCCGTGGGCGCAACTGTTCGAACCCGCCATCGCGGTTGCCGAGAACGGTTTCGCGGTGTCGCCGCGGCTGGCTGCGGCGATCGCCGGCGAACCCTATCTGCGACAGGAGCGGGCCAGGGCCTATTTTTTCAATCGCGACGGCACGCCGGTCGCAGCCGGGCAGACGCTGCGCAACCCGGCATTCGCCGCCACGCTCAGGAAAATCGCTGCGGGCGGCGCCGATGCATTCTACAAGGGCGAGATCGCGCGCGACATCGTCGAGACGGTCGATCGAAGTACGATCAATCCCGGCGACATGACCGAGCTCGATCTCTCACGCTACAAGGCGAAGGTACGCGAACCGGTATGCGGGCGCTATCGCACGTACAGGGTTTGCGGGATGCCGCTGCCGTCATCCGGCGGCATGACCGTCCTGCAGATTCTGGGATTGCTCGAACCCTTCGACATGAAATCGATTCGCCCGGGATCGGTGATGAGTGTGCATCTGTTCAGCGAGGCCGGTCGCCTGGCGTTTGCCGATCGTGATTTGTACCTCGCCGATCCGGAATTCGTAGCGCCCCCGTCCGGACTCCTCGACCCTGCATACTTGCACGAACGCTCGCGACAGATCAGGACGGATGCGAGCATGGGCAGGGCAGTGGCGGGCACGCCGGCGAACGTGCCGAATGCCAAGCAGAAAGTCGCCTACGGCAACGGAGTTGCGCCGGAGTTTCCCTCGACGTCGCATTTTTCGATCGTCGATCGTGCCGGCAATGCGGTCGCGATGACGACGACGATCGAAGACGCGTTCGGCAGCCGCCTGATGACCAAGGGAGGTTTCCTGCTCAACAATCAGCTCACCGATTTTTCGTTTGTGCCGGTGAACGATGGCAAGCCGGTTGCAAACCGTGTCGAAGGCGGCAAGCGCCCGCGATCGTCGATGTCGCCGACCATCGTGTACGACGCCAACGGGCGTGTGTTCATGCTTGTGGGATCGCCGGGAGGTAGCGCGATCATCAACTATGTGGCCAAAACGCTGGTCGGTGTTCTGGACTGGGGGCTCGATGTGCAGGCCGCGATCGACCTGCCCAATGTCGGGAGTCGCAACGGTCCGACGGAACTGGAGGCGGGCACCCGCGCCGAGGCACTCGCGCCACAGTTGCGCGCACTCGGACACGAGACGTACGTGAGCGAACAAACCAGCGGCCTGCACGCCATCATGCGTACGCGCAACGGCTGGATCGGCGGTGCGGATCCGCGGCGGGAAGGTATTGCGCAGGGCGAGTAACGCCGGCTCGCAGGTGCGAACGAGCCCTGATACGATAGGGCCATGACCGGCGACCACAACGCCCCGCACCGCATCGTCATCGTCGGTGGCGGCGCCGGCGGCCTCCCGCTCGCCACGGCCCTCGGCGAAAAATTCGGGCGGAAGGGCCGAGCGGAAATCACGCTGGTCGACCGCTACGAGACGCACGTCTGGAAGCCGCTGCTGCACGAAGTCGCGGCCGGCCGCATGGATGCCGACGCGCACGATGTCGACTATCTTGCGCTGGCGCATTGGCATCGCTTCCGCTTCATGCAGGGGGCGGTTTCGGGGCTGTCCCGGGAGCGACGCGAACTAACCCTGCAGGCGGTGAAGGACGATGACGGGCGCGAAATGCTCCCTGTGCGAATCGTGCCCTATGACATGCTCGTCTTTTGCGTGGGGAGCACGAGCAACGATTTCGGTGTCCCCGGGATCTCCACGAATGCGATTTCGCTCGATACGGCGCGGGATGCCAAGCGTTTTCATCGTCGCTTGCTCGCCGCAGTGGTGCGCGCCGACGGTCGCGCGGGGGCGGGGCACCCAACGGGTGTGGACATCGTGATCATCGGGGCGGGAGCGACAGGCGTCGAACTCGCCGCCGAGATTCGCCACACGACGCGCGATCACGCAGGCTATGGTCTGCGCCATCTGCAACCGGGTCGCGACATCCGCTTGACGCTGATCGAGGCGGCGCCGCGCATTCTGCCGCAGCTCAACGAGCGCATCGCGGAGGCGGTGACGGGTCTGCTGAAAAACCTCGACGTCGCGGTGCGAGTCAGCGAACGCGTCACCGGTGTCGATGCAACCAGCGTCCACACGGCCAGTGGCGCAGTCATTCCGGCCGACCTGGTCGTGTGGGCGGCGGGCATCCAGGCGCCGGCCTTTCTCGCCGATCTCGATGGACTCGAGGTCAACCGCGCCAACCAGCTTCTGGTCAAGCTGACGCTGCAGACAACGCGTGACGACGATGTCTTCGCGCTCGGCGATTGCGCCGCGTGCCCATGGCCGGAGGTAGGCAAGGAGGGCGCCATCGTGCCGCCGCGAGCGCAGGCTGCGCGCCAGCAGGCGCTCTTGCTGGTCAAGTCCGTGGCGGCGCGCCTCGCCCGAAGGCCGTTGCCGGAGTTCCATTTTCGCGATCTGGGCTCGCTGGTTTCGCTGGGCGAATTGTCTGCGGTCGGTAATCTGATGGGCGGCTTGATCGGCGGGAGCATGATGATCCAGGGACTGATCGCGCGCTGGATGTACGTGTCGCTCTACAAGCTCCACCAAGTGTCGATCCACGGCTACATTCGCGTCACGCTCGACACGATCGGACGTTTTCTGCGGCGGCGCATGGAACCGCGCGTCAAGTTGCATTGAGTCGCCGAGGCGGTCCATCACCGTGCTCGCTGGCCTGACTTGGCTGCTGGTCTATCAATGCATCGGCGAGATCCTGGTGCGGTGGACGGGCCTGCCGGTGCCCGGCCCCGTCCTCGGCATGGTGCTTCTTTTCGCGACGCTCACGGCCAAGCAGGCTGTGCCGGGCTCGCTGCAGACCGCCGCATCGGGCCTGCTCTCGCATCTGTCGCTGTTGTTCGTTCCAGCGGGTGTCGGCGTGATGCTGCATTTCCAGCGCGTGGCCAGCGAGTGGCTGCCCATCGCCGTCGCACTCGTCGTCAGCACGGTGCTGGCGCTCGCGGTCACGGCGCTTGTGATGCGTCGCCTCCTTGCGCGACAGGAACGCCTTCGCGCCGACGCGGGTGGACCTTGATGGCGCAGCCGCTGCAACCGCTGGCCGAGATCTGGGTTTACCTCGCAACGACGCCACTGCTTGGGTTGACCCTGACACTGATCGCTTATCAGCTGGGCTATTGGATCTATACGCGCGGTGCCATGAACCCGCTGCTCAATCCGGTGCTGCTCGCGGTCGCAGCACTGGTCGCGTTGCTGCTCGCGACGGGCACCTCGTACAAGACCTATTTCGAAGGCGCCCAATTCGTGCACTTTCTGCTTGGCCCCGCGGTGGTTGCCCTTGCGGTTCCGCTCCATCAGCAATTGCCCAACATTCGTCGCCTGTTCGTGCCGATCGCGGGCGGCCTCCTGGCGGGGTCCTTTACGGCGGTGGCGACCGCGCTCGGAATCGCATGGGCGCTCGGCGCGTCCGATGTCACCTTGCTGTCGCTCGTGCCGAAATCGGTGACGGCGCCCATTGCCATGGGCATCGCCGAAAAGATCGGCGGCATTCCCGCACTCACCGCTGTGCTGGTCGTCGCTACCGGCATCATCGGCGCAGCATTGGGCAAGTTTGTGTTCGACGCGCTGGGTATCGTCGACTATCGCGTCCGCGGCTTCGCCTTGGGCATCGCCGCACACGGCATCGGCACGGCGCGAGCGTTTCAGGTCAACGCCGAGGCCGGTGCGTTCGCCGGCCTGGCCTTTGGGTTGCAGGGCGCGCTGGCGGCGTTCTTCTTTCCCGCCATCTATCTGGCCCTGCGGCATTTCATGTAACGCAATGACAGGACGAGCGTCCGGCGACCCGCTATATTTCGGCGATATACTTGGGCGCGGTCCATCACGGGCCGTCGCCAGCGATGCAATCCGATCTCCTTTCCGCGGCCATCCTGCTGATCCTTGTGATCGACCCCTTCGGCAACGTGCCACTCGTGGTGAGCACGCTGCGGTCCGTGCCACCCGAGCGCCGCGTGCGCGTCGTGCTGCGGGAGTGCCTGATCGCCTACGCCCTGTTGCTCGCATTCATGTTCGGCGGTCATGCGTTCCTCACCCTGATGAGGCTGTCGGAAACCTCGCTGTCGATAGCCGGTGGTGTGATCCTTTTCCTGATCGCCCTCAAGATGGTTTTCGCGCGACATCCCGAAGGTGTATTCGGTGATGCGGTCAGCGGCGAGCCGTTGATCGTGCCGCTGGCGATTCCCGCCATCGCCGGGCCTTCGGCCCTCGCCACGGTGATGCTGATGGTATCGCGTGAGCCGGCCCGTATCGAAGTCTGGGTGCTCGCGCTGTCACTGGCGATGGTCGTGACGACGGTGGTACTCGTGGGCGCCGATCGATTGCAACGACTGGTCGGTGAGCGGGTGGTACGGGCATTCGAGCGGTTGATGGGACTGGTGCTTACGGCTGTCGCCATCGAGATGCTGCTGGGCGGCCTGCGCAGCTTCATCGCGCAGTACCGAGGCTGACGACTTTTTTTGATGGAAACCTTGTGCGCTTGAGAATGGAGGAGACGATGGCAGAGAGTGCGACCGATGTCGTGATCGCCCGGGTCTGGGATTGGCCGGTCCGTCTGGTGCATTGGATGATTGTCGCGCTGCTGGTTACGCTCGTCGTCACGGCCTTGGTCGGGGGCAATGCCATGGAATGGCATGTGCGCGCAGGCGAAACGATGCTCGCCCTCGTGTTGTTCCGGCTGATCTGGGGTTTTGTCGGGACCCGGCACGCGCGCTTTTCCAGTTTTGTCCGCGGACCCGGTGCGGTACTGCGCTACGCGCGTTCCGTGGTGCGTCCACCGCACGAATTGCACGTCGGTCATAATCCGCTCGGGGGCTGGATGGTGATTGCGCTGTTGCTCCTGCTGCTGGTGCAGGCAGGCACCGGCTTGTTCTCCAACGACGACGTTCTCACCGACGGACCTCTGGTGCGCTTCATCAGCAAGGATCTCTCCGATACGATCAGCGGCTTTCACATCAAGAACGCCTGGGTGATCGTCGCGCTGGCGTGCGCGCACATCGCCGCGGTCCTGTTCTATCTGGTTGCGCTGAAGGAAAATCTCATCGCGCCGATGGTGCATGGGTCGAAACGCTTGCCGGCGACGCATGCAAGCGCTGGAGCGGATCGCGGTGGTTCGGTGAAGGCGATCGCGTTGCTCGCGCTCTGCGGTCTGGCGGTCTGGTGGCTGGTGACGCGACGCTGATAGGGGTCGCATCTTCACGACGGCGATCTTCGCGCGGAGCCGCGACGCCGCATGGTTGAACGCGTGACAGTCGACGTGCGTGGAGATCCCGGCCGCTGGCCGCTCTGGATCCTCGCGGCGACGGGCGGGATCGTATACGCAGCCATCTTCTATCCGGGCGCCATGTCGTTCGACAGCGCCTACCAGTGGTGGCAAGCGCGCGGTGGTGAAAGCACGAACATCCAGGGCGTCGGTATGACCTGGCTCTGGCGCGCCGGCAATGCGCTGGCGCCTGGACCCGGCGCCATGTTTGGGCTGCAGCTCCTTCTGTTCTGGAGCGGACTGGCGTTGATCGCGCAGAGTCTGGCGGCGCCTATGGCGTGGCGCGCACTGTTCCTGCTGGTTACCGCGCTTGCGCCAGTCACCTTTGTGCTGTTCTCCCACGTGTGGAGCGACGTGATGCTCATGGCGGTCCTGACGTTCGCGGTCGGGGCCATCCTGCGCGGACGCGAAGGCCAGCGGCGCTGGTTCCTGCTCGCTTGGGCGCTGTTGTTCGTTGCCGTTACCTTGCGCCACAACGCGGTCGCGGCCGTGCTGCCGCTGCTGCTCTACATGGGCTATCTGCAAGACGCGAACGCGGGTCGAGGTGCCGGAAGATTCCTTCGCACTACCGCGGTTGCATTATTGATCTCCATGTGCTTCCTGTTCGCGACGTCGATGCTCGAGCGCACGGTCGACAAGCCGCGCACGTTGCTTGCCGCCACACAACTCTGGGATTTGGCCGCCATCTCGATCGCCGCCGGCGAGATATTGTTGCCGTCACCGACGTACGGGCCAGGATTGACGCTCGACGACCTGCGCCAAGCCTTCGTGCCGTATGCGAATACCTCTCTCTTTGAACGGACGAAGGCGGGAATGCACGGACCTTACTTCGCGCCCGAGAACCCGCTGAACGACGAAATACGCCGTGCGTGGATCGGCGCCATTCTTGCTCATCCGGGTGCGTATCTTACGCATCGCTGGGCGCTGACCCGGGCGCTTTTCGGCCGTAAATCACGTGAGTGGCCACGAGGCCTGATTTACTTCGACGGCATCTTTCAGTACCTCGACAATCCGCCGGTAGCACCCAACGCCAACCGCGTACACGAATGGTTCCTGCGCATGTTTGACGCGATGCGTGATAGCGTCCTGCTCAGCGCGTGGCCTTATGTCGCCTTGAGTCTGATCGCATTCGTCCAGGCATTCCGCCGCCGGCACACGGTCGACATGGGGCCCGCATTGGCGGTGCTGAGCAGCGGCTTGCTCTACGCCGCGCCGCTGCCTTGGATCGCGCCCGCCGCTGAATTGCGCTACGTTGGCTGGACCTGCCTGGCAGCGTTGATCGGCGCCGCACTCGCGTTCGCGGCACCGCGCAAACGCTCATCCCCGCTTGCGCAGGGATGACAACGCTTCGTCGTTCCGGCGCAGGCCGGAACCCAATTGCGATTGGGCGTTCGCTTAACTTGGATCCCGGCCTTCGCCGGGATGACCGCATCTACAATGGATCCCCGCTTGCGCGGGGATGACACGTCCGTTTCCAATCGCAGGCACATGCGTGCCTACTCTTGGACGGACGTGTCACTTGTTGCGAAAATCGTCGTGGCAGTTGCTACACGCCTTGCCGGTGGCGCCGACCTGGGTCTTCAGTGCCGCTTCGTCGCCGTTTTTTGCGACCGTGGCGAGTTTGCCCGTCTCTTCGATCAGCTTGTCCTGGAGTTCCTTGAACTTGCCCGGCTCCTTCCATATCTCCGGCTTGGCCTTGGTCGGGGCGCCCTGATCCGAGCCCGGCGTAAAGCCTTCCCAAGGAAGCTTGGACACCTCGGACACGATCGATGCACGTTTGATCGCCTCGTCCTTGTTGTACGGCCGCTCGCCCTTCGCCATCGCACCGAGCACGCCAAAGTGCCACGCCATGACGGTCAGTGCACCCTGGCGATACTTGATGGCGCGATCGGGCTTGATCTCCTGAGCGTAGGTGATCGCCACAATCCCGGCGAGCAGGGTTCCCGCAAAAGCCAGCAAAGCTCCACGCATTGATTCTCTCCCTTGAATTTGACGGAGTACGGCCATACGCCGAGTTGTTAGTTATTACGGCAGCGACATTGAACCTGATCGTCCGCGCCATGGCAAGGCATGCCCGTGAACAGTCAGGACGGCCGGACTATTCCATACCCGGGCGCAGCCACCCATCGTCGCGCCGCAACGCCTGCGAGCGTTCCAGTTCGCCCACCAGCAGGTGCGCCAGGTCGACGGGTGAAAGGCGGAAAAACAGGGCATTGAAGTCGCGGTAAACGCCTACAGTATCCAGGTACGTCGGCAAGTCGGCGATGCGCATGCGCTGCTTGTCGAGCAGCGCGAACATCAGCAAAGCCTTGAGCGCATAGCGGGCGACGCGGACGCTGTCGGCTTCGAATGCGCTGGCCCGTTTGAACGCGCGGTCGAGGGCTGCGGCAACGTCCGTGAACGGCTCGCCATGGCCCGGGATGACGACACGGATGTCGAGACGCTGCGAGCATTTCCAGGGTTGCACGGGTCGCGGGCAGGGCCGATGGATCGACCTCGCGCGGCATGACAAGGCCGTAGCCGCTCTCCCATAGCGCGTCACCGGAGATGAGCACCCGGTGCTCGGGGTTGTAGAACACGAGCGCGCCCATGTCGTGCCCCGGTGCCGCGAGCGCGCACCATTCGAGGCCGCTCCAGACGTGTGTCTCTCCAGGCTTGATGACTTCTTCGACGCTGAAGCGATCTGCGCGTTGATCGCAGTAGCCGAGCAGCAGCGTCTTTTCGTCCCAGGCCGAGATCAGCGGTACCTCGCCCTCGGGGAGCGCGATCGGGCAGCGGTAGCGTGTCTTGATCGCAGCATTGCCGCCCATGTGATCGCTGTGGCAATGCGTGTTCACCAAGCGCGCCAGCGGCTGCTGGCCGAGCCCCTGGGGCGATGCGAGCAGCGCCAGTGTCAGCGGCGCGTGGCGTACGTAGCCCGAGTCGATGAGCACGTTCCCGTCAGAACTTCGGAGCAGTATATTGTTCGCGGACAGCCAGTCGCGGACGAATACGTGCACACCTCGAGGAAGGACGCTTTGCATGGGTGGTTCTGAATTGGATGGGTCCTGTCCGTCGATACGGACCAACAGGATCAGGCCGGTCTCGGCATCGGTTCAGAGCAGCCTGGCAAGAAAATCCTGAACCAGCGTGACCCTATCGTCGAGCTCCGGCGCGGCACGCTCGATACGCACGCGGTCCTGGCCGGCGAAACGGTAGCGTCCGTCGCGCTGCACAAGGGTGATGAGCTTGGTGGCGTCGAACGGCGGATTGCGCGCGAATTGAATCTGCGTGCGCTCCGGGCCCGAGTCGATCTTGGTCACGCCCAGAGGTTTTGCCACCAGCCGCAGCTTGTGGCACGCCAGCAGCGCCTGGGTCGGCTCCGGCGGGAGACCGAAACGGTCGATCAGCTCTTCCTGCATCGACGTCAGGGCTTCGGTGGTAGCGCAATTCGCGAGTCGTTTGTACAACACCAGCCGCTCGTGCACGTCGTTGCAGTAGTCTTCGGGCAGCAGTGCCGGCACGTGCAGCCCGATCTCGGTGGTGACGCCAAGCGGCTCATTGAGATTCGGTTCGCGCCCGCTCTTCAACGCATCCACCGCCGCCTTGAGCATGTCCGAATAGAGCTGGAAGCCGATCTGCTGCATTTCGCCGGACTGTTCGTCGCCGAGTACTTCGCCCGCACCCCGGATCTCGAGGTCATGCATTGCCAGGTAGAAACCCGAGCCGAGATCTTCCATCAACTGGATCGCTTCGAGTCGCTTCTTCGCCTGTGTCGACAGCGCTTCCTCGGGCGGCGTCAGCAGGTACGCGTACGCCTGGTGGTGTGAACGACCGACCCGACCACGCAGTTGATGCAACTGGGCGAGTCCGAACTTGTCCGCGCGGTGAATGATGATGGTGTTGGCGCTGGGGACATCGATGCCGGTTTCGATGATCGTCGAGCACAGCAGCAGATTGCAACGCTGCTGGTAGAAATCCCGCATGACGCGTTCGAGCTCGCGCTCGGGCATCTGCCCGTGGGCGATAGCGATGCGTGCCTCGGGGACAAGTGCCGCGAGCTTCTCGCCCATCGTGATGATTGTGTCGATATCGTTGTGGAGGAAGTAGATCTGTCCACCGCGTTTCAGTTCGCGCAGGCAGGCTTCGCGCACGATCCCGGGCGAATATTGCGCGACGAAGGTCTTGATCGCAAGCCGGCGCTCGGGCGCCGTCGCGATCACCGAGAAGTCGCGCAAGCCTTCGAGCGACAGAGCCAGCGTCCGCGGGATCGGCGTGGCAGTGAGCGTCAACACATCGACTTCGGCACGCAAACGCTTGAGTTGCTCTTTCTGGCGCACGCCAAAGCGATGCTCCTCGTCGATGATGACGAGCCCCAGGCGCGCAAACTTGACATCGGGTTGGATCAGCTTGTGCGTGCCGATGACGAGATCGATCCTGCCGTTCGCTACGCCTTCGAGCACGGCTTTGACTTCCTTCGTGGAGCGAAAGCGCGACAGCTCGGCCAGCTTGACTGGCAGATCGGCGAACCGATCCGAGAAAACCTGCAGATGCTGCTCGGCCAGCAAGGTTGTCGGCACCAGCACCGCGACTTGCTTGCCATCGGCGATCGCGACGAACGCGGCGCGCAGTGCGACTTCCGTCTTGCCGAAGCCCACGTCGCCACAGACGAGACGGTCCATCGGTTTGCCGGAGACGAGATCCTCGATGACCGCTTCGATGGCGGCGGCCTGATCCGGCGTCTCTTCGAATCCGAAGCCTTCGGCGAACGCTTCATAGTCGTGCACGTTGAACTTGAACGCGTGGCCTTCGCGCGCCGCGCGTTGTGCGTACAGGTTGAGCAATTCCGCAGCCGTGTCATGCGCGCGCTGCGCAGCTTTCTTTCTCGCCTTGTCCCACTGACCACTGCCAAGCTCGTGCAATGGCGCGGCCTCGGGCGAGGCGCCGCTGTAGCGGCTGATCAAATGCAGGCTGGCGACGGGGACGTACAGTTTTGCGTCGTTGGCGTACAGCAGATGCAGGAATTCGTTCGGACCGTCACCGAGATCGAGCGTGGTCAGGCCGAGATAGCGCCCGATACCGTGCTGCTCGTGGACCACCGGATCGCCGATGCGCATCTCCGACAAGTCACGCAACATCGCGTCGACATTGCTTCGCCTTGCCTCTCGCTTACCAGCGCGACGAACGGCGGTCGCATAAAGCTCGGCTTCCGTGATGATCGCGAGGTTGGCCGACGACCAGACAAACCCGGTGTGCAGGGGCGCGACGGCAAGAGCCGGGCTTATATCGCTCGACACAAATTCCGGCCAGTCGGCGACGACCGCCGGCTTGAACCCGTATTCCGCGAAGTATTGCTGCATCGTTTCGCGGCGGCCGAGGCTCTCAGCAACGATGAGAACTCGCTCGCGTGTACCGGTGACGAATCGCTTCAATGCGCGGAGCGGGTCCTCGGCGCGTCGATCGACCTGGATCGCAGGCAGTGGCAGTGTAGGGGCGCGCAGCGCACCGCGGGTTGCTTCCTCGCCCTCGACAGAGGAGACCGTGGGAGGTGAAAGCTCGATGCGCGAGAACGGCTTGATCGCGTGGTTGAAGGCGTCTTCCGGCAAGAACAATTCGTGCGGCGGCAGCAGTGGTCGTGCTTTGTCGCCGCGCAGGAGGCGATAGCGTGATTCGGTATCCTGCCAGAAGCCGGCGATCGCGCCCGCGACGTCGCCGTGCAGGCACAGGCCGGCGTTGGCAGGCAGGTAGTCGATCAATGTCGCGGTCGCGTCGAAAAACAGCGGCAGATAGTATTCGATGCCGCCGGGGGCTATGCCGTTGGAAATGTCCTTGTACAGCGCCGATTTCGACGGGTCGCCCTCGAACACTTCGCGGAATCTGCCGCGAAAGCGCGTGCGCCCCGTGTCGTCGAGAGGAAATTCCCGCGCCGGCAGCAATCGCACCTTGGGCACGGGGTACACGGTGCGCTGGGTATCGACGTCGAATGTGCGGATCGACTCGATGTCGTCGCCGAAAAGATCGATGCGGTACGGCAGCGTGCTGCCCATGGGGTAGAGATCGATGAGTCCGCCACGGATGGTGTATTCCCCTGGCGAGACGACCTGGGTCACGTGCTGATAGCCTGCCAGCGAAAGCTGCGCGCGGAGGCGCTCGGCATCGAGCTTTTCGCCCTGCGACAGAAAGAACGTGAACGCCGCGAGATACGAAGGTGGTGCCAGCCGGTAGAGCGCCGTCGTCGCCGCGACCAACAGCACATCGCATTCACCACGGGAGACGTGATAGAGCGTGGCGAGGCGCTCGGACACAAGGTCCTGATGCGGCGAAAAATGATCGTAAGGCAGCGTCTCCCAATCCGGCAGGACGCAAACGCGCAGCGCCGATGCGAACCAGGCCATTTCTTCGGCGAGCCGCTGCACGGCAAGCGCGTCGGCGCACACGATCGCGACAAGCTGTCCCTGGATTGCAGCACTGGTTGCGCATTGCGCGAGCGCAAGCGCGTCCGCCGACCCGGCGAGGGCGAGCGCCGACACCTTGCGGCCGGGCAGCGGCAGGGTGGGCAACAGACTTGGCAGCGCGGGTGAAGCAGCGCTAGGTGATGGCGACAACAACGCGGACGGCACTGACAAAGCGGCAATTATACGTTGGTGCCGTTACCGATGCCTCCGGTCTCGGCGATAATAGTTCATGAGCAGTCCCACCGCGCCCGTGCGCGCGCGACACGTGTCGCCGTACCTGCTGCTGACGTTGACGCCTTTTTTCTGGGCCTGTAACTGGATCATCGGCCGGGGGCTGTCGACGTCGATCCCGCCGATGGCGATGACGTTCTATCGCTGGTTCTTCGCGATCCTGATCCTCACGCCATTTGCGCTGCCCCATTTGCGACGGGAATGGCCGATCGTCTGGCGCAACCGGCGCGTGATGCTGCTGCTCGGCATCGTCGGCGTGGGCTCGCATAACGCGCTCGCGTATCTCGGATTGAACTACACGACGGCGATGAACGGTGTGATCCTGAACTCGTTCATTCCGATCATGATCATCACGCTGTCGTGGCTATTCCTGCGCCAGCGCCTTGCGCGTGTTCAGCTCGCCGGGGTTGCGGTGTCGCTCGCCGGCGTTCTCGCGATCCTGTCGCAGGGCAGTCTCGATACGCTCGCCAGGTTCCAGCTCAACCGCGGCGACGTGTTCGTGATCCTGTCGATGCTGCTATGGTCCATCTATACCATCTGCCTGCGCTGGAAGCCCGCAGGGCTGCACATGTTGTCGTTCCTGTTCGTGATCGCGTGCATCGGGGATACCGCCATTCTTCCGTTCTACCTCGTCGAGATGGCGATGGGTTCGACAATGGCGTTCACCTGGGTCAACTTCGTCGCGCTCGTCGGGGTGGCGCTGTTTTCGTCCGTGCTGGCCTACATATTCTGGAATCGCGGCGTCGAACAGGTCGGCGCGAGCGTGGCGGGACTGTTTGTGCACTTGATGCCGGTCTTCGGCACGCTGTTGGCGTGGTTATTTCTGGGAGAACGGCTGCGTGCGTATCACGTCGTCGGCATCGCCTTCATTCTCACTGGCATCTTCGTGACCAGCCGCGGCGCGGCGCGAGCCGTTGCGGCGCCGCTGGAATGATTCAGCGACCGAGCAGGGAGCGGACCAGGTCGATGTAGTCGGTCTTGGCCTGCTCGGGCGCGATACCACGCATCTTTTCCCACGCATCGAATTTTGCGCGGGCCACCGGATCGGTGAAGCCCGGACGCTCACCCGTCGCGTCGCCTGCGCCGGCCTGCTTGAACAACGCGTAGAGCTTGAGCAGGGTCGCCTGGTCCGGGCGCTTGGCCAAGCTGCGACTTGCGTCGGCGGCGCGCGTGAAACGGGTGTCGAGATCGCCGTTCTCGAGATCGACTGCGGGTGCCGCGCCCGGTGTCGCCGCCGCGGCCGGCACCTTGACGGCATCGGTGGGAAGGGGTGGCGCCTCCCCACGCCAGAACGCATCCGCCGCGCCTGTATCGGCCGCGAAATGCCACACCTCTGCAACCTTGCCCTCCGCGCCGCGAATCACCATGGTTGCGGTGCCGGTGAATGTGCGACCCGCACGTGTTGCCGAAAAGCGCAGCGGTGCCGCCGCGAGTCGCTCCGTTACGGCCACCGGTCCGATCTCCTCGAACGCCAGCGTGCCTTCGGAGAGTTCCATCAGCTTCGAGAAGAACTGCACGAGCTGGCTCCTCCCGGCGTGTTCGCCGGCGATGGCACTGGTCCCCGGCTGATGCCACAGAACGTCCGAGGCGAACAGCCGGATGAGCGTTTCGTATTGCTGTCCTTTGAGCGCCCCGAAATACTCATCGGCCAGCCGTTGCAGATCTTCGGGTGTCATAGCAGGTCCTTCCGGGCGATTGCGTCGCGGATTGAGCGCGGCATCGGCATCCGCATCGAAGTGCTCGAGCACGCGGCGGGCGACCAGATCGCGATCGTTGTCGACGCAGATCATGTGATAACTGTTGTCGAGCAGCACGACGGTCGTGCGTTCCGCGCCGATTTCCTCGGACAGGAACTGCGCCGACCGCGGACTGGTGAGTTCGTCTTCGCGCGCGTGGCAGATCAACACAGGACAGGTGATCGCGTTGAGCCCGGACATCACCCAGCCGCGCAGGCGATCGACCTGTTCGACGCACGCCAGCGGCACCCAGCGATAGTGAAAGGCCTCGCCCCGCTCGAACTTGGCCTTGACGATATTGCGGATCAGATCGTTCTTGATGCCGTAGGGATCTTCCTCTTCGATGCGCATGCTGCGCAGCCAGGGCAGCTGATACAGAAACCGGCGCAGCCCCGCGTACCACGGCGTTGCCCAACCGTCGATGAAGATGGGCGGCGCCAGTGCGACCAGCTTGCCCTTGCTGTGCTTCTCGCGCTTCACGAGTTCGATGCTGAGCAGCGCACCCATGCACATGCCGCAGACGTGCAACGTGTCGTAGCGGCCGACGAGATCGCGATAAAGCGTCTGCACCGCATCGATCCATTGTTCCGCATTCACGTTGACCAGGTCTTCCGGCGTCGTGCCGTGACCCGGCAATGTCAACGAATGCGTGGCGAAACCGGCGCGCTGCAAGGTCTTGTGCATCGAGCCGAGGTCGTACTGCGTGCCGCCAAGCCCGTGGACCATGAGCACGGCGGCGTTGCCGACCGCTGTCGCAGGAGCGCTACTCATGAGTGCGACGGGCCGCCCCGAGCACGAATACCGGAGCGCGCAGCGCGAAGGTAACCGAATAAGCCGCCATGTCGTCCGGAATTGGCGTCGAGATGATCGCTCAGCGCTCCGCGGCCGCGACGACGCGCGCCATGCCCGCAATACGGTAGATGGTGCCGTCGAAGTCGCTGATGGCGCGCGCGACGAATTCGACCTGCGTCGCGCCGTGACTACCAGGCCAGACGATGGTCGCAGCATGGGCCTCGGATTCGGAGGCGCGCAGCGCGTCGAACATGAGGCGGAGACGTGCGCGCGCCGTGCCGTCGACATGCGTGGTCAGGGCATCGATCGATGCGAGGTTGGCCGCCGGCTCGCCGAGAACCGCCTCCACATTGTCGCCCCACACAACGCCGCCCGTGACCGGGTTGATGTCGAACACCACCTGGCCGGCGGCCGTGGAGGCCGCTTCGTAGCGCACGCGCCAGGCATCGGATTCGCGCAGCGCGCGTTCCTGCTCGGAGCGCATGGCCGCGATCAGCAACGCCATCAGCGCGGTGATCGCCAGATAGAGCTGCAATTCGTAGATCGACTCCTCGAGGCCATTCCGGAGCGAGATGAAGTGTCCGTCGCCGTGGCTCATGCTGTGCAGCGATATCGCAGACAGGGCGAGCAGCGACAAGCTGCCGCCGCGCACGCCCCACGCCAATGCAGTGAGCACGACGAATGGTTCTGGCAGATAGGTCAGCGCGAGCCGCACATACTCGGGAAACACTTCGATGACGCGGTTGCCGAATACCGAGAACAGCGTCAGCAGCAGCAGCGTGAAGAACACCAGTCCAAGGCGGAAATCGCGCCGGGAGAGGCCGCCGGAGCGCTTTGGACGAAACGCCGCCCAGGCGATGATGGCCGGTGCGACGACGAGCGTTCCGACCATGTTCGAAGTGGTCCACAGGCCCCACGCGGGAAGGAAGGGCGCTGCATGAGACCGTGCAAGCACCGCCGCACCCAGCATCCCCGACAGCGCCGCCGCACCGAACACACCGACCACGAAGAACAGGGCGACCGCACGCAACGAGTCGAGGCGTGGAGGGCAGCCGAGCAGGCGCTGCAGGCCCCACGCCGCCAGACCCGATGTGACGAGTTCGATGGCGGCGAACACCAGCGACAAGCCGATGGATTCGCCGTAAATCAGAGATACGCCGACGGCAGCCACGCCGATGGCGACCAGATAAGCCGTCCACCGTCCGATCGGAACCAGTGACAGCACGGCAATCGTGACGCCCGTCGCCGGCCAGACATAGGCGGCGTGCGTTTCCGGACTCACGAAGTTGTTGCCGATATGCCCGCCACCAAAGAACAGCAGCCCGGCGATCAGCGGCCAGAGCAACGGCGGGCGGGGCCCACCGGTTGAATTCGCATTCATGGGGGCTCCTCTGGGGGAGTGCTATTCGCGACGCCGCACGTTGTTTGTCAGGCCTTCACGCGGCCGTACTGATCGTCGAAGCGGACGATATCGTCTTCGCCCAGATAGTCGCCGCATTGCACTTCGATCATCACGAGGGGTTCGGCTGCCTTGTTCTCGAGACGATGGCGAGTTTCGACCGGAATGAATGTCGATTCGTTGGTGCGCACGGTATAGACCCGGTCTCCGTTCGTGACTTCCGCGACGCCACTGACGACGACCCAGTGCTCGGCACGCCGATGATGCAATTGCAAAGACAGCTTGCCACCAGACTTGACTTCGATGCGCTTGATCTTGAATCCCGGTCCTTCTTGCAGCACCGTATAGGCGCCCCAGGGTCGCGCAATGGTGCGGTGGAACTTGTAAGCGTCGTGGCCGCGCGCCTTCAGCTCGTTGACGACCTCGCGCACGCGCTGCACATGGTCGCGATGCGCGATGAGAACCGCGTCCGCGGTGTCGATGATGATCAGGCTCTCGACGCCCACCGTGGCGACGACGCGGTCTTCGGCATGCACGTAGGTGTCGTGAGTATCGATCGCCACCCGTTCGCCATGACCTCGATTGCCGTGGGTATCCGGTTCCGACAATGTGGAAATCGCCTGCCACGAGCCGACATCGCTCCAGTCGAACGAACCGCGAACGATGGCGACGTTCGAGGCTTTTTCCATGACGGCATAGTCGATGGAGATTTCCGGAACCGCCGCAAACAAGGCGGAATCGATCTCCAGCATGGGGTCTTGCGCCTTTGGCCGTAACGCTTCCCACACGCGGCGGGAGGCTTCGATCACTGTCGGTGCGTGCTCGTCGAACGCCTTGAGGATCGCCACGGGCGTAAAGCAGAACATACCCGAATTCCAGACGTGACGTCCTGTCTCGAGATATGCGGTTGCGTCGGCGAGCGGCGGTTTCTCGATGAACCGCCGAGCGCGAAAGGCACCGGCGACGCCGAGTGCCTCGCCGCACTCGATGTAGCCGTAACCTGTTTCGGGATGCGTGGGACCGATTCCAAAAGTGGCGAGCCATCCCGAACGCGCGAGCGAAGTGGCATGCTCGACCGCCGTCGCAAACGCGTTCTGGTCGTGGATCAAATGGTCGGCGGGCAGCACGAGCATCGTCGCATCGTCGCCATAGGCGTGTTGCACGTACAGTGCAGCTAACGCTACGGCCGCCGCGGTGTTGCGTCCGAAGGGCTCGAGCAGATACGTCCGATGGGGCAAATCAACCTCGGACGCCGAATACACGTCTTTTGTGAAAAAGTAGTAGTCGCGATTGGTAACGGTGACCAGGCCGGCGACTGGCGAAAGTGCCGCGGCGCGCGTCGCAGTCTTGCCGAGCAGCGTGCCACCGCCGGGAAGCGGCATGAACGGCTTGGGGGCGGCTTCACGCGACAGCGGCCAGAGCCTCGTGCCGGCGCCACCAGACAGGATGATCGGGACCAGCGTCATGAGCGCGAACCTCCGGTGAATGGACTGCTGTGGAAGCGAGATATTGTACTCGATCGGCCGTCATGTTGACGGAAGGCGCGGGCATCGTTACCTTGTCTTGCCCTCACGGTCACGACATCACGCTGCGCGCAATGCCTTCTGCAACGACTGCACGACCACAATTCATCGGCGGCGTGTGCCCGGTGCTGGCGACGCCCTTCGACGCGCAGGGTGCGCCGGATGAAGAATCGCTGGCGCGCGTTGTCGACTACGCATTGTGTTGTGGTGCCAGCGCGGTCGTCTTTCCCGGGGTCGCCAGCGAAGTCGAGCAATTGACCGCCGCAGAACGTGATCGACTCGTCGTGCTCGTCGCACGAACGGTCGCGGACCGAGTGCCGTTGATCGTCGGCGCGAGCGCGAGCGACATGGCGACGAGTGTGCGCCAGGTGCAACTGGCCGCGTCGCTAGGTGCAGCCGCCGCAATGGTCATGGCGCCCGCGCGCCTCGCCGGCGATGCAACCGCGCTCGGCGCCTATTACCGTGATCTCGCCGCGGCGGCGTCCGTGCCCATCATGCTGCAGAATGCGCCGCCGCCCGCGGGTGCCGGCTTCGACATGACGACGATCGCGCCAGTCGTCGCCGCGGTGAAGGCAATTCGATACGTCAAGGAAGAGGCGATGCCGTGCGGACAGCGAATCTCCGCGCTGCTCCAAAGACCCGAGCTGGTGGACGCAAAGCACTTTGGCGGCGTTCTCGGTGGGGCCGGAGGACGATACCTGCTCGACGAACTCGCGCGCGGCGCGATCGGCACCATGCCGGCGTGCGAACTCACCGATGTTCATGTTGCGATGGTGCGCGCATGGCGCGCCGACGACCGCAACCGCGCGCGCACGCTGTACAACCGTTCGCTCCCGCTGCTCAATTTCCAGGCGGTCTTCCGCTGGGCGATGACGAAGGAAGTGCTGCGCCGTCGCGGCATCATCGACTGCGCCCACGTGCGCGCGCCCGGTCCGCAGCTCGATGCCCGGGATCACGTCGAACTCGGCATCATGCTCGATGAGATCGCCGATCTGCTCGTCGCATTTCCGGTTCAGCCTCAGCTGCGGTCGGCCTGACATACGTTACGCAGGAGAAACCATGACACGAATACTTGTCGCGCTGTTGTTGCTGATGTCGCTGGGCGCGGCGCCGATAGCGGGTGCACAAGGGGTCACGCTCGATTTCCCGAGCTGGCAGGCCGAGGAGCCGGGTTTTGCCGAATGGTGGAGGGGTCTCGTCCAGGACTATGAAGCGAAGCATCCAGGTGTGAAGGTAAAGCTCTATTCGATCCCGTTCGCCAACTACGTCAATCAGCTGACGGTGCGCTTTGCCGGGCAGAATCCCCCGGACATCGTGCATCTGCCGTCCCGCAACTTCGCGAGCTTTGCGAGCCAGAGTTGGCTGGAGCCCATGGACGAGTTGCTGAAGAGTAGCGACATCCCCGGCCACTGGTCGAAACTGCAAAGCGACATGGTGTGGGAGGGCAAGACTTACGGCCTGCTGTTGCTGCCGTACGGCAACCTGCTCTACTACAACGAGAAGATCCTGCAGGACGCCGGGGTCAAGGTGCCGGCGACGCCGGCGGAATGGCTCGATGCCATGGCCAGGACGACGAATCGGGACAAAGGGCAATTCGGGCTGGTCACCACGACCGCCGAACACCCGAACATGTTCATCGATGCGGCGACCTGGGTACTGGGTCAGAAGCAGGATTGGCTCAAGGGTAACAAGTACAATTTCAGCGATCCTGGTGTCGTGGCGGCGATGGACCAGTTCCGCAAGTCGCTGACGTTCGCACCGCCGGGGACCAACTCGGCGGTGGCGCGCCAACTTTTCGTCGACGGCAAGGCCGCGTTCCTGCGCGACGGTCCGTGGGTCTGGGCGACGTTGCAAAAGGCCAAGCCCGAGATCCGTCCGGCGTTGAAAATGGCGCAGCTACCGTTTCCGGTAATCACGGGTGGCGCGAGCAACAGCCTGCACATACCGGCCAAGATCGATGCGCAGAAAAAGAAACTTGTGTGGGAGTTCATCGCGCTCGCGGCGAGCCTGCCCTGGCAGGAAAAGTATGTGCAGATGACCGGCTCGCCCGCGGGGCGTCTGGGCATGATCAACGCCGAGCAGGCGAAAAAGGATCCGCATCTCGCCGCTATTACTTTGGCGGCAGAAAAGGCGGAGAACCTGTTTCCGACGCAGCCGGCGCTACGCGAAAACTACAACGAGTTCGCCACGCTGTTCAGCCGCGCCGTCGTGCGGATGCAATCGTCGTCGCTAACGACCGAGGCGATCCTCGCCAATTTGCAAAAGGAAGTTGCCGCCGCGATTCCACTGCCATGATCGGACGTTCGCGCTGGACGGGCTACGCGCTGCTCGCCCCGGCGCTGGTCGCCGTTGGCTTCCTGATCCTGTATCCGCTGTACCTCGTTGTCGCGATCAGTTTCCGGCAGGGCAAGACGCTCAATGTGCTGCGTCTGTCCGAGTTGCCGCTCGGTCTCGCCAACTACCGCACGATGCTGGCGAGCGACGCGACGTGGCACAGCGTCTGGGTGACCGTTGCGTACCTGATCGGTACCATCGGTCCCGCGTTTCTGATCGGCCTCGGTACCGCGTTGCTGCTCAATCGCGTCTTCCCGGGCAGGCGCTGGTTGCGCAGCCTGATACTTCTGCCGTGGGCGGTGCCCGGCGTGATCGTGAGCATCGTGTTCCTGTGGCTGCTCGATGGCTCGTTCGGTGTCGTCAATGCGTTGTTGCGCCAGGCGGGATGGCTCGCGACGGACCTGGCTTGGTTCGCCGACGAGAACACGGCGCTGTTAGCGGTCATTGTGCCGACCGTGTGGAAGGCGTATCCGTTTTTCGCCCTGACGCTGCTGGCCGCGCTGCAGTCGATCCCCGCGAATCTCTACGAAGCAGCGCAGGTCGATGGCGCCACGAATTGGCAGCGCTTCCGCTTCATCACGTGGCCAGGCATACGTGCCTCGGCCATGCTCGCGACGATCCTGAATACGCTGTGGGCGCTGCGCGAATTCGACATCATCTATCTCACCACCGGTGGCGGGCCGGACCGCGCCACCGAAACGCTGGCGGTGCGCATCTATCAGGAAGCATTCGCGTTCTTTCGCATGGGGACGGCATCCGCGCTGGGTGTGCTGACGATGGCGATGGCGGTGCTGCTCGTGCTCACGTCGATGCGCACGCTGCGCCGCGAGTACTTCTGATGCAGTCCCCGGCACGCAAGTGGTGGTTCACGGCCGCGGCGCTCCTCCTTGCGGCGATCGTGCTCTTCCCTGTCTACTGGATGGCGCTGACCTCGGTCCTGCCGAGCGAGCTGACGCGTTCGCGCACGCCGGTGCTGTTGCCCAAGTGGTCGGCGTTGTCACTGGACGCGTTCACCAACATACTGGCGCGCAAACCGGTGTTCACGTGGCTCGCCAACAGCGTGATCGTCACGGTCGTCGCGACCTTTATCAGCCTGATCATCGCCACGCTTGCGGGCTATAGTCTGTCGCGCTTCAAGAGCCGCGCGCAGCAGGGCGCCGGGTTCGCGCTGCTGGTGTCGAAGATGCTTCCCGCGAGCCTGATCGTGATTCCGTTCTTCATCGCATTCTCGACCTTCGGCCTGATCGACAGCCGCTGGGGGCTGATTCTTGCCAATGCCGCAGTCGGTGTGCCGTTCGCGACGTGGCTGATGAAAGGATTCTTCGACGGCATTCCCCGCGAGATCGAACTCGCCGCCATGCTCGACGGTTGCAACGGCGCGCAGGCGGTCTGGTATGTGGTGCTGCCGCTGGCGCGACCGGGGCTCGCCGCGTCGGGTATCTATCTTGCCATCGTCACCTGGTCCGATTTCGTCTTCGCGCGGACGCTTGTCACCAGTCCCGACCTGTGGGTCCTGAACGTCGGCATGCAGTCGTTCCTTGGCGAATATCTCGTCGACTGGTCGAGCTTGATGGCCGTCGGGATCATCTCCCTGGCGCCGGTGTTCGTGCTGTTCCTCCTGCTCGAGCCCTTCCTGGTCAGCGGTATGACACAGGGCGCGGTCGCGAACTGACGAGACCGGAATGGCACCCAGCATTCGGAGCGTGGAAACGATTGTCGTCGCCATCCCTCGCGACGTGCCATATCTCGGCCCGTTGGGTGAAGGCGAAACGGTCAACGAGCGCGGCTATTTCGTGCGCCGCGGCAACCGCACGATCTATTCCGTCGTCGATCGTACGGTGCTGGTCAAGATCATCGCCACTGACGGCACGGTCGGCTGGGGCGAGACCTACGGTATCGTGGCGCCACAGGCGGTGGCAGCGATTGTCGCGGACGTGCTGGCCCCTTTGCTGGTGGGGCGCGAGGCGCTTGATGTTCCGGCAATCTGGGACGAGCTCTATGCACTCATGCGCGTACGCGGCCACTGGAGTGGCTTCTATACGGATGCACTCGCCGCCGTCGACATCGCGCTTTGGGATTTGTCCGGCAAGCTTGCCGGGCGGCCCGTCTACGAGATGCTCGGTGGGATCCGACACCAGCGGATTCCCGCCTACGCGTCCGGGCTGCCGCGGGCGACGCTGTCGGAACGCATCGCCCTCGCAGAGGAATTGGTTGGCGCTGCGGGTTTCGCGCCATCAAGTATGCCGCGGTCGTGTCGCACGAGGGCGTCGTTGCAGAAATGCGCGCGTTGCGCGAGAAGCTCGGGTCCGAGGTCGAAATCATGGTCGACCTGCATTGGCGTTACACCGCCAACGACGCCATCTCACTTATTCGGGCACTCGAGCCCTATCGTCCGTATTTCGTCGAAGCGCCTTGTGCCCCGGAAGACATCGATGCCCAGGCCGACATTGCTGCCAACGTCACCGTACCGATCGCTGGCGGCGAGGAATGGAGCACGATCTTCCAGGCGCGGCTACGGTTGGCGCACCGATGTGTAAGCGTGATCCAGCCGGAAGTGGCGCACACCGGTTTGTCCCAAATGGTGGCGATCGGCAGACTGGCGGGGGAGCAGGGCATCAAGGTCATTCCGCACGCGACCATCGGCATCGGCATTTTCCACGCGGCCAGTCTGCACGGGGCAGCGTGCTTGCGGGACGTTCCCTACCACGAGCATCAGCACTCGATCTTTGGCGCCAACCTGCGCTTCGTCGAGACGCGCATGTGTTGCGTCGACGGCAGTTTCGAATTGCCCGAGGGCCCGGGTCTGGGTGTCGAGCCGAAGGCGGAGCTGTGGCAGCACATCGTTCGCACCTGAACAGCCTTGTGCAAGCGCCGCGTCGCCCCCAAGTTACCTATGGTGATCCGCCGGCGCCAAGGGGAGCCTAGGCAGCGGTGGTATGATAGTGACTCCAGCGCGTGGGGCTTTTCCATGGCCCGCGGCAGGACCGGTTACCGGGGGCGACCTGGTTTCGACGGGGACTGTGAAGCAGCTTGGGGCATGCCAAGGTGCAGAACCTTGTGAATCCTCTGCAATCGCAAACTTAACTGCGAACGACGAAAACTACGCTCTGGCGGCTTAACCCCGCCGGACCTCGCACCGGGCGGCGCTCAGCTCGGGTGATGCAACAGTAACTGTCACAGCGAGGACATTTCGAGCGATCGCGTGCGTCCGGGTCACTTGGGCGACACGCTAAATCTAGGTGACTGGCATCGGCGTCGCCTGTCCGTCAGCGGCGCCGGAGTGAGAGCACAATGACGTGACTAAGCATGTAGTCCTGACTGTGTAGCGTTTTCGGACGCGGGTTCGATTCCCGCCGCCTCCACCAATTGCTGTATTTCCATCCGTTTCAAGGCCGTTCAGACCCCATCTGAACGGCCGCCTGCAGGTGTAGTTTTCCCTATGAAAACGGCCCGCGAGACGCCTTCAAAGCGTTTCCGGTCCCGCCGTTTGCAG
>CAVSEH010000011.1:0-109067 GCA_963726935.1 uncultured beta proteobacterium
CCTGCATACGAACGGATCGATTAGGAAATTCTCGACATAACGCTACGTCATTCCCGCGCAAGCGGGAATCCATTGGCTTTAAATGTGGATGAACTCCGGTTTGCGCCGCTTTGAGGCTTGGCCGGAATGACAGCGAGTTGCTTCGGCATCCGGCGGATCCTGTTGGGCGGTCGGCGGTAAACCGTGTTCGCACGCGACTGTCTCTGATCGGGCCAAGGCCGGACATTCGAGGGTTGCGGCTGGTGGCGACCCTGCCGCTGCCGTAGCATAGGCGTCCTGCACGAAGTGCCTTGGGGTCCCTGGCATGCACGACCCATCCGTAGTCAAGACGCTACTGTTTACCGATATTGAGGGGAGCACCCGGTTGTGGGCGCAAGAGCCGGGACGGATGGGGCCTGCGTTGGCGCGTCACGACGTGTTTCTGCGCGCTGCGGTCGAGTCCAACCATGGCGCGATAGTAAAAACTACGGGGGATGGCATGTACGCCACCTTCGACGATCCGCTCGATGGACTGAACGCGACGCTGTCGATCCAGCGCGCGTTAGCCGACCCCACGGCGACCTCTCACATTCCGCTGCGGGTACGTTGTGCGCTGCACGTTGGCGTTGTCGAACACCGCGATGGCGACTACTTTGGTACCACCGTCAATCGAGCCGCGCGCATCATGAGCGCCGCACACGGAGGTCAAGTACTCGTTTCGCAGAGCGCCGCCGATCTCTTGGCCGACCGGCTGCCTGCTGGGGTCGCGCTTCGCGACCTCGGATCAATCCGGCTGCGCGATCTGGGTAGCCCCGCCCGTGTCTACCAGTTAATCCAGCGAGATCTAAGACAGGATTTTCCGGCCCTGCGCTCGCTGGAGGCGACCCCGAACAATTTGCCACAGCAGATGACGTCATTCGTTGGTCGCGAACGCGAACTCGCCGACGCTCGGGCGCTCCTCGGCGGCGCCCGTCTAGTGACGATCGTCGGACCAGGTGGCATTGGCAAGACCAGGCTGTCCTTGCAGATCGCCACCGATGTCCTCGATGACTATCCGGACGGCGTCTGGTTCGTGGAGCTTGCGTCGATTGTCGATCCCGGGTTGGTGCCGAAATCCATCGCGCAGGTTTTGGGCCTGCAAGAGGATTCCGACACATCCGCCCTCCAAGCCTTGTGCGCGCACGTTGCTTCGCGCCGATTGCTGCTGATCCTCGACAACTGCGAGCATCTGGTGGATATCTGCGCAGACCTCGCGGATGCATTGCTGCGAGCGGCGCCGGACACTCGCGTGCTGGCAAGCAGCCGCGAGGCACTCAACGTTGCGGGCGAGCAGACGTACCCGCTGCCGCCTCTTGCGCTGCCTAATTCGGAGTCCTCCGCCGCGGATGCCGCACGCTCCGACGCCGGCCAGCTTTTCGTCGAACGAGTTCGGCTGCGACAGCCCGCGTTTGCCTTAAACGAGCGAAACGTGAAGACTGTTGCGCAGATCTGCGCGCGACTCGATGGAATTCCGCTCGCGCTCGAGCTCGCCGCGGCACGTGTCGGCGTGCTGACTGTGGAAACGATCGCCGAACGGCTGCACGACCGGTTTCGGCTGCTGACGGGTGGAAGCCGCACGGCATTGCCGCGCCAGCAGACGCTTCGCGCGTTGATCGACTGGAGCTACGACTTGCTTGGCGCGGCGGAGAAAACCTTATTCGCCCGGCTTTCAGTGTTTGCAGGAGGCTGGAGCTTGCCCGCCGCGGAGGACGTTTGCACGGACCGCGACTTCGCGCCGGAGGACGTGCTCGATCCGTTGACGGGTCTGGCGAACAAGTCCCTGGTTGTGCCCGATGGCAACAGCGCTCGGTATCGAATGCTGGAAACGATCCGTGACTACGCTCGCGATCGCTTGCAGGAGCGCGGGGAAAATGTCGCGGTCCGTGTACGCCATTGCAACTACTTCGTCAAATTCGCCGAGGACGCCGAGTCTCACCTCGAAGGCGGAGAGGATCAACCCGCATGGCTAGCGCGGTTGGACATCGAACACGACAACCTGCGCGCTGCACTTGCCTGGGGCCTTGAAGAGGCCGATGGCGATGAACCAGATCTGCGCCTCGCCGGAGCGCTCTACCGCTTCTGGGCGCATCGGGGCCACGCCCGCGAGGGCCTGCAGTGGTGTGAGGCCGCAATCGCGTGCAACGTCGGACAGCCAGGCACGCTCGCTCGCCTCAAAGCGCTGCACGCTTCGGGCACGCTTGCCTGGCGGCTTGGCGACATTACCGCGGCCCGATCATTGTTGGAGCAAGCCCTTGCGATGAGCCGTGAGCTGGGAGACCGTTTGTGCGAAGGGCGCGTACTCAGCAACCTGGGTGGTGTTGCGATCCACCAGGCGGACGAGGCCGCGGCGCAAGGGTTCCTAGAGCAGGCGGTAGTGATTCACCGCGAAGCGGGCAATCCGGCAATGGAAGCGCGCGTGCTCAACAACATCGCGGCGCTTGCGATCAGCTGCGGACGTTTCGGCGAGTCTGAAGCTCCGTTGGAGCGCGCCCTCGCATTGAGTCGCGAGCTTCACAATCCGATGGAGGAAGCGACTGCAATGAGCCACTTGGGCTACCTTGCCATGCGGCGCGGTGAGTTTGCGCAGGCACAGGCATTGCACGAGCTGGCGCTGGCAACCGCGAGCGCATTTGGTGTGCGCGAGTTCGAGCTGGAAGAAATGCGGCAATTGGGGGAGGCCGTCCTTGCCCAAGGCGACGTGACCGCCGCGCGCACGTATTTCCGCGACGCCCTTGCTGCCAGCAAAGAGCTCGGTAATCAGCGCGAAATCGTGCTCTGCCTTGAAGCGTTGACGATGCTGATGGTGGAAGAGAAGGAGTACAGAATCGCGGCCCAACTCTGCGGTTCTGCGGACGCGCTTAGATCCGCCATCGCCACGCCACGAGCGTACGGCGAGCACGAGATGTATAACGAGACCGTCGCGCACTGCCGTCAAGCTTTAGGAGAGGCTGCCGCCTTGGCCGCGATCGTTGCTGGACGCGCGTCGTCCTTCGACAATGCGGTTGCGCTTGCAATCGCGTGGATCGAAGAACCAGCTACCTGAACGGCTCCCTCCTGTTGTCGCAACCATTCGCACAATTTCGCTCCGCGCGGCATCGGTCGTTCGTCGGGCCGCTACTCGAACTTGATGCCGGCTTCCTTCACGATCCTGCCGACCTTCTCGGTCTCGCCGCGGATCAGGTCGCCGAATTGCTGCGGTGTGCTGCTCTGTGCCGCCAGCCCGAGGTCGCGCAGTCGCTCTCGCACTTCGGGCGACGCGGCGATCGCGGTCAGTTCTTCGTTGATGCGCTTGACGACGTCGGCGGGCGCGCCCGCGGGAGCGAGGAACCCCCACCAATTGGTGAAGCTGAAGCCGGTCACCGTCTCGCCAATGCTGGGGACATCCGGCAACGCCGGCAGGCGCGGGCCGGTGACCGCCAGCGCTTTCAGGCGTCCCGCCTTGACTTGGGCGATCGCGGTGCCGTCGACGACCATGTCGACCTGCTCCCCGAGGAGTCCGGTGATGGCCTGCGCGCCGCCCTTGAACGGTACGTGAAGGATGTCGACGCCGGTCATCGAACGCAGCAATTCGAAGGCGAGATGCCCGGGGCCGCCGACGCCACCCGTCCCGTACGTCAGCTTGCCCGGCTGGGCCTTGGCGCGCGCGAGAAACTCCGCGAAGGTGTTGTCGGGCGATTTGGGATTGACCGTGACGACGATCGACACCGAACTCACGAGGCTGATCGGCGCCAGGTCCTTCAGGGGGTTGTAGCCAACGTTGGGATTGGACAGTGGGGCGATCACGAGTGAGCCGAGGTCGCCGACCACCAGCGTGTAGCCGTCGTTCGGCGACTTCGCCGCGACGCCCATTCCAAGCGCGCCGACCGCGCCGCCGCGGTTGTCGATCACCACGGGTTGGCCCAATCGCTCGGCGAGCTTCTGGCTGTACATGCGCGCGACGATGTCGGTGTTGCCGCCCGGCGGGTAGGGAACGATCAGCTTGATCGGATGGGACGGGAAAGGCTGCGCGAGCGCAACCGCCGGCCACGCGCACGCGGCAATCGACAGCAATAGCGAGGAAAGCATTCTTGCCATGGTCCTCCTCCTCCCTGGATCAGTGATCGGTCAGAACAGCACGCAGCAGCGATTCCGCGTCGGTCGCCGTCGATTCGCCGATTTCGACGACGACGTGTTCGATGTGTCCGGTGAAGCGAAATGGCGCGCGATAGTCGTTTGTGACCGGCAATCCGCTGTCGTAGCCGCAACACAATCCCTCACCTGAAGTTTCGATCACCGCCGGCACGGTGTGCGGGATGTCGCCTTCACCGACCAGGCGCTCGCCGACATAGAGCGCGCCGTGGCCCCGGTGCTCGCCGGTGCGCGTGAAGCAGAACCGGAGAATGGCCTTGCCCGGCTGCAGGTCCTCGGTGGACGCGATGCGGTACTCGGCAAGCCCCAGATGGTTGTGCACGTACACGAGGCGCCGATCCTTCACATACAGCGAATAGCCGGCGAACCAGCTGCCGTGCGCCAGCAGGACGCCCTCGGCGCCTCCTTCCGGAATCTCGACTTCGGCCGTGATGGTGTGCGAACGGTTCTTGACGTTGACCGCTGTGTATTCGAACTGCGGCGCGCCGCCCGGATAGTACAGATAACGATTGCCGGCAGGAACTGTGCTCGGTTTGCGCTCGCTCATCCGCAGTTGCATCCGCGAGTCCAGCGGCAGCACGTTGTATTTGCCGGCCTCGATCCACCAGAGCTCGATCAGCTCGGCGAGTTTCTCGGGGTGCTCGTCCGCGAGATCCGTGCATTCGGAGAAGTCGCTCTCGACGTGATACAACTCCCACTTCTGCCTCGCCAGCATTTCATCGGTGAGCGCATCGCCCTGAGGCTGCTCCACGACGGCCTTCCAGCCATCCGCCCACAATGCGCGCGACGCAATCATCTCGTAGTATTGGACCTGCTTGCGCGTCGGCGCGGCGGCGTCGTTGAAACAATGCGCAAAGCTCACGCCTTCGATCGGGCGCTGCGGAACGCCGTTCAGCATGGGCGGTGGTGTCAGCCCGAGTGCCTCGAGGATCGTGGGTGCGATGTCGACCACGTGCACATACTGGCCGCGCACATCGCCGCGCGCGCGGATGCCTTTGGGCCAATGCACGATCAGAGGGTCGCTCATGCCGCCCTGATGCAGGTAGCGCTTCCATCGCCGCAACGGCGTGTTGCCGGCCCACGCCCATCCCCAGGAATAGTTGGGAAACGACCGCACGCTGCCCCAGTCGTCGAGGTGGGCGAGGTTCTGCTCGATCGTCGGTTCGACTCGGTTGGCGAACTGGTTCTCGTTGAACGAACCGTGCTCGCCGCCCTCGGCGGACGCGCCGTTGTCCGAGGCCAGCATGATGAGCGTGTTGTCGAGTTCGCCCAGGCGCGCGAGGAAATCGATGACCCGACCGACGTGATGGTCGGTCTGTTCCAGGAACGCGGCATACACTTCCATCTGCCGTGCGTAGAGGCGCTTTGCATCCGCAGTGAGCGTGGCCCACGCTTTGACCCAAGGCGGTCGCGGCGAAAGCCTCGTGCCGGGCGGCACGATGCCCATGGCGAGTTGTCGCTCGAAAACCTCCTCGCGCCAAGCGTCCCAGCCGTGATCGAATTTCCCGCGATAGCGCTCGATCCATTCGGGCTCGACATGATGCGGAGCGTGTCCGGCGCCGAGGCAGTAGTACATGAAGAATGGCTTTTCCGGTGCGATCGTGCGCAGGTCGGTGAGGTACTCGATGGCGTGGTCGGCCAGGTCGGCGTTGAGGTGATAACCCTCGTCCGGCGCCTTCGGCGGATCGATGTAGTGACTGTCGTGCACCAGCGTGGGCGCCCACTGGTTGGTCTTGCCGCCGATGAAACCGTAGAAGCGTTCGAACCCGCGGGACAGCGGCCAGCGCGCCTTTGACGCGCCCGACGCGTATTCACTGGCCAGCGTGAGATGCCACTTGCCGATGCCGAGCGTGGCGTAGCCCTGCGCCAGCAGCATCTCGGACAGGAAGCCGTTTTCCTTGGGCACCATGCCGTTGTAGCCGGGAAATCCGGTGGCCATTTCCTGGATGATGCCGACGCCGTTGGAGTGGTGATTGCGGCCGGTGAGCAGGCATGCGCGTGTCGGGGAACAGATTGCCGTGGTGTGAAAATCGCGGAAACGCAGTCCACCTGCGGCGAGCCGGTCGAACGTGGGCGTGCGGATGTCCGAGCCAAAGCATCCGAGCTGAGCGAAGCCGACGTCGTCGAGCAGGAACACGAGCACGTTGGGTGCGCCGGCCTTGGCGCGCTGCGGCAGCGGCCATGCGGGCTCCGAGGTAGCGGAGGTGCGGCCGATTTTTCCAGTGAAGGGTGTGCCTTCGGGATAGGTCTTCAGGTCTTTCAATGGGGCTCCGTTGCTTGCCGTTGGGGTGCGCGGGATTCTGGCAGAAGGCGCCGGCGTTGCCGACCCTACTCGATTCGGCAGGCCTCGTCGAACGCGAGCCGCGGATTGCGCGGCTTGACCGAGCTCGGATCGCCGTAGCCGAAGTTGCACAGGAAGTTCGACTTGATCTTCCCGTCGGGAAAGAACGCCGCGTCCACCTTGGCGTTGTCGAAGCCGGACATCGGCCCGCAGTCGAGCCCCAGCGCGCGCGCGGCCATGATGAAGTACCCGCCCTGCAAGGACGCATTGCGGAACGCGGCGGTCGCGATCAGCTCCGGCTTGCCTGCGAAGTTCTTGCGTGCGTCGGTGTGGGGAAACAGCTTCGGCAGCTTCTCGTAGAACTCGAGGTCGTAGGCGAGGATCGCGGTCGCCGGCGCCACCATGGTCTTGTCGAGATTGCCCGCCGACAGCGCCGGTGCGAGCTTGGCCTTGGCGGCCGCACTCATCACGAACACAATCCGGCAGGGACTCGTATTCATGGTCGTCGGACCCCACTTCATCAGGTCATAAATCTGCTGTAACGTTTCGGACGAGACCGGCTGCTTGCGAAAGCCGGGAAAAGTGCGGGCGTTGCGGAACAGCTGATCGAGCGCAGCATCGGGCAGTTGCATGACCATTCCTCGGTTTGTCGTCCTGGGAAAGATTATTTCAGACGTGACCAAGGGACGTACGCATGGTTGCGATGCTGCCCTATTCGGGTCCCCGGGGATATTCTGAGACTATCACAAGTATACGAACAATCAATTTGACGTATCCGCGGCACGCGCCGAAGATGAGACCCGTAGTAGACAGCAACCTCGACTGGAGATGCGCATGAAACTGAACGGCAGCAAGACGCACGAAAACCTCAAGGCGGCGTTTGCCGGCGAGTCGCAGGCCAATCGCCGGTACCTGTATTTTGCGAGCAAGGCTGACGTCGAAGGGCAGAACGACGTGGCTGCGGTATTCCGCTCGACCGCGGAAGGCGAGACCGGCCACGCGCACGGCCACTTGGATTACCTTGCGGCGGTTGGCGATCCCGCCACGGATCTGCCCATCGGCAAGAGCCGCGACAACCTGAAGGCGGCGATCGCAGGCGAGACGCACGAGTACACCGACATGTACCCGGGCATGGCCAAGAGCGCACGCAGCGAAGGCTTCGACGAAATCGCCGATTGGTTCGAGACGCTCGCCAAGGCGGAACGATCGCACGCGAATCGCTTCCAGAAAGCACTCGACTCGCTGGCAGACTGACGCACGACGCACGCGGGCGGCGCGAGGCGCCGCTCTTTTTTCCGCGACACCCTCATGGCGGCCGCAATCCACTCGTGCGGCCGTCGTGATTTGCGAACGATGACCCGATGACCACCCGCGAAGGCAGCCTCGAGGCCCCGACACGCCATGCGATCGACTGGCGCGATCCCGACTTCTACGATCGTGCGTCGGTCGACAAGGAGCTCGAGCGCGTCTTCGACATCTGCCACGGCTGCCGCCGCTGCGTCAGCCTCTGCAATTCATTTCCGACGCTCTTCGATCTGATCGACGAGGGCAAGACGGGCGAAATCGACGGTGTTGCCAAGGCCGATTACGAAAAGGTCGTCGACCAGTGCTATCTGTGCGATGTCTGTTACATGACCAAGTGCCCCTACGTGCCGCCGCACCCGTGGAACGTGGATTTTCCGCACTTGATGTTGCGAGCAAAGGCGCAGAAATTCCAGCGCGGCGAGACCAGCTTTCGCGATCGATTGCTGACCAGCACCGACCGTCTGGGCAAGCTTGCGACGATTCCGGTGGTCGTGCAGATGGTCAACAAGGCGAACGCAACGCCGTTGGCGCGCCGCGCGATGGATGCCCTGCTCGGCGTGCATCGAGACCGCGACTTGCCGCCGTACGCTAGCGAGCGATTCGAAGACATTGCCCCGACGTCGGTGGCCTGGCCGGTCAGGGATGGCCAGCGGACGCCCGGCAAAGTGGCGGTCTTCTCGACGTGCTATGTCAACTACAACGAACCGGGCATCGGCCTGGATTTGCTGCGGGTCCTCGAGCACAACGAAATTCCGTATACGATCGTCGAGAAGGAAGCCTGCTGCGGCATGCCGAAGCTCGAGTTGGGCGACCTGGAATCGGTCGAGAAGTTGAAGGACATCAATATCCCGCAACTGGCCGCGTACGCCAGGGACGGCTTTGCGATCCTGACGGCGGTGCCATCCTGCACGCTGATGTTCAAGAGCGAGATGCCGTTGCTGTTTCCCGGCGACGAGGCGGTCCGACTCGTCGCGGATGCGATGTTCGACCCGTTCGAGTACATCGTCGCGCGCGACAAGGACGGCCTGTTGAAAAAGGACTTCGTCAAGCCACTCGGCAAGGTGAGTTACCACATTCCCTGCCACTCACGCGTCCAGAACGTCGGCCAGAAGACGCGCGAAGTGCTCGAGTGGGTACCCGGGACCGCGGTCACGACCATCGAAAGATGCGCGGGTCACGACGGCACCTGGGGCGTGAAGAGCGAGTTCTTCGACATGTCGATGAAGATCGGTCGACCGGTCTTCCGGCAAATGGCCGAGCCCGACCCCGACTACATCAGTTCGGATTGTCCGATTGCCGGCCGCGCGATCGTCCAGGGCATCGAGCAGATGCAGCAGGCGCCGACGCGGGCCATCAAGGCACATCCGCTGACCTTGCTGCGCCTTGCGTACGGCCTGAACTGAAGAGAACCATTGCGATGATGATGATCGAGGAGAGCCGCGTGCCGCACATTACCCGCGAGAGCCTGCTGACGCTGGAGGCCTATTCGAGAGCGCGCAAGGATTTTCGCGCCAACGTGCTCGAGCACAAGAAGGCTCGCACGGTCCATCTGGGCGAGCATCTGACGCTGCTGTTCGAGGATGAACTGACCATTCGCTACCAGATCCAGGAAATGCTGCGCGTGGAGAAGACGTTCGAGGACGCCGGCATCCAGGACGAGCTCGATGCGTACAATCCGCTCATTCCCGACGGCACGAACTGGAAAGCGACGCTGCTGATCGAGTACGAGGACGTCGCCGAGCGCCGTGCTGCCCTTGCCGCCTTGAAAGGTATCGAAGACCGGATCTGGGTGCAGGTCGCCGACTACCCGCGAGTCTTCGCCATCGCCGACGAAGACCTCGAGCGCGAAAACGCCGAGAAGACATCGTCGGTGCACTTCGTGCGCTTCGAGCTCACGCCCGAGATGATTGCCGCGCTCAAGCGAAGCGCAGCGGCTTGCGATAGGCGCCGATCATCCGGCGTACGGGTTCACGCTGGCGCCGGTCCCGGAGCTGGTCAGGCAGGCGCTGGTCGCCGATCTTGCTTGAGTCTTTTCGCGACGCGGCGGGATCGCTGAGGGACTGACCTCCGAAAGGGCGGGAGCGTGCCTAAGCCAGTTGCTCCCACGCGTCGCGCGTGATACCGCGGACGCAGAATTCCTCGCGCCGGCCGCGGTGATCCCGCGTCTCTCGACGCACCAGCACCAACCCGCATTTCTCCATCACGCGGCCGGACGCCGGGTTGCGCGTCAGGTGTGACGCGGTGATCTGCTGGCAATCCAGGCAACTGAACGCGAGCGCGACCATGGCGCGGGTCGCTGCGGTGGCATAGCCGAAGCCCCAGTATTCTCGACCAATCCAGTAGCCAATGTTTTCATGCTCGTTGGCGACCGGGCGCAACGCGATCGCGCCGATCAGCATGCCTTCGTCGGCGCGTTCGATCGCGAAGGTGTATTGCTGTCCGCTCGCACGCTCGCCTTCGTGCGTGGCGATCCACGCCTCGGCCATGCCGTCGCGATAGGGATGCGGAATGAGCGCGGTCGTATCCGATACCGCACGATCGCCGGCAAGCTGCTGGACTCGGGATGCGTCACTTGGGCGGAAGTGCCGCAACACGACGGGCCAGCCGAATATGCGCTCCGGCAGCATCAGTGAGGCCGCGGGACTGCGTCCACCGGTGCGCCTTGCCGGGGGACGACCTGGCCGGGGTGAATCCCGGCTAGCGTCCTGGCGACGGCAGCGTTGCCGGGAACGGTATGGATGTGCGTCAGATGCTGCAGCAGAAATTCCGCGACGTCCGCTTGGCCGGTACGCGATGCCGAGAGGCGCTTAATCGCGAAAATTGTTGAACTGGAGCGGAAAGTCGGTGATCGACTTCTTCACCAGTGCGATCGCCTCCTGCAGCAGATCCTTCTTCGCGCCGGACACTCGCACGGTGTCGCCCTGGATGCTGCCCTGGACCTTGAGCTTGCTGTCCTTGAGCAGCTTCACGAGTTTTTTCGCCAATTCCTGCTCGACGCCCACGCGAATGGTGACGACCTGCTTGATCTTGTCGCCGCTCATCTTTTCGGGATCGCCGAACTTCAGCGAGCGCACGTCGATGCTGCGCTTGGTGAGCTTGCCCATGAGCACGTCGGTGACCTGCTTGAGCTTGAACTCGTCATCGGCGTAGATCGTGAGCTCCTTGTCCTTGTGCTCGATCCGGGCGTCCGAGCCTTTGAAGTCGAAGCGCGTCGAGATCTCGCGATTCGCCTGCTCGAGCGCGTTGCGAATTTCCACGTCGTTGACTTCGGAAATGATGTCGAATGAGGGCATGATGCGAGCCTGAGTGTGAGATGGAGGTCAACGCTAGCACGATCCGCGCCGCAGCGACAACCGTCGGCGCGCCGAGCAATGCAGACGCCGCATGGCCGTCGTGCCTGGTGTCGGCTAGAATACAAGGCCTTCCACTACCCGCGCGGACATGTCGCACATCCTACAAAGCGTTCCGGTCGGCGAAAAGGTCGGCATCGCATTCTCCGGCGGCCTCGACACCAGCGCAGCGCTGCATTGGATGCGAGCGAAGGGCGCAATTCCGTACGCGTACACCGCCAATCTCGGCCAGCCCGACGAGCCGGATTACGACGACATTCCTCGTCGCGCGATGCAGTACGGTGCCGCCGGTGCCAGGCTTGTGGATTGTCGCGCCGCACTGGTCGCCGAAGGGATCGCGGCACTCCAGGCGGGCGCATTCCACATCTCGACCGCCGGCGTCACCTACTTCAACACGACGCCGATCGGCCGCGCCGTAACCGGCACCCTGCTCGTCGTCTCCATGCGCGAGGACGACGTCAACATCTGGGGCGATGGCAGCACGTTCAAGGGCAACGACATCGAGCGCTTCTACCGCTATGGCCTGCTCGCCAATCCCGCGTTGCGCATCTATAAACCGTGGCTCGACGCAGCCTTCACCGACGAGCTGGGCGGTCGCAAGGAGATGTCCGAGTACCTCGCGCGCGCGGGCTTCGGCTACAAGATGAGCGCCGAAAAAGCCTACTCGACCGATTCCAACCTGCTCGGTGCGACGCACGAAGCGAAGGATCTCGAATTCCTCGATCGCGGTATCCGGATCGTCGAGCCGATCATGGGCGTCCCGTTCTGGCGCGACGACGTTGCGGTCAAGGCGGAAACCGTGGCGGTCCGATTCGAAGAGGGCAGACCGGTCGCGCTCAACGGAGCGACCTTCGCCGACGACGTGGCGCTCATGCTCGAGGCGAACGCGATTGGCGGCCGTCATGGATTGGGCATGAGCGACCAGATCGAGAACCGCATCATCGAAGCGAAAAGTCGCGGGATCTACGAGGCGCCGGGCATGGCGCTGCTGCACATCGCGTACGAACGGCTGGTGACCGGAATCCACAACGAAGACACCATCGAACAGTACCGCGATCACGGGCGCCGCCTCGGCCGCCTGCTCTACCAGGGGCGCTGGTTCGATCCGCAGGCGATCATGCTGCGCGAGACGGCGCAACGCTGGGTCGCGCGCGCAATCACCGGCGAAGTGACGCTCGAGCTTCGCCGCGGCAACGATTACACCATCCTCGACACTTCGAGTGCGAATCTTACGTACAAGCCGGAGCGGCTGACCATGGAGAAGGGCGAGGGCGCGTTCTCACCTCAGGATCGCATCGGTCAGCTCACGATGCGCAATCTGGATATCGCCGACACGCGTGCCAAGCTCGAGACCTACATCAAGACAGGGTTGCTCGGCGAGTCCGGCGACGCCGTATTGCCGCGGCTGACGGGTGGCAAGCACTGATCCCCGCAGCCGCCGAAAAGGGTAGCGAGGAGGGCGGGATGCGAGGCGCGAGGTTGCGAGCAACAAAGCAGATCGCCCCCGCAGCGGCTTTTCCTAGTCGATGCGCGCGCCGGTCTTCTTGATCACCGGCGCCCACTTCTCGGACTCGCCGCGAATGAGATTGGCGAAATCCTCGGGTGTGCCGCCGATCAGGTCGAACCCCTGCGCGTTGAGCGCGCTCTTGACCGACGGATCCTTGAGGATCGCGTTGATCTCGGTATTCAGTCGTTGAATGATCGGCTTCGGTGTGCCCGCGGCAACCAGGATACCGTTCCACGCGAGCGCTTCGAATCCCGGATAGCCGGCTTCGGCAATGGTCGGTATGTCGGGCAGCAAAGGGAAGCGCTTGGCCGTCGTCACGGCGATTGCGCGCAGTTTGCCTGCCTGGATCTGTGCCTGAAGCGGTTGCATCACCGCGAACAGCATTTGCGTCTCGCCCTGGATGGTGGCGGTGACTGCGGGCGGCGAGCCGTTGAAGGGTACGTGGACAACGTCGATGCCCGCGTCCGACTTGAGCAATTCCATCGTCAATTGGGATGAACTCCCGTTGCCGACGGACGCGTAGTTGAGTTTGCCCGGATTCGCCTTGGCATACGCAACCAGTTCCTTCACCGATTTGACCGGCAGCGTGGCCGTGACCGCGAGCACGCTGGGCTGACTCGTCGTGATGATGACCGGCGCGAGATCCTTCAGCGGATCGTAGGGAAGCTTGGCGTAGACATAGGGACCGAATGCCAGCGGTCCGTTGTACGAAATCACCATCGTGTAACCGTCAGGGGGCGATTTCGCGACGGAGTCGGTGGCAACCGTACCCCCCGCGGCGGGCTTGTCTTCGACCACGACCGGTTGCCCGATGCGATCCTTCAACTTGTCCGCGATGGTACGTGCGATCACGTCGAGCGAGCTCCCTGCGGGCGCCGATACAACGAACTTGAGCGGCCGGTCGGGCCAGTTCTGCGCCGCACCCGGCGCGGCGACGACCAGAGCTATCAGAAACGCGGCGAGCCGCGGGAACGCATTGCGCAACATGAACAGCCCCTTCATTGCGGCGTATGACACACCGCTTGAGTGTTGTGGCTACGGCCGCGCGTTCCGCGCTTAACGTTCGCTTCGCTCACGTTAGCCTACGCCGCAACATCTTCGCGATGACAGACCGCTTCGATGTTGTGTCCGTCGGGATCGAGCACGAACGCGCCGTAGTAGTTCGGGTGATAGTGCTCCCGCAATCCGGGCGCGCCATTGTCACGACCACCGGCGGCGATCGCTGCCTTGTAGAAAGCGTCGACCTGCGCGCGCGAGTCGGCACGGAAGGCGACATGAATCGGCGGGACATTGGGCGCGCCTTCACCGATCCAGAAGTCCGGCTTCGGCGCCACGCCGAAGCCGGCGAACTGCTCGAATTCCATCAGTATCGAATAGCCAAGCGGCGCGAGCGCCGCGGCGTAGAACGCCTTGCTCCTCCTCATGTTCGACACCGCAATGCCCGTGTGATCGATCATCGGCCTCTCCTAGACTTCGACGCGACCGCAAACGAGATATTCCAGCAGCGCTTTTTGCGCATGCATGCGATTCTCCGCCTCGTCCCATACCACGCTCTGCGGTCCGTCGAGGACGTCGGCCGCGACTTCCTCGCCGCGATGCGCGGGCAGGCAGTGCATGAACAACGCGTCCGGTGTCGCCGCCCGCATCATCTCGGCATCGACCATCCAGTCCGCGAAGGCTTTCTTGCGTTCCTCGTTCTCGGCTTCGAATCCCATGCTGGTCCAGACATCGGTGGTGACGAGGCTCGCGCCGCGGCAAGCCGCGACGGGGTCGTCGAAGGACTCGAACGGTCCCGTGCCGGTCACGCCGGCCGCGGCGACGTCGACCCGGTAATCCGGCGGCGTCGAAACATGAACCTTGAAATCGAAGATCGCTGCCGCCTGCAGCCAGGTGTTGCACATGTTGTTGGAGTCGCCGATCCACGCGACGGTCTTCCCCTGCAGCGACCCGCGATGCTCGATGTAGGTATAGACGTCCGCGAGAATCTGGCAGGGATGGTATTCGTTGGTAAGGCCGTTGATCACCGGCACCCGCGAATGCGCGGCAAAGCGCTCGATGATCGTCTGCTCGAAAGTGCGGATCATCACGATGTCGACCATGCGCGAGATCACGCGCGCCAGATCCTCGATCGGCTCGCCGCGCGAGAGCTGCGTGTCGCCGCGATTCAGATTGATGGCGATGCCGCCGAGCTGGTTCATCCCGGCTTCGAACGACACGCGGGTGCGGGTCGAGGCTTTCTCGAACACCATGGCGAGCGTGCGGTCGCGCAGCGGCTGGTAGATTTCGTAGCGCTTGAAGCGCTCCTTGATCCAGCGGGTGCGTTCGAACAAGTAGTCGAGTTCCTCGCGGCTGAAGTCGTTGAGCTGGAGGAAATGTTGCGGCGTCATGCGGACTTGAGGTTGATCAGTTAGGCATTAAAAAACAATATTTTAGCAACAAAAAAGGCGCCCTCAGGCGCCTTTTCCGCAGCGGTACATGAAACCCCGCCTAGGGCATCGCCTTGATGGCCTGCGCCAATCGCATCTTGCTTCGCGATGCGGTGTTCTTGTGCACGATCTTCTTGTCGGCAATGCGATCGATGATCGATTGCTGCGCCTGTAATTCCTTGGTTGCCGCAGTCTTGTCGCCGGCCGCGATCGACTTTCTGACCTTCTTCACCGCGCTGCGCAGCGATGATTTGAGGCCGGCATTGCGTTGCCGTGTTTTTTCCGCTTGGCGGGCGCGTTTCCGGGCTTGGGCGGAGTTCGCCATGAAAAATCCTTGTTTGCTGGAGTCGCTGAAAAAGACCGAGCATAATAGCAACTCTTCGCGACTCGCGCAAGTCAGGCGCCGGGTTGCGGCGCTATATCTCCGTGTCCACGTCCCCTGCTCGCGAATCGACGGCTGGCCTTGGCCGGGCCGCTGCGTAACGATGAATCTGCTCAAGACGCTATCCACCGTCAGTGCACTCACCTTGTTGTCGCGAATCGCCGGCCTCGCGCGCGAGAGTCTCAAGGCGTTCGCGTTCGGCGCCGGATTGCAGATGGACGCATTCGAAGCGGCCTTCCGTTTGCCGAACATACTGCGCCGCCTGTTCGCCGAGGGGGCGTTCTCGCAAGCCTTCGTGCCCGTGCTTTCCGAGTACCGTCGCTCGCGGGGCGACGCGGCCACGCGAGACCTTGCCGGGCGCATGGCGACGCTGCTCGCGGTCGCGCTCCTGGGGCTTTCTGCACTGGGCATCGTCGCCGCGCCGTGGCTGGTCTATCTCCTGGCAAGCGGTTTTGCGCAGACACCGGGCAAGGTCGAACTCACCGCGCAACTGATCCGCATCATGTTCCCGTACATCCTGTTCATTTCGCTCGTGTCGCTCGCCGGCGGCGTGCTCAACGTGTATCGCCGCTTCGCCATTCCGGCGTTTACACCCGTGCTGCTCAACCTGTCGATGATCGCCGCGGCGATTTTCCTGGCCCCGCATGTCAATCCGCCGATCCTGGCGTTGGCGTGGGGGGTTGCAATCGGAGGCGTCGCGCAACTGCTGTTCCAGTTGTGGCCTCTCGCAAGGCTGCACATGCTGCCGCGGGTGAGCTTCAACTGGCGCGACGAGGGTGTCCGGCGGATCCTGCTATTGATGGGCCCGGCGATCCTCGGCGTATCTGCCGCGCAGATTTCCGCGCTGATCAACACGCAGCTCGCAGCCTATCTCGGCAATGGCAGAATTTCCTGGATCACCTACGCCGACCGTCTCATGGAATTTCCGAGTGCGTTGCTCGGTGTCGCACTGGGTACGATACTGCTGCCGAGCCTGTCCAAGCACCATCACGACGCCAACGACACGCAATACTCTGAATTGCTCGACTGGGGGTTGCGCCTGACGTTCCTGCTGGCGTTGCCGGCGGCCCTCGCGTTGGCGTTGCTCGCCGTGCCGTTGATCGCCACGCTCTATCACTACGGCCGCTTCACGGTGAACGACCTCTGGCAGACGCGCGCGGCGCTGATCGGCTACAGCTTCGGTCTGCTGGGGCTCATTGCCGTGAAGATTCTCGCGCCGGGTTTCTACGCGAGGCAGAACATAAAAACGCCGGTGAAGATCGCGTTCCTGACGGTCTTGTTCACCCAGACGCTCGCGGTCATCCTCATGTTCCAGATCGGCCATGCCGGACTGACCACTGCCACGTCGCTGGGCGCATGCTTCAACGCAACCTTGCTATACGTGGCGATGCGCCGGCGTCGCGCATATACGCCGCGGCCGGGATGGGCGCGCTTTCTCGCGCGCGTAGCCATCGCGCTGGTCGTGCTCGGCGTCGTGCTCTGGTTCGTCCCGGGCGACGACGCGTTCTGGTTGCACGCGGGTTTGTGGGGGAAAGTCGGGCGGCTTGCGTGGGTCATCGCCGCGGGCACGGTAAGCTACTTCACCGTGCTGTGGCTGCTCGGCTTTCGCCTCGCCGATTTCAGCCGCCACGAGTCCGCGTAGACCGCAGCCTCTTCGGCTCGCGTCCCGGCCTCCTCAGTCGTCGAGCGGAGACTCTGCACCGCGTGTCGGCCGCCTGCGCCGACTCGCCACGCGCGATCCCCGCAAGCGGGGCCCCTCGCCACGGGCTCGCGTCGCTACTGCCCGCCGCTCTTGCGATACGGACACGCGGGCTTCACGCATTCCGCGTACAGATACAGCGCGTGCTCGTGGATTTCGAAGCCGCGCTCGCGCGCGACCTTGGTTTGCCGCTTTTCGATCTCAGCGTCGAAGAACTCCTCGACGCGCCCGCACTGCAGGCACACGAGGTGATCGTGGTGGCCGCCCTGATTGAGTTCGAACACGGCCTTGCCGGTCTCGAAATGATGACGCACCAGCAGGCCGGCCTGCTCGAACTGCGTCAGGACTCGGTACACCGTCGCAAGGCCGACGTCGAGCCCTTCGGCGAGCAGCTGCCGATAGACGTCCTCGGCGGTCAGATGCCGCACCGAACTCTGTTCGAAGAGGTTGATGATCTTCAGACGCGGCAGCGTTGCCTTGAGGCCGGCGGTCTTGAGGTCCTGAGGGGTCGACATGGGGATCGGCAGAGGCGCGAGAGTGCCTGCCTATGATATAGTTTCCAGTCGTTTTTTGGCAGCGGAAGTTGGGGATTCACACCTATGCGCGCAGGCATTTGCGCCGCCGGCATCGCCTTCGTGCTGGCCGGCTGCTCCTGGTTTCCGAGCGTCGGCGTCTACAAGCTCGACGTCAATCAGGGCAATTACATCACGCAGGACCAGGTCGACAAGCTCAAGGTCGGTCTGACGCCTGCCCAGGTTCGCCTCGCGCTGGGCACGCCGCTGCTCGTCGATCCATTTCACGCCAGTCGCTGGGACTATGTCTATTCCTTCGAGCGTCAGGGCCGCGTGCTCGAGCAACGGCAGTTCACCGTCTACTTCGTCAACGACAAGCTAGCGCGCTGGGAGGGTGATGAGGCGCCGCCCCCGCCGGCGGAAGTCGCGCGCTCGGGTGCCGGCGACGCCATGCTCGACAAGTCGCTGTCGATCGCGCCGAAGACCGGCGACGACAACTGGCTGGTGCAGTGGCTGAAGAAAATGGGCTGGATAGCGCAGTGAGCGTGGCGCGGATCGCCATCGCGGGCGCTGGCGGTCGCATGGGGCAGGCGCTGATCGAGGCGGTCGTCGGTACCGCCGACCTCACGCTTGGCGCCAGCTTCGATATTGCGACTTCCGGCGTGGTCGGTCGCGATGCGGGCGAGCGCTTCGGCCGGGCGACCGGCGTCACCGTCGGTGCCGACAGCGCGAGCGCGATCGGCTCGAGCGACGTTCTGATCGACTTCACGCGGCCTGCCGGAACCATGGCGCATCTGGCGATCTGCGCGAAGGCGGGCGTTGCCGCGGTCATCGGCACCACGGGCCTGTCGGAGACGGAGCGTCGTGCGCTCGGCGAATTCGCGCGCACGATCCCCATCGTATTCGCGCCGAACATGAGCGTCGGCGTCACCGTTCTGAACAAGCTGGTCGAGATCGCAGCGCAGCGGCTGGGCAACGACTACGATATCGAAATTGTGGAGATGCATCACCGCCACAAGGTGGACGCCCCCTCGGGCACCGCCCTGAAGCTCGGCGAGACAGCGGCCGCGGCGCTTCACCGCGATCTCGATGCCGAGGGCGTTTATGCGCGCCACGGCGTTACCGGTGAACGCAAATCGGGGACGATCGGCTTCGCGACGCTACGTGGCGGCGATGTCATCGGCGATCACACCGTGATCTTCGCCGGCGACGGCGAGCGCGTCGAACTGACCCACCGTGCGGCCTCACGCAAGAATTTCGCGCAGGGCGCACTGCGCGCCGCGCGCTTCGTGGCCGCCCGGCGCGCGCAGCGCCAGGCCGGCCTGTTCGACATGCAGGACGTGCTCGGGCTGCGCTGATCAGGGGATGACGGCGATGGCAAATCCATTCGATCTTTCAGGTCGTGTCGCTCTCGTAACCGGCGGCGGCAGCGGCCTCGGTTTCGCCATCGCCCGTGGATTGGCTGCTGCCGGTGCCCGCGTCGTCCTCAACGGCCGCAATCGCGACAAGCTCGACGCCGCGGTATCCGCGCTGAGTGCGGAACGATTCACCGCGTCGACCGCTGCGTTCGATGTCACCTCGGACAAAGCGGTCGCGGATGGGATCACCGCGATCGAGAGGGACATCGGTCCGCTCGATATCGTGGTCAACAATGCGGCGGTCAATCAGCGCGCGGCGCTCGACGCGTTTTCCACCGAGCAGTGGCGCACGCTGCTCGCCGCCAATCTCGATGGTCCGTTCTTCGTCGCCCGTAGCGTCATCCCGGGCATGCGCGCGCGCCGCCGCGGCAAGATCATCAACATCTGCTCGCTCGCGAGCGAGATCGGCCGCCCGAATATCGTTCCCTATGCGGTGAGCAAGGGCGGCTTGCAGATGCTGACGCGCGCACTCGCGGTCGAGCTGGCGCCGCACAATGTGCAGGTGAACGGGATTGCGCCCGGTTTTTTCAAGACCGACATGAACGCTCCGTTGATCGCCAACGCCGAGTTCTCAGCGTGGGTCGCCAAGCGCACGCCTGCGGGACGATGGGGCGAGCCGCCGGAGATCGCCGGCGCCGCCGTGTTCCTGGCCTCGAGCGCCGCCGATTACGTGACGGGCCACGTCCTGTTCGTCGACGGTGGGTTCAGCGTCTCCTACTAGCTAATCCAGTCGAATCCGCGCGCGCTTCACGACGGGTCCCCATTTGGCGACTTCCGCCTTGATGTCCGCCGCAAGCTGTTCCTGCGTGCCGGGAGACGGCTCCATCCCGATCGCTGCCAAGCGCTCGCGCACATCCGGCATCTGGATGATGCGGACGAGTTCCTGGTTCAGACGAGCGACGATTTCCGGCGGTGTGCCTGCAGGTGCAAGGATGCTGTGCCAGGAAGTGACTTCGAAGCCCGGAAACCCGGACTCCGCAACGGTGGGAACATCGGGCAACGCCGCGATCCGGCGACTGCTGGTCACGGCCACCGCTTTCAACTGGCGACTGGCCAGGAACTGCTGCGTGGCGCCGGGCAACGCAAACGATAGCGGCACTTCTCCCGACAGCACGTCGGTCATCAACTGCCCCGAACCGGCGTAAGGAACATGCAGCAGGACGATGTCCGCCTGCATCCCGAGCAACTCGGCGGCGACGTGCGTCGGCGTGCCGACGCCCGGCGTCGAATAGGCGAGCTTGCCCGGCTCACGCCGCGCTCGCGCGACCAGATCCGCGATGGTGTCGATGCGTGACGCGGGGCTGGACACGATGATGACGGGCGAGGTGGCCAGCTTTGCGACCGGCGCGAAGTCGCGCAGGGGATCGACCGCCTTGTCGCCGTAGATGTTCGCGTTGATGCACATCGCCGCACCGCCGATGGTGAGCGTGTAGCCATCGGGTGCCGCCTTTGCGGCGGTCGCGAGCCCGATGTTGCCGGCGCCCCCCGTCTTGATGTCGATTACGACGGGCTGCCCCAGCGCCGCCTCCAGTTTGATGCCGACGATGCGCGCGAGCGTGTCCGTGGCGGTGCCCGCGGGATACGAGATGATGATGTGGATCGGCCGATTCGGGTAGCCGGTATCGGCACCGAAAGTCGTCGAACCGAAGACGATCAGGAAAATCGCCGCAGCGCCCCAGATGATGCGTGCACGCATGGTTCACTCCTCAATCGTAGCCAAGTGGCGCCCTGTATGTTCCCCCCGAACGCCAGTGCGCGCCACGATCGCCTTCGGGCGGCCCTGCCGCTCTCATTCGTGCCGCATGGCGAGCATCGCCTCGATGAGCTCCGGCTCGTCCCACGGCACGTCGACGGGATAGTCCCGCAGATAGTGAACTTTCAGGGTCGCGCAGCCACTCCTGAGGGAAATGGACGTTGACCCATTCATCCCCGGGATCCATCTCACGCCGCGTCGTGGGTGCGGTGCCATGCAACACCGAGTACAGTGCCGCGCAGAGATCGACATTGACGCGCGTACCCATGTGCATGCCCGGGCTCAGGCGTCGATTGATCTCGAGCAGATACGCGTGCCCCGTATCGCGGTGAACGACGTACTCGGTCGCGAACAGCCCCGTCATACCGAATCCCCGCACGAGCTTCGACGAGAAATCGCTGATCTCGGCGGAGTGGTAACAGCGAACTACCGCCGCGGGGCCTTTGAGTTCCGCGTACTGCAGACGCTCCACGGCGAAGCCGCCGATGCGCGTCCCCTGCCATGCCGCGGTATTTTCGTAGTGGATATCCCCAGGGATCCGTTCCTGGATCAGCAATTGCGCCGCCGCAGGGTCGACCAGCGCCGATTGTTCAGGGCGGGTCAGCGCGGCAAACGACGGCGCCAGCTGTTCGCGGGCTTCGACGATCTCGACTCCGGCTCCTGCGGTCGAATAGTTGCGCTTGAGCACCACCGGGTAGCCATGCGCCGCGGTGAACGCTTCGGCGTCAGCCAACGTAGCGATCACCTTGTGTGCCGGGACACGGATGCCGAGTGCCGCAGCGGCTGGGGGCAGCAGCGTCTTTTCGACACTGGCTCGGTAGTAGGCCGGATCGCCGAGGGAGTCGCGGATCAGAACGCCCAATTCCAGCTTCACCGCAGGCCGCAGTTCCTCGGGTGGTTGCAGCGCCAGCATTTGCAGCAACCTGAATCCCATGTCGTCGCAGGGCACGACGAGTCGCGGCGACGTGGCCTTGACCATCCCGGCGAAGGCGTGCACCCATTGCATCGGCGTCACGTCGTCGGGCAGGTGCCCGACCTTGCCGAGATATCGGCTGGCCTCGGCCAGCGAATTCTTCGGGGTCAACAGAGCAACGTCGAAGCCCGCGGCCGCAAGCGGACGCAGGATGCGCGCTGTACCAACCCAGCGCGTCGTCGTGGCAACCAGGAGGACGGTGCTCTTCAAGGTGCGGCATTGTAACTTCAGTTCAAATCGTTTGCTGAGAGGTGCGCAGCAGGCTTTCACCGCACGGTCGTGATTGAGCCGGAGGTCCGGTTAGGGTATAATTTACGGCCTTCAGAGCGGGGAAGGCTTCCAGGCCTTGCCCGCTTTGCATATCTACGCTCGCATCGAGGAAACCGTCGTGTCCGCTGCCACCGTCCCCGCGCTTCTCGCGCTCGCTGACGGGACGATGTTCCGCGGCCGCGCCATCGGCGCGCTCAACGCAAACGACGGGGCGAGCGTCGGCGAAGTCGTGTTCAACACGGCGATGACCGGCTACCAGGAAATCCTCACCGATCCATCGTACGCCGGACAAATCGTCACGTTGACCTATCCGCATATCGGCAACACGGGTATCAATCCCGAAGACGTCGAATCGGACCGGATTTTCGCCGCCGGACTGGTCATCCGTGATCTGCCCCGCGTTGCATCCAATTGGCGCAGCGCGCAGGATCTCGCCACGTACCTGCGCGACGCCGGTGTCGTCGGTATCAGCGACATCGATACGCGCAAGCTCACGCGCATCCTGCGCGAGAACGGTGCGCAGAACGGCTGCCTGATGGCCGGCAAGGTCGACGAGCGCGAGGCGCTCGAGCGCGCGCGTGCCGTCCCGTCGATGGCAGGGCTGGATCTCGCGAAAGTCGTGAGCTGCACCGCGCCGTACCCGTGGCACATGAGTACCTGGGCGCTGGGCAGTGGCTATCGCGCGCCACCAAATTCGCGCTTCCACGTCGTCGCGTACGACTTCGGTATCAAGCACAACATCCTGCGCATGCTGGCGGCGCGCGGCTGCAGCCTGACCGTCGTTCCGGCGCAAACCACCGCGCGGGACGTGCTCGCGCAGAAGCCCGATGGCGTGTTCCTGTCGAACGGCCCGGGCGACCCGGAACCCTGCACCTACGCGATCGCGGCGATTCGTGAACTCATTGCCGCCGGCATGCCGACGTTCGGCATCTGCCTGGGGCATCAGCTACTCGGACTCGCCTGCGGCGCCAAGACGATGAAGATGAAGTTCGGCCATCACGGTGCGAACCATCCCGTGCTCGACAAGGACACCGGCCAGGTGCTGATCACGAGCCAGAACCACGGCTTTGCGGTCGACGTGTCCACGCTGCCCGCCAACGTGCGCGTCACCCACGTATCGCTGTTCGACGGCAGTCTGCAAGGCATCGCCTTGACCGATCGGCCGGCGTTCAGCTTTCAAGGGCATCCCGAGGCCAGCCCCGGTCCGCACGATCTCGGCTATCTGTTCGATCGCTTCATCAGGCTCATGGAAAAGCGGACGGCGGCCTAACATGAAACATCCCCCCACGCTCGCTCCGCTCGCTGCCCCCCAGGGGGCTGGTCAGTTGGTCGGGGCGGCCCTTCCCAACTGACATGCCGAAGCGAACCGACATCGAGAGCATCCTGATCATCGGCGCCGGCCCGATCATCATCGGCCAGGCGTGCGAGTTCGACTATTCGGGCGCGCAGGCCTGCAAGGCGCTGCGCGAAGAGGGCTACAAGGTCATCCTGGTCAATTCCAACCCGGCCACGATCATGACCGACCCGGAGATGGCCGACGTGACCTACATCGAGCCGATCACCTGGCCGATGATTGCCAAGGTCATCGAGCGTGAGCGGCCCGATGCGTTGCTGCCCACGATGGGCGGACAGACGGCGCTCAACTGCGCGCTCGACCTCGCCCGAGAAGGCGTGCTGACGCGCTTCGATGTCGAGCTGATCGGCGCGACGCGCAAGGCGATCGACAAGGCGGAAGACCGCGCGAAGTTCAAGGCGGCGATGACGCGCATCGGACTCGGCTCCGCGCGCTCGGGCATCGCCCACGATCTCGAGCAGGCGCTGGAGGTGCAGTCCGACATCGGCTTTCCAGCGGTGATCCGGCCGTCGTTCACGCTCGGCGGTACCGGTGGCGGCATCGCCTACAACAAGGACGAGTTCGTCGAGATGTGCAAGCGCGGCCTGGACTTGTCGCCGACGCGCGAGCTCCTGATCGAGGAATCGCTTCTCGGGTGGAAAGAATTCGAGATGGAGGTGGTGCGCGACAAGAAGGACAACTGCATCATCGTGTGTTCCATCGAGAATCTCGACCCGATGGGCGTGCACACCGGCGATTCCATCACCGTGGCGCCGGCGCAGACGCTGACCGACAAGGAATACCAGATCATGCGCGACGCCTCGATCGCGGTGCTGCGCGAAATCGGCGTCGACACCGGCGGGTCGAACGTGCAGTTCGCGATCAATCCCGATAACGGGCGGATGATCGTCATCGAAATGAATCCGCGCGTGTCGCGCTCCTCCGCGCTGGCGTCCAAGGCGACGGGCTTTCCCATTGCCAAGGTGGCGGCCAAGCTGGCCGTCGGCTATACGCTGGACGAGCTCAGGAACGACATCACCGGCGGCCAGACGCCGGCCTCGTTCGAGCCGACCATCGACTACGTTGTCACCAAGGTGCCGCGGTTCGCCTTCGAGAAATTCAAGCAGGCAGACGATCGCCTCACGACGCAGATGAAATCGGTCGGCGAGGTGATGGCGATCGGGCGCACGTTCCAGGAGTCGCTGCAGAAAGCGCTGCGTGGTCTCGAAACGGGCGTCGACGGGTTCAATCTCAAGACGGTCGATCCGGACACGATCGCGGACGAGCTGGCGTATCCGCGCGCGGAACGGTTGTGGTACGTCGCCGACGCGCTGGCGATCGGCATGCCGCTCGAGGAAGTGTTCCAGCACACGAAGATCGATCGCTGGTTCCTGTCGCAGATCAAGGAGATCGTCGATACCGAGCTGGCGGTCGAAAAACGCAAGCTTCCCGAACTGGCGGCGGACGAATTGCGCGACCTGAAGCGCATGGGTTTCTCCGATCGCCGGCTTGCGCATCTCCTGCAGACGACGGAAGCCGACGTCCGCGAGCGCCGCCACGCGCTCGGCATCCGCCCCGTCTACAAGCGTGTGGATACCTGCGCGGGGGAGTTCTCGACGCGTACCGCGTACATGTATTCGACGTACGAGGAGGAATGCGAGGCAGCACCCACGGATCGCAGGAAGGTGATCGTGCTCGGTGGCGGCCCGAATCGGATCGGCCAGGGGATCGAGTTCGACTACTGCTGCGTGCACGCGGCGCTGGCGCTGCGCGAAGACGGCTTCGAGACGATCATGGTCAACTGCAATCCGGAGACGGTGTCGACCGACTACGATACTTCGGACCGCCTGTATTTCGAGCCGGTGACGCTCGAGGACGTGCTGGAGATCGTTCACGTCGAGAAACCCTTCGGCGTGATCGTCCAGTACGGCGGGCAGACGCCGCTCAAGCTGGCGCGCGACCTCGAAAAGTACAACGTGCCGATCATCGGGACGACGCCCGACATGATCGACATGGCCGAGGATCGCGAGCGCTTCCAGCAGATGCTGCACCGCTTGCAGTTGCTGCAGCCGCCCAACCGCACGGCGCGCGACGAGCGTGCGGCGATGGCGGCCGCGGAACAGATCGGGTATCCGCTGGTCGTGCGTCCATCGTACGTGCTCGGCGGTCGCGCCATGGAGATCGTGCACGAGCCGCGCGATCTCGAGCGCTACATGCGCGAGGCGGTCAAGGTGTCGAACGATTCACCCGTGCTGCTCGATCGGTTTCTGAACGATGCGATCGAGGTCGATGTCGATGCCCTGTGCGATGGCAAGGAGGTTGTCATCGGCGGCATCATGGAGCACATCGAGCAGGCGGGCGTGCACTCCGGCGATTCGGCGTGTTCGCTGCCGCCGTTCTCGCTGTCGGACGAACTGCAGGACGAACTGCGCCGCCAGACCATCGCGATGGCACACGGTCTCAACGTCGTCGGCCTGATGAACGTGCAGTTCGCGATCCAGTTTCCGGAAGGCAACGGCGGCAAGGGCGTCGTGTACGTGCTCGAAGTCAATCCACGCGCCTCGCGCACGGTGCCGTACGTCTCGAAAGCGACGGGTCGCCCGCTGGCGAAGATCGCCGCACGCTGCATGGTGGGGCAATCGCTCGCGGCCCAGGGCGTCAGCGGCGAAATCGTTCCGCCCTACTTTTCGGTGAAGGAAGCGGTATTTCCATTCATCAAGTTTCCGGGTGTCGACACCATCCTCGGGCCGGAAATGAAATCCACGGGTGAGGTGATGGGCGTCGGCGAGACCTTCGCCGAGGCTTTCCTCAAGTCACAGCTCGGCGCGGGCGTGAAGTTGCCGAAATCCGGCAACGTATTCGTCAGCGTGAAGAACGCGGACAAGGCGAAGGTGGTGGAGGTGGCGCGAACGCTCAACGAGTTGGGCTTCACCCTGGTCGCGACGCGCGGTACCGCGGCGGCGCTGGCCGCGGCCAATCTTCCAGTGACGCCGGTCAACAAAGTGGCGGAGGGTCGTCCGCATATCGTCGACATGCTGCTCAACGACGAAATCGCGCTGGTGATCAATACCGTCGAGGAAAAGCGCAGCGCGATCCAGGACAGCTACGCGATCCGCCGGGCGGCTCTCAACGACCAGATCCCGACGTACACGACGATCTCCGGCGCGCGCGCGGCAGCCACGGGAATGCAGGGCATGCGGGAACTCGTTCCCTACTCGATGCAGGAGCTGCTCAAACGGCTGCACTGAGCCTTTCCCGAGCCGCTGCACGAAGCCCCACTTTGCGCTAAGATTAACTCCAGGCCAATACTGACCGGGCGCGGCGACCGCGTCCGGTCTTTTCTTTCACCTATGAGCCAGACCAGAATTCCGCTGACCGTTGCCGGCGTCGAAAAACTCAAGGCCGAGCTGCATCGGCTCAAGCACGTCGAGCGGCCTTCGGTGATCGCTGCGCTCGCCGAAGCGCGCTCGCACGGCGACCTGTCCGAGAATGCCGACTACGATGCGGCAAAGGAGCGGCAGGGGTTCGTCGAGGGCCGCATTTCGCGGCTCGAAGCGAACCTCGCCATCGCGCAGGTGATCGATCCGGCGGCGATCGACGCCGATGGCCGGATCGTCTTCGGAGCGACGGTCGAACTCGAAGACATGAAGAGCGGCAATGCAGTGTGCTATCAGATCGTCGGCGACGACGAGGCCGACATAAAGCACGGCAAGATCTCGATCGAGTCGCCGATCGCCCGCGCGCTGATCGGCAAGAGCGTCGGCGACGTGGCCGAAGTGCAGGCGCCGGCCGGCGTGCGCGAATACGAGGTGCTCGCCGTCCGCTACGTGTAGGCGCGCATGCATTCGCGCGCGGTCGGTTACAGGCGCTCTTTCCGACTAGCTACCTTGCCGGCGACGCCGCGCCTGCGCGCTCGGCTGTCGGGTCTTGCTGGAGGGTGCGCGGGGCGTCGCTGAGCGCGCGGTCGTGCGCGCCAGTGGACTGCGCGGTCGCCTTGCGTGCGGTGTGGACTTGGCCATCGTCTTTGCCTTTGCGCCGGTTCCGGAATTGACACGCCGACCCTTGCTCGCCGCACGCGCTTCCGGCGGCACAGCCTCCGCCTTGTCCGGCGCGGGGCGCCACAGCACCAGCAACCGCCCGATGTGCTGCACGGACGCCGCGTCGAGTGCGGCGCAGATACGCTCCAGCATCGCTTCGCGCTCGCTCCGGTCCTCGCTGAACACCCGGACCTTGATGAGCTCGTGCGCGAGCAGGTTGACGTCGATTTCATGCAACACGGCGGCGGTAAGGCCGTGATGGCCGACGATGACGACGGGATGCAGATGGTGCGCCTTGGCGCGCAACTCGCGACGCTGGGTGGGAGTCAGTGCCTCCATCGGCATATCTAGCGCGAGCGCTTGCCGCGCGACTTCCCACCGGATGGTTTGGACGCGGCAGGTTTCGGTTCCGGCGGATGGTAATCGCCGATGACGGTCTTGACCGGGCACACCTTGAAGATGGGGCATTTGCGACAGCCGACGGCGAGTGCAATGGGACAGAGGGTCATGATCGATCTCCTTGAAGGGACGGCTGGCGTGACGAGCGAATGCGCCGCAGTCGCATGCTATCACCCGCCGGTCGCCGCATCCGCAACGACCTTGCGCATGCGCACCGCAGGCATCTGCTCTCCGTTCGCCAGCGGAATCTCGAAATGCTCGACCGCGCCGAAGCCGCCGGCAGCGTACAGGGGCACGCCCGCGAGCGTGGCGACGAGTTCCAGGGTGCTGAAGCCCGCCGCCGCCGCGGCTCGCTCGCATTCGCGCAGGATTCGCATGCCGATGCCGCGCCGCGCCCACTGCGGATGCACGAAGAACGCACGGATGCGCGCCGGCTCGCGCGCCGGGTCGAGCAACGCATCCTCGCTCGCATGGCGCCCCTGGTCGCCGCCGAACAGCGTCTTGCGCTTGCTCCAGCCGCCGCAACCGACGACCGCGCCGGCGTCCTCAACGACGAAATACGTGCCATCGGCGATGAGTTGCCGATCGACGGCGAACACGGTCCCCAGCGCGCCATCGATCTGCGTCGGGGAGTAGTAGGGTGCCTGCAGTTCCCGCGTCGACAGCGGGATCAGCGCTTCGAGCGCGGCAATGTCGTGCCGCTCCGCGACGCGCAACGCAAAACTCATCCGGCGTCAGCGCGCGCCGAGCAGCTTGGCGGTTTTCGCCACCGCCTTCGGCTTCACCCAGAAAATCGCACCGAAGCGACCTTTGCCCGCCGTAACGGCGTCCATCGCGGTGACGCTGACCCGTGCCTTGGCCAGCGCGGCCAGCATCTTGCCCATCGCGCCGACGCGATCGTCGCCCTGGACCAGGAAGCCGGTTTTTTTCTTCGAGAGTTTCAGCTTGAGTTTCTTCGCCGCACGCTTGAACTTGGCGCTGTTCTCGGGGATCAGGTCGAGCTGGCCCTTGCCGCCGCTCGGGAACCCCGAGAACGCCAGCAGGTTCACGCCCTCGCCGGCGAGCGCCGCGAGCACTTTCGCACCCTGACCCGCGGTATTGGGGACCATGACGTAGAAGTAGTCGACCTTGCGCAGATTGTTGCTCATCGCATCCTCCATCGATCGTTGCAGGGGTCCAGCGAAACCACTTTGGTACGATCGCCGGCGCGCGTCAAGGCCAGCGGGCGTCCGGTGTCAGGCCGCGATGTAGTTCGAGACCTCGATCAGATTGCCGTCGGGATCGCGAAAGTAGAACGACCGCATCGGTCCTGTCGCACCGGTGCGATCGACCGGGCCCTCGAGGATGTCGACGCCTTGCGCACGCACATGTGCCATCGCCTGGTCCAGAGGCGTCGTTGTGATCAAACAGATATCCGCCGACCCGGGAACAGGATGCTGCGCGTGCGGGACGAACTCCTTGCCCGCCTGATGCAGATTGATTTTCTGCGCGCCGAATGCAAGCGCCGTCCGGCCTTGGCCAAACCGGACCACAGCCATGCCGAGCGTGCGCGCGTAGAACGCACAGCTCGCCTCGATGCTGGCAACGGTCAGGACGAGATGGTCGAGGCGGTCGATCTGCATCGGAAGTGACAACGGCGCAGGGTCAATGCACGGTACCCGGTTGGGACTTGCCGCCGCGCGGGCCCAGCCAGAATCCGAGCGACGCGCCGCACAGGACGAACAGGATCATCGGCTGGCGCACAAGCACTCCGAGTCGGGCGGCGATCCCTTCCGCGCCCGGAATGGCGAGCGCGGAGATCAGCAGTGCCGCGGCAAAGACGAGCCAAAGCGTCAGGCGACTGCTTCGTGTGAGGCGGGCGATGACGGCGCCCAGGACTGCACCGACGGCCACGCCCAGCACCGCATCGAGTGCGAGCATGCCGAGACCGTGCCGAGTGCGGTGCAGGCCCGGCGACAGGAAAGCCACGATCCGATCCGAGCGTCCGCGCATCGCAGCGTGAACGCCGCCCCAGACGGCCAACAGCAAATAGGGTGTTGCGGCGCCGGTGACGACGACCAGCGCCAGATCGCGCAACGGGGAACGATTCATGGCATGCCTCCTGTGCCTGCGGTGGCCCGCGGACTGCGCCCACGTTCGTCGGACTGTCACGCAGTCTAACCGCACGCCGCCGCGATCGCCAGAGGTTGCAGCCCACTAGCGCACCGCACTCCACAACATCGCCGCACCGGACACGAACATAAGCGCATCCATGAGCAGGCGGAACTGCGCCGGTTCGAGCTTGAGCACGAACCGCTTCGCGATGTACGAACCCGCCATCAGCGACGATCCGATCAACAGCCCCTTCATGATCGCCTCGCCGGGCAACGCGCCGAAGGTTCGGAACACGACGGCTTTGCTCAGGTAGACCGCCAGCGATCCCGCGGCTTCGGTGGCGAGAAAGGCGCCCTTGACCAGGCCGTAGGCAAGAAAAACCGGCGCGGTGATCGGCCCGGTGGTGACCACGATTCCCGTGAGATATCCGATCACGAGTCCAATGATGGCGAGATGCCGGAGTTCGAGCTTGAATGCTTTCGCCGCAAGCCACCTTCGTACCGGGATCATCAGCAGGAAGAACGCGCCGAGTGCGGCCTCGACGATATGCGGAGGCAGCACGAGCAATGTGCGCGCGCCGGCGGCGGCCGCAGGCACGCCCGTGATCGAATAGGCGGCGACAGCCCGCCAGTCGACCTCCCGCCACCATACGAGGATGCGGGACAGGTTGGCCATGATCGCGGCGACCGCCATGATCGGCACCGCCTGGCGCGGTCCGTAGGAAATCACCAGGACGGGCATCAGCATGATCGACGAGCCGAAGCCGACGATGCCGCTGACGGTGCCGGCGACCAGTCCGACGATCAATACGAAAAGGATGTCCACGGCGGTGACCGGCGTTTGCGCCGGGAGTCACGCGTAGTGCGGACGGCGGACGTGCCCAAGCGCGTCTCGTCGACCTCGTACGAGTTCAGGAACCGAGACCGCAGGTTCCCGCCTGCAGGCAGCCGTACAGCGAGGCGATCGCGATGGCGCAAAGTGTAAACAGCACGAATACGCCGATGCCGATGCGGCGTCTTGTCGCTGGCTCGAGCCGCGTGAGCAGCCTCGAGCCGAGCCACGCGGCGCCTGGGAACACCGCGAGCATGACGAGGCATTCGGTCGGCAACACCCACCAGGTCATGAACGACCACCAGGGCACGCTGAGCGACGCGAACCCAAGTTCCAGTGCGCAGGCAATTACGGCCACCGTGAACGCCGCGCGGAGCACGGGGCGCGGACGGATAAGGCCGTAGGCGATGCCGAGCGGAACCGAGGGCAGGAGTCCACCGACGACCGCGACCGAGCCGATGGCCAGCAAGCCGGCCATGCGCATGAACAGCGCAACGATATCGACGGCGAGGAATACCCGCGTTGCCCACACGCAGACGAACAACGCCAGTGCGGGAACTCCGTAGATCAGGACGCGTTTAAGCACCGCTTAGCCCGCGTCGCATACGCGACGACGAAGTGCGCGGGAGCGGGGCATGCAGCGCAGTCACGAATGATCGCGCCGCATGTACCAATAGAGAATCGCCCCACTCAGCGCCGAGAACAACGACAGCCCGAAGTGCCTGTAGATGGTCGTCGCGTATTCGGAGAAATGCGAGGCCATATATTCCACCGCGGTGAATCCGGTGACGATCACGACATGCTCTTTCAACCAGGCGACCTGGTCGATCGACGACAGCGTCTTCCAGTCGTCGGGATAACTGGTTCCCGTGGGAACGACGGCGAACTGCGTGAAGACGAGCATCCAGATGCACGCGGCGAGGATGCCGCCAAGTATCCCAATGCCCACTGCCTGGGGAAGCCCGCGCATTGCGTTGCTGCCGGAATGGTCGTTCATGCGTGGATGATCCGACCGCCGCCGAATGCCCAGCCGGAATTGACGAGAGCCTGATGCACGGCGCCGACAACGGCGGTCTTGAATTGCGCGGACTTGCCCTCGCGCAGCGTCAGTGTAACCAGTGGCATGTTGCCTCCTCGAGATTGGGTCGCGCCACGCGGATTCAGTCATCGACGTGTTTCTGAAATACCTTCCACGCGGGCTCTGCCCACCCGTTGTGCCGCCAGAATGCTACACCGTCTTTGTTATCGCGGTACACGAAGATATTGCATTTCAGGATGTCGGCATCGGCAAGCCTCGCGAAGCAGAAATCGATGAGCGCGCGCGCCACGCCCTGGCCGCGATGGCCACGCGCGACCGCGAGGTGGTGCAGATAGCCGCGGCGGCCATCGTGCCCGCACAGCACGACGCCCGCGACGCTGTTCGCAGGGGTCACGGCAAGTGCACTCATTCCAGGGTTTCTGTCCAGGAAAGCGCCGATCGCCTCTTCGGTATCGGACTCATTGAGCCCGATCCCCTCGCTCTGCTTCCACAAAGCGATAGCACGCGCGTAGTCGCCTGCGGTCATCGCGCGAATGGAGAATTCGGCCGATTTCATGATCCGCGCAAGCCTGCCACGCCGCGGTCTCTGCAGCGGCCGCGATCCGCTTTCAGGCAAGTCCCTCAAACAGGCTTGGGCGACAGCAATTCAAAATGCTCGACTGTCGGGAACGGATCGTAGAAGTGATGCAGGAGCGCTTTCCACTCCTGATATTGCGGAGATCCACGAAACCCGACGGTATGCGCCTCCAGCGATGTCCATTTGACCAGCAGCACATATCGGCTCGGTTTCTCGATGCAACGATGCAGCTCATGAGCGACGTATCCGGGCATGGCGGCAATGATCGGCGCGGCGCGCGCGAAGGCGCTCTCGAACGCCTGCGTCATCCCCGGGCGTACATCCAGGGTTGCAATCTCAAGAGTCACGAGGTATTCGCCTCGGTATTTGAATCGGTGGGATGGCGGACGCCGCGGTTGTTCCGCCCGCCGGCGGCCTAGACCGGTTGCGTTGGAACGGTTGCACCGCCCGCTGGTTCAGTCTTTGGCGACGGACCGTACTCGTTGTCGCCCGGTTGGCTGTCGAGCACCATGAAGATGAGCAGGACGATACCGCCGATGACCGGCACGAGTGCGATCAGAATCCACCATCCGCTGCGTCCGGTGTCGTGCAATCTTCTGACCGTCACCGCAATGGCCGGCAGCAACACCCCGAGCGAGTAGAGCCCGCCCAGCAAACCCGTGTGGTAGTCAGCACTGTAGGTTCCGGTGAAGTAGTCCACGACGGAGAGCGCGGCCGAAATGAGGATGTTGAACAGCACGAAAAACCAATACTCCATGCGCCGCGCGCGGCCGGTAAACACGGTGTATTTCTTGAGTGCTTGTAGGTACCAGTTCATGAATCTCTCCCCAGGTGTGAATCTGCATCGGTGAGTTGCGACGTGACCTCAATTCGCCTTGCTTGCGGACGTGCCGTGAGCGATGTAACCGCCGGCGCCGGCAGGGCGTCGACGCTGAGGAGATGATTGTGCTCCGGCGGGTACAGGTCGAGCAAGTACGCGTCGAGCGCGTCGATGAGCGCGACGGCGTCGCGACCGGCCGGTGACTCCACCTTGATGCCCATCGATTCTTTCAGCATGCGGAGTCAATTGCGGTACCGTCAGCGCACACTCGCGCGTTCACCGTTCGTGCGCGGCGATGGGTCGGAGATAAAGGACCATGTGCGCTTTCGGATAGTAGGCGCCATCGATTTTCAGAGCGCGTTCTTCGACGCCGAACGTGCGAAAGCCCGCAGCTTCGTAGAACCGCACCGCGCGCGTGTTCGTAGCGGTTACCGTGAGGCCGATCTGCTCCAGGCCGGGAATGGTGCGGGCACGATCGAGGCAATGATCCAGCAGGGCGCGTCCCACGCCGCCGGACATTTGCGCGGGCGCGACGAACATGCCGAAGAGCAGCGCCTTGTGCCGCTGCTTGCCGCGTGCCTCGACGGACAATCCGACCGAGCCGATGAGCGTGCCGTCCTCCGCGAAGGCGCCGAGCACGAAGTTGTGCGGCGCGTCCTTGTCGTGCGAGATACGCTTCTGCACCCAGGCGAGCGGCTTCGTGGCATCCTCCTCGAAACTCGAGGTGAACGCTGCGGAATGCTCCCGGAGCATGCGCAGGCGAAGTGCAGCGTATTGCTCGGCGTCGTCCGCTGCGAGTTCACGGATGCGCATCGCGCCGCGCTACCACCCGGTGAGTCCTTCGAGTTCGCAAAGTTTCTTCCAGCTGGGACGCGCGCGCACGAGATCGGCATGTTTGCGGAGCGCGGGCCAATCGGTCGCCGGGCGCGGCATTCTGCGCGACCAGCGCATCAGCATGATCAACAGCAGGTCCGCGCCGGAAAAATCGCCGCCGAGAATGTAAGGACCCTGCCCGGACATGTGCGTATCGAGGCGATCCCACACCCCTTCGATCTTGCGCTGCAACGCATTGCGCGTCGCGGTCGAATGCTGCGGTGCGCCGAGATCATCGGGATAGAACCAGAACCGGTACGTAGCCGCGAGCGTATTGCTCAGATAGACGATCCACTGATACCACGCGTCACGCTGGCTCGTCCCCGGCGCAGGCGCAAGGTGGGCATCCGGATGCCGCTCGGCCAGGATCATCAACAGCGCTGCCGATTCGATCATCGGCTTGCCGTCGATAAGCAGCGTGGGTACCGTGCCGTGAGGGTTGAGCCGGAGATACGATGGATCGCGTTGCGCGCCTGCTTCGAAGTCGACGAGCTCCAGCCGATACGGGACGCCGATCTCGAGCAAAGCCTGGTGAACGACCATGCTGGCGGTACCCGGCGAATAGTAGAGCGTGTACACGAATCAGCCTGCCGGGACGTGGGCTCGTCGTACTGCAGACTCAGACCGTCTTGTCATTGCGCCATTCCTGAAAGACGGGCAAGCCATCGCCGAATTTTACCCAGTCAATGTCATGGCTCAGCCACGAATGGTGGGTGGGCGGGAACACTTCCGGGTGGTCGAGACTGCAGGTCGTGACGTCGACCGTGGCGGGCGAATCATCGTGCGCGTAGGTGAGCGGCGTTCCGCACTTGCCGCAAAAGCGTCGGCGCACCGGAGGCGACGACCGGAACTCGGACGGCTCGCCGCGCAGGATCTGGAAGTCGGAGACAGGAAACGTCAGCCATGCGACGACCGGCGCGGCGGCGACCCGTCGACACGTCTGACAGTGGCAGATCATCGTGTTCGTCGGACGACCGCTGACGCGATACCGGATCGCTCCGCAGATGCAGCCTCCTTCGGCGCTGTTGTCATGCATGACGATTCCTTTTGTCGTTCGCTCGATTCACCCGTTCGCGGCCTCGCGGCTCATGGCGAAGACGAGATGGACGCGATCCCTGAACGTTACTTCCTTCTCGAGCGCCATGCCAACCCGCCGGGCAACCGCCTGCGACGGCGTATTGGCCGGACGGATCAACGAGATCAGGCGCTGCCTGCCGGGCGTGGCGAAGGCATAGCGGCGCACACCGAGCGCCGCTTCCGTTGCGAGACCCTGATGCCAGAAAGGCTTGTGCAGCAGGTAGCCGATCTCGGACTCGAAAGTACCCTCGACCTCCTGCAACAGCAACCCGATCTGACCGACGGGTTGACCGGTTTCGCGCAATACGGCGAGCCAGAGGCCGTGGCCATGCTCGGCGTAGCGCGTGCGCTGGCGCTCGATCCATCCCTGTGCCTCGTCGCGGGTGTAGGTCGACGGGTAGTGCTGCATCACGTCGGCATCCGCCAGCATCGTTGCGATGAAGTCGAGATCGGCGAGTTTCATCTCGCGCAGGCGCAGGCGTTTCGTCGCGACGATCCAGGTCGCCGCGTTGGAGGTGTCAGGCATGGGGATCCGACGCGCGCGCTGCGCCGGCCCGGGGCGGGCCCTTGAGTTCGACGGTGTTCCCCTCGGGATCAAGAATGTAGAGCGAGGGTCCTTCTCCTTCCGCGCCGTAGCGCATGCCGAATTCGCCTACGTGGACGCCGGCGGCATGAAGATGCGTTCGGAGGGTCGTCTCGTCGAACGCCTCCACGCGCAGGCAGAAGTGATCGAGGTTGCGACCTTCAGCGCCGGGGGCGGCACCGCCGGCCCGGCCGAGCTTGCCATCGATGGGAACCAGGTCGATCAGCGATCGACCGGCCCGCAATTGGACGAGCCCCAGATCGTCCTGCCGCTTTTCAACGGGGCAGCCGAGGATGCGCGCATAGAAGTCGATCATGACATCGACGTCGGTGACGCGAAGCACGATGTGGTCGATGTCGCGGACGGAGATCATGCGCGTCGGGTTCGAGGTCAAGTCCGGCGTTATCCGGCAATGCAACCGCGGATGTTAGACGAGTTGCGTCGCCGACAATAGTGTCTTCGTGTACGCGTCGCGCGGCGCCGCAAAAAGCGCCTCGGACTCGCCTTGCTCGACGATCACGCCATCTTTCATGACGAGCACCCGGTGGGCCATGGCGCGTACAACGGCGAGGTCGTGGCTGATGAACACGTAACTCATCCCGTACTTGGCTTGAAGCGCGGCCAGCAACTTGAGCACTTGCTGCTGCACCGACACGTCGAGCGCCGACGTCGGTTCGTCCAACACGAGCACTTCCGGGCGCAAGACGACCGCGCGTGCAATCGCAATGCGCTGCCGCTGGCCACCCGAGAACTCATGCGGATAGCGCGTCAGCACGTCCGTGATTCCCTGCTGCTCCGAGAGACCGACTTCGGCCAGCATGTCGAGGATGAGCTGGCGGCGCTGTTCCCTCGTGCGGTCAGGCATGTGCAGCGCGACGCCTTCGCCGACGATCTGCTCGACGGTCATCCGCGGTGAGAGTGAACCGAAGGGATCCTGGAAAACGACCTGCATCCTGCGTCGCATCCCCCGCAGCGTGGCGCGATCGGCATCATCGAGGCGGATGCCTTCGAGGGTCACACTGCCTGCCGCGATCGGCTGCAGCGCGAGCAGCGCCATGCCAAGCGTGGTCTTGCCGGAGCCGGATTCGCCGACGATCCCGAGGGTCTCGCCTCGTTTCAATTCCAGCGTCGCGTCACGCACCGCGTGAAAAACATTCTTGCCGAACCAGCCGCGGGAGGAGACGAACTCGACGGTGACGTCGCGTGCGGCCGCGAGGATCGGCGCGTCCGCCAGCACGGGTTGCACGGTGCGCTGGGGTCGGCTGTTGATGAGCTTGACTGTGTAGGGGTGCCGGGGGCTGGCGAACACGTCGCTGGTGAGTCCCTGCTCGACCAGCCGACCTCGTTCCATCACACCGACGCGATGCGTGAAGCGCCGTACCAGATTGAGGTTGTGCGTGATGAACAGGATCGCCATTCCGTATTCGCGCTGCAGATCGTCGAGCAGCGCCAGTATCTGCGCCTGGATCGTTACGTCGAGAGCGGTGGTCGGCTCATCGGCGATCAGCAACTGCGGCCGGCACGCAAGCGCCATCGCGATCATGGCCCGTTGTCGCTGGCCGCCTGAGAGTTGGTGAGGAAACGCATCGACCCGGCGCTCGGGTTCCGGAATGCCGGTACGGGCGAGCAGCTCGATCGCTCGTGCACGGCCTGTTCGCTTGTCCAGCCCTTCGTGCAATTCCAGGACTTCCGCGATCTGGTTGCCGACCATGTACAGCGGGTTGAGCGCCGTCATCGGCTCCTGGAAGATCATCGCGATATCGCGGCCGCGCAAGCCCTGCATCTGGCGTTCGGTTTTGGTCAACAGGTTCTCGCCCCGGAAAGCGGATCTCGCCGTCGTAGCTCGCCGCGTCGACGAGTTTCAGGATCGACAGGGCGGTCACTGACTTGCCGGAGCCGGACTCACCGACGAGGCCGAATTTCTCACCGCGTGGCGATCGTGAACGAGACACGGTCGACGACGCGCGACGGGCCGAAGTTGACGCACAGCCTGTCGACGTCGAGCAAGGCGGATGGCAGCGGGTATTTGGCCGTCGGTCATGATTTCCGGGTGTCGAACGCGTCGCGCAATGCGTCGCCGATGAACGTCAGCAGCAACAGCGTGAGCGAGAGGACGATAAACGTCGGGATCGAGATCCACCACGCGTCGAGGTTTTCCTTTCCTTCGCGCAGCAGGTCGCCCAGCGACGGCAGTCCCGGGACGCCGAGTCCCAGGAAATCCAGCGCCGTCAAAGACAAGATCGCCGCGCTCATCCGGAAGGGCAGGAAGGTGATCACCGGCGTCATCGAGTTCGGCAGGATGTGGCGCCACATGATCTGCCAGTTGGACAGGCCCATCGCCCTGGCTGCTTTGACGAACTCCAGGTTGCGGTTGCGCAGGAACTCGGCGCGGGTGTAATCGGACAGTCCGATCCAGCCGAACAACGCGAAGATCACGACCAGCAGGAGCAGCGACGGCGAGAACAGCGATGCGATGAGGATCAGCAGATACAGCGCCGGAATCGAATTCCAGATCTCGATGAGGCGTTGCGCGCCGAGATCGATGCGTCCGCCGAAATATCCCTGCACGCCGCCGATCAGCACGCCCAGGATCGTGTCGGCGAGCGTGAGCGCGATGCCGAAGAGAATGCTGACCCGAAAGCCGTAGAGAAGCCTGGCGACGATGTCGCGACCCGACGAATCGGTCCCCAGCCAATGGCCCTTGACGGGAGCCACCGGGTCGGCCCCGCGAGCGTAGTAGTCGAGGGTGTTGTCGCCGAATTCGTTGAATGTGAACAAGGCAAAGTTGCCATCGCTGGCGAAGCGCTGCTGGATGAACGGGTCGTGCCAGTCGGTCGGCGTCGAGAAATCACCGCCGAATCGCGTATCGGGCGGGTTAGTGACGATAGGAAAGAACCATTCGCCTTTGTATCGTGCGACCAGCGGTCGCTCGCTGGAGAACACCTCTGCGAAGATGCCGACGACGAGCATCGCGCCGAAGACGAACAGCGAAACATAGCCGAGGCGATTGCGCTTGAAGCGTGCCCATGCTCGCTGGTTGGGCGACAGCGACGTGGCGCGGCGCGCTGTTGCCGCTGCGCCGAGCAGTGCATCGTCGACAGGAGGTTCCGCCACCAGGCTCATATGCGCATCACTTGCCGACGGCCCCGAACTGCACGCGCGGATCGGCGACGACATACATGAGGTCTCCGATCAGCTTCACGACCAGTCCGACGAGCGTGAAGAAATAGAGCGTACCGAGGACGACCGCGTAGTCGCGTCGGATCAACGATTCGTAGCTCAACAAGCCGAGACCGTCGAGGGAAAAGATCGTTTCGATCAGCAGCGAACCGGCGAAGAACGCACCGATGAACGCGGTGGGGAAGCCCGTGATGATCGGGATCAGCGCGTTGCGAAACACGTGCTTGTACAGCACGCGGCGCTCCGCGAGGCCTTTGGCGCGCGCCACCAGCACATACTGCTTGCGAATCTCCTCGACGAACGTGTTCTTGGTCAACATCGTCACGATGGCAAAACTGCCGATCGCGTAGCATGTGAGCGGCAGCACCAGGTGCCAGAGGTAATCGACGATTCGCGCCGGCCAGCCCAGGCTCGTCCAGTTGTCCGACGTGAGTCCGCGCAACGGGAACCAGTCGAAGAACGAGCCACCGGCAAACAGTACGATCAGCAGCACGCCCAGGACGAAGCCCGGAATCGCATAGCCGATCAATACGAGCATGGTGGTGAACGTATCGAAGCGTGTGCCCTCTCTTACCGCCTTGGCGACACCCAGTGGCACGGAGATCAGATACGAGATGAGGAAAGTCCAGAGCCCGAGGCTGATCGATACCGGCAGTTTCTCCTTGATGAGCTGCCAGACATCCTTGTTGCGCAGGAAACTCTTGCCGAGGTCGAACATCGCGAAGTTCTTGAGCATCGAAAAATAGCGCTCGAGCGGCGGTTTGTCGAAGCCGTAGAGCTTCTTCAGATCCTGGATCTGCTTCTGGTCGATGTCGCGCCGCGCAGTGTAGCCGCCCGTCTCGCCACCACGACCGGCCCGCGCTTCGGCGAGGATCTGCTCCACCGGGCCACCCGGGACGAGCTGGATGATGAGGAATGTCACCGTCAGGACGCCGAGCAGCGTCGGGATCATCAGGAGCAAGCGCTTGCCGATATACGCGAGCATCGCCGGCTACTTCTTTTCCAGTGACTTGTCCCACCAGGCCGTGACGGTCCACTGCAGCCACTCACTGGGGGTCGTTATCGTGTAGTACTTGGGCACGGTCTTGGGGATGCCGAATTTGTCCCAGCGCGATACGCGATTGAACGGCCCGTAGAGGTCCGGCACCGCGAAGTGTTCATGCATGAAGACGCGATCGAGCGCGCGCGTCGCCGTCCGCAGTTCGTCCATGTTGGTTGCCTTGTCGATGCGGTCGAGGAGCGCGTCGACTACCTTGTTCTTGACGCCGCCAAGATTGTTCGAGCCCTGCTCGTCGGCGGCAGCGCTCCCGAAGGCGGCCTTCAGGTCGGCGGCATTCGGCAGTGCCCAGTCCTGCATCTTGATGTTGATCATATCGAAATCGAACGACTCGAGGCGCTTGGCGTAGATCGCGAAGTCGACGAGGCGGGTGTTCAGCTTGATGCCGAGCAACGCGAGGTTGTGCTGAAAGACGGCCTCGCGTCGACCTAAGGCGTCGCCGGCCTCGAGCCATTCGAACTCGAACGGTTCGCCTTTGGCGTTGCGCAAGACGCCGTCGGTCCCGACTTTCCAGCCCGCGTCCTCGAGCAGGCGACGGGCCTTCCTGAGATTGTTTCGCAGCCCGTTGACGTCCAGGTCGGTACGGCTCTCCTGCCATGCGGGACCGAACACGCCGGGGGGCAGGTCGCCCCGAAAGGGTTCGAGCAACGCAAGCTCGGCCGGCGACGGCAGTCCTGCCGCCGCGAAATCGGAATTCGCGAACAAGCTCTCTGTCCGCTTGTATTCCTTGTAGACGTTGATCGCGGCGAAGTCGTACGCAAGATTCAGCGCCGCGCGCACCCGTCGATCCTGGAACAGTGGCTTGCGCAGGTTGACGATGTACGACTGGTACCCCATGCCGAAGCCGCTCGGAAATGACTCCTTGACGATCCGCTTGTCATCCCACTTTGGACCCACGTGTTGGCGTACCCAGCGCCGGGCGGAGTATTCCATGAGGAAATCGAACTCGCCCGCCTTGAAGGCCTCCATTGCGATGGCGTTGTCCTGGTAATACCTGTAGACGATACGGTCGAAATTGTATTGCCCGCGCGCGAATCCCTGGTCGCGGCCCCAGTAGTTGGGATCGCGCTGGAAATCGATCCGCCGCGCGGAGTCGGTACTCGCGATCGTGTACGGCCCCGAGGCGATCGGGTATTCGTTGACGATTTCATCCAGCTTCTTCGCCTTGCCGTCAGCGCCGCGTCCCCACTTGGGTGAAAACACGGGGAGATTCCCGACATTGAAGATGGTATCCGCCGTGCGTTCCTTGAGATCGAAGCGAATGGTGCGCGCGTCGAGCACAGCCACGCCCGCGACGCCGGCGAGCTGCGTACGCACGCTCGGCGACGCTTCCTTGCTGGTCAGCATGTCGAACGAGTACTTCACGTCGGCAGCGGTGACCGCATCGCCGTTGGTGAAGCGAGCCTTCGGATTCATCCTGAAGGCGATCCATGACTTGTCGGGCGCGACCTGGATGTCCTCGGCAAGCACCCCGTACATGACGTCCGGCTCGTCGCCGGACCGGACGGCAAGCGTCTCGAACATCAACGTACCGAGTGCCGCGGGGGAGTTGCCCTTGATCGTATACGGATTGAACTTGTCGAAGCTGGTGCGCCGGTCCGGCTGCGACTGCTGCAGCGTCCCCCCCTTTGGTGCATCCGGATTGACGTAGTCGAAGTGAGTGAACCCGCGCGGGTACTTCGGCTGTCCATAGGCCGCATACGCGTGCGACCACTTGCCCTCTGCGGGGACGGCGCCGACGGGCACCGGTGTCGTCGGGTCCTCGTTCGGCAGCGTTGCGGCCATGGACGTCATCGGTCCGAGGATCAGGAGCAATGCCAGCGCGTGGCGTCGAAACAGGGTCATGATGACAAGGCGGAAAGGCAGGACCAACCAATGAGCATAGCTGACATTACTTAACGCCGACTTAGGGTCTGCAGAGCGACGGGCCGGGGCAATCATCCCGGCTATCGCGTCAAAGCGCAAATCCAGGGCGTCGGCGCCTGCATGCCCCTGGGCCGGACCGCTACACGGCCTGCCCGTTGCTATCGGCCTTCGCCGGGGATCTGCACCAGCTTCAGGCGACCGGACCCGCCGATCTTGATGGTGACCTGCGCTCTCATCAGCTTGAAATGCCGCGCAATGAGGGCAACGAGTTCCCGGTTGGCCTTGCCGTCCACCGGAGGCGCCTTGACGCAAGCGAGCCACGTACCGTCGCTCAACGCCTCGAATGACGATACACGCGCGCCTGGCTTGACCCGGACCTGGATGATCTTCATGCCACCCGGCTACGCGCGGCTGGCGCGTTCCAGCAAGACGCGCCTGCGCTCCAGGCTCTCTTTCGGCCAATACTCGCTGCTCTGGTAGTACTCCTCGACCGCAGGCACGCCCGGGGGCAGGACGACCCACGACTGCTTCGATGCCGTGAATATGTGGATGTCGGGTGGCAAGCGATCCGGGTCATCGAGCGTTCCGACGCGAACGAAGCGGACGGCCTCCCCGGCGCCGGCATAGTTGCTCCACAGGGCAACCCAACAAGTGGGGCAGCGCGTGATCTTTTGTCCCTTGCCACTGTTGGACGGGGTCATTACCGCCTCCGGGACACCCTTCAGCAGGATCACGCGATCGGCCTCGATCATGGCGTTGATCGCGTAGGACGCGCCGGTCTCGCGCTGGCACCAGCGGCAATGACAACAGTTCACGAACAGCGGCGCGCTGGTCATCCGATAGCGCACGGCGCCGCAAGTGCAGCCTCCATCGAGCGAGTCAGGTGCCATGCGATTCAACCTCCGTCCGGGTCAACCATCCAGTTCCGCGAGCTCGGCCTTGCACCAGACGCGTTCGTCGGGGGCGACGCGTTCGTATATCTGCAACGCGCGCTGGCGCACAGCGGTGAAACCGTCGGCATCGCCGGCGGCCCGCAGCGCCAGTGCAAGCACGGCGTATCCGAAAAAAAGCTCGATGTCCGGCGCACTGTTACCTTCGCAGACGGCGATGCACCGGCGGGCGCTGCTTACGGCTGCTGCCGATTCGCCGGCTTGGAGCAGGCTGCGGGTGAGCCGGTATTCCGCGCGCTCTTCCTCGAGCCACGTGCCGGCCAGTTTCCAGTACTTCAAGCCACCTTCCGCGGCATCGATCATGCCCCTGGTTTCCGTCGGGTCGCGGTCTTGCTTGCCTTCCAGCGCCGCAGCCAGATTGTTGCCGCCGATGGCCAGCGCGCGGATCGCGGCGGACTTTGGGGACAGATCCGCAGGTGCGCACCGCGTGGCCTCGGCGTATGCGGATATCGCCTGCGTGAACTGGCCTTGACCGGCCAAGGCGGACGATGCGGTTGCCAGAACGGACACACGATTTTCCGGGGAGAGCGGCGCGAGCGCATCCTGATCGCCACGCGCGTAGCGCAGTACGGCGACGTTACGGAGGAGGGCCTCTGTGGTCGCGGGTCCGCCGTCGAAAGCCTGTCCTCGGCGCAACGACTCCAGGATGGCGATCCCTTGTTCCCACTGTCCGAGATGTTCGCCGAACACGTGCGTGGTCAGTCGCGCAAAAGGCGGTATCTGTTCCGCCTTTTCGACGATGTGGACCGAGGCCGCCAGCCTGTCGGCGACATCCTGTGGGCGATCGGCGTGATCGTTCCAGGCGGTTTCGATGAACGCGTCGAACGTCGGCTTGCCTGTACCCAGGGTGTTTGTGTCGGTCGACAATTTTCACCCGCCGTTCATGGCGCTGCCCTTGCGCGCGACCGGACGCCGGTGGCAAAGCATGACCGTGGTCACCGCGATCGCGACGATGAGCGGCGATACGAGCAGGGCGGCGATCCAGTTCCACGAGTCTTCAGGGTCGACCGCCATGATGCACACGACCACGACGACGGGGCCGAAGATGGCGGCCGCGAGCGATGCGCCCTTCATGCTTCGAACGATCAGCCGGCAGCCGATACCGATGAGTATCGGCAACACGAAGAACACGAGAAGTGCGCTCACGGCCGATCGAATCGCCTACAAAATGAACGGGACCAGCGCCGCGACGCGGCGGCGGTAAGCCGCGTAGTCGTCGCCGAATTGCTGGCCGAGCCAGCGTTCCTCGATCGTCAACTTGCGCCAGAGCGCCCAGGAGGCGATCGCCATTGCAAGCATACCGCGCCAATCGCCGCGCGCAAGCGCGGTCCCCAGGATCGCGACCAGCAGTCCGGTATAGATCGGGTGGCGAACGAAGCGGTAGGGTCCGTCGGCGATGAGTTCGTGCTGGTCCTTGATCGTGACGGTTGCGCTCCAGTTTCGTCCGAGGTGTACCCGCGCCCAGACGGAGAACAGCAGGCCGCCGGCAGTAAGGGCCGCGGCGACCCAGAACACCCAGACGCTACGTGGCGCGAATTGCGCGGTGAGACCCGAATGCTGCAATGTCGGCCATCCCAGCAGCAGCGCTATCGCGACCCCGATCGGCACGACATGAGACAGGCGAGATCCGATGGACTCTCGTCGAACGGAGGTCTTGACGTTCCTCGAAGCGACCCACCAATACAGCGCCCAGCCGCCCCACATCGTCGCGAAGAGATGGTCGAGGGCAGGCTGCAATGTCACTAACCCGCAGGGCTAGCGTGAATCACCCGGACGCCCGAGGCGTCGCGCGACCACCAGGAGCGCCACACCCAGCAACAAGACAATGCCGCCGATGACGGCCCATTTGCTTTGTCCCGTCATGAAGCTTCCGGGAAGGAAGTTGATACCCTGCAAAAACCAGACCGCGCCGCAGACGACGAGCAAGGCACCCACGATCGTCAGCACCCTTGTCATCTACACCCCTTGCTTCACGCGCACCCATTCTCGTTTGAGGATGGCCTGCGCGAGCGTGGCAATCTTCTCGATGTCCGCTTCCGTGTCGGCATCGAGCACATCCTCGGCTTGCAACCGCTTGAACGCCGATGTGATGGCCCGGTAGAGCTTCTCGTGATCGGCTTCCGCGGGATTGATCAGCAAGGCGAATCTTCCATTGCACCAGAACGATCCGCTCCAGCTTCGGCAGCAGATTCGGATCCGCTTTCAGCGGGCCCATGCCCTTGTCCCATTTATCCTTCCAGTCGATTTTGACCACGAGCGCGGCGACAAAGAGCGAAATCAATTCGGCGAGCAAATCACGCAATGACTCGATCCATTTTTGTCGATTGGCCGAAAGAACGGTTGCGTTGAACTGGCGCTTCGCCACCGAAAGGGTCACGAACGGCGCAACGATCGAGGCCACCAGGGCCGTACAGGCGGAAATCAGGCTGATTGGCAGAGAGTCCATATTTGCCTTCCGGACCAGGACGATATTTCAGCACAATGTCGCGCGACGCGCTCGTGCCAGCGCGCAGTCGCGGACGCGGGCCGCTCACCGCCCCGCGCTTCAGGCGTCCGCAACCTGGATTTGCGGTCGCCCGTGCGCAAGCAGGCCGGACGCCTCGCGCACCATCCTGTCCACGATCTCCCGGACGGGCGCGATATCGTGCACCAGCCCGGACGATTCGCCGGCGATGACCGCGGCAACATCGAAATCGCCCTCCTTGCGGGCGGCAAGATATCGGGCGGATTCTTCATCGAGTTGCCGCATGAGCTCCACCTCGCGCCCGAACCAGCGTTCGGCGTGCGCGTTGCGCAGGCAACGTCCGGTATAGGGTGCCGGCCAGACGTTGCGGCGGGAAATGTCGAAGACGATGCTGCGCAGCGTGTCGTCGCCGGTGGCGGCGCAGATGCGTTCCTTGGCTGCGGCGGCAGCCGCCGCTTCACGCGTCGCGTAGAACCGCGTGCCCAGCAGTACGCCGGAGGCACCGAGCATAAGCGCGGCGGCGAGCCCGCGCCCGTCGGCGATGCCGCCGGCAGCGACGACCGGCACAGTGGTGCCGATGGCATCGATGACCTCGGGCACGAGCGAAATGAGCCCGCGCGACGCGCCGTGGCCGCCGGCCTCGGTGCCTTGGGCAACCAGCACATCCGCGCCGCAGGCCACCGCGTCGCGCGCCATCGCGATGGACTGGATCTGGCAGACGAGCAGGGCGCCGGCACCCTTGATGCGGTCGACGAATGGCCGTGGGTCGCCGAAAGACAGCATGAGCGCCGCCGGTTTGCGTTCGAGCGCGATGTCGAGCAGTTTCGGTTGCTTGGCCATGCTCCAGGTGATGAAGCCGACGCCGAAGCGGCATCCGGATTGCTCGAGGAGATCGAGTTCCCGGACCAGCCACGGCTCGTCACCGTAGCCGCCACCCAGAATACCCAGGCCGCCGGCGGCACTCACCGCCGCCGTCAGGCGGGCATCGGCGACCGCGTCCATGGGGCCGAGCAGGATCGGCTGCAGGATCTGCAGTCGCTCGGTCAACGGTGTCTTGATGGCCATGCTGCTTCCTCGATGAATCGCATTGGTCGTCGCATCGGACGAGGCGAGTGGCGGTCGGTGCTATTCCGCGAGCCGGCCCAGAGTATCCTGCAAGACTTTGATGGCATCCGCCCGTGCCTGGCCTGTCAGTTTCTGCTTGTCGATGATCAGCAGCAATCCATCCTGTTCCTGACGGATGACGCGACCCTGCGTGCCGGCGTCGTGGCGCAGGCCTACCACGCGATAGGTCTTCACGGGCTTGGGAAATCCCTTGACCGTGATGGTGCCGGTCTCTTCGGTAAGCACGGTGTCCTTGACCAGCGCGTAGGTCTCGTGCGCGAGCAGGATGCCGCCGAGGTCCGCGTGTGTCTGCAGACGCGACGCGAGATTCACCTCGTTGCCGATGACCGTATAGTCGACGCGTTCGTCGCTGCCGAAGTTGCCGACCGTGCAATACCCGGTGTTGATGCCGATGCGAAGCTGGAACACATGCTGCTGGCCGCGCTCGCGCCACGCCGCCTGCAGATCGCGCATGCGCTGCTGCATCGCGATGGCCATGGTGACGCAAGCTGTCGCGTCTTCGCGTGCGCCCTTCGTCTCGGGATCACCGAAGAACAGCATGATGGCGTCACCGATGAACTTGTCGATGGTCGCCCCATGCTCGAGCGCGATCGACGACATCTCCCGCAAGTACTGATTCAGGAGAGTGGTCAACTCCTCCGATTCCAGGAGATCGGTAGTTTCGGTGAAACCGGCGATATCGGAGAAGAAAATAGTCAGCTTCTTGCGCTGGGACGTGACCTCGACGTTCTTCTCGCCGCTGAATATCGACTTGTACAGTTGCGGTGAGAGATACCTCGACAGCTTGGAAGAGAGCGACTCGAGCATCTGGTTCTTTTCGATGACGAGTTTGCTCGCGTCTTCCGAGCGCTGTTTTGCCTCCAGCAGCTCCTGCTCGGCATGCTTGAGTTCGGTGATGTCAGTCATCACCGTAACCGTCCCGCCCGAGATGGTCTTGCGGCGGCCGATACGATAGAAGCGTCCGTCGGGCGTGCGGTCCTCGAACGTCTGACCCGTCGGATTGCGCAGACTTTCGACACGCTTCGCGACCAGCGAGTCGACGTCGCCTGCACCGTAGTAACCGTGTTCCGCCAGATAGCGCAGCAGATCGGGATAAGGGCGTCCGGGCTGCAGCAACTCTGTTGGCACGGGATAGAACTCGGCAAAGCGATCGTTGCATACGACAATGTTCAGCTCGTGATCTGTGTATGCGAGGGCGCCAGGCATGCTGTCCAGCGCCACATGGAGCTCGGCCTCCTTGCGTCCCAATCGCTCTTCGGCTTGTTTCAAGCTCGTGATGTCGGTGATCACCGTTACCGTGCCTCCCGGCGTCGCCCGCCGGCGATAGATTTCGTAGACGCGACCGTCCGGAAAACGGTCCTCGAACGTGTTGCCTGATGGATTGCGCAGGCTTTCCACGCGCCTAGCGACCAGTGCCTCGACGTTGCCTTCGCCGTAGTAACCGTGCTCCGCGAGATAGCGCAGCAATGCAGGGTACGGTCGCCCCGTCTGCAACAGCTTGCGCGGCACTGGATACATGTCGGCAAAACGATCGTTGCAGACGACGATGTTCAATTGTTCATCGGTGTACACGAGCGCGCCGGGCATGTTGTCGAGCGCGACCTTGAGTTCGGCTTCCTTCTGCGCTACTTCACGCTCGGCACGCTTCCGCGCCGTGATGTCGGCGTAGGCCAGGACCAGGCCGCCGTTGCTGATGGGTGTGTACTGGACGTTGAGTATCTGTCCCGTCGCGAGCGGGTACTCGAGTTCGTGCGGCTGTCGGGCGAGTACGCGATTCAGGCGTTCGGTCACCTGCAATTCAGCGTCGCCGGCGCCGTAGTCACCGCGCTTGGCATTGAACCGGTAGAAAGCGGCGAGTGCGGTGCCGGGCTTGCACAACGCTACGGGGTAGCCACGAAGGGTGCGAAACGCCCGGTTGCTGGTGACCAGTTCCAGATTCCGGTCGAAGATCGCAAAGCCGAAGCTCAGCGTATCGATGCCGGCGCGAAGCAGCTGCACCGAATCGGGCGGCGTGTCCAATGCGGTCGAAGCACCTTTCGAATTACGCGGCGCCATGTCCCGGCTCCATTCGTCCGGTGCCTTAGACCGAGAACCGCTCCACAGCGCTTTCGTTCCACGCGATGCCCGAGCCTGTCGCGCCATGCACATTGGCCATGCCGGCCTCGATCGTCAAGGGCTCTTCCACGATGGCGTTCCACCAGTCCGCATATTCGAGCCAATGTGCGGTCGGTGTGGCGCAGAGCAGTTGCGCGCTGATCTCTGGCCACAGGTGATTGGACATGCGAATGTTCCGGCTCTGCGCAAGTGCAGCCGCACGCAGCCAGCCCGTGACGCCGCCGATTTTCATGACGTCGGGCATCATGTAGTCGGATGCGCGCGCATCGATGGCGTGCTGCATATCGAGGGTTCCCCACCAGTTCTCGCCACACTGGATAGGTGTGCACGCCTCCCGCGCAATCAGCGCGTGGCCAGCGTAGTCGTGGGCGAGCGTTGGCTCCTCGACCCAGGTAAGACCTTCGTCGTCGAGTACGCGCATGCGCTGCACGGCTTCGACCGGGGTGAGGCATTGGTTGAAGTCGACCATGATGGCCATCTTGTCACCGACCGCCTTGCGCATGGCGCGAATCACGGCCCGATCTTCCTGCGCCGTCGGGTAGCCGATCTTGGCCTTGATTCCGGTGAAGCCGCGCTTCGCCCAATCCTCGGCGACCTTGACCGACTCCGCGACGCCGTCGTACCCGACGGCGCCGTACGCCGGAACCGGCTTCTCGATGCCGCCGAGCAGCCGCACCAGCGACGTGTCCTGACTGCGCGCCAACGCGTCCCACAGCGCCATGTCGATCGCGGCGAGCGCGATGCCGACAAGACCCTGCGTGCCCAGCAGACGAAAGCGCGCCGTCAGTTTCCGCTCGGTCTCGGCGGGTGCGAGCGGCTCGTCCTCGACCAGCGCCTCGAAATTGCGGATCAGGTCGGCCGTGGGCTTGAGTGCTGCCGGCGTGTAGGTGAAGACCACGCTGTGTCCGACGGTTCCGTCATCGATGATCGCGTCGGTCAGCACCAGCGGCGATTCGGAAACGACGCCACTGGCGGTGCGATGCGGCGGCTGCATAGGCACTCGTACAGTACGCACGCGCAGCGATCTCACCTTGGGTGCCAGCGCCTTGCCCATCTCCTCCCCTCCCTTATTGCGCGCTTCGATCGGGTTCGGTGCAAGCGCACCGATCGCGCCTAAAGACTCCCGTGCACACGCAGCGCTTCCAATCGTAGCGCTATCTTCTGTTCGAGTTCGCTCAGTTTTTGTTGCAGCGTCCTGCGTGTGGCTTCGTCACTGCAGTCGCGGACCGCGGTGGTGAGCTTCGCGCGCTCGTGGAACATCTCGATTTCGGGCGGCGCGATGCCGGCGTTCTTGAGAATCTTGAAGGGCATGCGCAGAGCTTCCGGGGTGGCGTACCAACCGGCATCTTCGGTCATCGGCTTCCCGTACCCCTCGACCCGGCTCAACTCGCCCGAATCGGCCATCTCCTGCAAATGGCGGGCGATTGCTTCTTCGAGGCTGCGCATCGAGTCCTCCGTTCTGCCGGCCCTACGAACGGCCGGTCGGATGCAGTTTACAAGGTTGGTACGCGGGCGTCTTGCCGGGCGCAGCAAGGATGGGGATCGCTGCTAGGCTCAGCCGTCGAGCAGCTCGGCACCTGCGCCGCTCTCGAGCGCGAGCTGGCGCAGCTCCTGTGCCGTGTCAGGCGGCAAGTCGATGCCTTCTACGAGCCGCCGCCGTTCACCGAGTGCTTCCGGTTCGCCCGGATAGTAGATCGCATCGTGCCCGGCCGCGTGAGGCACGCCTCTCAGCTGCGCGACCAGGCGATCCATGGCGTCGAAGTATTGGTCCATCGGCTGGAAGGTCGCCACGTCGAGGGCTATCGCGAGATGGCCACAGCCGCTGCGTTTGCCGGCTTCGTACGGACCGACCACGGCGGCGCCAAAGGCACTGCCCGTGAGTACGCCCGACAGGACGTCCATCATCAAGGCGATACCGTACCCCTTGTGGCCCGCCATCGGCAGCAGGATACCGGCGATGGCTTCGAGCGGATCGGTGGTGCGCTCGCCTTTTGCATTCATCGCCCAGTTGTCGGGGATGGCAATGCCTGCCTGTCGCGCGTGATAGATCTTGCCGCGGGCGACAGCGGTGTTGGCAATGTCGAGCACCATCGGGGCGCCGTTGCGCACCGGTGCGCCGATCGACCACGGGTTCGTCCCGACGGTCTTTGCACGACCGCCCCAAGGCGCCATCGCGGGACTGGCATTCGTCGACAGAAAGCAAACGCAGTTGTGCGACGCGGCCAGGCGTGTGTAGTACATCGCCGTGCCAAAGTGGTTCGAGTTGCGGACCGCAGCGACGCCTACGCCATGGGTGCGGGCTCGCGCGATCGCAAAATCGACGGCCGCGGCCGCCAACACCTGCCCGATGCCGTCCTGTCCGTCGATGACCGCAACGGCACCCGCATCCACGACCGTCCGCGGCGCAGTCACCGCGTGCATCACGCCGGAGCGAAGCCTCGCCACGTACCAGGACAGTCGCAGGACGCCGTGCGATGGGTGGCCCCAGAGTTCCGCCTTGACGAGCGTATCGGCGACGAGCGCCGCATCCGCGCTCGGCACGCCTTGGGCCTCGAGAATCTGCGAGCAGAAGTCCGTCAACGCAGCGGCGTCGACGCGCACGGGTTCGCTCATGTCGTGACCGGCGGCGGCAAAGTCATCCAGCGGGCGGTGCTGCGTGGGATGCGGCGGACCGGCCGGCAAGCGCGTCAGAGTTCGATCTTGATGACCATGTCTGCCGATGTGGCGGGATGGTACGCCGCTTCATAGGCCGTGAGCCGCTGGTCCATCAGCTTGCTCCCCGATTGCTCTGGATTGGTGGCGTAGATGCGGAAATGCGGGGTGCGATTGATGCGCTTCATGATCTCGAGGATCGCCACACCCTCGACGATCACCGGGAGCGGCGCGCTGACGCGACGCTCGATGATGCGATTGATCTGATCGTCGAGGTAGATGTAATGATCCAGTGCGGGAATGAGATACAAGTCGGTTTCGATCAACGAGACGTTGAAGTACCACGCAAGATACCGGCCCAGCGTGGTCTTGCCGACACCATCGCGCCCGTCGATGGTGATGATCACGCCCGGCAACCCGCGCATATGCGGCCACAGCGTGTCCACCACCTGCAGATACACGGGAAGCACTTTGACCATGTGTTGCGACAGATCCGTTCAATTCGCGCGCGGACGGCAAGTGTAGATTGCCGTCGCATTGACGTACAGGCTCAAGCTTCAGCGATTGGTGATGCCCAAGCATATTCAATCGGGAGAAAAAAACCAGACGTTGGCGATCAATTCGTCGACTACCTGATAGACGGCGACGGCTTCCATCACGGCGTTACTCAAGCCACGAATGCGCTCGTGGTCTACAACCTTATTGCCCACCACCATGCGGTTCACGAGTTCAGCGTGCAGTCCTGGCACATTGAAGCGATGCGTTGCGTAGAACGCCGCGAGCTGCGCCTTGCCGGTAATGGCCGGCTGTGTTGCCGGCATGCGGAATATTTGCACCGAATCGCTGTATGCCGCCACGAAGGCTGCCAGGTCGTGCGCGTTGTACGCGTCGAGCTGTCGTTGTACGACGTCGACCGCCGGCATCGCTAGCGCTGCTCCGGCGGTATCGTTCGAAGCGAAGCCGAGAATTGCGCGTGGTCCGCCGGGTCCACCGGACGGTGCCTTACTTTGGTGCTGGCCGGGTCCTTGCCAAGATAGTTGTCGCCCTTCCAGTTCTTTGCCGGCCTGATCGGTCGGGGCACAAAGCCTCCCCCGCAATTGGGGCAGACGTTGTGCAGCACGCTGTCCACGCAGGAGACGCAAAACGTGCATTCGTAGGTACAGATGCGCGCGTCGAGCGCATTGGGCGGCAAGGCCTTGTTGCAGTGCTCACAGGTCGGTCGCAGTTCGAGCATCGCGTTTTTGCCGATCAGTGATGAAGCGCGGCGCTACTTTGCGGCCAGGGGCTGACTTTGCAGAAACGCCGCCAGGTCTTTCTTCCAGAATTTGGCCATACCGGTTGTGCCGTGACCGCGCGTCTGGTCGCTGGCCGGGATCATGATCACGTGACCGTTGCGCACCCGCTTCATCTCGCGATCGAGGACGCCGAGCTCCGGTGGATTGCGCTCGTCGTCGGCGGAATTGATCACCAGCACGGCGGCCTGAATGCGTTCGAGCCCCGGAGCGGGATCGTAGTCCTTCGACGAATCCCACTGGTAGAGGATGTCGTTGGCATCTCCCGTCAGCGGTTGCTTCAGGCGTGCGTCGAGCAGGGCGTCGGCTTTCTCGCGCGTCGGCGCCGCCGCGTACAAGGCTTGCGATCCGCCGGATGTGGCAATGCCAAAGTAGACCAGCGTCGACTGCAAATTGCGCGGCTGCCTGGTGTAGTTGCCGTTGTTCCAGTCGGGGTCGTTGCGCACCGAGTCGATGATCATCCGGCGCAGCATCCAGTTGCGACCGGACATCGCCGTGGGCATCGAAGCCATCGGCACCAGCGTGTCCATGTAGTCGGGGTACTTCTCGCCCCACATCCAGGTTTGCATCCCACCCATCGAGTTGCCCAGGACCAGGCGCAGGTGACGGATGCCCAGGTGCTCCTTAACCAGCCGATATTGCGCCTGCACCATGTCGTCGTAGTTGTACTGCGGAAAGCGCGCCTTCAGGCCTTCCGAAGGCTTGGTCGACTTCCCGGTGCCGATGGCGTCCGGCAGGATGATGAAGTAGCGGTTCGCGTCGAGCGGCTGACCTGGGCCGAAGAGCTCACCCGCGAAGTCGTTCGAGAGCATGCTCGTGCCGGATCCGGCGGTGCCATGCAGGATCAATACCGGCTCGCCCGTACGCGCACCGACGGTGGTGTAGTGCAACCGCAACTCGGGGAGTACTTCGCCGGTGTGGAAGCGGAAATCGCGCACCACCCAGTCACCTTCCGCGGGGGTGGGATAGTCTGCGGCGTTGGCGGATGCGCCGAGGAAAAATGTGCAGACGCCGCATACCAGCGGGTAGAAGAACATCCGGAACTTCATTGCCACCTCCTTGTTGATCGTCGCGCCGAAGCGATTCTAGGTCGCCGTCGCCGCGACGCTCATTGTGCGCTTCGCGGTCCAACGCTGCCTAGCATCAGGCTGCTAGTCGTCGGCAGCGCGGGCCTCGAACAGCTCGACGGGATTTCCCGACGGATCGTCGACGAGCACCTGCCGGCCGCCGGGACCCTTGATGGGCTTGCTGCGAAAATTCGCGCCGGCAGTTTTCAGCTCCGCCATGGTCGCATCGAGGTCCTCGACCTCGACCACCAGTCGATTCCAGCCTCCTGGCCGTGGGACTGAACCATCGTCGAGCTTCTTCGCCGCCGACGTTCCCGGCCCGCTGAGCCAGAGCGACAATCCCTTTCGCTTGACGATCGCGAACGGTGGACCCCAGCGATCCGCGAGTCGGAATCCGAGCACCCGATAGAACGGAAGCGACGCATCGACGTCATCGACGAGATATCGAACCGTGGGAGCCATATGCACGAAACTCCAGGTTTGCGATTGCCTGGCAGACGGAACGGGTGCCTGCGGCGTGCCCCTCGCCCGTGTGTTCGCCATGAACGAAGTGGAAGCTTAGGTCATACCGCGACTCACGCCAAGCCCGGCCACCCCTTACAGGATGGGCCGATTGTCCGTGCCCTCGCCCGGCGTCACGAACAGCATTTTGGTGGGAACGGACGTTCGCGCCGTATGCCAGGTTCCTTTCGGAACGATGACAAATGAACCAGGGTCCCGGAGGTGAATCGCGTCCTCGATGCCGTCGCGGTCCAGCACCAAGGATGCTTCACCCGAAAGCAGGCACACGATTTCGTCACCCGCGGGATGCATCTCCCACGTCGACCAGTTCGCATCGAAGGCAAACGAGGACACCAGCCACCGCCCTCTGAACTGCTCGAATCGCGCGTCCAGCTCCTCGAAGATGGCTGGGGTCACCTCGACAGGTATTGCCGCTTGATTCGGCTGGATGACGACGAACGTCGAAAGGAGGTCGGACGGTTTGCTCATGATCACTCTTGCTGGCTTCGGATCCACGCGCGCAGCGCTACGCAACCGCTTGCTGCCCACGATGCCGACGAATGCAAGGTTAGAGCGCTTTGACGCCGATCGCAACGACGACCAGGTCGGCGCCTGAGTGCATCCCTTCCGGGATGCGCACCTTCATGCGGAGGTGGCCAGGATCGTCAGGAAAGCGCCTGGTCGAGATACCGCTGAATGGGTTGCAGTTCATCGAGTATCGGCATGCCCCTCGATGCCTGCGACGCTGCGCACCACGGATACGGTAGCTGCGACAGCCAACGCATGACCGGCATCAGGCAGGCTGGCGCGAGCGACTGCATCTGATCGATCGAGATAACCAATCTCTCAACCGCGCGCGGCTGACGCCGCTGGAACCGCCAGTCGTATCGTCCACAGCCCACGCGCACCAGGCTGCTTTCCTTTTCGGACATGCCGACGAGCCAATGGCACGAGAAATCGAGCACGTCCTGCTGTGGTCGCGGTGCAAGACAGAACGTGTGCACGTTTTCGTAGGTCTGCGCAAATCGGCGGACGAGAACGTCTGTGATCGATGGCCGTCCATGCGAAGCCGGGGGAAAGGAAAGGGTGCCCGCGTGGACAATCATTTCCAGCGTCGCGTCTTCAGCAAAGGCGCGCTCCATCAGGTAGGGCCGATTCTCGTCCTTCGCGCGGATATACGTTTCGACGAGCACGCGAGCCGCCGGCGCGGATGGACCGTTAGCCATGGCAAGTCCAGTCCTCTCCGACTCGCCCCATGCGTCATGACGCTCCCGCCGTTCCTGCCGATAGTTGGTGATCTCCAGCCGTATCCCGTCCGGATCGGTCAGAAACACCGCGTGGTAATCCGGTGCGTATTCGGCGTACAACTTGGGTTCGCTGACGGCAATGCCGGCCGCCTGGAGGCTTCTCGCAGCCTCCACCACCGCGGCTTCGTCCTCGACCCTGAAGCATAAGTGGTGCAGCCCGGGCGCGTAGGGGTCATGCGCACCGCTGGACCGCGCAGGCCGGAGTACGTAGCCGAAGTGACGGTTGTAGTATTGCACGTGCCTGTCACCGTTGATCTGGAACGCGTTCTTCCGGAATCCAAGCGCACTCATCACCGCATCATAATAGGGCTCAGAACGGGTGATATGCGTTACGGTCACATAGATGTGGTCGATGCCGATGACGTCGGGCATGGTTATTCGCAATGAATCGCGGGCGAGTCGCGGCGCTCCTGCGCGAGCGCTACGCGCGGGGATTCACGACATCCTCCACCAGACCAGTGCAGCGACTGCGGCCGGAACGGCGAATATGGCAAGGAAGATGGGTAGTTCTTCCGCGATCGAGTATCCGGCGCGGACCACCCCCATCCACATGTTAGCCAGCGCCGCCACGAACCAGACCGCGATGAAGATCTGTGTTGCCGCAATCACAGCTGTCGCTCCACCGAGAGTCCATCCGACAAACGCGAACACACCAAGGATAGCCAATCCGGCAAGGATTATGATCGCGCTACGCATGTGTCTCGGGGTGGGTGGTGGTTGGCCTGAACGTCAGGCGCTCGCGATCAATCTCGACAGACTCGAAGCCGCACCAGCGTACGCATACTTGCGCCGACCTACCTGGAAAACCTGAGCGCCGCCCGCGCCCGCGCCTTGTACGCTTCTTCTTCCCGCGTGCGTGGCGGTGCACTCGTCTCGAGCGAGCCAAGCAATTTGCTCGCGATCGTTGTTATCTCGTCGACCGCGCTCTGGAATGCGGTTTCGTTCGCCTTCGACGGCTTGTTGAATCCGCTGACCTTGCGGACGAATTGCAGCGACGCCGCGCGGACCTCATCTTCGGTGACGGGCGGTTCGAAATTGAAGAGAATCTTGATATTTCTGCACATGCGTACCTCCGCAACGAATCGGCTCGCCCGGATCGCGCCCCGATCGAGCGGGAATTCTCATCAGCGCCGTTCCAGCGCCAGCCTCACGCCGAGTCCGACGAGAACTGCACCTGACACTCGGTAGACCCAGGAAAGGACGCCTGGACGAGAACGCAACCAGGCTGACAGTGCGCCTGAGAATATACCGATCGGCGCCTTGACCAGGAACGTGAGCACGGCGAACACAACGCCGAGCGCAAAAACGGAGAGCGTCGGATGCTGCGCCGACGGTTCGACGAACTGCGGGAGAAATGCAAAGTAAAAGATGGCAACTTTTGGATTGGACAGGTTCGAGAACGTGCCATCGAGAAAAAGCTTGGGGAGCGTACGCGGCGGTTCGGATCCAACCACCACGCTGCTGCGCCTGGTAAGCAGCAGGCCGATGCCGAGATAGAGGAGATACGCCGCGCCGACGAACTTGAGCGCAACGAACAGCCACTCCGACGTTCGCAGGATCACACCGAGCCCGAGCGTGGCCAGCACGGTATGCCCCAGCAGGCCAACGCTGACGCCGGCAGCCGTGACGATGCCGGCCGCGGAACCTTGGGCGATGGAACGCGACATGACGAGGATCATGTCCTGACCGGGCACGGCGATCAGTGCGAGCGAGGCAACAACGAACAAGAGCCACGATACGTCAATCATGTCCGGATCCCCGGTTACACATAGGACGACGGATGCTGCGCGAACCGCTCGACACACTTGAGCGAACAAAACCAATAGGTCTTGTTGTCGAAGTGGAGATCTCCCGCCGCGCGCCTTGTGTCCACCTGCATCTTGCACACGGGATCGATCGCGTATTCTCGCGAAAAGCCGGATAGCACAATTTCATACAGATCCATCGGCTGAGGCAGGTTCCGTAGCGAAATCAACCCTTGGTGTTCGATCGCGATATCGGTGTCGCCCGTTACCGCAAGAGCGTCGACAATACACTGGGTGCACAGGATCTGACCCCCGATGGCCCGCGCAGCCACACGAGCGGCGAGATTCACGGTCGAGCCGAAGTGGCGATTGTCACGAATGAGCGCGGGGCCATGATGCAGGCCGGCGCGAACGACCGGGAAATCCTGGCGATCAGCGACCAATTTGAAGAGCGTCGACAGCGAATCCTTGGCCGCGACCGGGTTCGGAAATACGAGAAACGCGCAATCGCCGGTGATTGACTGTAGTTGTCCCGACGGCGCGATGGACGTACGAATCAGTTCGACGAAGTCGTCAACGAGATCGGCCGCGGCCAATTCGCCATGGGTATCGGTGAGGGCGGTATAGCCCGCAATATCGACGAAGCAGAATGTTGCCTCGATGCTCGTCCCGCCGCTCGGAGCATCGGCGCTCACCAATACTCCTCGGGCGGAAAACGATCGAATTGCGGGAGGTCGTCGGTGATGTCGTACCAAGGCGCCTTCGAGCCGACGAAAATATGCACGGACGGCCGCGCTACGGGATCTCCGTCGATGCTCCCCGCGGGAATGCAGACCTCGTCGCCCTCGACGACAGGCACGCTCGAGCCGCAAACGCGGCAGAAGCTGCGGTAAACGCCGGGTGAGGATTCGTATCGGGTAATCAACGGCTCTCCGCTGCGCCACTCGAAGGCCGCGGCACTTCCGTGCGCAAAGGTGCCAAACGGCGCGCCATGGATTTTGCGGCACATGGAGCAATGGCAGTAATTGATGAGTTCGATGGCGCCATCGAGTTGCCATGCCACTGCGCCACAAAGACAGGTGCCGGTGATCATAGGATGTGATCATTGCAACGCCAGAGGGATTTCACTGGCGCTGCACCTGCGGCAGGGTGTTGACTCAAGCCCAATTGATGACCAGTGCCGCAAAATAGAATGCCGTGGCCAAAACGATGCCACGAAATGGGATCCTGAACCAGTACCTCTTGCCGAGGAAAACATATCCAACGAGCAGGAGCAATCCGACCAGCAGCAGAAATGGCGACCGGAAGAACATCCCACCCTCTGCGATGGCGAGGTAGCCGTAGACCAGACCGAAGAGGATCGCGCCATAACTGTGGCTTGCATTGAAGCCGATCCACGTCTTCCACATGGTCGTTTCGCGCGTGAGCACGGGTGAAACTTCCCTCATGTGCGCCTCGAGCGCCGGGTCGCGAGGGTGAAGCTTGCGCCCATGGAAGGTGTACAGCAGATGGACAAGACCGAGCAGCAGGATGATGGCTGCGCTTGCGACGACGAGCGACGGGGCAAGCGCGATCATGTGTACGGCTCGGCGGGTCCGGTGCTCACCCAGTTAGGCCGGATGCTTCGCCAGGAGCGCCCACACGCCCGCAACCGAAAGCAGCGAACCACCAGCGAGATGGAAGCGTTTCTGCGCGCGTGGCGATGCCAGCAATCGGCGAGCCGAGCCGGCGAATGCCGCGTACAACGTCGCGTTTATGGTGGCCATGACCACGAACGTGACGGCGAGAATCCAAAGCTGCCGCGTTACAGCGGCATTCGGATTGATGAACTGTGGCAGGAAAGCGACGAAGAACACGATGCCCTTGGGGTTGAGCGCCGTGACCAGATACGTGTTCGCGAACAACCTCCAGCGCGACCCCGGCACTGAAGCCTCGACCAATTCGGCGGGAGAGATGCCTGCGCGGAGCAGCTTGATGCCCAGGTAAAGCAGATACAGGCCACCGACCGACTTGACGATCGTGAACCAGAAGGCCGACGTTGCCAGGAGCGCACCCAAACCGACCAGGGATACAACCAGTGCGGTCGAATCACCCAGCGCCACTGCGGCGACGAGCGGCACCTTGGCGCGTCGTCCATACGCCACGGAGTAGCTGATGACCGTGAGTATGGTCGGGCCGGGAATGACGAGCAGGACAGCGGATGCGGCAACAAAAGCAAGCCAGAGTTCGATCGACACGTGATGTATTCCCCTGAGTCGTTGGTGCGTCAGATCGCGCGGTTGGGTCAAAGCGCCTTGATCCGCACGATTTTACCGCGTTCATCCGCCACGGAGATGGGCAAAACGCCCTACTTAACCAGGCGGCGCGTGCTGCGGAAAGGTCCGATGCTGCGGCAAGGCGTCGGTGATCTCATACCATGGCGCTTTCGACCCGACGAATATATGGCACGCAGGCCTTATTCCTGGATCGTCATCCAGCGAACCCATCGCCAGGCCGTAGTTGTCCGGTTCCGGGTCCCAGGAGTTCACCATCGGCGAACCGCATATCCTGCAGAATGTCTTCACGGTGTCCGCCGACGAGCGGTAGCGCGTCAGCAATTCCTCGCCTCGAACAAATCGAAACGACGACTTGGGAACGGACAGCCTCGCGCGGAAAGCCGTGCCGTGCCATTTGCGGCACATCGAGCAGTGGCAATAGAGAGATGCGCCAACCGGGCCGGCGATCTCGTATCGAATTCCTCCGCACAGACATCCGCCGGTCAGCATGCTTGCGCTCCTAGACCTAATGCGCTCAGGGCGCGATCGGCTCTGCGTCGAGCCGCACGACGATCCCGTCGAGGGCGGGTTCCGGCGCGCGATAGCGCCGCATTACGAGCGGATCGTGTCCAGGCACGACATGCTGCGGCTGATCGGCGAGCTGACGCAGCCTGCGCCAGCCGTCCACCATCTGCGTGACGTCCGCCACAATGGGAAACGGCCGGTGCTCGTTCATATTGGCGTAGTAGTGACTCGCGTCGGACGCCAGCACGAGCCAGCCGACTCGCGTCCAGATGCGCACTGCCTGCAACCCTCTGGTGTGACCACCAATGTGATGTACCGACAAGCCCGGGGCGATCTGCGAGTCGCCGTCATGGAACTCCACGCGCCTCGCGTAGACGTTGCGGACCATGGCCACGACTTCATCGACCTCGTACGCATGCGAGAAAAAATCGATGGCCATGTAGCGCCCCGTGGCGTAGGCCAATTCGCGATCCTGCAGATGAAAACGCGCTCGTGGAAACAGGTCGAAATTGCCAACATGATCGTAATGAAGATGCGTGATGACGACGTTCTCGACTTTTGCCGCATCGACCCCAAGCAACTTCAACCCGGCAATCGGGGAACGTAGAAACTCGCGGCGACGACGGCCCGCGGCGGCTTCGTTGAACCCGGTATCGATCACGAATGTGTGCGATGCGCTGCGAGCCAGCCACACGTAGTAGTCCAGGCGGTCCCCGGCTTCATGCGGATCGCCCCCGATGAAGTTTTCCACACTCCGGCGCGCGACGGTCGCGTACTTGATCGCGTACACCTCGAATGGGCTTGGCATCGCAAGTGTCGGTGAGGTAGTCACGGGCGGATAACTCAGTGCAGGTCAGACGAGGCGGCGAGCCGCCGCCGTCTTGCGATCGCCGGTGTTCGGCGTACCCGAGGGCTCGATAAGAAGGATATGTGCCTCCTCTTCGGCGACGGGACGGTGCTCGACGCCTTTCGGTACGACAAATACTTCTCCGGGGCCAAGCGTCACGCTTCCCTCCCGCATCTGGATCGTGATGCGCCCCTTGAGCACGAGAAAGAAGTCATCGGTTTCATCGTGCTTGTGCCACACGAATTCACCCTTGACCTTGACGACCATGAGGTCGTGGCCATTGAACTGACCCACTGTGCGTGGTTGCCACCGATCGGCAAAGGTCGAAAGCTTCTCCGCGAGATTGATAGGCCGATAATTGCACATTCAAGGTCTCCGTCGACGCTCGTTCGTGGGATGCCTTGTCCGCAAGGGCCGCCTACCTCGTGCTTTCGGTGATGCGCGGCATCTGCGCGTAGTTCTCGCCGTCCGCGCCCCAGTCGGGCTCGGCGTCGATGCCGTTGAAATTGAGCTCGATGGTGAGTCCGTCCGGATCCTTCACGAACATCTGGAAGAGATGGAACTCCGGCAGGTAGCGCTTGCGCGCCGTTAGTCCGAGCGCCGAAAACCGCTTGGCGAAGTTTTCCGGCTCTGTGGCGAGGAACGCAATGTGGTCGACGATGCCGGTATTGTCGGTGGCCGACTGGGGTGTGGTCCCGAGGTAGTACAGCTCCGAATTCGGGATGCCGTGCGGTCCCATGTGCACCTGAATCCTGCCGTTGACACCGAGCCAGTAGCCCGGGAACGGGAAGTTCGGTCGGGGCATTTCTTCGAACCCCAATACCTCGCAGTAAAAGCGCTTGGACTGCTCGAGGTCGTTGGCGCGAACAAAGTAGTGGTTGAGTTCGGTCAGCGGCATGATTGCTCCGATACGAAGGGTAGTTGACGCGATGGTAATCCCTGCAGCCGCCGACGCCAATGCGCACGACGCGCTGCGCGGCCAATGCGTCGGGGATACGACAGATTCGGGTAGAGGGCCGCGGCAGACCAGATGCAGAAATGCGGGAATCGGGACGCGCCTTTCAAGTACATTCGCCGCCGCGCAGCATCAGCAGCTCATCGGATTCAACGCCATGTGCAACATGTTCCTCCGGCGAGCCAGGCGCAAAGCCAAGGCGTTCGAGCAACCGCCTCGAACGAATATTGTCGCGCTTGAGCACGGCGACAACGCGGCGAACGCTGTAGAAGCGGACCAGTTCGGCGATCATTGCCCCGACAGCCTGGAACGCAAGGCCACGACCCCAGAAAGTGCTGGATAACTCATATGCGATGCTTGCGTGTCCGTCCTCGTGGACTGTCGCTTGCACATAACCAATGAGCTCGGACGTTGGCAGGCGGATCGCCCAGTTGAGCCATTGTTCGCGGCCGTCCGCCGATCGCCTTGTTTCGAGTTTCGTGAACCGGGAGCGTAGCCATTCCAGAGATGGCGGCGGTTGGTTTTCGTACTGGTAGATTGCAGGATCGCTCAGGACCACGAACATCTCGTTCGCGTGTTCTGCGGTCTGCGGCTCCAGGATCAGATCGCCAGTGTCGATGACGCGCATTTGTGCGTCATTTCATTCCGGCGCCAACCGTTTGTCGCACCGGAATATCGGCAGGATCGAAATCGTGCAGGCAAAACACATTGATCCCGAGATAGTCCGGCGTGACCCGCTTCCGATGGAACGGATAGATGCCGCATTTCTTGCAGAAGAAGTGGCGTGCCGTCATGGTATGGAACCGGTACTCCGTCAGCGAGTCCTCGCCGGTCAGCAGCTTGAACCGGCTCTCGTGCACTTTCACCATCAACGCGTTCTTGCGACGGCAGATCGAACAGTCGCACGTGGTGAGCTCGGGAAAGTCCGATTCAATCTCGAAGGTGACGGCGCCGCAATGACAGCTGCCGCGATAGCTTTGCATCGGGCGACTAGCCATGCACGGGCTCCAGTGGCGTCCGCGCCGCCTGGGCTCGCATAATTCGGCTGAGTGGGCTTCGTGCGACGCTATGGTTGGCGCCATCAAACATTCGCAGTCCCTTCACTCCATGGACTCAACGAGGTGCGCGCGATTCACGTGCGGCGCATACGGCTCCGGCCAGAATTCTACGATCCGCGTCACCCGGCCTTGCTCTACCGTAAAGAACGATAGCGCCCTTGCGCTTTCCCGGCCATCGGTGACCGTGACATCCGAGACCGCCTCCGATTCGGTACCGAAGAGGCGATGGATCGTGAATTGCCATGGTCCATGCGCCGGATACTCCTGGTTCATGCGCGCGAACCGTTCGGCGCCGCGTATGCGTTCCCCGGATTGTGGCCACTCGAGCACGAACTCCGGCGCCAGGATGGCGGCGACCGAGTAGAAATCGTTGGTGGCCATGAGGTGCCAGAATTCGCGCGCGACTTCGGGTGCAGCTGGGTTCAAGACGTCTCGCTCCTCCGAGTCATTGAACGATGTCACCGCCAAACGAAAGCCGGCCCGATGCAGCAGGGGCATATTCGAGGTGCACGCACGAAGTGGGGCGTCCGATAACCTTGGCAACCGCGTCGGTGAGCGCGGCAACCTCGACCTCGAGTTGCGCCGGCTCGGGGATTGTCCGTCGGAGGATGGTAACGAAAACCGGCAACTGCGCCGCGTCGAGACGCGCGTCGTTTTCCGCATACTGGTTACCCGGCAGGAAGTGAACACGCACCCATGTCTGCCCGGCCGGCGACTTGAGCACGCGGCCGAGGCTGTCGGCAAGCGATTGCGCGAGGTCTTGTGCGACCGCGCCATTTGTCCCAGCGACGATCTCGACAGTGACTATGGGCATGGATCAGGCGGGTTTGATACGAACGATGGGGCGTTGAGGTTTGCGTCGTGCCACCTCCACGAATCCCGCATGGTCGTACATCGACTTGGCACCGAACCACATGGAATCATCGTTGGATCGTCCGGGCCTGTCCACCGGGTAGGCTTCCACCAACTTGGCGCCGCGCTTTTTCGCATAGACGAGGGCGCCATCGAGTAGCGCGCGTGCCACGCCTTGGTGGCGATATTGCGCCGGAACAACGAAGCAGATGATGGACCAGACGGGCTGGTCGTCGACGGCCTTCATGACGGGCGAGCGCTTGAGCTTGGCGTACTGCTCCCGCGGCGCGAGCGACACCCAACCGACCGGGACCTTGCCGCGATAGCCGATGAGTCCTGGCGGGTTGCCGGCGTCGACCAGTGCCTTGAGTTCCAAGCGATTCGCCTGCGCGTGCGTGGTGCCGGGCGGCAGCGGCGCACGCGATCCGCTGCGGCGGTAGCACATGCACCAGCAGCCACGAGCGACCGAACACCCCTTGGCCTTGAACAGCGCTTCGAGGTCGGGCCAGCGCTCGGGCGTAGCCGGATGCATCGTCAGTTTCATGGCTTGTGGCCCGGACCGATTGATACCTGCGGCCTGCGCGACTCGCAGGCCGAGGCGGGAGCACTGGCCGCGAGTTCAGCCCACGAAGTATCCCGATTGTGCCATTGGTCAGTCACGTTGGTCGCTGGTATGGCTGGTGCTGACGTCCAAGCGCGCCCTGACCGCCTGGATGATCGGGGCTGCAAAAGCGCAGGACTTGCGTAATTCCGTGTCCAGGTGAACCGCCTTCAGCGTCGTGCGCGCAGCAAGTTCGCCTGTTTCGTCATTCACCATTTCGTGCGCGAACGTGATGCTCTTCTCTTTTACTTCCAGCACCTTCGTGGTTATCGATACTACGGCGCCGGCGTGCAGCTCGCACAGATACGAAATGTGCTGATCGACGGCTGCCATCCCTCGTTTCGACCTGCGCAGGTATGACGGCGACAGGCCAACGGTGTTGAAGAACTGCCAGGTGGCTTCGTCGAACTTGCCGACGTACCACATGACGTTCATATGGCCGACGTGATCGCAGTGCCAGGGATAGACGGTGCCTCGATAGGTGAGCAGGGGGTCAGGCATGGGATATACGTGAGCGCATTGGATCGAGCTTATTTGAGTTTGCGGTCTTCCCGCTTGGCGTCCGCCATCGCTTCCGGCTCGAGTTCCTCGGCAGAACGATTGAGGTGAACGAACAGTCCCCACGCGGCGAGCAGAATGCCGACGCCGACCAGGATGCTCGCCGCATAGGGCAGTTGGGTCGGATCTTCGTGCATGGCTCTGAACGTCGCGACGAGGCCCTCGATGGCCAGCGCGACAATAACGACCACGAAGAATCTTGACAGAAAGCGTCGTACGCGAGTCGGCGCGCTTATGTCGGCGTCGCGAATGACCTCTTCCTCGAAAATGGTCTCGGCAATTTGCAGTGCGACAACGGCAGCGGCCAGCAGTCCCACGGCTTCAATGATCGCCTGCGCCGCCGTCCTGTCCAAGCCGCTGACGAAGGCCAGCCAGCCCATGCGGGCGGCAATCGTGATGAGCATGAGTGCCGCGAAGGCGAAGAGAAACGCCATCAAGCCATGGACGATTCGGAATACGCGCATGAAGCCTTTCATTCGGACACCTTGTCAAAGCGAACGCGATCTGCGCCAGGTTCACAGCGGAATGTGTCCTTCTCGGCGCATAGCGTCAAGACTCTCTCGGGGATCGCGATGCTCGCCCCTGGGCCATGGCGGCGAGTTCTGCACCGGGGCGGACCCATCAGCGTGTTGGTGCCCGCGGCGGCATGGTCATCGCGGCAACGCCCGTGACGACGCAGACCAGCCCGATCCAGACGGTCGGCGTCAGGGATTCGCCGAGAAAGACCACGCCCAGCGCAACACCGATCGGGACCCGCAAATATGCCTGCGCCGTCGTGGCCACGGAACCAATCGTCTGTACGAGCTTGAAGTAGATCACCAAGGCGAGCGCAGTCGAAAGTACCGCGAGTGCGAGGAGTGCTGCCAGCGAGGCAGCCGATGGGTGAATCGTCCAAGGCTTGTCGACGACCAGGCTTGCAGGCACCAGGAGGACGGTTCCGACCATCAGCGAGCCGGCCGCGGGCACGGCCGGCGGCAAGCCGTCGAACGAGCGGCCGTAGATCGCGGCGCCCGCGTAGCAGACCGTCGCCGCGACGATCGCGAGTTGTGGCAGCAGTTGGCTCCCGAGTTCGTTGAACGCGCTTGTCCCAACGATCATGCAGATGCCTGCGAGTCCGGCGATGACACCGAAGACCTTGCGCCGCGTGACTCGTTCGTGGCGGGTAATGAGCCATGTCGCGACGAACGCCAGGACGGGAGAGGTTGAGTTCAGGATGGTTGCCAATCCCGCCCCCACCGATTGCTCCGCCCACGCGATGAGCGTGAACGGTACGACGCTGTTCAATAGCGCCTGCACAAGGAAGCGACGCCAGAGTGTCGGGTCGCGCGGCACGGAAATGCCGCGCGTCGCTATCCATGCTGCGAGCAGGACGCCGGCGATCAGGGTTCGGGCCGCCATGAGCGTGAGCGGGGGGATGGTGGCGACACCGATCCGAATGAAGACGTAGGACGCCCCCCAAAGTGCGGAGAGCGCCAGCAGAAGCGCAAGATCGAAACTCGAGCTTCTCGCCCTCGGGGCGACAGTTTGGCCTGACACGAATGGCTGGAAATAGGGGTGGCGACGGCGGATTTGTACCACCGTCCCGTCGCCAAACATCCCCATTGTGTGGTCGCAACACCGGCGGATGGTTCGATACAGATCGAAGTATTGAGGGCGCCAGGCGGAGCTTAATCCGGCCCGACGCTGCGTGCGACAAATGACTCCAATTGAACGGCCATTCCCTTGCGCAGCGTATTGTGGATCTCCCCGACACGGTCGGTATGCAGGATAAGTTCGCCGATTCTGTCTTCCGATGCGCGCGCGGCGACCGTTGCGCGGTAGCACACTCGACTCGCGGGCATGCCGGGTTCGCCGAACTCGGCGAATGCATCGACCTCGACGCGAACCACTTCGATCCCGAGTCGAACTGCTTCGCGATAGATATCGTTGCAATAGCAGGTGGCAAGCGCAAGGCACAGCAATTCGCCGCCGTTGGCTCTCGAGCCGAAACCCGACGCCTGCGACGGGATCGGGATCGCGTGGCTGGCACGGTTGGTCGTCAACGTGGCGGTGTGCCGTCCCCGTTCATTCTCGACGCGCGCTTCAACGAGCACCTGCGCTACTCCTCCAAATGATCGGCCCTGCACTCATCGATGCAAGCGCCGTCGGTCAGAACAATGTACAGATTATCCGGAAATTTGCCGCAAACAAACCTCCCAGCCAGACGACGCAGCCGGCCACGATAAACCCCAAACCAAGTCCGAAACGGACGAGCAGTGACGTGCCGGCGCGAAGAACAAAGGGCAGCGCGAACAGTGTGACCAAGGCAGCGACTCCGGCCCAGAAATATGCCGCATTGCCCCATTGACAGGACTTCGGGGCGGCAACGAACGCAAATCCGAATAGCGCCGCCGCTGGAATCGCCGCGCTCAAGGCAAGGCGCGCTCGCTGTGGCAAGTGCTCTAGCCTTCCAGGTGTCCGCGAATCAACGGTGACGAGGCCAGGTTGGGCGCACGGTTCAATCGACGATGAACAGGGTTGCGCCTTGCTCCGTATAGGAACGGTGCGGTTCCGCGTTGTCCGCGACCTGATAACTCATGCCGGCGTTGAGCGTGAAAGTTCTTCCATCTTTGAGTTCGGTATGAAGCTCGCCTTCGGTGCACAGGAGAATATGGCCTTTGACACACCAATGATCGGCAAAGTAACCCGGTGAGTACTCAACCATCCGGACGCGAAGGGGGCCGAACTGTTGCGTCCGCCAGTACGCCAGCCCGCGTTCGCCCTTGTGTTCGGTACGCGGGACCTGCGACCAGTCCGTGGTGCCGAATGGAATGTCTGACATCTTCACGGATGACTCCCGCTCCAAGCGCCGACCCGACCAAGTAGACCGGCGAAGTACACCGCCCGGCGCCAGGGCGTCTCCACCCTCATGTCTTTATCCGCCACCGCAGCGGCTCACGGCACTCGAAGAGTTCGATCAATAGGTCATCAGGGCCGGCTGTCATGACGTATCTGAACTTCGACTGTTCTCGAATGGTGTTACGGAACTCGTGCCCGTTCGCCTTCATTCGCGCGACAAGGCCGTCGAGATCATCGGTCTCGATCCCGAGGTGGTGCATTGCCCCACCACGCGGCACCTTCGGTGGTTGATCGTACAAATGAACGAACGCGTTCCCGAGGCCGAGCCGCACGTTGCGCACGCCCGCGGCGACCTCGTCCCAAATCAACGTGGCGCCGAGCATCTTCTGGAAAAAGTCAACGGTTGCCGAGAGATTGGACGAGAAGATGTGGATGTGGTCGAGGTTGATGCGCATAATGAATCGGGATCCAGCCGCGTTTGCTCGCCGTCAGGCGTCTTGTTGCGGGTCTTTACGTCGCTCCGCGTACCAAAGCTCCATGCCTTGTCGTTGCTTGACCGCCATCGGGCCGCGGAGCAGCAATCGACCCAAGACACCGAACATTTCACCGGCAGAATGCGTGCGCAGTTTCCGCCCCGACGTCTTGACGGCTCGCGGCAAGACCACGAACTTGCCGTGGCGCTTGAGCGCCTGGCTGATCACCAATTCTTCGGCACCATAGAACGATTCGTCGAAGCCATCTACGGCGACGAAGGCAGTCCGGGTACAGAAGAGGTAGCAGCCGGCCGCCAATCGAGCCACCCGAAAACACCAGACCAGGATCGGCAACAGCAGTTTCGCATACGTAGGGACAGAGCCATCGAATTCGACGGCGGCGCCACCGCCGACGGCACCGTCGCGCATGGCGTCGACCGCAGATCGCACGACCGCCTCGTTGACGATCGTGTCTGCGTCGACAAAGATGAACAAGTCACCTCTCGCGGCCCGCGCGCCGGCGTTTCGGGTCGCGGCTATCTGGCGGTGAGCGACGCGGACAACCAGTGCGCCGCCGCACTCGGCGATTTGAGCGGTGCCGTCGGTCGATGCATCGTCGACGACGACGAGTTCGTAAGGCTCGCCTACCGCCTGAGCTGCCACGCGCACCGCCGCAAGCGTCGCGCCCAGCACACGTTCTTCGTTGTAGGCAGGAACAATGAAGGAGATCATGAGTCGCCTACGGCGCTCGGACGAAGGAGGCCGAATCCCGACCCGGGCGCGGGTACCCAATGCGCCATCGACGAATTTCCGTCCACGGAAGTCAGGCAGCCGCGGGTGTGGGATCATCGGGCAACGCGTCGGTATCCTTGATCGTACTTGGCGGCGGAATGAACATGTGGACGTAGCCGCAGCGTTCGCAGATGGCGCACTGCGTTGTGCCATTCCACGCATCGGGATCGAGGAAATTGAGCAGCGGCGTCGCCAGCTGGATCTCGTGCTCCCAGAAGACGCTGTGACTGCATACCGCGCATCGAAGCTGACGGCCCTGGACCTCGATCGGTCCGAAGCGCTCTGGTTTGGAGGGTGGCATGGTTCAGTGCCTTTCGAAATCCCCGACGCGTCAGGATGATCGCCGCGGCGGACGACGGGTGGCAAAGAGTATCAGGCAGCGCAAGATGCCAGGTGGAACCCGGACTTTCAATCGGCAACGTCGATCGTGGCAAGAGCACGGCGGATCGAGTCGGCGTCGTCGGGCCGAACCAGCCGCGTGGTTTCGCGACCATCGTTCAGGAACACGAGCGTGGGCCACAACTTGATTCGGAAAGATCGTCCAAGGGGACGGCCGCTGGCATCGGCAATTTTGACATGGCGTACCCGCGGGTGCCCGGCGAAGGCGGACGCCAGGAGCGGCTGCGCAGCGCGACAATATCCGCACCTCGGGCTGCCGAATTCGAGCACGGTCGGCCCATCCAATCGGTCGATCTCTGCACGCGTCGGCTCAGTCGCAGCATACTGCTCAGTCATCGTCATCCTCCAAGCGACGCGCCGACGAGCACGGTGCGCACGTAGTGGGACATCAGGTGTCGCCGTCCGCGAAGCGAACATCGGCGATCCAGTTGCGCTGTCTGCGCGCAAGACGGGATTCGACATCTTCGCCTTCGAAGCTCGCGGCTTGCCTGCGCAGCCGCGAGGCGTCGACGTCCTCGAGCACGTTGACGTTGACGACGGCGTAAAGGTGACTCGCGACTTCACTCGTGACCAACGGCACCGTGCCGCAGCGCGCGCAGACGTGGAACGTGGCAGTCCGCGTGCCGAAGGCATAGGGCGAAACGAGCGCACGATCACGAACGGTAACCGCCAGCCTGGCCTTTGGGTGGGATGTCCAGACGCCTCCGTGCTTGACGCAGAACGAACAGCCACACGCGCGTGCCGGAATCTCGGGTGGATCCCCTTCCAGTTCGAGGTCGAAGGCGATGTTTCCGCAGTGGCATTTGCCATGAATGAGCATGCAGATCTCCTTGCTCACATCATTCGGTCGGAGTGCAGCGGGTGCGTTCCAGCGTCATTGCGGTCGCGTGGACTCGAGCAACGGCGAGATGACCCGCACGACGGACTCCCGATAGTCCCGAAAGCCCATGCGCTTGTACAGCTCGCGCGCGCTGCGGTTTTCGCTCATGACATGGAGGAACGGGGTTTCGTTGCGCTGCATCTGGCGACGAACGAGCTTGACCATCAGTCGACGCGCAAAGCCTCGACCTTGAAACTCCGGATGCGTGCAGACGCCGCTGATTTCGCGGAGCGACCCGGCGTGCATGCGTTCGCCGGCCATCGCGACGAGTCGCTTGCCGTCGAAGCAGCCGAAGTACTCGCCGAGTTCGATCGTCCTGGGGCCGAACGGTCCCGGGCGGGTCAGGGTGGCCAGCTCCAGCGCCTGCAACGCGTGTTCCGCACCCAGCGGCACGGCATCAGGCGCGTCGTCGGATGCGGGCATGTCGGCTTCCCAAATCATCTTGAACATCGTCGACTCGGAATCGATGTGCCACTCGGCCGGAGCGACACCGGACCAACCGTCGCAGTAGAAGTGCTCACCGGCTTCGCAGAATCGAGCCAGCGCTGCGAAGTTGGGCCGCTCGGTATTCGCAAATCCGACGATCGGGGAGAAGCCCGGGGCGTACCGACGCGCGTCATCCGTACCGGCAGCGTACTTCGCATGGGGTCCGGAAAGGGTGTGCCACGTGATGTTGTCGAGTAGGTGCCTGATGCCCGCCACCACTCAACTGCGGAGCGGCAGCGCGACACCTATCGCCACGAACACGCCACCACAGGCCTGGTTGAACCGCCTGCCGACGCGCTGAAGCCATGGGCTGATGCGATGCGCCATGCTGGCGATGAACACCTCGGTGGCGATTTCGATGACTGCGAACGTCCCGGCCATGATGACGAACTGGATGAAGAGGCTCCGGGCCGGGTCGATGAACTGCGGCAGGAAAGCGGTGAAGAACAGGAGTCCTTTCGGATTCGTCAGCGCCGACAGTGCTCCTTGCCGGAACAGCGATCCGCCTGCTCTTGGTCCCGCTGCACCACCACGGGCTTCGATGCCTATCGGTGGCGACCGCCAAACTTGAATGCCCAGCCAGACGAGGTAGGCGCCGCCTACCCACTTCAGGACGGTTAGCCACACCAGGGACGTCTTGAGCAAAGCGCCGATGCCGAACATGGAGAGTCCGACAACCGCGACGAAACCGAACGCGCCGCCGAAGATCGTGTACAGCGCCTTGCGCCGGCCGTGCAACGCCCCGTGCGTGAGGGCGAGCAGCCCGTTGGGTCCAGGGGATAGGGAGAGTCCGGTGGCCGCCAGCAGGTAGATGAGCCAAGTGTTGAGGTCCATGGCCTTCCATGCTGCCGCGCGCAACCTGGCCGGTCAAGTGGCGAATCGCCGCGAACGTCGACAGAGCACGGTCGAACCTACCGCGCGTAGCTTACGGTGAGCATTTCCCATTGATGCCCGTCGGGCTCGTTCCAATAGACCATGCGGCCGCCGTATTGCGTATTGATCTTCATGTCCTCCGGGCCATGCACGCTACTGCGGTATTTGATACCGGCCGCTTTTATGCGGGAGAGAATCGCGTCAAACGATTGCTCGTCGACACGGAAGCAAAAGTGCTGGACGGGAAACGCGCCATCGTCGTCGATGAAGTCGAGAGTCAATCCATCATTCACATGAACAGGCGAAAACGGTCCGGCACCGGATTCCGCCCAGCGGACACCAAGCAGCTCCGCCAGGCGTTTGGCCGAAGCTCGTTGGTTTTTCGCGGACACGATGACGTGATCCAGTTCGATAGTCATTTGCGGTGGTCTTTCAGGCCGTTCGGTTCACGATACGTGCGCCGAACAGCACACCTCGACGTACAGCTGCTCATAGCCGTGGTGCAAGCCTCTCGGCCGCTTCCTTCGAGGGCATGACCGGGAAAATGTCGAACTCGACGATGTCGTTCCAATTCGCAATCCATTGATCGAGAAGTCCACGATCGGCTGTTTCCATGATCTGAAAGCAATGCTCGAATTTCTCGTCGACCCAGCTCGAAATGTAGTGCAAGCCGTCTGGAGCGAGGCGCCCGCGATCGCGAAAGCGGTGATAGACGGGAATGGGATCACCGTTCCTGAAGTGTTCAACGATCATGTAGAGCACGCCGCCTCCTCGGGGTTTGTGCAAGGGCTTTCAATTGCCGTCGTGGCGGCGGACAGTTGCGCATCGTCACCATTCGTCAGATGTCGAGCACGGAGTCCAGGCCACGATGCACGCCGACGAGCGTGGAAACCTTGCGGATAGCGAGCAGGGCTCCGTCCGTGTACGGGCGCGCGCTGTTCCCCGCGTCGTGACGGATCGTCAGCTTTTGATCGGGCATCCCGAAGATGATCTCGGCACTGATCACGTAGCCGGGCAGGCGAACGGAATGAACCTGTGAGCCGGAGACTGTGGCGCCGCGGGTCTCTCGCGGACCGACGGTGCTCGCCAAGGGAACGGTGGGCACAGGGGCGCGCACTTTCGACAAGCGAAACGCAAGTTCGCGCGCGGTCCCGCTCGGCGCGTCCACCTTGTCGTCGTGCGCGTAGTCGATGATTTCCCATTGCGGGATGAGGCGAGCCGCGGCTTCGGCGAACTTCTGGAGCAGGACGACCGTCAAGGCGAAGTTGCCGCAGGCGAGTACCCCGCGGCGGTGCTGGCGTGCGACGGTATCGATATGCGCGAAATCGCTCTCCGCGAGCCCGGAGGTTCCCACCACGACGTGAGCGCCGCGCTCCAGCGCGGTCAGGATGTTGACCTTGGCGCTATCCGGTTTGGTGTATTCGACGAAGACGTCGCAAGGATTGGCGAGCGCCTCGGCCGCCGAAGGGAAGATGCGGCCGGTGAGACTCGGCTCGCCCAGTACGTCGCCGAGGACACGGCCGGCCTGCTGGCGCGCGACTGCTGCGACTAGCTTCAGGTCCGCGGCTTTCGCAATCGAGCGCGCGAGTTCGGAGCCAGCCCAACCGGTTGCCCCCGCCAGACATACTTTGAGCGCCATGAGGAGTTTGCTTTCTAGCCCAGGGTGATGGATTGAAGCCTTGCTGCTGCTTGATTTTGCGTGAAGGAAGCAGGCCGGCGAGCAGCGTCCGGACCGGGCGGAGTTCAAGCGTTGCCGCGCACATTCAGTTCAATCAGGCGAGGCGTGATCACGTCGTGCGCAATGGTGAGTGTCGCGACCGACACCGGCAACTTGAAGCGCCGTGGGCCGGCGCTACCCGGGTTGATGAACAGGACGTCATCGCGCCATTCGACGACAGGGCGATGCGAATGGCCCGAAACCACTACTTGAAACCCGCCAACGGCAGGATCGATATCGAGGTCGGCCAGGTCGTGGACCACGTAGATCAGGACCGTGCCAATCTCCACTACTTCGGTCTCCGCAATCCGCGCTGCCCATTCGTCCTTGTCATTGTTGCCACGAACGGCGGTGATCGGTGCGATCTCGGAGAGCCGATTGAGAATGGCCGAGTCGCCAATGTCGCCGGCGTGGACGATGAAATGGCTCCCGCGCAATGCGGCCGTGGCCTCCGGACGCAAGAGACCGTGCGTATCGGAAATCAGTCCGACTTGTACCCTTTGATGCGCCATGAGCGATGTGTCCGGCGTCATTTGCGCTTGGCGCCGGCAGCCGCGGCCGCCTCGCGCGCGAGCGCAGCGATATCGCTCACGTCGGCCGACGAGTGAAACTCGAGTTCGAGCCATTCCGACCTTCCGGTCCGAAAGTGTGCACGTGGGTCGGCGCGCAGCTTGACCTGAAGGGAACGTGGGAGACGCAGATCGATGCGCGATGCCGAGTGCAGGTGCGCGAATTCGCGACCTGCGACGCGCCAGGCCGGATGGCTGCCCGATCCAAAGCGCGACCTTGCGACCTCGACGCCGGGGATCGCGGATATCGCCGCGCAGAGCGCTACCGACGGGTCAAGCAGCATGTCGAGCGAAGGGCAGGCGAAACGCTTCCGGTGAAAGGAACGCGAGGACGGCCGCAATGACAAACAGTGCGGGCACGTCGCCGTACAGGTGATAAACGTGCATCGGGTTGAGCAGGGACTGCACGCCCATGACGGCCCCATGCACGATGCTCGACCAGATGGCGAAGGAGACGAGGCTCAGGTGTCGATTCGGGTCACTCGAGATAATGATCAGAAAGACACCCAAGGTCGCGTAGATAGCGATGATCATCTCGAGATACTCCGACCTTCCGCTGGACCACGCCCAACCCGAGGGCCAGAGTACCGTAAGCGGGTAAAAGCCGAAAATGGCAATGACACCGACGACGCGCAGTGCGAGCTTGAGGTAGGTGAGGCGTTCGACGTCGGTCATGGAACTCTTTCGGGTGCCCACGCGCAATATTACGCTCTGTCACGTCAGCGCTGACCGCTCAAGCGCCGCGCTCGCTCGATGAGGCGCTTGGCGTTACGGTAGGTCGGCACTTCCACCCACAGGCCGTCGACGAGCACCCGCTCTTCGCCGCGCGCACGTGCGGCCTCGAAGTCATGGACGATCGCGGTGGCGCGATGCACCTCTTCGTCGCTCGGCGTGAGTGCGGCGTTGATCGCCCCCGCGTGCTCGGGGCGCACCACCGCCTTGCACTGGTAGCCGAGGCGACGCGCGTAGCGCGCCTCGCGCACGGCGCCTTCGGTGTCACTGAAAGTATAGGGCGCGTCGATCGGCTCGATGGCTGCGGCCCGGCATTCCAGCACGAAGCGCCGCCGGGCATGGTCCAACTCTTCGGCGTCGGGCTGGCGTTCGGCGCGAAGGTCGGCGGCCAGGTCTTCGGCGCCGAGCAGAGCAGCGCGGATGCGCGAACTGCCGCCGGCGATGGCGCGCACGTCGACCACGCCGAGCGCGGTTTCGCACACTGGCAGTATCTCCGTCGTACCCGGCGCGATCCCCACGACGCCCTCCCAGTGCGTGAGCGCTGCGTGCAGGGCTTGCATCTGCACAGCGCTCGCGGCCATGGGGTAGGCAACGACGTCAGGCCGTGCCGGCATCGCGGCGGCCAAGTCGGCCGGCCCGTCGCCGTCGAGAGCATTGATGCGGACCGCGGTGATCCGTCCCGCGCCCCGCCACCGCTGAACCAGCGTTGCAAGCGCGCGACGCGCTTCGTCGCGGCGCGACGGCGGGGTGAAATCCTCGAGATCGACGATCAGCACATCGGCACCACTTTGTTGCATCGCGTCGTGCGCGTCGGTGTCGGCGCCGGGCCCAAACAACCAGGTGCGTCTCAGATCGGGGTCGGCAATCGGCATGGGAAAGGGTCACGCCCGCACGGCGTCGATGCCCGTCAGAGTGATTCGTTCAGGCGGGTCAGCCGCGAACCGCCACGTGTCGGCTACGCATCCCGTTCGAGGTAACTCTGGAACACGCCGACATGCACGAGCGCGGCGTCCGACGAATTCGGCCAGAGGTCCTCGCTGCGAAAGCGCACGTCATAGGTGGGCTCGTCCTGCGCGTCCACTGCGTGTGCGTGAGCGTCGGGGAAAGGGTAGACCGGCGACTCGCTCACGACGACGCCCGTTTTTCCGCGGATGTAGCCCGGCATCCGCACGTGACCCGGTACGTAGTCGAGCCGCACGCGGACGCGATCACCCGGTTTGAAGCGCTCGCGGTTCGGCCGGTTCGTGCGTCCTGGCGCACTCGGGCGACGGCGAGCGGAAACGAGCCTTGCGCACGACGCTCCAGTTCCTCGCGACTCACGATACCTTTTTCGATGCAGAGCGTGGCGAGGCTGGTCAGCGACCGCTCGTAGTAGCTCGCCGCGAGGTAGTGGCGCGGCTCCATGCGCTCGATCGCGTGGCGGTACTCGTCCATGTTGAAAATACCGAGCCGCACTGCGAGTGCATAGAGTGAATTGACACGCTTTTCCCATTCGGCGTGAAATGCCGGTGCATTGCGCGTGTACCGGACCGGGCCGAAACCCTGCCGGCCGCCCATGTCGTGTACGCCGTCCATCTTCGCGCTCCCTAATTACAGACGTGCGACGCCGATCATGGCATCGCGCGTGACGATAGCGGCCAGCTTTTCCTCCGGCCAGCCGATGGTGTGCGGCGGCTGCGTGGGCAGCACCATGTAGCGTGTATCTGCCGTGGTGTCCCACACGCGGATCTCAACCTCCGGTGCCAGGTCCAACCCCATCTCCTTGAGCACGGTACGCGACTCGCGAACGACCCGCGAACGGTATTCGAGATCCTTGTACCAATCCGGCGGCAATCCGATGATCGTGAAGGCGGTGCACGAGCACAGCGTGCAGCAGATGACGTTTTGCACGGTCGGCGTGTTCTCGAGCACGACGAGGTGCCGGTGATGCTTCGGCATGGTGAGACCGAGTTCGGCGACCGCGGCGCGGCCATCGGCGAGCAAGCGCTTGCGGAAGGCAGGATCGACCCACGCCTTGGCTACCACCCGCGCGCCATTTTGCGGAACCCATTGCTCCTCGGCGAGGTGCTTCAACTCCTCGACGGCTGCCGTGGCGTTCAGGCCGCGCTCGTCGAACGCCGCCTGGATGGCGTCGGCGCGCTGCTCCACGGGGGCGGTGCGCTGGATGACGGGATCTGGATTGGACATCTTCATCGCTCCAAAAGACACTCGATGCCTTCAATCAGCCAGTATTTCTTGTCCTTTGTTGCGGGTCAAGCAGCCTTGTTGCCAGTCGATGCCGACTGACCGGCCGCGCGAGCTAGAAGAACCGGCTACCGCGAAATACGATGAGGTAGCCGTGAACGTACATCGGAACGCCGCCGAGAAGAGCCATCGAGCCGACCGCTGGAGCGGGAACGCCGAGGTCAAGCACGATGGCACGCAGGAACAGCAGCGAAAAGGGCAAGTAGAGCAGGGTCGCCGTCACCAAACCTGGAGAGTAGCGGCGCAGCGCAACGGTGCCGACGATGTGAAATATCGCGTTTGCCAACATGAGAAAGCCGACCCAAGCTGCACCGACGAGCCCGGGAACGGGACCTCGGGCGGTGGCGACGACCACCGCGATGGCCACCGTAATAATCAGGCAGACAGCATTGACGGACAGGAAGAGCGGCTGGGAGATCGGCGGCACGACGAGGCTGTTGAACCAGCCCACGAAATTGGGCGCCTCTTCGAGGACGTGAGCGATGAACACCAGCGGAAGGGCGATGGCCAGGGAACGAAGAGAAAACGGAGAACTACGCATGAGCGGGGCCATGACAGCAGCGGGTCAGGCGGTACGTTGCAGCAAGGCATGGAGTTTCTCGACCGTAGACCAGTTTCGCGTCGTGCCGGAGCTACCCAGACCTTTCAGAAGCGCGACGCCTGCCTTGCTCTCAAGTATGCCGTTTGCGCACCATACATACACAGCGTGCTTGCCGAGATGCACTTCGTCGGTGCCCCATTCGGCCCTGGCAAATGATTCGAGTGCCGCGAGTGCCTTTGGATCGTTGGTAAGGCCCACGAGGAGGCGCGATGGATCGGCGGCAATCCCAACGAGCTTGTTGCCGGCCACGACGGCAGCCATCTCCCGGTCGGACTTTACGATGACGAGAGCGTCCACACCCAACTCGCCGGCGACGGCCGCCTGGATGCGCTGAGCATGTTTGCCCGGTGGCTCAACCGGAGCATCGAAAATCGCATTCCCGCTGTTGAGCAAAGTACGCACGTCGCCATAGCCGAGTGATTCAAGCAGCGCCCGCAGGTCGGCCATGGCGACGCGCTTGGCCTTGCCGACGTTTATGCCGCGAAGGAGGGCGACGAATCGAGCCATTCATGCCGTCCAACGGTTGCCGTGGACACCACGCGGTACCGTAAACGCGCGCTCAAGCGGTGCCATCGCTGTGTTCATGGTGCGCGCGCTCCCATTCCAGCCAGGCCGCTGCGGCGGCGACTCCACCGAACGTCAACGGTCCTCCCGGCCAGGCATGGGTTCTGAATATCGCGATGCCGAAGCTGGACAGTGCCAGCAAAACCACCGGCGGCCACGAGTTGCCCGCACGCTTGAGCGATATCGCGGCGGCAACGGCACCGACGGACAACGCGATACCCCCAAGCACTGCAAGGAACGGTGCCGCAATGAGCGGTGAGCCGCCTACGATCGGATGCGTCCAAATCGCGTCGATCGGAGCACGCCACGCGTCAGGCATGCCGGACTTCTGGGCGGCGTCGACGAGGACACCCGTCACCACCCCGGCCGCGGTGTCGAATGAGATGTAGCTGACAGCGAAAACCAGCATCGCGGCGCGGCAAAAAGTCGCCGCCATGTCTTCGCGTCCGCGCACGAGCAGGACCATCGCGACGGCCGAAAGCGCAAACAACGGGATTTGCGCGTAGTGGACGACCAGCCAGGTCTTTACATCGAGTTGCAAAAGATCGCGGGGGTGCGGATGGAACAATTCGACCAGCGCCAATGCCGACGGCGCGCCGACGATCAGCACTGTCATGAAAAATCGGTGGCGAAAAAAGCTCATGCCTGCATCTCGCGATGAAGTGACACCTGATAATGCAGTGACAGTTCACCCAGGAGAAAAACCAGGGCAGTGACAAGTGTACGGCGTGCGCGTCGACATTTCCAAGGGTCCGAAACAGGCACGCTTGGGGACTTCGTGCGTTGGCCCGATCACCGTCAGTCTGCATCTTCGTTGTCGGGTCGACGGCGAGTCGGGGAACGAAGCAACGCCCTGGCGATCGTCAGGGGGTGGCTTAACGCAGTGACGACACGTCCGAGTCTCGATTCAGGCTCGTGAAACAGGCCAAGCTGACGCATCACGGTCCCCCGGTCGTAATAGATGCGCTCGCCGGCGAGTCGGTCTTGGGCATCGAAGGTGAAGACGCCGCACAGCGCGAATTCCACACGCCGGCCGGTTGCGGGGAGTCCTCCTCGCCAGACTCCCAGGTGGGTGCCCCGAATCACGACCTCGAGAACGACCGCATCACCGGCCACGTGCCGATGCTCTATCTGGATGGCAAGGTCGGGCAGTGACGCGAAAAGTTCGGTGTAATACGAACGCACCCCTTCGAGGCCAATACGATGATCCCGCCACGGCTCGTCGTCATATCGCGCGTCGGTGCCGAAGGTGGCCATGACGCCGGCCAGGTCGTGGCGGTTCTCGCACCTGACGTGCTCCTCCACCGCGGCCAGTCGCGCCTTCAGGCGCCCGGCGTCGATGTCCGACATCGAGGCACCTCTAGTTCAGAAAACGAAGCGCCAGGGTGCTGCGGAACGCTCATCATCGACGGCGGCACGAAGCAAGCCGCGCAGTTCAACGCTCCGAATCCGGCATCGCGGGAATGCGCAGCTCTTCGGTGACGTCAAGCCTGCGAACGACAAGCTCGTCGATTTCCAGCCGTCGAATTCGCGCGCGCCCGACGGCCAATCTGCCGATTGCCAGTGCACCGATCGCCAGCGCACCAATCGCGACAGCACCGAGTGCCAGCGCGCCAAACGATTGCGCGGCAATGCCCATTCCGCGGCGCTCGCGGGTGCGCAGCAAATCGGCCTCGTCACGCAGATGACGGATGAGTCGCCGGGTCATTCGATCGCGGGCGCGTAGTGTCATGCGGCTCGCCGAAGAGCATCAGGGTTAAGCGAGCAGACGAGACCTACTTCGAGCGCGAATAGACATGTTGTTTGCCATTGAGTTTGGATATCAGCACAAGCGACGCATCGTCGGCAGAGACGATACGGTCGACGTCCTTTTTTGCCGCTTCAGGCAACGGGCGCGAGCTGTTTTCGTAGTGCCACGTGAGTTCGTCGCCGTTGACCTCCCAGGTGCCCGAAAATGTCCAGAAGGAGCGCCCCTCCACACTGGATGAGCCGCTGAACTTCATGTTCGGCATCAACGTCAGTTCCGTGGTCACGGTCCCGCCATTCGGCATGGGTGCCGAAAGTGACCATTTTCCAACGAGCGAAAACGCGTTGACGTCCGCGGCTTGCGCGCTCGCGAACCACGCGCCAAGAATGAATCCGCAGAAGGTCGTTGCGGCAATGATTCGCATGTGTCATTGCCTCTTGGGGGCGGGGTCCCAGTGCTCCGCTATTTTTCCGCCTTCGAGCCGGAACATGTCGAACCAGGTGGTCGTGTATTTTTTCGCGGGATCTTTGGGATCGACTGCGTCGCGCACGAAGACCAGCGTCACCAAGTCACCATCGGCGAGAATGGCTACCAATGGCGCCTTTATCCGGGGTGCGATCGGTTGGGGCGCGACGTTCTTCGAGAAGAAATCGACAAAGGCGGCCCTCCCGGTCGGCACATTCGGATTGTGCTGGATGTAGCTCTCCGCCATGTACTTGTCGGCAAGTTCCATGTGACCTCCCTCGAAGACTTCTCGCCAGAAGTCATAGACGAGCCTTTTGTTCGTCGCGAGGCGTGCGTCCGGGCTGGCCAGCATTTGTTCGTGATCGGCATTGGGAACGACGGCGACCTGTGCGCTCGCATTGGCCACGACAACTGCCACGATTATGATGCCGAGGATAACAAGATGTCGTTTCATGGCAGCGGGTTCGCAGCTGAGCACCCGTCCTTGGCTGAGAGAAGATGATAGTACGGAGATAGGCTCAGCGTCGCTAGCCACCGCGTCGGCGGTCCCGATGCCGACGTTTGTCCTCAATAGCAATCGCGGGGGAACGAAACCGGCCGGAAGCTGTTCGGTCGATGTCACGAGCTTCCCTTCGGGACGCGCCGCTTGCGGCGTATCCCTTTGCGCGACTGGTTGATCGCCGTGGTCCAGGGCCCCAAAGCACGGAGCGCCTCTTCCAGATCAATACGCCTGGCTTCACTTGTCACGTCAGCAGGAACCCATTTCGGGAATGGAACTTCCCGGCTCACATGATGCCCGGACGGCGTGTGCTCCTGTCGAACCTGCGCGACCTGATCGGGTGGAAATCGCCCGGCCAGTCGCACCAAGGCGGGCCAGAGGCGGCGATGCACGAGTGTGACCTTGCCGTCGACCAGGCGGCACATGAGAATGTCCTTCGATTCGGTCACGACTTGCAGGACCGCGAAGATCTGACGACCCTTCGCATGGCCCCACCAGCTGCCTTTGATCGGCTCGCCGGCGATCGCCTCCGTCAGGCGCGGAACGGGGCCTTTGGCTGACACGAGTACTACCCCATGCTCTCTGACAAAGGCCAGCGCTTCCTCGGCGGTCAAACCTGTTCCCACGGTGCGCACCGAATCCGACTATCGCGCGACCGCGTCGAGCGACGACGGCGTGCCCATTTGGTGGGAGGCCACGGCTTAAGCGTCCGGCGTCCTTGCACCCGGACGCTCCATTGCAACGTGCGATCGGATGAAGCCGATTCTCTCGTAGAACCCTGCGACTCCCTCTCGCCCAGCACGAAGTACCCAAGTTATACGGTGGTCCTCGCCCATCGCTGCGCGGACGAGCGCCCGGCCGACGCCTTTACGGCGGTGCTGCTCGGCCACGACCACCATGGATAGATAGCCGTTCGCCATTCCGTCGGTGAGCGCTCGCAGGAAGCCGATGACCTCGCCATCCTGAACGGCCACCAGCGCTCGTTGAGACCGAGATAGCAATTCCCTGAAATCTTCCGGATTGGCAACGCGGTGCGACCACCCGCTTGCCTCCAGCAGGCGCCTTGCGGATTCAATCTCCGACGGGAGAATTGCGCGGATTTCCATCGTACCCCTTGGTTCGGAAGAGTGGTCAGTCCTCAAACGCATCGGCCATCGACGGCTCGTCGACGGGGCCACGACACGACTCGTTACGTCTGACGCAGCATGTCGAATTCATGTTCGGATTCTCCGACGATTGCAAAACCGAGCCGCTCATACAGGATACGCGCCGGGTTGGCTTTGAGGACGCTCAGCGCAACAGCGACATTTGCGTTGTCGGCCTCCGCGATGACTTGGGCCAGCAGGTGAGCGCCGAGTCCCTGGCCTTGCAGTTCAGGGACAAGCTGGATCTGAATGATCTTCCATGGTGCGTGGTCGCGAGCGACTTTCAGGAGTCCGACGGGTACGCCGTCCTGCAGGAGGACTTCGGCGCAATCGAACCGATCCATGAGGCGAGCGAGATGATCGTCGTCACCTGTGCTCGCGCCGGACGCGGAAAGATGGGTGTCCATGGTCCGCCGCCGAAGCTCCATGAGGAAAGGCACGTCCTCGGCTGTGGCCGGACGACGCGTAAGTTGGATGGACATCGGCAATCGCGGGCCTCACTGCTTCGACGTGACCTGAAGAGTGCCCGTCCCGAGCGCACGATTAACCACTTTTTCCCCGCAAGGCAACGCCTCGCATGAGATAGTGATTGATGCGAGTTTCCCAATCCTGCATGAATTTGCGGTAGTGGTCATCGGTGAAGGACACGATAAAAGCGTCACCGTCCGGCCCAAGACTCGTGTGCGTGTACGTGACGGTTGCTTCCGAGCCCGATTCTGTCGGGCGGAGCTGGATCGTGAGCCTGCACGCCGTCACGAGTGGAGTGATCTTCAGCATCTCCACGAATCCCTGATCGCTTTCATGCCGCGTTACATACCAGATGGCGTCGTTTGGGGGTGCGCTGGTGACGAAGACGCAATCGGGTCTCGGCAACTCCTGAGTTGCGTAAGCACCGAGATCGGATCCCAGCCCTCAATCCAGTCGGCCTCGCGTACGGGGCAGAGCAGCGGAAATACGGCGGAAGGGTGGGCGACGAGGCGCTGCGTGTAGCTGCGGGTCACGCGATTGGGTTTGGTGATATGCATGGGAGCGATGCGGGCGTGTCAAGTTTGAGGTCGTTGCACTGGCGAGAGCAGATTCGCATCACGCGCGAGCAGCCACTTGCCGTGTTCCTTTTTCAAGATGGTAAGGGTGTGACCTTCGCCGTCCACGTCGCCGGAGCGGGTGGCTGACATCCAGGTGGCGACGAGCTGTCGTATCTGGCCTTCATCGTTTTGCATGCCCGCTCCTCAAGCCCCCTTGCGCAGAAAGACGTGGGTCGCGCGTTCGCCCGCAAGATAGTTGACGCACTGATAGCCCAAGGCACGCATATCGATGCCGCTCCAGAGATGCTCCCCGCACCCGAGCAAAACAGGCCGGATCGCGAGATGCAGCTCGTCAATCAGCCCTGCGCTCAGGTATTGGCGAAGGGTGGATACGCCGCCGCCGAGGCGCACGTCGCGGCCGTTCGCGGCAGCCGCCGCCCGCTCCAATGCGACGTGGATGCCTTCGGTGACAAAATGGAACTCCGTTCCTCCCGCCATCGTTAGCGGCGGGCGGGGATAATGCGTCAGGACGAAGACCGGCGTGTGATACGGCGGCTCGTCGCCCCACCAGCCCTTCCAGCTGTCATCCGGCCATGGTCCCCGGACGGGTCCGAACATATTGCGCCCGAGAATCCACGCACCGATACCGGCAAACCCTTGCTCGGCAATTCTGTTGTCGGTTCCGGTCTCGCCGTCATCGTGGCCGTGCATCTGCCGCCACATGCGCGTGTGGAAGAACCATTCCATCAATTCGGGGCCCCTCACGCCGAGCGGGTGCTCGAGATCCTGGTTCGGTCCGGCGCCGTAGCCATCGATGGAGATCGCGAAGCTTTGGACGCGGAGTTTCGACACTACATATTCCTCGCTGCTTGGTCGGCACGACACCCCGTGGCGCGCAGGCCCGACGGCGCGTTCGCGTTGACCAGCGGTTCAAGCGCCCTTGATCGCATAGGCGTAGTCGAAATTGATCGGCGGCGAGGTGATTGCAAGATATTCAAACGCCGCGACTCCCGTATTCTCGAACCCGTGTATCTCGTTCTCGGCAAACCGCACGACCTCGCCCGCGCAAAATGCCCGAGTCTTACCGTCGGCGAGTAACAGCATGCCTGACCCGGATTGCGCGTACCAGATCTGCTCAGACGCCGAATGGGAGTGACGAGGCTGGATAGCACCTGGCGCCACGACGACTCGTGTAATGGTAACGCGCGACGACTGGGAGTTGTGCGGGGAAAGGATCTGTGTCGACGTGACACCTGGGTTGCCCAAGATGACGAATTGCTCCGGCTTCAGATGCTCCACGTTGGCTCCAGACAGGCTGCTACGTTAACCAGCGCTGAAAGATTCGTTGGCACAAGTGCCCGAGTGGCCTTATTCAGCGTTCGACAGCAATGATGTGTGCCTGAATCTTGCCGTCGACGGGGCCGGGTCCGAACCGTTCGGCGATCGCTGCTGTCGCGAGGTCGGTTGCTTCACCGAGGCGAGCCTTGTCACGCGTCTCGATCTCGTTGCGTAGTGGGGTCCCCTGGCAGTATGCGATCGCGGGAACCCGGGCGGAGGTTGCCTGACTGCGTGCAGTAACCGTACTTGTCCGGGGTGACGTAATGAACCCGCCGCTTCGCAGATCTCTCTCGATGGCCGCGAGGTCGAAATAGCCGTGAGGCGTGCGCGCCAGGAAGCGCGGCGGGTCCTCCGGAAAGAGTGCTGCGAGCGCTTTCGTCACGGTCTGGGCGAATTCGTTTTCCTCGATACGATCCCACACGTCAAAAATGAACGTCCCTTTCGATCTGAGGACTCGACGTGCCTCCGAGAATGCCTTCGTCTTGTCGGGAAAGAACATGACTCCAAACTGGCAAACCACGACGTCAAAAGTTTCGTCAGCGAAAGGTAGTTGCATGGCGTCTGCCTGGCGCCATTCCACCGCGCGCTTGGTCCCCAGTGTGGACGCCAGGTCCAGCATCGGCTGATTCAGATCGGTGGCCACGATAGTGACGCTGTCCGGCAGCACGGCCGCCAAGCTGCGAGTCACGACACCCGTACCCGCTGCGACCTCCAGCACACGAGCCGGAGATAGGGCAGCTACCCGATTTGCCAAGTTCGTAGCATAAGGCTGGAAGATCAACGGAACGAGGTACTCTTCGTAGAGCTTCGGAATCGAGCCAGTAAAGACTTTGTCCGTATCGGAAATGCTCATTTTGTCCTCGTCGACGCCGCTAGCGAGCAGTCAGGTTGCGCTCGCATAGACCTTGAGCTCCTCCTTACCTGGGTTCAGCGCCGCGAGTCGCTCAAAACGGAACCCGAGTCTCTGGAGCAGCTTGCCCGAGGCATGATTGTCTTGAGAGACGATGGCTACGATCCGTGCCAAGCCCAGCACGCTCCTGGCGTAGGCCATTATGGCGGCGGCAGCCTCATGGGCGTATCCCCTTCCCCAAAACGTCGGGAGAAAGGCAAAGCCCAAGTCCACGTCTTCCAGCGACTCCCGCTTTATGAGACCGCAAATGCCAAGGCGCTCGCCGTCATCCCTCAGCGCAACGAGGTAGAGGCCGAACCCAAGCCGACCGTACATCTCGGCCGGCCCAGTGCGGATGTAATTCTCGGCGTCCTGCAGGGTCCTCACACGCTTGTCACCGATATATTTCAGCCACGACGGCTCATTGACGAGTTGAAGGATAAACGCGGCATCGTCGGTATCGAGCCAGCGTACAATCAATCGCTCTGTCTCCAACACTTTCAAGAAGAATCCCCCGAGCCCCGCGGCTCAACGAAACCATCTACCTGGCACGACCACGGGCGGTGCGCAGCGCAGCGAGGAGCGCTCCGGTTGAGAGACGTACCGGTCGTCATCGCTCGGTCACCGCCAACCGTAACCCGAGAACAACAAAAAGTGCACCGCTGGCCTGAGAAACGTAAGCAAGGAAGCGTGGATGCGTGACAAAGAATCCACGAATCCTCGAAGCAGTCAGGGCGAGGAACAGACACCACACTGTTCCCGTTGCAACGAACGTAAGACCGAGGCCGACAAAGGCGGCAACCTTCGACGGGCTATCGGAATCGATGAACTGTGGCAGAAGCGCCAGAAAGAACAGCGCCACCTTCGGATTGAGAACATTTGTGAGCACCCCTCGCCGAAAGGCCAACCCGGTGGGTGTGGCGGCGGAGTGCAGCAACGGCGAAATAGTGTCGGGCGGCGAGACAAGAGCGCGAATCCCGAGATAGATGAGGTACGCCGCACCTGCCAGCTTTACCGCGAAGAATGCGGTTGTCGACGTAGCAAGAATGGCCGAGAGACCAAGTGCCGCCGCGATGGTATGCACAATGCAGCCGGCGCTTATTCCCAACGCGGAAGCGACGCCGATCCGCCGCCCATTGGCGATACTGGCCCCGAGAATGTAAAGCGTATCCTGACCGGGGGTGAGGTTCAGCAACACCCCGGTTGCGACGAATAGGCCGTAGTCGTGAATTCCCAGCATCGGTAACGTCTAGCGAAGGAGGCACACGGCGGGCGGCAACGATGCGGTTAGGGGTCGGCCGTGCATGGCATATACGCGCACTGGTCGGTCCACAAACGATCGACCGTGGTTCGGACATCAGCGAGCAAGGCGCGGAGCGACTCGTTGATCCATGGGTGGTGCAATGCTCTGATTCCAGGCATGGACTCCTCGAGATCAGCGATGGCGTAGCCGAGTTCCCAACGCACGAATTGGGCTTGATCTCTAAGAGTTGTTCTCATGGACTCTTCATCCGCGTCCGACGCCTCGACCGCAAGCTCCAGCTGCATCTGCAAAGATTCAACCTGGGCCCAGGAGCCCGTCAAATGATTGTACGTCCAGTACAGGTAGAAGCGTTCTTCGGTGGGGGCAGCGTCGATCAGAGAGAGAAACTCCGTTTCAAGGGCGGTGACAGCCTTTGCATATTGCTCGAGTTCGTACAAGTACGTGGCATCGCCAGCCCGTTCCGTGCCATGCGCTACAGGCGAGCAGGTCGCGCAAGCCGCCAGCAGTAATAGCAATCGCTGACAAAGTCGCATTTGCATGGTTGCGAGCTCTGACGCGGTCCGCATCAACGAGAAAAGTCAGGCGTCCCGGTTGCTCGCTAGAAGGCGCTCTTCACGACGCCGCCATCGGCGCGCAGGGCAGCGCCGGTTGTCGCTGACGCAAGCGGGCTGGCGATGTAAGTCACGAGCGAAGCCACTTCTTCCGGCGTGGCGAAACGCTTGATGAGCGAAGTAGGGCGAACCTTCGCGAAGAACTCGCTTTCAAATTCCTCAAAAGTCTTCCCGCCCGCCTTTGCCAACGCATCGACAAAGTCCCCGACTCCGCGCGACTTGGTCGGCCCCGGAAGGATGCTGTTGACCGTAATTCCTGTCCCGGCGACCGCTTCGGCCAGGCCACGCGAAACCGCAAGCTGAGCGGTCTTGGTCATTCCGTAGTGGATCATCTCGGAGGGGATCTGAACCCCGCTCTCGCTGGAGATGAAGATGATGCGCCCCCAGTTCGCACGCCGCATCGAAGGCAGACAGAGGCGAGCGAGTCGCACGCCACTCAGCACGTTGACGCTGAAGAATCGCATCCAGTCGTCGTCGGGTATGTCCTCAAACGGCTTGGGTTCGAAGATTCCAAGGTTATTGACCAGAATCTCGATATTCGGATGCTGTCGCACCAATGCCTCGGCAGCGGCAGCGGTACCGAGATCACCGGCGAATCCTTGCACCTGACCACCCGTAGCCGGCTTGATCTTCGCGACGGCACTGTCAACCGCTTCCTGGGAACGGCCATTGACGATGACTCGAGCGCCTTCGCCTGCGAGAGCCACTGCGATCGCGTGGCCGATTCCGGCGGTACTCCCAGAAACCAATGCGAGTTTTCCGGTGAGCTTCGTATCCATGGCGTAGCCTTTCGACGAGGAACTGATGCCTAACGAAACAAGCCAACCGGCATCGAAGGAACGGCCGTGCGGCTAACAGTTTCCCGAGTTGTGGCGTTCGAAATAGGGTTCTTCTATGACCAAAAGCGATCCTCGGTCTGCTCGTCTCCTTGGAATTCGCGAAACTCGATCACTTTCGCGTTCGCCAGTCGCCAAACATGCACCTCCTCGAATGCCGCAGACTTGCCGTTGCGTTCCGCCTTGACTGTCGTGAGCGCGACAACCACATCGTCTTCGGCAAGGACACGATGAACCTCAATGCCGAAAATCCCTTTGGAAAGCTCCATGGTGTGCTGGAAAAATCCGAGGATCTCGGTCGGGCCTTTATAGTCGCCCGATAACGGGCTGTGACCCGGCACATGCCAGGTTATCGACGGATCGAATACCCCGATCACTGCGGGGATGTCGCCCTTGGCGAAGTCGTCATATGCCTTCCGGATGACAGCAGTGTTCGAGGGCGTCATGGCAGCTCCTTCACGAACTTGAAACTCTAAATCGTCGCGAAAAGGCGCGCAACGCCTGGTTAGCGATCGCGGCCACGCGTCCCGCGGGGGCGCGGATCTCATGCATCGGGTTTCCAAAGTCGCTTCCGGAAGTAGTCACGCCAGCCAGCGGGCAACAATGGGTGCTCGCTCGCACTTTCCAGCAGTGACTGATTGTCTGAATCCGTCGCGTACAGGGAGACCACATCGGCGATCGTCAGACGCCTGTCATTGCTCGCGAGCCGCTCGATCGGATCCCCCGCACCTACATCGCCTTCTCGCGCAATCGCGAAATAGAATCCGCTGCGGCGGCTTTGCAGGAACCGCTTGACAATGTCGGCGCGCCCGAAACGGACCGCGAGCTTGTAGCAGGGCATACGCGGTTGCGTGACAACGAGCTCCGTCGTACCAACCCGGTAGCGATCGCCAACGCAGACCGCGTCTTCCAGGAGGCCCTCAATCGTAAGATTTTCTCCGAATGCGCCCCAGGGCAATTCCGCATCCGGGAGTTCGCGACGCCAAAAATCGTAGTGCTCCACCGGGTAGGCGTACACCGCTTTGTCCGGTCCCCCGTGAACGGAGAGATCCGATTGCTCGTCGCCGTCGAGGTTGTTACCCGCAGCATGCACGCGGGTCGATAACGGCGTCTTGAAGATAGAAGTCCGGACCCTTTGTCCTCGCCATTGCATCTCGCGAGGTTGCCCGACACTGACGGCCACAACCTTCATGTTGGCTCCTGCGAAGCCACATGCCGACGATAGGTGACCTCATGGGCCGGGTAAGTCGATATGCGTTTGCGACGCCTGACGAAAGAACGTAGAGCGGAGATTTTACTCATCGCCCCAACGCCACCTTGGAGGTTCACCCTTGAGCCAGCAGACAACGATTAGAACGATGCAAAGCAACACTGCATAAGCGACGAATACGGCCGGGCCACGGCTGGGCAGCAACACCACCGCCCCACCTAGGATCAAGCAAGCAAAAATAGCGATGACCACCCATCCTTGCCACGTGGTGGGCAGGCCCCAGCCCCACCCATAGCGTTTGGCAGGAAACCAATACTTTGGTTCGACGGGCATTTCAGAATCCCCAGTGACTGAGGCGAATCCAATCGGCGATCGCACAAGTACTGTCAAGCGGCTGCCCGCTCGAGCAGGGGTTTGGGGCGTTCCTTTGCGTACGCCACGCTGATCATCGAGAGACTTGTCGGCTGACCTCGACCACCTTGCCTTCGCGAATGGTCAACGTGGTCAAGGTCTGCGGGTCGCCCGATGCTGGAAAGTACATCCAGCGTTTTACCGTTACCTGGGATCCGCCGCCGGTGTCGACGCTTTCACTGTCCGGTCTGCCGATCTTCATGATTACTTCGCCTTCGCTCATTCCCTCGCGTATGAATCTGCGGTCGGAGGCATCGGCGGCAAGCACGGATGACGCCGCAAGGCCAAGGCACAAGATTGCCCGTTTGAGATTTGCGATCATATGCCATGTCCCTTTTTGAGAATGCACCGTGCGCCGAAACCTTAGCGTACATGAGGCCGAGCGCGAGAAAAAGCCACGCCAAAATGGCAATGGCGATTACAGGGGGGGCCATCTCTAGGTTCCGCCAGCCATGACCTTAGCGCTGGCGCTCGGCGGCGCGCCGCCTAGTGCGCGCCCGTTGCCCCGGGTGACCGGGCTGCCAGGTATGCCCCGTACACGAGCTCAGCACTGGCCAGATCCGCAACAGCGACGCCGACAGATTTGAACAGAGTTACTTCGTCCGCAGACTGGCGGCCTGCTTTGACTCCGGCGATGACTTCGCCGAGTTCGGCGAAGACGTGACCGGCGGCGATCACATCACCGGATTCGTGCGTGGCGGCTTGGCATGAGTCAACATAGAGCTTTGCCTTGCGCAGCACGCTATCGTCGAGCTCACGCCAGTCAGGTCGCGGCGCGCCAACGGCATTGATATGCATGCCGGGCGATAACCAGTCACCCCGCAATACGGGCATCCGTGAGGTGGTGGCTACCACGACAACATCAGCGCCGCGCACTGCCTCCTCCGCTGACTGAGCAAGTCGCACTCCAAAACGATGCGCGAACGCGCCCGCGTTGCGGGGGCTCCAAACGCGGACCTCGCGAAAGTCGCGCACCAGCCGCAACGCTTCAAGGTGGCTCTGCGCCTGTATGCCGGACCCGAGGATTGCAAGAACCGAAGCATCCGGGCGCGCGAGCGATTTGGTCGCCACGGCGGATACCGCTCCTGTCCGCATCTCGGTAATCAGCCGCCCGTCCATCAGGACGATGGGTTGCCCCGTCTCTGGCTGGAAGAGGATGACCAGGGCATGGTGCGTTGGCACACCTTGGTTGTTGGGAAAGAATGTGACGAGTTTTGCGCCGAGTTGCGCACCGGCATAGGCAGGCATGCTGCCGAGGAAGCCGCCGTGCTCGGCCACGGGCACCATCACGCGCACTGGTTGCACCACTGCGCCCGTCGAGAGCGCACGCAAGGCACCTTCCATGGCTGGGATCAGAGTCCGCATTTCCAGGCACTTTCGAACTGCCGCCTCATCGAGGATCAACACCGGTTTCTCCTGGCGCGTGAGGTGGAAGTGCGTCGCCCTGATTTTGCTTCCCTGTAACGGCCAAACGCCCATTGGTACGACCAGTCAACCAGCTCCGAGAGATAGTCGGCAGGAAAGCTGGACACGTTAACGATGGTGATCCAATAGAAGCGTCCCCGGTATCGGGCAGGTTTGACCCCCGGAACATCCGTCAGCTCGACAAAGCGTTCAGGTGTCACGCGTATGCTGAAGCGCCATCGTTCCGGTTGACTGGTCTTGAAATAGGCGAATTTCTTGCCACCGACAGTATAGACAAGAAAATTGTAGGGCTCGCCGTACAACGTTTCCGCGGTATCGGGAAATCCGCGGCAGAACTCCTTGAGTTTCGTGACGTTCATGAGGGGCGGTCGGCCCTGACGAAGGCGGACTGGCGTTGCTACATCGGGCTCGACTCCTGTCGCGGTTTTGCGGATGTACAACTTGCCTGGAATGCCCCCGGTGCGTTTACTCATTACACCCGGAAAACACCCCTGACGAGGCGGATCTGGCCCTCCTGAAGACTGCGCCACGCGTTCCCGGCCTTTTGCGCGAGATTGTCGACGTACACTCCCAGGGTCAGCGGACTCGATGCGGTGTCCGCAGTCGTCCTGCTCAAATGAGCGTCGCTGGTATCTTCGAAGATGTCGACGACAAATCCGCTCTCGGCGAGAGCCGAGCGCATCTCGTCGGCGGAAACAAGGAAGCTATCGGCAGGGTCGGTGGCCCACGGAAGCGGAAAGTAAGACGTAGCCGATGCCCCAGCGGCCATCTCCTGGAAGGCGTACCGTCCGCCCGTCTTGAGGACGCGATGGATCTCCTCGTAGAGCTTGCGCTTGTCCGCGATGTTCATGCCGACATTTTGCATCCAGACGACATCGAACGAATCGTCGCGAAAGGGTAGTTCGAGCGCGCTGCCCTCGTGCACTTCGATTCGGTCGTCAAGGCCGGTCAGCCGATTCAGCAGTGTCGCGCCGGCGCAGAAATCGCGCGACAATTCGAGGCAGTCGACGCGGCAGCCGAGCTCGGAAGCGAGCATCCGCGCGGGACCGGCCAACCCAGCTCCGATATCGAGAACGCGATCTTCGGCTCGAATGTGCGCCAGCTCCATCAACTCCCGTGAAGCGCGGAGTCCGCCCGTATGGAAGTGATCAAGTGCCCCGAGTGCCCCGGGCGCCACGTGTTGTTCGGGATTCAATCCAGCTGCGCGGAGCGCCGCCAGGATTCGTGGCTCGATGTCGCGGGCCGAATAATGTGCTTCCAGACCAGCCATGAACAACTCCCGGTTAGGTGTCTCTTTCCAGAACGGCCTCCCATACGACTTTGGCTTCGCATACCGCTGGATGAGATGTTCCTCCAGCGAAAGCATACGCCAGCCGGTAGCGAAGAGCGCTTCGATCGAGGTGCGATCAAAGAAGCGCTTCGTTTCGCCGTGTGGAACCGCGACGCGTGCGCGCCCAATCGTGAACGAGAGTCCGAACGTCATGCACGAGAAAATTTACGCGTCGGCTCCCGATAAACCAGCGCGGCGACCAGACCGAGGATCACGATGAGAATCCCGTCAAACACGATCTGCTTCACGACAAGAAGGCCTGGCATCGGCTGGACCACGTAGTAGATCATGTAGGTTGGTACCACCGTCAACAGCGCGACGGCCAACCCAAAGCGGATCCCCTGTGGAAGCCAAGGTTTAGCCTCGACACCTCGCGAGTAGATCCACGCAAATGCGCCTGCCAGGATCACATGGGCGAATATCATCAATGGAAAGTATTGCTGTGCTTCGGCTTCCGGACGGAACAGCGTGGGCATTTTCGCGTAGTCATCGTGCAGCAGCACGCCATGAACGACAAAGCTCCCGGTCATCCAGACGACGAAGATTGCGCCCCAAGCGATGAAAAACCTCTTGCCCATAACTCCTCCTCGACGTGGTTGCGATGCGTTTGACGACTGACGAAGCAAACTAGCCAATGCCACGCGGCTGCGGTGAAGACCACTTGATTCATTGTCCAGGTGGGGCAAAGAAACTGTGGTCATCCTTCAGTTGCGATAGAGCCCAGCGGATAGCGTCATGTGTTTCAGTGGGCGCGGACGCGCTGATCGCACGTCGGGACGCTTCGGTGCGTACCGCCTTCCACTCGATGTTGTCGCGATGCAGCGCGTTACCCTCCATGATGTCGAGAGCACTATCTGGATAGTCGTTGGCCTCAACAGGCATCATTTGCTCTCTTGCGGCGTCGTCGAGGGGCGTCACGGTTGACCAATGGGTCATCCCCATGCGTTCGCACCACATTGGCATTCGGCACCTTCATGGTTTCGACGTCATCAACTCGTTGCGCACGTCGGTCATGGCGTCTTGAGGCACGACGATCCAGCCATCCCCGGGGCGGTCGAGGTCGACGATCAGCACGATGACCAGGGAAAAGACGATGCCGACGCCCAGCATCACGGGACTTCGGGTCGTCCCGGCCACGCCGCAGTGGTAGCCCATCGCCCCGAGCGAGAGCGCCGCAATGATATAAAGTACGGCCCAAACTGCACCGGGAATCCGGCCCCTGTTCACTTCGACGCGCTCCGCGTTCAACCGCACCACGTCGTTCGCACCACCGACGATGAGCGAGATGACCTGCGGGCTCGGATTTTTCTCCCAAACAGCGATGGCCTGCGCCGACAACTGATCGAGCAATTCGTTGGACGCGGGCGCGGCAGTCTTATCCGAGCCGGCCCATAGCCAAGCGGCCCTCTACATAGGCCCGGAGAATCCTGCGGACGTCCGTGCGCTGGGGGTCTGCGATCAGCGCCGTCCGGGAGTACATCGTCCGGATCGCGCTCGCCTCATCGAATAGCGCCACCCTGCGGGCGTGGTAATGGTCCGCAGCCTTGGCGAACGTGAACGCGAGTAGAAGTGCGAGCAAGCCGAGCGCGGTCCCAACCATCGCACCGACGGCCGCTTCCTTCTCCCGCTCTCGCTCCTTCGCGCTGTGCTGGCGTCGATACCTCGCCCAACTGTAGCCGCCTTCGACCGCCAGCAAGGCTACCAGCAGCGTGCCGATGAAGATCGCCCAGAATGGGGGTGAAGCGAACAGTTGCCAGCCTTGCATTGCAGGCCTCCCTCAGGGTCTATCGCGTATCCGGCATCCTCTTCGCCTTGATCCATGCGTCTTCGTCGGCCACCAACGAGTGGCAAAATCAAAACGCGCGCCTGACCAAACAAGCTAGCCGACGCGCTCGCCGGCGGTACCTACGGGTTAGGCGAGAGATCAGCCACCCCGTTCAAGACGACGCTTAAACATCGGCGGAAAGTAACACCACGTGACCAGGACCAACAAGCCGAACAGTGTATAGCCGAGCACGAACGCCCAAGGCGGAGCCTCGTAGTAAAGCAGCCGCTGCAGCCAGTGCTCGACAAAGCCCTCGCGATAAGTCGCGACACCTGCCTGGGCGCGGAGCCAGCCCTCGAACGTCGTGAGTGGGCAGATGATGCCAGCCCACGCCTCGGCCACGACGACCGCTATTGCAAAGAGGTGTGCCAGCCTGAACCACGGCACATTGACCCAGCGCCAGTGTTTTACGTTGCCAAGAACGATGACCACGAGCCCGACAACGATGAACACGACGATCGCGACGTGTAGCGCGAGGACGCTGTTCGCTAGAAATTGGTACAGAGCGTCGACCTGCATCGAGGTATCTTGCGGAACTTTTGGGGCGTCGGGCTCACGCAACTCCCGACGTACCGCTGCCGTAAACGTAGACCCATGCTTGTTTCCCGGAAGCAAGCATTGCGGTTACCCGCTCGTACGCGGCGGATTGCTCGTACCGGTCTGCTGCAGCGAGTTCGGCGTCGGTGACCTCGAATACCGTGCCACTGACACGGCTGTCGCTCCTGCCGCTGCGCGTGACGTTGCTATGATGCGTCTTGCCGCCTGCTGCCGCGACTTTTGGGCCCGCGATCTTTACCAAAGACTGCTCGAAACCCGGAAGCTCATCCTTCTCCCCTTGGAGCAGCCTTCCGAACGTAGACAGCTGCACGCTTTCTTGCTGCAGAGTACCGTAGGAAAACAGTAGCGGCATGGCTCGAGGTCACCAAAGCCTAAAACCGATACGTCTTTCCCACCGCAGACGGCGCGACGGCATCGCCGAACGCCGCCGCAAGTGCGCTCACTGCGCGCCAGCCGGTGCAATGGGCGGCTGCGATGGTCGTCAGGTCGAATCCACGCATCGCGTCGACTGTTTCGGGAATGACGCGTTCGTTGTCGCCGGACAGGTGAAAGCCCCCCATCACACCGAAAAGCGGCGGCCCTGGAAAGCAGTGGCGAGCGTGCGTCAAGACGTTGACGACACCCGCGTGGGAACACGCGGTGAACACGACGATGCCCTTGTCCTTGACCCTGACCGCGACAAAGCGCTCGTCCATCAATAGCGGGTCGGGCTCCCAATCCAACCCGTCCTCGGTGCGGCGGTACTGCCCCGGCATTCCCGTTTCGAACGCGGTGACACGCGGAATCTCACCGCTCACGTAGAAGAGTTCATCGAGAATCAATTGTTCCTCGGTGGCATGGACGACGAGTGCACCTTGTTGCTCGAGCATGGCCTGGGTCGGCACGTCCGCGAACGTCCGCATGGAACCGTTCTGCGCCTTCATGGCACGAGTCCGGTACATGCCGGGATGCATGTAGGTCGGGACGGCGCGACCGCCGTTATTCAATTGGATCATCTCCAGCGCGCGGAGCATCGCGCCGCAATGGTCCCAATGGCCGTGGGACAGAACGATGCCATTTACGGATCCCGTGTCGAACCCGAGGCGCGCGACGTTGCGCTCAAAAACCCACGCATCCGGCCCCGTGTCAAACAGCAGCGTGCGCACGGTGTCGCCACGCCAGGCAGTAATCGCGCAAGAAAAACCATGCGCCGCGCAGCATAGGCAGGTGCCCGACAAACGTCGCAAACCCTTCCTCCACAGTCGAGGAAATTCGTTCTCGACGTATGCGGGCACCGACGATAGGCTGTCGGTGACGTTGTCGACCAGTATCAGGACCTCGACCCTGTCGGCGACTCCGAGCTCAGGCATGGCGCGTTCTCGATCGAGTTTCGCGCAGCCGTCCAAGGCCCACCCGTGCGTCCCGAATCGTGCCCTGAGACTTCAGCTGGCTCGTCACTTGAACTGCATCCCGTGTTTCCGCGCAATCTCGTTTAGCTGTTCGCGCGTGAATTGCTTCGGCGGGGCGCCAGGCGCACTGGACGCCTCACGAAAGAACCCTTCTACTCCCGGTGGTGCCACGACCCAAAGTAGCGATAGCTCACTGTCGGGATTCTCAATGCCGTGCCAAACGCCGGTAGGAACATAGATTGCCGAGCCCTTTTCTATACGAATCCGTGCGTCGCCTAGAATGCCGAAACCGACTCCCTCCAGAACGAACAGTACCTCATCTGCTTCGTTGTGCTGATGGACGGGGATGCCAGCAAGGATAGGGACCTGCTGTGTCCCCAAGGCCATGTTGTTGGAACCCCTGCTGGGGTCGACCTTGATAAGAAGGCTTCCAGCATTACGAATGAGGTGTTCCCCCTCACTAGGGCCCAGCACATACCCTTGCTTAGACACGTCTTGTACCTCCGCGAGGTTACGGACCACCGGTCTTAAGCACCGCCGTCGCGCGTCCGAGTTGAACGACGGACCAGGTGGCGGCGTTATGACTCATCGGTCGGCGAACCGCATGCGCGCCAAACGGGACCTTGCTGCGAACAACAGTGCTCGGGAATATAGCTTATGAAAGCCAAGCAGCAAGCGGAAGCTGAGACTCGATGCTCGCATGCCCGACTTCGCGCTCGCGGCTGGGACAACAGCGGAGCCAAAGTACAAGCGCGTTTCTTCTGGGCCACTGCTCTCCGCTGCGACGACCATCAGCCATGAGCGCGTACGCCCCTGGAAGTCGGACATGAGCAGCTGGTTTGCACTTCGTGCCTCTACACTCCACGCAGCAAACGAATCGAGTGTGCCGGCGGCGAGCTGACTAGCCTCGAGATCGGTGGAAGGTTTGGAAACAAACCACGAAAGCAGCAGCCGTTCGATCTTGAACAGCGCTGTGGTGTAGAAGGCCTCGACGTACTCGGTGTGGGAGACGCGCTGCGTCGCCGCGGTGACGTAGCAGTCCGCGTAGGAACCGCCGTACTGATACTTGCTAAGTAGTGCTCCCTGCGGAAGTTCACATCGTTGAATTGAGCGCATGGTGACGGATTCTCGCGCGGCGACGCCTGACGATCAAGGCGAGCGTCGTGCCACCTGAAGAGAGCCCTCCGATGGAAGGACGCCATCGCATTTAGCGGCTCGCCGCGGAGCATGCATCGCGAGCGAGACGTTAGGCATCGCTTCGTACGAGAGGAACGAGGAAGGTCTGAACGAGGGCCATCGCCAGGACGCCTGCCACGACTGCCACGCTCCCGAGCAGCAACGATCCGGACTTCAATGCCATCAAGCCGCCGAGAAACGCCGGGACGGCGGCAAATACACTCATTGAATGTGTCGTTACGGGCTTCCCGCACGACTGACAATCGATCACGCGCCCAGGGCCGAGACCAGACTTCCGCATCAGGCTCATCGCGGGTCGGCTGCAATATGGGCATTTGACCATCGGCGCGACGCTTGCCGTTACGAGCTAACGAGCGACCAGCGTCGATGCTGGCCGAGTCGAAGCTGCGTGCCGTCCGGTCCAGCCAACCTGGTCATTCGATGACTCGGTCTGCGGCGCTTCCGGCGCTGAAACATGATGCGCTAAACCCCCTCCAGAGTGAACAACATGTCGAGATCGCTCGTGCATTCCTTGCGAAGGGCGATCAAAGGTTGGTACTCAGACGACGTGTACCATGCGTTGAGGGAGCTCATGTCGGGGAATTCGATGATCACAACCCGCTCTGGCTTCCAGTGGCCGCCCTCGGGCAATAGGTGGCTGCCGCCCTTCGTCAGGTAGCGGCCACCGTGCTTCGCGATCATCGGGGCAGCTTTGGTGCGGTACTCCTCGAATTTCAGCGGGTTGGTGATGATGTGTTCTGCAATGAGGTAGGCTGGCATAAGGGACATCCTCCGAGTCTCGCGATAGTGGCTTGCCGTAGCCGCCTAGCGGTTGGGCATCTTGCTGGGGTCCATGAACAGCACATTCCACCGATGCCCGTCAGGATCGCTAAAGCCGCACCCGTACATGAACCCGTTCGATTCACCAGGTTCCGCGAATACTTCGCCTCCGGCGGCCTTTGCTCTTGCCGCAATTTCGTTGACTTGGTCGCGGCTATCGGCGCCCAGCGAAAACAAGACCTCGGACCCCCTTGACGTGTCGGACGGAGGACGGTTTGTGAAGGAAGCGAATACGTCGTTGACGAAAAGCATCAGGACGATCTTCTTTTCGCCGACTGTGAAACTCGCGGAGTGTGCGCTGTTTCCCGGCCCGGGATTCGGCGAAAACCCGATCGCCGTGAAGAAGGCGGTTGATCGCGCCAGATCGTTCACAGGCAGGTTTAACCACAAGTCTTGCGCCATTCCCGGACTCCTTTGCACTGAATGTGCCTTGCGTTGACTTCGAATCGTCGGCGCGCGCGGCCGCGGACGCTCGCGACTGGTTGACGAGCAGGCGAGCCAGCTCAGCACCCCGCCGTGCATTTCCCGTCGACATCGAACTCCATCGTCTTGCCCGACAGCGGGATGTGAACCGGCACCTTGACCGCCTTCATGAAGGTTTCCGTCTTGCTGCCCGGCCGAACCTTGCCACTGACGGTGCCGACTTCGTTCGCGTGCGAGGCGATCACCGACACGGGCTTCACGAGCTCATTGATCACGAAGGCGGCCTCGTTGGGGCCGGTACTGAAGCCATCACCGATGTTCATGACCGCGAGCTTCGCGTGGTAGTAGTTGCGCACCGTCGTTTCCTGGTCCGCGACGATGCCGGTGTCGCCGGAGAGGTAGACCACGAGTCCGTTGCTGAACCGCAGGACAAATCCAGTGGCCAAGCCGACATCGCCGGCGATGCCTGCTTCCCTCATGGCCTTACCGAGGTCGCCTCCGATGTAGTCGGGGTCCACGCCGTTGCTATGCAGCGCCGTCACGGTGGCGATGCGTACTCCGTCGATGGTCACACTGCCGCCGAAGCGGGCGAGGATCGAGTCGGCGGGATTGCCGCCGTTCGCCTTGAGCTTGGCCGCGAAGAAGGGCGGCATCTCGCTGCCGGTCACGATTTTCGATTTCTTGGCGAGCGCGATGTTCACCGCGCTGGTGTTAGGCACGGCCGATACTGACACGTCAGGCTTCTCGCAGGTGCCGGCGTTCGGCGCCTTGTTGTGTGCGTTCCCCACGTGGTCGCCGTGCATGTGGCTCACGAGGATGATGTCGATCTTGCCCAACCGTGGATCACTCGCGCCGGCCACGGTGCGCCCCGGGTCGTAGAGAATGCGCGTTCCGTTCGGGTCCTCGAAGACGAGGGCGCGATCCTGCGGGCAGAATTCGCCGTCGATGCCACCCAGCGGCGTCACTTTCACGACCTGTGCCGAGACAGGAAAGGTCAGTGCGGCGCCGAAGGCGGCCAACACTGCGAGCCACGTCGAGCGATTCATGGAACCTCCATAGATAGTCCTGCGAAGAACCTACCACCGTCGCACCATTGGCGGCAACTGGGTGTATTCAGGCGATAGCGTTAGCTCGTGCAGTAGCAGCGTTGAACGAAGAGTTGAGCCGCACCGTGAGCCTCCGAACTAGAACCAGTAGTCGGCGACGCATCGACCGTCTCGCGGCAAGTCTTCGAATGTGGTCAGGCCGTCAAAGTGGTCGATAGGTATCGCCGCCACGACCTCGGGTTCAGCGAGACGCAGGTTAACGGCAATGCGGCGGCGCCCCTCTTGATCCTTCTGCTGCGCGCGCCAGAAGGCTACGCAGCCGCACACAAGGCAGAAGTGGAACTCAATCGCCTCTCCCCGAACGTAGGGCTGCGTCTGGCCCGAGACCTTGATGCCTTCGCCCTCGTAGTCATAGGTCCACAGAACGCCGTAACGTCGACAAATTGTGCAATTGCAGGCTGTTGCTCCCGCGGGCTGGCCCTCGAACGACCATCGTACTGCGCCGCAATGACAGGACCCTTGGATCATGTCGGTCGTGCCTCCTCAATCTCGAAGAGTTGCATAGCGTTAAAGGACTTCGCGGCGGGAGTGGCTTGTCCAGGTCGGCTTGAAGGGAGGTCAGGCCGCGCCGACACAAGCAACGGCTGTAAACATGACCAAGGCGCCGGGATACAGCCTCAGCGGTTGACAAACCGCGCGCGCGGGCGGCTCGACCTGGAAATAGTGTCGGAAGATCTGATTGAACTGCTCTATCTTTTCCATGTCGAGGAGATAGAGCTGTACGAACATCACATCACCATAGCTGCCACCGGCCTCAGCCAGCAGCGCCCCGAGGTTTCGCAGGGCCTGATGCGCCTGTTCATCGAACGTAGGCAGCATCTGGCCGGTCTCTGGCGATCGTCCGATCATCCCTGCGGTGTATAGCATCCCATTCGGGGCAAGGGTTGCCTGGGACACTGGGTTGTACATTGCCGCGGCGTTCGTCGTGACGATAACGCGTTTCACGCTGTCTCCTCCAAATGTTTCAGCTGACTGGCGGGTCAGGCGTCGGTATCACCACCGATGACCCATCCCCACAGGCCGACACCGAGGTGAGCACCAACGAGGATCAACCAGGTGTGGAAGCGCGTGCGCATTTTGCCAAACCTAACGTTCGAGTTCGCCGGTTACTGATGTTGCGACAGAGCAGAATTAACCACTACTCGATCAGTTCATTGGCGCGCGATCGCATCGACCGCGGTATCGTGAGTTCGAGCGCTTTTGCGGTTTTCAGATTGATTACCAATTCGAACTTCGTCGGTTGCTCAAACGGTATCTCGCCGGGTTTTGCGCCTTCCAGGATCTTCTTCACGAACCCGGCGGCACGCCGCAACGATTCCTTTTCGTCCGATTCGTAGCCGAGCAGCATGCCCTTGTCGGGAAAACCGAACGACGGTAGGCGGTGCTTCAGAGCGAAGTCGGCGATGAGCTCCGCGTTTGCGTCATTGACATGCGTAGCCGTGGCGTAAATCGCGTTGGCGCGCGTGCGAACGATCGTCGCGAACGCCGCCGCGAAGTCCTCGGAGGCGTCAACGGCGAGCCAAAGAACATCGAGCCTTAGGGCGCGGGCAGCGGCGTCGAGCTGACGGCGCCAATCGCCGCGATCGTTTGGTCCCTGTTTATAGGTGATGACAGCGACCCGTGAAATCGATGGCGCGGCCTCCTTCAGCAGCTGCAAGCGCTTGCCATGGAGCGCCACGTCGCTTTCACCGATGCCGGTAAGGTTATGGCCGGGCCGAGCCAGGCTGTCGATGAGTCCCATATCGAGAACTTCATCGACGAGGCCGACGATCGCGATCCGATCGGTGGCGCGGTGCGCAGCCCACACTGCCGGGCCACCGACCGTCACGATCACGTCGACGCCGCGCCCGACCACTTCCTGCATCAGCTCCGGCAGGCGATCGATCCGACCTTCCGTCGAGCGGCGGTCCACGATGATGTTGCGGCCATCCACCAGTCCGAGGTCGCGCAGCCCATGCACGAACGTACGGACATTCAGATCAACCGGATTGGGGCCCATCCCCTCGGCGACCGAAAAGTTAGCAACGAAAGCAATCCGTGGAATCCGTCCAGCTTGCTGACCTGAAGCGCGGGTCGACGCCAGGACGACGGCGGTCGCGACGCTGCCAATGAACAATCGCCGACTGATGGTCACGTGATTGCCCGATGTACGCCGGGGTCTGCCAACGGGAGGAGAACGGCGATGGTCTTCGGCGGGTCCATGATGGGGGTGGAATTTCTTAACGCTTCGCTTTCTTCGAAGGTTTCGACTTACCAGAGCTGTTGAAGGCGACTGCTTGGCGAACGAGCGTCTTGAAGGCGGCCCCGTCAACTTCTTCTCCTTCGTGGATGTCGATCGCGCGACGTACGTTCCCGTCGAGACTCGAATTGAAGAGGCCGGCCGGGTCCTTCAAGGAGGCACCCTTCGCGAAAGTAAGCTTCACGACACTCTTGTAGGATTCGCCGGTACAGATGATGCCGTCGTGCGACCAAACTGGAGTGCCCATCCACTTCCACTCCTCGATGACGTCCGGGTCTGCTTCCTTGATGAGTCTGCGCATTCTGCCGAGGGTTTCCCCGCGCCAGTCCCCGAGGTCGACGATCCTTTTCGAGATGAGCTCCGATGCCGACTGGCCTTGGCTCGCGTCCGACTTTTTCATGTTCTCATCCTAGAAGTACGCTATGGATTCTGGCCCGACCGTTTGCGCTCATACTCTTCGTACGACATTTTGTTGACCCGGGCCAGGCAGGACTCGGTTTCACTCGGAGGTTGGCGCCGGCAGTCGTTTTCTGCCATGGCCCTTGTCGCTGTATAGAACGTCTTCGTGGTACAGCCAGGGACAGCAAAGACCGTGAAAATTAGTATCGCCAGTATTGTATTGCGATGTGATTTCATATCAATCGTCTGCTGATTGCGAACCGCTGCCGCGGCGAAGCCCGCCGGCGGGTGTCCGGTTTAGCGACGCGTCAGGCCTTGGATTTGGAGACAGAAGCAACGTACTCTTCGGGGAAACCAAGTTTGGCAAGGACCTCTTGAAGCCGCGATGCATATTCTTCGTTCCATTCGCCCGCGTGCGGGGCATCACGGAGGTTGTAGCACAGGGCCGGCGTAACGGTGCCATCGAACTGCCGGGCAAATACGGCCTCTGCGCGGTACGCCTCTAGCCCTGGAGCAGCGTATAGCAGGTCTAGCTCGGTGTGCGTTAGCGCGAAGAGCATGCCGTAGGCTCGGGCGCCCGCTCTAGGTACGAGAGTCGCACGCTGGCCGATGCGCACCTCGAAGTCATCGACAAAAGCGCGACGAGGATTTGCCGGTTCTGCGACGCCGCCGGTGCGGAGAGTTGCCGTGTCCATGAAGAGACCATAGAAGAAGGCGTCAACGCGGCGCTCAGACATGATTCCGGCGCTTAGCGAACCGAGCTAACCGGCGCGACGACGGGCGCCACGAAGCGCCACGGAAGAGCTGCCGCGTTAGAGCGACAGGATAGACACCATCGACAGGCACAAGAAGGCTGATCATGATCGTTGGACCAACATCAGGAGACCCGCGATGATGAGTATGAGCGGCCACCACTGACGCAAGAGAGGGCCGAGTTTCGGAATCCAACCAAGATTTGCAAGGAGAAAGAGCGTACCGACAGCGATGAGGATCAAGGCACAGGTGCGAGATCTAGACAGCATGTGTATGCGTCACTCCGTAAGAGTCGTTAGGTGGCATCCTGCCCTCGGTAGCCGAGCCGCCAAGCAAGAGCCATGCACAAGCGAATTGCTCCTGCCGGCAGAAAGAAGAAGGTCAGGCGGCATTTGTGACTTGCTCCCGCTCGGCCTTCGTAAGTTCGCGCGGGCGCGCGACTGGCGTGCCCGTTTCTGTTGCAAAGAAGGGGTTCGGTTTGTAGGCGCCGCTCATCCGAGCCCCGATCACCGACTTCATGACCCCCAGCAAGGCCACCAGATTGCTCACGGGCGTCGACTTTACGCTGCCTCGGGCGGACTTTGTGTTGAGCACCATCCGCACCGGGCCAAACGACTCCTGCAGCGATGGCGAACTGCTTTTGAGACAGCTTTCAATCAAGCCTACGTATGGCGTCTTGAAGTCGCGTGAAGTGTTTCCGATCGGCGTGTTGCAACAACTCGCATACCAACGGAGCAGGCCGCGACCAGACAATGACATGCAGGCCAGCGCTTCGAGCCCTTGCGTGAAATGGACCAGCTTGGGGACAGTAGCAACTATCGCCGTGCCTCCGTGCTCGTCAAGTACCGTATCGGCCCGTTTGAGGAAGCGCGCAAATGCCTGGCAGTCCTTGCAGTAGCATACGGCGCGTTTCGCCATGCCTGGACGGACGACATAACCTTTGATCGTGCCGCATCGGCATTGAAGGGGATGGTTCATCTCAATGTAGGTAAATCGTCGATAGTGCTAGGCCTAGGAGAACGGCTACCGCGACCATTAGCAACACCAGGATTTCAAAGAGTCGTCGCCTACGGCTTGAACCTCGGGTGCGCTCCCTTACTTCGTTCGGGGCCCGCGCGTATGCGATTCGCAGCTCTTCGGTCTGTCTTTCGGCTGCACCTTTAGGAAGCCCACAGTTTTGGCAGTTCTCCTCGCCAGATGGACTGGAATAGTCACAAACTGGGCAGATCCACGAAGCGGGAAGCGTGTCGTACATGACCGATTTGGCGCCTAAGGTATCCGATCACGTGGCGGCGAAGGTGGTCCAGTGCGTCAGCGGGTCAGGCGGCATCGTTGACTCACCGTCTGGTCCAACCACTCGAGAAGGCGCGCGACGTATTCCTCCGATATCGGGCCGCCGGAATCTGGCAGCCCGGTTTCCATGAAATGGTCGGTTTGCCGGATGCGTGCGATCGTCACCGCTGAGGGACTTCCGCTTGCGCGTCGTACGTTAGCGATGCTTTCCTCGACCGGCACCCACGCGTCCTTTTCACCAAAGAAAAAAACGATCGGAACCCGAACTCGCGAGATTACGTTCAGCGGATCGTAGTCCATTTCGGTGTACCACTTTGTTTGAGCCGGGTTGCGTGGCAGGTCACCCGCATTGGGAAGGAAAACCTGTCCGAACCATGGCTCGCTCCTAATTTCCAGCAACGGCCTGCTCGGCTTGGCTTTTTGCCGCCCGCCCGCGATAGTAGTCGTTTACCACCGCGCGAACATGCAATGCCCGTTCGACCACACTAGGGGGTTGGTCAATGGCGCGAAGTGCATGCGCGGCGGCGTAATCCATCTGAGCCGCCGGGCTCACTCGTTTGAGACGAGCGGCGTGACCCGGCTTGCCGGGCAACGTCCTCTCGTTTGGAGGGTTAGACCGGATGTTCACCGGACGCGCAGCCTACGACTTGCCCCAGCCCGGTATTGCGGCCGCCTGCCGGATCCACGTCGCCAATTGGACGGGGTCGAGATCATCCTCGCGGATGTCGATCCAGCGCGCGTCCTTGCCCGTGCCTCCGGGCGGAACGGGTAGCAGCGATGTACCTCGGAAGAAGGTGACCTTGACGTAGTGGGTGAAGACGTGGAACCCGATGAACCAGCCCTGGCCCTCAACGCCATAGAGGGGTGAATTCCACTTCACGGCCTTGCGCGCGTTGGGCACGTTGCGCACGATGAGCGCGTCGAGGCGGCGCCCGACGTCGCGTTTCCAGCCGGGCATGGCGGCGATGTAGGTCTGCACGGGGGCGTCGCCGTCGGCCTTCGCGATCTGAGGGTTACCACCTGCGAGGAGGACCGGCTTCGCGGCCCCCAAGGGACGCTTGCCCTTGGCTGCGGTGGATCGCCCGCGTTTGTGGGCCGCCGCCTTGGGTTTGGTCGCGGTGAGTTTCCCCTTGACCCGCGACCGGCGCTTGGTCGCGATGACAGATCGTAGGTTGCTTGCATCGTCCGGCATGAGTCCTCCTACGGTCTTACGAATCAATCTAACCGGCGCGGGGCCGCCGCAGAGCTTCGCGAGCATACCCATGCCCAAACGATACCCCGGCTTGACCACGATTTGGTAGGCATACGCCGCCTTGGTGCTACTTCGGCGCATTGAAGTTAACCAGACCTATGCGGTGTCCGTCATTCCACCCATCAGTGCCGCGGCCCCACGTGAATTTCCCACTCCGCGGCGCGCGCGCGAAAGGTGGCGACAGAACAGACCCGCGATAGGAAGGAACTTTCGTCATTCTGTTCCGCCCATGATTCGCCTGTTACATCACGCAGACACGCTGCCCGAATGCGTTCACATCCTTCCAGTTGGTAAATTCCACCACTGCTTTTGGATCGGTAGGTCCTTTCGTCATCCACATAATTGATCTTATTATTTGCCGGTCCCAGAAGCGGTACTTCGGATAGTCGATCTTGCCTGCGAAGACTGCCAACTCCTTGGGGCGCCACGCTGTTCGTTTTTGGAATTGTCTTATATACGGATTGGTTTCCGGTCTGCTCTTTTCTGGCTTGCGTGCAACGACGTTGACAGAGAAAAAAGCGCTAGGTTTACTTTCCAAAACTTTCTCATTCCGTCCTATGAAATCGTAAACTTGTGGGCGATGCTTGCCATAACGGATACTTGCACCGATGACGATCTTATCGAACGGTTGAAGATCCACATCCGGTTCGTCATCAACTGAAGCCAATTTCACTCTATGGGCATGCTGCTCGATCACTAGCTGCAGTCGCTGACAGATTTTCTTGGTATGCCCATCATTCGTGGAATAGACAATGAGGATGTTTGCCATTCGTTGACTTTCATATTTCCATCACACTCGTTTGTTGCACATGACGCAACGAGCGAATGGCCGACGACGGCGATGGAATCCGCGAGCATCTCCTCCGCTTGTGCCGAGATCTGGGGCTCAAGTGAGACTGCCAGCCTTGATTAGACGCATGCGCGCTTTAACAACTAAGGTAACCAGCGCGCCGGGTCGACGCTTGCCAAGTTGGAGACATGAATCGGCGCGTTCGCTTGATCGCCTTCAGACGGCATTCGCTATAAGTCCGTTTGCAGAGAGAGTCTGTATTCGACCAGACTCGTGCGGAGTAGAAGGTGCCGAATCTCTCACATTGCATTGCGCGGCTGAACTAGATCACCGCAGGGCGTCGTTACAGAGTTCGCGGAAGGCGCGCGGTTCATATCTACTCAAGCGTTCGGGTCAGAAAGACGCTGTTCGGGTCTTCGGTGTAGTCCGCGAACGGCGAACAATATGTGAAGCCGAAGCTTTCGTACAACCTGCGGGCTGGGTCGAAAGCCGGGAAGGCGCCCGTTTCGAGGCTGAGGCGAGTGTAAGAGCGCCTGCGGGCCTCGGCAATGATGTGTTGCAACGTTGCGCGCGCCACACCCTTGCGCCGATGTGTGGAGGCAGTTCGCATGGACTTGATTTCACCGTGGGCTGGAGTGAGTTCTTTCAGGGCGCCACACCCAAGCAACTCGCCCTGGGACCAAACAGTCCAGAAAGTGATCTCCGGCTTGAGGAGAGCGGTGAGATCGAGGGCATGCACGCTCTCAGGCGGCGAAAGTTGGTGCATGTTGCGAAGGTGTTCGGCGAGGAGTGCGCGGACTTCGGTGCCAGTGAGATCGTCGACTCGAAGCTGCATGACCGTTCGCGTTCGGCGTAACGAAACAAGCTAATCGGCGCGCCGAAGGCGCGTCCTGGTTGAGCGAGCGGATGCAACCGTGGCGCTCGTACCGGAGCACCTTCGCGCCTGCTGCACAGGCGGGCATTGCACTGAGCCAAACGAACAGAAGACGCAGCAATCCCCGGATTTCGGTCGAAGCAAAGCGTGACACCCGGCGCATTCGTAGAAGTAGAGGCACGCGTCGGTCGGCATGGTTTCGGTTGCGGCAAATCCGCAATGCGGACAAGTGAGGACCGACTCTAGGATTGGCGATGAGGGCATTACAGGTTCGTCACGGGGCGAGGACTTGCTCGCGGCCGTCCTCGTTCCTTAACTTTAACGAGCTGGCAGTGCCTTTGGACTGGAGGACTACGTACGTGTCCTTTGTGCCGGTTGGGCCAGCAAAACTTAGACCCGAAACCGGTTCGGAGGAGCCGATCTTGACCGAGGGACGCCCGCGCTCCGTGATGAGGCGCAGCAGCACGGTCTCGTGGGTTTCTTCACCATTGGGCGAGGTGGCGGCTGCGAGGACGTTAATGCTCGCTCGGACGCGACCTTGTCCGTCGACAATTTCGAGGGCGCGACCCCGAAGAACGGGCGGCTCCCCCTGTGCGAACGCGGGATGCAGTTGCTGCGCGGCCGTAAGAAGCAAGAGCAGAAAGTTCGCTGCCGTGAGTGCAACTAGGCCTCGTGTTGTCTTCATGCGGTCGTCTCCCAAGTGTGGAAACGCAATTGACTATCCAGGCGGTCTGACCGGGTGGCGCAACATTCGATTGTGGCTTAGTCGATAGCCTCGATAATGCGCAAGTCTCGATCCACAGCGTTGCCCAATACGCGGAGTGCTTCCTGGTACCCCGGACTGTCGTGTGCGGCGACCGCTTGTGCGACGCTGTCGAATTCCATTAGAACGGTGCGTTGATTGAGGCCACTGTCATACACCTGGGCCGGCATTCCGCGCGCGAGGAAACGCGCGCCGGCTTTCTGGAGCGCGGGACCGGCGAGCTTGGCATAGGCGGCGAGAGCCTCAGGGTCGTTAATAGAATGATATGCAGCAATCCAGTAGGCTTTTGGCATGGGAAGACGATCGTTGTGGTTGAGAGAGATTACGCTTGCATGGTAACGCTACAAATTTCGCTAGCAGCCACCGGACGATGGAGAGGCGCCAACGGTCTAGACATTGATCCCAAGCCGATCAAGCGCCCAAATCATCGCGAGGTACGCTGCAACGGTGGCAGCACATGACAACGTGAGACCAGCCCAAAACCCCCAGCCGGCTCGCAGCAACAATGGTAGCGCGACAAACAGTACCAACGACGGAAGAATAAGCCAGAAAATACTTTGCGCGAGCAAGGCAACTCGCTCAGGTTCCCTGGTATCCGCATAGAGCCAAACGAAAGCCAACAGTGATGTGAGTGGTAGCGATGCCAATATGGCGGCCCACACCGGGCTACGCTTTGCGACTTCCGAAACGGCCACGATAACGATGGCCGTTACCACGACTTTGATGGTGTATGGCCACATTTCCGAAGGTGACGCCTAACGAATGACGCTAACCTGCGCGACGACGAACGGCCCGCAGGCCGGCCCGTGGCGATCCGTGTTGACCGACAGACTGGGCGCGAGCTTCACCGAGTTGCCGCACTTAGCCTGAGCGATGCGAAACGGCAGCGAGTTCGCCCGGTTTCCGGAGCATCTTGTCCACCTCGGCGGCATGCAACTCCTCGGCGAAGATCATCTGTCGCGCGAACTCCTCCAACGCTACCGAGCGTCCTTCAGCCAGCGCAAGCAGTTCCCGGTAAAGCTCGAGCGCGTTCCCCTCGGCTTCCAGGGATTCACGAAGCATCGCGGCGATGTCATGTTTGTGGGAGTCCAACAGGGGACCGATTACCAAGGACGGATAAGCACCGAGCGTCGTAATCCATTCTCCGACCTGTTGGGCATGCAACAAGGACTCGTTGGCCTGATCGCGCAGCCATGAAACGATTGGAATGCGACCGAAGCCAAAGACGAGCAGGGAATAGTGCGTGTAGCGCACAACGCCGGCTAACTCTGTCTCGAGCAATCGATTCAATACGTCAACAACCTTGTCTTTGTCGATCTGTGACATTTTTCACCTCGCACGGCTTTAGTCGAAAGCTATCCTGACCAC
>CAVSEH010000012.1:0-333615 GCA_963726935.1 uncultured beta proteobacterium
GGCGTGTGTTCCTGAACGGGTTGAAGACGGTGGTGTTCCGCTGACCCGGGCCCTCGTCAGTGGATCGCGTCGAGGTCCTTGAACACCGCGACCAGTGTTTCGGCAGTGCAGCCTGGTTCCCGGGCAACCGGGAGGATCTTCGCCTCGCGCTCGGCCACCGCGCGCGCCGCATCGGGAATCGCGCGGACCAGCGCCGGCGGCACCACGACCGCACCGTGCCGAATCCGCGTGGATCAGGTCGCCGGATTTCACGCGCATGCCGCAAACCTGAACCTCGGTGCCGAACGCGATGGGCTTGGCATAGACATGCGAGGGAACGAGGTGCGCGGCGAGAAACTGGAAGCCGGGCGCCCATTGATCGGTGTCGCGCACCGAGCCATTGGTGACGAGTCCACGTGCACCGAGACCGACGTGAATCGCCGATTGAACTTCACCCCAGAAGGCACCTGTGCCAGCGTCGCCCTCGTCGAGATCCTGGATCACCACGATCGACGGTTTCGGTCCGGCATCGATATATCGGTAGTAGTCGTTCTGCAAGGCACGCTGCTACACCGCCGTTGAGCCGAGCGGTTGCGCCGACCAGATCATTGCCGTGCGCGCATAGCCCACGATCGGCTTTCGCTCGGGAAAGCCGCACAGCAACTTGCTTGTCGTGTAGCCGCGCGCTTGCGTCGCCGCCGACAGACGCTCCAGCGCATTGCAGATCGTCGGCGTGTCAAATGCCGTCAAGGCTTCGAGATCGGAATTCGTCAGCGATGTCGTTGTCATCGTGGAGTCCTGTGGGTCATCGCTATAACAGGGGACAGACCACGTTTTGCCGGTGGAGCTAGGGGCTCCGCCGACCGACGGCATACCTTGCCCGCGTGTGCAACGGCGTGGACGCGCGACAAACTGCATCCGGTCGACTATTATGCCTAGTGCGAAGCGGAATCCGGGAAAGCTTCCGGCCCGTCAGATGACGCGAGAGTGGCAGGCCCGCTCGCGGCGTTCGTGCAGGTGACGATCGAATACCATCGCGACCGTCCGAATCAGCAGACCGGATCAAGGGCGGCGTGGGGGATTTCGTCGCCGGTCCAGTCGCTCGCGGTCTCCACTCGCGAGTGCCGTGTGCGCCCTTTCGCTGCGATGAGAATCTTGGAGCGCAGGAATATTCGAACCAAGCTCTTTTCGACCTCTACTTCAGTGACAGGATCCAATTCACGAGATTATTGATCCGGTCAGGATCGCGGGTCTTGACGACAGGATGGCTCTCTTCGTGGCCGTCGTCGAATTTGGCTTTCCGCCCTGTCGTAATGTGCTTGTACAGCTTGTCCTCGGCACCTACGCTGCCTAGGTATTTGGCGGCGACGTCCTTCCAGGCCGGCCCATCCTTCTTGACGTCGACCGCGTGGCACTTGAGACAGCGGTTTTGGACCGCGAGTGACTGGGCGGCCTTGACGTCGACCGGAGCAGCAACCGGCAGAGCCAGAATCCAGGCCACGAGATTGTTGATCCGGTCGGGATCGCTGGTCTTGACGATGGGATGGTTTTCTTCATGGCCGTCGTCGAATTTGGCTTTCCGGCCGGTCGTGACATGCAGGTACAGCCGTTGCTCGGCGCCGAGTTCCCCGTGGTACTTGCCGGCAACATCCTTCCACGCCGGACCGATCTTCTTCTGGTAAATGGCGTGGCATTGCAGGCAGCCGCTCTGGCGCGCAAACTGCTGCGCCGCAATGACGTCCAAGGCCGCCGCTTCGGGTGAGGCGAAGAGGGTTCCGCCGAGTAACGCCAAGGTACCGAGCAGAACCGTGTAACCAGACTTCACCACCGTTTTCAGGGTGACCTCACTGCCTCAAGAGAGGGACTTCTCGCGCCGCTTCGCCAGCGTGTTCTCGAGAAACCGGGTCGCCTGCGGCAACGATGATCACGCAGAATGCAAATATCGCGATCATGATGCCAACTGCGAAGACCGTCCAGATGACTGTCCCCATCACGGTCTCCCGTTGGTTGGATCTGCGGCAGAGGGCAGGTCATTCCTCATCTTCGACATATTCCTTGGGCAATAGGTGGGCGATGCCCTTGTGGCAGTCGATGCACGTTTTGCCGTCCTTCTGCGCCTGAGCCATTTTGGTCCTTGCGCGCGGATGCTGCTTTTCCGGATTCATGGCGTCCCAGGAATGGCAGTTGCGGCATTCCCGCGAGTCGCTTTCCTTCATGGTTTTCCACACGTGCTCAGCAAGTTCCATTCGCTTCGCTTCGAATTTCTCCGGTGTGTCGACCGAGTGCGAAATGAACTTGCTGTAAAGCTCCTGGCTCGCCTGGACCTTGCGCACGAACTTGTGGGTCCAATCCTTCGGCACGTGGCAATCCGGGCAGGCTGCCCTGACGCCTGATCGGTTCTTGTAGTGCACGGTCTCCTTGTATTCCTGGAAGACCGTGTCGCGCATTTCATGGCAGGACGTGCAGAAGTTGAGGGAGTTCGTTGCCTCCATGCCCGTGTTGAAAGCACCCCAGAACATGAGCCCGCAGATCATCCCAATCGCTACGACACCGGCGAGCGAGAACGAAGAAGGTCGCAGGAGAAAGGCGCTCAGCCGTTGCCAACGCGATGCAGGAGGAGGGGATTCGACCATGGTTCGATAGGTGAGTCTGGCAGTGAGCAACAATCATGTGACACACCGGCGCGATGCAATGACTGGAGCCGCCGGCATCTTCCGTGTCGTTTGATGTCGTGAGCCCCGCCGCCTACTGCCAGCTGTAGAGATACGAGAAACCGAAGACCGAAACGTTGTAGTTCGGATTGGTCTGATTCGTCGGCATTACGCTCGTAATGGTCCCGTACTGCGTCCCGGCTAGAGCATAGTCGTTGGAGTGCAACTGCCCGTACAGGTACATGAACCGCAAAGCGGATTTCTTGTCGAGGGCGTACTGGGCGAGCAGCCGCAATGCGATCGTATTGTTGGTGACGTCCGGCAAGTCCGCAGCGGGGATGAAGAATGCCGCGGGGTTCGTGGGTACATTGGCGGCGGCGAACGGGCTGTTCGCATAGGTTCCGCCCCCCATGCCGTTGCTGGTCTTCGCCCACGTGAACACCGCGTCCCCCCAGAGATCAAGCTTGCGCTCCATGAGGCCTTTCCAGTTGAAACCCAGGCCGAGCGAGTTCACCTGGTCGCGCTCGTTGGCGCTCCAGTTCAGGCACGGGTCGATCTTGGCGTTCGTGTTCTTGTCCATGACGGTCGAGAAGCAGCCACCCGAGACGACGGTGTTCGTGGTTGGGGTACCGACGGTCGCTGTATTGGTGATCTGGCCGGCGCTGTAGGAAAGTCCACCGCTCTGGTACTGCTGGTTCTGGTACGTGTACCAGACGTTGGCGCTGAAGTCCGCGGTCGCCTGCCACGTGGCCTCGAGATTCACCTGCCAATTCTTCGCGCTGGTCAGCCCATAGACCGAATTGTTGTAATTGTCGTCGACGTATTCCACACCCGCCTGAACCGACAGCGCTTCGAGCGCCTGCCAGTCGAGTGAAGCGCGCACCTTGTTGCGGTCGCGATCGGCCATGTTGAAACGCATCATCCCGGGAATCTCGTGGATGTCGTTGCGGCTGCCGTAAAGAGCCTGCGGCATTGCACTGTTATTCGGGAAGAAGATGCCTAGGTTGCCCGGCTGCAGCGGCACGTACGGCGCGTTGGGACCGTAGCCGCCCAAACCGGTCGCCGCGAGGAAGGCTGCCGCACTGGTTGTGGCGCCGACTGTCGGTGCACCGGGGACGAAATTGGCCATCGGCACCAGCGCGAGCCAGGCGTTCGGATCGTAATCGACGCGGCGCTGCGAATAAGCGTAGCTCGCGCGGGCGCTGAACGTCTCGCTGATGTTGCCGTCATAGGCGAGGCGCAGCGTGTTCTCCCGCGCCTGGGTCGCGTCGGCGCAGTTGATCCAGGAGCCCGGACAGTTGCGGTCGATCTGCTGATATTCGTAGGCACCCTTGACGGATTGTCCCGGCGCAAAGAGGTAGTCCGCATCGGCGACGACGGTATTCACCTTCTTGCTGTACGGACGATTCGCGTAGATGTTGATGTTGCTGCCGAGCGTGCCGGCGGGAAGGCCCAGCGTGCCATTGAACGAGGACGCCCCGGTCTTCGGCTCTTCGGCGTCGTAGAACGCATAGGTATTGACCGGGGTCTTATTGTCGCGGTCGTTGTATGTGTACGCGAGGCCGATGTTCAGATTCTTGGCCGGCTTTGCGGTTAGACGCGCGGTGAACATTTCCGTGACAACCAGTCCGTTCAGCGATGAGGTCGGCAGCCCGATCGGCAAGTCGGTCGGGTTGTTGAGGAACGGGTCGTTCTGCGTGTTGCGTCCGTAGGATGCCCCGACCACCAGCTTCGTCGTGGGTGTGAAGTTGTAGCCGCCCTTCAGAATGAACTGGTTGAAGTCGTTGCTCGGGGCCGTGCTCATCGTCGCGACGGTGCCCTTGGCGAACGGGTTCTCGAACGTCATCGAGTTGTTGTGGTTGGTGAAATATGAACCGTAGTAAGCCGCCGTGAAGTAGAACTTGTCGCCGGTATAGTTGATGCTCGCGTTGTACTGGTTCGTGATCTGGTCGATCAAGTTCGGCAGCACCGCGGACACCGTCCCCGATGCAAGGCTGATCATGTTGAGCGGCTTGAGCCCATTCTGCTGCGTCTGGCTCGCGGAAACCTTCACGTCCCACCGCGGGTCGATGTTGAACCCCAACCCTTCCGAATAGACCTTGCGGACCGTATCCAGGTTGAGATTGTTGAAGGACGGCACATCGGCCGCGATGATGCCGTTGACGGTGGCCTGCTGTGCCGCCGTAGGTTGCGTCACGACTCCGTTGACGATGGTCGGCCCGAGCCCGGTCGTCGGTGACAGCGCGCGGAAATTGCCACCCGTTGCGTTCGCCTGCGGAACCACTGGCTTGAGCCACGTCGACGGCAGCGTCAGAAAGTTCGATCCATTGCCCAGGAATGGGGTCTGGTAGCTGTCGGTGTAGTTGCTGCGCAGCTCGTCGAATCCCACGCTGATCCGGAACGAGCCCTGCTTCCCGACTTCCCCATATGCACTACGGGTATCGAGACCGAGGTTTGTGCCGAATATGCGCCACCGCAAGGCGCTGTCGGCGTCATACGGCGTTTGGTCGCGGACGTCGAAATTCAGGATGCCGTACGCGCCCTTGTTGAAGAGGCCGTTGAACTGGCCATACTTGAACGAATCCTGCGTAACGTAACCGATGCCTGCCTCGATCGAGTTGGTCGGCTGCGTCAGTGCGGTGACTGCCGGGTCCGCAGGCGCGGGATCTGCGGCGTAGGCGACCGATGCGGCAGCCATCGCCCAGACTGCGGCGCTCACCGCCCGCACCGATGCACGGACGGCAACTCGACAACCCTGGTTCGCGCTCATGACTTGCTCCCCTGAGGCATTCGATCAACGCTGGAACTTGGCGCCGGCCGGATGGTTCGAGCCATGGATCAGGACATGGCAATTCAGACACGCCCGGGCGTTCATCTGGGCGCGCGGACTCTGGGCGCCCAGCGGTTGCTGACCGTTCAACGTCGTCGCGTTGCCCGTCGGCAGGTTCGCACCGCTATTGATCGCGGCGCCGTGGTCGCCGCTATGGCATTCCTGGCAAAGCCACGGAACGCGAGCCTTGAGCAGGGCCGGCTTGGTCGAGCCGTGTGGCGTATGGCAGTTGCTGCAGTCGTCGACAACCGAACTGTGCTCCCACAGGAACGGCCCGCGCTTTTCGGCGTGGCAGGTGTAGCAGGTCTCGTTGGTCGTGTCCTTCACGAGCAGCTTCGCCGCCGTCGAGCCGTGCGGGTTGTGGCAGTCCGAACACGCAACCTTGCCGACCAGAATCGGGTGCGTCGAGATCATGTTGATCTGCGCGCGCTGCGTCTTGTGGCAGGTGAAGCAGACCTCGGGCTGGCTGATCTTGGTCAGCACCTTGTCGCTCGGCGCGTGCACCACGTGACAGTTGCTGCAGACGAGATCGCGGAATTGATGGACGCTGCCGGACCAGTAGGTGCGGTTACCCGACTTGTGACAGGTGAGACAGGCGCCGGTCTGGTCGTCGACGGAGGAGACTCGTTTCGGGCCGATACCGAACACCGTGTCTGGCTGCGGTCTTGGTGAGACGCCCTGCGGATTCTTGACATGCGCGTCGCTCGCGCCGTGGCAGGTCTGGCAGCCCGGCGTTCGCGGATCTGCCTTTACGCCGTGGCGCGTCTGGTAGTACGCGAGGATGGGCTTGTTGTCGTTCTCGTCGTGGCACTTCGTGCACACGGCATCCTTGGCGAGCGCTTCCTTCACCGGATCGTCCTTGGGGGACATGGCGGGCGCATCCGCCGCGAAGGCGGAAGCGCCCAAACTTAGTCCGAGGACCGTGAGGATCAGTGACACCGCGTTCTTGAGGCGATTCATTGCGTTCCCCTTCCTCTCGCCATTCCCCACCGCACGCACGCCGCAGTCGTCGTCGCTTCGTCAGTGCGGGCTACCCGCGATGACTATTGAAGCGACAGAATCCAGGCGACCAGATTCTTGGTATCGTCCGCACTTTTTGCCTTGATGATCGGATGGTCCTCTTCGTGACCGTCCTCGAACTTCACCTTCGGCCCGGTCGTGAGGTGCTTGTACAGCTTCGCCTCGGCGTCCTTATCGCTCTTGAGCTTGACCGCGATTTCTTTCCAGGCGGGCCCCTCTTTTTTCTTGTCGACGGCATGGCACTTGAAGCAGTTGTTCTGCCTGGCGAGAGCCTGCGCGGCCGCGGCATCCGCCGCGAGCACGGCACCCGGCGCGAGCATTGCTGCTGCGACAAGCGACAATGCCGCGAGCGATTGAGCACGATGTGCAATCGTTCTAGTGTTCATGGGATTCTCGAATTGAGATGTTGTCGTTCCTGCGCGATGTGGACACGAAACGTGAGGTCGGCTTGCGTGAGCCGAGAACCGAGCGATGACTAGGTTGGAGCACGCGTTTGCTACTGAACGGGTTTTTTGTCCGGACCACGCGATCCAATATTCGCCAAAGTTCCCACCGCCAAGTTGATCTGAATCAATTCATGGTCAGCGAGCGGGATAAAACATCAACGTGTTGCGAAATGGCGACGTGGGCGATTTGTTGTTGAACTGAATCTCATTTGCGATGAGTAACGCAATGAGACTCGTTCTCTTTTTGATTATCGTGCGTGCAACGACGATGTAACGGATGTCGTAACAGTAGCGTGGCATGTATTCATGCCGTCGCCTTTTCCGCTCCATGTAGCCGCTCGCGGTTGCACGCGGCGATCGCGCAGCGAGCTCAGTTCGTCGCGCCCGTGCCCACATTGAACATGTAGATGATCGCGCTACGGATCTCTACATCGGTAAGGTCCGCCATCCCGCCGCGCGGAGGCATTGCGCCGTGGCCATGGATCGCCGAGGCCACCACCGTATCGAGACCAAGCTTGAGGCGCGGCGTCCAGGCCGCGCGGTCGCCGATCTTCGGCGCCCCGCCCACGCCTTTGCCGTGACACTTGACGCACTGTGCTTCGACAATTTCCTTGCCGCTACGCGGAGGGGTTGCGGCAGTTCGGCTGACAGGTTCGGTCCAGTGACCTCCGGACTGGTTGACCATGTAGGTGATGGCGCGCTCGACTTCGATGTCGGTGAGCTTCATGTTGCCGCCATGCGGGGGCATTTGACGGATTCCGGCCAATGCGTTCTTGCTCAATCCCGCGAGGCCTTTGGCGGCGCGATCTGCCCACGCTTTCTTGTCACCTATTTTCGGCGCACCGCCGGCGCCGCTCCCGTGACATGAGATGCAGAGCGAGTCGACCACTTGCTTGCCGCTTCGCTCCGTCGGCTGCGCGCCGGCAGTGCCGGCGGTAGCGAACGCAACAAATGCCGCCGCGATGACGCTACCAAGGATCGTTGCTGCCGCATTCTGGGTTCTCACAAGCCTCCTCCGCGCGTCGGGTGCACAGGCGCCACGAGAACACTTCGCCTCCGCCGATAACGCCAGTAAGACACATTTTGCGAGGCCATACATTGATGTGCGTCAAGCGGTGCATCGTGAGCGACGCGAGATAACTGCAAATGGCGTGGTCGGACGACTGCCGGTCATCTCGCGTTGATTGTCGCCTCGCTGTAGGAACACGTCTGACAGCAGGATCGGCGTTCGTCCTATGTACGCGCGGTGCGTGGCGGCCCAAAGTAACCGGGCAGCACCCATCCAGGCATCGAGGAGCGGCTCATGAGCGGCAAGAAGAACGTGTACGGGGAAGGCAACTACGAGGCATCGCGGCAATACAACGCGGCTACCAAGGAGTTCGTGAAAAAGGCGGATATCGAACAGGCGGCACGAGACGCTGCGCCGCGCTCACCCGCCGAGGCAAAGGAAATGCTGGCCGCCGAGCAGGAAGGTCTGCGCCACTCGAAGGACACGCCGATTCCAGCGAACAAGCTCGCGAAAAAGCCGCCCAAGGCGGCGAGTACCGCCCGCAAGTAGCGAATCGCCCGCGTCAGTGAATCGCGTCGAGGTCCTTGAACACCGCGACGAGCTTTTCTGCAGTGCACGCGGGCCCTCGCGCTACCGCAAGGATGCGCGCCTCGCGCTCGGCGACGGCCCGCGCAGCGTCGGGAATAGCGCGAACCAGCTCGGGCGGCACGACGACGGCGCCATGCCGGTCGGCGTGGATCAGGTCGCCTGATTTGACGCGCATGCCGCAAACCTGAACTTCCGTGCCAAAAGCGATGGGCTTGGCATAGGCATGCGATGGAACGATGTGGGCGGCGAGAAACTGGAAGCCAGGCGCCCATTGATCGATGTCGCGCACCGAGCCGTTGGTGACGAGTCCGCGTGCGCCGAGGCCGACGTGAATCGCTGATTGCACTTCGCCCCAGAAGGCGCCGGTGCCTGCGGCGTCCTCGTCGAGATCCTGGATCACCACGATTGATGGTTTCGGTCCTGCGTCGACATAGCGGTAATAGTCGTTCTGCAGGGCGCGCTGCTCGGCGGCCGTCGAGCCGAGCGGTTGCGCCGACCGGATCATCGCCGTGCGCGCATAGCCGACGATCGGCTTCAGGGCGGGAAAGCCGCAGAGCAACGACCGTGTCGTAAATCCTCGTGCCTGCGTCGCCGGTGACAAGCGTTCGAGCGCGTTGCAAATCGTCGGCGTGTCGAAGGCGGTCAGTGCGTCGAGATCGGCAATCGTCAGCGTGGTCGTGTTCATCGTGAGGTCCTGTGGCTCGTCGTCAGCGGTGTCGGGGACGTAAGTATAGCCGCGACGGCGAGGCGGCATGCGTGCGCCATACCTTGACGCTTGCGGACGACGACGCCTACTATGCGTCGACGCCTTCGGTGAGATCGCGAAGAATTGTACTAACCGGTGAGTACCAACAACAACATGTCGCCCGTCGTAGCTTTGTACCCGCAGTGCTGCTTGGTCGTAGTGCGCAGTTCCAGTTCATGTGATCAATGATTGGAGGAGACGCAAATGGCTACCGCAACGGCAACGGAACACGAACCCCATGGTAGGCACCAGACAAAGAAGGCGACCGCCAGTGGCTGGATCGGCTCGGCGTTGGAGTACTACGACTTCTTCATTTATGCCACCGCGGCATCGCTGATCTTCCCCCAGATCTTCTTTCCCTCGACGGACCCCAAGGTCGCCATCATCGCGTCGCTGGCGACCTACGGCGTCGGCTACGTCGCCCGGCCGATTGGCGCCTTCTTCCTCGGGCACTGGGGCGACACCCACGGCCGCAAGACCGTGCTGATCGTGTGCATGTTCCTGATGGGCTTCTCGACGATGGCCGTCGGGATCCTGCCCACCTATCAGCAGGTCGGCTGGCTCGCCCCGTTACTCCTTGTCGTGCTGCGTCTCATCCAGGGGTTCGCGGTCGCCGGCGAGATCTCCGGCGCCAGCTCCATGATTCTCGAGCACGCTCCGTTCGGCCGGCGCGGCTTCTTTGCCAGCTTTACCCTGCAGGGCGTTCAGGCCGGGCAGATCCTCGCCGCGGCGGTGTTCCTGCCCCTCGCGCACTACATGGACAAGGACTCGTTCAATACCTGGGGCTGGCGGATCCCCTTCCTGTTGAGCTTCGTCGTCGTCATCGCGGGTTACATCATTCGCCGCGAGGTCGATGAGACTCCCGCATTTGCCGAAGAGAGCGAGCACAAGGAGGTCCCGAAGGCGCCGGTCCTCGTCGCCATCCGGGACAATTGGCGGGACATGCTCCGCGTCATGTGCATGTCCTTGATGAACGTCATCCCGGTGGTCACCACGATCTTTGGCGCGGCGTACGCGGTGCAACCGGGATACAAGATCGGCTTCGAGAAGGACGTCTATCTGTGGATCCCGGTGCTGGGCAACATCGTGGCGGTGCTGGTCATACCTTTTGTCGGTAATCTCTCGGACAAGATAGGCCGCCGGCCCCCGATCATCGTCGGTGCGCTTGCTTCGGGGCTGCTCTCGTTCGGCTATCTCTACGCCATCAGCATCCACAACGTGCCCCTGGCGATCGCGATGTCGCTGCTGATGTGGGGCGTCGTCTACCAAGGCTACAATGCCATTTTCCCGAGCTTCTACCCTGAGATGTTCCCGACCCGTACTCGGGTTTCCGGCATGGCAATTTCGCAGAACCTCGGGACACTCGTCACCGCCCTGCTTCCGGCGCTCTTCGTCGCCGTGGCGCCACCCGGAGCCGACCGACATCCCGTTCACGATCGGGTGTTGGACCTTTGGCATTACGTGCGTCGCAGCGATTGCGGCGTGGACTGCTCGGGAGACATATCGGACGCACATGAACGACCTCGGCAATCCAAGCGCGAGTACCCGTCCCCAAGGATGAGTACGACCGGCTGCGAGCGAAGGCGATTGCCGACGGGGCACTGGCCAAAGGGTAGCCTGGAGTTACGGGGTTCGCCGGGCCTTGCAAGCTGCAGGGCCCGGCTTCTGCAGCCTGCGCGGCGGCTGACCGCCGTAAGCCACGCATCGCGCGCACAGCGCGTAATGCGCGCTGTTGGTGACGACCCTGTTCGATTGCCGAAGGACACGCTTCGATGGCAAAGACGCGCATCGCAGTGGCCGGGGCCGGCATCATCGGCCTCGCCCACATCGAAGTTACGCAAAAAAGCCCGACCTGTACGTTGACTGCGATCGTCGACCCGGCGCCAGCCTCGGTGGCAACCGCCGCCAGGGCCGGCGTGCCGCTGTACCAATCGCTCGATGAACTGTTCGCGAAGGATCGCCCGGACGGGGTGATTCTCGCGACACCGAACAAATTGCATCTTGAGCACGCGCTCAAGTGTATCGACGCGGGCGTGCCGATGCTGTTGGAGAAGCCGATCACGCCAACCGTGCGGGAAGCCGAGGCGCTAATACAGGCGGCCGACAAGGCGGCCGCGAAAATCCTCATCGGTCATCACCGGGCGCATAGCCCGATCATGGCCCGGGCGAAGGAGGTGATCGACGAGGGCCGGCTCGGCAAGCTCGTCGCGGTGACGGGAAGCGCGATGTTCTTCAAACCGGATGGCTATTTCGCCGACGGACCGTGGCGCCGCGAAGTCGGCGGTGGGCCGATCCTGATCAACATGATTCACGAAGTTCACAACCTGCGCATGTTGTGCGGCGATATCGTCGCAGTGCAAGCACTTTCCTCGCGCGCCACACGCGGGTTTCCGGTCGAGGATACCGTCGCCATCAACTTGCGTTTCGCCAATGGAGCGCTTGGTACATTCATGTTATCGGATACAGCAGCGTGCGCGCGCAGCTGGGAACAGACGTCGCAGGAGAACAAGGCGTATCCGACCTACCCCGACGAAGACTGCTACGTCATCTCGGGCACATTCGGGTCGCTGTCGATACCGACGATGCGGATGAAAACGTACGCCAAAGCCGAAGATCGATCCTGGTGGAAACCGTTCAACGTCAGCGTTGCCGAAATGACGCGCGATGACCCGCTCGCACATCAACTCGAACATTTTGGCCGTGTCGTTCGCGGCGAGTCTCAGCCCATCGTCAGCGCTCGCGATGGCTTGCAGAACCTGCGGATCACTGAAGCGATTGCGGAGGCCGCCCGGACTGGCTCGGTCGTCGACACGACTCCGGCGTAGTTGCGAAGTCCTCAACCACGGCACTCGGGGACACCATCGCGGTCGCGACACGCGTCGACGACGCGCTCACTTCGTTCGCGCGGTTCGGGCTGTTGATTCGCTGACGTGACGCGTGCACGCTCGGGACCTCGTTCGCCGTTGGAAGTCGGTCCGGCAGGATGTCCGCCGGAGCATCGCGCTGCGCTTCGTCAGCGATCGAGACTATCTCCGCGGCCTGTATTTCAGTAAGTTCGGGCGATGGCCGGATCTCGAGCGACCCGCAGGGTTCAACGAGAAAATCATCGTCAAGATCCTGAGCGATCGGCGTTCGTTCATGACGCTGTTCGCGGACAAGCTGCGCGTTCGGGATTACGTCCGCCGTACCACACCGGACCTAAACCTGCCGATGCTTTACTGGTGGTCGAGTCGGGCCGACACGCTGCCCTTCGACGAGTTGCCCAACGCATTCGTGATGAAGGCGAACCACGGCAGCGGCTGGCTTCAAGTGATCGAGGACAAGACGCTCCTTCGGCGCAAGGATCTTGTCGCCACGGGAAACCGCTGGCTGCGCCGCGACTTCACCGCCGTCGGGCGGGAGCGGGCCTATACGGGAGTGCATCGTGCCGTCTACGCGGAAGAGCTGCTGCGCAGCGAGACGGGTGGTCTTCCGCCGGACTACAAGTTCTTCGTGTTCGGCGGCAAGGTGCGCATGGTCCAAGTCGACCGCGATCGCTTCACCCGACATACCCAGGCTCTCTACGATGAGCACTGGCGATTCATTCCGGGCACCGTTGCGGCCGCGCAGGGCGGGCATGTCGACCCGCCGCATTCGCTTGCCACGATGATCAGGTCTGCGGAACAACTTTCCGCCGGCGTCGACTTCGTTCGCGTCGATCTCTACGCGATTGCCGGCAAAGCGTACTTCGGGGAGCTCACGACGTCGCCGAACAAGGGTCTGAGCCCTTTCGATCCCCCATCGCTGGATGCTTGGTTGGGCAGCTGCCTTCAGCTCGACGACTACGCGCAGGAATTGTCGCTGGTCTACGATCCCGACACGTTTCGCGAACCGGGAACGTGCACCAGGCGGTAGTGCACCGCAATGACTGCAGTGTCACCTTGATGCAGGATTAGTACGAGCGCGCGCGACTGCATGCGCGGACGCTGCTCGGTCATGACGAATTCGCCACCATCGAAGTCGCGTCCCGAAGCTGATAGCGATATGACCACTTGCAGCGGGAAAACATGCTCGCCGTAGAGGTCCTGGTGCAGGCAGTTGTAATCGTCCGTACCGTACTGAAGCAGTAGGGGCGTCGGCCGCTGCTGACCCGCGGCATGACAGCGCGTGATGAAGTCGGCGTGTCGGTCCGGAAAACGCACGGTAACGCCGAGCTCGTGGTACCAGCGGTTCGCGATGGGCGCCAGCCGTGGATAGAGGGTCTCCCGCAACTCGCCGATCAACGTCGGAAGCGGATAGCAGAAGTAGCGATACTCGCCGCGCCCGTACCCGTGCCTCGCCATCACGACGCGGCTGCGAAAGGCCTCGTCGCGGGGGTAGAGCGACGCGAGGTCGCGGCATTCGGCCGGCGTGAGCAGGCGGTCGATCACGGCAGCGCCTTGTGCGTCCAGGTCGGTACCCACCTGGCGCCAATCGACCGCCGCGATGCGTCCATGAACGTTGTGTGACGCCGCGGGCGCGAAAGCGGTATCGCGTGCGTTCATTCCTGCGCTTCGCGAGCCAGCAGCGCGCGCTTGCGCTCGACTCCCCAGCGATAACCCGACAGTGCGCCGTCACTGCGCACTACGCGGTGGCAGGGGATAGCCACTGCCACTGCGATTGGCTGCGCATGCCTGCGCAACGGCGCGAACCGACGTCGGCGCGCCGATTCGTCCCGCGATGTCGGTGTAGCTCGCGGTCCGCCCCGCGGGGATTTCGCGCAGCGCTTGCCAGACGCGCTGCTGAAAAGCCGTGCCCCGCACGTCGAGCGGCAAATTCAGTCCCAGGCGGGGCGCTTCGACGAAGCCCACCACCTTGGCGACGAGTTGCGCGAACTCCGCGTCGTCGCCGATCAGCCTCGCTCGCGGGAAACGGTCCTGGAGGTCGCGCGCAAGTTCGTCGGGATCATCACCCAATGAAATGGCGCAGACGCCTCGATCGCTGCGCGCAACGAGAATGGCGCCGAGCGAACATTGGCCGATGGCGAACCGGATTTCGGTGTCGGCACCTCCCGCGCGGTAGCGTGTCGGCGTCATGCCGAGAACCTTGTCCGCATCCGCATAGAAGCGCCCGCCGGAGTTGTACCCAGCGTCGTAGATGGCATCGGTCACCGTGGCGCTGCGGCGGAGTTCGGTGCGCAGTCGTTTGCTGCGGTGCGCGCTCGCATATGCCTTGGGGGTCAGTCCGGTGATGCGCTTGAATACCCGATGCAGGTGAAAGGCGCTCAGCTGGGCTTGCCGCGCGAGTTCGGCCAGACTGGGCGTTTGCTCGGACGTTTCGAGCAAACGGCACAACTTCGCAACCAGCGCGGCGTGTTGCGCAAGGATCGAGGGCTGGTCCGGCCTGCAGCGCTGGCAGGGGCGAAAGCCGGCGTGTTCCGCGTCGGCCGTGGTTGCGTAGAACGCAACGTTCTCCGGGCGAGCCATTCGCGCGGCACAGCTCGGACGGCAGTACACACCGGTCGTTCGTACGGAGTATACGAATTTGCCGTCGGACTGCGGATCGCGCGCCAGTATCGCTGCCCAACGCGGATCGCTCACTGTTGCCGCCGCGAGAATTTCGGCCTTGGTGCTCATGTTCATCGTTCGCCTTCGATGTGTCTGTTTCGATGGCATCACTTTACGTCGTCGTCACGGAGAGGACACCCCGCGTCTTGCTCTCGAATTCCACACTTTTCGAACACCGTCGCAGAGACCGGTAGCTTGCTACAAACGATACAAATATGGCCTCACGGCGAAGTTGCCGTACCACCCCCTATCGATAGGCTGCAACTGCTTCCTCGCGCAACGTCGTCTGGTAGCAGCGGCGCGGAAATCGTCGGTCGCTGGAACCGTAGCGCAGGGTCGACGTGTCCATCCAATCCAATTCGGAGAACCAAATGCAAACATCGTTTCGTAAATCGTTAATCGTAGGCTGCCTCGCGTTCACGGCCGCAGTCATCGGCACTAACGCAAGCGCCGGTTCGGAAGATAACCTTCGCTGGGCCTCGGTGAATGGTATCGCTTTGGCCAATAACGTCGTGGGGACTGGCACCGGGGCGGTCACCGGCGGCGGTTTGCCGTGGTCCGCTCAGGACGGACATGTCAGCGTTGACTTGAAGACAGGCCAAGTCAATTTTGACGTCCGCGGCCTTGTCTTCGCCGCCGGCAATGCGATCGGCACGCCTGGGACGATCCTCCAGGTCAAGGGAACGCTGATCTGCGACATCGACGGAAGTGCGTCCGGGGGAAATTCCGTGCTCGTGGATACGCCTCTCGTGGATCTTGATGACGAAGGGGACGCTCGGTTCAATGGTCGCGTCGGCACGTTGCCTTCGGTGTGTGCGACCGAGCCCGACGTTGCGTTCCTGATACGAGTCGGCGCCGGCCGGTGGATCGCCAACGGCACGGTACTTCGGTAGCTTCGGGGATCTCGCGATCACGATGCAATCCGACATCGCACGGTGGGGCGGTCACCCGCCCACCGTGCGCTGCCGTTATCATGTTCATCGATGAAATCTGTCGCACCAAACGCGAAGCCCTGACTATGATAACCAGAAGCATTACCGCAGTTGGCGCTGCGTCGCTTGTCGCGTTGCTTGCAGGCTGTGCAACGCCTAACGCCGGAACGGTTCCGGTAGTCCCCGACAATCTCCGGGTCCCGACGACTCAGACACTATCGCTCGAGGCGCGTGCCGTGGGCGTGCAGATTTATGACTGCAAGCCCGGCAAGGACGACCCGTCACGCTTCGAATGGATCTTCAGAGCCCCGGAAGCTGATCTTTTCGACGCGGCCGGCAACAAGATCGGCCGGCACTACGCGGGACCGACTTGGGAGTCGAATGACGGCAGCAAAGCCGTCGGCGAGGTCAAGGCGCGAGACGACGGCCCGGATGCCAAGGCGATCCCATGGTTGCTGCTGGGTGCAAAATCTACGTCGGGCGATGGAGTTCTTGGCCGGACAGCGAGTGTCCAGCGCATACAAACGGTCGGGGGCATCGCGCCGGCGGGCGGCTGTAGCCCATCGCAGGCGGGCAAGGAGGCTCGCGTGCCCTACGGCGCGATGTATTATTTTTATGCCAAGCCGTGACCCCGGGTTCGAACCCGCGCGGCGTGGAGTTGCGCCGCCCCGTGTTCACCGGTGCGCGCGCCCTCCCTTTCTGTGCGCCACGGCGGTACGGGATGCGGGCGACTTGCGTGTCCCTGCGGGCGATGACGCGGACGTTTTCCGATCACGATCGACCATCGTCGCGCGCAGGTCTTTCAGTGAGCAGTCGAGCTCGTCGTAGAGCCACCGGCGAAACGAGACGAGCGGCGGCCAGTCGTGGAGTCCCGGCGGATACGCGAGATGGTACGGCTGCGCGTCCGGGTGCATGATCGAGATCGGCGACAGGCGCACGAGGCGCCCATCGCAGAGCGCGTCGGCCGCAAGCAACTCGCGCGACAACGCGAGGCCGAGATTCTGCTCCGCCGCCTGCAACATGAGGCCTGCGTCGTTGAACACGGCAACGGTCCGCACATTCGTCCGCAGGCCCGCGGCCGCGAACCAATCTCTCCACAGGTCGCTGTCGCCGAGTAGTGGCTCGCGCGCCAGGGCTTCTGCGTGCGCCCCAAGAAGTCGACGCGCAGCCGATGGTGATCCCACGACGATGATCGGCGGCTGCTCGAAGAGCCGCTCCGACTCGAGCCCGGGCCACGGTCCCTTACCCTGCCGCACGGCAGCGTGGAAGCCTTCGCGTTGCAGGTCGATCGCGTTGATCGATGCGTCGATCTCGAGCGGGAGTGCCGGATGCTGCTCGCGCCAGCGACCGATGCGTGGCAGAAGCCACCGGTTCGCAAACGACGGCAGTACCGTCACGCGCAAGCGTTGTTGTTCGCCACCCGCTGCCGCTGCGGCCGCCTGCACACCGTCGTCGAGAAGCGAGAGTGCGCCTTGCACGCTTCGCAGCAGCGCTTGTCCGGCCGGATTGAGCACGACACGACGCCCACGGCGCTCGAACACCGCAAAGCCCAACTGCTCCTCCAGCACGCGGATTTGCTGGCTCACCGCGCTGTGCGTCAGGTGCAGGACCTCGGCAGCCGCGCGCAACTTCTCGAGTTCGGCCACCGCGCGAAACGCGGTGAGCGTGTTTAACGGGAGCCGCGGGACGTGAGGCATGTTTCGATCGTGTTGGTAAGCACTGCTTTCCAGAACGGTCAGAACAAATTGGTTTATCCGGCAATGCTGGACGTCTAACATTACCAGCGTACCAAGACCGATTGGAGAACGCCACGAAAATCGATGAACTGCCCGGCGTCGCGACGGTCGCCTTGGGAAGTGGCTCGGTCAAAACACTGATTGCCCGGGTCAAACTCGCTCGTCAAATCCGTATCGAAAACTTGTTAAGCACTGGGATAAACATGACTACTTCGATCCAGCCCCGGACCGTCAGCTCGGTCCCATTACAACGACTGTCTTCCGCGCTCATCGATGTGACTCAGCTCGCTGCGTGGTTTCGCGCAGAAAATCGATGCATGGCTCGAAATGCGGGAGCGCGCCGCCGCGGACCGCGACACGCTCGCCAGGATGAACGACCGCGAGTTGCACGACATCGGCCTTGACCGCGGCACCTTGAACTCCGTTGCCGATGGCGCGTGGAGGCGCGACTACCCGTACTAGGATGAAACGACCCCAACGCTCGCCTTGCTCGCTGCCCCCAATGGGGGCGGGTCAGTCCCTCGGGGCGGCCCTTCGGAACTGACGTGCGTCTATCGCCGCTGCGCAACCGCGACGGACGCTACTTCTTGCCGTCGCTCTTGTAGTTTGCCACCGCTTTTTTCAGATCGGTGTATTCCTCGCACGGCAGCATGCACACCTTGTCCAGCGTCGCCAGGCGCTGTTCGGCCTTGGGCAGGTTGCCCATCGCGAGATAGAGCTCGCCGGAGTACTCGAGCGCGGCGCGATGCTTCGGGTCGATGCGCAGCGCCTCGTCGTAGAACTTCTCGGCCGCCGCATAGTTGACGGGGTCCGACTTGCGCAGGCTGTAGGCCATCAGATTGTTCCAGTCGGCGCTGCCGGTGTCATTCACGCGCTTCAGTTCCTCGATCGCGGCGGGCCAGTTCTTGTCCGCGATTCGCGCTCGCGCGACGGTGAGATTATTGGTCGCCGGCGTTGCCGGGCTTGAATCTGCTGCGCAGGCCCGGCCCGCCATCAGCGCCAGCGCGATGATGACAAGCATGCCGTTAGCAGTGATTTTCATGCGTTGAGCCTCCAAGTCTGGACGCCAAGGGACTACGCGACGACGCGCATTGTCCCTTCCATGTTTTCAGGCCAGAGCCACAGAGAAACGTCACCGAGAAATGTGAGTTTACCTCCCCTTCGGGGTTATGTGCCCAGCCGCCTTGTGCGCGCAACTGGAATAAATGGTGACAGAATTGGTTTGCCAATCTGGGTAGAATTTTGGGACGGCGCGCCCAAAGGGACCGCGCCATACTCATACTTCGTGGCAATCGATGACGCAAAGCAGCATCGATCGAGACGTGTCCGGGGGAGCGCGACAGCGTTCCAGGACGAACTACCCCCGGCAGCATCCAGGGTTCACGTTCCGGGTATCAGCGGGCGCGCCCGCATGACTGGACGTCTGCTGCCCTTCGACAAGCTGACTCACGCGTCCGTGGACGCGCTGCTCCCGTTTTACGTAAACGCAACGCTGCGGGGCGAGGAGCTCGCATTCGTCGAGCGGCATGTTCGAGACTGCGAGAAATGCCAACACGAGGTCGATTGGCTGCGGAAGATGTTCGCGAACCTGGCGACTGGTTCAGCGCTGGCGGACGCGCCGCCCGCTGTTGTGGACCAGCAGCAAGTCTTTGGCAACCAGTGGCGTCGGGATCACCGCGGGATGCGAATCACGGAGAGCTTGCGAACGTCACCCCCATGGACGCGCTGGATGCTTGCCGCTCAACTGGCGGCCATCGTCATGCTCGGTACGATCTTGGCAACCCACGTCCGCGACAATGCCGGTTACACAACACTCGGTGCTCCCAACTCGTCGACGCAATCGCGGGACGCGATTGCCGTCCAGTTCGACCCCGCGACCCCGGAAGCCGAACTGCGGCGGATCCTCCAGAAAGTGGACGCCCGGATCGTCGACGGACCGACAGCTACCGACGTATTCCTGCTGGAGATACCGAAGGAGCGTGCGGAGCAAGCTTTGCAGGCATTGCGTGCCGAGCGTGCGGTGCGACTCGCCGAGCCCCTGGGTCCAAGGCCCAGCCGATGATCGTACTTGCCGCACATCTTCGTCAGCTGCTTGCGGTGGCGCTATGCGTCTTCGCGTTCAATGCTTGCGCTGATCCGGACATCTCGCCCGTCGATAGAAGCACATCGGAGCACCAGATCCTGGTGATGCTACGGGTGGCTCCGCCGCATTTTCGCCCCGACGCGAACTATCTCGGAAACTACAATGCGCAAGCGGGTCGCGCGGCCCGGCAACGGGTCGCCGGGGCACTGGCCGCCAAGTTCAATCTGCGGGTGATCGACGATTGGCCAATGCCCGCGCTCGGTGTCGATTGCGTCGTCATGGAAGCGCCGCGAGACGCGGTGATGGAAAAGTTGGTCGAGGACGTCGCTCTGGATGCGCGCGTGGACTGGGTCCAGAGCATGAATTTGTTCTACTTGTTGTCGTATAACGATCCGTTGTACGCGCTTCAGCCCACTGCGACCCTTTGGCACCTGGCCGACATACACCGGGTCGCGACGGGCAAGGATGTCCGCGTGGCGCAGATCGATTCCGCCGTGGAACTTGACCATCCGGATCTGCGCGGCAGGATCGCCGTTGCGCGCAATTTCGTGGACGGAAGAGACCCTGTCGTCGAAACGCATGGAACGGCTGTCGCCGGGATCATAGCTGCTCGTGCCGACGACGGCGTGGGAATCGTCGGCGTGGCGCCGCAGGCGGCGTTGATGGCGCTTCGAGCCTGCTGGCAGACGTCTGCCGAAGGCAATCTCGCCATCTGCAGCAGTTTCACCTTGGCCAAAGCACTCCAGTTCGCACTGGAGCGGAAGGTCGCAGTCGTCAACCTGAGTTTAGGTGGTCCGCGCGATCGTCTCCTGGAGCGGCTTTTGGAGGTTGCGATATCGCGAGGGGTGGTGATCGTCGCGGCCGCGGACTCGGCGTCCAAGGATGGCGGGTTTCCCGCATCCGTCTCCGGCGTGCTTGCCGTCGCAGCGGATGACGTGCACGATTTACCACGTGCGATCCTGCGAGCGCCTGGACAGGATATTCCGACGACGCTCCCAGGACAACGATGGGGCCTGGTCAGCGGCTCATCGTTCGCCGCAGCGGAAATGACGGGTCTTGTCGCATTGCTCCTCGAACTTGCTCCGGATCAGAAGCCACAGCAAATTCGTGAGACTCTGACGGCCTCGGAAACGACTCTTGCGTCCCGGCAAAACCGTACAATCGTCGATGCCTGTGCAGCCATTGCCAAGACCTCGGGTGCGTGCGCCTGCGGTTGCTCGATGGCTGGTGGCGGACTCTCACCGCCGACCCCCTAACAGCGTCGCGGTGCGCGGAGCCGCCGCCCTTTGGTTCTGTTTAGTCGCAACGGGTGCCGGCGCTCAAATTTCAGGTACGGCAAGCATCGTCTCCGATTATCGCTATCGGGGCGTCACGCTCAGCGACCAGAAGCCGGCCGCGCAAATCGGAGTTACCTATGACCATCCCAGCGGCTGGTACGCCGGTGCTTTCGCGTCGACGGTCCGGTTAGCCCCGCCCGCAGGTCCGGGTATGCAAGCCGTGGCCTTCACCGGCTTTGCATCGACCCTCCCCTCTGGCATCAGTGTCGAAGCAGGGGGCGACTACTCGGCGTTCACCGGCGCAGCCGGCTATGACTATGGAGAGGTGTATCTGGGTGTGACGAAAGAAAATATCGGCGCAAGGATTTACTTCGCCCCCCGGTATTATGGACAACCGGCGAATGCTTTGTACGTTGAGCTCAACGGGGCGCAACCGCTCGTCGACAGCGTTCGCTTACTCGTCCACGTGGGATGGCTGAGCACCCGCACTACTTATCCGTACGGCCCGCAGGTCGAGCAGCATGTCGTCGACGGGCGGATCGGATTGGGCGTCGACGTTGATCTGTTCCATATCGAACTCGCATGGGTCGGCATCAACAGCAGCGCTGCAAACAATATCGCAAACGTCGACTATCGAATTGGTGGAAGCAGTCCGAATACGGTCGTCCTGACCCTTTCGCGGCAGTTCTAGATCGGATCGGTGTCGTTCCGGATTCAACCAGCGCGCTTTGGCGTCGTGGCTTCGCCGAAGGCACCGGAACGCACCGAGTTGCGCGCATGCGTCACGCGCGCCAGGACCGTCGCGACAGGTACCGCGAGCAGGGCCGCAATGTCTTCGTAGGACATTCGTTCGACAGCGACCAGGACAAGTACCTCGCGATCTTCTACCGGAAGTCGCCACAACTGTGCGAGAAGGTCGCCGCCGCGCCGAGCGTTCGCTTCGGAAGGGTTGTCGGTCCACGCTGCGCCGGCCGCGGGACTCGATTCTCGGGGGTCGAAAGAGGGTGCGGGCCCGCGCGCACGACCCGGCGCGTACAGGTCGACATAGACAGACCGCAAAAGCGACAGCAACGGCAGAAGGGGTGTGGGGTCCGACGGAGGCGCGTGCTCCGCCTTTCGGGCGCGGCTGAGTGTTTCCTTGACGATGTCATCCGCGCGGCGGGGGTCATGCGCCAAGATACGCGCGTACCGCCGGAGCCGCGGCAGTGCCGAAACAAAGTCGCTGGAATCGGAAGGCATGGGATTCTATCGACTACCTCAATAACAACCCAAGCGTGTCCTTCAAACCTCCGACAACGACATATAACAACTAGTTCGACAGTGTTATTCCATGCCTGGCGCAGATAGTTCCGCTCGGGTTGCGCGACCCGGCCCTTGCTCGGCGGGCCCGCCCGGTCAGCCGACGGTGCACCGTGGGCCTTGTCTTGTTTGTTCAGCAACCCGCTGCAAGCGGCTGGCAAGCTTGCGCACGCACACTATGAGATCTAGTCATAAGGAGACTTCATGATGATGCGTCGACAGTTCGTTGGTCAGGTACTCGGCGCCGTCGCGTTTCCGTTGGTCGCTCGCGTCGCCGTTGCACAGGTTACTGCCCCGCAGCCGTCCTCCGATCAGCCGCTCCGCCCCCTTGCGGAACAACTCGCCGCGTACACGGATGGCTTGCGGTACGAGGATCTCGATCCCAAGACTATCGAACGCGTCAAGTCACATTTCATCGACACGCTCGGGTGTGGCATAGCGGCACTCGACGAGAAGCCGGTGCGCATCTGCCGCGATCTCGCTCTGGCGTCAGGGAACGGCGGTTCGACCGTCATTGGCACCAACCGCCGAACGACGCCTGACCTGGCGACATTCGCCAACGGTGCCGCATTCCGATATTTCGACCTAAACGACGTCTACGTCGGGCGTGCGACGTGCCATCCGAGCGACAACATTGCGGCATGTCTCGCGGTTGCCGAAGCGGAGGGAGCAAATGCTTCGGATCTGATCACCGCAATCGCTGTCGCCTATGAGGTTAACTGCGGCCTGGCCGATGCCTTCGATTTCGCCAACCGCGGCTGGGACGAGGCGACGGTGTCGAGCTTGCCAGCCGTAGCCCTGGCCGCGGGCAAACTGATGCAGCTCCCGTCGAAGCAGCTCGCGCAGGCGGTCAACCTTGCCCTCAACGACCACATTCCCATGGGACAGACACGGGCGCAGGCCCTATCGGACTGGAAGGGACTCGCCGATGCCGATGCCGCGCGAAATGGAGTTTTCGCGGCCATGCTCGCGCGCGGTGGGCTCACTGGGCCGGCCCCCATTTTTGAAGGACGCCGCGGCTTCTTTCAATTGGTGTCGGGTCCCGCCGAAGTGAACGTCAGTGCCTTCGGTGGGCGAGGCGTTCCCTACAAGATCAACGTATGCGGGATGAAGGCATTTCCAGTGGTGGTCTATGCGCAGACCGTGGTCGTGGCTGGACTCGCCATTGCCAAGGAAGTCGGCGATCTTGACCGCATCACCGCCATCGAAATCGTGACGACGCCGCAGGGCTACCAGTCGGCGGGACGCGATCCCGAAAAGTGGACACCCGAGAACAGGGATACAGCGGATCACAGCTTGCCCTACATCGCGGCGCGGGTGCTATTCGACGGCGACATCGACAACGGCAGCTATACCGTCGAAAAACTTCGCGATCCGCGCATTCGCGCCTTCATGCGGAAGATCACTGTAGTGGAAGATCCCTCGCTTGCGACACCGCCCGGAGCCGCACCACCGACGCGTGTGACCACAGTTCTTGTTGATGGACAGCGCATCACTCGGGAGGTCGCCGCAATGCCCGGTTTCGCGGGACAGCCGATGACTCGAGCGGACATCGAGCGAAAATTTCGAAGCAATGTAGGTAAGCGGTGGCCGAGCGCGCGAACAGATTCCGTTTTGCAGGAGTTGTGGGCGCTGGAGCGCGCAGGCACCCTACCCTCACTGTTGGCCAACCTTTAGTTTAGAGACTTCTGCTTTTCGGTTATCCGGTAGCTGCGCAGCAGTGGAGAAAGCACCTATTTGGCGGGGGGCCGTGCCCTCGATCGACGACCTACCCCTTCGCCGCCCCTTCCGCGGCCTTCCGCAAACGACAAGGCCGACGGAGACCCGTCGGCCTTGGTATCTGGTGGAGACGATGAGGATCGAACTCACGACCTCCGCATTGCGAACGCGGCGCTCTCCCAGCTGAGCTACGTCCCCAGAGGGGCGCAATTATAGCCTCACCGGGCGTCGGCGTACACTGGTGTGCCCCGCCATGGTGCGGGCCGGACCGAGCGCTCTTGCGCAATCCTTAGGCAAGCCCAACATGCTTTGGTGGGGCGTGTAAGGCGCAGGGGCCCCTTGCGACTGATCCCCATGGGCAAAGGTTACCAATGAGTCATCTGATCATGCTGCTCCAGCAGTACGGGCTGGGGTTGGTTTTCGTCAACGTGCTGGCGTTGCAGGCAGGCTTGCCGGTGCCGGCGTACCCGGTACTTATCGTCGCAGGCGCCTATGCCGCCATGGGCGGAAGCCCGTTGTGGCAATTGGTCGCGGTCGGTGTTGCAGCTGCGCTCATTGCCGACACCGGCTGGTACCTCGCTGGCCGACGTTTCGGGTTGTCGATTCTCCGCACGCTGTGCCGCGTGTCGCTCTCCCAGGATACCTGCGTACGGCAGACCGAGTCGATGTTTCAGCGCTTTGGGCCGGTGTCGATGGTGTTCGCCAAGTTCATCCCCGGATTCGCGTCGGTCGCGACGGCGCTCGCCGGAGCGATTCGGTTGCGGTATTGGATATTCGTGCTGTTCGACGCCGTCGGCGCCGCGCTGTGGGTGAGTGTCGGTGTCGCACTGGGCTTCGTGTTCCGCAACGCCGTCGACGATGCGATGAACACCCTGAAAGCGCTCGGACAAGCCGGGCTCGCGCTTGTCGTCGCCGGATTCGTCGCGTGGGTGCTCGTCAAATGGTTCCGACGCTACCTCTTCGTCCGCCAGCTGCGGATGGACCGCGTGTCAGTCGACGAACTGCATTCGTTGATGGAAGCAAAGAAAGTGAACGCCATCGTCGACGTACGTTCACCGATGACGCAGGCGGTGACCGGACGCATTCCGGGCGCGCGCGCCATCGACATGCAGAAGATCGTCGAGAGCTTCAAGGGCGTACCTGTGGATGGCGAGGTGGTCGTCTATTGCGCGTGCCCCAACGAAGCGACTGCGGTGAAGGTGGCGCAGTCCCTGCGCAAGCTGGGCTACAAGCGCATCCGGCCGTTGCAGGGTGGCATCGATGCCTGGATCGACGCGGGGCTGGCGGTAGAGCACTGAGTGATACGTTCGCGGTAATGCGGTCGCCCGTGCTAGATTTGCTCTCCGCACCGAGGGAGGAAGCATGAGCAAGGACGTCATCCAGACCACCAGCGCGCCGGCCGCTATCGGACCGTATTCGCAAGCGATACGTGCTGGCAGCACGGTGTACCTTTCCGGCCAGATCGGCCTCGACCCGGTTACTGGCAACTTGCGCGATGGCGTCGACGCGCAGGCCCGGCAGGTCGTCGCGAACCTGAAAGCGGTGGCCGAAGCCGCGGGCGGTTCGCTCGACGACATCGTCAAGGTGACGCTGCTGCTGGCCGACATGGCCGATTTCACGACCGTCAACGACATCCTCGCCAAGAGCTTTGCGCCGCCGTATCCGGCACGCGCGACGTATCAGGTCGCTGCGTTGCCCAAGGGTGCGCGCGTCGAGATCGAAGGGGTGCTGATCCTGCGGCCCTAGCCTGTGGCGGCGAAGAAGCCGGCGGCGAAAGAAGCCAAGGCCGGCAACACGATCAAGGAGAAGCTGGCGCGCATCGGCGTGATGCGCGAGCAGGATCTCGTCCTGCATCTGCCGCTGCGCTACGAGGATCACACGCATCTGTCTCCCTTGGGCACGCTCAGGCCCGGGGAGACATGGCAGGTCGAGGGCACCGTCTTCAACACCGAGATTCAATATCGCGGCCGACGGCAGCTGGTGTGCCTGCTGCAGGAAGGTGAAGCGCAACTGGTGTTGCGCTTTTTTCATTTCTATCCGAGCCAGCAGAAAGCCCTGGCTGCTGGCAAGCGCGTCCGCGCGTTCGGGGAGGTGCGCGACGGGCACTTTGGGTTGGAGATGGTCCATCCCAGTTTTCACGTCATCGCGCCCGGGACGCCATTGCCGGACCGCCTGACGCCGGTCTATCCCACGACGGCGGGACTCGCGCAGGAGGCGTTGCGCAAGCTGGTATCCCGGGTGATCGCGGGTGATCCGGCGTTGCTCGGCGAGACGCTACCGCCGTGGATACGGGAGCCGCGACGACTGTGGGGCTTCGCGCAGGCCGTGCGCTATTTGCACGAACCGCCAACCGATGCTTCGCAGCATGCGCTCGACGAGCGCACGCATCCGGCGTGGACGCGGCTCAAGTTCGACGAATTGCTGGCGCAGCAACTCTCGCTGAAAGCGCATCGCCGCGCCCGCGCACGGCGCAAGGCGCCGCGACTGCCGGGTGACAACTCGCTGACGCGGGTGCTGTCCGAACGCTTGCCGTTCACACTGACGAAGGCGCAAGCCCGAGTGATCGGCGAGATCCGTCGCGACCTGGCGCGCAGCGAACCCATGCAGCGCCTGCTGCAGGGTGACGTCGGCAGCGGCAAGACCATCGTTGCTGCGCTTGCCGCATTGCAGGCGATCGAGTCGGGCTACCAGGTGGCGTTCATGGCGCCGACGGAAATCCTGGTCGAGCAACACTATCGCAAACTCACGGCATGGCTCGACGGTCTGCCGCTTTCGATCGCCTGGTTTTCAGGTGGATTGCCTGCCAAAGAACGCAAGAAGGCCCTCGCCGCGATTCAGAGCGGCGACGCCCAGCTCGCGATCGGAACGCACGCGCTTTTTCAGGAAGCGGTAACGCTGCCGAAGCTCGGGTTGGCGATCATCGACGAACAGCATCGCTTCGGCGTCGCCCAGCGGTTGGCGTTGCGCCAAAAAGGCATCGGCGACGCGCACCAGTTGATGATGAGCGCGACGCCGATACCGCGGACGCTTGCCATGAGCTTCTACGCCGATCTCGATGTTTCGGTCATCGACGAAATGCCGCCCGGCCGGACGCCGGTCGTCACGAAACTGGTGAGCCAGCGCCGCCGCAGCGAAATTGTCGAGCGCGTGCGCAAGCTCGCTGCTGCCGGTCGCCAGGTGTACTGGGTATGCCCGCTGATCGAGGAATCGGAGAAACTCGAATTGCAGACCGCAGTTGCATTGCACGCGGAGTTGACGACGACTCTCCCGGAATTGACGGTCGGCTTGCTGCATGGACGTATGAAGCCGCTGGAGAAAGCCGCGGTGATGAACGGCTTCGTCAACGGTGACGTCAATGTACTGGTTGCCACAACGGTGATCGAAGTCGGCGTCGACGTGCCCAATGCGTCGATGATGGTGATCGAACATGCGGAGCGTTTCGGGCTCGCGCAATTGCACCAACTGCGCGGGCGCGTCGGACGCGGCGCTGACGAGAGCCTGTGCGTCCTGTTGTTCGAGGAACCGATGTCGGAACTGGCCAAGGCCCGGCTCAAGGTTGTCTATGAAAACAGCGACGGCTTTGAAATTGCCCGCCAGGATCTGCTGATCCGCGGCCCGGGCGAGTTTCTTGGTGCGCGCCAGTCCGGCGTCCCGCTCCTGCGTTTTGCCGACCTCGAACGCGACGTCAAGTTACTGGAGCAGGCGCGCGACGCCGCCGATCAGCTGCTGCGGCGCGAGCCGGAGGCGGCGAATGCGCATCTGGAGCGGTGGCTCGGCGGCAGGCAGGAGTTCATCAAGGCCTAGCTGAACATCTCTTCGCGCGCCAATCACGTCCGACGCCGCATCGAGATGGCGTCTTCCTGTTCGAGTTCCTCCAGTCGCGATTCGATCTGGTACACCGCGTGGTCGAGTTCGGGCAACAAGACATCCTGCAGCGCGCGCGCGCGGCGTACCGAGCGCCGATACTCGAACGAAAGGCGCTCGAGATTGCCGCAGACGGCGGCGAGCCTGGTCGCCGCGGCAATCAGCGCGACGAATGCGCGCCGGCATGCTTCCGCCTCGGGCGATGGCTGAACCGACGGCCGCGGTGCTGCGTCCGATGATCGCCAAGTGGCGTCCTGGAGGCGCACACCCATGATCGAGCGCGCGTCGCGCGCGAGTGTGGCGGCAGCTCTGGTCGAGCGCCGGGTAAACCTGGAGGTCGGCCAGCCCATGCCGCGCAACCGCGGCGCGCAGCGCCTGAACGGCGACCTGGTGCGCAGCGAGCATGGCGACGTCGAGTTGCGCATGATGTTCGAGTTCGCGCAGAATCTCGCCCGCGAGCAGCAGGCATTTCTCGTCGAGGAACGCATAACCCTCGTGCATCGCCCGCTGCTCGTCCTTCAGCTCGAGCACGACCGCGCGGGTGGGGGTCGCTTCGCTCATTCGGGCACCGTATTCAAGGCGCGCGCCACCGTAATCTCAGCGACTGGAGGGTTCGCGCCAAGATGGGCGGCGATCTGCGCGTCGGACAGACGCGTCAACTCGGTCACGGGCAGCCCGGCGAGCAGGTGCCAACCGACCTCCATGCTCTGCTCCAGCGTACGCGGCTCGGACTGGCTGACGAGATCTTCCTCGAATGCGGCACCGAACGTCAGATATTGCCGGTCGGTAGCCGCGAGCCCTTCCTCGCCGACGACGCTTGCCAGCACGCGGGCCTGCACAGCGCGTGCGTAGGCCGCGTACAGCTGGCTCGAAAGCGCAGGATGGTCGGGGTGCGTGTAGTGGCTACCCGTGCCGTCCTTCATCAATCGCGACAGCGAAGGCAGGACATCGATCGGCGGATAGACCGCGCGCCGGTCGAGGTCGCGCGAGAGCACGATCTGGCCCTCGGTGATGTAACCCGTCAAGTCCGGAATCGGGTGGCCGATATCATCGGCAGGCATCGTCAGGATCGACAATTGCGTCAGCGTGCCCTTTGTGCCACGGACGCAGCCGGCGCGCTCGAACAGGCTGGCCAGGTCCGAGTACATGTAGCCGGGAAAGCCCTTGCGGCTCGGCAGCTCTCCTTTCGACGACGAGACTTCGCGCAGGGCCTCCGCGTAGTTCGTCATGTCGGTCAGGATCGCCAGCACATGTTTGCCCTCGACGAAGGCGAGGTATTCCGCGGCGGTGAGCGCGAAGCGCGGCGTCAGCAGCCGCTGTGTCGACGAGTCGCTGGCGAGGTTCAGAAACAGCGCCGTTCGTTCGAGCGCGCCGCTCTGTTCGAGACTCTTGCGAAAGTATTCCGCGCTGTCGTAGGGCACGCCGATGCCGGCGAACACGATGGCGAAGTCCCCACCTGCGTCGGCATCCGGTCCCTGGCGCAGCCGTGCATGGCGGGCGATTTCGACGGCGAGCCGGTCGTGCGGCAAGCCGCCGCCGGAAAAGATCGGCAGCTTCTGACCGCGCACCAGGCTGTTCATGAGGTCGAGCGTCGTGACACCGGTCTCGATGAAGTCGCGCGGACCGGCGCGCGCGACCGGATTGATCGGCAGGCCTTCGATGCGGTGCGTCACGCGCGCCGCGATCGGTGGACCGCCGTCGATCACTTGCCCGACGCCATTGAACACGCGGCCGAGGATCGAGGGCGAGAGGCCGAAGGTCAGCGGTTCGCCGAAAAAGCGCACCACCGTGTCCGGCAACGCCAGGCCCGATGTCGATTCGAGCACTTCGATCGTCATGAACGATTCGTCGATCGCCGCGACGCGCCCGAGGCGCGTGCGACCGTCGCCGCCGCGCACCTCGACCGCGTCGTACAGGCCGACATCGAGCGTGCGCCGCAGGAACAGCAGCGGGCCTTCCAGCCGCGTGGCCGCGCCTTCAACCGTGAGTCGCATTGCCGGCCTCGCTGGCGTGAAGAAGTTCCGCGAACTCGCGGTCGAGGTTCGCCTCCAGCGCCGCAAAACGCGCCAGTTCCGTGTCGCCAATATCTTCGCCCATGCGTTGGAGCGGCCGCAAGCGAGGGCAGGTGTCCGAGGCGCTCGGGATGGATGCCGGCGGCGATCGCAGCCTCGGAGAGATCGAGGAACTTGCCGATCAGCCGCATCATCAGCGCTTGCCGACGGGGGCTGCACACGCGGTCGATCGGCGAGAAAGCCGACTGCCGCAGGAACGCATCGTTGATCAGGTCGGCGCAGAACAGCGTGAGCTGCTGGCGCACCGGCAGCGCATCCTTGCCGATGATTCGCGCCATCCGCTCAAGGTGCGCCTGTTCGTCGAGCAGCGTGAGAAAACGGCGACGCAGCTTCCACCAATCGTCGTTGCCGTTCGCAGCCCACCACGGCACGAAGTCGCGCGCGCTCTCCGCATAGGACTGCAACGGATGGATTGCCGGATAGAAGCGCGCCTGTGCGCGCTTGACGTCGAGCGCCCAGAACGCCTTGACGTAGCGTTTCGTGTGGCTGGTCACCGGCTCGGAGAAATCTCCCGACGGCGGACTGATCGCCCCGATCACGGTCACCGATCCGCGGTCGCCGGCGAGCGTCTCGACGATCGCCGCGCGCTCGTAGAAATCGGCGAGCCGCGACGAAAGATACGCGGGGTAACCACCTTCGCCGGGGAGTTCGCCGAAGCGCCCCGACACTTCGCGCAACGCTTCCGCCCAACGGCTGGTCGAGTCGGCCATCAGGGCGACGTCGAGGCCCTGGTCGCGAAAGTATTCTGCGACGGTGACCGCACAGTAGATCGACGCTTCGCGTGCCGCGACCGGCATGTTCGACGTGTTGGCGATGATGACGGTGCGTTCCATCAACGGTCGGTCGGTCTTCGGATCGATGAGCAGCGGAAATTCCTCGAGTACGCCCGCCAGTTCGTTGCCGCGTTCACCGCAGCCCAGGTAGACGATGACGTCCGCGTTGCAGCCTTTCGCCAGCGCTTCCAGCAATACGGTCTTGCCGGTGCCGAAACCGCCCGGCACCGCGGCCTTTCCGCCCTGCGCGACCGGAAAGAGACAGTCGATGATCCGCTGTCCGGTGACCAGCGGCGCGGTCGACGGCAGGCGCCGCAGGACCGGCCGCGGCGTCCGCACCGGCCAGTCGTGGCCCATCGCAAGCTCGCACGCGCGCCCGTCACCAAGGCGCAAGGAGCAAACCGTCGCATTTTCGGGATAGTCGCCGGCCGCTACGATGGAAGTCACCTCGCCCGTGACGTCCGGCGGACAGATGCAGCGTTGGACGCGGCCCGAAGCGCCTGTAGCCTCGCCGTAGACGGCACCCGGCAACAAAACTGTGCCCGACGTGATGCGCGGCGCAAATGCGAACGTGCCGGGTGCGGCGCGGCGCATGCCGGGCGCGACGAATGCGGAATCCCCACCCGAGAGCGGTCGCAGGAGGCCGTCGAAGATGTTGCCGAGCAGGCCCGGGCCGAGCCGGATCGCGAGCGGCAACCCCTGACCGACGACATCGGCGCCGGGGCGCAAACCCGTCGTGTCTTCGTATACCTGCACGACGATTTCGTCGCCGTTCAGTCGCACGACTTCGCCCAGGAGCGCCTGCGGACCGACCGCGACGGCTTCGCGCAGCTTGAACGGCCCGCTCGACACGGCATGCAGCACCGGGCCGCCGATCGAGCGGATCGAGGCGTGGCTCATGCCAGCTGCTCCAGACATCGCAGAAGTTGTGCACCGACCTCGACGCGATCGGCGAGGAGGCCGGCGAGCGATCCATCGACGACGTTGCCGCCCGAGGCAATCCGCAGTCCGGCGTCGATGCGGGCGTCCGCACTGAACGCGGGCGCCATGTCGAGATCCCGCGCGACACGCGCGGCAAGCGCCTGCTGCTCCGCGGCCGGCCAAGCGGGGTCGTGCGCGATGCGCCACTGCGCGCGCGGCAGCACGCGCCACGCCATGGCGACGACGGCCTCGACCCACAGCCGGCGCATGTCGTTGTCGCGCCAGCGCGCTCGCAGCGCGTCGGGGAGCCGCTGCCAGCCCCAACGCAAGCAAGGCAGCGGTGCGCTGCTGCTCGTGCAGGCGCTGTCGGGTTTGCAGTTTGGCTCGCGCTGCGGACACGCGCTCGTGCAGGCGTCGCCGTTCCTCGGCAAAAGCTTCCCGCATGCGCGTGCGTGAATCGGCGTGGGCTTGTGCGACCAGCGCCGATGCGCGTCCCCGCGCTTCGGCCAGAATGGACTCGCACTGCGCACACCGGTCGTTCTCGACGATGTCCAGCAAGGCCTGGGCGCGCCGTTCGAGCGTCATGCTTCCATTCCCAGTTGCCCGCGCAGGCGCGCCGCGAGATCGGGCCGCGGGACCTCGCCCTGCGCATCCGGGACGATCAGTACCAGCGGCTGCAGTGCGGCCAGCGCCGCCCGCAGCTGTCCTGCATCGATGTGTACTGCGACGGCCGCCGATACGAGCACCAGAGGCGCCATCGCGCACGCTTCTTCGAAGGCCGCGCTGGCTTCACGAGGCGCAGGCACTCGCACCTGTGCCCCGGCCAACCGGTAACCGGCGCCGGTCACTTCGTCGCCCAGGTAGATCGGGCTCCGCATCACACGAGGCGGTTGAGGATCAGGATGGACACGATGAGACCGTAGATCGCGATGCCTTCTGCGAGCCCGACGAAGATCAGCAAGCGGCCGAAGAGCTCGGGTTTTTCGGCGAGCGCTCCGATCGCCGCCGTGCCGACGCGCGCGACCGCGAAGCCGGCGCCCAGTGCCGCCAGCGCCGTCGACAGTGCCGCCGCAAGGAGTCCGAAGCTCCACGCATCGCCGCCGCCAGCGGTGGCGGCCGCCGGGGCTGCGGCGAGCGCCGGCGCCATCGCGACGAGCAGCGCGGTCGCGCCGATGCCCATGGCGAGCGCGACCGCAACCAGCGCCGCGGTGAACTTGAATGACGGTTTCATCTATTTCTCCTGTGTGGTCGAAGGGGGGGCTGGCAGCGGATGGAAGGCGCGGCCTTCCGCCGCGAGAAAGCGCGTGAAGAATTCGAACAGCACCAGGCGCGTCGTCTGGATCGACACGACCAGGCCTTCGAGGACGATGACGATCGCGTTGCCAAGGACGAGCACCAGCATCTGCACGACGGTGTTACCGCTGGCATTCATCAACGCGACGATCGCCGACGACAACCCGGCATGGGCGAGCGCGAACGCGCCGACGCGCGCGAACGACAGCGTGTTGATCAGTATCTGCAGCGTGCGCTCGACCAGTTCGGCCAGTGCGCCAAAGCTCGCGGAGAATCGGCGAGCGTGCCACGCGTGACCAAGACAGAACACGGTGGCGCCTCCGGCCGCGATCACGAATCCGGTGGGCCAGAAGAACCCGGACAGCAGTCCGAGGTAGACCGCGATGAGTCCCGCGTCGGTCGTCAACCAGCCGACGAGGTCGCCACGCCAATTCGCCTCGACGGCGGAGAGGAGGAGGCCGATCGTCAGCAGAACGCCGCCCCCGATCAAAGGAAGCAGCAGGATCGTGAGCGGCTCATCGAGGGGCGAGATCCACAGCGGATGGAACGCGTGCAGGCTGAACACGCTGCCGAACAGCACGCCGAAGGCGGCCGCAGCGAGCCCGCCGGCGACAAACAACCGCGCGAGCGGCCAGCGCTTGCGGACCACGAAGCCGGCAACCGCGATCACGAGCCCCTGGCCGACGTCGGCGAACATGTAGCCGAACATCAGCGGCACGGCGATCGCGAGCAGAGCGCTCGGATCGGCCTCGTTGCGCGATGGCATGCCCAGCGCGCGGCTGAAGACCTCGAACGGCCGCGCCCACCACGGATTGACGAACAGCAGGGGCGCTTTGGCCCCCGGCGGCGGCGCCGGATGGTGAAGGATCGCGCGCGCACCTGACCGATCGAGAGCGCTCGCAAGGCGATGACCTTCCAGCTCGCTGGTCCACCCGGTGATCCAGCAGAACAGGTCGCCCGATTCCAGCGCGCGCACATTCTGCAGCACCCATTGCAGCCGCGCCGCGTCGCCGAGTGCCGTACGCAGTTCATGGCGATCGTCCAGCAGCGACAGTTGCGCGCGCAGTGCCGCGTCCTCACGTGCGAGCACGTCCAGTCTTGCCACGACATACGCCTCGTTGCGTGCCATGTCGGTATGCAGCCACGCTGGCATGTCGTGAACCTGCCCCTTCATCGCGACCACTTGCTGCACCAGCGGCTGCAGTTCTTCGACGGTCCCTGCCGCCAGCGCGTAAAGCCAACCCTCGGCCACGAAATGTCGAACCAGCAACCCGTGCGGAAACGCCGGTTCGCTATCGGGCGGAAACACGAACAGGCGCACCTGCACCAGCGGACCGGCATTGACCGTCTGTGCGAAGTCGACGCTGCTCGCTGCCATCGCTTCGAGTACGCGACGCCAGCGCACGAGTTCCGCGCGCTCCGCTTCGCCTCGTTGCAGCTGCTGGATGACGGGCTCGGCATCCTGCGCCCACGCGCGGATGTGCGTGAGACAACGTTCGAGTGTCTTCGCCGGAGGCTCCGGAAACGTCGAGGCCACGCAGCCCTGCGTCGGCCAATAGGCGTGGTAGCGTAGGGAGAATTCCGCAAATTGTTGCAGCAGGGGACGAATGTCGGCCAGGGCGGCCGGTAACACTGCGGTCGGCCGCGCTTCGAGCTCAACCGCCCGGGTGCCCGCGAGAGCTTCGAGCGCAAGCGTCGCGTCGTCGCGGGCGACCAGCAGCTCGAACCAGCGCGCGGGCCGTGGACGGATCATGTGGCGAGCGGAAGGCGCGGAAAGGCGACGCGGCGCAGGATCTCGCCGCGCAATCGTTCGCAATCGAGCGCCGAGATCGCCAGGAAGATGAACGCTGCTGCCGGATCGAGCGTTGCACGCCGAAATAGTTGAGACAGGCGGGCGTGCAATGCGCGGCGCAGCGCCCAGCCGTCGACGAGCGATGGTTCGCGGAATGTTGCGGCGTGCTCCGTGAGCAAACGAATGAAATCCGCGAGCAGCGGAGAGCGTGCGCCGCGGACCGGGACGCGCCGCTGCCACTCCGCGCGCCACAGCGAAGCGAGGCGGTCGGGATCCACCCTGGCACCTGCCAACAGGCAGGCCGGACCCGCCCCGCGGCGACCAGGCTCGCCGTCGCGCAGCGCCGTGCCGAGCGGGTCGTCGCGCAACCAGGCCGGCGCGGAGCCGCCACGTGCGAGATGTTGCAGCGTCGGTAGATCGACCAGCACGCCGCACCACTCGATGGCAGCGCGCCAGACGGACGGCATCCACGCCGCAATCGCGGCAATCCGTTCGCGCATATGGGCTCGCAGCGCGAGTTCGACGGCGTGCACATTCGCATCCGGTCCGATGTGCGTGAGCCAGTCACCGAGCGGCGACGCTCGCGCCGCATCGAGCATTGCGCCGAAATCGCGAATCATCTCGATGCGCCGCCACGCGAGCTCGTCGGGACGGCTGCCGTAGCGCGCGCACAGCCGCGCGTGCGCATATTCGACGCTGCCGGCCTCGATCACGAACGGCCCCCAGTCAGCGCGCCGGCAAGGATGGCGACGGCCTGCTCGACTCCGGCGATTTCCACGGGCGTGAGGTCGTGTGCCGCACCCAAGTGCGACGGCTTGTGCTTCCATTGCGGCCACGTCGGTGGTGCCTTTGGCGTCGAATGCGGCGCGCACCGCGCGGATGCGCCGATCGGTATGCAGTCCGAGGCGCCGCGCCGTCTCTCGCGCCTGTTCGGCGATCTCCACCGCTTCGCTGCGGGCACGGGCTACGGCATCCCGTGCTGCAACTTCGGCGGTCAGCACGCGCGATATCGCGGCCTCGACCGCGTCGTTCGGTTGCAGCTTCGGGTTATCTGGCGCCACCGGAAGAGTCCGAGTTCTTTTGTCGGTGACACGTATCTCGCCGCGCGCACTGACGACGAGGCACGCGACACGGCAGTCGCGTCGGCGCGGGCATTACCCTCTCCTTTTGCATCCTGCGCCGCCGGCGGGCAGCGCCACGTTGATCTAGGTCAGCCGGCGACGTTGCGGTCTCGGCGCCTCGTGGGCGCGGCAGTCTGTCGCAGCGCGTTGTGACGTTGCGCGTGTAACTACCCCTGTAACACGCACGCGGCTGCGGTTCTTCTCTCACAAGTTTCGCGCCCTTATCTTGATCTTCATCAAGCACGAACGTCGGCAACGCGTTCTAAATGGAACCTGTTGGCAAGGTGGATCGATCGCACAGCAGGTCGCTTGCATCGATACACGATCGCATTCCCGGAGGAGGCTCATGATCGAAACCTATTACGAGTTGATGCGCAAGCAGGGAATCTCGCGCCGCAGCTTCCTCAAGTTCTGCAGCCTCACTGCTGCATCGCTGGGTTTGGGCGATGCGGGGGCACAACAGATCGCGCAGGCGATGCAGACCAAGCCGCGCACCCCGGTCGATCTGGCTGCACGGCCTCGAATGCACCTGTTGCAGCGAGTCGTTCATCCGCTCGGCGCATCCGCTCGCGAAGGACGTGGTGCTCTCGATGATATCGCTCGATTACGACGATACGCTGATGGCCGCCGCGGGCTACCAGGCCGAGGAGCAGCTCGAGAAGACGATCGAAAAATACAAGGGCAATTACATCCTCGCGGTCGAGGGCAATCCGCCGCTCGCCGACGACGGCGTGTATTGCATCCCGGGCGGCAAGCCGTTCGTCGAGAAACTGCGGCGGGTGGCGAAGGATTGCAAGGCCATCGTCTCGTGGGGCAGCTGCGCGTCCTGGGGTTGCGTGCAGGCCGCGAGGCCGAATCCAACGCGCGCCACGCCGGTGCACAAGGTCATCACCGACAAGCCGATCGTCAAGGTGCCCGGCTGCCCGCCGATCGCCGAGGTCATGACCGGCGTCGTGACGTACATCCTGACTTTCGACCGGTTGCCGGATCTCGACGCGCAGGGTCGTCCGAAGATGTTCTACAGCCAGCGCGTGCACGACAAGTGCTATCGCCGCCCACACTTCGACGCGGGTCAGTTCGTCGAGCATTTCGACGATGCCGGCGCGCGGATGGGCTACTGCCTGTACAAGGTCGGCTGCAAGGGACCGGTGACGTACAACGCCTGCTCGGCCACGCGCTGGAACGAAGGCCTGTCGTTCCCGATCCAGTCGGGCCACGGTTGCATCGGCTGCTCGGAGGACGCGTTCTGGGACAAGGGCTCCTTCTACGACCACCTGACGACGATCACGCCGCCGGGCGGCTTGGGGATCGAGGGCACCGCCGACCGTATCGGCCTGACGGCCGTCGCGGCGGCCGGCGCGGCGATCGCCGCCCATGCGGCAGTCAGCGCGATCAAGCAGGCGCGAAGCAAGACGCGCAACGACAAGCTCGCCGAAACGGAGAAGTGATCATGGCGACCATCCAGACTCAAGGCTTCACGCTCGACAACAGCGGCAAGCGCATCGTCGTCGATCCGATCACGCGCATCGAAGGCCACCTGCGAATCGAGGTCAATGTCGACAAGGACAACGTGATCCGCAACGCCGTGTCCACAGGCACGATGTGGCGCGGTCTCGAGGTGATCCTGAAGGGGCGCGACCCGCGCGACGCGTGGGCGTTCGTCGAGCGCATCTGCGGCGTGTGCACCGGTGTGCATGCACTGGCCTCGGTCCGCTCGGTCGAAGACGCGCTCGGGATCAAGATTCCGAAGAACGCGAACACCATCCGCAACCTGATGCACTCGACGCTGTATGCGCAGGACCACCTCGTCCACTTCTACCATCTGCACGCGCTCGACTGGGTCGACGTGGTTTCGGCGCTCAAGGCCGACCCGAAAAGGACCTCCGAGCTCGCGCAGAGCATTTCACCTTGGCCGAATTCCTCGCCGGGCTATTTCCGCGAAGTGCAGAACCGGTTGAAGAAGTTCGTCGAGGGCGGCCAGCTCGGCATCTTCGCGAATGGCTATTGGGGGAGTCCGGCCTACAAGCTGCCACCGGAAGCGAACCTGATGGCGGTGACGCACTACCTCGAGGCGCTCGATTTCCAGAAGGAGATCGTGAAGATACAGACGATCTTCGGCGGCAAGAACCCGCATCCGAACTGGCTCGTCGGCGGCATGCCGTGCTCGATCAACGTCGATGGCACCGGCGCGATCGGCGCGGTGAACATGGCCACCCTCAACATGGTCAAGGACATCTGCGATCGCACCATCGAATTCATCGACCAGGTGTACATTCCCGACCTGCTCGCGATCGCGGGGTTCTACAAGGACTGGGCGAAATGGGGCGGCGGGCTGTCCAACCAGAACGTGATGTCCTACGGCGAATTCCCGGACATCCCGAACGACTACTCGAACAACAGCATGCTATGGCCGTCCGGCGTGATCCTGGGCGGAGATCTGAAGAAGGTGTACGACGTCGACCTGAAGGCGCCCGACCAGGTGCAGGAGTGGGTCACGCACTCCTGGTACAAGCAGGGCGACGAGAACAAGGGGCTGCATCCCTTCGACGGCGTGACCGATCCGAATTTCGTGCTCGGCCCGGCGACCAAGGGCACGCGCACCAACATCGAGAACCTCGACGAGAGTGCGAAGTATTCGTGGGTCAAGTCGCCGCGCTGGAAGGGCAACGCGGTCGAGGTCGGTCCACTCGCACGCTATCTCGTCGCGTACGCGCGCGGCAACAAGGAAATCCAGGAGCAGGTGAACGGCACGCTGAAGGCACTCGACGTGCCCATCACGGCGCTCTTTTCGCACGCTCGGCCGCACGGCGGCCCGCGGCCTCGAGTGCCAGTGGGCGGCGCACAAGATGCGCTACTTCTACGACCAGTTGATGGCCAACATCAAGGCAGGCGATCTCGCCACCGCGAACGTCGACAAGTGGGAGCCCTCGACGTGGGCGGCCGAGGCGAAGGGCGTCGCGCCCTGCGAAGCCCCGCGCGGCTCGTTGGCGCACTGGGTGAAGATCAAGGACACGAAGATCGACAGCTACCAGTGCGTGGTGCCGACGACCTGGAACGCGGGACCGCGCGATGCCAAGGGGCAGATCGGCGCCTACGAGGCGGCGCTGCTGAACACGCCGATGGTCAATCCCGCACAGCCGCTCGAGATCCTGCGCACGATCCACAGCTTCGATCCCTGCCTCGCGTGCGCGACACACGTCATGTCGCCCGAGGGTGAAGAGCTCGTTGCCGTGACGGTGCGCTGATCCGGGGAGGAGAATGCCATGAGAATCAACCCCGTCTCCGGGCAGGTGCTCGACGGTCCGCTCGAGCCGGTCTACGTGTACGAAGCGCCTGTGCGTCTCTGGCATTGGGTGATGATGGTCGCGATGTTTTTCCTGGCCGTGACCGGATACCTGATCGGCAGCCCGCCGCCGGCGATCGGCGGCGAGGCGGCGTACCACTACATGTTCGGCTATATCCGCATGACCCATTTCATCGCGGCCATGGTCTTCGCCGTCGCCTTCCTCGTGCGCATCTATTGGGCGTTCGTCGGCAACCACTCCGCGCGGGCGATCTTCATTCCGCCGGTGTGGAACGGGAGCTGGTGGAAGGGCCTGTTCAGTCAAATGGGCTACTACCTGTTCATCCGGAGGGAGTCCGAGCTGTGGGTGGGTCACAATCCGCTCGCGCAGATCGCGATGTTCGCGATGTACACCCTCGGCACGTTCTTCATCATCATCACGGGGCTGGCGCTTTACGCCGAGCAGTGGGGCTGGGGAACCGCGCCGATGAACCTGATGGGATGGGTCTTCGTGCTGTTCGGCGATCCGCAGATGGTGCGCACGCTGCACCATCTCGCGATGTGGTACCTCGTGCTGTTCGCGGTCATCCACATGTACATGGTGTTCCGCGAGGACATCATGAGCGGCGAATCGGTGATCGGCACGATGATCAACGGCATCCGCATGTGGAAACGCGAGCCGAAGAGTCTGATCCGCCTGGACGGCAGCGCATGTTGGCCGTGAATCGCGCTCCGCGCCCCACGACCATGGGACGGAAACGACCCGCGGCGGCGCTCGCCCTGTCGTCGCGCCGCCCGCCGCCGCCGGGCGAGTTTCTCGACACGAGGTTCCTGAAACCGCTGGCGATCACCCAGACCGAACTGGCGCGGGCGCTGGGCGTTTCCCGCCGCCGGGTCAACGAGCTCATCAACGGCCGCCGCGCCATTACGCCCGACACCGCCGTCCGGCTGGCCATGTTCTTCGGCAACGATGCCGCGTTCTGGATGCACCTGCAGGTCGCGTGGGACATGCACGCGGCGGTGCGCCAGATGCGCTCTTCCGGTCGCAGGTGACGCGCCGTGCCGGCCGCTTTCCCTGACTTTCGCGACATGGTCTTGACGTAGCGCAATACGCGCTGGCGAACCCAAGTAGCCTTCAGCTGTAACCATTGCAGTAACAGGTGAGGCGTGTGGAACTGCGCCGTGACGTCCTGGTGCTCGGCATCGGCAACCTGCTGTGGGCCGATGAAGGCTTTGGCGTGCGCGCCGTCGAGGCGCTGCACTGCCGCGTACAGTTTTCCGGGCGGCGTGACGTTGCAGGACGGCGGCACGCTCGGGCTCCTCCTCTACGAGCCGGTGGCCTCGGCGCGCCGTGTGCTGGTCTTCGACGCGATCGATTTCGGCCTGGCGCCCGGCACGCTCCGCGTGTTGCGCGACGGCGACGTGCCGGCCTGGGGGCGAACGAAGATGTCGCCGCACCAGACCGGATTCAACGACGTCCTCGCCCTCGCGCAGATCAACGGGCGCGCTCCCGAAACGGTCGTCGTGATCGGCGTGCAGCCGGTCGAACTCAACGACTTCGGCGGAAGCCTGCGCCCGCCGGTCAGGCAACGTCTGGCCGAGGCTGTGCGACTCGCGGCGGATCAACTCGCGGCGTGGGGCTTTCCGGGCACGCCACGTGCGGAAGGCCTGCCGTTCACGGCGCTCAATGCGGACCCGCTCGCGCTCGATGCCTACGAATCGGGGCGACCGTCCGCGGCGGCAGCATGTCGCGATGGCGATCCGCGCCTGCTCTCCCGCAGCTCCCGGGGACGCTGGCTGACATGTGCATCGGCGTACCCATGCAACTCATTTCCCGCGGGACCGGTCGCGCGCTCTGCGAGGGCCGCGGCCAGCGCGAGACGCTCGACCTGATGCTCGTGGGCGAGCAGCCGATCGGCACGTGGGTGCTCGCGTTTCGCGGCGCCGCGCTGCGCGTGCTGAGCGCCGACGAAGCACGACAGACGAATGGCGCGCTCGACGCGCTCGAGGCCGTGCTCGCCGGCGATGGCAGACTTCGACGACCACTTCGCGGATCTCGTCGACCGCGAGCCCGTTCTTCCCGCTCACCTCAAGAGGAGTTTCCGGATGACGATCGCGATGCCTCTCGCTGCCGGTGCCGGCGCCATGGAGTACCCGCTGGTCGAACGGCTCTTCTCGAAGCATGGCTTCGCGGAGGTCACACCGGATACGTTCGCGGCGTGGACGCAGCGACCCGGCCGCACCTTGCTGCTGTTCATCGAGGATCCCGCACTGGCACAAGGAGACGCTCGATCTCGCGGTGATCGTACCCGAGCTCGTGCACGCATTTCCGGGCCGGTTCACCGTCGGCGTCCTGTTGCCCGAAGCCGCGCGGGAACTCGCCGTGCGCTACGGCTTTCGGCGCTGGCCGGCGTTCGTGATGCTTGCGGACGGGAAGTACGTGGGGGCCGTCGATGGTCTGCGCAACTGGGACGAGTACCTCGTCGAAGTGGCCCGTCTGCTCGACGCCGCACCGACGCGTCCGCCCACGGTCGGCGTCGCGGTCAAAGGTGGCGGCGACGGTGCCGGGAACTGCCATGCGTAGTCTCGGGATCCTGTCATGAAAGACTTTCCGCTTCCCGTGCGCATGGTCGGTGTGGGCTCGCAGCCGGGCGAGGACGAGGAGCTGCAATATCTCGAGATGCCGCGCGGCATGAATACGTTCCGGATGCCGCTCGTGCCGGAACGCGCGGATGCCACCGGCACTCGCCGACGCGCGCGACCTGCTCGCGGCGTTTCTCGCGCTGCTGGACACCTGGGACCCGAAGGCCACGCCACGCGGTCCTTGCCTCGACCTGGCGGGCGTCGCGAGACCCGCGCTCGAGATCATGAACGAGATGCTGGGCGAGGGTGAGGTATCGATCCAGATCGACAGCGTGCGCAAGTTCCGGATCCAGGAGAGCATATTTACCGGACTCTGGCGGGTGTGTGCGCTGGATGGCGACGGACGCCTGGCCCGGGACTGGCTCGAAGCCGGCATGCTGCCCGGTGTCGCCGTCGAGATCGCGCAGGAACTCGGGTCGGACGCGCTGCCATCCATCGACCTGCCGCCGGGCGCGATGAATTCGCCGGCGCTCCTGGCCGAAATCGGCAGCCAGATGGCGACACGGAAGCGGGGCGCTGCCGCCCACGTGATCAACCTGACGCTGTTTCCGATGACTCCGGAGGATCACGCGGTGCTCGCGCAGGCGCTGCCCGTTGGTCCCGTCGCGATGATCTCTCGCGGATTCGGCAACTGTCACGTCACGTCCACGGGATTGCGCGATGTCTGGCGCGTTCAGTACTTCAACAACATGAACACGCTGATCCTCAACACCATCGAAGTCGTCGACGTGCCGGAAGTCGTGCTCGCCGCCGTCGAAGACCTCACCGACAGCCGCGACAGGCTCGCCGAACTCGTCGACTGGATGAGCGAATCGTGCGCCGAGCAGACCGCGAGCTGACTGCATGCCGATGACCGAACAATACATGCCGCGCCAGCCGCCCGCGGCCGACGCGCGGCTCGAATGCAAGATCTGCTGGCAGGTGTACGACCCGGCCGAGGGTGATCCGCTCGTCTGGCAGATTCCCCCCGGCACGCCGTTCGCGGATTTGCCGGCGCACTGGACCTGCCCGAACTGCTCGGCCACGAAAGATCAGTTCCTCGTCCTGCGCGATGAATAGCGATACTCGACCGCTGTTTCGTTCGCGGCAGGCCGACGACGTGGTCGCCGCGCCCAGCAGTTCGGCGACGCTCACGGGTTCTTCGCCCGACCCGTCGCCGCGACTCGTGACTGCGTTTCAGGCGGTCGCCGTGCGCATGGCGGGCCTCTCATTCGTCAATCCTGCGCTTGCGGTCGAGGCGGTCGGATTCGCGCCATGGCAGGGTCACTGGCTCGGCGTGATGCTGACGCCGTGGTTCATGAACCTGATCCTCGCGCCGCGCGACATCGCCGCGTGGCAATCGCTGAAGCAGGGTGAGAAGCGCTGCTACCGGTTCCCCGCAGGCGAATACGATTTCATCGGCGCGCACGACGAGCTGGCGGGCGAATATCAGCTCTGCTCGCTGTTTTCACCGGTGCTGCAATTCGAGGACCAGGACACCGCGCGGCTGGTGGCGCAACTCGCGCGCGAAGCGCTGTTCGACGCAGAGAATGCCGAGAGGCCTGCCATGCCGGTGGCGAACCTGTCGCCGCTGCCGGGACCGCGCGCTGTGGCTCCGGGGCCGCTCGAAAAGCTGCAGGACAGCCTCGACGCGCCGCAATCCAAGCGCGATTTTCTGCACGGCCGATGGACGGGCGACGACCGTGGCACTCGAGGGTGAACTGATCGTGCGCCTCGACTGTCGCGAGCAGCGTGTCCGGCACGTGACGGTGCACTCGACGCGCCCGATGGTCGCCGCGCGCCTGCTGGGCGGCAAGTCGGCCGTCGACGCGGTCGCCATGGTGCCAAAGTTGTACAGTGTCTGCGCCGGTGCGCAGGGGGCAGCCGCGGCAGCGGCGCTTGCGGCTGCGGGCGCGACGGGATACGAGGCCGATTTCCCGCTTCGCGACCACGAAGTGCTGCTGGAATCGCTGCAGGACGCATTCTGGCACCTGCTGATCGACTGGCCGAATGCCATGGGCAGCGCGCCGAGCTCGACGCCGGTGGCCGCCGCGCGTTTCGAGATTGCCGCGTCGACGCGCACGGCCGACGGCATCCCGCGCCTGAACGATGCGCGGACGCGGCGTGAGCTCGGAATGCGTCTGTCCAGGATCGCGGCCCAGGCGATCTTCGGCATGTCGCCGGCCGAGTGGCTCCGACTGGCCGATGTCGAAGCGCTGCGAGCCTGGTGCGCAAACCGCAAGACCACTCCGGCCGTCCTGCTCGGCAAGGTGCTCGCCGACGAACCTGCGCTCTGCAGGAGCGACATCCCACTCATGCCGCCGCCGCGACCGGACGCCCTTCGGCGTGTCATCGTGCCGTCGCTGCGCAACGAGCCGGCGTTCGCGCGCGCGCCCACCTGGGCCGGCGCCCCGGTCGAGACCGGCGCACTTGCCCGCATGCGCAACGAACCGCTGGTCATGGCGGTGCATGAGGAATTCGGCAATGCCGTCGTCACACGGATCGTTGCGCGTCTCGCGGAACTCGCGCAGCTGACGCTGGAACTGGAGGGCATGGCCGGGCGGAGCGACGGAGCACCGCGAATCCAGAGCATGCGGCTCGACGCCGACGAAGGACTCGCGACCGTCGAGACCGCGCGCGGCTTGCTGCTGCACCGTGCTCGCGTACGCGACGAATGCGTCGTCGACTATCAGATCGTGGCACCGACGGAATGGAACTTCCATCCGGGAGGTGCGCTTGTGCGTGGCCTCGAAGGCATCGATTCCGGCGATGAGCGGGGTTTGCTCCTCTCCGCACGACTGGCGGTGCACGCGCTCGACCCATGCGTCGGGTTCCGGGTCGAGGTCGGCCATGCATGAGGTCGCGCTCGCGGAAGGCGTGCTGCGCATCGTCATGGATGCGGCGCGGACCAACGCCGCCGCACAGGTCCACACGGTCTGGGTGGAGCTGGGCGCGCTGGCGCACGTCGAGCCGGACGCACTCGCCTTCTGTTTCGACGCGGTGACACGCGGCAGCGTCGCGGACGGAGCGAGGCTCGAGATCGCGAGGACCCCCGGTGCGGCATGGTGCATGCCATGCGGCGAAAGAGTCCCACTCGCGCGACTGGGCGACGCGTGTCCGCATTGCGGCAGTTACCAGTTGCAGGTCGTCGCGGGCGACGAGATGCGGGTAAAGGAAATCGGCATTGCCTGACGTCGCGGTGGCGACGGACGGGGTGAACGAAAGGATACGAACATGTGCACGACATGCGGTTGTGGCGAGGGCGACACGAAAGTCGATGGCGTTGTTGTCGCGAAGCCCGGGGAACACTTGGTCGAGCACCGACATGCGGATGGGGCGGACCACACGCACTGGCGCGTGCACGAGGCTGGCCACCAGAACGCGTTTGCGGCCACGACGCATGCGCACCGGCACGCTGACGGCACGTGGCACCATCACGCTCACGGCAGCACCACCGGCCTCGCGTCCGTCGCCGGCGGGCCATTGGGCGGCGTTCCTTCGGAGCGCATGGTGCGGATCGAGCAGGACATCCTCGCCCGGAACGACGCGTTCGCCGAACTGAACCGGCGGGCGTTTGCCGATCGCGGCAATTTCGCGTTGAATCTTGTCTCGAGCCCCGGCTCTGGCAAGACGACGTTGCTGGTGCGCACGATAGAGGCGCTGCGAGGCCGCGTTCCGGTGTGCGTGATCGAGGGCGATCAGCAGACATCGCTGGACGCCGATCGCATCCGGGCTACAGGTGCCACCGCCGTGCAGGTGAACACGGGCAAGGGCTGTCATCTCGACGCGCAGATGGTCGGTCAGGCGCTGACGCGACTCGACCCGTCTGAAGGCGCCCTCGTCATGATCGAGAATGTGGGCAACCTCGTTTGCCCGGCGGCATTCGACCTGGGCGAGGCGCACAAGGTCGTGATCCTGTCGGTGACCGAAGGCAGCGACAAACCGCTCAAGTATCCCGACATGTTTCGTGCCGCGAGTCTGATGCTGATCAACAAGACCGATCTCCTGCCTCATGTGCAATTCGATGTCGATGCGGCGGTTGCCTATGCGCGGCGGATGCGTCCCGAATTGGAAGTGATTTGCCTGTCGGCGACGACAGGTGAAGGGGTCGATGCCTGGCTTGAATGGCTCGAGCGCGGTGTCGCCGCCGCGAGGGACGCACGTGATCGCAGCGTCGCCGGCTTGCGCCGGCGCGTGGCGGAACTGGAAGCGACGTTGACAGCGATGAATGGCCCAACCTGATATTTAGGCGTGCCCATGCCCAACATGAAGACTATGGAGCGTGACGACGTTGTCCGGCGACGACTCGAAGTACGCGGCATCGTGCAGGGTGTCGGATTCCGACCGTTCGTCTATCGGCTGGCACGGGACCTGGCGCTCGATGGGTGGATTCGCAACGATGCCGCTGGCGTGACTATCGAAGTCGAGGGCGACGTGGCACACATCGAATCTCTCGCGCACGGCCTGCGCGAGCAGGCACCGGCCCTTGCCCGCGTCGACAGTGTGGCCCTGCGCGAATGTGCGCCCGAGCGGAACGGATCGGGCTTCGCTATCCTTGAGAGTGGCGGCGGTCGCGCGGCCACGGCGATCGGGCCCGACAGCGCGCTCTGTAGCGACTGTCTGCGCGAAATGCTCGATCCGGACGATCGACGCTACCGGTACGCGTTCATCAACTGCACCAATTGTGGTCCGCGCTACACGATCACGCATCACCTGCCGTACGATCGTGCGACGACGAGCATGGCAGCGTTCAAGCAGTGCGCAGCGTGTCTCGGTGAATACCGCTCGCCCCTCGATCGCCGCTTTCACGCCGAGCCGAATGCGTGCCCCGAGTGCGGCCCGCAGCTCACGTTTCTCGACGTGCGCGGGCAGAGCGTCACGGGCATCGATCCGGTCGCGGAAGCAGTGACAAGGCTGCGGCGCGGCGACATCGTGGCCGTCAAGGGGCTGGGCGGCTTCCATCTTGCCTGCGACGCGCGCAATGCCGTCGCCGTCGACCGCCTGCGTGCGCGCAAGGCGCGCGAAGAAAAGCCGTTCGCGGTGATGGTGGCCAATGTCGCGTCGGCGCAGGCGTGGGCAGAGATCGAGCCGGCGGAGCGGACGCTCATGGAGTCGGTCGAGCGCGGCATCGTCCTGCTGCGCAAGCGCAGTTCGAGCGACCGCGAGCTGGCCGGCGTCGCTCCTGGCATCGCCTGGCTCGGTGTAATGCTGCCCTACACACCTTTGCATTACCTGCTGTTTCACGAGGCCGCCGGACGTCCCGCTGGAACCGCGTGGCTGTACGCGCTGCACGACCTCGTATTGGTAATGACCAGCGCCAACCCGGGGGGCGAGCCGCTCGTCACCCGCAACGAAGAAGCGATCGCACGACTCGCGGGCATCGCGGACGCGTTCCTCGTGCACGATCGAGATATCGTGGTCGGCTGCGACGACAGCGTGCTGCGCGCGCTCCCCGGCGCCACGGGATTCCAGTTCGTGCGTCGCGCCCGCGGCTACACGCCGCGCGCGATCCGCCTCGCGGCGGCAGGACCGCCGGTGATTGCGCTCGGTGGTTATTTCAAGAATACCGTGTGCGTGACGCGCGGCGACGAGGCTTTCGTTTCCCAACATATCGGCGATCTCGACAATGCGCCGACGTGCCGGGCGCATGACGATGCGATTGCGCACCTCGTCTCGATTCTGGATGTCGCGCCCCAAATAGTCGCGCATGATCTGCACCCGGATTTCTACAGCACGCGGCACGCGGCGCGCCTCGCCGCGCAGTGGGGCGTGCCGACGCGGCCCGTTCAGCATCATCACGCGCACATCGCCGCTGTCGTCGCCGAGCACCGATTGGCAGGGCCGGTATTGGGCGTGGCCCTCGACGGCGTGGGCCTGGGCAGCGACGGCGGTGCGTGGGGTGGCGAGTTGCTGCGTGTCGACGGCGCGCACTGCGAACGACTGGGGCGATTGCGACCGCTACGCCTGCCCGGCGGCGATCGCGCGGCGCGCGAGCCGTGGCGCATGGGTGCGGCTGCGCTGTCGCTCGCAGGCCGCGACAACGAGATCACGCGACGCTACGCCGACGAACCCGCGGCGCCGCTCGTCAGGGATATGCTCGCGCGCCCCTTCAACGCACCGGAAACCAGCAGCATGGGGCGGTGGTTCGATGCCGCGGCCGGCCTGCTGGAGGTGAAGCGGCGGATGGCATTCGAAGGACAGGCGGCGATGCTGCTGGAAGGGGTGGCCGAGCGTTACGGTGCGGTTCCTGCCGACGCATCCCTCTATGCGATTGACGACGGCAACGAACTCGACCTCACGCCGTTGTTGATGCGCCTTGCTGGAGAACGCGACGCCGGCCATGGCGCCGCGCTGTTCCACGCGACGGTGGTCGACGCGCTCGCCGCCTGGGTCGCGCGCAGTGCCGCCGCACTTGGGGTGACTTCGGTCGCCGCGGGTGGCGGTTGCTTCCTCAACGCCGTGCTGGCGCGTGGGCTTCAGGAGGCGCTCCGGCAGCGGGGTCTCACGCTGTTTCAGGCGCGCGCCGTGCCGCCGAACGACGGCGGTCTTGCACTCGGGCAGGCGTGGGTCGCGCTGAACGACGTGCGTGGAGGTCACTGAAATGTGTCTTGCCATCCCCGCGCGCGTGGTCGACCTGCCCGAAGCCGGTACGGCGCTGGTCGATGTCGGCGGCGTGCAGAAACGGATTTCGCTGGCGCTGATCGACGATGTTGAGCGCGGTGACTACGTGATCGTCCACGTCGGCTACGCGCTGACGAAGCTCGATCCCGACGAGGCGCAACGCACGCTGCGGATCTTCGCCGAGGCCGGGCTGGTGGCGGAAGAGGCCGCATGAAGTACATCGACGAATTCCGCGATGGCAACCTCGCACGGGCGCTCGCGTCCGCGATCGCCCGTGAAGCCCGGCGCGAGCGGACTTACCACTTGATGGAATTCTGCGGCGGCCACACGCACGCGATCTCGCGGTACGGGTTGAACGACCTGCTGCCGCCAAACGTGAAGATGATCCATGGCCCGGGCTGCCCTGTGTGCGTGCTGCCCGTCGGCCGCATCGACAACGCCATCGCGCTCGCGGCGCGGCCGGGTCTGATCCTGTGTACGTATGCCGACACGATGCGCGTGCCGGCATCGCAGGGCTCTTCGCTACTGAAGGCCAAGGCGCGCGGCGCGGACATCCGCATGGTCTATTCGAGCGCGGACGCGATCCGCATCGCGCAGGAGCATCCTGCGCGCGACGTCGTGTTCTTCGCGATCGGGTTCGAGACGACGACGCCGCCGACGGCAGTCGCAATCCTCGAGGCGCAAGCGCAGGGGTTGACGAACTTCAGCGTGTTCTGCAATCACGTGGTGACGCCCGCTGCTATCAGCAACATCCTGGAATCGAAGGACGTGCGCGAGCTGGGTACGTTGCCGCTGGACGGGTTCATCGGGCCCGCGCACGTGTCGACCGTCATCGGCAGCCAGCCGTACGAGTATTTCGCCGAGGAGTACCAGCGGCCAGTCGTCATCGCCGGCTTCGAGCCGCTCGACGTGATGCAGGCGATCCTGATGCTGGTGCGACAGTTGAACGACGGACGCGCCGAGGTCGAAAACGAATTCACACGCGCCGTGACACGCGAGGGCAACGCGAAAGCCAAGGCACTGGTGGCCGAGGTGTTCGAACTGCGGCGCACTTTCGAATGGCGAGGCCTGGGCGAAGTGCCCTACAGCGCGCTCCGGATCAAGGAGAAATACCGGCAATTCGACGCCGAGCCGCGCTACGGAATTGTGTACAAGTCGGTGCCGGACAACAAGGCATGCGAATGCGGCGCGATCCTGCGGGGCGTGAAAAAGCCCACCGACTGCAAGGTGTTCGGTACCGTCTGCACGCCCGACAATCCGATCGGCTCCTGCATGGTCTCGTCGGAAGGGGCGTGCGCGGCGCACTACACGTACGGACGATTCAGGGACGTTGCCGTCGTCGCGGCGAAACCCACAGCGACGGCGTCCATCGCATGACGGCAGTGCGCAGCGACTACGTCCGTCCCGTGGATTTCAGGCACGGGTACGTCGACATGACCCACGGCGGCGGCGGCCGCGCGATGGCACAATTGATCGACGAGCTTTTCATGCGCTCGTTCGACAACGAGTGGCTGCGCCAGGCCAACGACCAGGCCGCATTCGTCGTCGGCGCGGGACGCATGGTGATCGCTACCGACAGCCATGTCGTATCGCCGTTGTTCTTTCCGGGGGGCGACATCGGCTGCCTGTCGATTCACGGCACGATCAATGACATCGCCATGGCGGGCGCAGCGCCAATGTATCTTGCCGCCGGCTTCATTCTCGAAGAAGGCTTCCCCCTCGCAGACCTGAAGCGCATCGTCGAATCGATGGCCGCGGCGTCGCGCGATGCCGGCGTGCCGGTGGTCGCCGGCGACACCAAGGTCGTCGAGAGGGGCAATGGCGACGGCGTGTTCATTACGACTACGGGCGTCGGCGTCGTCCCCGCGGGCGTGTACATTTCCGGTGACCGTGCGCGGCCGGGCGATCGGATTCTCGTCAGCGGAACGATCGGCGACCACGGCGTGGCGATCATGTCGCTGCGCGAGAATCTCACGTTCGCGACGACCATCCAGTCCGACACGGCGGCGCTGCACGGCCTTGTCGCGGCGATGATCGAGGATGTGCCCGGCATCCACTGCATGCGCGATCCCACTCGCGGCGGGCTCGCCACGACGCTGAACGAACTCGCGCACCAGTCCGGCTGCGGCATGGTGATCGCCGAGGAGCGGATTCCGGTTCGCACCGAAGTCAGTGGCGCGTGCGAATTTCTCGGTCTCGATCCGCTCTACGTGGCGAACGAGGGCAAGCTGGTCGCGATCTGCGCAGCGCACGACGCTGACTCCCTGCTCGCCGCGATGCGCGCGCATCCGCGTGGCCGCGACGCGGCGATCATCGGCGAGGTCATCGACGATCCGCACCGCTTCGTGCAGATGGATACGCGCTTCGGCGGCCGGCGCGTCGTCGACTGGCTGACCGGTGAGCAGTTGCCGCGGATTTGCTGATGCGAATCCTGTTCCTTACGCACGCGTTCAACAACCTGACACAGCGGCTCTACACCGAGCTGGTTGCGGCGGGGCACGACGTGTCGGTCGAATTCGACATCGCCGACAGCGTGACGCAGGAAGCCATCGCTCTCTGGCGACCGGAGGTGATCGTCGCACCCTTCCTGAAGCGGAGGATTCCGGAAGCCGTCTGGCGGCACCATCGCTGTATCGTGCTGCATCCGGGGATCGCAGGCGATCGCGGTCCATCCTCGCTGGACTGGGCGATCATGAACGGCGAAACGGAGTGGGGCGTGACGGCGATCGAAGCGAACGCGGAAATGGACGCCGGTGACATCTGGGCGAGCTCGAATTTCCCGATGCGCGACGCACCGAAGAGCAGTCTCTACCGCAACGAAGTCACCGATGCCGCGGTGAAGGTGCTCCAACTCACGTTGCAACGCCTGGCGCGCGGGGAGACAGCGGAGCCGCTCGACTATTCGAACCCCGACGTGCGCGGGCGGCAGCGGCCGGCGATGCCGCAATCCGACCGCGCGATCCACTGGCGCGCGGATGATACCGCGACCGTCCTGCGCAAGATCCGCGCGGCGGACGGATCCCCCGGCGTGCGCGATGAAGTGCTCGGCGAGCGCGTGTTCCTGTACGACGCGCATCGGGAGGGTCGCCTGCGCGAAGACTTTCCGCGCGCGGCGCCCGGTGACGTCATCGCGCGCCGCGGCGGCGCCATTCTGCGCGCGACGCTCGATGGCGCCGTCTGGATCACTCATCTGAAGGCGGACGCCGGCGACACCTCTTTCAAGCTTCCTGCGGCGATGGTGCTCGCCCGTCGACTGGCAAACGTGCCCGATGCGCCGCTTGCGCCGGAAGCCATCGTCGCCTATCCGACCTGGCGGCCGATCCGGTACGAGGAGAAGGGTGCCGTAGGCTATCTGCACTTCCCCTTCTACAACGGTGCTATGGGCACCGCGCAATGCGAGGCGCTGCTTGCGGCGTATCGCCACGCGACGTCGAGGCCGACGCGGGTCATCGTGCTGATGGGCGGACCGGATTTCTGGTCGAACGGGATCCACCTCAACCTGATCGAGGCCGCAGCGCATCCGGCCGAGGAGTCGTGGCGCAACATCAACGCCATCGATGATCTTGTGCGTGAGATCGTCGTCACCAATGCCCGGATCACGATCGCCGCGATGCAGGGCAATGCGGGGGCGGGCGGTGCATTTCTCGCGCTCGCGGCGGACCGCGTTTTCGCCCGCGACGGCGTGATCCTGAATCCGCACTACAAGGGCATGGGCAACCTGTACGGCTCCGAATACTGGACCTATCTGTTGCCGCGACGCGTGACCGCCGACATCGCGCGCGACATTACGCAGGGCCGCCTGCCGATCAGCGCGCGACGTGCCGTCGCGATGGGACTCATCGACGACCATTTCGGTTCGACGTCGACTGCGTTCTGCGCCGAGATCGAAAAGCGGGCGAATGCGATCGCCGCCGACCCCGCGTTCGATTGCCTGATCAGCGAGAAGCATGCGCGCCGCCGGGCCGACGAGACACACAAACCGCTGGAAACGTATCGGACCGAAGAACTCGAGCGAATGAAGCAGAACTTCTTCGGCTTCGATCCCAGCTATCATGTCGCGCGCGATCACTTCGTGCGCAAGGTGCCGCGGTCGCGAACGCCGTTGTACATTGCGCGACATCGGGCAGTGACCGCTGGCGCGGCCGGTACTCATAGGAATACAGTGGGCTCACACCCATCGGACGGGTGCTATCCCAAGCCCGCCTTGTCAGCGGTTCGCCAATGACGCTACACATTACCAAGTTAGGGCAGGCGGACTGTGGACGCCGAAGCCGCCGATTCCCTTCGTGGATGGAGAAGCAAATGCGAAAATTACTCCTGGCTCTCGTGATGATGTGCTGTGTCGGCAGTGCTTGGACTGCGGGCACGCCGGCGCTCGCGCCGACTGCGTCCGTTAAAGGCAAGGTCCTGGAAGTGTTGGACGCCGACAGCTTTGTCTACCTCCGCCTCCAGACCAAGGACGGCGAGATATGGGCGGTGGTCGCAAAGACACCGGTCAAAAAGGGCACGGAGATCACCATCGACAACGTGACCACCATGGCGAACTTCGAAAGCAAGAAACTAAACAGAAAATTCGACCAGATAGTCTTCGGTTCCATTGCCACCTCGAGCGCGGGCGCTGCGGCGGGCGGTGACATGGCGGCGATGCACGCAGGCATCGCCAAGGCAGCGGACGTCGGAGACGTCAAGGTCGCCAAGGCATCCGGGCAGGATGCGCGCACGGTCGCGGAAATCGTTACCAGGAAGGCAGACCTCAAGGACAAGGCTGTCGTGGTTCGCGGCAAGGTCGTGAAATTCACGGGCGGGGTGCTCGGAAAGAACTGGATTCACCTGCGCGATGGCTCGGGTTCCGCCTCGGACGGCACCAATGACGTACTCGTCACGACGACGGACGAGGCGAAGATCGGGGATGTCGTTCTGGTGCAAGGTGGTCGTGCACCTCGATCGGGACTTTGGTTCCGGCTACTCTTACCAGGTCCTGATCGAAGAAGCCTCCGTAAAGAAGTGATCCCGGTGGTCATCACGTCCACGTTATTGCCCCCATTCTGGTTGATTCGCGTGGCGGTGGCGGCCGTATGGCTCTACGAGGGGCTGTGGTGCAAGCTCCTTCGTGGCCAGCCGCACGAATTCGAAGTGGTCGAGGCTGTGCCCTACTTCGGACCGCGCGTCGGGGCGCTCTTTCTCCGGGTGCTCGGCGTGGTCGAGGTCGCCATCGCGGTGTGGACGCTGAGCGCGATCGCGCCGATCATGTGCGCGCTCGCGCAGACACTGCTGCTCGTCACGCTCAACGCGAACGGCCTTCTGTGGGCGCGACACATCATCCACGATCCGGCCGGCATGGTGGTAAAGAACTTCGCCTTCCTCGTGCTGGTGTGGGTGTGCGCTGGCCTTCCCGGATACGCATGAGCGCCGCGGGGCCGCCCCAAGGCGCGAATTGCGCCCCCTCTGGGGGCAGCGCAGCGGCGTTAGCCGCAAGCGTGGGGGTCGTTTCATGAGCGCGAAGGGCCGCCCCGAGTGCGAATACCGGAGCGCGCAGCGCGAAGGTGCGCGCAGCGCGAAGGTACGCTAATGAGCGCGACCGTCGCGGACACCGTCTGGGAGCGCGGACGCTTCGACGCGCGCGGCGGCCCGGGCAAGGTTCTTTTCGGCCGCATGTACGAAGATGCTTCGATCGAGCTCGACGTGTTCCGTCCCGGAGGACGCGTGCTTTGCATCGCCTCCGCTGGCTGCACCGCAATGGCGCTCGCGCCGCGGCACGAGGTCGTGGCCGTCGACATCAATCCCGTCCAGCTCGCGTACGCGGAACGTCGCTTCGACGGTCACCACGGTGCTCGAGGCACCGCGGAGCACATCATGGCCTTTGGGCGTTCCCTGGCGCCCTTGGCGGGCTGGTGGCCGTCGCGGATACGCACTTTCCTCGACCTTGACGATCCGGCCGCGCAAACCGCGTACTGGCGACAGCATCTCGACACGGCGAGATTCCGTGTTGCCTTCGACGGATTGTTCTCACTGACTGCACTGCGTGCGGTCTACGCTTCGCCATTCCTCGATTTTCTGCCACCTCGCCTTGGCGCCGTCATGCGTGGACGCATGGAGCGCTGCTTTGCCCGGCACTCCAATCGCACGAACCCCTACGCGCGTGCCCTGCTCCTGGGTGAGTTGTCGAATACGCCGCCGCCCCCGGAGGCAAAGGAGATTCGACTGGTCCACGCTGACGCGGCTGCGTTCCTCGAGCGCGAGCCCGCAGGGAGCTTCGACGGGTTTGCACTATCGAACATTCTGGATGGAGCCGACGCAGCCTACGAACGGCGACTGATTGCCGCGGTGAAACAGGCTGCCGCGCCGGGCGCGTCCGTGGTGCTCAGGAGCTTCCGCGAGGCGCCGGCCGCCTTGCCGACCAACCGCGCCGTCGATGATCGGGCGATGCTGTGGGGCATCGTCGATGTCAGGGCCGCCGCCGCCCTGCAATGAGTGCAGAGCCGATGAAACGCGCGGCCACCGGCGCTCTTGCCCCCGCCGCGGGGAGTGAGGGGCCACGCGCCGCCGCACCGAACTTCGACAGGTCGACGTCGATCGTTACCCGGATGGACTTCGCGGCTACGCCAGAACAAGTTTGGCGGGGACTCCTGTTCTACGAGCAAATCGACGAACCGCCACCACTGCTCCTGCGCTTCCTCCTGCCTTTGCCGATCCAAGTCGACGGGTCGAAATCGGCGGTCGGTGACGAAGCGACGTGTCTGTATGAAGGTGGGTACTTGCGGAAACGCGTGACGCACGTCGATGCCTGCCGCTACTACGGGTTCGAAATCGTTGCGCAGAACCTCGCCATTGGCGGCGGGTTGATGCTGGCGGGCGGCGGCTACACACTGCATGAGCTTCCGAGCGGCGGCACGGAGGTCGCGGTCACAACTCGGTATGTGAGTTGCAGGCGTCCCCGCTGGCTGTGGGAGCCGATCGAGGTCATGGTCTGCCACGCGTTCCATCGCCACTTGCTTTCCGCGATGCGGCGCAAAATCGAATCGGGTTGACCGGCCAGTCGCGGACAATCGGCGGACTTGATTCGAGCCCAGCCTCCCGGCGCGAAGTGACATTTTGGCCGCGAGGACCCAATTGGAGCGGTGGTTCGCGGTCACGCAGGGTTCATCAAAGCTTAATGCAGATCAAAGCATTGGAGCGGGCCGCACCTCGAATCGGATATTGCGCTACACTATCAGATACTTGCAGTTAGCTAGCCCCACGCCAGCCATGCCGCTCTACGCCCTGGGCCTGAACCACACGACCGCACCGCTCGAGGTGAGGGAACAGGTCGCGTTTCAATTGGAGACGCTTGGCCAGGCGCTGCGCGACCTGATCGGGCGGCCGCGCGTCAAGGAGGCGGCGATTCTCTCGACGTGCAATCGCACCGAAGTCTATTTCCATGGTGCCGAACCCGCACCGGTGACGGAGTGGCTTGCCGACTTCCATCACGTGCCCAAGTCGTCGCTGTCGCCCTACCTGTACACGTTGCCACAGGAAGAAGCCGTTGCGCATGCCTTCCGGGTGGCGAGCGGCCTGGACTCGATGGTGCTTGGCGAGCCGCAGATCCTCGGACAGATGAAGCACGCGGTAAAGACCGCCGAGTCCGCAGGGTCGCTCGGGTTGGTGCTGAACCGCCTGTTCCAGCGAACGTTCGCCGTAGCCAAGGATGTTCGTAGCAGCACCGACATCGGCAGCGCGTCGATTTCGATGGCGGCGGCATCGGTCAAGCTCGCGGAGCGCATCTTTCCGTCGATCGCAGGGACAGCGCGTGCTGTTCATCGGTGCCGGCGAGATGATCGATCTGGCGGCCACGCACTTCGCTGCGAAAAGGCCGCGCTCGATCACTGTCGCCAACCGCACGCTCGAGCGCGGCGCGCAACTCGCGGCGCGCTTTGGCGCCGATGCGATCACGCTGAGCGAACTGCCCGAGCGCCTGGCCGGGTTCGACATCATCGTCACGTCGACGGCGAGTTCGCTGCCGATCCTCGGCAAGGGCATGCTTGAGCGCGCGATCAAGGTGCGCCGGCACGCGCCGATGTTCATCGTCGATCTCGCCGTGCCGCGCGACGTCGAGCCCGAAGCCGCCGAGCTCGACGACGTCTTCCTGTACAGCGTCGACGACCTCGTCAACATCGTCAAGGACAATCTGCAGATCCGCGGAGATGCCGTGCGCGAGGCGGAGACGATGATCGCGGAGCAGGTGCGCAGTTTCCTGAACTGGCTCGACGGCCGCAGCGTCATTCCGATGATCGCCGCACTCCACGGGCACCACGATCAGTTGCGCGCGGCGGAACTCGAGCGGGCAAAGCGGCTGATGGCCGGTGGCATGCCGCCAGAGCAGGTGCTCGATCAGCTCGCGCGCGGACTGACCAACAAGTTCCTGCACGCTCCCACGCAGGCGCTCAACCAGGCCGGTGAGGCCGAGCGCGCCGAACTGATGGCGCTGCTGCACCACGTCTACCAGCTGCCCGACGAAATTAGGTGACGCAGCTTCTTCAGGACATGATGCGCAGCGATCCTATACTGCTGCGTCATCCCGGCGCAGGCCGGGATCCCATGATGCAGAAATCATCGCTCAGTCAACTTGGGTCCCGACTTTCGCGGGAGCGACAGGGATATGAAATCCTCACATCTCCCGACCAAGCTGACGCAGCTGGCGGCTCGGCTCCACGAACTCGACGGGTTACTCGCCGCCGAGGACGTCACGCGCGATCTCGATCGCTTTCGCGCGCTGTCACGCGAGCATTCCGAAATCACGCCGGTGGTCACGCTCTACCGCGACTGGCAGAAGGCGGATAACGACCTCGCAGCCGCGCAGGACATGCTGGCGGACCCGGAGATGAAGGCCTTCGGCGACGAGGAAGCCAAGGCCGCGAAAGCGCGCATGGAGGCGCTCGAAGCGCAATTGCAAAGCGTATTGCTGCCGCGCGACCCGAACGACGAACGCAACATCTTCGTCGAAATTCGCGCCGGCACCGGCGGCGACGAATCCGCATTGTTCGCCGGCGACCTTCTGCGGATGTACGTGCGCTTCGCGGAACGCAACAAGTGGAAGGTCGAGATCATTTCGGAAAGCCCCGGCGACATGGGCGGCTACAAGGAAGTGATCGCGCGCATCGCCGGTCAGGACGTGTACTCGAAGCTCAAGTTCGAATCCGGTGGGCATCGCGTGCAACGCGTGCCTGCAACGGAGTCGCAAGGGCGCATCCATACGTCTGCCTGCACGGTTGCCGTGCTGCCCGAGGCCGATCCGATCGCCGACATCACGATCAATCCGGCGGAAATACGAATCGACACGTTTCGCGCATCGGGTGCCGGCGGCCAGCACGTCAACAAGACCGATTCCGCCGTTCGAATCACGCACCTGCCGACCGGGTTGGTGGTCGAGTGCCAGGACGACCGTTCACAGCACCGCAACCGGGCGCAGGCGATGGCGGTGCTTGCGTCACGGCTGCTCGACCGCGAGCGACAGGAGCGCCAGCAAAAGGAAGCCGCGACGCGCAAGAGCCTGATCGGTAGCGGCGACCGCAGCGAACGCATCCGCACGTACAACTTTCCGCAGGGTCGCGTCACCGACCATCGCATCAACCTGACGCTCTACAAGATCGACTACATCATGGACGGCGATCTGTTCGAGTTGACGCAGGCGCTGGCGCAGGAATTCCAGGCCGAGCAGTTGGCGGCGCTGGGCGACGAGAAGTGACGTCGCACGTGACGGTCTCGGCAGCGCTCGCCAGGAGCGGACTGATACCGATCGACGGGAGGATTCTTCTCGCGCATACGCTCGGCTGTGATCGTGCGTGGCTCACGGCGCATGGCGACGCCGTGTTGTCGGCCGCGCAGGCCGCGACCTTCGAGGCTCTGGCGAGACGCCGCCACAACGGCGAGCCGGTTGCGTTCCTGACCGGTCGTCGTGAATTCTTCGGGCTCGATCTCGAGATCACACCCGACGTGCTGATTCCGCGTCCCGAGACCGAGCTATTGGTCGAGATGGTACTGGAGCGCATCGATGATCGGACCGCTGCGCGCGTTCTCGATCTCGGCAGTGGGTCCGGCGCGATTGCACTTGCCGTCGCGCAGCAGCGTCCCCGGGCTTCTGTGCTCGGTGTGGATGTCTCGATGCAATCGATTGCCCTTGCGCGTCGCAACGCGCTGCGCCTGCAGCTCCCGAACGCAGAATTTCTGCACAGCGACTGGTTCGATCAGGTACCGCGCGAAGCGTTCCCAGTTATCGTCAGCAACCCGCCGTATGTCGAAGACTTCGACCCCCATCTGCACGAAGGCGATCTGCGCTTCGAGCCACCCATGGCGCTGAAGGGTGGCCCCGATGGACTCGCGGCGATCCGTGCGATTGTTGCGCGCGCTCGGGACTATCTCGCGGCCGGCGGCCTGCTGCTGCTCGAGCACGGTTACGATCAGGCAGACCGCGTGCAGGTGCTCCTGCGCGACGCGGGATTCGGTGCGGTCGAATCGCGCCGAGACCTGGCGGGGATTCTGCGCGTGACCGGCGGGCGCATGCCGTAGCGTGGTGCGAGAAAGATCTCGCGCTGGCGCTTCAGGCTCGTCGTCCCCGCGAAAGCGGGGACCCATGTTGACTTTCGCTGCGCAATAAAATGGATTCCCGCGTGCGCGGGAATGACGCCAGCTATTGCCTACAACGACGCTGGTGCGCTCGACACCCAGCTTCTCCGCCCACGGCAGGAGCGTGGGCATGATCTTCGGATAGAGCGCAACGCCGTTGGCGCTTTGTTCGCGATAGCGCTGGAAACCACGCTCACCCGGCAGGCGCACGGGCTCCGCGCCGGCTTGAACCGGCGTGCCGCGCGCCGTCGCTACCAGAAAATCCATCTGCCGCTTGAACGCGGCGAGGCCGCCGAACGCTTCCGGGTCGAAAACTTGCACGAACACGGTGCCGCCCCAGCCCGTCGGAGGGTCGGTGCGACCGTGCCCCGCGAGACCGCCGGTCATCGCCTCGACCAGCAGCCCGAGCGCAAAACCCTTGTGTCCAGCGTCGATCCCGCCCAACGGCAACAGTGCGCCCTTGGGGTCGGCGGACAGCGTGGCAGGATCGCGCGTCGCATTGCCAAGGTGGTCGATCAGCCATTCACCAGGCAGTTGCCGTCCGGCGGCATGTTGCTGGAACGCGAAGCCCATGCTGGTGATCGAGGTCGATACGTCGATCAGCAACGGATCTCCCGACGTCGGCAATCCGGCAGCGATCGGGTTGGGCGTGATGAAGGGTTTCAGTCCGCCGTGCGGAACCACCGCCCTCACCGTGGGATCGGAACTTTCGATGATTGCAACCACTCCATTGTCGGTTGCGCGTTTCAGATACGACGCCAGGCAAGCGATATGGTGCGACCGCCTGATGACTACGGTGCCGGTGCCGCACGCCGCGGCCATTGCCGTGGCGCGCTCGAGTGCGCGCAACGTGAGCCACGGTCCGGGCAATCGTTTGCCGTCCCAATTTTCGGCGGCTGCACGGCGATTGAGCACCTCGGGTGCGCCGGACTTGGCCATGCGATCATTGGTCAGTTCGTCGAGGTAGGGCGCGAGCAGTGCCAGGCCATGCGTCGTGTGCCCGAGCAGGTCGGCATCGAGCAGCACCGTCGCCACGTCGGCTGCGATGTCGGTGCGCGCGCCCGCGCGTTCGAACAGCGACTGCGCGAATTGTCGAAGCGTTTCGGCGCGGTAGCGAAGCGTGGGCGACGAAGTTGTGATTGTCATCGCGAAACGTCAGGTTGACGCAGAATGGGCAATAGTCGAGCATTCTAGCCCACACTCTGGAATCGAAACGCCAACGTGCCTCCTCCGACGCTGACGGTCAGCATCGTCACGCATCACCCCGATCTCGCCCAGCTCGATGCCACACTGCGCAAGTTGTCGATTTCGATGGCGATGGCGCGGGAGGCGGGACTGCTGCGAGCAGTCAATCTCGTGCTCATCGACAACACGGGGCAGCGTGCGATCGCGGAAGCCGTGGTCAAGCTTGGCGCCGCGCATTTCGAAAGCTCGGCTGTGGCGATGAACTACCTTCACGGTCATGCGAACATCGGCTACGGCGTCGCACACAATCTGGTCATGCATGGCGGCAACACGAACTTTCACCTCGTGCTGAATCCCGATGTCGAACTGGCGGAGGAAGCACTGTCCACGGCACTGCATTTCTTCGAGGAGAACGACGATATCGGCGTCATCGTGCCGGCCATGTTCCGGCGCGACGGCACACGCGAATACTCGTGCAAGCGCTATCCCAGCGTGCTCGACCTGGCGCTGCGCGGTTTCGCGCCGAAGCCCCTGCGACGGCTGTTCCGCAAGCGGCTCGAACGCTACGAGATGCGCGACCTCATCGCCGATACGGTCGTATCGCCAGTGCCCGTGATGAGCGGGTCGTTCATGCTGCTGCGACGCAACGTGATCGTGGCTACCGGGGGATTTGATCCCGCATATTTTCTTTATTTCGAGGATTTCGACTGGAGTGTCAGGCTCAATCGGATTACGCGATCGGCCTATGTGCCGACCGTTCGTGTAGTCCATCACGGCGGTGGCGCCGCACGCAAGGGTTGGCGGCATATCGTCCATTTCACGCGTAGCGGCACACGCTTTTTCAACAAGCACGGCTGGAAATGGGCGTGACCGGCCGCGCCCCGAGCAAAGTCCTCGTCACAGGGGCGGGTGGATTTATCGGCCAGGCAGTCTGCGCGCATTTGGCGGCGCAAGGGATCGATCACGTCGCTGCGGTCCGGTCGCCGGCTGCGCAACAGGTTCTGCCGCGGTCGCAAGTCGTGGCGCTCGGGGACTTCGCCGCCGCGGACTGGGACGCGACGCTCTCGGGCGTCGATGCGATCGTGCACCTCGCCGGTCGCGCGCACGTCGTTTCGGGACGCGATGCTGATGCGACACCTCATATCGTCGCCAACGTACATGTCACGCGCCGATTGCTCGACGCCGCGGTGCAGGCGCGGGTTCGGCGCGTCGTGTTTGCCAGCACTGTCAAGATCTATGGCGAGACCACGCGTCGGGGGCGTCCGTTTCGCGCCGGTGATCCGCCTCATCCCTCCGATGCGTACGCGCGGAGCAAAGCCGAGGCAGAGAACGTGTTGTGGCAAATCTGTCGTGACAGCGGCATGGAAGGCGTCGTGTTGCGGTTACCGCTGACGTACGGGCCCGGGGTCAAAGGCAATTTCCTGCTGCTGCTCGAAGCGATCGCGAAAGGCCGTCGCCTGCCCTTTGCCGGCGTCGTGAATCGCCGGAGTCTCCTTTACGTCGGCAACGCAGTGAGCGCGATCGACGCTGCGCTGTGCTCACCGGCAGTTGTCGGAGAAACGCTGCCGATCGCCGACGCGCAATCAGTATCGACGCCGGACCTGATCGTGAAAATCGCCCGGCCCCTCGGCACGCCCGCGCGTCTTTCGCGCTTGCCGACGTCGATATTGCGTGCCGGGGCTGCGCTGATGGGCAGGCGGGGTGCATCGGCGCGCCTGCTGGGCTCGCTGGAAGTCGATGCCGCGCGTTTTTGCGAACTCGCGCCGTGGACGGCACCTACCGCGCTCGACGACGGCATCCGGGCGACGGTCGCGTGGTGGCGAACGCAGCAGCCGCACCCGCTATAATCAACATCTTTCCAAGCGAGACCACGCGATGACGACTCGTCGCAGCAGCCGCCGCGCCGATCAACTGCGCCCGCTGTCGATCACCCGCAACTACACCCGTCATGCGGAAGGCTCCGTCCTGATCGAGGCGGGTGACACGCGTGTGATCTGCACCGCATCGGTGGACGAGGGCGTACCCGCGTTCCTCAAGGGCAAGGGCCAGGGATGGGTGACGGCCGAATACGGCATGCTGCCACGCGCGACCAACACTCGCATGCGGCGCGAAGCGGCCGAGGGCAAGCAATCGGGACGCACCCAGGAAATCCAGCGCCTGATCGGCCGCAGCATGCGCTCGGTAATCGATCTCGGTGCGCTCGGTGAGCGCACCATCCGGCTCGACTGCGATGTGATCCAGGCCGACGGCGGAACGCGCTGCGCTTCGATCACCGGCGCATGCGTGGCGCTGCACGATGCGGTGGCATGGTGCAAGGCGCGAACGGGACTCGCCGGCGAGCCGCTGAAGGATTTCGTCGCCGCGGTATCGGTCGGTATCGTCGACGGTGAAGCCATGCTTGACCTCGACTATGGCGAGGACTCCAACTGCGATACCGACATGAACGTGGTCATGACGGGCGCGGGCGGCTTCGTCGAAGTGCAGGGGACGGCGGAAGGCCCGGCCTTTTCGCGCGCCGAAATGGATCGCCTCCTCGCCTACGCCGATGCCGGGATACGCGAACTCATCGCCGCGCAAAAGAAGGCGCTCGGGTCACAGTGAGCCGGCCCGTTGCCGCGACCGGACCATGAAGGGCTTATCCCGGCTGGTTCTCGCGTCCAGCAACAGTGGAAAATTGCGAGAGTTCCAGCGCCTGCTGTCGCCGCTCGGCATCGAAGTCATCGCGCAGGGTGACCTGAACATTCCCGACGCCGACGAACCGCACGCGACTTTCGTCGAGAACGCGCTGACCAAGGCGCGGCACGCGAGCCTGTTGGCGCGATTGCCGGCGTTGGCCGACGACTCCGGTGTCTGCGTCGATGCGCTCGATGGCGCACCCGGCGTCTACTCCGCACGCTACGCGGGTGAGCCCAAGTCGGACGCGCGCAACAACGCGAAGCTGGTCGCGGCGCTTGCCGGCATGGCGGATCGACGTGCGCACTACTACTGCATGCTCGCGCTGATGCGCCATGCCGACGATCCGGAGCCCATCCTCGCGGAGGGACGCTGGCACGGCGAGATTGTCGATGCACCGCGCGGCTCGGGAGGCTTCGGTTACGATCCGCACTTCCTGGACCTGGCCACGGGACTCACCGGCGCGGAACTGCCCCTGGAGCAGAAGAACAGCGTGTCGCACCGCGGACTGGCGTTGCGCGCGCTGATCGCGCGCCTCGAGGACGAGCGATGAGCACTATCGAAGCCGGCCTGCGCACGCCGCGCTTCTCCGCGCTGCCACCGCTTTCGCTTTATGTGCACATTCCCTGGTGCATGAAAAAGTGTCCGTATTGCGATTTCAACTCTCACGAGCGCCGCGGCGACATGCCCGAGGCACAGTACGTCGATGCACTGATCGCGGACCTCGAGTTCGCACTCCCGTCGATATGGGGACGGCGCGTCGAGACGGTGTTCTTCGGCGGAGGGACGCCCAGCTTGTTTTCTGCGGATGCCATCGACCGCATCCTCGCGGCCGTCCGCGCGCGGGTGCCGCTATCGTCGGACGCGGAAGTGACGCTGGAGGCCAATCCGGGCACCTTCGAGCAGGACAAGTTCAAGGACTTCAAGGCGGCCGGCATCAATCGCCTGTCGTTGGGTGTGCAAAGCTTCGATCCCGAGTTTCTCAGGGTGCTCGGGCGCGTGCACGACGACCGGGAGGCGCGTGCAGCAGGGCAGGCGGCGCTGGCGATATTCGGCAACGTCAATTTCGACCTGATGTACGCGCTGCCCGGCCAGACGCTCGCCGATGCGCGCGCCGACGTCGCCGCCGCGCTGGATTTCTCACCACCGCATCTGTCGTTCTATCACCTGACGATCGAGCCCAACACGCTGTTTCATCGTCACCCGCCAGCACTGCCCGACGAGGACGCAGCTGCGGACATCGAGGATGCCGTCGAAGAGGCGCTGGCCCGCGCAGGATACGTGCATTACGAGACGTCCGCCCACGCGATGGCTGGATCCGAATGTCGTCACAACCTCAACTATTGGCGGTTCGGAGACTACCTCGGTATCGGCGCGGGAGCGCATTCAAAGCTGTCCTTCCGCGACCGCGTCATCCGACAAGTTCGTTACAAGCAACCGCAGCAATACATGGACAATGCCTTGCGTGGTGAGCCCTTGCTCGAGAGCCACGAAGTTGCACGTGACGACATGGGCTTCGAGTTCATGCTCAATGCGCTGCGCCTTACCCGGGGCTTTCCGATCGCACTATTTGCCGAGCGAACCGGCTTTCCGTTGACGCTGGTCCAGAAGGGCCTCGAGGCGGCGGAGCAACGCGGACTCATCGAACGCGATCATCTGCAGGTTCGACCCACGCTGCGCGGGCGCCGGTTTCTCAACGATCTGCAGGGGCTGTTCCTGCCACCGGCCGGAGAAGCTGCTCGCGTTCGCACGGAACCGATTGTCATGGCGCGCCTCGAACCATGATCCAAGCCGCACCGACGCCCACACTCGTGGCCGCACTTGCGTCGCTGCGCTCGGGCATGCAAAGCAGCGAGACGCTCACGCGCACTTTCCTGGACCGCATCGCCGCGACCGATGCCAACGTGCAGGCATGGGCGCATCTCGACCGCGACCACGCGCTGGCTGTTGCACGTGCGCTCGACGTGCGTCGGAGCGAAGGTACCGAGACAGGCCCGCTCGCGGGGATCGGCATCGGCGTCAAGGACATCATCGCCACCAGCGATCAACCGACGCAATTGGGTTCGCCCATCTTCGCCGGCGCACAGCCGGCTTTCGATGCCGAGTGCGTTCGTCGTCTCAAGCGGGCCGGCGGTTTCGCGCTGGGCAAGACGGTGACGACCGAATTCGCGTTCATGCAGCCCGGCAAGACGCGTAATCCCTGGAACGCCGCGCACACGCCCGGCGGATCGTCTTCGGGGTCGGCGGCGGCGGTGGCACTCGGTCAGGTTTGCGCGGCACTCGGCACGCAAACCAACGGTTCGGTCATTCGCCCTGCGGCCTATTGCGGTGTCGTCGGCTTCAAACCGACCAAGGACGCGTTGCCGTATGAAGGTGTGGCGCTGTTCAGCTCGACGCTGGATACGCTGGGTGTGTTCGCCCGTACAGTTGCCGATTGCGCGCTGCTCGCCAGCTGCCTCGCTGTGGGCGATTCTCCGGGTGCCTTGGTGTCGCCGCTGGCAGGCGCGCCGCGATTGGCCTGGCTCGCGGACTTCCCATGGGCGACGGTGAGTACGGATCAGCGCGTTGCAATGGAGGCTGCCGGCGAGGCGCTTCGCCGTGGCGGTGCGTCGGTGACGCCGGTTATCGTGCCCGATCGTTGGCGCGATGCGCATCTCGTCCATCGCTGCATCATGCTGCACGAAGGTGCGTCCGAGTGGGGATCGTTGCAGCAACGCGAACGGCAACGCATGTCCGCCAAGCTCAACGCGGCGCTCGACGAAGGACGCGCGATCGGTGCAACGGCTTACGCGGATGCGCTGGCGCAACGCGACGAAGCCATCGCGATACTGGGCTCCTGGCTGGCGCCTTACGATGCGATCATCACGCCACCCGCGCGAGGGTCGGCGCCCGCCGAGCTGACCCAGACCGGCGATCCATTGTGTTGCACGCTATGGTCGCTCCTGGGCTTCCCGGCGATCTCCATCCCGGCGGGAATGGCCCCGAACGGTTTGCCGCTGGGGTTGCAGATTGCCGCTACGCCAGGCGCCGATGATCGCCTGCTTGCGGTCGCACAGTGGTGCGCCGAACGGATGCCGTTCCAAGGCCTCGCATGAAGCGCGCCAAGAAGCACCTGCCGCCCAAGCCGCGCAACCTGGTCGCGCGTTCGCCACTATTGCGCAAGGGCGGGGCACACGGGAAGACGACGGCCGCCAAGCGCCGGCAGCACGCCGTCGAGCTGCAAAAGCTGATTCGACGGGAGGACGCTGATACGTGACCCTTTCGCGCCGCGATCTCGAGGAACACCGCATGCGCGAGCTGTACATGGCTGCGGTCGATCCCAAGGGCACGCTCTCGGATGAAGCGCTGGCGGCGTCGCTCGCATCGACACTCGCGCGCCGGCCTCCCGGGTCGGGCTGGTGGGTGTTTGCGTACGGATCATTGCTCTGGAATCCGCTTTTTCCATTCCTCGAGGCAAGACCGGCGACCCTGCGGGGCGTCCATCGCAGCTTCTGCCTATGGTCCAAGGCGTCGCGCGGCACCACGGAACAACCCGGACTCGTGCTCGGCCTCGAGGCGGGCGGCGCATGTCGCGGCGTGGCGTATCGCTTGCCGCCGCGCGAGGCAAAGGCCGAGCTGGCGCTGCTGTGGCGGCGCGAAATGGTCACCGGTGCCTATCGGCCACGCTGGGTGTCGGTCCGCGCCGGTTCGCGCACGCTGACGGCGCTGGCGTTCATCATCGATCGCAGGAATGCGCACTACACGGGCCGTCTCACGATCGCGCAACAGGCAAAGGTGTTGGCGTGCGCCGAGGGCGCCTTTGGCTCGTCAGCGGATTATCTCGAGCACGCGCGCATCGCCCTGATCACGCACGGTATCGTCGATCCCTACCTGGAAGTGCTCGCCATCAAGGTCGCGGCGCATCGACGCTGAGGTGGGTTTTGGTCGTCATTCCCGCGCAAGCGGGAATCCATGTGCGTGTGACCAACGTCAAGATGGGTCCCCGCTTTCGCGGGGACGACGAGATTGGGATGCCGCCGCAAACTGATCCGCACGCAGCGTTGCAAGGTATGCAGCGGTCCGAATAAATTCGAACCTACAGCGCCACCTCCTAAACCCGTCGTCGCTACACATTCACCGAGTGTCGTTGGCCAGCGCCGATTCGCGGACGCTCGACCCCCAATGCGCGTCGCGCATTGGGTCCCCTCTCGCTGCTCACAGCGCTACGTGTCTCCCGCCATCGACGTTGATGGTCTCGCCCGTGACATACGTTGCGTCGGCAAGCAGGTAGTGCACCGCCTTGGCGATGTCTTCGGGCGTACCCTCGCGCCTTAGCGGCGTGTGGGAGATGATGCGCTGGCGCGATAGTTCATCGAATGCGGCGTCGTCCGGCCACAGGATTGGTCCCGGTGCGACGGCATTGACGCGTACCTCAGGCGCCAGTTCACGCGCGAGCGAACGTGTCAGCCCAACCAACCCGGCCTTGGCGACGCTATAGACGACGTAGTTCTTGAGCGGGCGATCGGCGTGGATGTCGGTGATGTTGACGATCGCGCCCTGGCTCTTTTTCAAGGCGGGCGCCGCGGATTGCGACAGAAACATCGGCGCGCGCAGGTTGGTCCCGATCAGGTCCTCCCATTGCGCGACGGTGATTTCGCCCACGGGTGTCTGGAAGAACGACGATGCGTTGTTGACCAGCGCGTCGAGTCTGCTGAAAGTCTGCAGTGTCTGATCGACGATCGACTGGAGTTTGCCCAGATCGAGCAGATCGGCCTGGATCAGCGCAACCGAATCCTTGCGCTGGTTGTTCAATTCCGCCTGCAGCAATCGCGCCTCGCCGGCGGATTCCCGATAGTGCAGCATCAGATTGGCGCCGGAGGCATGCAGTCTCCGGCAGGTTGCGGCGCCGACGCGCTTGGCCCCTCCGGTGATCAGTACGACTTTGCCCTGCACGCGGCGCTCCGGCTACACTCGGTCGGTAAGGAGCCTCTGAATAGGCCCGACGCGGATTGCGTCGCGAGCAAGACGCGGATGAATGCTAGGCGCGCGCCGAAGGTCGTAGTTCATACTACGATGCCGAGGCGCGCAACGACGCAGACGCCGCGTGTTGACGCAACCCGGAGGGACTGGGTTTTTCGGAAGGTTTGCTTTGTCGCTTGGCTCGCAAATAGCGCCTACTATTTGCTTCGCCCCGCTTCGCGCACCCCATCCCGAAAAACCTCAGTCGCAACCGTGTGGGGCCTGTTCAGAGGCTCCTAAGCCTAACACATCGATGCCACGCTCTCCACCCAGCCGTGATCCGGCCGTACTGCCACCGCCGTCGGCCGAAGCCCTTGCGCACAGTGCCCGGGTGGTCGCTCACGTCGCCTCGTCGATCGCCGCCGCCGGATGGATTTCGTTTGCTGACTACATGGGCATGGTGCTCTATGCGCCGGGCCTCGGCTATTACGTTTCCGGTACGCGCAAATTCGGCGCCGACGGCGATTTCGTCACCGCACCGGAGCTGACATCGCTGTTCGGCGGCGCGTTGGCTGCGCAAGTCGCAGAGGTCCTTGACCGTACGCCGGGTGATGTCATCGAGCTCGGTCCCGGCACCGGGCGCCTGGCCGGGGACATGCTTGCGGCGTTGGCCGCGCGCGATGCTCTGCCGGCACGCTACCGATTGCTCGAAGTGAGTCCGGACCTGCGTGCACGCCAGCGCGACCATCTGCAGCGTTGTGTACCCTTGCTGATATCGCGTGTGGAGTGGATCGACGTCTTGCCGGAGCGATGGCAAGGCGCGCTCATCGCCAACGAAGTCCTCGACGCCGTTGCGCCGCACGTCGTCGTTCGCCGCAACGACACATGGCACGAACGCGGTGTCGCTCTCGAGGGTGCACGGCTGGTGGTTGTCGATCGTCCGCTTGCCGAAGGAAGGTTGCTCGACGCGGCGCGCAGCCGCTTTCCTGCGCGGGGCGACTACGCGAGCGAAGTCAATCCGGCGGCCGAGGCATTGGTGACGAGTCTTGCGCAACGCTGCGAAGCAGGGGTCTTGCTCGTCATCGACTATGGATTTCCTTCGGCCGAGTACTATCACCCGCAACGGAACACGGGCACGCTGATGGCGCACTATCGCCATCGCGCGCTTGCCGACGTCTTGTTTCTCCCGGGTCTTGCCGATCTGACCGCGCACGTCGACTTCAGTGCAATCGCACGACGTGGTGTCGACGCCGGCATGACCCTCGGCGGCTTCACGTCGCAGGCACGCTTCCTGATCAACTGCGGGCTGCTCGGTCTGCTCGCACAGAAGGGCGATCCGTCCTCGGCAGCGTATCTTCGGGAAGCGGCCGCGGTGCAAAAGCTCCTCTCGCCCGCGGAGATGGGCGAGTTGTTCAAGGTGCTGGCTTTGACGCGCGGTATCGATGATGTTCTGGTCGGCTTTCGTGACGGCGATCACCGACGCCGTCTGTAGCAGAATCGCTGAGCGGCATGGCGCGACTCGCGCAATTGGAATTCAATCAGGTAGCAGCAGCGCGGGCCGCATCGCCGATCAACCGTTGCAGCGAGCGCAAGCCGTCGGTCAGCGCGGCGGGTCCGGGCTGCAGGATCTCCGCGGACTTGACCTCGTGCACTTGTCCGTTCACGACCGCCGGGATGTGCGACCAGCCGGCGCGCGCAGCGACCTTTTCGGGGCGGAACTTCTTGCCGCACCACGATCCGATGATGAGATCCGGTGCGCGGCGCACGACGTCCTGCGGGTCCGCGACGATGCGTTGCGCTCCGCCTGCGTTGGCCGCCAGTTCGGGAAAGCAGTCCTCGCCGCCCGCGACGCCGATGAGTTCGGATACCCAGCGGATGGCGGAGATCATCGGGTCATCCCATTCCTCGAAATAGACCTTGGGCCGGAACGGAAGACGCGCAGCTTCGGCCCGGGCGTCATCGACGTTGCGCTCCAGCGCGGACGCAAGGGCGATGGCCTTGCCACCGACGCCGATCATCCCGCCAAGCATGCGGATGAATTCGAGAATCTGCGCGATGCTGCGTTGATTGAAGACGTGCACTTCGACACCACTGCGGATCAGCGCCGCGGCGATGTCCGCCTGCAGGTCGGAAAACCCCAGTACGAGATCGGGCTTGAGCGCGACGATACGATCGATCTTCGCGCTGGTGAACGCCGACACTTTCGGCTTCTCGCGTCGTGCCTGTGGCGGCCGCACCGTGAATCCGGAAATGCCGACAATGCGATCCTGTTCGCCCAGCAGGTACAGGGTCTCCGTTGTCTCCTCCGTGAGACAGACGATGCGGCGCGGACCACCACCGAGCATTACGATTCAGAGCGCAATGAACGCGGCAATATCGGGGTGCGTGCGCAGCTCCGCGAGATCATCGGCGTTCGGTAGCTGCGGGCGATCGCGCACCGCGTTGACCATGCACAGGAAGCCGAGCGGCGCATCGGCGCCCGCGCGGAACTGGTGCCAGGTCAGCGCTGGCACGTGGACGAGGTCGTGCTCGGTGAGGTCATAGATGCGATCACCGATCAGGCAGCGGCCAGCGCCGCGGTGTACGACGACTGCGTGGGCGTGCTCGTGGCGCTCGAGGGTCGTGTGTCCACCGGGTGCAACCTCGAAGTAGCGCAGCTGCGAAGCGAGCGCCGGGTCGTCGAAAAGAACCTGGCGGGTGACTTCTCTAAAGGGTGCGCTGCCCTCGGCCTTGTACTCACGCACCTCCACTTCGCGCCAGCGAGATGGGCCGATCTTGGGACGATAGGTGCTCGTAGTCACGTCGATCGCGTTAGTCAAAGGACGACGGCTGATGCCGGGGAGTGCTCGATGGCGCTGCCGTGGACTGCAGCGACGAACGCCTGCGTTCGCTCCAGCAACCGATCGCCTGCTGTGAGCAGCGAGCCGCCGATCAGGAGCATCACGTCGGTGCCGTAAAAGCCAACCACCTCGCGCGTACGCTCGACGGATAGGCCGCCTCCGGGAACCGGCAACGCGGGATGCAGATTTGCCATCGGCGCGCGCGCATTGCGCGCGATGTCGGCACAGATTCGCTCGCTGTACGCAAAGCGTCCGCCGAAATTCGGGAAGATCACTGCGTCGGCGCCGAGCATGCGGAACCACTTGCCCAGCAGAAACGGCGGTGCGACCCTCGCAGCGCCCGCGTACGACGGATGCGCGAGGACGGGGACGTCGACTTCATCGCCGACCAGTTCGGCAAATGCCGGCATCCCGATCAGCGCCGGCGCGAGCAGGAGCATCTGTGCGCCTTCACTGCGCGCGATTTGCGCTTGCGCCGAAAGCGCCCGCGGCGATCCGACGAGGCTCGGCGCGTACAATGTTGTTCGACCGCACTCGCGCTGCGCGTGTGCAATGGCTCGCTGACAGGCTGCGACTCTCGCTGCGAAAGGAGCATACGATTGATCGGCAAGTCCGTGGTCGTCCTTGATGACGTCGATCCCGGCCATCGCCAGCGTATGGCACAGTGCGGCAAGGCGTTCGGGTGGCAGGCCTTGGGGCTTGAGTGCGGCGCAGGTCAGGGGCCGCTTCTCGACGCCGAGCAGTTCGCGGATTCCGGCAATGCCAAAGCGGGGCCCGACAAACTGCGCCATGAAATCCGGGGGAAATTCCACATCGATCAACTCGACGTGATCGTGCAGCGAGCTATTGCCGAACAGCATATTGATGGTCTGCGCGACGTCACAGCCGGTCGTCTCTGTCGACAGCCGAATACGTACCTCGTGCACGCCATCGTCGCCGCGGCGAACACCGTCGACGCGTCCGACAACATGCTCGGCGACGAACGCATCGCGGATGACTTCGGCCGGGACTTCGACGCTTTGCTCGAGCGCGATGGCCGCCGCCACGGCGTCCAGTTTTTCAGGCGCCGCGCGCACGCGGTAGGTGACGTCGAGCCACGACATGTTCATTGCTTCGGATTGACGAATACATACAGTACACCACGCGCTCGCGGGCCGGCAACGCGGCACGCACGCAGCGCCCTATGAACGCGACGGGGCGCCCCGAGCGCGAAGGTACTCCGACGAGCGATACGCCGCGCGCGCCGACTCGCGGCGAAGCGTTTCGATACTGGTTGCGACTGGGTTGCATCAGCTTCGGCGGTCCCGCCGGGCAGATCGCGCTGATGCATCGCGAACTGGTCGACGAGAAGCGCTGGATTGCCGAGAAGCGCTTCTTGCACGCACTCAATTTCTGCATGGTCCTCCCGGGTCCGGAAGCGCAGCAACTGGCGACGTACATCGGCTGGCTGTTGCACCGGACGTGGGGTGGGATCGTTGCGGGCGGCTTGTTCGTCCTGCCGTCGCTCGTGCTGCTCGTCGGCTTGTCCTGGCTGTACATGGCGTATGGCGACGTGCCGGCGGTAAGCGGCGTGCTCTACGGCGTCAAGCCCGCGGTCGTTGCGATCGTGCTCCAGGCGGCGTGGCGCATCGGATCGCGCACGTTGAAGCATCCCGCGCTGTGGATCGTTGCGGCTCTCGCTTTTGTCGCGATTTTTGCGTTCTCCGTTCCCTTTCCGGTGATCATCCTCGGCGCGGCGCTGGTGGGTTATGTCGGAGGAAGGATCGCGCCCGCGGCATTTGCGGTCGGGGGTGCACATTCGGCAGAGGTTGGCACGCACGCACCCGCGGTGATCGACGACGATACGCCGACGCCCGAGCATGCGCGGCTGCGCTGGCCGCGGATTGTCATGGTGCTCGTCGTGTTCCTGGCGCTGTGGTCGCTCGCGCTCGGCGTCGTTGTCGCAACGCTTGGCTGGCGATCGCCCCTCGCACAAATGGGCTGGTTCTTCACCAAGGCTGCTTTGCTGACATTTGGCGGCGCGTATGCGGTGCTTCCCTATGTCTATCAGGGCGCGGTGGAGACGTTCGGCTGGCTCACCGCCACGCAGATGATCGACGGCCTCGCGCTGGGCGAAACGACGCCCGGTCCATTGATCATGGTCGTCACCTTCGTCGGCTTCGTCGGTGGCTGGACCAAGCAGATCTTCGGTCCCGGTTCCCTGGCGCTTGCAGGCATTGTCGCCGCGAGCGTGGTGACGTTCTTCACCTTCCTGCCGTCGTTCCTTTTCATACTGGTGGGTGGACCAATCATCGAAACCACCCACGGCCAACTCCGCTTCACGACCCCGCTGACCGGGATCACCGCCGCCGTCGTGGGCGTTATCGCGAACCTCGCCACGTTCTTCGCCTGGCACGTGTTCTGGCCGGGGGGCTGGCAACCGGCGCGTGCGATAGGAGGTATCGATCTCGCCGCGTTCGCCCTTGGTGCAGTGGCGGCCGTCGCGCTGTTGCGCTTCAAGGCCGGTGTCATCCCGGTCATTCTGTCCTGCGCCGCGGCGGGATGGCTGCTATCCGCAGTGCGCTGATTGCTGCCGCGGCTCGCGATCGCGCTCGGCCTTCGCGCTACTCAGGTTTCACGGTGCTGATTCCGAGGGGCGCGTAGGCCGGGCACCACCGGAACATTGCCGTGGCCAACGGCACCAGGCCGATAAGTCCCCACCAGCGATTCGGGGTGTCCAGGAAATACGCGAAGCTCAGCAAGGCCACGCCGACAACCATGCGTACCGCGCGGTCGAGCTCGCCGACATTTGCAATCATGATTTCTCCATTGAGGTGGATTGCGCAGGCGTTGCGGTTACGCGGCAGGTCCTACGCCGATCGGTGGCGGCGCCAGGTTGAGAATTTTCTGGAACAGCTGGTGCACGTCGTCACCGGCCTTCTCACGAAATAACGGATCGGTGTGGCCGGCGAAGGCCGCATCGATGGCCTCCCAGTCGCCTGCGGTCAGGTGCTGCTTCGCCAACGGCAGGATCTCGTGCTCTTCGCACCGCATGTGCTGCCAGTGGAAGTTGGCATAGCTCTCGACTGCTGCCGCGAACGCTTCGAATTCGGCGGGGCCGCCGTTCTCGTATCGCGTCAGCGCGTGTGCCAGGCTGCGGATTTTTTCGGCGCCTAGCTTGTGCTCGGCCTGCAGTTGGTCCAGCACCGGGCGTGCTTCCGCGCAACGTGCGCGCAGAAGTGCGAACAGGTACTTGTCCTCCTTCGGATGATGAAAGCGCTCGGGAACGGCGTCGATATAGTAGAGCATCGCCCCCAGGACCTTGAAGTCCGGCTTCGCGCCGTGCTCACGGACTTGCCTGACCATATAGAGCAGGCCGTGCAGGACTGCGGCCAGCGATCGGTGTTCGTCTTCGATGATGCGAATTGCTTGCACGACTGATCCCCGGATGGTGGTGCGGTTCTTGGGCGGCTCCCGCCCCGCAGTCAATGGTAGGTGTCCCGGTACCGGAGCGCCTTGACCCAGATCAACGAAGACCGGGCCGAAGCGACGTACATTTTGTGAGGCGGTGGCGTTCGGGTCTGTGGCTCGAGCGATACGGCTGGCTTCCACCATGACCAACATATCACTCGACGACTCGCCGCCTGACGATGTCGCGGCCGGCCCGCCCGATCTTCGCTGCCATCACTGCGGCGAAATCAATCCTGCCGGGACACGCTGGCAACTCGTGCTCGATGGTGCCGAGCGTTCGTTCTGTTGCGCCGGTTGTCGCGCGGTCGCACAGACCATTCGCGCCGCGGGCCTCGAATCGTTCTACGCGAGACGAACCAGCGTTGCGGAGCGTCCCGTCGAGGAAAGCGAGTGGTCGCAGCAAGCGATTGCGGCCGAGGCCGCCGGGCTGATCGTCAAGGTCGGTCCGGACCAGCAGGAAATCTCGTTACTGCTGGAAGGCATCCGTTGTGGCGCTTGCGTTTGGATCATCGAAAAGTACCTGCAGCGATTGCCTGGGGTCGTCGACGTCGGTGTCAATTTTGCGACGCGACGAGCGAGAGTTCGCTGGATGCGCGGAACGATCCAGCTTGCCGCAGTTGCTGCAGGCCATTACGGATATCGGCTATCGCGGCTATCCCTATGACCCCCGGCGGCGCGAAGCACTGGCGCGGCGTCAAGGCCGGGCCCTGCTCAGCCGCATGGCGATCGCGGTACTCGCCATGATGCAGGTGATGATGTTCGCGTTTCCTGTTTACGTCAGTCGCGATGGTGTGGAACCCGAGTATCGGACACTCCTGGCTTGGGCCAGCCTCGTATTGACCCTGCCCGTCGTGCTGTACTCGGCGACGCCATTTTTCCACGGTGCCTGGCGCGACTTGCGGTCTGGCCGCCTTGGCATGGACACGCCGATTGCATTGGGTATCGCCACGGCGTTCGTCGCGAGTGCCTGGGCAACACTGGTGGGACAAGGCGCCGTCTATTTCGACTCGGTCACGATGTTCGTCGCGTTGCTGCTGGTGGCGCGCTGGTTCGAACTACGCGCGCGGCAACGGGCCGGCGACGACATCGAGGCGGTCGCCCGCGAGTTGCCGCCGACCGCGGAGCGGTTGCGCGCATATCCGGAAGCGGCCGAGGTCGAGACGGTGGCGGCCGCGCATCTTGTGGCAGGCGATGTGGTTCGCATTGCGACCGCGGCCGTCGTGCCTGCCGATGGCGAGGTACTTGCGGGCCGTTCCAGCGTCGAAGAAGCATTGCTGACCGGGGAGAGCTGGCCGCAGGCCAAGGCCTGCGGCGACAAGGTGCTGGCCGGCTCGATCAATCGCGAAAGCCCCTTGATCGTCCGCGTTACCGCGGCGGGAGCCGCGACTGCATTGGCGGCCCTTTCCCGTCTCGTCGACCGGGCCGCAAGTCAAAGGCCGCGTATCGGCAGGCTCGCCGATAGCGTGGCCGGGTGGTTCGTCGGCGTGCTGCTGGTGGTCGCCGTCGGTACGGCGCTGTTCTGGTGGCAAGTCGATGCTTCGCGCGCGGTGATGATCACCTTCGCCGTGCTGGTGGTCTCATGCCCGTGCGCGCTGTCGCTCGCCACGCCGTCCGTGCTGGCCGCGGCGGCGGGAGCACTCGGCCGCAGGCAAATACTCGTGGTCCGCGCAGACGCGATCGAAGCACTCTCGCGAGTGACGCATGTCGTGCTCGACAAGACGGGAACCTTGACCACCGGCCGGGTGGAACTCGTCGCCGTCGCGACCCTCGGAGCGCAAGATGCAGCACAGTGCCTGTCGCTGGCGGCGGCGCTCGAGCAGGGGTCTGTTCACCCGGTGGCCACGGCGCTGCGCGCCGCAGGGTCCCCCACGCAGGTTGCGACCGAACGTTGTCGCGGTGACCGGTTGTGGCGTGGAGGGAATCATTGCCGGTCGGCGGTACCGCTGCGGACGCCCCGACTGGGTCATGCAGATCCACGCCGGTCGCTTGCCGCCCGCGGCCGAACACATCGAGGCCGCGCACACTGCGGTGGCGCTGGCGGACGACCGTGGCTGGCTCGCGTGGATGACGCTCGGCGATACCTTGCGGCCGAGCGCGCGCGGACTGGTGGATGGGTTGCGCGGACTCGGGATAAAGGTCTCCCTGGTATCGGGGGACCGAACTGTGACGGCTCAACACGTCGCGGAAACGGTCGGCATCGGCGATTGGCGAGGTAACGCGACGCCCGAGGACAAGCGCGCGTTCATTCGTTCGTTGCAGGCGGAGGGCAGGATCGTCGCGATGGTGGGCGATGGCGTCAACGACGCGCCGAGTCTCGCCCAGGCCGACGTATCCTTGACGCTCGGAAGTGCTGCGGCGCTGACGCAGTGGACGGCGGATGTGGTGGTTCTGGGCAATGATCTCGAACGCGTCGGTGCCGCAATCGAGACCGCGCGACGGACGTTTCGCGTGATTCGGCAGAACCTCGCCTGGGCCCTCGGCTACAACGCCATTGCGATTCCACTTGCCGCAGCCGGATACGTATCGCCGCTTGCCGCGAGTCTGGGCATGTCGGTCTCGTCCCTCATCGTCGTTGGCAACGCGTTGCGGCTTGCACGATCGGACAGACGCGCCACGTGCGAACTCGGAATGCCGTCTCGAGCTGCAGCCGGCTTCGTGAGAACGCGCCGTGGACATTCTCTATCTCCTGATCCCTCTCTCGGTCGTTCTCGCGCTGCTCATTGCGTGGGCGATCTGGTGGTCGGTTGCGAACGGACAGTTCGACGATCTCGAAGGACCTGCCCATCGCATCCTCACGGACGACGATTCCTCCTTTTGACTTGCATCAATATCGATCGAGTGCGCCGCCGTTAGCATTCTTCTGCCTGGTTCGGGGCTCTGCGTGCCTCGGCCCTACTCAAACGAAGTTCGGGAGCAGGACCTATGAGCACTGCAACGGCGGCGACGTTCAATTACAAGGTAGTCCGCCAGTTTTCGATCATGACCGTCGTCTGGGGCATCGTCGGCATGCTCGTCGGCGTCATCATCGCCGCCGAGTTGCTGTGGCCGGATCTGCTGTACGGCATACCATGGCTCTCATACGGGCGACTGCGCCCACTGCACACCAACGCGGTCATCTTCGCCTTCGGCGGCTCGGCGCTGTTCGCCACGTCGTATTACGTGGTGCAGCGCACGTGCCAGGTCCGATTGTTCTCCGACGCCCTGGCGGCATTCACGTTCTGGGGCTGGAATGCGGTCATCGTGCTGGCTGCGATCACGCTGCCGCTTGGCTTCACGACCGGCAAGGAATACGCGGAACTCGAGTGGCCGATCGATATTCTGATCACACTCGTATGGGTTGCCTATGCGGTCGTCTTCTTCGGCACGATCGTGAAGCGCAAGACGCCGCACATCTACGTCGCCAACTGGTTTTTCGGCGCGTTCGTCCTGACGGTCGCGTTGCTGCACGTCGTGAACAGCGCGGAAGTGCCGGTCTCGTTCTGGCCGATGAAATCGTATTCGGCGTACGCAGGGGTGCAGGACGCGATGGTGCAATGGTGGTACGGTCATAACGCCGTCGGTTTTTTCCTCACTGCCGGCTTCCTCGGGATCATGTACTACTTCGTCCCGAAGCAAGCGGGGCGCCCCATCTACTCGTATCGCTTGTCGGTCGTGCACTTCTGGGCGCTGATCTTCACCTACATGTGGGCGGGGCCGCATCACCTGCACTACACCGCGCTGCCCGACTGGACGCAGTCGCTGGGCATGGTGTTTTCCTTGATCCTGCTTGCGCCGTCGTGGGGCGGCATGATCAACGGCATCATGACGCTGTCCGGTGCGTGGCATAAGCTCAGGGACGACCCGATACTTAAATTTCTCATCGTCTCGCTGTCGTTCTACGGGATGTCGACGTTCGAGGGTCCGATGATGTCGATCAAGACCGTCAACTCGCTCTCGCACTACACAGACTGGGGCATCGCGCACGTTCATTCGGGCTCGCTCGGGTGGGTCGCCTTCATTTCGATCGGCAGCATCTACTACATGATTCCGCGGATGTTCGGTCGGACCGAGATGTGGTCCGTGCGCCTTATCTCCGCGCACTTCTGGATTGCAACGGCAGGCGTCGTGCTCTACATCGCATCGATGTGGATCGCGGGTGTGATGCAAGGGCTCATGTGGCGCGCGACCAACGTCGACGGCACGCTGACCTACACGTTCGCGGAAGCGGTCAAAGCCACATATCCGTTCTACGCAATTCGCCTTGCGGGCGGGACGCTGTTCTTCGTCGGCATGCTCGTCATGGCCTACAACGTGTTCCGCACCGCAGCCGCCGGCGCAGCCTACGAAGCGCCGATCCCGTATGCCGCGGCCGCAGCTGCCTGATGAACGGACAACACGCAGGGAAATCATGAAATCCGCACAAGAAATGATCGAGAAGAACATCGGCTTGATGATCGTGCTGATCGTCCTGGTGGTCGCCGTGGGCGGACTGGTCGAGATCGTGCCGCTGTATTTCCAGGGTTCGACGACGGAACCTGTCACGGGCGTCAAACCCTATCCACCGCTGCAGCTCGCCGGTCGCGACGTCTACTTGCGGGAGGGATGCTTTACCTGTCACTCGCAGATGATTCGTCCCTTGCGTGCCGAAACGGAGCGCTACGGCCACTATTCAGTCGCCGGCGAGTCGGTTTACGACCATCCGTTCCAGTGGGGCAGCAAGCGTACCGGACCCGATCTCGCCCGCGTCGGCGCACGTTATTCCGATGACTGGCATCGCGTGCACCTCAACAACCCGCGCGATGTCGTACCCGAATCGAACATGCCGGGCTATCCGTGGCTGGCGAGCGCGGTGCTGGTACCAGAGGACATCCAGCCCCGGATGCGGGCGCTGCGCCGGGTGGGTGTCCCGTATACGGATGACGCCATCGCAAAGGCGCCCGATGAGCTCAAGGGCAAGACCGAAGAGGATGCGGTGATTGCCTATTTGCAGGATCTCGGACTCGCGCTCCGCAATGTGAGGTAACCATGGAACTCTATTCGACACTATCCAGCCTGTTCACGGTCATTTCATTTCTGGTCTTCCTCGGCATTGTCGCGTGGGCCTACGGCCGTCGGCGACAGGCGGCGTTCGCGGAAGCGGCCAACGAGCCCTTCGCGCTGCCGGATGAACTCGGCAACGGCACGACATCATTCGCCCGCGATGGTCGTCCCGCCCGGGAAAGAGGGCGCTGATGAGCGATTTCACTTCCGGGTTTTGGGGCGCCTACGTCGCGATCCTAACGCTCGTGTCGATAGTCGCGTGCGCTGCGCTCCTGTACTTGATGGGCAAGATGCGCGTGACTCCTGCGAAGAAGTCGCAGGCGGGCGAGGGCGTCGGCACCACAGGCCACGTATGGGACGAGGACCTCGCGGAATACAACAATCCGCTGCCGCGGTGGTGGATGTGGTTGTTCTACATCACCATCGCTTTCGGGCTCGTTTATCTGGCGCTCTATCCGGGATTGGGCCAAGTACCCGGGCTCCTCGGCTGGAGCTCGGCGTCGGCCTATGCCAAGGAGCGGGAAGAAGTCGATGCGAAGATGAGTCCGGTGTATCAGAAGTATCTGGCGATGGACCTCAAGGTCGTCGCGACGGATCCGCTGGCGCAAACCATGGGCGAGCGGCTGTTCCTCAACAACTGCGCTCAGTGTCATGGCTCGGACGCCGGCGGCAGCAAGGGCTTTCCGAACCTTCGCGACGGTGACTGGCTCTACGGTGGGGATCCGGAGGCGATCAAGGAAAGCATCACCAATGGCCGCAACGGCATCATGCCGCCGCTCGGATCGGTGCTCGGCGGCGACGGGGTCAAGAACGTCGCGAACTACGTGCGCTCATTGTCCGGACTTCCGCACGACAAGCTGCGCGCCGAACTCGGCAGACCGCAGTTCATGCAGATCTGTGCAGCGTGCCATGGTGCGGACGGCAAGGGTAACCAGCAGCTCGGCGCGCCCAATCTCACCGATCAGATCTGGTTGTATGGCGGATCGGAGGCAACGATCGCCGAGACCATCAACAAGGGCCGCGGCCAGGCATCGGCGGTGACGCGAATGCCTGCGCACAAGGACCTGCTCGATCCAGGCAAGATCCAGTTGCTTGCCGCCTACGTGTGGGGGCTGTCTAACCTGAATCAGGGCGGCGCGCGGTAGCGAACGCGCGCAACCCATCGAATCTCCATCGTGAACGGACCGCCGCCGTACGCGACCATCCCGATCGAGCCCGCCGTCGAGGAGGTCGCGCTCTACGAGATCCGCAAGAAGCTCTACCCGCGTGCGGTACACGGATGGTTTGCCGGTTGGCGTTGGGCATTGGTATTCCTGACCCAAGCGATCTACTACGGATTGCCGTGGATGTACTGGAACGGTCGTCAGGCCGTGCTCTTCGACCTGGCCGCACGCAAGTTTTACATCTTCGGCTGGGTGTTTTGGCCGCAGGACATCGTCTACCTGACCGGCCTGCTGATCGTCTCGGCGTTGTCGCTGTTTCTGTTTACAACCGTGGCGGGACGGTTGTGGTGCGGGTATGCCTGCCCGCAGACGGTGTACACAGAGATTTTCCAGTGGATAGAGCGGAAGATCGAGGGCGATCGGCTGGCGCGGATTCGTCTCGACGCTGCGCCGTTCTCGCTCGAGAAGCTGGTGATCAAGTCACTCAAGCACACCGCCTGGTTTACGGTTGCGTTGTGGACAGGGTACACATTCGTCGGCTATTTCACACCGATTCGCGACCTGGGTGTCCGCGCCATCACCTGGCAGCTGGGCCCATGGGAAACGTTCTGGATTCTGTTCTACGGCTTCGCGACCTACGGCAACGCCGGCTGGATGCGCGAGCAGGTCTGCAAGTACATGTGCCCCTATGCGCGTTTCCAAAGCGTGATGTTCGACCGCGATACGCTGGTGATTACGTACGACCAGGATCGCGGTGAACCGCGTGGCCCACGTTCCAAGTCCGCGAACCGGCAAGAGAAAGGCCTCGGCGATTGCGTCGACTGCAACATTTGCGTACAGGTCTGTCCGACCGGCATCGACATACGCTCCGGCCTGCAGTACGAATGCATCGGCTGCGGGGCATGCGTCGACGGCTGCAACCAGGTCATGGACAAGATGGGCTATCCACCGGGCCTGATTCGCTACACGACGGCGCACGCACTGGAGCAGGGCCTCGACGCGCGATCGATGTGGAAGCGCGTCCTGCGTCCGCGCACACTCCTTTACGGGGCACTCTTGTTGGCGATCGTGGCGATTGGCGCGGGATCTTTGACCATGCGCAATCCGCTCAAGGTCGACATCATCCGCGACCGCGGCGCGCTCGCGCGCGAAGCCGCTCCCGGCCTTATCGAAAACGTCTACCGGATACAGCTCATGAACACCGATGAAAAGGCCAGGCAAGTCACGGTTGCGGCCACTGGCTTGCCCGGCATCAGCGTGATTGGCATCGCTCAGCCCATCGTCCTCGAGCCTTCGTCCACACGTCTGATTCCGCTGCGCGTCCAGGTGCCCGCCGACAGTGCGTCGGAGACCGGCGCGCCCAAACCCGGGACATACAAGATCGAATTCGTCATTCAGTCGCTCGACAACGAGCAGGTGAGCCGCCATGAACAATCAAGCTTCATCATTCCGCGCTGATCGCGGCGCGCGCCCCTGGTATCGCGACAGGTGGCCGTGGTTGCTGCTCGCCGGCCCGGCAATTGCCGTCGTCGGCTCCTTGGCCAGCGCGTGGCTTGCCGTCGCCACCGATGACGGCGTGGTCGCCAACGACTACTACAAGCAGGGGCTACTGATCAACCGGAGGCTCGCCGCCGTACCGACCGCCGCCGATCCCGGTGCGATGGTTGTCGTCGGCAACGACGGACGCGTGCGGGTGCGCCTGACGTACAACGGCGCAGCGCCCAGCCGAGTGCAACTTACACTGTTTCACCCGGGGGCACCGGCACAGGTTATCGCGCTCGCGCCGTCCGACGACGGCGTTTGGGTCGGCGCGATGATGCCGCAGACACCCGGCAGGTGGATCGTTTCTCTGGAATCGAATTTGTGGCGGCTGCCGGTCACGACGATCCAAGGTCGGCTTTCCCAAATCAGCTTGGGCACGGGCCGTGCACCCTCGTGACCCAGGACCAACTCGAGCCAACCGCGGGAGCCATCATGGAACGGAGCTTGTTGACACGCTTGATGTGGATCGTCTGGCCGGCATTCCTGGTCGCCGCGATTGCGGAGATGTTGTTTTTCTCGCTCTTCGATCCGCTGGATCTGCATTCGCTCCTGACGCCGCTTGAAGGTTCGCGCGAGGCGATCTATACAGTGGGTTTCATCGGCTTCTGGGCCGTGGGCGTCGCGTCGTCGGCGCTGACGGTGCTGCTGGGACGCTCGCCTTTCGAAGTGAACCGCTGTCCGTTCCCCGGCACCGAGAGACCGGTGGGATGCCCGGGGCGCGAAGACAACGGCTCAGCGGGATTCAGCGGCTCTTGAGCGCGTCAGCAATGTCGACCTGCAAGCTGTCGCAATGCCGGCAAGTCGAGCAGCTTGACCGTTCTACCCTGGACTTGCAGCAACCCCTCCTCCTGCATCCGGGACAGCAGACGGCTTACCGTCTCCAGCTTGAGGCCGAGGTAGCTACCGATTTCCTCACGCGTCATGCGCAGCACGAATTCGGTTGCGGAGTAGCCCCGACGCCGGTAGCGGTCGGAAAGGTTAAGCAAGAATACAGCGAGGCGCTCCTCGGCGTGCATGCTGCCAAGCAACAGCATGACGTTCTGTTCCCGTTCGATCTCGCGCGACAGGAACCGGTGCAGATTGTGCTGCAAGGGCACTATCGTCCGAGCCAATTCCTCCAATTGACCGAAGGGCATGACGCATACTTCGGTGTCTTCGAGCGCAACCGCCTCGCAGCCGTGGCGGTCGCCTGCGATGCCATCGAGTCCGATGACGTCCCCGAGCATATGATAGCCGGCGATCTGTTCGCGTCCGTCCTCGGCGAGAAGGGTGGTCTTGCACGAGCCGAGGCGGATCGCGTAGAGCGCGGTGAAAGGGTCGCCACTGCGATAGACCGTCGCCCCTTTCTTGATGCGCATCCGATTCGTGACCAGCGCATCGAGCTGCTCCATGCCCTTAGGGTCGAGTCCCACCGGCAGGCATAGTTCGCGCATGCTGCAGCTGGCGCAATGGACTTTGAGGTCGTGGATCGAGGCGATCCGGATGGCCTGCCCGTCGGGCGCGGCTGGTTGGCTGGAGGAGGGTGTCATGGGGGCTGCGTTTTTTCGGTTCGATGCTAGCCGTACTTTCAGTGTAATCCGAATCGATGCCTCAGGTAACCGCCTTCTCACCTACCGGGCGGCGGGCCCACGATGAGCCTGAGCTTGCTTCTGAGCGCCTGGCTCGTGGGTGCGCTGGGCGGGCTGCATTGCGTGGCGATGTGCGGCGGTTTCCTTGCCGCCACCGGCACGCGGGATGCCGGCGGTACGGCCGGGGCGCCTCTCTTGCCGGCGGTGACCGTGCTCAGACGCGAAATGGCGTATCACGGCGGCCGCGTGGCGACCTATGCACTCTTGGGCGCGGCTTTCGGCGCTGCCGGCGCGGCCGCCATGAACGCGGCGGCCCTGGCGCCCTTGCAGCGCGTCTTCTATTTGGCCGCCAACCTGATGCTCGTTCTGCTTGGCCTGCGCCTCGCGGGCCAATGGACGCAAATTCGCTTGCTGCAATCCGCCGGCGCGAAAATGTTCGGCGCGGTGGTGCCTGCGATCAAACCCTTGCTGCAACGGCCGGGCCTGACGGGACGGGTCGCGCTTGGCCTCGTATGGGGACTGGTGCCGTGCGCGCTCGTCTACAGCGTGCTGCCGCTTGCGCTGTTCGCGGGAGGACCCATGCAAGGAGCGGTGGTCATGCTCGCGTTCGGCATTGGGACCACGCCCAATCTGTTCGCGATGGGCATGCTCCTGCGGCGCAGCCGCGGGTGGCTCGATGCCAGGGTGTTTCGCGCGGCGGCGGCGGCGATGCTGGTAGCATTCGGGCTGCTCGGCCTTTGGCGCGTCTACACGGCTGACGGCGTGCTCACGCAAGGTCCCTTTTGCATCGGGCCCTGGTGATTTGCGGCATGGCATTCGTAGGGAGTCGCCGGCATGAAAGCGCTGCAGAAAGTCCGTCCTGCCCACGGTCTCGAATTGCGCGATGTCGCGCGGCCTGATGAGCCCGGTCACGGCGAAGTGATCGTCGAAGTGCGGGCGACCGGGCTCTGCGGTACGGATCTGCATATCTTCGAATGGACGCCCGGGTATGAGGCCATGACCCGATCCATGCCGGTCACGCTGGGTCATGAATTCTCCGGGACGATCGCGGCGCTCGGCCCCGGGGTGCGTGGGATCGCCGTCGGCACGCTCGTCGCGGTACGGCCATCAGTGGTGTGTGGGCGCTGCGCGACGTGCGTGGCCGGCGACTTCGACGCCTGCACGAAGCGCACGGGGATCGGCGTCACGCGCGATGGCGGACTGGCCAAGCTGGTCAACGTTCCCGCGGAGAACTGCGTCGTCGTTCCCGAGGGTCTCGATGCGGACATTGCCGCACTCACGGAGCCGATGACCGTGAGCGCGGAAGCGGTCAGCACTGGCGGCATCAAACAGGGTGATCGTGTCCTCGTGCTGGGGCCCGGGAACATCGGACAGGGTGTCGCACTGTTCGCGCGGGAGGCCGGCGCCGCGCAAGTAGTGATTGTCGGGAAGGACGATGCGCTGCGCCTTGGCGTACTGCGGCGCATGGGTTTTGCCGACACGGTCGATCTCGGCGAACGCACACTCGCCGATGCATTGACGCCTTACCTGGTGCAAGGAAAGTTCGACGTCGTCGTCGAAGCCACCGGCGTGCCGGCCGTTCTCCAACAGGGGCTGGACGCCTTGCGCAAGCGCGGTGTCCTCGTGGTCTGCGGGATCCATCCGGCACCCGCGAGCGTGAATCTCACGCGCCTCGTGCGCGACCAGCAGCAGATCAGCGGCTCCTATCGCGCGCCGGTGGCGAGCTGGAGCCGGGTGATCGCCTTCATGAGCAAGCATGCCGGGTTGTTGCGCGAGATGATCACGCACAAGGTGCCGCTGGACCGCGCGCTCGAGGGCTTCGAGCTTGCGCGCACCAAGGCCGCCTCCAAAGTGCTGATTGTGCCGTAGGCTATCCGCCTGCGATCCTGGGGGTTTTGGCGCAGATCGATGTGCCGGATAGCGGCTCAATTCGCCGCGATCGCCGCTGCGAGTTCACTGATCCTGTGCGCATTGGCCACGATGCTGCGCAGTCGATGATCAAGCGCCGCGTCCGCGTCCGAATCGGAGCGCCGGACGCCCGCTGCAGGCGCCACGACGACGGACGCACGGGACGCCTGTTTGTTCAGGATGGTCACCGCCTGCGACAGCGCCGTCTGCACTGTCTCTCGCGTCTCATGCATGACGCGGGCGGCGCGCGCCGCATCGATTTCCTTCATTCGGCGCTGCAGCATCACCTTGATCGCCGCCACGTGCGCCGCCAGCAGATAGTTCGCGGTGATGAACGCACTGAATTCAGCCTTGACGATGTGCCTGCGCTTCGGCTCTTCGAGCATGCGCCCGAAAGCGATGCTGAGTAAGCCGATGGCATCGGTGAAGCGCTTGCGTGCCAGCCGATAGTCGAGGTCCGGCGCGGGAAAGGTGAGGGCGGCGCCGGCATACTGCTTCGCCGCCTCGATGAGGTTCGCTGCCAATTTCGGCAGATCGCGGTATTCCCAATGCGGCAGCACGAAGCTGAAGACGTACGCCAGCAGCGCACCAACTGCGGTGTCGATGAGACGCTCGCCGATCGCGAAATGGTCTTCGGGATTGAGCAGGTGGAGTTGGAGCAACGCCATCACGCAGGCGGCCGCAGCAGTGTAGCGGTACTTGATGGGTGCGAATGTGTGCGCCACGGCGAGCGAGACAAAGGAGGCGCCGAACAGGATGCCCGGTCCGGGTGAGAAGTGCAGCAGGCCGGCGGTCAATGCGCAGCCGACCGCATTGCCGACGACGCGGTCGGTTCGTCGCTGCTTTGTGAGGCTGAAGTTCGGGCGCATGATGACCGCCAGCGTGAGCAGGATCCATTGGCTGTGCGCCGCGTAGGGAAGGATGTTGGACAGGAGGTAGCCGCAGCCCATTGCCAGCATCGTGCGCAACGCGTAGCGGAATATCGGTGACTTCCGCCGCAGCTGATCGAGGAGCGGCCGCGGCGAGACGCTGACCTGATTGACGAAACGCTGCAGGTCCGCACCGCCGAGAACTGCCTTCGGCTCCACCGGGGTGCGGGCGACGGCGTGCAGGCGTTCGATGTGGACGATGCTTTGCCTGACCGTCTCGTAGATTTCACTCAGCACCGCGATCGCGCGCGCGTCCTCGGGTTTCCCGGCGCCTGCGTGGTGATCGAGGGCATAGCGAATCGCCAGCAGCTCGGCTTGGTAGTTGACTGCGGAACGCGGCTCCCGATTGCGGAGGATAGCGAAGGAAATCTGTTCGAGTCCCTGCGCCGACTTGAACGCGAGGTCGCGCAGGAACATGAGGATGTCCGACCCCGCAAATCGCTCCCGCAGGCATTCGTAGTCGGTCTGCGCCGCGAGAATGTGCTCGTGCACATCCAGCATGGCGATGAGCGTGCTCGCCAGTTGTCCGTCGCGCTTCGAGTGGAGATCGCGGAAGGCGAGATCGCGTGCGGATTGCAGCCGTTCGTTCATGACCGCCTGTTGGCCGATGACCGCCCGATAGGTGGTATCCAGATCGGCATCGCTTTCGTAGAAATTCGCCTTGAGATTGAGGTAACGAGCGAATTCGTACAGGCACTCGGCGATCGCCTGCTGCTTGGTGCGGAATCGCAGCAGCACGGCAAGCGCAAGCGCATAACCCAGATAGGCGACGCCACCGAGGGCGAAGATCGCCACGTGCTGCAGGATCTGCCGCAGGTCCGGGGCCGGTGTTCCAAGGCCGATCGCCAGCATGATCAACACCGCCATGCTCACCGGCAACGATTCCTTGCCGTACGCCGTCAGCATCGCCGCGCCGAAGCTGATCGCGAGGATGACAATCCCCTGCAAGACATACGACGAGTCGGTCAGGAGCACGAGCAACGTCGTGATCGTCGTCAGGACCAGTGCGGCAACCAGTTGCTGCCGCTTGAGGTACGCCGCGCGGGGCACGTCGGCGATGCTCACTGCCAGTGCGCCGGTCGACGCCGCGACGGCAGTCGCCAGATCGGCGATCGCGTAGGTGGCCACGGCGACGCCGAGGACACCGCAGGCGACGCCGAGCCCGCTGTAGAAATAGTGGCTGAAGATGTAGCGAACGAGGGTGCGCGAGACGTTGGCCGGCGCGTCCGTCCAGGAGGGCCTGTCGGTAAGGTTGCCCGGCATGATCAGCAGCGTCGCATCTCGGCCATGACGGTTGTTATCGGCCCGGACAGAATCGTCACAGCTTGAGCGCTTTCCCGTAGCCTGTCAGTTCCAGATAGCCGCGACCGACTTCGCGTCCGTCCTGCAGCATGCGGACCGCGCCCTCCCAGTAGATCGTGCCGGTGCTGGTACGCGAATCCAGTTCCTGATCGTCGATCAGGGGCTGGAGAGTGTAGTCGTTGCGGCCGACACGGACATGCATCGACACCGGATACTCCACGCCGGTGCGGGGTGAGCGCCATTGACGTTCCGTCGTGAAGACGATGTCGCCCGGTCCGAACCGGGTCGAGGTACCGCCTGCGGTGCGCAACGTGCCGCCGGCCCAGAGAGAGTTGCCGGTACGGTCGCGCATGCGGAAGGCCATGAGCGAACTGCCGTCTTGCAGGTTGATACCGATCCAGTCCCAGCCAATTGCACCGGAGGCCATCGCTTCGCTCGACCACTCGTGATCGAGCCAGGCCGTGCCTTTGACTTCAGTGGTGCGTCCGTCAATCCCGATATCCCCCTCGACTGCGAGGTGAGGCTGGCTGTAGTAGTAGCTGGCACTGGCGGGGTCCTGGCCCTTGCGTGAGAAGCCCTGATCGCCTTCGAGCATGATGTCCTGCGTTGGTGTGAAGCGAAGGTCGAAACGGAAATCCTGCGCCCCGATCCGTGCTACGTACCTGCCGTCGGCGAATCGCAACGACCAGTCGCCGATGTGAACGTCGGTGGTGGTGACGACAGCGTCGGCGAGGCCCAGCCCGGAGCGCGCGCCTCGCTGGTCATGACGAAGCTTGCCGTGGCGAGGGTCCGCAATCGCGGCGTGCGCAAACAGCAGCTGGCGCGGTGCGAACGCGCTGGGATTGTTCTCGGCAACGCGCGGACGATTGCGAAAAAAGGTCACCTGCATGCCGAATTCGTTGCCCTCGGTATCGTGCACCCATCCTGTGATGTACCACCATTCGCTGCGAAACGCGGGGTGACTGCCCAGGTCGCGCGGAAACTGCAGGGCATACCCGGGCAGAACGGCGGGATAGTCGGTCGCTGCCGCGGCATGGGTCGCAACGAGCAACAGCGGACTCGCGAGAAACCTTCTCCGCTTCATGCCGTGTGCCGCATTGCATCGACTGCCGTCACCAGTCTTCCTTCACCGCGAGGATCGCGGGAGAACCCATCGCATGTCGACCCATCACGACGGCAGTCAGCGTCGACAGCACGAGTACCGACACCGCCGCCGCGCCCAGTACGGCCCAAGGAGCCGACAGTTCCATGCTCCAGTGGAACGATTGCCGGTTCACGACGTGGATCAAGATCAAGCTGATCACCCAGCCGAGACAGACGCCGATACCGAGGCCGATGCCACTGACGACCAGGCCCTCGACCGCGAGCATCGCGCCGACTTGCCGCCTGGTCATCCCGAGATGACGCAGCAAGCCGAACTCGCGGCGACGCGCCAGGACGAGCGCGCCGAACGAGGACGACAATCCGAACAGTCCGATGACGACCGCGGCGAGTTCAAGCGCATAGGTGATCGCGAACGTCCGGTCGAACGCCTTGAGCGACAGGTTGCGGATCTCTCCCGGAGCGGCGATGTCCAGCTGCGAACCACCGGGAATATCGCGAGCGACTGCAGCGCCAAGGCTCGCGAGAGTGGCGCCCGGGGCGAGCCAAAGCGCGGCGTTCGTTGCGGTGCGGTCGCCGGTGAGGGCGATGTAGCCGGCGCGCTCGATCACCAGGGCGCCTTGCGAGCGCGCGTAATCGCGCCACACGCCCGCGACGGTGAAGATGGCGGCTTTGCCTGCGAGCGGAAGCTCGATCGTCTTGCCCAAAGCAAAACCATAGAGGTCGACCATTGCCTCGTTGACCCATATCGGCGGTGGTGCACCGGTGGCGACGAGCACGGGCCCGCCGACCAGCGGCAACTGCCGTGCGAGCGCGCTGGCGTCGCCTTCCCGAACCAACAAGACGACGCGGGGTCGGTTCGGGTCGAGCAGAAGTTGCTGCTCGCGTATGAACTCCACGCGGCGCACGCCGGGTAGCGCGGCGATGCGCGTCTGGTCGTCGGCGGTCAGGTAGGCGCTGTCGCCGACGGCGTTCGCCCGCAGGTAGACGTCGGCCGGGAGTACGCGCTCGAGCCACGCATCCAGCGATGTCCGGAACGACGCGACCATGATCGCCATCGATACCAGCAGGCTGACGCTGGCGACGATCGCGACCAGGCTGACGCCAGCCTGTCCGGGTGCGCCCCGCAATTGCAGCAGGGCAAGTCGGGCCGGCGCGATGCGTGGCATCGGTGCCGCCGCGAGCAGGATGGACGCGATTCTCGGGATCAGCATCAACGTCCCGATCAACAGAAGTGCAATCGCCGCGTAACCGAACAGCGGCAATCCGGCGACAGGGGGCAGCAGCGTGGCCGACGCACCGACGGCAAGCGTGACGAGCGCGGGCCAGAAAGGACGCAGACGCGCGAACGCACGCTCCTGATCGCCGGCCTTCAGCGCACGGGCTGGCGCGGCCCGCGCGGCTTCCAGCGCCGGCGCGAGACTGCCGAGCACGGCAATCGTGACGCCAAGGCAGAAGAAGAGTGCAAGCGCGGACGGGTCCGCCGCGAGCACCGGTGCTAGCCCGCGAAAGTAGCCGGCGCCGAAATCGAGACCAACCGTGCGGACGGCGATCGCGGCCAGAACGAAGCCACCAATCAACCCGAGCACACTGCCGACGACGCCTATCGCCGCACCTTCGGCGACGAGCAATGACACGAGTCGTCGTCGCGTCATGCCGAGTACGCGCAGCAACGCCAGTTGCGGGCGTCGCCGCACGACTGCAAGCGCCTGCGTCGAGAAGACCAGCAGGCCGCCCGTGAACAGCGCAACCAGCGCGAGCACGTTGAGGTTGACGCGATACGAACGCGACAAGCTCTCACTGGCGGCCACGCCTCCTTCCGGACGTTGGACCGCGAGCCCTGCGGGCAGCAGCGGCTTCAAGCGGGCGCGAAAGTTCTCGACATCGACGCCAGGCCTGACACGAAGGTCGACGCGAGTGATGCGGCCGAGCCGATCGAAATTCATCTGGGCGCCCGCGATGTCCATTACCGCGAAGCGCTGGTCCGCGCTGGCTGGCGTCAGACCGGCGACAAGAAGTGAAACCGGCCGCAGCGCATTCTGCAGCGTCACGTTGTCCTGGGGGGCCACATTCAGCCAGCGTGCCGCGGCCGGACTGAGGAACAGGACGTCGGAACGCAATACATCCAGCCGGTCTTCGCTGTCCGGGATCAGACCGGGTTGCACGCCTGCCGCGCGGAACACGTCGATGCCGAGGATCTTCAGCGCCTCGCTGCGATCGGTGAGTCTCGCGTCGACTTCCACCACCGGACTCGCGATCGCGACTTCAGGCAATTGTGCGAGCATGGGGTAGATGGCCTCGTCAAAACCGCCGCGCGGACCGCGCACCTGCAGATCCGCGGCTCCCGACAAGAACTGCACGCCGAGACCGAGTTCGTTCACAGCAGCCGCGCTGATGAGCTGGACCGCATAGCCGAGTGCGACACCCAGTCCGATCGCCAGCACCGACAGGAGCGTGCGTGCCTTGTTTCTTGCCAGCGAGCCTGCGAACACCGCCTGCCCTACCGAAAGCAGCGCATCCTGCATCGTGGGTTCAGTCGGACTTATGCTCGCGCAAACCGGCCGGCGTCAGTTGCAGGATCCGGTCGCACGTCTGCGCCGCGACGCGCGAGTGCGTGACGAGAATGCCGGCGGTATTGTTGAGCTTGATCTGCTCGCGGAGCAGGTTGAGCACCTGCGCCGCGCTCTCCGGATCGAGATTGCCCGTGGGCTCGTCGGCGAGTACCAGCCGCGGCGCATGCACCAGCGCGCGGGCGATCGCCACGCGTTGCAGTTCACCTCCGGACAGCTCGTTCGGCATGCTTGCTTCCCGGTCGGCGAGTCCGACGCCCACCAGCACCGCCGTCACGCGGCGCTCCGCTTCCACCCCGCCGATGCCGAGCAGGGAGAGCGGCAACCCGACGTTCTGGGCGACGGTGAGATACGGCAACACGTGAAACGCCTGGAACACGAAGCCCAGGTGTGCGCGGCGAAGCATCGTCAATGCGTCGTCATCCAGTGTCGTCAGCTCCACCCCGTCCAGCTTGATCGAGCCGCCATCCGCGGTGTCGAGGCCCGCAATCAGGTTGAGCAGCGTCGATTTGCCGATGCCCGATTCACCCATGATCGCGATGTACTCGCCCGCCATGAGATCGAGGTTGACACCGGCGAAGACCGTGCGCGGCCGCGGGCCGCTGAATGACTTCCTGAGATCGCGCAAAATGAGCATGGCAGCAGGTTCCCTAAAGCGTAACACCCTGGCGACGGCGCGCGAGCGCAGCGTCCGGCACCATATTGGCTACAATTGCGGTCGCAGGCCTCTTGCAAATCTCCTCACGAAAGCATCCATGAGCGACTTTCCGGAAGACATCTATACCGAGCCGTCGGATCAGGACGGCGACACGCTTAAGAATCTTGGCCCGCTGGCGCGCATGGCCGGAATCTGGGAAGGGACCCGTGGCCTGGATGTCAAACCCAAGGCCGACGGTCCGCGCAAGCAGGCCTACGTGGAGCGCATGGAACTCCAGCCTATCGACCCGCAGACCAATGGGCCGCAGATGTTCTATTGCCTGCGCTATCACACCTACATCGTAAAGCCGGGTCTTACCAAGCTGTACCATGACCAGGTCGGATACTGGCAGTGGGAGCCGGCGACGGGAACGGTGATCCAGTCGCTCGCGATCCCGCGCGGCCAAACCGCGATGGCGGTCGGCAAGGCCGCCGCGGACGCAACCAGTTTCGAATTGGTCGCGACGCGCGGATTGGAAACCTATGGCATCTGCTCGAATCCGTTCCTGGAATACGCGTTCAAGACCGTCGAATACCGGATCAGGGTTACCATCAACCCGGATGGCACCTGGTCGTACGACGAGGACACCATACTGATGATCAAAGGGCAGACCGAGCCCTTCCATCACACCGACCGCAATACGTTGACCCGGATTGCGGAGCCCACGCCGAATCCACTCGCGAGGCAAGCATGATCGAGACATCGTCCACCGAAGCGACGATAACGGTCAGCCGCAATATCTGCCCAGCGGATGCTGTCGAGCGCTCCCCATGTGCTTGGACTCGAACATGATGGGATGGCGCCGGGCAGGCATCGTGCAATTCGCGTACGCGCTGTTGGCAGTGGCGACTGCCCTCCTCAGTCCGCCGCTGAGCGCCCAGCTGGCGTACGACGCTGCTTTTGTGTCCCAGTCCATGCCGCAGTTCATCCCTGTCCTGACAACGACACCTGTATCGGTGACGATGGTGAACACCGGCGCGGCAACGTGGTATCAGGCAAGCGGTGACGTATTTCTCGCCACGCAGCAACCGCAGGACAACTACTACTGGTGTATCCAGGGCAACCCTTACGGTAGTCGCTCAGGCAACCGCGTGCTGCTTCCGCACGACGTCGCTCCCAATCAGCAGGTGACGTTCAATTTCGACGTTATACCGCAAGGGTGCGTTTTTTCGGCGCCGTCCCCGCTGCGGTTTCGCATGCTGTCGCAGACATTCGGCACTTTTGGCGCGGAAACACCCAACCCCAACGTCAACCCGGTTTCGACCGCGCAATTCGTGTCGCAGCAGGTACCGACCATCGTGCCCGCGGGAGCCACGGTGCAGGTAACGTTGACGTTCAAGAACACGTCGGATCTCACCTGGAATGTCACCGACGGGTACACGCTCGGGTCCGCAATGCCTGCTGGAAACACGACCTGGGCCATGACATCGATTCCACTACCCGTGACCGTCGATCCCGGCGCGTCGGTAACATTCACGTTCTTCGTGATCGTTCCATCGGCCGTGGGCACCTACAATTTCCAGTGGCAGATGGTTTCACCGGCAGCGATTGCTTTCGGCAGTGTGTCGCCTGCGACAGCAGTACAGGTTATCGCTCCCGGCCCGCCGAACTACGAGGGGTTATGGTGGGCAAATCCCGCTGGATCGGAGGCGGGGTGGGGCATGAATTTTGCGCATCAGGGCGACACGATTTTCGCGACGTGGTTTACGTACGACCTCACGGGCAAAGCCTGGTGGTTGAGCATGACCGCTCCGCTTACTTCAACGAACACATACACAGGCACGCTGTTCCAGCAAACCGGGCCGCCATTCAACACCGTACCGTTCATTCCGGGTCAGGTGAGCAGCAGGGCGGTCGGCACCGGGACACTGACGTTCACCGACACGAACACGGGATCGTTCAGCTACACCGTTAACGGCATTACGCAAACCAAGCCAATCACGCGTCAGGTGTTCGGTCAACTGCCGACCTGCACTTTCGGCATCCTCACCAACCTGGCGCTTGCCTACAACTATCAGGATCTATGGTGGGCGGCGCCGGCGGGATCCGAAGCGGGGTGGGGCGTCAACCTCACGCATCAAAGCGACACGATCTTCGCGACCTGGTTCACCTACGATACCGATCGCACGCCGTTGTGGCTTTCCGTGACCGCACCGAAGTCAGCGCCCGGTGTCTACGGCGGTACCCTTTACCAAACGACGGGCCCGCCCTTCAATACGGTGCCCTTCAGGCCGGCAAATGTCGTCGCGACGCCTGTGGGCACCGCGACGTTCACCTTCACCGACGGGAATACCGGAACCTTCGACTATACGGTCAACGGCGTGACCCAGACCAAGGCGATCACGCGCGAAGTCTTCGAGGCACCCGGCACCGTCTGTCAATAGCGCCTACAGTTTGAAGTCGGCGCGCCGGCGATGCGTGCGTGACAGATCGACCTCCGGCGTGTGCGCCGCGACCAGCGCCAGCACTTCGCCCTCGAGTGCGTAGAGCTGGGCGAACGCGGCGTGGATCGGCGCTTCGAGCAGCGTTTCTACCCGTGCGGCGAGATCGACGGGTGCCAGCCGCAGGCTCGCCGCAAGACGCCGCATGCGCTTGAACTGGAAGCGGGTGAAATAGCGTCGGTTCAATCCGGCTAAGATTCCGAACATCGCGTAGCAGGCGTTGACCATTTCTTCGCGGCACCACAGAGCTGCGTCCCGATCGACGAGTTGGGCGATGGCGCGCCACGGCGTCAACTGCCGCAGATAGTGCTCGACCATCGCGCGCGCAAGCTCCGGCGGAAACGCTGCAAGGCGAGCCCTGCAGTTCGGTGAGCTGGTCGGCGCCGGCGAGGGGCTCGGCCTTGATAATGCCCTCCGCGAGCTTGTGCAGCGGCGTGTCGGGATTGTGGTCGATCAGCAGCGTGTTCATCTGGGCGCGCAGCGTATCGATGTCGCTGTAACCGATCTGCACTTCGATGTCATCGAGCCGGAACGCGACGACCATGCCATCATCGTGCAACGTTCCGGTGCGCCAGAACCATTCCCTGCCACCGGCGTCGCGGCAGGCCGCAATCAGCGCGCTCTCCGCGGGGAGCCGATGGAAGATGACGCTCATGTCGATATCTGACTTTGCATCGGCGATGTCATCGACCACCGACCCCGATACGAACGCCAGCAAGGCATCGTCGCCGATGGTCCGATGCGCGTCCGCAACTCTGCGCGCAATTGCGCGTCGCACGGCCGATGCCGAAAGGACGGCGGCAGGCGTCGGGTCGTTGGACATGAATCGGGATGGCAGGGCGCGACGCTCCTGCGCCGCGCAGGAAGGCGCTAGCTCTTGGGATTGCCCGCCGCGGCAAGCGTTCGCGCTCGCCGGGCTTCGTACGACTTCAGATGCGTATACGCGATCTGCAGCGCGGATGCGTCTGCGCGCGCTGCGCGGCCGGCATCGCGACGGCGGAGCAGGTCGCCGATGATGTGGTCGGCTTCGATCGGGCCATTGCCTTCGATGTCGCGCAGCATCGAGGCCGTGAAGGGCGAATCCGGAGTTGTCAGCGTTGTCCGCGTCTGCTCCAGAAAGGGGGCGCGTGGCGCGTACCCTGCGCCCTCGGCCGTGGCGCGGCATTCTTCGAGCAGTGCGAGGATGAGGTCGCGGCCGCCCGGTGCCGCGACAATGTCGCCGACCGCCGCTCGCATGAGACAGGTGGCGGCGGCGAGCGTCGCGAGCAGCACCCACTTCTCCCACATGTCGTGAAGGATGTGCTCGCTGGCGCGCGCATCGAAGCCGGCACCCACGATGACATCGGCGGCCGCGCGAACACGGTCCGTCAGTCCGCCGTCGCGCTCGCCGAAGGCGAGCGAATGGAAGGCGCCCATATGGACAACGGTGCGCTGCGCATCGAGGGTGGCAGCAATGGCACAGAGTCCACCGAGCACCTTGGCTCGCCCGAAACGCGCATCCAGAAAGTCGAGATGCCGCATGCCGTTCAGCAGCGGCAGGATCATCGTGTCGGGGCCCACCGCCGGCGCGAAGGAGGCGGCGGCGCCCTCGAGGTCGTAAGCCTTGCAACTCAGCAGGACGAGGTCGAAGGAACGCTTGATATCTTCGGCGAGCACCGTCGCCGGCGCGCGCAACGTGACGTCACCCTTGGGGCTCTTGATGACCAGGCCGGCGCTCGCCAGTTCCGCGGCACGCCGCGGACGGACCAGAAAAGTGATGTCGCGGCCCGCTTGCAGCATGCGTCCGCCGAAATAGCCGCCGGTCGCCCCGGCACCGACCACGAGAACGCGCATGGCTCGAATCTCTGCTGTTGCGGTAGCGGCAGTTTAGCAGGCCGAAGCGACGGCCCTAGGTCCGGATGCTGCGGCGGTCCGGCGCCGCCGAGAATTGGCTCGCAGCAAGCGCACGAAGCTCCTCGCGCAAACGCGATGCACGCTTGCGGCCGAACGCTGCATCGAAGCGACCCTGTGCGTCGTTCCATAACTTGCGCGCGGCGCGAAGGCGATCGCCGCCGGCACGCGTGAGGCGTAGTTCCTTGCTGCGTCGATCCGCGGCTGCGCTTTCGAGGGCGACGAGACCATCGCGCACGAGCGGCAGCATGGTGCGTCCGAGCGTCGTCCGGTCCATCACGAGCTCTTCGGCAAGGGCGTTGATCGACAGGTTGCCGTGGCGCTGCAGCTTGGCGAGTATCGAAAATTGCGTCGACCGCAGGCCGGTCGGCGCCAGGCACTGGTCATAGAACTGGGTGACGCGGCGCGCCGCCTGCCGCACCGCGAGGCAGTTGCAATCGCTTGAGCTGTGACGTCGAGACGGCGGACGACATAGGTTTGTTCATCGCTTGACGATATGTGTATATGCGCTCATATTACGCGCATATACGCCCATGTCAACCGCTGCCGCCACTGCCGCCGAACTCAGTCCGCGCACCCGCCAGCTGCTTCACGGCGCCATCCTGCCGACGCTGCTGCGCATGGCGTGGCCGAACGTCCTCGTCATGCTGGCGCAGGCGTCTACCGGGCTGATCGAAACCTGGTTCGTGTCGCGCCTCGGCACCCATGCGCTGGCGGGGATGGCAGTCGTGTTTCCGGGATTCATGATGATGCAGATGCTCTCGGCGGGCGCGATGGGCGGCGGCATATCTTCCGCCATTGCGCGCGCCATCGGTGGTGGCCGGCGCGCGGATGCGGACGCCCTCGTGTTGCATGGCCTCATCATCAACGGCGCGCTCGGCATGGCGTTCGCCGCGCTCTTTCTCGTCTTCGGCGAGAGGCTGTATCGCGCGATGGGCGTGGATGGTGCGGCGCTGGAGGCTGCGCTGGTCTATTCGAACATCGTGTTCGCGGGAACGGTACTGGTCTGGCTGATGAACGCGGCGGCCAGCGTGATCCGCGGCACCGGCAACATGCTCGTGCCCTCGCTGGGCGTGTGTTTCGGCGTTGCGTTGCTGATCCCTCTGTCACCGTGCCTGATCTTCGGGTTTGGGCCGATCCCCGCGATGGGCATCGCCGGCGCCGGCATCGCGGTCTTGCTGACCACGACACTTACTCTCGTCGCGCTGGCCTGGTATGTAGCGTCGGGACGAAGCCTGGTGCGACTCAGGTGGGCACCGCTGCGGCGCGTGCTGTTCGTCGACATCCTGCGGGTGGGTGCGGTCGGCTCGGTCAGTACATTGCAGACCAGCCTGACCGTGGTGCTCACGACCGCGCTGGTGGGTTTGGCGGGCGGGGCCAGTGCAGTGGCGGGTTATGGCACCGCGGCGCGACTGGAATACCTGCTGATTCCCGCTCGTGTTCGGCCTCGGTGCGCCACTCGTCGCGCTCGTGGGCACCAACATCGGCGCCAATCAGGGTGCGCGCGCGCTGCGCATCGCCCTCGTCGGCGGCGCCCTGGCGTTCGGACTGACCGAGACAATCGGCATCGCCGCCGCCCTCTGGCCGACCGCGTGGCTCGGTCTGTTCGGTGACGATCCGCGCATGATCGAAACCGGCAGCGCCTATCTGCGGATCGTGGGGCCGACCTATGGGTTCTTCGGCCTAGGCCTGTCGCTGTATTTCGCGTCGCAGGGCGCGGGTCGCCTCGCTTGGCCGCTGCTGGCGGGATTGCTGCGGCTCTTGATCGCGATTGGCGGAGGGTGGATCGCGCTGCGCTGGACGGGTTCGATGACCGCGCTCTTCATCGCGCTTGCGCTCGCCCTGGTCACCTACGGAATCGTGCTCGCCGCCGCCGTCGGCTCGGGCGTGTGGTTCCGGTCGCGTCGGTCCGGAACGAGTTAGTGCCGGCTTCCGACGCGTTCCCGCTGCGCGCGACCTGCGGGCGGCTCAGTGAACGACGATCACCGTCAGCTTCGTGTGCGTCAGAACTTTCTGCGTCTCGCTCCCCAGCAGCAGTGCCGACATCCCGCGTCGGCCGTGCGATGCCATCACGATCGCATCGCATTTATGCTTTTTTGCTGCCGCGATAATCGCCTGCCAGGGCACCTCGGTGATGGAATGCGCAGTGTCGAACTCGACGCCTGCCGCTTTGGCTTTGGCTGCGATGGGATTCAGAATCGCTTCTGCCTCCTTCCTGCATGCTGCCGCATATTCCTTTCGCTTCATCGGGACGTAGATCGCGGCCTCGGCGTAGAGCGGCGAAGGGTAGTCCGGTGACGCGTAGAACGCGGTGACCTTCGCGCCGAGGGCGCGCGCGATCGCGAGACCTTTGGTGACGGCGACGGTCGAGAGTTTCGAACCGTCGGTCGCGACCAGCAGGTGCTTGAACATGGAAGCCTCCTTTGTCGACTCGATGCAGTGTACTCATGATAGCCCGCGGCATGCGCCGCTTGTTGACGCAGGTCAATCAACGGCGGCGGATGTCGCCGCTTCCTCCGGCGGCCGGACGGTGCGGAAAGTCATCAGCAGCAGCAAGTCGTAGACGATCTTGACCGCGCCGGCGACCAGCAGCGGCCAGCCGAAGCTCGACAGGCCCAGCATGTACCCGGCGATCAGCGGACTGATCGATGATGCGAGGCTGCGGGGAACCGACGTGACGCTGGCGGCTGCCGCGCGCTCGCCCGGGGTCACCACCGCCATGACATAGGAGGTGCGGGTCGGCACATCCATTTGCGACAGGGCCGCGCGCACCAGCAGCAGGACGATCACTCCCGTCAAATCGGAAAGGAACGGAATGATCAGCAAGACGACATTCGCGGGCAGATGCGTGAACACCATCGTGTTGACGAGTCCGATGCGATTGGCGATGCGCACGGCGACGAGGTACGAGAATGCCGACAGGACGCCGGTCCAGAAAAAAATCGATCCGGCGACTGCGATCGAAAGATCGAATTTCTGGAACAGCCACAGCGCCAGCAGCGATTGCACGACAAAGCCGCCGCCGAACGCGTCCAGGCTGAACAGTGCGGCCAGTGTATACACGATCCGCCGGGATTGACCCAGCGGGGCGCTCGGGGCTACGGCGTCGGTCGCCAGCGTCGGCGGCAGTTTGCGATAGATCACGGCCGACGTCGCGCCGAGCAGCCCATACAGCACGAACATGGCTTGCAGTGCGATTTTGGTATCGACGTGAACAGCGTGCGACAGGAACTCCGGAAATCCCGCGAACAATGCGCCCGCGGCGCCGACCAGCGCGCCCACGAGGCTATAGCGCGCGAACACCGCCGTACGTTCCCGATCGCTGATGACGCGGGCCAGCACGGCCTGCTCGAGCGGCAGAAAAACACTGACGTCACCACTCGACGGGTTGAGCGTACCGACGAACGCAACGATCAGCAGCGGCCAGAAATCCGAAACCGCCGCGAAACCAAAGCCGGTCGCCGTCATCAACGCGGCCGCCATCAGCAGCAACGTGCGGTAGCGAAAACGGTGTGCGTGCAGGCCGACGACAAGCGTCAGGATACCCGATCCGACGAGCGTGCCGGTGGCGATGACGCCGATCTGAAACGGGCTGAACCCCAGCGTGATCAGATACAGCGGCAAGAGCAGACTGACAAAGCCGTCGCCGAATGCCCTGAGCGCGCGCACCCACAGCAGACGTCGGACGAGCGGCGTGTTCATCGAGCTGATACAGCCCCGAAGCTGAAGTCGTCGAACAGCGTCACGCTGTCCGCCTTGGTCCAGACTCCAATCGAGCCCGCGCCCGCAATGTGCCCGTCTTCAACCTGGATATACGGCTTGCCGTCGAGCGCCACGCGGATTGCCTTTCCGTTGAACTCGACGCGCAGCGTGTGCCATTGATTTCTTGCCACGGGAGCGTCGACGTACTTGATCGTGATCCGGCGCCCGTTCTGCGTGTAGTAGAGCGAGACGTTGTCCTCCAGCGCGTTCGCCCGGGCGACGTAGTAGTTGTCGCCGTCCTTCCAGCGCCAGACCACACCGCCCGCCTGATCCTGCTTCCCCGACATGGCCATGAATTTCACCTCGACGTAGCCGTCGGTGAGGGAGGCACCGCGCCGGACGCACCACGGGAAGTCGCCCGTACCGCTTTGCTTGAGCACATTGGGCTTGGACGGGGCATTCGCGTCGGCCTCGACCGTCCAGCGATGGCCACCATGACCGGTGACCCCTGCAATCCAGCCCGCGGGAACGGCGGCAAGTGCGTCCGTATCGAAGTTGATCAGTTCAGACATGGCGACTCCTCTCGTTGTCGAGCAACCGGCAGCACGCCGCGCGATGCGCCGTCGCTGCCGCGATGGGGACCTTCCGGAGGAGTTCGAGACATCCAAGATGCACTCCCATCCGGGTGGTCAACCCAAACCAGGAGCAGAACTTGGACGTCGGGGACGTCTTGCGAGCGGGGAGTCTGCCAACAGTCCCCGACCAACAGGTACGGGTCGATCATAGCCGATCGCCGCCGCCCGCTCAAGCCATCGAGCCGAAGCGACGGCGCGACCGCGATTTCGATCCCGCGTGCTGTTCTCAGCCGACGTAGACCGGGGCCGGTTGGCTGAAGAAGCCGTCGAGCAGGTGATAGACGAGCGCCCAGTTTTTCGAGCGCGTGCTGGTATGCGCGATCCCGGGCATGACGATGAACTGCTTGTCGGGGTTGGGCAGCAACGCGAAGAAGTTGGCGAGGTCCTGGAACGAGGCGATGCCGTCGTACTGCCCGCGCATGATCAACGTCGGCACCGCGATCTTCTTCGGATCGAGCACGGGCAGGTTGGCGGACATGTCGATGTACGTCCCGTTCGGCATCGATGTGTCGAGCGCGAGGACGGCATCCGCGAATGCGTCGACCACCGTCAGATCGCTCGTCCCGGGATGATCGCGCGTGAAGATGCTTTGCACGAACGCGCGATCGATCGGTCGCCGGTTGCTCGCCTGGTACTGCGCCAGCCGCTTCTTGCGCTCGGCCAGCGTCGGGCTGCCTTCGCCGGTCCACACCAGCGCGTCGAGCGCGAGTCGCTGCACGCGGTGCGGCTGGCGCTGGGCGAACAGCCCGGCACGCAACGCGCCGGAGGATGCACCGTACAGCAGAAGCGGCTGGCCGCCGTTTTGCGCCATGATGTATTCCGACGCCACGGCGAGGTCGTCGGCGCCGCACGCGACATCGGCGTTCACGGGCCGCCACTTGTCGGAGTGCCCGTAGCCTTCGCAATCGACACACCAGGTGTCGTAGCCCAGGCGCGCGAACCAGTCCATCGTCGACGCCTCGGGCTTGCCGGGAATGCGCAGGTCGAACACGGGCGTGGCCGACACCGATGAGCCGTGCACGAACAGGATCGTGCCGCGACGCGCGCTTGCAGCCGACGGGCTCGTCAGCCGCTTGCGCCACATGAACAACTTGACGTTGTCCGCGCCTACGCGCTTCACCGTCCAGTGTTCGGTTCCGGTGACCTCCGCGAGCCCGGCGGGCGGAACACCCGGCTGCGCGCGGACTTCCGCGACGGCAGCGTCGATGCGACGAGCGCCGCTGCACCCGCGGCGATGAAGTTGCGGCGCGTCGATGCTCCGACATCGACCAAAGGAGGCCGAGGGCGCGAGCCTCCGCCGGTCGCCATTACGCCTTCTTTAGCGCGTAGCCATAGGCCAGATTCGTCCGTCCGGCGCCGTGCTTCTCGTAGAGATCCTTGTAGCGGGCGAGCTGGTCGTGCTCGAGCGCCGCGCGATGCTCGGGCTTGTAGCTGTACAGTCGCGCGTTGTTGCGACCGAAGATCGCCGTCTTGATCGGGCCGTCGGCCGGACCGAGCGGTTGCAGACCATATTTCTTCTGCAGATCCTCCGGGATCTCCAGCCGCCGGAACGCTTCGATCTGCCACTGCGGCGAGCCGGTCCAGATGGCGTCGGTTCCCCAGCACACGTGGTCGACACCCATGCCCTTGATGAGCTGGCCCATCATCACTGCCGACACGCGCGGATCGGCGATGGTCGATTGCGCAAAGAGCTGGCCGACGTCGGCGTAGACGTTCTTGACGCCGTGTTTCCCCGGAATCTCCGACAGATCCGTCACCCACTCGATCCGCCCCGTCTGCTCGAACTGCGCCCACGCGTCCTGCACGTTGCCGCCACCCGCCCAGCGATAGCCGCCGTGGTAGATGATGAAGTTGAGTTGCGGCCAGTCCTTCGCCGCCTTGGCGACGTCGCGCACGTCCGAATAGGCGAGCAGATGCGGGAATTGCTTTTCGATGGACGGCGGGAACAGTCCCTTGTGCACGCAGACGTTCTTCAGCCCCGCCTTCTGGAATTTCTCGTACGCCGGGTAGACGAGCTTCTCGTCGTCCAGGCGCCACGGGTGCTTGGAGAGGTCCTTGTTGGTGTTGTCCCCGATCGTGTAGCCCTTCATCGAATCGGGTTTGAGCACGCTGATCGCGTAGTCGATCTGCTCCATCCAGCCGTCGTAACCGGGCGTGAAGATCGCGTGCGCGAACATGCGCTTGGTGCCCGCGAGTCCGTTCACGTCGGCGCGGGTCTGCGCCTTCATCTCGTTGGTGAGGAACCAGTCGCCGGGGACCTCCGACGGCGCGCCACTGATGCAGGCGACCTTGGTGTCGCTGTCGAGATAGATTTCCTTGAGGTAATTCGTGAACATCAGGTCGTCGATGGTCTGCTCTTTGCCGGCGAGCGCCGGGTTCCATCCAGCCTTGCCGACGGCATTGCGCTGGTTAACGAAGGTCTGGATGCGCGTGCCGGGCCGCAGATAGTGCGTGTGCATGTCCATGATGAACTGCGCCGACAGAGCCTTCGCGCGATCGTTGGCCTGCTCGGGCTCGGCCGCTTCGGCCCGCGAGACGCCGTAGATGGGCCCGTAGGTGTCGTTCATGGCCAGAAAAGCGGTCGCCATGCCCGCGGCGGTCTGGAAAAAGCGCCGCCGGCTCATGCCCAGACGCTTGGCCATCTGCGCACCCATCTCCTTGATGCGCGCTTCGAACTCCTGCTGCTTGGGCGTCTGCAGCGCCGGCATGAACTCGTCGCTCGACACCGACTGCACGGGAATCGGCGACGGAAACAGCGATTCAGCTGACGACAGTCTTGCCAGCTCGTCCGGGGACAGCATGCTCATGATTCCTCCTTGTGAAGGCGCTCCCTGGAGCAGCGCTCTGCGCTCATTTTGTCATACCATCGGGGCGGCATGCACCGCGCTTGTCGGCACAGGCCGGGAGCCGACCCCATTGGCCGATCCGGATAGCAGGCATGCCAACGCTTCGACCAGAATCGGACTGGCTGGGCGATGCGACCAATGCGCAGATCGAGATCGCCTCTGCGATGAAAATGCCCCTGACACTTCGATGCCAGGGGCAGGTCTGACCACAACGGAGCGATTCGCTGCCTCGCCGGATCAGCGTACCTTGCCCGCTTTCCAGGCGTTCAGCAGCGTTTCATAGGCGATGGTTTCACCCTTCGGCTTTTCATTCGCGAGCTTCTTCCACGGCGCGCCCGTGTCGCTCAACCACTTGCTGGGGTCGCTCTTCGGGTTGAGCTTCGGCGCACAATGGGCCATTCCGGCCCGTTCGAGACGGGCCATCACCTGGTCCATTTCCTCGGCCAGCGTGTCCATCGCCGCCTGCGGCGTCTTCTCGCCGGTGACGGCCACCGCTACGTTTTTCCACCACAACTGCGCGAGCTTGGGGTAGTCAGGCACGTTGGTGCCGGTCGGCGTCCACGCTACGCGTGCCGGGCTGCGGTAGAACTCGATCAGGCCGCCGTACTTGTTCGCGTTCTGGGTGAAGTAGTCGGAACGAATGTCGCTGTCGCGAATGAAGGTCAAGCCGACAATGCTCTTCTTCAGGGAGGTCGTCTTGGCCGTGATGAACTGCGCGTACAGCCAGGCAGCGGCGGTCTTGTTCGCGTCATGGCCCGAGAAGAAGGTCCACGAGCCCACGTCCTGGTAGCCGTTCTGCATGCCTTGCTTCCAGTACGGGCCGTTCGGGCCTGGGGCCATGCGCCACTTCGGTGAGCCGTCGGCGTTGACGACCGGCAGGCCGGCCTTGGTCATGTCGGCGGTGAAGGCGGTGTACCAGAAGATCTGCTGCGCAATCTGGCCCTGCGCAGGTACCGGACCGGCTTCGCCGAACGTCATGCCGGTGGCTTCCTTGGGTGCGTACTTCTTCATCCAGTCCACATACTTGGTCAGTGCATAGACGCCGGCCGGCGAGTTGACCGCACCCCCGCGTGACACCGACGCGCCCACCGGCGTGCACTTGTCGGCCGCGACGCGGATGCCCCACTCGTCCACTGGCATACCATTCGGAATTCCCTTGTCTGCGGTGCCTGCCATCGACAACCACGCGTCGGTGAAGCGCCAGCCGAGCGACGGGTCCTTCTTGCCGTAGTCCATGTGGCCGTAGATCGGCTTGCCGTCGATCGTCTTCACGTCTTCGCTGAAGAACGCGGCGATGTCCTCATAGGCGCTCCAATTCAGCGGCACTCCGAGGTCATAGCCGTACTTGGCCTTGAACTTGTCCTGCAGATCCTTGCGCGCGAATAGGTCGGCGCGGAACCAGTACAGATTGGCGAACTGCTGGTCCGGAAGTTGATACAGCTTGCCGTCGGGCGCCGTCGTGAAGCTGGTGCCGATGAAGTCCTTCAGATCCAGTCCCGGGTTGGTGTACTCCTTGCCCGCACCCGCCATATAGTCCGTGAGGTTCATGATCTTGCCGTAGCGGTAGTGCGTGCCGATCAAGTCGGAGTCGCTGATCCAGCCGTCGTAGATCGACTTGCCCGACTGCATCGAGGTCTGGAGTTTCTCGACCACATCACCCTCCTGGATGATGTCGTGCTTGACCTTGATGCCGGTAATCTCCTCGAATGCCCTGGCCAGTGTCTTGCTTTCGTACTCGTGTGTAGTGATGGTCTCGGATACCACCGAGATCTCCTTCACCCCCTTGGCCTGCACCTTCTTGGCCGCGTCGATGAACCACTTCATCTCGGCTGTCTGCTGTTCCTTCGTCAGGGTCGAAGGTTGGAACTCCGCATCGATCCACTTCTTGGCTTCGGCTTCGCCAGCCCATGCGTTCTGGCCGGAGGCCAGCGCCGCAACGCCAAGAGCCATAGCACTCAACCGCAGTTTCATCGCTGTCTCCTCGTCTTCCCTTTGTTGACATCGCCTCGCCGACTGGGAAGCTGTTGGCAAGGTGTATTTTTGAAGAGGCTAACCCTTGCGCATCACCAGTGCAAGCAGCATCATCGAAATCACGAAGCTGATCCAGATCGAAGGCTCTTGTTCCAGGCCGAACCAGGCGATCATTTTTTCGCTCACCGCCACGAACGCGAGGTTCAGATAGGCTGCGCTCAGGAGGCCAATGAACAGGCGGTCGCCGCGGGTCGTGGCGATTGGCAGGAAACCTTTGCGCAGCACGGTCGGCGCCTTCAGCTCCCACACCGTCATCGCCGCCAGCATGAGTGCGATGCAGCAAAAGAACACCGCCACCGGCGTGGTCCAGGCCATCCATTCGAACAATTGAACCCCCCGTTTCGCAGATGGCTAGACGCGGCCCATCGCGAATCCCTTCGCGATGTAGTGGCGCACGAACCAGATCACGATCGCGCCAGGCACGATGGTCAGCACACCCGCCGCGGCGAGCACCCCCCAGTCCATGCCCGAAGCCGAGACCGTTCGTGTCATCACCGCGACAATCGGCTTGGCGTTCACACTGGTGAGCGTGCGCGCCATCAGCAGCTCGACCCAACTGAACATGAAACAGAAAAATGCCGCGACACCGATGCCGGATTTGATCAGCGGGATGAAGATTGTGAGGAAGAAGCGCGGAAACGAGTAGCCGTCGATGTAAGCCGTCTCGTCGATTTCGCGCGGAATGCCGCTCATGAAGCCCTCCAGGATCCACACCGCCAATGGTACGTTGAACAGCAAGTGCGCGAGCGCCACCGCGATGTGCGTGTCCATCAGCCCGAGGGTCGTGTAGAGCTGGAAGAACGGCAGCAGGAACACGGCTGGAGGCGTCATGCGGTTCGTGAGCAGCCAGAAGAACACGTGCTTGTCGCCAAGAAAGGTGTAGCGCGAGAACGCGTACGCCGCGGGCAGTGCCACCGACAGCGCTATGACCGTGTTGATGACCACGTAGATCAGCGAGTTGATGTACCCCGAGTACCAGGACACATCGGTGAAGATCGTCTTGTAGTGGTCCAGCGTGAATTGGATCGGCCAGAGGCTGAAGGTGGACAGGATCTCCACGTTCGTCTTGAACGACATGTTGACCATCCAATACACCGGGAGGATGGCGAACACGAGGTACGCAATCAGGAAAAGGGTTCTCTTTTTGAAACGCTTGTCATCCATGCGCTGCCTCCTTGTCGGCGGTGCCCACCCGCAGCATCCAGTTGTAGAGGATGAAGCACAGCAGAAGAATGATCAGGAAGTAGATCAGCGAAAAGGCTGCCGCCGGGCCGAGGTCGAACTGGCCAACCGCCTTTTGCGTCAGATACTGCGACAGGAATGTCGTGGCGTTGCCGGGGCCGCCGCCAGTGAGCACGAACGGCTCGGTGTAGATCATGAAGCTGTCCATGAAACGCAGCAGCACGGCGATCATCAGCACGCCGCGCAGCTTGGGCAGCTGGATGTAGCGGAACACCGCGAACTTGCTGGCGCCGTCGATGCTCGCGGCCTGGTAAAAGGCGTCGGGAATGGCGCGCAAGCCGGCAAAACACAGAAGCGCGACCAGCGGCGTCCAGTGCCAGACGTCCATCAGCAGCACCGTGAGCCAGGCGTGAGTGGCGTTGCCGGTGTAACTGTAGTCGAAGCCGAGTCCGGCCAGCGCCGCGCCCATCAGGCCGATATCAGTGCGGCCGTAGATCTGCCAGATCGTGCCGACCACGTTCCATGGAATCAGCAGCGAGATCGCGACCAGCACCAGCACCGCGGACGATTTCCAGCCCTTCACGGGCATCGCCAGGGCGAGCGCGATGCCGAGCGGGATTTCAACAGCCAGCACGGAGAACGAAAAGATGATCTGGCGCAGCAGCGCGCCCTGCAGGTCATCGTCGCGCATCACCGACTTGAACCATTCCGTGCCGACGAACACGCGGCGCTCGGGCGAGATGATGTCCTGAACCGAGTAGTTCACGACCGTCATCAACGGCAGGATGGCCGAGAACGCCACGCACAGCACTACAGGGAGGATCAGCAGCCACGCCTTCTGGTTGACCGGCTTCATGCGGTCGTCCCGGCGATCAATTCCTCGTTCCGGTAGAAACAGGTGTGCGGGCCGACGATGTCGAGCCAGACTGCGTCACCCGCCTGCGGGATGTTCTGCTCCGGACTCAGGCGGGCGCGGATCAAGGATTCGTGCGCGCCGCTGCCGACTCGCGCGGTGACGAGCCAGTACGTGCCGATGTCCTGCGCTTGCGACACGATGGCGGGCAACGTCCCAGGCGTTCCCGACTCGGCGAGCGCCACGTATTCCGGGCGAATGCCAAGGGTCAGCGCATCACTGCCGGCGAGCCGCTCGCTGGCCGCCATGACGCGCTGTCCCGCCACGCTCACGCCCGCGGCGTCCGCGCGTGCCGGAAGAAAGTTCATGCCAGGCGAGCCGATGAAGTAGCCGACAAAGGTATGCTGGGGACGCTCGAACAGGTCGGAAGCACTGCCGATCTGCACGGCCCGACCGCGCGTCATCACCACCACCTGGTCGGCAAAGGTGAGGGCCTCCACCTGGTCGTGGGTGACGTAGATCAACGTGAGCTTGAGCTCGTGGTGGATCTCCTTGAGCTTGCGTCGCAGTTGCCACTTGAGGTGCGGGTCGATCACGGTGAGCGGCTCGTCGAACAACACCGCCGATACGTCTTCGCGCACGAGGCCGCGACCGAGCGAGATTTTCTGCTTGGCGTCGGCCGTCAGGCCGGCGGCACGGTTGCCCAATTGGCCGCCGAGTTCGAGCATCTCGGCGACTTTGCCGACGCGGTCCGCGATCCTTGCGGCCGCCATGCCGCGATTGCGCAACGGGAAAGCGAGGTTCTCGGCCACTGTCATCGTGTCGTAGATGACCGGGAACTGGAACACCTGGGCGATGTTGCGTTGCTTTGGTGTGCGGTCTGTGACATCGGCGCCGTCGAACTTGACACTACCCTGCGACGGTCTTATGAGCCCCGAGACGATGTTCAGCAGCGTGGTCTTTCCACAGCCGGAGGGGCCTAGCAGCGCATACGCGCCACCGTCCTCGAAATTCAGCCTCAGCGGCAGCAATGCATAGTCATCGTCGCTCTGTGGATTCGGCTTATAGGAGTGCGCAAGATCGAGTTCGATGCGCGCCACGTCAATGCTGCCCGGTGAGAGTGGCGGTGGGCGCGACGAGAAGGTCGCCGGTCAGGTCGAACACGTACACCTCTGCCGGATTCAGGTACAGGGTGACGGCTGCACCCAGTGAAAACACGTGTACCCCGGTGAGCTGGGCAACGAGCTCGCCGATCAACGTATGTACGTGCACAAAGGTGTCGGAGCCTGCGATCTCCGCCAGCTCGACCCTACCAGGTAGTGCCAGATCCGCCTCCCGCCTGTGCACCCGAAGCGCGCCGGCGCGAACGCCGATCGTGAGCGTCTCTGATCGGTTCGGGGGCAGCGCAAGCGGCAACGCCACGCCACCGGGCAGCAGCACTCCGTTCGCGCCGGCGGTGCCCGCGACCAGATTCATCGGCGGGTCGCTGAAGGCGCGCGCGACGCGGATCGAGCGGGGCCGGTGGAACACCTCGGCCGTTGGGCCGTACTGCAGTAGCTCGCCGGCGTCCATCACCGCGGTGTAGCCGCCGAGCAGCAGCGCTTCCTTCGGCTCGGTGGTGGCGTAGACCACGGTGGACTGACCGCTCGCGAACAACTGCGAGAGCTCTTCGCGCAGCTCCTCGCGAAGTTTGTAGTCCAGGTTCACAAGTGGCTCGTCGAGCAGCATGAGCGGAGCGTTCTTGGCCAGCGCGCGCGCGAGCGCCACGCGCTGCTGCTGGCCCCCCGACAGCTCGGCGGGCAGGCGCTGAAGGAAGGGTCCGATATGCAGCTTGGCCGCGATCTCGTTGACACGCGCGTCGATGTCGCGTTTGGCAAGAGCGTGTTTACGAAGCTTGAGTGGTGAAGCGATGTTGTCAGCCACCGTCATCGATGGATAGTTGATGAACTGCTGGTACACCATGGCGACGTTGCGATCCCGCACCGGTTTGCCGGTAACGTCGTGCCCGTCCGCCTTGACACGGCCCTTTGCCGGCGCGTCAAGGCCGGCCATCACGCGCATCAGCGTGGTCTTGCCGGCTTGCGTAGCGCCCAGCAGCACAGTCACCGCGCGTGGCACCAGCGCAAGGTCTAGCGGGTACAGGTATACCTGCACGCCCACCCGCTGTTCGATGCGTTCGAGCACCAGCTCCATGCGGTCCCAGATTTAGTCAGAAGCAACGGATAGGTATTGCAACACACGCGAGCCGAAGTATTGTTGGTTCGCTCGTGCGGGTCAACCGGCGGCGGGCGCAGCCGCCGTTGCGATGCCTCGCACGCCGCGTTTCGGCCCGCAATGCGCACCGCTCAGACTTTGCTTGGGAGATACGGAAAAAGCTCAACGCGCGCCGGAAACGTCCAGAATCACGCCGGTCACGTACGATGCCTCGTCCGATGCCAGCCACAAGACCGCATTGGCGACTTCGTCGGCGTGCCCGGCGCGGCGCATCGGAAGCGTCGGCGCCATTTCGGCGACACGTCCGGGCGTCTGGCTTTCGGTGTCGATCACGCCGGGGCTGACGGCGTTGACGCGAATGCCTTCCGCAGCGACCTCGCGCGCCAGTCCGACGGTCAGGGCATTGATGGCGCCCTTGCTCGCGGCGTAATAGACATTTCGTCCTGCTGCGCCCAGCCGCGCCGCGGCCGAGGAAAAATTGATGATCGAGCCGCCGGCGCCACCGTATTGGGTGGACATGCGACGAATCGCTTCGCGCGAGCAAAGCATCGTGCCATTCACGTTCAGCTCGAACAGGGCCTTGATGTCGTCATTGCTGAGCGCATCGACCCGCCCGTGCTTGCCACCCCATCCGGCGTTGTTCACCAGCACGTCGATCGGACCGAGTTCGGCATCGACCCTCCTGAACATCGCTTCGACATCGGCTTCGCGGGCGACGTCGGCGCGAACCGCGACGGCTCCGCGCCCTACGCTACGAATGGCTTTGACAACTTGTTGCGCCCGTTCTTCGCCACTGAGGTAGTTGACGCAAACGTCGTACCCGCGTTTCCCCGCCAGCATCGCGACGGCGGCGCCCAATCCCCGACTGGCGCCGGTGACCACCATCACGCGATTCTTGGGGCTCGTCGCCATTCCGCTAGTCAGTCCGCAAGCCCGACTTTCTCGACGAACGGCCGCCACCGCGGGTCGCCGTGCAACCCACGCAAGCTTGCCGAGGACCGGACCATACTCATCCCCGCATCGCGCTGTGCGTAGGCCCGTTCTAGCCAGACAAAAGCCTGATCCCGGTCGTCGCGGTATGCGAAAGCTTCCGCGATCTGAAAGGCGCCGGTGTCCGGGACGGCCTCGATGAGCTCCTCGAGCGCGGCGTCGGAGTCCGCGCGCCGTCCTTGCGCGTGAAAAACCATGGCGAGTGCGAGCAGGCGGAACGTGTCGGTGAATCTCGCGTTGCGCCGCCTCGAGCGCCTCGTCGAGCCGACCCTGGGCGAGGCAGATGATGCTGTGGAAGTAATGCGCGAACCCGGCGTGCGGACTTAACTCCAGCGATTTTCGAATCGCCGTCTGCGCCTCGTCAAGCCTTCCTGACACCAGGTAGCATGTCGCGAGTTCGCGATAGACCGCCCCGGAAAGCGGGTCGAGTTCCACCGCCTGCCGCAGGAGCGCGATCGCTTCATCGTAGCGACCCAGTGCGTGCAGCAGAAACATTGCATCGGACATGACGCGAATGTTGCCTGGGGCGAGTTCCAGCGCGCGGGCGAACGACGCCTCGGCGCCCTTCCAATCCCAATCGCGTGCATAACGAATCACGCCCATGGCGGCATGGGCCTCGGCAAGATCGGGGGCCAGCCGCATCGCCTTCTCGGCCGCTTCGCGCGCGAGCCGGAAGCCTTCGTCGAGGGTGATTCCGAGCCAGCCCTGCGCGATGCCATGGGCGTACGCGATCGACAGTCTCGCCCACGCGAGCGCGTAATCCGGGTCGAGCTGCAACGCGTCTGAGGTACGCCTGGATGGCAATCGCGAAGTCTTCGGCCGTGTAACGATCATGGTGGAAATTTGCCTGCAGGTACAGCCGGTAAGCTTCCGCGTTATCTCCACGTCCTCGTGCCGCGGTTTGAATCTCCGCCTTGACCGCGGCCGCATCCGGTCTCTCTCCCATGAGTGCAGCGCGCAGCTCTTTGACCACCGACTGCGCGATGTCGTCTTGCACCGCAAAGATATCTTCCAGTTCGCGATCGTAGGTCTCCGACCACAAGTGCGAGTCAGTGGCGACGTGAATGAGCTGCGCGCGGATCCGCACCCGGTTGCCCGACTTGCGCACGCTGCCTTCGAGGATCGTCGCCACATTGAGCTTCTGCGCCATCGTGGGGATGTCCACCTTCGCGCCCTTGAAGCTGAACGCCGAGGTCCGCGATACCACGCGCAAACCGCGAATCTTGGAGAGCACGTTGAGCAACTCTTCCGCCAGGCCGTCGGCGAAGTATTCGTTCTCCTCGTCGCCGCTCATGTTGACGAAGGGCAGAACGGCAATCGAGGGTTTGTCCGTAACGTCGGCGATTGGCGGCTTTTCGACCGGCGACGACGCATGCGGCACGGTCCCGGTCCCGATCGGCAGCGCAAAGCGGTAGCCTCTCCCGGCAACGGTGGCAATGGCGGCGTTACCGAGGATCTTGCGCAACGCCGACACCTGCACCTGCAGGTTGTTCTCCTCGACAACCAGTCCCGGCCACACGAGGTCGAGCAGTTCGTTCTTGGCGATCAATTGACCGGCACGTTCCACCAGTACAACGAGCACGTCAAATGCACGTGGACCGATGCTTTGCTGTTCGCCGTCGGCGAGCAGGCGCCGTTCGGCCGGTTGCAGGGAAAAACGGCCGAAGCGGTATTCGGAGGGAGCGATATTCAGGCTCACGGGCAAACTGGGCTGCGCAGTTTTCCCGGATTTTAGTCTGACTGCGGCATGTCTCTAGGTTGACTTCGCCTTGAGACGCTCGGAGAATTTGGACAGATCGATCACCATCCGTTCGTGCGTGCCGGTGCCGATCTTCTCCGCGCCGTCCGATGCCTCGATCCGGAATTCGATGCGCTTGCCGTCGACCCTTGTGACTTGCGCGTCGGCAGTGACCGTCCTGCCGAGCGGCGTCGCCGCCAGATGGCGCACGTCGACGCGCGTGCCCAATGCACATTCACCGGTGTCGAAGTAAGGCTTGATGGCATTGAGCGCCGCGTTTTCCATCATCATGATCATCACCGGCGTTGCCAGGACCGGGGGCAACATCGCATCCTTGAAGCGGTTGGCGAGGTGCTCGGGTGCAACGACCATCGCAAATGAGCCCTTGGCTCCGACAGGTATCGATCGCATGGTGGTGCTCTGGCCTTGTTCAGTTGAATGCCGACAGCTTGCACCGATGGCCGAATCCAGTCGATAGCGGACTGCGCCCTGCCGGCATCCGTTGGCCAGCCATTCGCTCGAATCACCGACTTGACGCGGCGGATCGAGTGTTCAAGAATCAAGTCGATGGCTGCCGACGGTACTTTGCAGCGACACTGGCCGGTCCCGATGGCCGTACATCACTTCGCGCAGGCGGCGCAGGTCAACCCTGTCCTGGCGAACGCGTTCCGTGCGATTCGTGCCGCCGATCAGAAGGCACCTCCCGGCGTTCTCTATGCCAGCGCCGACGACCTCCTGCGCCGGGTCGAGTTACCGGAATTCCACGCACTCGTGAAGTTCATCGTTGCTTCCGTGCACGCCACGGCGCAGGACGCGAACGCCGGCGCGTGGCCGCCAGGACGGCATGGGCTCGAACTGGAGCTGATGGGCGTCTGGTTCCAGATCCAGAACGGCGGCTCGTTCCACGACGTGCACACGCACGGCAATTGTTCCTGGTCAGGTGTCTACTACGTACAACTCGACAATCCCGACCAGCGGCGCGCGCATTCTCAGCTTGGCGCGCTGAATGGTGCGACCCGGTTCTACAGTCCGATGTTCATGTTGCAGGGCGGCGCGTACGTAGACAGGGGGAACGCCTGGATGCAGCAGGCCACGCTGGACGTGATGCCCGAGGAAGGCGACCTCGTCCTGTTTCCCTCGTTCCTGCCGCACAAGGCGATGCCATACAGCGGTGAACGCGACCGGATCATCGTCTCGTTCAATGCGCAGATTCGCGCGCCCGGAGGAGACGACCGGCTGCTTAACTATGCGGGCGTCTGAGGTGTTCGAGCGGCGTTGACGCCAAGGTCATGACGAATCCGGAGCCGGTGACCATAGCCGTCGACGACCGCGCAGGGCGTCTCCGGCTTGCTGCAGACACCACGAGATGCGCGTGCCTGCTACGTCGTGGCGCACGGCGCCGGCGCGGGCATGACGCACCCGTTCATGACCACAGTTGCGAACGAACTCGCCGAGCGCGGTATCGCCACGCTGCGCTATCAGTTTCCCTATATGGAGCAGGGCTCGAAACGGCCGGACTCACCCAGGCTTGCCCAGGCCACCGTGCGCGCAGCGGTCGCAGAAGCATCGCGTCTTCGCCCGGAACTCCCCCTTTTCGCGGGCGGCAAATCCTTCGGGGGCCGCATGACTTCGCAGGCCCAGGCGGCGACGCCGTTGACCGGCGTCCGCGGACTGGTGTTCCTCGGATTCCCGCTGCATCCGGCGGGTCGGCCGTCGGACGAACGCGCAGAGCATCTCTTCGCGGTGCACGTTCCGATGCTGTTCTTGCAGGGAACGCGTGATCAGCTCGCGGATCCGCAGCTCCTGCAAAGCCTTGTCGGAAAGCTCGGCGCGCGCGCCACACTCAACTGGTTCCAGGATGCCGATCACTCGTTCCATGTACCGGCCCGCACCGGACGCAAGGATCCGGAAATCATGAAGGAAATGCTGGACGCGCTGGCGGATTGGATCGACGCGACCATCGCGGGCACGATCAAGTGAGGCGTCGGCGAACGGCCGCTTCGTGAAATTTGGGCGGCGACCCTGCGCAATTCGATCGCTCGCCTACTTCGATCCGGCGCTGACCAGCGCACGATAGCGCGCCATATGCCGGATGGCGTCCTTCGGCTTCTCGAGCTTTTCGAACAGCAGCGCCAGGTTGTAGTGGCCGTCGGCAAGATCGGGATCGGCAGTCAGCGCCGCCTCGTAGGCTTCCATTGCCGGGATGAGGCGATCCATGTCGTCGAGCAGCACGCCGAGGTTGTACAGCAGCAGCGGATCGTTGCCACAGGTTTGCACCGCTTCGCGATAGGCTTGTTCGGCTTTTGCCAGGTGCCCGCCCTCGTGCAGAAGCCGCCCGAGGTTGATCCGGGCATCGAGGAAGGACGGATCGGTGGCGATAGCGCGTTCGTAGGCGCGCGTCGCCGCAACGACGTCCGTCCGCTCCAGTGCGGTCGCCTTGTCGAACCACGTTTGCGCGTTGCTCGCCGCCTCGCCCGCATTCCGGTGCTCGATCACGCTCAGCGAGCCGTTGGCCGGATCGCCATCGAACTCGAGCAGATACTGTCCGGATTCCGCCTGCCAGCGGCCCGCACGCTTCGCGTACGACGACGCGGTCGGCCACCGCGCTGATGCTCAATCCGGATAGCGGCATGGCGTCGGGGAGATGACGGCGAAGCTCCCTGACCGACCGGGTGATACGCCGTGGCGGAACGTTCGCCTCGACCAGCGTCTGGGCGGTGCGCAGCACGATGAGGTCCTGGAACGAGAACAGCCATGCGCGGCGGGGACCGCGCGCCGGCGTCACGAACCCGGCGGAGATCAGGGCGCGGATCGTGCTCCGGGGTAGGCCAAGCAGTTTCTCGACGTCGCGGACGCCATAGGAATGCATGACGACGCGAAGCGGCGGTTACGCTTTTTTCTTCGCCCCTTTACGCACCGCCTGCACCTCAGGCTCGGGCTCCGGCGCCCGCTTCGGCGGCTTGCGCGCGGCAGCCTCGGGTGCGGACGCCGCCGCCCGCGCCGGCGCCTTTTTCTCGAGGCTGGCGCGCAGGGCTTCCATGAGGTCGATGACCTGGGCACCGCCTTCGGGGGCCTCGGCCATCGTGATTTCCTGGCCTTCGACCTTTTTCTGCACGGCCGCCTCGACGCGGGCGGCCACATCGTCGGTGTATTGGGAGGGATCGAACGTGTCCGACGTCTGCTGCTCGATCAGCTGTTGTGCGAGCTTCAATTCCGCCGGTTTTACTTCCGTCTTTGGAATGTCGAGGTCCTTCATCGTCCGCACCTCGCCGGCGTACAGGAGCTGCTGCATGACGAGGCCGTCGTCGACCGGGCGGATCATCACGATGTACTGCTTGCCGCGCGCCGCCCAGCGGCCAAGGGCGCAACGCTTCGACTCGCGCAAGGCACTGGCCAGCAAGGCATACGGCTTGGCGCCGCCCTTGTCGGGGGCGAGGTAATAGGCCTTGTCGAAATACACCGGGTCGACGGCCTCGAGTGGCACGAATTCCGTGATCTCGGCCATGTGGGTGCCGGCTTCCTCCATCGCCTTCAGTTCCTCGGGCGTGAAGATCACGTACTGGTCCTTCGCGAATTCATACCCTTTGACGATGTCCTCGCGAGGAACGGGCACCTCTTCCTTGATGCAGAGATACTGCTGCTTGAGCCGAGAGCCGCAGGTCTTGTGCAGCATGTTGAAGGAGATCGCGCGGCTGGCCTCGGTGGCCGAATAGAGCTTTACCGGGATCGACACCAACCCGAACGAGACGGTCAAACTTGCAATCGATCGTGCAGCCATGCTCCACCTCCATTGAAAGCTACCGCGGAGACGCTTTTCAACACCTTGTCAGGCCTTGGCCTGCGCGAGGGCCTTCTCGAGGCTCTGCTTGCTCTCAAGGGCATCTTGCCAGCGATCGCCCAGTTGGGCCAGTCGCTGCGGCGCGTTCGTGATCGTGAAGTCGAGCGGGTGCGCGCCGGCGAGCTCTTCCCACGTCAGCGGCATCGACACCGGTGCCCCGGGCTCGCCCCGGGGCGAATAGGCAACGTTGAGCGTCTTGCCGCGGACGTTCATATTGTAATCCATGAATATTTTGCCTGTCCGCTTCGGGATGCTCCACTCCAGGGTGATGTCCTTGGGGTGCAGTCGCATCAAATGCCGGCCGACCAGCTCCGAAACGTGGCGGGCAGCGTCGAAATCGAGCGTGCGGCGGATCGGCACGAACACGTGCAGGCCGGTCTTGCCGGAGGTCTTGACGATGGCCTCCAGCGACATGCTCTGGAGGAGTTCGCGCAGCCAGAACGCGACCTCCTTGCCCTTCTCGAAGGCAATCGTGTTCAGTTCCGGTTCCGCGCCGGGCGCTTCCTTGCCGGAATAGATATAGGGATCGATGTCGAACAGCACGTAATCCGGATAGTTGAGCACCGAAGCCTCCAGCGACTCGAGCGAGGTCGCGTAGTCGGTGCTTTTCGATACCGCGTCCGGTCCCGGTTTCGCGCGCGAATGCCAGACGTGGAATTCGAGCGTGCCGGACTGGCCGAGCCACAGCAGCGTAGGGAGGCTGTTGCACACGAGGTATTCGTGGCGCTCGTCCTTGTGGCCGGAGAAGACCGTGATCGTCTCGACGAAATCCGGCCGTTCCTGCTCCCAGTGCTTCTGGAAAAAACGCTGGCCACGTATCCCTTCGGGCATGCGGATCATCGTCAACGGGCGATCGGCGAGATGCGGGAGCATGTAAGGCGAAATCTGCGCAAGGTAGATCAGGAGATCGCGCTTGGTGAAGGCCGGCAGTTCGCGTTCCGGTTCGGCAGGCCAGTACACGCGATCCAGGTGCGTGAGGCGGATCCGATGCGGCCCCACGGCCAGCGTGAACGTCGTCTTCGTGGTCGTGAGCTGCGCCAGGATGTCGTCGAGCAGGCTGTTGGCCGTCGGATTGGCGGATGACCCGGTGCCGGGCGCGGTGCGGCGCACGGACCGGGCATCGACGTCATCGCGCAGCCGCAGGAACACGGGTGCGCGCAGGTGATCGTCCTCGGTCCAGCTCTGGAAGCTCACCTCGGCGACGGTTTCCGGCTCGACCCAGGTCGTCGGGCCGTTGAGCTCCGGCTCTTCCACGAACGGGCAATTGCTGCGGTGCAGCGGCTTGAGCCGATCCTTGACTTGCGCCAAGGCGCGGTCGTCGAAGCCGGAGCCGACGTGCGAGGCATAGCGCAGCTCGTCCTGGTCCCAGTAACCGACCAGGATGGCGCCGAGCGGAACCCGCGAGCCTTTCCCCTTCGTGTAACCACCGATGACGAAATCCGCGCTGTGCGTCGGCTTGACCTTGAGCCACGATGTCGAGCGCCGGCCCGCCTCGTAGCGGCTTTCCCTGCGTTTGCCGATCACTCCTTCGAAGCCGCTGGCGAGCGCGGCCGCGTGCAACGCGATGCCGTCGTTTGCGGCATGCACGAGTTGCACGAGCGGCGACGGCAGCAGGCACTGGGCAAGGTAGCGCCGCCGATCGGCGTAGGTCGCCGGGCGCAGATCGATTCCCGCGAAATACAGCAGGTCGAAGGCGTAGAAGACCACGGGCGAACTCCGATCGGCGGCAGCGATCTCCCGTTCCGTCTTCAGCTGCGCGCGATCCTGCAGGGCGGCAAACGACGGCCTGCCGGCCGCATTGAATGCCACGAGCTCGCCATCGAGAATCATGCTCCCTGCGGCCTGTTGGCCGAGCTCCGCGACGACGGCGGGAAACTTCTCCGCGAGCTCGAGGCCCTTTCGCGAGCGCAGTTTGACCCCGGCCTCGTCGATGAAGGCGAGAACGCGATAGCCGTCGAGTTTGGGTTCCCACATCCAGTCCGCGCGGTTGAACGGGGCATCACCGATTTCGGCGAGCATCGGTGCGAGGGTGCGGGGCATGGCCACGACCTTGCCGGTCGGGGCAAGTTGCGCCGCGGAGATGCGATTTACGGGCAGGAACTTCAGCTCGCCGACGGTCTTGCCCGAAAGGACCGAGTGGTTGCTCAGGGTGATATCGGCAGGCACTGCGAAGCGGTCCTTGTGCTTGATCATCAGCCACTGCTTCGCCTCCTTCGTCCTCACCAGGGCGAAGGAGCCTTTCAGCTTCTCCCCGCGCAGGAGGAAGCTCAGCTTGCCCTTCACCAGGCCGTCACGGATCTCGCGCTCCGCCTGCGCGCGATCGTGGAACCAGGTTGCGCCGCCTTCATCCGGCGAATAGACGCCGCAGTCCCACACGATCACTTCGCCCGCGCCGTATTGGCCGGCTGGAATCACGCCCTCGAACGAGGCATAGTCATAGGGATGGTCCTCGGTCTGCACGGCCAGGCGCTTTTCGCTACGATCGAGCGACGGTCCCTTCGGCACGGCCCACGACTTGAGGACGCCGTCGCATTCGAGGCGAAAGTCGTAGTGCAGTCGCGTTGCCGAGTGCTGCTGGACGACGAACAGCAGCGGCCCGCTCCCCGCTGTGGGGAGGGATGGCGGTGGCTCGGGCGTAGCCGCGAAGGTCCGCTTGGCGGAATATTCGCTCAGGTTGCTTTTCGCCATGCCGCGATTCTAGTGAGGTTTTCCCGACCGCGTGGCGCGACACGTATCAAAATACTCGGGTCATCCCGGCCCCCGATTCAAACACTCGAGGGCAGGCTACGGTCGGGATCCAACTTCGGACATTGACGCTGGCCCCCGGTCTCCGGGGCGACGCTAGAGAAAGGATCCATCGATGACGACTTCGAGGCTCTTCGCGGGAGCGAGCGGCTATTCGTTCAAGGAGTGGAAAGGTCATTTCTATCCCGAGGACATCAAGCCGGATGCGATGCTCGCCTTTTATTCCGAGCGATTGCCGACGGTGGAGATCAACAACACCTTCTACCGCTTGCCCAAGACCGAGATGCTGGAAAACTGGGCGCGCACGGCGCCCGAAGGTTTCCGATTCGCGATCAAGGCATCACAACGGATCACGCATATGTCGCGCATCAAGGTGGAAACGGCTGCCGAGCCGCTAGCCTATCTTTACAAGAACCTGGCGGCACTTGGCCCCAAGCGCGGGTCCGTCCTTTTCCAGTTGCCGCCCAACCTGAAAAAGGATCTGCCGCGCCTGCAGGCGTTCCTCGCCCTGCTCCCCGCAGACCACGGCGCGTCATTCGAATTTCGCAACGACACCTGGTTCGCCGACGACGTCTATGACACGCTCAAAGCCGCGGGCGCAGCGTTGTGCCTTTCCGAACGCGAGGACAACGCACCGCCGCCCCTGATCGAGACCGCCCCATGGGGCTATGTTCGCCTGCGCCTCGAGACGTACTCCGATGCGGATCTCGAGGCGTGGGCGCGAAGGCTCGAAGCTACGTCGTGGCGCAATATCTACGTCTACTTCATGCACGAGCCCACCGCGCCGGCGTATGCCAAGGCGCTGATGCAGTTCGCGTCTTAGCCACATGAACGAACGTGCGCTGCTCTTCACCGACGTGGTCGACAGCACGCGTCTCGGCGCGCGCCTCGGCGACAGTCGCGCCGCAGAGTTGTGGACCGCGCACGACGATCGCGCGCGCGGACTTCTCGCGCGTTACCACGGCCGCGAGATCGGACGTGCGGACGGCTTCTTCCTGCTGTTCGACGATCCGACCGAGGCGGCGCGCTACGCCGTCGCCTACCACCAGGCGTTAGGGGAACTCGGGCTCACCGCCCGAGCGGGCCTGCATGTCGGCCCCGTGAGTCTCCGCCAGAACACTTCGGAAGCTATCGCTCGGGGCGCGATAACTACCGACGTCGACGGCCTCGCCATGCCGATCACCGCGCGCGTCATGGCGCTGGCCCGCGGCGGTCAGACCCTGCTTACTGCCTCCGCACGGCACGCCTTCGGCGAAGCGCTTCCCGAAGGTACGAAGACCGAAAGTCACGGCTACTACCGCCTCAAGGGAGTCGAGGAACCGATCGAGATCTTCGAATTGGGGATGGCCGATTCTTCTGCCTTTTCTCCGCCGGACGATGTCGACAAGGCTTACCGTGTCGTCCGCGTCGGTGATCTTTGGCACCCGGTCCGCGAGGTCCGCGAGAACCTTCCAGCCGAACGCGACACGTTTATCGGCAGGGTAACGGAGCTGCGCGCTCTCGCGGCAAGACTCGACACGGCGGACCCGGCTTCTCACCGTGCTCGGGCCGGGTGGCACCGGCAAGACGCGTTTCGTCCGCCGTTACGGCCGGATCTGGCTCGGCGACTGGCCGGGTGGCGTTTATTTCTGCGATCTCTCGGAAACTCGTTCGCTTGACGGGATCTTCTTCGCCGTCAGCTCGGCGCTCGGCGTTCCCCTCGGCAAGGAAGACCCCGCCGTTCAACTCGGTCATGCCATTGCCGGTCGTGGCCGTTGCCTGGTGATCCTCGACAACTTCGAGCAGGTCGTGCAGCACGCCCCGAATAGTCTCGGGCGTTGGCTCGACCGCGCCCCGCAAGCGGCTTTCGTCGTTACCAGTCGTGAGCGGCTCCACTTGCCCGGCGAGGAGATTTTTCCGCTCGAACCCCTCCCGCTGGAAAACGAGGCGATCGAGCTTTTCGCGACCCGTGCTCGCGCACAGGTGCCGAGCTTCGTCCTCAGCGAAACCAACCGCGCTGCAGTGGCCGAAGTGGTGCGACTGCTCGACGGCCTGCCGCTTGCGATCGAACTCGCTGCGGCGCGGGTGCGCGTGCTTTCCCCTGCGCAGCTTGTCGAACGCATGCGCGACCGTTTCACTCTGCTCGCGGGCGCGCGCGGGGCGGCTGCGCGCCAGGCGACGCTAAGGGCCGCGATCGATTGGTCCTGGGAGCTGCTTACGCCCTGGGAGCAAGGCGCCTTCGCCCAGTGCTCGGTCTTCGAAGGAGGCTTCACGCTGGAGGCCGCCGAAGCCGTGCTGGATCTGTCCGCGTGGCGGGAAGCGCCTCCTGCGATGGACGTCGTGCAGGCGCTCTCCGACAAGAGTCTGCTGCGCACCTGGATTCCCGCCGAGCAGAGTCGCTACGATATCGAGGAGACGTATTTCGGGATGTACATGAGCATCCACGAATACGCGGCGGAGAAGCTGGAAGCGCGCGGGCCGCCGGCGCGTCGTGTCACCGAGGAACGCCACGGCCGTTACTTCGCAATGTTCGGAACCGACGAGGCGATCGAGGCGATTTCCCTCCGTGGTGGGGTCAAGCGGCGCCGCGAACTCGCGCTGGAGCTCGATAATCTCGTCGCCGCGTGCGTCAGGGCGGTGCATCGTGCCGACGGCGAGCACGCGGTCGCAGCGTATCTGGCGATCTGGGAAGTGCTGGAGCTGCAGGGGCCCTGCGCTTTGGGGATCGATCTTGGTTCGCGGGTGCTCGCGGTCGAAAACCTCAATGCGTCACAGCGGGCCGCGGCACTGCAAGCACGCGCCACGGCATATCGTCGAGCCGGTCGCAGTGAAGAGGCGGCGGCGGGGTTCGAGCAGGCACTGGCGCTTGCGCGCGGCATCGGCGACAGACGTCGCGAAGCAAGCGTTCTCGTCACGTTCGGCAATCTGCGCCGCGATCAGGGACGAATGGACGAGGCGCGGGCCCATCTCGAGACTTCGCTCGCGATCGCGCGAGACGTCGGTCATCGCCGTCTCGAAGGCAATCTCGTCGGCAATCTCGGCATCCTGCACGCAGTGCAAGGACGGATGGAGGAAGCGCGGGCGCACTTCGAACAGGCCCTCGCCATCCACCGCGAAGTGGGGAACCGTCGCATCGAGGGGATCGACACCAGCAATCTGGGCAACGTCCACCGCGAACAGGGAAGGTTGGAGGAGGCCGGAACACGCTACCACGAGGCCCTTGCCATCCATCGCGAAGTCGGCAATCGCCGCGACGAGGGGATCGTCATCGGTAATCTCGGCCTGCTGTGCAGCGACCAGCGCCGGTTGGACGAAGCGCGCGAACACTGCGAGGACGCGCTCGCGATCTGCCGTGAAGTGGGCGATCGCGTGTTCGAGGGTGTCATCCTGGGTTGCCTGGCCAGTGTTCTGCGCGACCAAGGGTCGATGGCGGAGGCGCGCTCGCACCTCGAACAGGCGCTTGCGATCCATCGTTCGGTCGGCAATCGTCGTTCGGAAGGCACCGCGCTCGGAGGCCTCGGGGAACTCTTCGCACGGGAGGGACGATTCGAAGAAGCGCGCAATGTGCTGCGAGACGGCGAGCGCCTACTGCGCGAGGTCGGCGACCGCCAGGGGCTTGCGGCACTTCTTTGCGACCTGGGGCAGGCAGAAGTCGCGTCGGGTGACGTCGCTGCCGCGCGAGTCGCGCTGGCCGAGGCCGAATCTCTAGCTGAGGCAATGGGCATCGGACCCGACGCCGAGATCGGCCGCAAGATCGTCGCGCTCCGTCAGACGCTGCGCTGACCACTGCGTTCTGGCGTAGCATGGCCTGATCCGTGCCGGGTATGCACGAGGGTGGCTGTGCGACGCGCAGGCAACGACGACCAGGAGGACGCGACATGACCAGAATCTTCTTCAAGCATTTGTTGCTTGCCTCGTCCGCTGTCTGGTTGGTGGCTTCCACCACGGTCGCGTATGCGGTCGATCAGGGCGCGGTCGTCAGCGAACGCGTCAAGAAGCTCACCCGGGCCGTCAAGTGGATGCCCGTGGCCGCGATCCCGCTCCACTTCAACACGTTTCATCCGCAGGGCATGGTGAAAATAGGCGACACGTTTTTCCTGTCGGCGGTCGACATCAGGAAACCGACGACACGTTACGCGCAACTGCAGGATGGATATGACCGCGATACAGGCGAGGGCGTCGGGCATCTGTTCAAGTTCGATGCGAAGGGCAATCTCATCGCCGACCTGACGTTGGGCGAGGGCTCGATCTACCATCCGGGCGGCATCGACTACGACGGCAAGTGGATCTGGGTGCCCGCCGCGGAGTACCGGCCGAACAGCCGCGCGATCCTGTACAAGGTCGATCCGACGACGATGAAGTCGACCGAAGTTTTGCGCTACGGCGATCACATCGGCGGCTTGGTCTACAACGCTGACGGCAAGACGCTGCACGGCGTAAGTTGGGGTTCCCGCAGGTTCTACCGCTGGACGTTCGACAGCGACGGCAAGATAAGCAATGGTGGAACGCGCCCGGAGGACCTGCGCGTGACGAACCCTTCGCACTACATCGACTACCAGGACTGCAAATACCTCGTTCGTCAGGAGGCGTTGTGTTCGGGTCTCAACATGTATCAGTCCAAGAAGGATGGTCCGCGCTTTGCGCTCGGCGGTTTCGAGATCGTCGACCTTGCCGCCAACCACGCGATCTATCAAGTGCCCGTGGAACTCTGGACTGACAGCGGCCTGCCGATGACGTACAACCCCTTCTGGATCGAGCCGACGGCCAACGGGCTGCGCGCGTATTTCGTGCCGGAGGACGAGAAATCGACGCTCTACGTCTACGAAGCGGAAGTGAAATGAGCTGCGCTTCAGACGTGACTAAGGCTTGCTGAGCGGAAGCGCAACAGGTGGCCGTTGCCTGCACTTGTTGCGGGCATCGAACTGCGTTGTCCAGAACCAGAGGCCCCGCCGATACCGGATCGCATCGTTCTCGTAGGGCATCAGGCGCGAATCCGCGGTGTATTCCCAGCAGACCCACGCGGCACCTCGCTGCACGAGTTCGAGAATGACGTCCTGCTCGCCGACGTATACCCGTCCAAACGCGCGGCCGGGTCCGTTCTGGCCGGTAAGCGCTACTCGCACAGGCAGGTTGAGAACGATGTTCGACAGCAACGTGGTTGCGGCCGGTGCGAAATAGCCGCTGCCTTGCGGCGCGCCGATGTCGGCCAGGCGAATCTCGGTGTCGCCTGTCGCTGTGGTCACGACGAGCGTATCGCCGCTGTGGACGCGTGTTGCCGTGCCGACGATTTCGTCCGCCGCGCGTGCTGGCGTGACGATGGAGAGCGTGAGCGCCAGCACGGCACCGGCGCCGCGAAGATACCGGCGATGCGCTCCTGTCGATCCAGACATTGTGATAGCCGTAGCGTGCAAGCGACCATTCAAGCACACCCGCCGCCGGTAAGCGATAACATCGCGTCCATGGGACCACTCAAAGGTGTGCGCGTACTGGAGTTCGAGGCGGTCGGCCCCGGACCGTTTTGCGGCATGCTGCTCGCCGACATGGGCGCCGACGTCCTGCTCCTCGACCGGCCGCAGGATCCGCACCTGGGACTCGAGCGCGAACGGCGGTCAGACGTGATGCTGCGCGGTCGGCGATCGGTGACGCTGGATTTGAAGCAACCGAACGCGCTCGACGCGACCCTGGCGCTGGTCGACAAGGCCGACGCCATCATCGAAGGCTTTCGTCCGGGCGTGATGGAACGCCTGGGACTGGGTCCCGACGTATTGCTTGCACGCAACCCGAAGCTCGTCTACGGCCGCATGACGGGCTGGGGCCAGGACGGCCCGCTTGCGCCGCGCGCCGGACATGACATCAACTACGTCGCGCTGTCGGGCGCGCTGCACACGATCGGACGCGCGGGTGATGCGCCGGTCCCGCCCTTGAATCTGGTCGGCGATTTCGGCGGTGGCGGCATGCTGCTCGGTTTCGGTATTGCGTGTGCCTTGTTCGAAGCGCAGCGATCCGGTCACGGGCAAGTCGTCGATGCGGCGATGGTCGAGGGTGCGTCGCTGCTGACCACCATGTTCTGGGGCATGCAGGCGGCGCGGCAATGGAGCGACACACGCGGAGACAACGTGCTCGATTCGGGCGCGCCCTGGTACGACTCCTATGCAACCAGCGACCATCGGTACGTCGCGATCGGCGCCATCGAGCCGAAGTTTTATGTGGAACTGTTGCAGCGACTGGGCCTCGCCTCCGAGCCGCTTCCTGATCAGCATGACCGGGGCGGCTGGCCGGCACTGCGCGCGCGCTTCGCGGCGGTGTTCTCGACCCGGACGCGCGACGAGTGGTGTCGCGTGTTCGAAGGATCGGATGCCTGCTTCGCCCCCGTGCTCACATTTTACGAGGCGGCACGACATCCGCATTACGTCGCACGCCACGGGCACGTATCGATCGCCGGCGTGACGCAGCCTGCGCCAGCGCCACGCTTTTCGCGGACGCCGGGCGAGGTGCGCGGCGCGCCACCGGAACGGGGTGCGCAGGGGCGCGCAGCGCTCGTCGACTGGGGATTTGCCGATGTGGACATAACCCGATTGGCAACGCTCGGGCTTGGCTTTGCAACAAACGATGATCCGGATTGACCCCCGCCACCTCACCCCGCAATAACTGGGCTTACCTCATCGCCAGTGTCACACTTGAGACCCATGGACTGGGATCTTTGCCTGCAACGGGCACCTGACATCGAGATCACCGAAGTCGTCGACGGGTTCGTGGTCCAACGGCGCGATCACGACCGCCTCCACTTTCTGAACCCAACCGCCGCGTTCATGCTGGAAAGCTGCGACGGCAACCTCCCGGCCAGTGCGTTGCCGGATCTTGTCGCGGCGGCATTCCAGCTCGACCAGCCACCGCTCGACGATGTCGAGACGTGCCTCAGCGCTCTGCTCAAGGAAGGGCTGCTGCTGGCGCCCCCTTCTCCCGGATCGCGCTGAAATGGTGTATCTTTCAAACGTCCAGCGCCCAAAGGATTTTCGATGAACAAGAATCCCAAGCTCGAACGTGTCCTGGAACGCTTTGAACCCGGGCGGCGCGACGCTGTGCGCAAGATCCTGATCGGCACCGCCGTTTATACGGCTCCGGTCGTCGCGTCGTTTTCCATGGATAGCCTGGGCGGGGTCGCGCAGGCGCAGTCGAACAACTCCACCATCACGGCGACGATTCCAACCACGTCGGAGTGGAGTCTTATCGGACTCGCGGCGATGCTGGCCGCTGCCGGTGCGTACGTGTTGCGGCGCCGGCGCGATCGCTAGACGTTCGGCAGGATACTCGCTAGGCCCGGTACGCTGCTTTCGGCAGCACTGATCGTCCGCAACGAGGAGCGTTTCCTCGAGGGTTGCCTGCGGTCACTTGCAGACCGTGTCGACGAGATCGTCGTCGTCGACACCGGATCGACCGATCGTTCTCGCGAAATCGCCCACGATCTGGGCGCCCGTGTACTGAACCACGTCTGGACCGATGATTTCTCGGCCGCGCGAAACGCGTCCGTCGCGGCTGCGCGCGGAGCGTGGATCCTGTACATCGACGCGGACGAACGCGTCGTGGAGTTCGATCGCCTCGGCGTCGAGACGCTGCTCGCCGACCCCGAGCACGTTTGCTATACCGTATTGTTTCGGCCGACGACCGGCTTCACGCGTTATCGCGAATACCGGTTGTTTCGCAACCGCGCCGACTTGCGCTTTCGCGGCGTTATTCACGAAACCATGCTTCCCGACCTCGAGGCGCTGTGCTCTCGCACCCGCCTGAAAATCGGTGCAAGTCCGGTGGCGATCGATCACCTGGGTTACGACGGCGATCTGCAACATAAGCATCGACGCAATCTGCCGCTCCTGCGCGCGCGGCTCGAACGCGAGCCGCATCATGTCTACTCCTGGGATCATCTGGGTCTCACGTTGCAGGGCCTCGGCGACGAAGCCGGCGCCGAAGCAGCGTGGCGAAGCGCGATCGATGTAGTCCGGACGCTGCCGGAAAGAGGGGACGCCGATAGCCTGCCGTACCTGCACCTCGCTGGGTTCCTGCTCGACAGCAAGCGCGATGCCTCGGCATTGCTGAAGGAAGGGTGTCGTCTGTTTCCCGATAATCATTCCCTGAGCTGGCTGCGGGCACGCAGTCTAGTGGAAGCGGCGGAATACGCGGCCGCCATGCCGTTGTTCGAACGACTCGCTGCAATCGACATCAAGGCGCTCGACGGCGGCCGGCTCGCGTTCGACGCGTCGATCTTCGGGGCAGAGGCGCATGCCGCGCTCGGCCTGTGCACATTCCGGCTCGGGCGGTTCGCCGAGAGCGCGGCGCACTACGCGCGCGCCGAGGGAATCGCTCCGGGCAATCTGGAGTTTCGCGCGAAAAGGGCGGTAGCCGAGAACCAGGCGAAGCGGCGGCCTGCCGCCTGACGCGCGCGGTGATGAAGCGGCGTCCGTCACTGCTGTTCGTCGCACCGATCCTTCCCGCGCAGACCGGCAACGGACTCGCCATGCGGGCCGGCGTGTTTCTCGACGCGCTCGCGCGCGATTTCCAGGTTTCGCTGCTGGTCGTGCCCGTCGCCGGAAACGCGGACGGTCGCGTGGCGAGCTTCGTTCACCGATCGGGCCTGCCAGTATCGTCGTACTGTCGCTCGATGGCAAGCTGGATCCGCTGTGGGAGCTTTGCAGCCGCGTGCTCGATCGCGGACAAGCGGGCCACCGCATGGGCAGATTATCCCGCGTCCGGCGTTTTGCCGCTACGCGACGACGCCTTGCCTGAACGAGGTCCGACGGGCGTTCGACGATGTGCGCTTCGACGCTGTTCACGTCATGCGCAGTTATCTCGCTCCCTATGCCGCACCGTTCCTGCCAGGCGAGACAGTTCACCGATTCGCCATTCACCAGTCTCGATCTCGACGACGACGAGGCGGTCACGCATCGCGGTCTGGCGACGCTGCTCGAACGCATGGGTCTGCGCACGAGATGCAGGGGTCGAAACAGCGGAAGCGGCCAAGTACGAACGGCACGAGGCGACCTGGCTGCCACGCTTCCGGCAATTGATCACCTGCTCGGCGGCTGACGCGCAGAAGTTCGCGAGGACCTATCGAGATCACATTGTCGCGGCCATCGCCAACACGGTCGTGGTACCGCAGCAGCGTGTCACGTCGTCCCGCGGGCGGTAAGCGCGTCCTGTTCGTCGGCAATCTCGTCGTATCTTCCCAACGTCGACGGCATCAGCTGGTTCGCGCGTGAGATGCTTCCTCGGCTGCGCGCGATGCGTGGCGACGCGGTGATGCTGCGCATCGCGGGTAGCGGCGCCCTCACCGGACGTTGTCGCGCTCGCTGACCTTCCCGGCGTCGAGTTGATCGATGAATCCCGCGGACCTGACAAAGGCACTACGCGTGGGCCGATCTTGCCGTGATACCGCTGCGCGCCGGTGGTGGAACGCGGATCAAGATGCTCGAAGCGTTTGCTCACGGCGTGCCGGTCGTGGCCACGCACATCGGCGCCGAAGGCATCGCGGTCGACCATGGTGACCATCTGCTTCTTGCAGATTCGTCGGAGTCGTTCACGAACGCTTGCGCCGAAGTCATGTCCGATGCAGCGCTGGCGACGCGCCTGTCCGCAAACGCCAGCCAGCTCGTGGAGCAACACTACCGGCATGAGCGCGGCGTGCAGAGTATTCGTGACCTATTCTCCAATTGCCACGCTGCTTGATTTACGAACGAGGCCTGGTCACTAGAACGCACATTCCGGCTCGGGCACACCGCATACCTCGAGCCGCACGGCGAACAGCGCGCCGGCATGCGGTTGCTGCTGCAACTGTTCGTCGGACAAACGCTGCCGTGCCGTCGTGATGTAGAGCGTCCGCAGGTCGCCGTCGCCAAAGGCCAAGGATGTGACCTGCGACACAGGCACTTCCAGAACGCGATCGATCTTTCCGCCCGGCGTGATCCGTGCGACGCATCCACCGCCGAAGCGGGCACTCCACACGCAACCCTCGGCATCGACGGTTGCGCCGTCGGGGCGGCCGGGCAGCACGCCCGCTTCGACCAGGATCCGCATGGCGCCGAGCGTGCCCGACGCGCTGTCGAACTCGTAAGCCCGCAGCCGCTCGTCCCGGGTATCGGCAAAGTACATCGTGCGATCGTCGGGGCTCCAGGCGATTGCGTTGGGAACGCGAATCTCGCTGAGTATCCGTTCTACACGCAGGTCGGCATCGATACGATAGAGCGAGCCCGTGACGGCTGCGCCAAAGTCGCGCATCGTCGACGTCCATAGCCGACCGCGCCGATCTGCCTTGGTTTCGTTCATGCGGTTGCCGTGGCTCGGCGTTTCCGGTGCGACGAGCGCATTGGTTGAACCCGTTGCAGGATCGAAGCGGTATACGCCGGACTCCATTGCAACCAGCAGACCGCCGCGCGCGGAAACGACGACTGCGCCGATCAACTGCGGCATCGCCCATTGCGTCGCCCGCTGCGTCGCGGGATCCCAGCGGTGCAACGCCGGCGCCCGGAGATCGACCCAATACAGCGCTTGTTCGCGTGCACACCAGACCGGTGACTCACCGAGTATATGCACCGCCTCGAGCACACGCTCGACCGTGGCATGTTTCTGGACGAAGTTCACTTCAACCGCTGCCGGGTACCGGCGCGTGTGCTGCAATCAACCCCTCTTGCTTGAGTTCGTCCCAGAATGCGCCGGGGATCACTACATGGCAATGCGCCAGGTTCGCTTGGGCTTCACGCACGCTGCGCATGCCGGTCACCACGCTCGATACCGCTGGATGCGCAAGCGGAAATTGCAGCGCGGCCGCCGCGATCGCGACATCGTGGCGCCTGCAGACTTCTTCGATCCTGCGGGTGCGGTCCATGATCTCCACCTCGGCCTCGACATAGAAGAACGTGGCGCCGGGCTTCGCACCTGTGGCCAGGATGCCCGAGTTGAACGGCGCCGCCATGAGCACCGAAATGCCGCGGCGCTCGCAATCTGGCATGAACGTGTCGAGCGCTGTGTGGTCGAGGAGGGTGTACCTTCCCGCGAGCATGAAGCAATCGAAATCGCCATCGGCAGCGAAGCGCTGCAGAATCGTCCAATCATTGACGCCGACGCCAAACGCCTTGATCGCGCCCTGCGCGCGCAAGTCGTGCAACGCACGATGGGCGCCGCCCATGGCCTCGCGATAGCGCTGCTCGACGAGATCGCCCTGCCAGCGCCGGTTCACGTCGTGGATGAGCACGATGTCCACCGCGTTCGTTTGCAGCCGTTGCAGGCTGTGCTCGAGCGAGCGCAGCGTACCGTCGTAGCTGTAGTCGAAGGCGACCTCGAAGGGGGATACGCCGCCGCTGATCCCCTGCGCGATGCCGTCGGCAACCGGCTTCATCATCCGGCCGATCTTCGTCTCGAGCACGATCGAACGCCGATCCACGGTGCGCAGAGCGGCGCCAAGCCGATGCTCGGCAAGGCCAAGCCCGTAGAACGGCGCCGTGTCGAAATAGCGCAGGCCCGCCGCATACAGACACGCGAACGTCTCGCCGATCACGGCGTCCGAATCCTCGCGCGCGAAGCTCCCGAAAGGTGCGGTACCGACACCGAGCTGCGAAACGGCGAGGTTGCGCCGTCCGATCGGTCGTGTCGCGGCAGGGTCGAAGCTCACGTCGACTTTCGCGCGCGCCGGCTCACCATGTTGTGCACGTGAACATGTGATCCCGGTGCGATATCGATCGTCGCCACTCCGATGTACTCGCCATATTTGCGCAGTGGCGTGTCGTGCGCGATGGCGCGCAGGGCGACCTTGTGCCCGAGCGGAATATCCTGCGTCACGGTCACCTGGAGGATGGCTCCGGCGCGACGGACATCGATCGTGTCGCCCGCGTGCACGTCGTGCAAGGCCACCGCCACATCGTCATCCGGATGCACGACGAGCGCGTCCCAGCGAGCCGTCGCGGCAGCGGGTTCACGGCTCATTGCGGTGCCAGCCGCACCTTCACGCCGACGGGCTCCTCGCGCAATTTGAGCAGCGCGCCGACGTCGTCGTCGGACAAACCGCGACGCAATCCCTCCTCCAGGCTCGCGAACGCGGCGTGCCCCACCGGCGCGACAACGCCGAGCCCATCGACCATCTTCAACGCGAGGCGGCAATCCTTGTGTGCCAGCTTCATCATGAATCCGGGCGAGAAATCGCCGGCGAGCGGGCGCTTGGGCATGGCGATAGCCAGCGCGTTGTTCCACGCCATCGTCGTGCGGAAGACGTTCATCATGGTATCCAGCGTGAGACCCGATTTCGTGCCGGTGACCAGCGCCTCGATCGAGGCCTCGGACACCGCGGTCGCAAGCAGGTTGTTGATGAGCTTCATCGTCTGTCCGGCACCGAGCGCGCCGCAATGGAAGAAGTCCGTGCCCATCGCGTCGAGCACCGGTCGGCAGCGTGCGACGACGTCCGCAGCGCCTCCGACCATCAGCGTGAGGTTGCCTGCCACCGCCGCGTCCGCCGTCTTGCCGACCGGGCTGTCGATCATCGCGGCGCCCTTGCTCGCAATCGCCACGCCGACCTTGCGCGTCGTGTCCGGATCGATCGTGCTCATGTCGATGTAGATAGCGCCTCGTCGGATGCCCTCGACGATGCCGTTCGGCCCGAGCGCGACACGTTCCACGTCGGGTGCATCGGGCAGCATGGTGATGACGATGTCGCTGCCCGCCGCGACGTCCCTGGGCGTTGCCGCGGTGGTTGCGCCGAGCGCGGTGAGGGCGGCAACCGCGGCCGGCTGGACGTCCATGACGATGAGCTGATGGCCCTTCTTCAGGATGTTGCGGGCCATGGGTGCGCCCATCGTGCCCAGGCCTATGAAACCGACGATCATGGGGTTCTGCCTTGAAAAGATGGAGGGGTATCGACTCACGTGCGCTCGCGCCAGTTCTGCAGGTCCCACACCGGGGCGCCGCGCATGTCCTTGGCGTCGGGGGCGTTGAACGCAGGCGTGTCGGGTTTGCGGCCGCTCTTGTCGTAGGCGGTGCGCAGGAGCGGCGCCGAAAGTGCAAACGCATCGCGCACCTGCGACCACGCCAGCGGTTTCGGAATGAGCTTGCCGTCGACCATGTATTTCGATGTCTCCAGCAGTGCCACCGCGTCGCCCTCGGTCGGCCAGCACCAGCCGCGCGCGAACAACACGTCATCCTTGACCACCAGGCTTCCCAGCTTGGGATCGAGCTCCCAGTACTTGCGCGACAGCTCCGAGACCTGCCCTGCCTCCATGCCGGTGAGCTTGGCCACGGCGTCCTGCTGCGCGAGCACGAACGCGGTAACGACCGCGGGATGATTCTTGATGATGTTCGGATGGCCGATCCAGAACGACCGGTGCAGGTAGTAGCCGTCCGGATAGAACGGTGACTTCTTGACCGATTCCAACAAATGGCCGGCGCCTTCGCCGGCGGGTCCTTTGTAGTAGCTCTCGGTATATCCGAACGAGTTCATGATGCCCACCGTGCCGATCTCGCTGCTGGCTTTCAGGAACGCAGGATTGATCAGGATCGCCGCGTCCATGCCGGTGGGAATCGTCGCCGCCTGCGCCTGCGTCGGCGTGTTGACCACGGTGATGTTGAACGCCTTCGGATCCGCGTTGCCGAGCTCGAAGCGCAGCATCTGCGTGAGCACGTTGTACGGGTCGCCGCCGAGCAGCGCACCGACCGTCTTGCCTTTGAGATCGGCGATGTTGCGGATCGGCGAATCCTTGCGCGTCGCGAGCACGAAGCGGAAATGTCCTTCGCCGACGGTGAGCAACTGGATCGGCTGATTCTGCGCGATGAGGCGCACGATCGGCGTATTGCCCCACATGCCGAAATCGAGGTTATTGGACACGAACGCTTCGACCATCGGCAGCGCGGACGGATAGTCGCGATAGTCGATCGTGAGGTCGTAGCCGGCGTCCGCGGCGAAGCGCTCGAACGTCTTGTTGGCGATCATGTACTGGGTGACGGGCGAATTGCCCGCTGCCCACGGTTGCCGACCGACGGAGACCTTCAGCGCCTGCTTGCCCTGGGCGCGCACGATGGCCGGCGCGGCCAGGGATAATGAGGCGAGGCCCGCCGTGGCGATGAAGCGGCGTCGCGATGTGCGTTTGCTTTCGGTTTCGCTGGACATTTGTCGTTCCTCCTTCGGGCGGTCAAGTGACGATGGCGCGATACGCTTCGTCACGGATAAGGCTCCAGATATGCTGGCTGAGAGCCTGGAATTCGGGGCTTGCGCGCGTTGCGTCGCTGCGCGGACGTGGCAGCGGCACGTCGATAAGGGCCTTGAGTCTACCCGGGTGCGTCGTCATCACCGCGACACGGTCCGCGAGGAACACGGCCTCGTCGATCGCGTGCGTGATGAAGACCACCGTGCGGCGTTCGGCGGCAGGTCGATCCTGTCCCCAGATGCGCAGCAACTCGTCCTGAAGAATGATGCGTGTCTGCGCGTCGAGCGCGGCCAAGGGCTCATCCATGAGCAGCACTTCGGGCTCCATCGCCATCAGCCGTGCGAGCGCAACGCGCTGGCGCATGCCGCCGGAAAGCTGGTGCGGATATTTCATTTCGGCGCCGGTAAGGCCGACGAGGTCGATGCAACTCTTCACGCGTTGCTCGCGCGCCGTGGCATCGAGGTCGCGGCCGGCGGGTCCGCGCCGCAACCCGAACTCGACGTTGCCGTGGACTGTCTGCCAGGGAAACAGCGCGTAATCCTGAAACATCACCCCGCGCTCCGGTCCGGGCGCCACGATCGGGCGGTCGTCGATCGCGACGCTGCCGCTCGTCGGCCGTTCGAGGCCGGCAAGGATGTTGAGCACGGTGGTCTTGCCGCATCCCGAAGGCCCTACGATCACCAGGAATTCGCCTCGGGCGGCGGTGAGCGTGAAGTCCTGCAATGCGATCGTCGGCGCAGCGCCCGCAACATCGAAACGCTTCGTCACCTGCTCAAGCCGCAGCTTGCCGCCGGTCGTCATGGTGAAGCCCACGGCATCATCATGCGCATGACGAGTCGCAGCAGGCGGTCCAGCAGCAAAGCGACGAGTCCGACCGCGATCATGCACACGACGATGCGGTTGAGTTCGATGCTGTAGGCGTAGAACACGAACATCATCTGACCGACGCCGCCGGAGCCGCCTCCGCCGGCCTTGGCACCGACAGCGAGCTCTGCGGCGACGATCGCGGTCCATGCCACGCCCATCGCGATGCGCAAGCCGACGGCGATCGACGGCATCGCTCCGGGGACGACGACGCTACCTATCGTCTGCATGCGATTGAGCCCCATGGTCGCGGCCGCACGAAGCAGCGTCGGATTGATGGCCTTCACCCCCGAAATCGGTGTTGATGACCAGTGGAAAGAACGCGGCATAGGCAACGATGACGATCGCGCTCGTCGTTCCGGTGCCGAGCCAGAGAATGGCCAGCGGCAGGATGGCGATGGCCGCGATCGGCCGAAAACTCTCCACCAATGGATCGACACTGCGCTCCACGCTGCGAAACGAACCCATCGCGAGGCCAAGGGGAATGGCGAGTACCGAGGCGACGGCGAAGCCGGCGAAAACGCGGCCGACACTCTGCACGATCGCGTGCGGCAAATCGCCCGAAACAATCAGGTCGACTGCCGCGGCTGCCACGCGCGTCGGCACCGGCGTGCGCGGATTCCCGGTCGCGGTTCCCCACGCCTGCCAAACGACCAGCAGCGTGAGCGGCAGCAACACGCCGCGCATCAACCGGGCTTGCGTCGCGCTCATGCTGTTCTGCGCGCGTCCGCCGACCACGGCGTCAGCCAGCGTCCCAACGCTCGCACCAGGCTGTCGCACAGATAGCCCAGCACGCCGATGGTCGCGATGAACGCCATGACCTGCGGCGTCATCAGGAGTTCGCGATACCACTCGACGGCATAGCCCACCCCGCTGGGCGCTCCGATGAGTTCGGCCGCGACGACCGCTGTCCACGCGGAGGCAACACCGAGGCGCAGTGCGACCATCAACGAGGGCAGTGCGGCGGGCACGACGACGTGGGTGACGATCGTGCCGCGCGGGATGGCCATCGTCCGGGCCGCGTCGATAAGGCGCCGATCAACGCGGCGCACCCCGGCGACCGTGCCGAGCAGTATCGGAAAAAAGGCGGCGTAGGTCATGATGAACACGGGCAACGCGTTGCCGATGCCGAAGATGAAAAGCGCGAGAGGAATCCAGGCGATGCCGGAAATCGGCCGGAACAATTCGATCGTCGGATCGATCACGTCATCGAGCTTGCGGCTCAAGCCCATCAGCAGTCCGAGCGGCACGGCAAGCAGCGTGGCCAGCAGCAAGCTGACCAGCATCCGGGCCAAGCTGATGCCTGCGTGCTCGAACAATTCCAGATCGCGCGCGAGGTCGATCAACGCGACGAACACGGCGCCGGGCGAGGGCAGGAGGATGGGATTCGCGGTCCAGATCGCCACCATCGCCCAGACCGCGGCGAACACGATCATGGTGCGCAGGTAGACGACGACGTTCGCGAGGTGCTGTCGCCGGGGCGCCGCCATTACAACGATCCGCCGACTCGCACTGCCGATTCGTTCGTTTCCCCGACCAGCTCGCCCCACGTTCGCGTACCCGAACACACGTCGAGCAGCAGTGCGAACAGTCGATCCGCTGCCGCATCGAGATCTTCGCGCCCGGTGAAAACCGGACTCGCATCGAAGTCGATCTGCGTCCGGAGGTTGGCGACGGTGTCGGGCCGCGCGCTGATCTTGATCGTCGGGGCGACGGCGCTCGTGTAGCTGTTGCCGGCGCCGGTCGTGAAGAGCATGGCTTGAGCCCCCGCTGCGGCAAAGCCCGTCATCGACTCCGGTGAAAAGCCGGGCGCGTCCATCACGTACACCCCGGGCGAAGCGGGCGCCTCGGCAACGGCCAGCAGACCCGCGATCGGGCGCGAGCCGCCCTTGGCGATCGCTCCAAGCGACTTCTCCTCGATGGAACTGAGGCCGCCACGGATGTTCTCGGCGCCCGGATTGTTTCCGGTAAGGTCGACTCCCGTCGCAGCAACCGCGTGCTCGCGTCGGCGCACTGCGGCGACGATCGCTTCGCCGATGTCCGGTCGCGCTGCTCGTTTGGCGAGCAGATGCTCTGCGCCGAGCCACTCGATGGTCTCGCCAAAGACCGAGGTGCCACCGGCATCGATCAACCGATCGACCACTTTGCCGGCGAGCGGATTCGAAACCAGTCCGGAGGTCGCGTCGGAATGGCCGCATTCGACCGCGAGGAACAGCGCGGCAAGCGGTGCCGGCTCGCGCCGCTGCCGGGACGCGTCGCGAGCCAGCGCCGCCGCCAACCGTATGCCGCGAACCGTGAGCTCCAGGGCGTCCTCGTGGACATCGTCGAGCGCGATGGTGGCGACCGGCTTGCCGGCAGCCGAGATGGCGTGCGCTACTTCGTCGGTCACCTGGCGATCCGCTCCCACGACGAGCGTGGCCGCAACGTTGGGGTTGCGGCCGAGGCCGACCAGTTGTGCGGTATGAGCGCGCTTATCGTCACCAATCTGACCGCGGCCATACAGGGACGCGAATGCGACCGTGCCCGCAACGCCTGCCGCGATGCGCGTGGCGGCGCGTGCAACCAAGCCGTTGAGGCCCAGTATCAGCACGTGATTGCGCACGCCGTGACGGCCATCGTCACGACGATAGCCGGCGAAGGCGATGGTGTCGCCGTTGGACAACTGCCCCTCCAATGGCCGGCTTACGACCCGGTTGCGTGTTTATTCTGTCCGATGTATGCGCTAACATGTTAGCGCTGACATTTTTTCCGTGTCAACTGGAGAATAGAAGTCCCGGGCCATGAAACGCCGCCGCCAGACTCTTTCGACGCCAGCCGGCGACCGCTCGGGACGCCCGCGCCTGCTCGACGTCGCTGCTGCGGCCAAAGTGTCGACGATGACGGTCACGCGCGTTCTGCGCGATCCGGAAAAAGTCGCCGCCCTCACCCGCGAGCGCGTCCAGCGGGTGTTGACCGATACCGGGTATACGCCCGATCTGCTCGCTCGCGGTCTCGCATCCAATCGATCGGGACTTATCGCGGCCGTGATTCCGTTGCTCACCAATTCGCTGATCGCCGAAATCATGCAGGGTCTGACCGATGCCGTTGTGCCCGCGGGATATCACCTGCTGCTCGGTGCAAGCGGTTTTTCGGCGGCGGAGGAGGAAGTGCTCGTGCGCGCGTTTTTGTCGCGTCGCATCGACGGCATCTATCTCACCGGCGTGATCCACACCGAAGAGACCGTCCGCATGCTCAGGCGCGCCGGCATCCCGGTGGTCGAAGGTGGCAATCTCACGGCGAAACCGATCGACATGGTGGTAGGCTACTCGAACGTCGACGCGGCGCGAGCGGTCACGCGCCACCTCATCAAGCGAGGCTTCGACAAGATCGGCTACATCGGCGCTTATCCGCGCGACAACGACCGCGCGCGCGATCGCCGTCGGGGGTACGAGCTGGCGCTGACCGCCGCGCGCCGCAAGCGCGATCCGAGCCTGTGCGTCGAGACCTCGCTCGATATTCCGTCGGGGGCGGCCGCGATGGCCATACTGCTCGACCGCCATCCGGACACGCGCGCCGTGTTTTGCTCGGCAGACGCCATCGCGGTCGGTGCGCTCTTCGAATGTCAGCGACGGCGGCTGTCCCTTCCCGGCAATGTGGCGATCGCCGGGTTCGATGACATTCCCATTGCCGCGCAGGTCGTCCCGGCGCTCACGACGCTGCGCGTGCCGCGCTACGACATCGGCCAGCGTGCCGGCGCGATGATCTGCGACCGGCTGGCCGGGCGTACCGTGAAGCGACGCGTCGTGGATACGGGCTTCGAACTCGTCGTCCGCGACAGCGCGTAGGCGTCCGTACGGCGGAGGAGGGGCCGCGAGCGCAACTTGCGCAACCAGACGATGGTCGCCAATATTCGCTTCAGTATGGGCCGATCGCTGTCTCCGACCTCCCGTTTGCCTGGCAAGAACCGCGTCGAGTCGCTCGTCGACGGCATCTTCTCGGTTTCCATGACCTTGCTGGTTCTGGACATCAAGCTGCCGCCGGGCCTGGAATTCTCGACGAACCAGGACATGCTGCTGCATTTCGCAAGCGTCGAATTCTCGTTTGCGATTTATGTCGTGAGTTTTTGTGTGCTGGCGATGTTCTGGATCGCGCATCACTTCCAGTTCACGTACGTCGAACGCGTCGACCGCACCTTGTTGTGGATCAATCTCCTGTTCCTGCTGTTTACCACCCTGGTGCCGTTCAGCACCAACCTGGTCGCGAGTCATGGAACGCTGCAGGTGCCGGTTATGCTCTACGGCGGCAACCTGATGCTGTTGTATCTGATGCTCGCCCTGCACCTGCGGCGTTTGCGTCGCCATCGGAGTTTGGCGACTGCGGAATTCCTGCCCGAGATCGGCGCGGCAATGAGCAGGCGGCTGCGCTCGTTTTGCGTCCTGCCGGTGATCGCGATGGCGGTGGCGGTGTATTCACCGCCGTGGGGCATCCGCGTGTTCTACCTGCTGGCATTTCTGCATTTCGTGCCCGACGTGCTCGACCGGCTGCCGGGTGGCGCGCTCTCGAAGCAGGATAGCGAGCCTACGAAAGATCGATAGCCTTCGTAGGGGCGCGTCACTCCGGCTTGATGCCGACCGTGCGAATCAGTACCGCCCACTGATCCGACTCGCGGTTGAGCCATCCGGCAAACTGTTCCGGGGTGTTTTCCACGCGGTCGATGCCCATTTGTGTCCAGCGTTCTTTCATTTCCGGCATCGCGATGATGGCATTCACCTCCACGTTGAGCCTGGTCACGACGTCGCGCGGGGTTCCCGCAGGTGCGAACAAGCCCTGGCCCGCGATCGATTCGAAGCCGACGAAGCCGGACTCGGCGACGGTGGGCACCTGCGGCAGCAGCGGATTGCGCTTGGCGGAGGTGACGGCAAGCGCCTTGACCTTGCCGCTGTCGATCAGCGGCTTCGACGCGGCACCGCTGGCGAGCGTGAGGTCGACTTGCCCGCCGACCAGATCGTTGATCGCGGGTCCGGTGCCCTTGTACGGAATGTGAACGAGTTTCGTGCCGGCGGTCGCGTTGAATTTCTCCAGCGTCAGGTGGTTGGACGAGCCGCTGCCGGGCGAAGCCATGTTGAGCTTCCCCGGCGTCGCCTTGTCCGCGGCGACGACCTCGGCGAGCGTGTTGAACTTCGAGTTCGCCGGTGCGATGAGGATCAGTCCGAAGGTTGCGATGTTGGCGACCGGCACCAGGTCCTTTGCCGCATACGGCAGGTTGGGGTAGAGCCACGGAAACGTCATCACGACCGACGAGTCCGCCAGCAGCAGCGTGTAACCGTCAGGCGGCGACTTCGCGACATAGTCGGCGCCGATGGTGCCGCCCGCTCCGGGCTTGTTTTCCACGATGACGGGTTGCTTCACGCGCTCGGACAATTCCTTCGCGATGAGGCGCGCCAGGATGTCGGAGGCGCCGCCGGGCGCGAATGGCACGACGATGCGAACTTGCCGGATCGGCCACGCGGGTTGTGCATCGACCCCAACCGGCGCAGCGGCGAACAGCGTGACCAGCGCCGCCAGCATCGCGATGAGGTACCGCGGTCGCGGCGGCGGTGACGCGATCTTATCGAGTTGCACAGATTCCTCCTGCTCCGTATGAATGGCGGTTCCCACTATGCTGTGGGTGCGGGCATGATATTACGCCGGGCACGGGCAGTGCGGCAGAGGGCGGGCGTCGCGTCGACGTCGGCCGGCCAATGACGAGGATGATCAGAGATGCTACCGAATGCGATGCGGGCAGGTGTAGAGCGGGGTGAATTACAAATTGGCACCTGGGTAAACATGATTCGCAACCCGGCGATTCTGCCGTTGCTCAAGGCGGCGGGACTCGATTTCGCCCGCGTTGACATGGAGCATTCGCCGCCATCGATGGAGACGATTGCCGATATGGCGCTGGTGGCGCGCGCGATCGACTTCCCGATTGCGGTGCGGCCGCCCAAGGCCAATCGCGAATGGATAACCCGACTGCTCGACGCGGGCGTGTGGAACCTGCATTGCCCGCAGGTCGAGAATGCCGCACACGCGCGCGAGATCGTCGCTGCCTCGCGTTATGCACCGCAGGGGCTGCGCGGTAACGGCGGGCTTGGTCCTGCCACCGACTTCGAGACCGCCGGCACCGTGGCGGAGCGTCGCGCGTTCGCCAACCGGCAGGTGTTCGTGACGGTGATGTTCGAAACCGCCGCGGCCTTCGAACATCTCGACGAGATCGCCGCGATGGACGGCATCGACGCACTCACGCTCGGACCGGCGGATCTCGCGCAGGACATGGGTGTGTTCGGTACGCCGGACCAGGCGGGCGCGCTGGATGAGAAGCGCGACCTCATCCTCGCTGCGGCGAAGAAGTACGGCAAGACGTGCTCGATGCTTGTGACCAGCGCCGAGCAGGCACGGCAATGGAAGGAAGCGGGTGCGTTGCTGCTCGTTTACTGGAGCGACGTGGAGATGCTGCACCACGGATTCAGCCAGGCGATGGCGACGATTCGCGGCGGGTAGCGTACCTCGCCGCCGCTACGCCGAATCAGGAGCGACGGTGCCGAGCTTGGTCATCTTGCGCAGGGAGTGCAGAGGTTTCGGTACGGGAACATCCGGCTTGAGTTGCGGCCACGCAGTCGCCGACACTTCACCGACATAGACGTCACCGCGCGAATCCACGGCGATGCCGTGCGGCGAGATGAACTGTCCCGGCTCGTTCCCGGCGCCTTCGATGTCGCCGAAGCGCGCCAGCAACTTGCCATCGTTATCGACGATACTCACTCGAGGCCCGAGGTTCGGGGACAAGCGATTGACTCCCATCACCGGGCCGCATTCGCCGATATAACAGATCGGGCATTTGCCCGGAGGCATGTAGATGCCGCTCGGACGGTGCAGGTTGTTCCACTGGGTCTCGTACTTGCCGTTGCCGTCGAAGACTTGCACGCGATGGCTTTCGCGATCCGCGACGTACACCCAGCCGTCCTCGTCGCAGCAGATGTTGTGCGGCAGATTGAATTGCCCCGGCTCCGTCCCGGGGCCGCCCCACGAGAAAAGGAGCTTTCCTCCCGCAGAATACTTGTGGACGCGCGCATTGCCGTAGCCGTCCGATACATAGAGATCACCTTGCGGCGAAAGTGCCGTGTGGGTGCAGCGATTGAACGGCTCCTGGCTCATGTAGGGCGTCGGCCGGCCGGGGATCCCGATCGTCATCAGCACTTTGCCGTCGGTTGTGCATTGACGCACCGTGTGATCGCCGTCGTCGGTCAGATAGAGCGTGCCATCGGGCGCAAAGTGCGCACCATGCGCCCGCTTGTATAAGCCCTCTCCCCACGACTTCAGGAAATTCCCCGCGCGGTCGAACACCATCATCGGGTGCGGTCCGCGATTGAAGACGTAGACGTTGTCCTTGGCATCGATCGCTATCGCGCCGACCTCGCGCCATTCCATGCCGGCCGGTACCTTGGCCCAGTCGTTGCTGATTTCGTAGCGATACTCGCCTTCGCCTTGTATGACGGACATTGCCGCTCCTCCAGTGGATCTTGCCTAAACGGGTATCGGGGACAGCACCGGCTTGCCGGCGAAATGCGCATCGAGGTTCGCGCGCACTTTGTGGATCATCGATCGAATGGCCTCGGGCGAGTACGCGCCGATATGCGGCGACAACACGAGCCGGTCCAGATCGCGAAATCCTGCCGGGACGGCCGGTTCGCCTTCGATGACGTCGAGACCCGCGCCGGCGATGCGTTCTTCGCGGAGGGCGTCGATCAGCGCATTGGAATCCACCAGCGAGCCACGTGCCACGTTGATCAGGTAGCCGTCGGGTCCCAATGCTCGCAGAATGTCGCGGTCGACCGCGTGATGCGTCTCCGGCCCGCCCGGGGCGGCGATCATCAGCACATCGCACCACGTGGCCAGGTCCTCCAGGCGATCGAAATAGCGATAGTCGACATCAGTCCGACGCGTGCGGCTGCAATAGCCCACCTCCATGTCGAAACCGTATGCGCCGCGTTTGGCCATTTGCTGGCCGACGTGACCCAGTCCGAAGATGCCGAGTTTCTTGCCCGTGACTGACGGTACGATCTTGCGCGCTTCGTCCCAGCGACCCTCGCGCACCGCGCGATCGCACCAGGGTACCCGGCGTACCGTCGCCAGCAGCAGCGCCCACGCCTGCTCGGCGACGGACGCGGCATTGGCCCCTGCACCATTGGTGACAACGATGCCGCGCTCGCGTGCGGCCTCGACGTCGATCCCCTCGAAACCGGCGCCGACGGCGCAGATGATTTCCAGCGCCGGCATCGCCTCGATGTAACGCCGCTTGAGACCATACGAGCCGTTGGTCTGTACGGCGCGGATTTTTTTCGCCAGCGGATCGCTGAGCAGACGGGGATGGTCCGCCGGGTTGGGCCAGTAGTGAACCGTGTAGTGCTCGGCCAGATGATCACGACTGTACTGCGGCATGTCGAGGACGACGAGGAGATCGATGGGCAAGACGGCGCTTTCCAGTTTTGTTGCGTGCGAGCCGACCGCGACTGCGACCGGCTCGAGCGGGCAGGGTTTCGAATCAGGCTTTCTCGGTTTTCTCGAGGACGGGTTTGAAGGCTTCCGTCGCTTTTTTCAGCTCAGCGGCGGGGTTGGCGCCTGGCGCCAGCATGTTGGTCAGCGCGATGCCGTAGACATCGCGGAACTCGCTCCCGGCAACGATGTCCGGCAAGACCGGGTACGCGATAGTGGTCGACTGCAGGACCGCGTCGAGCCATTCGGCGTTGAGCTTCGCCTCCGTCGACTTCTTGGCCGCTTCGATCGCCGACGAGCGTCCCGAGGCACCGTAGCCACCCGCGACCTGCCGCGCCTGCATCGACTTGCCGGTTGCCCATTGCACCCAGTACCACGCCGGTCCGATCTTCTTGCTCGCCGCGGAGACCCCGACGCCGCTCGCGAACACCGGCGCTCGATGCACCTTCGGTCCCGGCGTCATGACGGCAAAGCCGGCGCTGCTGGCCATGCGGGATTTCGTGGGATCGGCGGTCACCGCGCCGACGGACGAGGTGTCGATCCACATCGCCGCTTTGCCCTGCATGTACAGCCCCTGGCACTCGTACCAGTTGAAGCCGGCCACGCCCGCCGGGCCATTGTCCCGCACCAGCTTCTGATAGATCTCGGCGGCGGCGATCGCCTCCGGTCCGTCGGTGTTGAGTCGACCGTCCTTGCCGATCGAATCGACGTCGTAGCCGAGCATGAAGCTCGTCCAGATCGGGGTGTTCGCGTTCTTGAGCCCGCGCGCAACAAAGCCGTTGACGCCGTTGGCCGGATCGTTGAGCTTGGCTGCGGCGTCCATGAGCGCCGCGAATGATGCGGGCACGGCGATCCCCTTCTTCTGCAAGAGCTCCTTGTTGTACATGAGAATGTTGTAGTGGAACGTCATCGGCAGCGTGTCGATGCGGCCGTCGGCCTGCGTCCCCGCCTCGATGGATGCCTTCGAAAAGTCCGCGAAATCGAGATCCGGTGAAGTAAGCGACGCATCGGCGATCAAAGGACGCAGGTCGGCGAGCCACTTGCCCCTTCCGAACAGCCGCTTCTGCGTCGCCTGCGCGACGTAGCACGCATCGAAGCTCGGCTTGCCCGATGCGAACTCGATCGCGAGCTTCTGCCGGTATTGCTGTTCCGGAATCTGCTCGGAGCCGACCTCGATCCCCGTCATCGCGGTGAATTCCGGTTCGTATTTCTGCAGCACGTCGTGGAACGGGCTCTTTTGCAGGGCGATCTCGATTTTCTCACCCTTGAAGCGCTTCCAGTCGAAGCCGCTTTGCGCCCACGCCCCGGGTGCACGAAACAAGGTGCCGCCGGCCGAGGCAGCGGCCACAGCGAGTGTCGATTGCAGCATGGCGCGCCGGCGCGGCGCCAAAGGTTTACCGTCGTTGGTGCTCATGTGATTCCTCCAGGATTTAGCGGATTTTTGTGTCTTCCGTCTTGCAGCCATTATTCATTATTTTGCGCCAGATCGCACGAAAGACTAGTGCCCCTTTCCGGGGTCGACCGAAAACACATCAACCGCGGTCGCCTTGCCCTTGATCGGAACGGGGCCGAGCGCCTCGACCGTGAAGTGCTCGCCGAGCGCAGAGCGTGTTGTCGGGTCGATCAGAATGGTGCGTTGCGCGACCTTGGTATGGGTCTCGAGCCGCGACGCGAGATTGACGATGTCGCCGATGCAGGTGTAGGTCGCCCGGTCGTTGGTGCCGGCGTATCCGGCAACCATATCGCCGGAGGCGATGCCGATGCCTATTCTGATCGTCGGCTTGACCGCGGCCTGCCGTTCGAGGTTGAACAACTCGATCAGCTCGACCATTTCCTGCGCCGCGCGTACCGCGCTCTCGCAATGGTCGGGGAGCGGCACCGGCGCGCCGAAGACGGACATGAGGCCGTCACCCATCATCAGCGTCACGACGCCGCCGTGACCGCTGATCGCGTCGAACATCAGGGCGTAATAGGTGTTGAGGAGTTCGATGGTCTCCTCGGGCGACTGCGATTCCGCGAGCGACGTGAACCCGCGGATGTCGGAGAACATCACCGAGGCGTGCACGAGCTTGCCACCGAGCGCGAAGCCTGAATCCTGCAGATCCTGCGCGACTTCCGGCGTTGCGAACCGGCGCATCAGTTCCTTCTGCTGGTCGCGCAGGCGCTTCTTTTCGAGGCTCGCGCCGATGCGCGCCTTCAACAGCACCGGATTGACCGGCTTGGTGAGATAGTCCTCGGCGCCGAGTTCGATGCAGCGCACCACGTTGGCGATGCCCTCCAGCGACGACGTGACGATCACGGGCAAGTCACGCAGCTTGCGATCGTTGACGAGTTGCTCGAGTACCTGGAAGCCATCCATTTCCGGCATTTCCATGTCGAGCAGCAGCAGGTCGAACGACTCACGGCGCAGCATCTCCAGCGCGATTCGCCCGTTCTCTGCGGACGCGATGCTGTGACCTTGCAGTTCGAGACTGCGCGCAAGCAACAGGCGATTGACCTTGTTGTCGTCGACCACCAGCAGGCGGGCCGATCCGTTGCGCAGTTCACTCATGGCACAACTCGGTCAGCGCCGCGGCAACGCGCGCATACTCATCGTCCAGTGCGGCGAGCGGCTCTGCGCCGCCTTGTCGCCACTGTCGATACGGGAGTGAGTTCGAGCTCTCGCGCCATGGCGCCCATCGTGAGGGCGCCAAACGTGTTGCAATTGGACTTCAGCGAATGGGCAGCGCGGCGGAACTTGTCGGCATCCTGCGTCGCCAGCGCATCGCGCAGGTCGTCGAGCATCGCGGGTGCCTCTTGCAGAAAAGTATCGACGAGCTCGCGGACGAAGTCGGCGCCCGTGGTTTCCGCAAGGGCGTCGAAGGTCGCGCGATCGATCGTCGGTGCGCTCATCATTGATCCCTGCGCGCGGGCACGTGGTTGAGCGCCTCGACGAGCTGCTCGACGCGGATTGGCTTGGTCACATAGTCGTCCATGCCGGCAGCCAGGCACATGTCGCGGTCACCCTGCATGGCGTTGGCCGTCATGGCGATGATGCGCGGCCGTTCCTGCGGTCGCCAGCGCGCGTTGATCTGGCGCGAGGCTTCGAGTCCGTCCATCTCGGGCATCTGCACATCCATCAGCACGACGTCGTAGGTCTGACGTTGCACGGATTCCACCGCCTCGATGCCGTTCGATGCCAGATCGGCGCGGTAGCCCATCTGCAGCAGCAGTCGCAGCGCGAGTTTCTGGTTCACCACGTTGTCCTCGGCCAGCAGGATGCGCAGCGGATGCCGTGCCGCCTGCCCGGGATCGAGCTGCGGCTTCGCCGTCGTCGTCGCCGCCTTCGGCGTGCTGTCGTGGGTCAGCAGGCCCACCAGCGTGTCGAACAGCTGCGACTGCCGGAGCGGCTTGGTGAGATACGCGTTGAACAGTCGGTCGTCGTCGCCCGCTTCGCGCCGCCCCAGCGAGCTGAACAGTACCAGCGGCAACGAAGCGTGGTGCTCGCGGATCTTTCGCGCTAGCGCAATTCCGTCCATCTCGGGCATGTGCATGTCGAGGATCGCAAGATCGAACGCCTCGCCGGACGCGAGCCATCGCAGTGCCTCGATCGGCGATGCCGTCGCGTGCGAGGACATGCCCCACTTGGCGGTTTGCAACTCCAGGATGCGTCGGTTGGTCGCGTTGTCGTCGACGACGAGCACGCGCTTTCCTTGCAGCGCCGGCTGCACGCCGACGAAATCGCGTTGCCGTGTCTGCGGAGCGTCGGCGGTTGGGACTTCGATATTGAACAGAAAGGTCGACCCTTTGCCCGCTCCTTCGCTCTCGGCCCACATGCGCCCGCCCATCAACTCGGCGAGGCGCCGGCTGATCGCAAGGCCGAGCCCCGTGCCGCCGTACTTGCGGGTGGTGGATGAATCGGCTTGCGAGAACGACTGGAACAGCCGGCTCATGCCCTCGCTCGTAAGGCCGATGCCGGTGTCGCGCACGGAGAAGGTGAGTTCCACTCGATCCGCAGTGATCGGCCTGGAACTCACCGTCAGTACCACTTCGCCGGCGTCCGTGAACTTCACCGCGTTGGAGAGGAGGTTCAGGATGATCTGGCGCAGCCGCGTCACATCGCCGCGAATCGCGGCAGGCACGTCGCCTTCGAATATATACGCGGTGTCCAGATGTTTCTCGACGGCGCGTGACGCGACGAGGTCGAGCGCGGATTCCACGCATTCGCGCAAGTCGAACGGCTGCGCCTCGATGTCCATGCGCCCGGCTTCGATCTTGGAGAAGTCGAGAATGTCGTTGATGATCGTCAGGAGCGTGTCGCCGGATTCACGAATGGTCGTGACGTAGTCGTGCTGCTCGGTGTCGAGTTTGGTGTCGAGCAGCAGTCCGCTCATGCCGATCACCGCGTTCATCGGTGTGCGGATCTCGTGGCTCATCGTCGCCAGGAACGAGCTCTTGGCCTCGTTGGCGGCTTCGGCAGCGGCGCGCGCCTCCTGCGCCTGGTTGAACAACCGGGAATTCTGGATCGCGATCACCGCCTGGTCGGCAAAGGTCTGCAGCATTGCCAGTTCCTTGGCGGCAAAGGGGCCTCGCGTGCGCGACACGCCGATCGCGCCGATGCCACGCTCGTTCCACATCATCGGTGCGTAGGCCATCGATTGGTACCCTGCCAACTGGGCCACGCGGCGCACCGCGCGGCGTGACCTGCATCGTGCGCCATGTCGGGGTAGTGCACGACACGCCGTTCGCGGATCGCGTGACCGGCGGGTGTCAATTCCAGTGGCGCCGGAAAAGTCGCGGCCACGGCTTCGTACACGTTGCCGACGTAGGCGCCGAGGCTGACCTGGTCTTCTTCGTCGACGAGCAGCACGGCGGTCTCGTCGCTGCCGAACAGGTGTTTGCAGCTTTCGAGGATCTTGTCGAACACGGGCTTGGTGTCAGCCACCGAACTGCTGATGACGCTCAGGATCTCGGCAGCGGCCTTTGCCGCTCGAGCGCCTCCTGCGTCTCGTTGAACATCCGCGAGTTCTGGATCGCGATCACCGCCTGGTCGCCGAACGTCTTGAGCAGCGCGAGTTCCTTGTCGGTGAACGGCTTGGGTGGCTGGCGCAGCACGGCGAGCGAGCCTACGCCGCGGTCTTCCCACAGCATCGGCGCCCACGCGATCGCGCAGTTGCCTATGAGGTCCACGACGCCGCGAACTGCGGGCGGCGCATTCGGTGTCTTGTCCGCGTCGGGAATGTGGATGGTGCGCCGCTCGCGAATGACGCGTCCCGTCATCGTCTGGTCGAGAGGCAGAGGGAAGGTGCGCGAAATCGCGTCGAACGCCGATCCACGCCAGGCGCCCGCGTGCACTTGGTTCGTCGTCACCGACGAAATATGCCAAGCTGCTCGGTCGCGAACAAGTGCTTGCAGCTTTCGAGGATTTTCTCGAATACCGGCGCGGTATCGGCTACCGAACTGCCGATCACCTGCAGCACCTCGGCCGTCGCGGTCTGCTGTTCGAGCGCTTCCTTGGTCTCGTTGAACAGCCGCACGTTCTCGACTGCGATCACGGCCTGGCTGGCAAACGTCTGCAGCAGGTCGATCTGCTTGTCCGCGAAAATGCCAGGCTCGGCGCGATTGACCGTGATCGCGCCGACGATCTGCTGGTCCCGGAACATCGGCACGCTGAGGCAACTGCGATACCCACCCAGCTCCGCTGCGCGCTTGAGGCTCGGCGCGTAGTCCGCATCGGGCAGGGCCGTCACATCGGCGGCGTTGACCACGGTCCCGGTTCGGATTGCGTGGGCCGTGAGGCTAGCCCCATCCAAGCGCATCGGAAAGGTTTCCTGCGCGACCTGCAACCCCCGGGCATTGACGCCGAACGAACTCGCGACGTGGATCTGCTCGCCGTCGTAGCGGAACACCCAGCCATAGCCGGCGTCGGTCAGGCGCGCGGCACGCTCGGCGATGATGTCGAACACCGGCTGGACGTCCGTCGGCGATTCGCTGATCACCTTCAGTACTTCGGTCGTCGCGGTCTGCCGCTCGAGCGCCTCCTTGGTCTCGTTGAACAGCCGCACGTTCTCGATCGCGATCACGGCCTGGTCGGCGAACGTCGTCAATAGATCCGCATGAACGGACGCAATCGGACCGGGCGCTGGCCCAGGCGACCACGAAGACACCGAGCGGCTGGCCATCACGCAGCATGGGCACGCCGATCATCCGACGCCACTGCCCAGCGATTGCAGTGTCGCTTGTCGTACACCGGATCGGCAAGCGCGTCTTCCATGCGGACGATCGTCCTGTCCAGAACGGCGCGGCCCGCCATGGTCGACCGGTCAGGACGCCTTGGATAGGTGCTTCGCAACAACGCCAGCATCTGCTGGTCTGCCGCGCTGGTGGCGACCATGTGCAGTTTCTCGCCGTCGTATCGGAAGGCGTTCGTGTACACCCCGCCGACCAGGTCGGCCGCGTGCCGGACGATCGTGTCAAACACGGGCTGCACGTCGGAAGGTGAACTGGCGATCACGCGGAGGATTTCGGTCGTCGCCGTTTGCCGCTCGAGCGGCTCCTTGGTCTCGTTGAACAGCCGGACGTTCTCGATGGCGATCACGGCCTGGGCGGCGAAGGTTTCGACGAGGCGGATTTCGGCGCTCGAAAACGGTTGCGGCTTCTTGCGGAGCACGCCGATGCGTACCGATGGACACGCCCTCGCGCAGCATCGGCACCCCCAGGACGGTGCGGAATCCGTAACGGGTCCGGATCGCAAGCGAATCCGGGTATTCTTCGTCGGACAGCGCGTCAAAATTCTCCACGTGCACGGTTCGGCGATCGACAAAGGCTCGGCCGATCACCGAAGTGCGCTTGATCGGCAGCACTTCGTCGCGACCGGATGTGGACCCCTCATACAGGGCGTAGCCGGTCATCGAGCGCAGCTGATCGCCGCTCTGCAGCCAAACGCGGCTGCTGTCGGCTCGACATAGCAGCCGCGAACGTTCTGCCACCGCCTCCAGCACCGGCTGTACATCGGTAGGCGAACTGCTGATCACCTTCAGCACTTCGGCGGTGGCGGTTTGCTGCTCCAGCGCTTCCTTCGTCTCGCTGATCAGCCGCACGTTCTCGATGGCGATCACCGCCTGACCCGCAAACGTCTTGAGCAGATCGATCTGCCGCTGCGGCGTCTTGCCGGGGTCCGGCCAGGCGACGACGATCGCACCGACGGCGGCGCCATCCTTGAGCAGTGGCGCACCGAGCATGCGGCGCCAGTGGCCGAGCCGGGCCTGCGTCTGGTCGTAGTCCGGGTCGAGCAGGGTGTCGTCCTCGGTCTGCACGCTGCCCGAGATCACGACCCGTCCGCTAATCATCTTCGGGGTGGGCGGCGCCGGATAGTACCGGCGGGAGTCCTCGAGCGCTTCGGTCGACCAGTTGCGCGTCGCGACCAGATGCACCAGTTGGCCGTCGTAGCGGAAGGCAGCCGCAATCGGGCACCGAACAACCGCGTCGCGCTCTCGAGGATCGCTTCGAACACGGGCGTCACGTCGGTCGGCGATTCGCTGATGCATCGCAGCACGTCGCTGATCGCGGTCTGGTAGTCCAGCGACTCGGTCAACTCGCGCGTGCGCTCTTCGACTTTGGCGAGAGCATCCTTCGTCTCGTTGAACAGCCGCACGTTCTCGATCGCGATCACGGCCTGATCGGCGAAGGTCTGTCAATAGATCTACCTGGCCGGAAGGTATCTCGCCGAGGCGTGGGCCAGGCGACGACGAAAGCGCCGAGCGGCTGGCCGTCACGTAGCATGGGCACGCCAAGCATTCGACGCTCACCCGCCCGCGACCGCGTGCGCTTGTCGGTACGTCGGATCGTCAAGCGCGTCTTCCATGCGGACGACGGCCTTTTCCAGGATGGCACGCGACGCGACATTTGCGATCGGTCCGGATGCGTCGGGTACGTCTGTGGTCGCAACAGCGTCGAGAGCATTTCCTGGTTGTCAGTGCTGGTGGCGACCATGTGTATGCTTTTCGCCGTCGTAGCCGAAAGGCGTTCGTATGACATGCCGCCGACCAGTTCGGCCGCGTGCTGCACGATCGTGTCGAATACCGGTTGCACGTCCGACGGCGAGAACTGGCGATCACTCGCAGGATGTTCGGTTGTCGCCGTCTGGTCGCTCGAGCGCCTCCTTGGTTTCGTTGAACAGCCGCACGTTCTCGATCGCGATCACGGCTTGGTCGGCAAAGGTCTGCAGCAGCTGCACCTGCTTTTCGGGGAACGGTCCGACCTCGGCGCGGCAGACGTTGATCGCGCCGATGACCTGGCCTTCGCGCAGCATCGGCACCGCCATGTTGGCGCGAAATCCCGCGAGCCGGGCGGCGTCCTTCGCGCCGTAGTCCGGATCGGCCAGCACGTCGACGATCTGCACTGGCGCACGCGCCCGAATCGCACGCGCACTGACCGTTGTGCCGTCGATCCTCACCGGAAACACGGCGCGCATCGCGTCGTCGGCTTCGCTCGACACGCCGTGGTACGCCACCAGATGCACCCACTCGCCGTCGAAGCGCGCCACGCCGCTGATCTGGGCGCCGCAAAGCGTCTTCGCGCGCTCGGCGATGGCATCGAACACGGGCTGCACATCGGTCGGCGATTCGCTGATCACCTTCAGCACGTCAGCGGTCGCCGTCTGCTGCTCCAGTGCCTCCTTGGTTTCGTTGAACAGCCGAGCGTTTTCAATGGCGATCACGGCTTGGTCGGCGAACGTGCGAACCAGACCAATCTGGCGATCGTCGAATGGCCGTACCTCTCGGCGCCAGGTGGTAATGACACCGATGAGCTGGCTCTCCCTGAGCATCGGCACGGATAGCACCGTGCGGACGTTCTCGCGTTCGTAGAGATCGCGCGGCGTCGGTGAGAACGTTGAATCCGAAAGCAGGTCAGCCACGTGGACGGTGCGCCGTTCCAGCGCGGCCAAGCGGGTCGTCGTTTCGTGACTGGGCCGGGGCCGTCCTTGTTTGAGAATGCTGGCGAATTCAGGTGTCATGCCGTGCATCGCGGCGGCGTGCAGGCGCTCGCCGTCGAACAGGAATAACGCTCCGATCTGCGACTCGCAGAGTCGCGTGATGCGTTCGAGGATCGTTCGATAAACGGGATCGAGATCGCTGGGCGAACTGCTGATGACGCGTAGCACCTCCGCCGTCGCCGTCTGCCGTTCGAGCGCCTCCTTGGTTTCGTTGAACAGGCGCGCGTTCTCGATGGCGATCACTGCTTGATCGGCGAAGGTCTGCGCCAGCGACACCTCCTGGTCATCGAAACGGCCGACGGTGGCGCGCAGGATCGTGATGCAGCCGATCGCCTTGCCCTCGCGCAGCAGCGGCACGAACAGGCAGGACTTGTAGCCCAGCGCGACCGCCAGGTCATTCATGCGCGCGAACTGCTTCGCTCCTTCCGCGGTGTCCGACACGTTGACGACACGCGAGTCGAGAACGCAGGCACCCGCACCACTGCCATGATCGAGCGGCCAGGGCTTCAGGACGCCGGCGCCGAGCTGGTCGCCGCTGTCGCTCGAAAAGGCGACCGATTCCATCATGTCCCCTCTGGGCAACACGAGGGCGACGGCCTTGCCGGCAAACAGTCGTTGGCAGCTTCGCACGATGGCGTCGAAGACGGGCTGCGCATCCGTGACCGAGCCGCTGATGACGCGCAGGATCTCCGCGGTCGCGGTCTGCTGCTCGAGCGCCTCCCTGGTTTCGGAGGCGCGCTGCTCGCTTTCCTTGAACAGTCGCTGCGTCTCGTCGAACAGGCGCGCGTTTTCCAGCGCGCACGCTCATGCTGCTCGCCAGTGTCTGCAGGAGACGCACATCCGAATCGGTGAACGCGTGCTCGCGATCCATGTCGGCCAGTTGGATCATCCCGCGCACCTCGTCGCCCGCGATCATCGGCACGAAGACCATCGACTTCGGGGCGACCGGGCCAAGCAGATGGCTGCGGTATTTCGCGAGCGCCTCCTCGGCGTTCTCGTTGACGACCACCGTTTCGCGAGTCCGCAGGACGTGGGCGCCGAATCCGACGTCGCCGATCGGATTCGGCGCGATGCTGAAACGCTCCCCGCGCACGGTCAGGTAAGGGAAGCGCCAGACACCCGCCTGCCGGTCGATGATGCGAATTTCCACGTCGCTGCCCGGCCGAAGATCTCGCGGATCTTGTCGCCGACGGCGTCGTAGATTCCCTGCATGTCGAGTTGCGCGGCGAGCGCCTGCTGCACGCTGTTGATGATGGCAAGCTCGTTCTCTCGCTGTTGGAGCAGGGAATTTGCCGCTGGACGCTCTTCGGTACGCGCCGCCTTCCGTTCGAGCGCTAACGTCGCGGCACTGACCGCGGCTTTGAATTGGGCCTTGCGCGCTTTGACCAGGGCACTGCGCTTCATCGCCCGCGCCTTGAACGTCGCCTTCTGGGTACTGTTTGCATGGCGGAGCATCGCCGCTGCGTCCTTGCGCAGCGCGGTCGAGTTCGCCCTGAGCGATATAGCTCTCGGCGCGTAGATCCAGCAGGTCGAGTTTGCTTGAGGCGCTCAATCGGGGCGCAGCCAGCGCTGTCGTGGCCAGTTCGATGGCCTGCGAGTGCTCGCACGCCCGGATCAGCTTGCGCACGCGCTCCAACGTTGAGAGGCGCTTTGCTGCGGCCGGCTGCTTGCTTCGTGTCCCCCGCGACTTGTTCTTTTTCTTCGAATCCGCCATCAGCTGCTCGAACTCCCCATCCCGTGTTGAGCACTCTCTGCACGGCAGGCGCCGCGCGGCACCGGTTGACTAGGCGTGCTTCGCGGCCGTCGATCGATACTTGGCCAGATGCCGCGTCGGCAGGGCGAGCGCATCACGCCGGAACGGGTCGCCAAGTTCCCGCGTCACCATCATTTCAAGCACCGTGGTCTTGCCCTGCTTCTGTGCATCACAGGCGGCGCGCAGTGCCGCACCGACGTCGCCGGTCTTGTCGACGGTGTGTCCCTCCGCACCCATTGCGCGTGCGACTGCGGCCCACGACGGTTGCTTGTCGAGATTCACGCCGACGAAGCGGTTGTCGTAGAAATCGACGTGGTTCTTCTTCTCGGCACCCCACTGCCCGTTGTTGAATACGACGGCGGTCACCGGGATATTTTCGCGCACGCAGGTTTGCAGCTCACCGAAGCTCATGCCCCAGGCGCCATCGCCGACGTAGGCAATGGCCGGGCGCTCCGGTGCCGCGGCCTTGGCGCCGATGATCGTCGGAAAAGCGTAGCCGCAGTTGCCGAAGCTCATTGCCGCGAACATCGACCGCGGCCGGTCGAAGCGCAGGTAGCTGTTGGACACCGAGCAGATGTTGCCGATGTCCGTGGAAACCATCGCGCCCGCGGGCATCGCACGTTCCAACTCGCGCAACATCTGCCGCGGGTGCATGTGCGACGAGCTGCGCGAGACCTCGAGCGACCACGCGTCCTTTTCGTGGAGCCACCCATCGAGCTCCGCTTCCCACGCCGATTTTTCGCCCTGCATGTCCGCAAGACGCTGCGCCTGATTGGCCTGACACGCGAGCGATTTGCCTTTGAGTCGCGCGATCAGCGCCTGGGCTGCCGCCCCCGCATCGCCGCAGATGCCGACGGAAATCGGCTTGACCAGGCCGAGCATCTTCGCATCGGCGTCGATCTGGATGATCTTCGCGTTCTTCGGCCAGTAGTCGATGCCGTGTTGAGGCAGCGTACCAAATGGCCCGAGACGCGTCCCCAGGGCCAGCACGACGTCGGCCTTGGCGATCAGTTTCATCGCGGCCTTCGAGCCCTGATAGCCGAGCGGTCCCACCCAGAGCGGATGTTTCGACGGGAACGCATCGTTGTGGAGATAGCTGCATGCAACGGGCGCCTGCAGCAACTCGGCGAGTGCCGTTGCTTCGGCCTGGCCATTACCCATCACGATGCCACCGCCGGCGAGCAGCACTGGAAATTTCGCGCTCGCGAGCAGCCGTGCCGCTTCATCCAGGCTTTGCTCGCCGCCGGCGCCGCGTTCGATCGTGATCGGACGGGGGATCTCGCAATCGATATCGCCGTAGAAGAAATCGCGCGGAATGTTGAGCTGCGTCGGACCCATCTCGAGCAGCGCGCGGTCGAAGGCCCGGCTCGTCAGTTCCGCCATCCTCGCCTTGTTGTTCACGTGCGCCTGGAATTTCGTGATCTTGGAAAAGATCGGCAGTTGTTCGGTCTCCTGGAACCCGCCGAGCCCCAGGGTGCCGGAGCCTGTTTCCGGCGTGATGCAGACCACCGGCGAGTGCGCCCAGTACGCAGCAGCGACCGAGGTCACAAAGTTGGTGATACCGGGGCCGTTCTGCGCGATGCAGACGCCTTGCCGGCCCGACACGCGCGAATAGCCGTCGGCCATGTGGCCGCCGCCTTGCTCGTGCGCCACGGAAATGAACCGGATGCCGGCCAGAGGAAAAAGATCGAGCGCATCCATGTAAGCCGAGCCGACGATACCGAACACGTCCTTCACGCCGTGGGCAACGAGCGTTTCGACGAACGCCTCGGAGGGCGTCATCTTCTGCCTGCCGGTAACGGCGAGGTTCGGGGCGTCGGTCATCGTGTTCATGGCGGTCTCTCGAAAGTTGTGGCGAGGGGACGGTTTTTTTGCGCATCTTATGCCCGATTGTAGCCCGCGGCATAGAAGCAACCTCGAGTCGGTCGGGTAGTCACGACAGCCCCTGCCGGCGCCTGCGGCGCAACAGGGCCACAAAGAGGTAATATTTGACCACGCGACAAGCGCGACGTCGGGCAACCCGGACGCGTACGAGGGGCTGTGATTCGGCCACTCGAACGCAGGATCCGGAACCAGGCAAATTTCGCTCGACTCGTACATTCGTCAACTTGTGGGAGGCATGCATGAAAAAACTATGGACCGGAATTGCACCCGCGGTCGTGTTCGCTGCATTGTTCGCAGCACCCGTACACGCGCAAACGAAGGAGGTGACCATCGGTTACCAGGACATGGTCGTTCCCTATCGCATCGCGCAGGAGGCGAAGGAACTCGAAAAGGCGACCGGCTACAAGATCAACTGGAAGCAGTTCGGCGGTGGCGGCGAGGTGATCAAGGCGATGGCCTCCGGTGCCGTCCAGATCGGCGAAGTAGGCTCTGCCGGGGTTGCGGCCGCAGTTTCGCGGGGCGAACCCTATGAACTCTTCTGGATCCTGGACGACATCGGCGACGCCGAAGCCATGGTCGCCAAGAATGGATCGGGCATCAACACCGTGGCCGACCTCAAAGGCAAGAAGATCGCCGTGCCGTTCAACTCGACCACGCATTTCCATACGATGGTGGCGCTCGAGCAGGCGAAGGTGAATCCGGCCGACGTGCAGATCCTCAACATGCGGCCCCCCGAAGTGCGCGCCGCGTGGGCGCGCGGCGACATCCAGGCGACGTTCATCTGGGATCCGGTGCTGGCCGAAGTGAAAAAGGATGGCAAGGTGATCACGTCATCGGGCCAGATTTCCGCATCCACCGGCAAGGCGACGTTCGACGGCTACATCGCCAACAAGGACTGGGCCAAGGCAAACAAGGACTTCATGGTCAAGTTCACCAAGCTGCTCGCCGATTCGGACGCGAAGTATCGCAACAATACCGCCAAGTGGACGGCCGATTCGCCCGAGGTCAAGGCCGTCGCCAAATGGTCCGGTGCCAAGCCGGAGGATGTGCCGGCTGGAATGGCGTTGTACCGCTTCCCGACAGCCCAGGACCAGGCGACCAAATGGCTTGGCGGCGGCAAGAACAGCACCGCGGCCAAGGCTCTGGCGGCGACCGCGGATTTCCAGTTGTCGCAGAAACAGATCGAAAAAACGCTTCCGGACTATTCGGTGGCGGTCAATCCGACCTATGCGGCAGAAGCCGCGAAGTGACGCATCCGTCCAAGAGCATGACGCGAAGCGTCGCGGCGATTGGAAACGGATGCGTCATCCGGCGACGCCGGATCCAAGTTTCTATCGTCCGCCAACGACGGTGACGGAGATTCGCGCCTGCACCTCGATGGCGGACTTCGCCCATCGAGGTCTGCCCTGAGCAAGCTCGAAATACGCAATCTCAGCGTCAACTACGCGGGTTCGGGCAGCGGCACGACGCTCGCGCTTTCCAATGTCGATCTGGCGCTCGATCCGGGCGACTTCGTCGTGGCGCTGGGTGCTTCCGGCTGCGGGAAGACGACGTTGCTTTCCTGCATCGCCGGCTTCATGGAACCTTCCGCGGGCAGCATTATTCTCGATGGCAAACCCGTTGTCGGCCCTGGCGCCGACCGCGGCGTCGTTTTCCAGAAGCATGCCTTGATGCCGTGGCTCAACGTGGTCGACAACGTCGAGTTCGGACTGCGCATGCGCGGCATGCCGAAGCAAGAGCGGCGCACCGTCGCGCTCGACACGCTGCGACTCGTCGGCCTCGAAAAATTCGCGCAATCGCCTGTCTACCAGATTTCCGGAGGCATGCAGCAGCGTGTGGGGCTTGCGCGCGCGCTGGCGAGCGACCCTGAAGTGATGCTCATGGACGAGCCACTCGGCGCGCTCGATGCGCTGACGCGCGAGCAGATCCAGGAACTCATCCTCGATCTGTGGTGGCGCACGAAGAAAATGTTCTTCTTCATCACCCACAGCGTGGAGGAAGCCCTCTTCCTTGCCACTGAACTGATCGTGATGACGCCCTCGCCCGGGCGTATCGCGCATCGCTACCGGCTCGATTTCGGCAAGCGCTTTATCGAGTGCAAGGACGCCCGACTCGTGAAGGCCGACCCCGCATTCATCGCGCTGCGCGAAGATATCCTGCGAGTGATCCTTGCATCGCCGCAGCACGCGCGCGAGGCTGCATGAAAGCAGACACCACGAGCGCCGGAGCCGATTCGGAGCTTGTCCGACCGGAGTCCATCGCTGCGCCCGTGCCGGCGGTACGTACGGTCAAGGGCTACAGCGTGCCCGGCGAAGGATCCAGTACGGTCATCAGCGTCGTCACCGTGATCGCGCTCTTCGTCCTCTGGTGGGTGGCGACCCACTTCGGGTGGATCAAGGATCTGTTCCTGCCGACTCCGGAAAAAGTGCTGACCAGTTTCGGTCAAGCGTGGAGCGGGGATATCCAGGGCGGCAAACCCCTTTCCGAGCATCTGTACTGGAGCCTGTTTCGCGTCTTCGCCGCCTTTGCCCTGGCATGCGTGACTGCGGTCCCGGCGGGGATCGCGATGGGTGTGTCGCGGATCGCGCGCGGCATCTTCGATCCGCCGATCGAGTTCTACCGGCCATTGCCGCCGCTGGCGTATTTGCCGCTGATCGTGATCTGGTTCGGCATCGACGAGACGGCAAAGATCGTGCTGATTTTTCTCGCGTGCTTCGCACCGCTGGCCATGGCCGCCCGGGCCGGCGTCCGCAGTGTGTCGATCGAGCAGATCAACGCCGCCTATTCGATGGGTGCGTCCAAGTGGCAGGTCATCTGGCACGTCGTCATTCCTGCGGCGATGCCGGAAATACTGACGGGCATGCGCATCGCCATCGGGTTCGGCTGGACGACGCTGGTGGCTGCCGAGATGATTGCGGCCACCGCGGGGCTGGGCCAGATGGTGTTGAACGCGTCGAACTTCCTGCGCACCGACGTCGTGATCATGGGCATCGTCGTCATCGGCGTCTTCGCGTACGTATTCGACCTGCTGATGCGCTACATCGAGAAGTTGATCGTGCCGTGGAAAGGGAAGACGTGAGCAGCGAGAGGGGACCCGCGCGCGGAGCGCGTGGGGGTCGAGCAAGTGCGAATCGGCTTCTGAGGCCGACGCGCAGAATGCACAACCTTGCGGGCTCGACCAAGGAGGCCGAGACGTGAGCAGCGAGAGGGGACCCGCGCGCGGAGCGCGTGGGGGTCGAGCAAGTGCGCATCGACTCGCGACGTCGATGCGCGGGCCGCTAACGTTGCAGGCGCCGCAAGGAGTTACGAAAACGGCGCCCGAGGGCGCCGTTTCTTCTTGCATGCCGACCGATCAGGTCAGCTGCGAGTACGACGCCTGAGGCCTAGCATGGCGAGGGCGATGCCCAGCAGTGCAAGCGATGCTGGTTCTGGGACGGCCGCCGCGGTCGGCCGGGCGTTGACTATCGCGAACACGATATCGTTGTAGTCGAAGTCGGATTGCTGGTCGCTACTGAGATCCTCGAAACCTATAAATAGGGTGCCGGCAGGCAGGGTGGCCGCGAAGGCATAGGAATCGGCTGACAGGCCGACGATGTCGGTGATGTCAAATGTAACGTTTGCGTGGACGAACGTGTCCACATTGCGCGAGCCCGGCCCGGTGACCCAGTTCCCGCCTTGCGTCAAATCCCGCATGGCGAATTCGATCTCGCCGCCGTTGGCGAAGGTGCCAAGCGCGATCGAATCCCCAATCGTGAACCCACGATTGCTGAAAAAATCGGCGAAGCCTGGCACGCCGAGCAGGGATATGACGTCGGTATCGTCGCTATCTCCACCGACGAAGAAGGCAGTTGCAGCACCGCCGTTTCCATACACAAGATTGAACATCGGCAGGGGACCAGCTTCGGCGCGCATCATGCACGCAAAGAGGAGGATAGCTGCACCGACAAGAGCGGCCTTGCCTGACGTCCTCATTCAAACTCCCCTAGAGCCACGCTTGGACTTCCGGTGGCTCCGACATCTCTAGCAAATTGCAAGCCAAACAACCGATCCAAATAAAATCACAATTAAACAAGTACTTGGCGTTATCGCCATTGTTGCGCCGCATCGCGTTGTAAAGTAATCGGACACTACAGCTTGCCAGAGACTGTCAGGCGCGTGAATATTGTTCAGGACAAACTGTATTCCCCGTGCATACCAGCGTCAATCGACGTGGATTCCGGCCGCCTTCACGACAGGTGCCCAGCGCGCGACCGATGCCTTGATCTCGGCCGCAAATTGTTCCGGCGTGTTCCCCACCGGATCCGAGTTCTCGACGAGGAACACGTTGCGGACGTCAGGGATCGCCAGGATGCGAACGATCTCGCTACGCAGCCGGTCGACAATTTCCGGCGGCGTTCCCGCCGGCGCCAGGATGCCGGTCCACGACACGACTTCGAAGCCGGGGAACCCGGATTCGGCTACCGTCGGGATATCCGGCCATGCCAGCGCGCGCTGCGCGCCCGTGACCGCGAGTGCTTTCAGACGCCCGGCCTTGACGTGCGGTCCGATCGTCCCGGGAAAGGACACCACGATCGGCACCTGTCCGCCGAGGACATCGCCGACCATCTGGCCGGTATTGGCGTACGGCACGTGCAGGAACTCGACGCCGGCCCGCTCCGACAACATCGTCATCGCGATATGCTGGAGCGTACCGATCCCCGACGTCGCGTAGGCAAGCTTGCCGGGCTTTGTCCTGGCGAGCGCGATGAGTTCGGTGAGGGAATTGACGTTTAGCGAAGGATTTACCGCAAGGACCAGCGGCCCCTGCGCGATCCTGGTGACCGGCGCGAACGAAACGACAGGGTCCACCGCGCGGGACCCGTAGGTCAGCGGCAGCAGCGTGACCAGCACGCCCGAGACGAGCAGCGTATACCCGTCGGGAGCCGCCTTGGCGACCGCTTCGCTGGCGGCGTTGCCGGCAACGCCTTGCCGGTTCTCGATCAGCACGGGCTGTCCCACCGATTCCGACAGACGCGCGCCGATCAGCCGGGCGAAGACATCGAGTTGGTTACCCGCGGTGAAGGGCACGATCAAGCGGATCGGCCGACTCGGATAGGGCTCCGCATCCGCGGCGTGCCCAGCAATGGGTACGGCGGCCAAGGCGACGGCCAGCATGGCGCGGACGATCAGGCCAATGTCGTGTCGCCCACGTTTACTTGGGCCGCGGCTTGTTCGATTCATGGTTGATGCCTCAACGCGAGCATCGCCTCGATAAGCTCGGGTTCGTCCCACGGCACATCGACAGGATACTTGCGCAGGTACTCGCTCTGCGGGTCGCGCAGCCATTCGTGCGGAAAGCTGACGAATATCCGTTCTTCGCCGTCGTCGAGGCGTGTACGCGACTTGGAAGGCACGCCTTCCATCGCAGCGAACAGCGCAGCCCCAGCCCCGACGTTGATGTAGCCGCCACGATGTGTACCCGGCGTGATGCGGCGATTTATTTCGACCAGGTAGGGCACACCCGTCCGTTCGTGAGCGATGTACTCGGGCACGAAGAGTCCGGTTACGCCAAACCCGGCTATGAGCTTGGTGACGGATTGCTGCAGTTCCGGCGAATGGGAATAGCGTACGACGCTGGCGGGCCCCCGGGGAGCACCTTCCAGCTTGTCGACCGTAAAGCCGCACAGCAGTGAACCGCGCCATGCGGTGGCGTTGTAATACTGCGTGCGCCCCGGAATGAACGCTTGCACGATCAGCCGCTTGGTGTCGGTGTCGTTCAGATCGAGCGTGGCGCCGGCCAACAACTGCGCGAAGTCGCGCTGCAGTGCGTACGGATCGGCGCAGACCGCCACACCGTCTCCAGCGCTGGAGTGGCTGCGCTTGAGCACAATCGGCCAACCATGCGCGGCGGCAAACGATTCTGCTGCGGCAGTATCGGCGACGATCGCATACGGCGGCACACGAACCCCAAGCGCTTCCGCGGCAGGAATCAACAGCGTCTTGTCGACGCTCACGCGGTAATGGGCGGGATCACCGAGCGATTCCGTGATAAGCGTGGCGAGTTGAAATTGCAGTACCGGCTGCATATTGGCCGGCGGCGCCGTGACCAGCTGCTGCATCAAGCGAAACGCGGTATCGTCGCAAGGCAGGACCAGTTGTGGCGCGGTGCCCTTGACCATCGCGGCAAAGGCGTGCACCCACTGCAGTAACGTCGCACCGTCGGGGAGATGGGCAATCTTTTGGAGGTAGCGGCTGTATTCGGCCAGCGATCCCTTTGGAGCCAGCAGCGACACCTCCCAGCCTGCCTTCGCGAGGTCGCGGGGCATGCGGGCGGTTCCGTGCCATATGGTCGCCGTCGCGACGAGCAGTACTCTTGGGGCCATTGCATTTGAACTCGGCAAAAAGGCGCAATTATCGCACTCCGTTTGGCATTGGACTCGACCTATCTCAAGGGAGCACTTGACGGGCACGCGCATCGACAGCAGAGGTATAACATGACAGAGCACAACCCGATGAGTTCGGGTGACTCGCCGGCGGCCGCGAGGAGACTCCTGGATCTCGTCAACAGCAGTTGGATGTGTCAGGCGATCCATGTTGCCGCGCGTCTCGGGATTGCGGACCTTCTGGCCGCTCGCGCGCAGTCGGCCGAGGATCTGGCGCGCACGACGGGAGCCCACGCCCCATCGTTGCGCCGGCTCATGCGCGCGCTCGTGACCGATCGAGATATGTCAGGAGCGCGGTGACGGGTGCTTTCGAGCTGACGCCGATGGGCGCGCTGCTGCGCGCAGATGTCGCCGACTCGCTGCGGTCCTGGACGCTTTACTGGGGAGGACCGTTGTGGCCGATCTGGGGGCAACTATTGCACAGTGTGATGACGGGTGAGAGCGCGAGAGCGATGGTGACGGGGCGCTCCGGCTTCGACCGGGAACCGGCAGAGGCGGCCGTTTTCAACCAGGCCATGGTGGAGTTGACGCGTCTCGACGCCGCCAGCATCGTCGGGGCTTGCGATTTTTCGGGAATAAACACGATCGTCGATGTCGGGGGTGGCTACGGAGAGCTGCTGACCGCGGTGCTGAAGGCGAACCCGGCGGTCCGCGGGGTGCTGTTCGAGAGTCCGCACGCTCTCGAACAACGCCAAGCTGCACATGGATTCCGCTGGCGTCGCCGAGCGGTGTGACTATGTCGCCGGCGACTTCTTCGAGTCAGTCCCGGACGGCGCCGACGCGTACGTGCTGAAGAGCGTGATCCACGATTGGAACGACGCGCAGAGCAAAACGATCCTGCGCAATTGCCGCCGGGCGATGCACGAGGGCGCCAAGCTCTTGCTCATCGAACGGATCGTACCGGAAAGGCTTGAACCGTCCCCCGCGCACAAGGCGATCGCGCGCGGCGATCTCAACATGCTCGTCGGGCTCGGGGGTCGAGAAAGAACCGAGCAGGAATTTCGGGCGCTTCTGGACGAGACCGGGTTCCGGGTAAACGCCGTGCGTTCCGCGGGCCCCACGTTTGGCATCGTCGAAGCGACGCGATCGCGCTGATTGCGTCCCGCGCAGCACTTCGCGACGCCAAACAGGTATCCGGCGAGCGACATTGCCTTAGCGGCTCGCAACGTTCCTCACCCGCGCTGCGGCGAGGTAGAGGCGGACGCAGGTCTCGCGCTCGGACACGAACGTCCGGTCGGCGCACGCGCGCTCGGCAATCACGACCTGCTCGAACGGGGCGCCGTCACGCTGGAACAGCCCGCTAACCGCGCTGAGGAGCCCGATGGCGATAAAGGCCGACAGGCAGGCGGCACCGATGGTCGCGGCGATGTGGGGGCGGGGGAGGGTGGGTTTGGCGTTCATGTCGATCTCCTAAGGTTGGGTGGTGGTCCTTCGTGATCCGGTGCTGCTGGGACGTACTTTCCAACCCGCGGGGCATTTCAGTCCTTTAGCCGGCCTTAAACGTTCTGAAAGGCGTGCTGAAAGCGATTCCGCCGAGGTAAATTCGCCACCACTGCAGTCTCGAGCGCTTTGCCACCTCCTTCCGCCATGACCGCCGCGTACCGCTTTGGCAGCTTTGAGCTCCAGCCGGACCAACGCCGGCTGCTTGCGCACGGCGACCCCGTGCCCCTCGGCCAGCGGGCGTTCGATGTGCTGCACACCTTGATCGAGCGGCGCGAGCGGCTCGTCGCCAAGAACGAGTTGCTCGATCTCGTGTGGCCGGGGGTCGTGGTCGAGGAGAACAATCTCCAGGTGCAGATCAGCAGCTTGCGCAAACTGCTCGGTCCTCAGGCGATCGCCACGGTGCCGGGGCGCGGATACCGTTTCACCGCCGCCCTTGACGGCGCGAACGATAGCGACCCGCGCAGTGCCGGGACCGGTCCGGTTGCCGATGCGGCAAAGATGAGCGCACCGTCGCCGCTGACGAACCTCCCCAAAGAACTGCCCGCGCTGTACGGTCGCGAAGGCGACCTGCAGGCTCTATGCTCGCTGATTGACCGGCATCGACTTGTAACGGTCGTGGGCGCGGGCGGCATCGGCAAGAGCCGCGTGGCGCAAGCAGCGGCTCATTCGCTCACCGGACGCTGGCGCGATGGGGTCTGGATGGTCGAGCTGGCGGGTCTATCCGATCCTGAACTCCTGGCCAACACCGTGGCACGGGCGCTGCATGTCACGATGCCGGGTCAGGAAATGGCACTGGACGAACTGGTTGCCGGTATCGCCCAGCGCGACCTGCTGCTGGTCCTCGACAACTGCGAGCACCTGCTCGACGCGGCGGCGGTGCTGGTGCAAGCCGTCATAGCGCGCGCTCCTGGCGTTGCTCTGCTGGCGACCAGCCAGGAACCGCTGCGACTGCCGACGGAGCAGCAGTACCGGGTCACGCCCCTGGCGGTGCCGGCGGAGATAACGAGCGGGGCGCGCCAGTTCGGTGCCGTCGCTTTGTTCGAGGCCCGGGTACAGGCAGCGGACCCGCGCTTCGCGCTCAACGACGACAATCTGCCTGTCGCGATCGACATCTGCCGCCGACTCGACGGCTTGCCGCTGGCCATCGAGTTGGCCGCGGCGCGCGTGGCTACGCTCGGTCTGCAACCGGTGCGTGACAAGCTCGACGCGCGCTTCAAGCTGCTCACCGGCGGCTCGCGCGCGACCTTGCGCCGACACCAGACCTTGCGGGCGGCGCTGGAGTGGAGCCACAACCTGTTGACCGACGCCGAGCAGGCTGTATTCCGTCGCCTGGGGGTCTTTGCCGGCGGCTTCACGATGGAGATGGCGCAAGCCGTGGCCGGCGATGCGCAACTCGATGAATGGGCCGTGCTCGACCACCTCAGCGCGCTCGTCGACAAATCGCTGGTCGTGGCGGACGCCGGTGATGCGCCTCGATACAGGCTGCTCGAGTCGGCGCGTGCTTTCGCGCTGGAACAACTGGCGGTCGGCGAGACCGCCGAAGTGCTCCGCCGGCACGCCTTCGCGATGCGTGACTTTTTGCAGCGGGTCGATGATGTCAATCTCGATGGTGAACTGAGAACTGACCAGTACGCCGCACTCGTGCTGCCCGAGTTGGATAACCTGCGGGCAGCCCACATGTGGGCGACGGGTGAAACCGGCGATCCGAAGATCGCGATCGCCCTTGCCGCTCACGCCGGTTCGCTCATCGACTACGCCGCCGAGTGTGCCGAGTGGCTTTTGCCGCTGCGGCCGCGTGTCGAAGGAGGCGGGATAGACCCCGCGGTCGCTGCGCGCTACTGGCGCGCCATCGCCGCCGGTAACATGACGGGCCACGTGCCCCTGCCTCTACAGGTAGAAGCGGCGACTCGTGCCGCGTCGCTGTACCAGGCGCTCGGCCAACCGCGCCGAGTCTTTTCCAGTCTGATTCAGCTTTCCAGGCACCGGGGCCTGCAGCGCGACCTTGCGGCGGCAAGCGTCGCGCTCGACCAAGCACGAAGCCTCATCCGGTCCGACTGGCCCGCCGAATTTCACATTCGCCTGCTGCGAAGCGATGGCATAGTTGCGCGAGAGCGTGGCAGGGTCGCCGAAGCAATTGCATTCTATCGGGATACCGTCCGCATCAGCGCGTCGACCGGCGACTGGCGCCTGGAGGCGATGGCGCGCAACCACCTTGTGGACCTGCTGTGGCAAGTCGCGCCGATCGAAGAAGCCGCGCGCGAGGCGTACGCACTCGCCGAGGCACTGCGTGTAAAGCCGGCAGCGTACAATGACATGGACATCCTGTTCGCCAATTTGCTGGGCATTCTGTCCGAGATGGGCCGCATCGACGAGGCATCTGCGGTCGCCGGTGAAGTGCTTCCTCTCATGCGCCGAACGCAGAGGTATTTTGTCGAGGAATGGGTGTACCTGTTCTGGCGTCGCGGCCAGTTGGACGTGGCGACCCGCTTGCTTGGGGCAACCGACGCGGCGGTGCGGAGTGACCATCCGCTTCAGCGCAATGAAGAGCGCCTGATCGCCGAAGCTCGCGCCGCCCTCGAGCGGGCGCTACCTCCGGATGTGTTCACCAGCGGGCTCGCCGCCGGAGCTGCGCTCAACCACGGTGAACTGCTGGCATTGATCACTGATGCCTTGGCAAAAGCGTACAGCAACGGTTGAGCGGTCGGAACGCCTTCCAATAAGGGCGGGCGCCTGCGCACTGGGCAGGGACCGACTTGCAGCAGGGAACGGGCGCCCTGGGGCGCCACTCTTTGTTGCTCTCCTCGCCAAGACCGCTAGTCTTGGCTTCGTCGGCTGTCGCGACTGGCGCCCCATGCCACCCGTTCGCGTATGCGCCCATAGCGTTAACAGGCCCTAGCTCGCCTTGCAGTTGCGCACCTTGAACTCGACTCGCCGATCGAGCGCGTCGCGAAGATCGTCGGTGCCCGAGCCGACGAGGTTTTCTCGAAAGCCGACGCCTACCGACGAGAGACGTCCCTTGGTCTCGGGTGCCTGCACCTCGATCTTGGTTTGCATGGTGACCGCCCGCTGCGTCGACAGTCTGTCGTTGAACTGGTCGGTTCCGGTCTTGCTCGTATGGCCGACGATCGTGAGGCACGTTCCCGATGTAGCGACTTCGCGCGCGACGACGCGCAGCCACATGTTGTAGGGGCCGCTGACTTTCGGGTCGCTCAGGAACTCGACGGATCCTGGACGGAACAGGAACTTGACCGACAGGCTGTTGGTCGCGAGACCGAGAGCGACGATCTTGGCGAAGGCTTTCTCCGCATCGTCGGTACGCCCGAGTTGGGTATACGTTAGGTACAGGCCGTTGAGCACGCGCAATTGCTGGCCCTCGGGACGGCTTGCGGCAGACTCGTAGTAGCGCAGCGCCTCCGCATAATTTCCGGCTTCGTAGAGGCGCGAACCTTCGCTGATCAACGCACTTATCGGCAGCCGCGACAAGTAGACTTCGTCGGCGGCCTGTCCGGTTGGCGTCTGGGCGGTGCGAATCTGTCCTTCGACGATCCGGTCCTTGGTCAGCGACGGACTGTCGCGGTAAAACGCGGTTGGCGTCGTGTCGACCGCGTCAGCGCGCGCCCGCGCGACGGCCTGCGCCACGACGAATCCAGTCTTGATGTCGGTCAGCGAGAGATTGATCCGAAACGTTCCCGTTGCGGCATTGGCAGCCACCACGGAAGTCAACGTTCCCGCGAGCAGATATTCCGCCTTGCCGATGTTGCTCGAAGTGACAGGGACCACATCGAATTGCGTGAACTTCTCGGAAGCGCGCTGCAGGAGCCGCGCGTCGAGCATCTTGGATGCCGCCGTCTGCTGTCCCGTGCTGCCATCGATCGCCGGGTCCACCGCGATGACGCTGCGCGGGGCCGGGGCCTCATCCTTCTTCGTCAGCGCAGCGAGGCCCGTCTTCGGCGGCGGGTTGAACGCCGGCAGCCGTTGCGCTTGAACGAGCAGGTCGTCGACGGCGTAGTCGATGGCCGCGGTGAACGTCAGTTCAGACGACGGAGCGGACGGGCGCTCGGGCAGCGGTGCCGGAGGAGGGGACGCACAGGCGCCGAGCAGCAGCGATGCAAGCAAACATGCAGCGAGGGGTGCGCCCGAGGTGCTCCGCGCGAGAGGTTCTAGCGACATGAGTTGGCAAGCTCCTTTTTTTCTTCCTCCGACAGCGGTTCGCCGAGTGTAGCCTTTTCCATGATGCGACTGCAGCGCGTTCCGCCGCGGTCGGTGGCAGGAGCCACGCGGGCGGGTTGTGCCGGCGACGCGGATATCTTGGGGGCGGTGTCGACGTTCGAGGTCGGCGGGTTTGCGGGAACGACCACCGGCGGCGCGGCGCTGCCGGTGCCCGCATCCTTCGCCGGGCGCGCGGTTGCGACGGGTTTGGGCTCTTCCGGCTTCGGCGTGACCGAGGGCGACGCGACAACACGTGCAGCGGGTGCTTCCACGACCGGCGATGGCGTATCGGCCGCCTTTGCCGGCGCGGGTACCGCAACCGTCGGGCTGACAACGGGTTCGACGTTCGCGGGGGATCGTTGGGATCCCCTCATGAACCAGAATATTGCCGCGGCCACGATGACGAGTCCAACCAGCAGGACGAGGGGGTTGAACGCCCTGCGCGCGGCCTGAGGTGTCCGATCCGGCGGGTTCCGCGATTCGGTCGCGGCCGCAGCAGGTACGTCTCGCTTCACGCTGATCGCAGGAACGACCTTGGCGGCGGGTTCCACGGACCGCGGGCCTGCCGCCGTGAGATCCAGCCGCAGCTTCTGGAGCACCTCTGCGCTGGGGGCGACCGCGTAAAGCTCGTGTGCCCGGCCGTGCTTGTCGTCGGACGCACCCAGATGCTGGAATAGGGCGGCATACTCGGTATCGAGGTTCGCGACCGCCTCGAAGAAATTCCGGGACGCCGCGATCTGCCCGGGAGCCGCGAAGTCCATGACGCGCTTGGTCGCGTTTATGCCGTCGCCGATGTAGTTGCGGCGTGCCTCGACATCGATCGTTTCCTTGACGGTGCCGAGGTGAAGTCCCGTCCTCAGGGTGTGCGACGGACCCTCGCTACCGTCCGCGGCCTGCGCGTAATCCTGGGCAAGCGCCAGCGCCATGTAGAGCGCGTGTTCGGGATTGGAGACAAACGCGATCAACGCGCCGTCGCCCGTATCCTTGATCCAGTAGTCGGACTCGCGGAGCGCTGCGAGATTGCTGCGGAGACTTGCCGCCAGCGCGGCCTTGGCGACGTACTGCTCGCTGGCCGCCCCCTTCGAGAAGTCGACCAGATCGGTGAAGAGGAAGCTCGCCACTATCGCGCGGATAGGCGGACGCGGCTCGGTTTCGATCACAGGACGCTCACGATTACGCGCGATCCTTTCGAGGCGAAGGGCACGGAGAACGACAAGCGTACGCGCGTGTCCTTACCGGAGCCGCCATGGGAAGACGCATCTGTGGTGGCGCCCGTCGATTCGCCGAACCCAAAGAAGTCTAGCGGAAAGCCCTGTCCGTAGCGAACCTTTCGGGACCGCCGTCCGGACCGGGTCGCGCGGTGCGCGGAGTGGTACGGATCCGGGGTTGGCTGCCCGCGTTGCCGCGGCTGGCGCCGCAAATGTCGGCTACATCCGAGCCGTTTTTGCCGATCGGTGCTGCGGACCACGCTACCGCAGCGTTGGTATATTGTTGTGTTTTGTGAGATCGGTTACATGTCCACCAAGGAGCGTTCGGCAAAACATATTCGCCTCACCTCACATCCGGTCGAGGGTGGGCACGGCGCGCTGCCGATCCGCTGGGGTCGCGCCGACCCGCGTGAGCGCGGACCGATCGTGGGAAGCACGATCACGCGCAACCAGCGCAATGTGATCGGCACGCACAGCGGCTCGTACGGCGTCTATCGCGCGTTGGCCGTGGCTGCCGGCGCTTTGCTGCGCGACCATCGCCCGGATCTGACCGACACGATGCCCGCCGATCCGCTCGGCCCGTATCCGCAATGGGCGGAGCCGAGCACGATCGTGTCCATGGATCCGTTCGGCGCGGTCGTGGCGGACGCTTTCAAGGAAGAGATCGCCGCGGGCTACGACATCCGCCCGACGATCGCGGTGACGAAGGCGCACATCGACATGCCCGAGGTGAGGCAGGCGACCGCCGCCGGCCGCCTGCACGTCGACGGTCGCATCCTGCTCGCGAATGGTTCGGTGGTGGTTACCAAGGCTGCCGTCGAACCGGTCTGGTGGTTGCCCGGCGTGGCGGAACGCTTTGGCGTTGCCGAGGGCGATCTGCGTCGTGCGCTCTTCGAGGAAACGGGCGGCATGTATCCGGAACTCGTCACGCGCGGCGACGTCGAGATCTTCCTGCCGCCCATCGGGGGCCAGACGGTGTACGTATTCGGCAATCCGCACGATCTGTCCAATCCCGACGTCACGCTGACCGCGCGGGTGCACGACGAGTGCAATGGCTCGGACGTGTTCGGGTCGGACATCTGCACGTGCCGACCCTATCTCACGCACGCGATCGAGGAATGCATCCGTGGCGCGCAGCAGGGCGGCGTGGGCCTCGTCGTCTATTCCCGCAAGGAGGGCCGCGCGCTGGGCGAGGTGACCAAGTTCCTCGTCTACAACGCGCGCAAGCGGCAGAAGGGCGGCGACAGCGCAAACAACTATTTCCTGCGCACCGAATGCGTGGCCGGAGTGCAGGACATGCGCTTCCAGGAATTGATGCCCGATGTGCTGCACTGGCTGGGCATCCGGCGCGTACACCGGCTGGTATCGATGAGCAACATGAAGTACGACGCGATCACCTCGTCGGGGATCGAGGTCGGCGAACGCGTGAAGCTGCCTGACGATTTGATCCCGGCGGATGCCCGCGTCGAGATGGATGCCAAGGTGGCGGCAGGGTACTACACCGACGGCGAGATTCCGGACGCGGAGCAATTGGCGACGGCGAAGGGCCGCGACTTGTGACTCTGGTCCTGCGGAAGGACCCGGCCGCAACGCTAAGATCGGCGGCAACGATTCGCGCGCGCTGCGCCAATGTGACGGACGCCGTCACGGAGGGCTCGTCGCGCCATTTCCACATCGACCGTTCGCGTCTGGACCATGCCGCGGCGCTGGTTGCCGCGGTAACGCGCCGTCGCTATCCCGATCTGAACGTGCCGTACCATAGCCGCTGGCGACACTTCGAGGCGGGCGGCGTCGATCGCAAGGCAGAGTTCGATCGCGCACTCGCCGGACGCAGCGCCGCCGAGTGCGTACGCGCCCGCATCGACCTGACCGTGGTGAGCGTCCTGCTGGATGCCGGCGCCGGGCCGTCCTGGAGTTTTGTCGAAACGGAATCCGGGCAGCGCTTCGCGCGCTCGGAGGGCTTGGCGGTCGCAAGCTTTCGCGCGTTCATGCACGGTGCGTTTTCCGCCCGGCGGGACGATCCGTTGCGTGTCGACGCTGAAGTGCTTGCCGCGACGGATGCGACGTCGCTGGCGAACAGGTTCCAGGCCGGAGCGGACAATCCGTTGATCGGGCTCGACGGTCGCGCTGCGTTGCTGCGGCGCCTCGGCGCCGCCCTGATCACGCAGCGCGACGTGTTCGGCGACAGGGCACGCCCGGGCGCCCTGTTCGATACGCTCACGGAGCAGGGAACACGCGGCGCGGCGCACGCGCCAGCGCTGCTCGAGGTCTTGCTCGACGGGCTCGGGCCGATCTGGCTCACCGGAAGCGTTCTCGACGGCGTGTCCCTAGGCGATGTGTGGCGTCATCCGCATGCGGCGGGCAGCGGCACGACGGCGGGCTGGGTTCCGTTCCACAAGCTGTCGCAGTGGCTCGCCTATTCGCTGCTCGAACCGCTCGAATGGGCCGGTATCGCCATGTCCGACCGCGAACAGCTCACCGCGCTGCCCGAGTACCGCAACGGTGGACTGCTGCTCGATACGGGCGTGTTGCAGTTCCTCGACGTCGCGGACAGCCGGCGCACGTGGGGCGTGGGCGACGAGATCATCGTCGAGTGGCGCGCGCTGACAGTCACCTTGCTCGACGAACTCGCCCCACTCGTACGTGCACATCTGGGAGATCCATCGATGCCCCTCGCCTGCATTCTCGAGGGCGGCACGTGGGCCGCCGGACGCGAGCTCGCCGCGGAACGGCGTGGAGGTAAACCCCCGCTCGCCGTCGAAAGCGACGGCACGGTTTTTTGATTCGCGTTCGAGAGGAACAGCATGCCGCCCAACGTCTACGTCTTCGACCACCCGCTTGTGCAGCACAAGCTCACGCTCCTGCGCAAGAAGGAGACCAGCACGACCAGCTTCCGGCGGCTGCTGACCGAGATCGGATCGCTCATGGCGTACGAAGTCACTCGAGACGTTGCCATGCACGAGGTCACGATCGAGACGCCGATGGAGACAATGCGTTCCAGGCTCATCGACGGCAAGAAGCTCGTGTTCGTCCCGATTCTGCGCGCAGGCACGGGCTTGCTCGACGGATTCCTTTCGGTCGTTCCCGGCGCGCGCGTGGGGCATGTCGGTTTGTACCGCGATCCGAAGTCGCTCGTGGCGGTCGAGTATTACTTCAAGATGCCCGGGGGCATGCCCGAGCGTGACGCAATCGTGCTCGACCCGATGCTCGCGACGGGAAATTCCGCGGTGGCCGCGGTGGAACGGCTGAAGGAGACGCGACCGCGCACCATCCGCTTCGTGTGTCTCGTGTCATGCCCGGAAGGCATCGCAACGTTCCAGACCGCGCATCCGGATGTGCCGATCTACACCGCGGCGATCGATCGTACGCTGAACGACCATGGCTACATCCTTCCCGGCCTGGGCGACGCGGGCGACCGGATCTTCGGCACCAAATGACACGAAATTAGCGCCGCTGCCGATGGCCGACCTCCTCGTCCGTAACGCGAGACTGCCCGATGGGCGCACGGATTGCGACGTGCTCGTCACCGATGGTCGAATCGTGGAGGTCGCGAAGGATATCGCCGCGACGGCGGCGCGCGTCTTGGATGCCGACGGATACCTGCTATCGCCTCCGTTCGTCGACGCGCACTTTCACATGGACTCGACGCTTTCCTTCGGACAGCCGCGAGTCAACCGGAGCGGTACCCTGCTCGAGGGCATTGCACTCTGGGGAGAACTGAAGCCTCTGCTCACCCAGGACTCGCTGATCGAGCGCGCGCTCACGTATTGCGACTGGGCGGTGGCCAAGGGACTGCTCGCGATTCGTTCACATGTCGACATTTGCGATCCGCGGCTGCTCGCCGTCGAGGCGCTGCTCCACGTGCGCGAAAAGGTGAAGCCCTATCTCGACCTGCAGCTCGTCGCGTTTCCGCAGGACGGCGTGCTGCGCACCCCCGGCGCGCTCGACAACATGAAGCGTGCGCTGGCGATGGGTGTGGACGTCGTCGGCGGCATCCCGCATCTCGAGGCGTCGACGGCCGATGGCGCCGAGTCGATCCGCGTCCTCTGCGAGCTCGCGGCGCAGCGGGGATGTCCGGTGGACATGCATTGCGACGAGAACGACGATCCCTTGTCCCGCCATATCGAAACGCTGGCGTTTGAGGCGCGGCGACTTGGGATGCAGGGCCGCGTGACCGGCTCGCATCTGACGTCGATGCATTCGATGGATAACGACTACGCGGCGACGCTGATTCCGTTGATCCGCGACGCAGGCGTGCATGCGATCGCCAATCCCCTGATCAACATCACGCTGCAGGGGCGTGACGATACGTACCCGAAGCGCCGCGGCATGACTCGGGTGCCGGAGCTCATGGCCGCCGGCGTCAACGTCGCCTTCGGCCACGACTGCGTGATGGACCCGTGGTATGCGCTGGGCAGCGGCGATATGCTCGAGGTCGCCGCGATGGGTTTGCACGTCGGCCATATGACCGCGATGGACGCGATGCGCGACTGCTTCGCCGCGGTGACCGTCAACCCGGCACGCATTCTCGGTCTCGAGGGCTACGGGATAGCGCCGGGTTGTCGCGCGGACTTCGTGCTGTTGCAGGCGCGCGATCCGGTGGAAGCCATTCGCCTGCGTGCCACGCGCCTGAAGGTGTTCCGCGCTGGACGCGTGATCGCCGAAACTCCCGCCGCGACCGCTGCGCTTCGTGTCGATGGCCGGCCCTCGGTCGTCGACTGGAGCATGGGCACGGCGGCAAGCCAACGATTGGCTTGACCGGCTCCCGATTGTCGCCGGCTGCAACCCGAGTCCGCGGCGCCACCGACGCGATGGTGAGAAAGGGTCAGATGGCCTGAGTGCGCCCGGACGATGCATACTCTCGTTCTACGGACGTGCGCCGCAAGGAGGTGCAATGACACAGGTTGATCGGTGTAAGTGGGCTTCCGGCTTGGCCCTTGCGCTTGCAGCAATCGTATGCACCGGTGCCGCATTCGCGCAGGATTGGCCGAACAGGCCGATCCGGATGATCGTGCCCTACCCGCCGGCGGGCGGGACCGACATCGTCGCACGGGTCGTCAACGAGAAACTCGCACCCGCGCTCGGCGGAGCGACGATCGTCGTCGACAACCGGGGTGGCGCAGCGGGCAACCTGGGTACCGATCTGGCGGCGAAAGCACCGGCCGACGGCTACACGATTCTGTTCACGCTGTCGTCGCACACGATCAATCCAAAGCTCTACCCCAAGTTGCCGTTCGATGTCGAGCACGATTTCGCAGCGGTGAGCCTGGCCGCGATGGTGCCGCAGATTCTCGTGGCGCACCCATCGGTCCCCGTGAACAACGTGCAGGAACTGATCGCGTACGCCAAGGCGAATCCAGGCAAACTCAATTTCGCGTCGGTCGGGATCGGCTCGCCCGGACACATCGCCGGCGAACTGTTCAAGCTGCGTACCGGGGTCAACATGGTCCACGTCCCTTACAAGGGTGGCGGCCCCGCGGTTACCGACACTCTCGGTGGGCAGGTGCAATTGCTGTTCGTCTCGTTGCCCGCTGCATGGCAGTACGTGAAGGCCGGTAAGCTCAAGGCGCTCGGCGTCACCAGCGACAAACGCAGTATCGCCGCCCCGGAAGTTGCCACGATCGTCGAGCAGGGGGTGCCGGACTGCGTCGTCAACTCTTGGTACGGTGTGTTCGTGCCGGCGAAGACGCCGCCAGCCGTGGTGGAAAAATTGAATGCGGCAATGGTCGCGGTGCTGCAGACGCCTGAGCTTAAAGAAAAGCTGCTCGCCCAGGGCGCCGAAGCCGCGTGGAGTTCCCCCGCCGAATTCGAAGCGCTGGTCCGCGAGGAATTGAAGAAGTGGGAGTACGTGATCCGTGAGGCGAAGATCACGCCAGAAGGATGATGTCGCGGTGAACGCACAGGCAGAGCCGGCAACGACGGCCGACATCGCCGTTCACGACGAGATTGCCGCGCTGGTGGCGCGCTCGCGCGCGGCGCAACGGATCATCGAGGGCTGGGATCAGGCGCGTGTCGACGAGCTCGCGACAGCCGCGGCATGGGCCATCGTCGAACCGGCTCGTAACCGGGCGCTGGCCGAATGTGCGGTGCGCGATACGGGCCTCGGCAACGTCGACGACAAGATCGCCAAGAACCGACGCAAGACAATGGGCCTGCTGCGCGACCTTGCCGGCGCCAGGACCGTCGGTGTGATCGCAGAGGATCGCGCCCGTGGGCTGATCGAGATCGCACGGCCGGTCGGCGTCGTCGCCGCGATCACCCCGTCGACCAATCCGGGCGCGACCCCGGCCAACAACATCGTCAACGCGCTCAAGTGCCGCAACTCCATCGTGCTGGCACCCTCGCCCAAGGGTACCTCGACACTGATGCTGCTATTGCGGTTCGTGTACGGCGAATTCGATCGCATCGGCGCCCCGCACGACCTGGTCCTCGCGTTGCCGACCCCGTGCACGCGCGAGCACACGCGCGAATTGATGCGGCAGGCCGATCTCGTGGTCGCCACCGGTTCGCAGAACAACGTACGCGCAGCCTACCAGAGTGGAACCCCTGCGCTCGGTGTGGGCGCCGGCAACGTGGCGGTTATCGTCGACGAAAGTGCGGACATCGCGGATGCGGCGCAAAAGATCGCGCGGTCGAAGGTTTTCGACAACGCGACGAGTTGCTCGTCCGAGAACAGCGTCATTGCAGTCGGTGCGGCCGCCGATGACCTGCTCGCCGCGCTGGAGCGGGAAGGAGGCGTGCTGCTCGATGCCGAGGAGACGCAGCGACTGCAAGAGGCGATGTTCACGCCGCAGGGGCTGGCCGCCGAGATCGTGGCGCAGTCCGCCGAAGCGATCGCGGCGTACGGCGGGCTGGTGCGTCCCGACGTGGCGAGCGCGCGCTTCCTGATCGTGATGGAGACGGGCGTCGGAAGCGCGCATCCGTTCTCCGGTGAGAAACTGTCGCCGGTGCTCGCGTTCTACCGTGTTGCCGATTTCGAGGCGGCCAGTGCGCTGGCCGATCGATTGTTGCGTTATCAAGGCGCGGGTCACTCGGTGGGATTGCACACCCGACAGGCCCGAGCAGGCGATGCGGCTCGGGCTGACGCTTCCCGTGAGCCGGGTGATCGTCAATCAGGCGCATTGCTTCGCGACCGGCGGCAGCTACGACAATGCGCTGCCATTCTCGCTGTCGATGGGATGCGGGACGTGGGGAGGCAACGGCTTTTCCGACAACCTCAACTATCGGCACTTCCTCAACATCACGCGTGTCGTGCATCCATTGCCGACAATGAACGTTCGCGAGCCCTCCGAGGACGAGCTGTTCGGCGACTATCGGGCACGACGCGGCGCGTGATGTCTCCGCCCCGCTACGCGACCTTTCGCGACGCGATCGACGCCAACGCTGCCCGGACGCCCGATGTGCCGTTCGTCCTGGCGCCGGAGCCCGATGCGGCGCTCACCTGGAAGGGGCTCGCCGCCAGCTGCGACGCATTCGCGGCCGCGATGGAGCGGATGGACGTCAAGCCCGGCGAGGTCGTCGGCTTCATGATGACCAATGGTTTGTCGGCGCTTACCGTGTTCTTGGGCGCGATGGCGGGCGGTTACGTCGTGGCCCCATTCAATCTGCTCGCGCAGGATGCGCAACTCGATTACGTGCTCGGTCATGCCCGCCCGCGGATCGTGTTCGCCGAAACCGAATACGCCGGTCGTCTCCGGGCCGCATGCGCGCGAAGTGGCGCGGCAGCGCGCATTGTCGAGGTGGATGTCGATGGGCTCGGCCTCGAAGTCGCCTCGCCACGCGAGCGCCGTGGCCTGTCCGCCGACCAACCGGCGATGCTGATGTACACGTCCGGTACGACGGGCGTGCCAAAGGGCGTGCTGCTCACGCATGCGAACATGCTGTATGCAGGCGCCATTGTGGCGGAACACCAGCTACTGCGCCCGGTCGATCGCGTGCTGTCATCGCTACCGCTGTATCACATCAACGGCCAGTGCATCGCGACGACGAGCACGTTGATCGCCGGCGGCAGCATCGTACTGCCGCACCGGTTCAGCACCTCGCAATGGTGGCCTCTGGTCGAGCGCTACCATCCGACGTGGCTCAACCTGGTGCCAACCATCGTCGCCTACCTGTTGAATGGCCCCGACCTCACGCCGCGGCAGCGCGACGCCGTCGCGGGTGTCCGTTATGCACGCTCGGCATCAGCGCCATTACCGCCCGATCAGCAGCGCGCGTTCGAATCCCGCTTCGGCATTCCCGTCATCGAAGCGATGGGTTTGACCGAATGTGCATCGGTGGCATTCTGCAATCCGATGGACGTGTCGGCGCGCAAGATCGGCAGCCCCGGCCGACCCCTCGGTGTCGCTGCGCGCGTGGTGTCGCGCGACGGGCGGGTCCTCGCGCCCGGCGAACCCGGGCAGATCGAGCTCAAGGGGCCGAACGTGATGCGCGAATATTTCCAGGCACCGGAGCTTACTGCGCAGACGCTTTCCCGCGACGGCTGGCTGTCGACCGGCGACCTCGGCTTTTGCGATGCCGATGGTTTCTATTTCATCACCGGCCGCACCAAGGAACTCATCATCAAGGGTGGGGAGAACATTGCGCCGCGCGAGATTGACGAGGCCCTGCTGCGACATCCCGCAGTGCTCGAAGCAGTCGCTGTCGGCGTGCCCGATCACGTCTACGGTCAGGAAATCGCGGCGTTCGTGGTCGTAAAGCCCGATGTTGCGTTGTCCGCCGCCGATCTCTCGGAACACTGTCTGCGCGAACTGGGACGGTACAAGTCACCGCGTTACTTGCGCTTCGTGGCTGATCTTCCGAAGGGACCGTCCGGCAAGGTCCAGCGCATGAAGCTTGCGGACGGTTTCGTCGCGTGAGCGGCCAGGACCTCCGCGCGGCGCCACGTGCGGTCGATTCGTCGCCCGATTTTCGCGCGCCGCAGTGCCGTGGCAGAGGCGTATCATTCGCGGCGCGGTCCGGGCGACCGCCATATAAAGGTCAACAGGGAGAATTCCAATGATTGATTCCAGGAACGTGTCGTGGCGTGTTGTCGGGATGGCCGCGTTGGTGGGCTCGCTGGCAGGTTTTGGTCACGCTGCATCGGCCGCGACCGCGGATGAGGCCGCCATCCGTGCACAAACCACAAGCTGGGAGAAAGCGTACAACGCCGGCGATGCGAAAGCCGTGGCCGCGCAGTATGCCGACGATGCACTGCTGCTGCCACCGGGTGCGCCGGCAGTGAGTGGCCGAGCAGCCATTCTCGATTATTTCACCAAGGATATCGCCGGCTCCAAGGCTGCCGGGGTGGTCTTTGTCGTCAATCCCAAAACCGATGTCGGCGTCTCCGGCAACATGGGTTGGGAGTCAGGCATGTACAAGGTGACCGTGAAGGGCGCCGTCGTCGAGACCGGCAAGTTTCTTTCGGTCTCCCGCAAGAAGGATGGGAAATGGCAGTACATCAGGGATACGTGGAATGCCGATGCCCCGCCTGCGCCGTCCGCGCCGCAACCGCCAGCGACCCCGCCCGCAGCGAAGAAGTAGGGCGATTGCGGGCGCGCAGTGCCCCGGCTCGTTGTGGAACTATAATCATGCCGCGCACTTCGCGCGGCCCCGGGTAGACACCAAAATGAAACGCAGAGGTTCAAATTTTCGAGCGGTTGTCGCCGTCGCGGGATGCGTGCTCTCCGGTTGTGCCAGCGTCCCCCCGAGTGGCGTCGAAGGCGGCGCCAGCGAGGTCAAGGTCTATGAATCCAACAGACTTGCGGCGAGTCAATATGACGTCGTGCGCCGTATTTGGGTGGACTCTTGGCGGTCCAACTTCGTGGTGCCGACGTATCGTAGCGAGGCGGACGCAATCGCTTCTTTGCAGACCGAGGCCACCCGTTTTGGTGCGAACGGGTTGATCAACGTCGTGTGCCTGGATCAAGGTCCTTCGAAATGGTCCTCGAGCCAGGAGCCCAGGATCCTGTGCTACGGCAATGCGATCCGCGTCCGGCAGGGCGCGGGATAGTCGCAGCTTCCGTGCAACGGTGACGCAACCTCCCGGGCGCCGTCGTTCGGGACCGAAATGCACCCTCTGCGAAGCTCCACAGCAACTGTCCCCAGCCGGCGCGGCCGGCGACTCCGCCACCCTTTCGTCCTATAGGGGCCTCAATATTCTCCAACGGAGACACTATGCCCAACGAATTCCAGATCGTCGCCAACAATGCCGCCGCCCCTTTTTCCCTCAAGCTCCACCGCGGCGACGGCATGACCCTCCTCGCCATGAACTGGAAAGCCGCCACGCCTCCCCGCGACTTCGTCGGCTTCGCCCTCGAGTACAAGGAGCCCAACGGCGACCGCTTCTGGGGAATCAAGAACCGCATCTGCTTCCCCAACCCCGACGGCACCGTCAACAAAGAGCGCACCTCCAGCCGCCTGGCGCCCATTCAAAAGTTTCGCTGGGTGCACTTCCCCGTCAACGCCGAAATGGAAGGCGAATTCACGTACCGCGTCACGCCGGTGTTTATGAACCCGTCCGGTGAGCTCAGCTATGGTGAAGCGCAGGAAGCCGGCATCGTCCTCGCCCGTGAAACGTATCCGGGAAAACTCAACGTCACCTTCACTCGAGGCTTCGTCTCTTCCCAGGCCTTCGTTGATCGCTACGTCACCGCCACCAACGGTCTCGATACCCTCATCCCCGCCTCCGCCGACGAAGGCCTCGATTTTGTCCCTACGCACCCAAAAACGGACGAAGCGCTCCGGTGGATGGGCTTCGAGGCTCGCAGCGCGATTCTCGAAGTGCTGGATGCCGCGATCTCCGACACCACCGCACTGGTCCGCGTCGTGGCCTATGACCTGAATGATCCTGCCGTCGTCACCCGCCTGCAAAAACTCAAAAGGCGCCTCCGGATAGTCATCGACAATAGCGGAGAGCACAAACCCGATACCTCCGCCGAATCCCAAGCTGCCACGCGTCTCGCCCTCACCGCCGGCACCGACCAGGTCAAGCGCCAGCACATGAGCAACCTCCAGCACAACAAGACCATCGTCGTCGATGGCTCGGGTTTGAAGGCCGCCGTCTGCGGCTCCACCAACTTCACCTGGCGCGGCCAGTTCGTTCAGTCCAACAATGCGATCATCGTGCGCGGCAAAAGAGCCGTCCAGCCTTTTATCGACGCCTTCGAGAACTACTGGGAGAACGATTTCGTCAAAGGCTTCGGCCCCACCGATTCCACCGATTGGCATAGCCTCGAGTTCGCCGACATCAAAGCCCAGGTCACGTTCTCGCCGCACTCCAAGGATGAAGGAGTCCTGCAATCCATTGCCGACGACATCCTCAGTGCGAAATCCTCGGTGCTGTACTCGCTCGCGTTCCTGAATCAGACCGGAGGGGCTGTGACCGACGCAATCAAAGGCGTTACGAAGAAAGAGGGCATCTTCGTGTACGGCATCTCTGACAAACGCACGGGCGGCCTCGACGTCCATCTCCCCAACGGAAAAGTCGCTCCCGTCTTCGTCGCCAACCTCAGCGAGAACCTCCCCGAGCCCTTCAAGAGCGAACCCTCGGCGCTCACTCCCAAAGGCGGTGGCACCCGAATGCATCACAAATTCGTGGTGATCGACTTCGACAAACCCACCGCCCGCGTCTACATGGGCTCCTACAACTTCTCGAAACCTGCCGACAACGAAAACGGCGAAAATCTACTCCTCATAAAGGACCGCCGCATCGCTGTCTCCTACATGATCCAGGCCCTCACCCTCTTCGATCACTACCACTTCCGCGTTCTCCAGGCGAAAGCCGACGCATCCAACAAGCCCATCCAACTCGAGAAGGCCCCCACCAAGCCGAGCCAGAAGCCCTGGTGGGACGAAGACTACACCGACGAGCGCAAGATTCTCGATCGCGAACTGTTCGCCTGATCCGCTGCCTGACCGGCGCGTCGCTGAGGTCCCTTACTCGGACAGGAACAGCGATTTCCGACGCAGTCGTGAGCACAAGGAGCGGCGAATTTCGCGTGCGCTACGACGCTGCAGCGCGCGGCTTCGCCGTATCCGGAGACGCTCGGTGTTCGTCGATCGGACTCTTGCCAGCCGAACTTCATGTGTGTAAATTGCTGTGTAAGGAGCGACACATGGCTACCAATCTTGCCCTGGACCCGGATCTGATCGAACGCGCATTGAAAGTGAGCGGTGAAAAGACCAAGAAGGCGGCGGTTACGCGCGCCTTGGAAGAGTTCATCACCCGCCGCAGCCAGAAGCGCCTGATCGACTTGATGGGAAAGCTCGAATGGGATGAGTCGTTCGACTACAAGGCCGAGCGTTCTCGCCGGTGACCCTGTTCGTCGATACGAGCGTCTGGTCGCTCGCGTTCCGCCGCGACCAGGTTTCTACCGCCGCTGAGGTGCGCGTATTGCGCGATGCTCTCGAGGGCGGCGACACTATCGTGGTCACGGGTCTCGTCTTGCAGGAATTGCTGCAAGGATTTTCGGGTCCGAAGGCGCGAAAGGACATCATTGACCGTTTCTCGGCGCTGCCGCTTCTGGCTCCGGACCGGCTCGATCATATCGACGCTGCGGAGTTGCGCAATCGCTGCCGTCGCGCCGGGTTGCAGATCGGCACGATCGACGCCGTGATTGCGCAGCTCTGCATTCGTCACGATCTGATGCTGCTGACAACCGACAACGATTTTGTCCTCGCCGCGCGACATTGCGCATTGCGAGTTTGGAAGGCGGCGCGCTAACCAGGACGATCCTCCTACTTGAATGTGACGTCCCGGGGGTTAAATGTCGATTTCGCGTGCCATCCAGCTCTCGTCGTGGGCAATCAACCGCGGGGACAGGATTCCCCACATTTGACAGCTCTAGCAGCGCTTCCAAAAGCCTCGCCTGCGAAGGTCCATTGCGTGCTCGTAGAGCGGCGCATCGAGACGGGTCAACTCCTCTGCGAGGCGAATGGTCGCCGCGGGAAGATCGTTGCGCTTAGGCCTCTCGGGCGTGAGATTAGCCGGGACAAGGGATTCGGGAACAGGAACGTGAAGGTTTGCAAGGATCGCTTTGCTGTCGACTGCGATGCTTTCCGCAAAGCCTATGTAATGGAACTCCATCACATGCGCCTTTGCCCGCTCCAGGATCTGTTTCTCAGTGAAATCAGGAATTTCTCGTCGCTGAGGATCATGCCAGCCGCACGCGAGTTGCCACGCCTGCTGGTTCCACAAGTATGTGTTGACGTCCTTCCGATCGAGGCCCGCGCGAAGGTACCCGGCAAGGTCCATCTCATGCGCCACGCGGTAGATAGGAAACTCAGCGGGATCCCGAGTTCGAGAGAAATAGTAAAACGAAAGTATTCGCTCGACAGGATCTCTGAGAAATGTGAACGAGTAGCGGTCGTCCATGAACTGCCGGGCATACTCGAAACCAAAGTGACCTGAGATAAACGGGATGTTCTTCAGGCTTGCCGTGTCGTGCTTGAGGTAGTCCCCGTGCGAAACGATATCGTTCTGGTAATGCGGCCTTACGGCTTCGGTAATTGATGTACCAGCCGTCTTCTGGATATGCATGAAGATAGCTGGGCGTCGTACGGGACTTGCATTGTTCGTCATGGTGAATGAAGTATATCGCCGGGAGTTTGCGGTTCAGCGTCTATTTGACGACGAGGCAATTACGACGGCCCGCAGTTGTCCGGCGACATCAATGAGAAATGGGTGATGTCTATGTCACTAGATGAAAATCGAGCTACTTAAGGGGATCAAGTGAACAGCAACCTGACTTGGCGCGACCAGCACACTTGTCGCGTGGGCGTCACCGATTTTGCATTGATGCGCGACCTTGACGACCTCCATTCCAGGGGGTCGACCGCCGATTGCTTTGTCCTAGGCAAGAACCGCCCGTTGATCGATGACTTGCTCAAGATTCGCGAAACCACGCACATCAAGCGGATTGTCGATTTAGGCATCTTCAAGGGCGGCAGCATGGCGCTTTACGCGCTGCTGTTTGACCCGGTGAAGCTAGTCGGAATCGAGTACGCAACCGACGTGGTCGCGCCCCTGAGAGATTTCATCGATCGCCATGCGCTTACGGAAACCGTGCGGCCGTACTATGGCGTAAATCAAGCAGATGATGCACAAGTGCGGTCTATTGTCGAAGCTGAGTTCGCTGGCGCCAACATCGATCTCATCGTCGACGACGCGTCGCACTACTATTTCGAGACCCGTGCATCGTTCAACACCTTGTTTCCCTATTTGCGCCCCGGTGGCCTCTATATATTGGAGGATTGGGGCTGGGCGCACTGGCAAGGTGATCTGTGGCAGAAGAGCAAAGCGTTCGATGCCAGTCGTCCGGCGCTCAGCAATTTTGTATTCGAACTATGCATGCTTAGTGCCTCCAGACCGGACCTGGTCGAAAGCGTGCATGTGACATTCAATTCTTGCGTTGTGTCGCGTGGCCTCGGCGACATTCCACGCGACTCGTTCAAGATTGAGAACTGCTATCTCACTCGTGGCAAGTGGTTCAAGCCTTCAATGTAGGTCTTTATGATCTGGTAAGCCTGTGCGGAGTCCCAAAGCGAGGCCCGATGAGCCTGATCTGCGTTATAGGTGACCTGTTTCGGCCTCCGTCGCCGCGACTTGAACGGCGGCTCCTTCCGGCTTCTATGACCCGTTCGGAGCAACCTGGCCGACGACTTGGAGTCGATACCGGCCGCTGGGATTTTCGGACGTAATAGTAAGTGCGCGGGGATGACCCCGCACGTGTGCACGACGTGTGCACTGGCAACGCTCCCACGGGACTTCGCTTTCCAGTCTTCGACTACGACACCGCCGTGGAGCGAAGGCGGTCATGCTCTCGTGGCAGTAAAATGACCACTCGCTTCAATAATCTATTGGACCGACTGATCGTCCAACACTTCCAACCAATGAATAACTTATCGCACCGTCTGTGTGTGGCGCCTATGATGGACTGGACCGACCGCCACTGTCGGTATTTTCTGCGGCTGGTGAGTCCGCGGGCACGCCTGTATACCGAGATGGTGACGACCGGGGCGCTCCAATTCGGCAATGTGCCCCGCCACCTCGACTTCGATCCTGCCGAGCACCCGGTGGCACTACAGCTCGGCGGCAGCGATCCGTATGCGCTTGCGCATTGCGCGCGTCTGGGTGAGGCGTGGGGCTACGACGAGATCAACGTGAATGTCGGCTGTCCTTCGGAGCGCGTGCAGACAGGCAGCTTCGGCGCCTGCCTCATGGCCGATCCGATGCTTGTGGCGGATTGCGTCAAGGCGATGCGCGATGCGGTCGCGCTGCCCATCACGGTCAAGCATCGCGTCGGGATCGACGGAGTCGAGGATTACGCGTTCGTGCGCGACTTCGTCGGTACGGTGTCGGCTGCGGGCGCGACGGCGTTTTTCGTGCACGCGCGCAACGCGATCCTCAAGGGACTCTCGCCCAAGCAAAACCGGGAAATCCCGCCGCTCAAGTACGACTACGTGCACCGGCTCAAACGGGACTTTCCGGCGTTGACCATCGTGATCAATGGCGGCATCACGACGCATGACATGATCGCGACGCAGCTTGGGGAGGTCGACGGCGTGATGCTCGGACGCGCGGCGTATCACGACCCCTGGTTGCTGGCGCAGGCGGAGGCATACTGCTTTGCCGATGCCGGCCCCTTGCACACGCGGGCGGATGTGATCGAAGCCATGGTGCCGTACGCGGAGCAACAGCTCCTTCGCGGCGTGAGCCTGCGTTCCATCGCGCGGCACGTGCTCGGTCTCTATCATGGCCAGCCCGGCGGACGCCGGTTCCGGCAGATGTTGTCCGATGCCCGTCGGTTGCAAGCTGGCGATGCATCGCTGCTGCTTGAAGCGCTGGCAGCGGTGGAGGGTGATGCAGCGGTCGTGGCGAAGGGCGATGCAGCAGTCGCTGCCACCGCCGGCGCGATCCTCGAAGATTGACGCTAATCCTTCCGGCCGCGATTCGCTGACGAGGCGCTCCCGGCCTTCGCAGATGCCTTGGCCGTTTGTTCGTTGGCCATTTCGCCGCCTCCTGGCATCACCGCCAGGAAGCGCTCGGGAGCCACCTCGGCGAAGATCGACGCACCGATATAGACGATGATCAGGAGGTACACCGCCAGATCGCCGCCGAGAAAATCCAGCACGAAATAGCAGACCATCAATACCGCGATCCAACGCAGAAAGATGAACGCGAAGCGACGCTTGAGCTGAAGCTGCTCGCGCGTGTACGTCGTCAGAGCGCGGCGCAAGTCAATGTACGACCACAGCGACAGCGCGCACTGGATGATGATGCCGTTGCGCAGGGATTCGTCGTACAGCGCGAAGCGGAATGAAAAGTCCGACGTCGCCAGCGCGATGCCGACGGGCATGCCGATCGGAATCGCGATGACGCCGGCAGCGAACAGTGCGGCGGCGATAAAGGTTGCCTCCCCCTTGATGCGCGCGACGACGACGTTGCCGCCGTCCTTTGGCGCGGGTGCGAAAGTCTTTGCTACGCCAGCGAAGATCACGGCCATCGACAGCAAGGTGTCGACGAAGTACAGGATCAGGACATTGGCCGCCGACCAGTGGAAGAACAGGATGCCGGCCAGGGGCACGACATTGCGGGCGACGATCTGGGCAATGCCCGCGACGCTGGTGACCGCGTTCATGGACTCTTTCGCGCCGCGTGCCTACCTGCTCGCGGCCGGTCTCTCGTCTTCGATATATTGCCGGATGATCGCGTCGAAATCGTGATCGGCGCGCATGCCAAGCGCGGGACCCAACACCGGGGCGAAGTTCGCGGGCCACGTCGCCACGATACGGTCGATCACCGGGTCGAGCTGCCATTTGACGCGGGCAGCGACCGCTTCGCCCGCGACGCGCTTCAAGGCATCGATCATCTGCCCGACGCCGACGCGCAGTCCCGGCACATTGACGGAGCGCGTGTGCGCGAAGCCGGCCCGGGCGAATTCCGTCGCGGGCACTTCGTGTCCCGTGATCAGGTTGGCGATCACGGATCGCGGCGACGTGACCCACATGGCTGCGGTCGATGTCACGGGACATATCGCCTCGGCCCCGGACAACGGCTCGCGGATGATGCCGCTCGCGAACGATGACGCCGCGCGATTCGGCTTGCCGGGACGCACGGTGACCGTGGGCAGCCGCAATGAACGGCCGTCGATGAAGCCTTTGCGCGTCATGTCGTAGACCATGAGCTCCCCCATGGCCTTTTGTGCGCCGTAGGACGTCTGTGGCGTAATCGGCGAGTCATCGCGAACGGGATCGGACAGCACGCCACCGAACACCGCGAGCGAACTGGTGAATACGACCTTCGGCGGTCGCGTCAATTTTCGACAGCGCTCGAGCAGCGCCCGCGTTGCGTCCAGATTGACGCGCATCCCGACGTCGAACTCCGCTTCGGCCTGCCCGCTCACGACCGCGGCGAGGTGGAAGACCGTATCGGTATCTGATGTCACCACGCGTTCGATCAATGCAGCGTCGGCCAAATCGCCCGTGACCGCACTGATGCGCACGTCGGTCACCGACGCGGGCGCCACATCGACCAGAGTCACGTGCGTCACTCTGCGCGACTCGCCGCGCGCGTCGGTAAGGGTTCCTCGCTCGAGAATCGCCCGGGCGAGCCTGCTTCCCAGAAATCCGGCACCGCCGGTGATGACGACACGCATCGCAGATCCCCCTGTCTTGTTCTATGACGGCACGGCTCGCGCCACGACCTGCCGCATTATAAGATGACAATCCCGTCGTTCAAGGAGTTCCGATATGCCGCGCCCGATTCATTTCGAGATCCACGCCGCCGATCCGCAGCGCGCGATCAAGTTCTACACACAGTTGTTCGGCTGGACCTTCACGAAGTGGGAATCGCCCATGGACTACTGGCTGATCAAGACCGGCGAACAGGGTACGCCCGGCATCGACGGTGGGTTGCTGCCGCGCCGCGGAGCGCCGCCGGCGCCCATGCAGCCTTGCAACGCGTTCGTGTGCACCATCGACGTCACCGATGTGGATGCCACGGCCAAGCGCGTGAGTGAATTGGGCGGCACGATCGTCGTGCCCAAGATGGCGATCCCGACGGTGGGCTGGCTCACTTACGGGCACGATACCGAAGGCAACATCTTTGGCATGATGCAGATGGATGCGGCCGCGAAGTGACCGCGGTATTGGTCGAGTCGTCCGCGATCGATCGGGTCTGCGTAGGCGTGGCGAACCACGGCTACGCGATCGTCCCCGATTTCCTGCCGACCGCGGCAGTCTCGGCGCTCGCCGCCGACGCCAGAGAGCGCGATGCGGCCGGCGCGTTCTCCGCCGCAGGAATCGGACGCGCGAGCGCGCGACACTCGCAGCCCGATATTCGCGGCGATCGGATCCTGTGGTTGGACCCCACAGGATCGGATCCGCCGTTGCGGGCATGCTGGAGCGCATTGGACGCGCTGCGCGGAATGCTCAATCAGACGCTCCTGCTCGGCCTGTTTTCGTTCGAGGGGCACTATGCGATCTATCCGCCTGGCGCCGGATATCGCCGACACCGTGACCGTTTCCGTGACGACGACGCGCGCGTGCTTTCGTGCGTGCTGTATCTGAACGCCGGCTGGTCCATGCAGGATGGCGGCGCCCTGCGCATGCATTTCGACGGCGGTCAGCAATGCGATGTGTTGCCGATCGGGGGCACGCTGGTGTGCTTTCTATCGGAACGCTTCGAGCACGAGGTATTGCCCGCCAAGCGGGAGCGCCTGGCCTTGACAGGCTGGTTCCGGCGGCGCGGCATTCCGATCTGAATTCGTTTGGATGTTGCTGCATTGCGCTCGTGGTCTGCCCGTTCGAGCGTGCTAGAATTTGTTTCGATACTCGGGTGACAGCCGCTGCTGCTGCGTCACCGATCCTGCCTTTTCCCCACATGTCCAACGCATCTCCATCGACCGCGAAGCTCGTCATCGCGACGCGGCAATCGGCACTCGCCATGTGGCAGGCCGAACACGTGCGCGATCGACTGCGCGCGCTGCATCCTTCGTGCGCCGTGGAGCTTCTTGGCATCACGACGCAAGGTGACCGCATTCTGGACGTGCCGCTCGCCGACATCGGCGGCAAGGGGCTTTTCATCAAGGAGCTCGAGCAGGCGATGCTGGACGGGCGCGCCGATCTCGCCGTGCATTCGCTCAAGGACGTACCGATGATCGTGGCGGATGGATTCACACTCGCTGCGATCATGGCGCGCGAGGATCCGCGCGACGCCTTCGTATCCAATAAACATAAGACGATCGCGAGCTTGGGGCCAGGAAGCGTCGTTGGCACCTCGAGCCTGCGCCGCGAGGCACAGCTGCGCGAGCGCTTTCCCGCTCTGGTAATCAAGCCGCTGCGCGGCAACGTCAACACACGCGTGCGCAAGCTCGACGAAGGGCACTACACGGCCATCATTCTCGCTGCTGCGGGTCTCAAGCGACTCGGCTGCGCCGAACGCATCAGCGAATTGCTCGATCCCGCGGACAGTCTGCCGGCGATCGGGCAGGGTGCACTGGCCATCGAATGCCGATCGGATCGCGCCGACGTCGTCCGCGTGCTGGGCGCGCTCGCGGATCGGCAAACGACACTGGCGGTGGCTGCCGAGCGTGCCTTCGGAATGAAACTCGCGGGCGATTGCCACACTCCGCTGGCTGCTTTTGCCACGACGCGCGGCGACGAGCTGTGGCTGCGCGGTCTCATTGCCAGTCGTGACGGGACGGAGGTCCTGCGCGGCGAGTGTGCGACGCACGTGACGACAATCGAAAATGCCGTCGCGCTCGGTGAAGGGCTGGGCGCCGAATTCCTCGCGCGCGATGCGGCGAGAATCCTCACCACATGACATCACCTGGGCGCCTGGATGGTCGCGGGATCCTCATCACGCGCCCGGCCCGTCAGGCCGCCGGATTCGCGCGCCAGGTGGCGGCGATCGGTGGCTACCCTATCATCTTTCCGGCGATCGTCATCCTGCCACCGGACGACCGCACTGCGCTCGATCGGGCGCAGCGTGAACTGGCGCGCTACGATTTCGCCGTGTTCGTCAGCGCCAATGCGGTCGAATACGGCGTCGGCGAACCCGCGGCATGGCCCACGGGTGTGATCGCTTTCGCACCGGGACCGGGCACCGCCAACGCGCTCGCGGCGCTCGGCATCGGCAACGTGCGCCAGCCGACCACCACCATGGACAGCGAAGGCTTGCTCGCCCTGCCCGAATTCGCAGCGGTTGCGGGCAAGCGCGTCTTGATCTTTCGCGGTGGCGGCGGTCGAGAGCTGCTCGGCGAGACGCTCGCCGCGCGCGGAGCCATCGTCGACACGGTCGACTGCTATCGCCGCTCACGGCCCGAGGCCAACGCGGCGGGCCTCGAGGAGGCGCTTGACGCGGGACGCATCGATGCAGTGACGCTGACGAGCAGCGAAGGCATCGACAACCTTTGGGCGCTGCTGGGTCGTGAGCCCCGAGAGCGCCTGGCGGCGACGCCGACCTTCGTGCCGCATCCGCGCATTGCCGCGCGCGCGAACGAGTTGGGTTTCGCTCGAGTCACCGTCACCCCACCCGCGGATGCCGGCTTGCTCGCGGCATTGCTAGAATACTTCGCCACCCACTGACAGGATCCCGCCATGCAACCCGATATCATCGTCACCGCCCCGTTGCCGCCATTTCTGTACGATCCGCTGAAAGCGAAGTACCGCTGCCACGATTACCTCCAGGCAACCGACAAGGCGGGCCTGCTTGCGGCGCAGGGCAAGAACATCGTCGGGTTGGTGCAGGGCGGTGGAACCTTGGCGCCGACACAGTTGCTCGACGCACTCCCCGCGCTCGAGATCATTTCGGTGTTCGGTGTCGGCTACGACGGCGTTCCGGTCGCCTACTGCAAACAGCGCGGCATCAAGGTGACCAACACGCCGGACGTGCTGACGGACGACGTCGCCGACGTCGCGCTGGGGTTGATCCTGATGACCGGGCGGGGATTCGTGCGCCTGAATCGCTTCCTGCAGGCCGGCGAATGGCAAAAGCGCGGGCCCGAGCTGACGACCAAGCTTGCGGGCAGGAAGGTCGGCATCCTCGGCCTGGGCCGGATCGGCAAGGCGATCGCGCAGCGCGTCGCGGCGATGGGCATGCAGGTCTCCTATACGGGGCGCAAGCCGCAGGATGTGCCGTATGAATACGTGCAAGACCTCAAATCATTGGCAGCGGCCGTGGATTTCCTCGTCGTCGCGTGTCCGGGTGGTGAAGCGACGCGCAACGTCGTCGACGCCGGCGTGCTCGCCGCGCTGGGCAAGAAAGGCACGGTGATCAACATCGCGCGCGGTTCGATCGTCGATGAGCCGGCGCTGGTTGCGGCGCTTGCGGCGGGCACCATCAAAGGTGCCGGCCTCGATGTGTTCGCCGACGAGCCGCGTATTCCCGCCGCGTTGCTGTCGATGGACAACGTCGTCTTGCTGCCCCACGTGGGCAGTGCAACGCGCGAAACGCGGCAGGCGATGGGCGATCTGTGCCGCGCGAATCTCGACGCGTGGTTCCCGGGCCGGAAGACGCTGACGTTGATTCCGGAGCTGTTATAGGGGCCCTTACTCGGGAATCGTTTCTGATGCCGCCGGCTTCGACGCCGGCGCGAACAACACCGCAGCGAGCGAGGCGAGCACGAGACCCAGCGCGATGAACTCGCTCCATCCCGGGCGCTCGCCGAGGAAAAGCATGCCGGAGAGCACGCCGACGACCGGCACGGGCAGCGACGACAGCGAACTCACCGCAACCGGCAGCGTGCGCGCCATCTTGAACCAGGCCCAGTGCGCGAGCGTACCTGCGAGGAAAATGTTGTAGAGCACCGCGAACCACGCGGTTCCCGACATCGTCGCGAGCGAATGCAGCGGGTGCGGATCGAAGAACGGTACGCAGACCACGATCGGAATCCAGCCCAGCACCATCATCCAGCCGGTCAATGTTGCCTGCGGGATGGGCGGTTTCCAGCGCCGCAGGAGCACGGTACCGAACGCCCAGGTGACGGCTGCGGCGAGAATGAACAGCGCGCCGACCGGCGCGCGCTGCACGTGGCGCAGATCGTCGCCCAGCAGGACGATCATGCCGCACATGCCGAGTACGAGCCCGACGATCTTGCGCCGCGACAGCGGTTCGTGCAGCAACCCGAGGCTGATCAGGACCGTCCAGATCGGCATCGTATAGGCGAGTATCGCCGAGCGACCTGCGGGCATGTTCTGAACGCCGAACAGGATGAGTCCGTTCCACGCGGCGATGTTGAAGAGCGCCAGCACGACAACCTTGCCCCACATCGGCCTGGGAATGCGAATCGAATTACCCGAGAATTTCGCCACGAGCAGCAATCCGATCGCCGCGAATATCAGTGAAGAGGCACGAAAGGTCAACGGGGCGAGTTCGCCGACGCCCAGCTTCAGCACCGGCCAGTTGCAGCCCCATACAAGCGTCAGGATGGCGATCTGCAGCAGACTCGACGCGGCAACGCCGTGCTGCGCCGACGCGACTTCCGCGCCTTTGCCGGCCGAGCGCGCGGTCATCGCGCCAGCGGGCTTTCGCCGTATTTCGATTCGTGCAACGCGCGTGCCTGCGTTACCCACTGATCGCGTACGATTCGTCCGGGGAACTCAGGCAGCTTGGCGTCGAACTCCGCGATGTCGCGCGGTGTCCAGCGGGCGATTTGCCGAAACGTGCCGATACCCAGGTGGCGCAGCATGCGTTCGAGCACCGGGCCGATGCCGACGATCAGCTTGAGATCGTCGGGTTCGGCGATGCCCATGAGGATCGGCGGCGGCGCGCTGTTCTCGATGTCGACCACCAGTTGCCGATATCGCGCGGTCTCTGCATGCGCGGCGGCAACCTCGGCTTCGAGGGCCTTGTTCACGCCGGCGTCACGGTCGACCATATTCGCCGCGCCGCAGGCAGCGTCGAGTCGGCTCTGAAGCACGAAAGCCTCGACGGCGACACTGCGAATGATGCGCGCCTTTTCGTGATCGACGCGTTCCTGTTCGATGTCGTTCGTCGTGATCGACGTCGACGGCGCAGGCGGAACGGGCGCGGTCACGGCCGCGGGTGGATTCTGCGCAATGGGTGCGCGCTGCCGCAGGCCGAAAAAATAGCCGGCAATCGCAGCGAGCGCGATGACCACGATGACGGCGAAGATGAACACGGGAAGGCGTCTTGGCGTTGACTCGGCGTCGACGAGTGCGACGCAGCTCGTCATTCTAGTGGAGCACGGCGTTGGCGGCCAGTTCCGGGCACCAATCCTGCTACAATCGTCGCCCCCGCAATCTGCCCATGACGCTCATGTCCGAGCCGGTCGACCGAAGTCCGGACTCCGCATCACCCCCTGCGCCGGAACTGGTAGCCTCGACCGATACGCGTCGGCGCTGGCATTGGATCCTGTCGGCGGCCCTGCTGCTGCTGGCGATCGGCGTGGTTGCGGTCTGGATCGATGCGCGCAATGCACAGCGCGATCTGCGGCTCGAGTTCGCCAAGAAGTTGGGTGAGATCGAAGCCAGCGAGCAGGCCTCGCGGATAGGGCTCAAGGACGAGCAGGAGAACTTGCGCGAAGCGCAAGCCAAGATCGCGTTGCTGGAAAACCGCCTCGCCGAATCACAGACGCAACAAGCGGCGCTGGAAGCGCTCTATCGAGAACTTGCTCCATCGCGCGACGAGTGGGCCCTGACCGAGATCGAGCAGGTGCTGGTGTTGGCGAGTCAACAGCTGCAGTTCGCGGGCAACGTGCCATCCGCACTCGCAGCCCTGCAGCTCGCCGATTCCAAACTCCAGCGCCTGGACCGGCCGCAGTTCCTGCCTTTGCGGCGTGCGCTGGCCCGCGACATGGACCGCCTCAAGGCGGTACCCTTCGTCGACGTTGCAGGGGTATCGCTGCGTCTCGACCAGGCGATCGCGGCGGTCGACACCTTGCCGTTGGCGCTCGAGGAACGACTGCCCGCGCCACCGCCGGCGGTGGCGCCGAAGGAAGAGTCGGCGTGGCGCCGCTTCCTGCGGGAAGTGTGGCAGGACGTGCGGCAGTTGGTGCGGGTCGAAAATCTGGACCGCCCCGAAGCACCATTGTTGGCGCCCCAGCAGCAATATTTCCTGCGCGAGAATCTCAAATTGCGTCTTCTCGCGGCGCGCTTGGCGCTGCTCCTGCGCGATCAGGCCGGATTTCGCGCAGACCTGACGGTGGCGGATGCGTGGCTGCGCAAGTATTTCGATACCCGCGCGCAGCCCGTGCAGACCGTGCAACTGCTGTTGAAACAGGTGCAGGCCACCGACATGGCGGTCGAGATACCCGATCTCGCGCGCAGTCTCGAGGCGGTGCGCGTCCTGAAGCTCGCGCGCGAGAAACCGCAGCGCTGACCGGCTTCCGAACCCGCCAATACCGTGCGCGTTCTCTTCTGGTTCCTGATCCTTGCGGCGGCGGCCGTCGTCGTCGCCCTCGTGGTCAAGCTCAACGCGGGTTACGCGTTGCTGGTTGCGCCACCGTATCGCATCGAGCTGTCGCTGAACCTGCTATTGCTGATCGTCGTCGGCGGATTCATCGCGATCTATCTGTCTATCCGGCTGGTGTCGCGCACGCTGCGCCTGCCACAGCAGGTTCGCGTCTGGCGCAGGCAGCAGAAGATCGAGCGCGCGCGAACCATGCAGGATTCGGCGGTCATTGCGCTTCTCGAAGGGCGTTACGGGAAGTCCCGCCAGCACGCCGAGGAAGCGTTGGCGATTCCCGGCTCGTCGCCGGTGAACGCGCTCATCGCCGGTCGTGCGTCCATCGATGTCCGTGACCTCGACGCGGCGGAGAGGTTCCTCGCGTCTGCCGACGCCAAAACGCAGAGCCTTGCCGTGCCGCGGTTTATGCTCGCCGCGGAGATTGCGCTCGAGCGCGGACAACCGTTGGACGCGCTCCGGTTGCTGCAGGAGTTGCGCATGGAAGCGGGGATGCACACGGCGGCATTACGGCTGGAACTGCGCACGCTGCAGGCGGCAGGACGATGGGCGGAGATTCCCGCGCTGCTCGATCAGCTGGTCAAGCGCAAGGTTTTCGATGCGGCGCAGGCCGACTTCGTACGGGTCAGCGCGCACAGTGAGCACCTGAGGTCGCTGGCGCAGGACGCCAACGGCCTGCGCGACTACTGGGGCAGGTTGCCCGAGTCGAGCAGGATTCAGCCGAAAGTCGCGCGCGCCGCCGCGCAAAGTTTCCTGCAGCTTGGGGGCGACCGCGAGGCGGCGGAAATTCTCGGCGCCAGCCTCGAGCGCGATTGGGACTCGGATCTGGTCGAACTCTATGGTGAATGTCATCTTCCGGACGCGACGCGCCAACTCGAGCAGGCAGAGCGGTGGCTGACCACACACAATCAGGACGCGGTGCTACTGCGTGTTCTCGGCATGCTGTGCCAACGGGCTCAACTCTGGGGCAAGGCACAGACCTACCTCGAGGCGAGTCTTGCACTCGACGACGGTTGGCGCGCGCACCTCGCGCTAGGCGAGATGCTCGGGCGCCAGGGGCGCGACACCGAAGCCAACGCCCATCTTGTGGCGGCGCTCAAGCTGGCGACCAGCGAACTGAAACGTCGCTAGCATCAGGCTGCCAGTTCTTGCCGATATTCGCGCGTGCGCTACGCTGCCGGTTCGGTCTGTGCCGCGTACGTGAACGAATCGGCGAAAAACTCTTCCGGCGGCAACTTGCGCTGCTGCGTGAATTCCGTGCGCGCGGCGTCGATCATTGCCGGGCCGCCGCATGCGTACACCTGATAGCCCGAGAGGTCCGGAAAATCCGCCATCACGGCCTTGTGGACAAAGCCGGTGCGGCCCGGCCACCGATCCTGCGGCAGCGGATCCGACAACACCGGAATGAAAGTGAAATCGCGATGCCGCTTCTGCCATTGGCCAGGGAGATCGGGTAGATAAAGATCGGCAAGCGAGCGCACGCCCCAGTACAACACCATCGAGCGCGTGACGTTGTGATGCAGCGCGTGCTCGATCACGGCCTTGATCGGTGCGAAACCGGTGCCACCGGCGACAAAAATGATCGGCTTGTCCGATTCCTCGCGCAGGAAGAACGTGCCGAGCGGACCTTCGAAGCGCAGGATCTCCCGCCCCTTGAATTGGGTGAACAGCTGGTCGGAGAAAAAGCCGCCCGGCACGTGCCGGATGTGCAGGTCGAGAAGCGTGTCATCCTCGGGCGCCGTCGCGATCGAAAAGCTGCGACGGCGGCCGTCCTTCAGCAGGAAGTCGACGTACTGCCCGGCCAGGTATTGCAGGCGTTCGTTGGCGGGTAGCTTGAGCGACACGATCGCGACGTCGTGCGCCACCTTGGCGATCTTTTCGATGCGACAAGGCAGCTTGCGGATCTGTATGTCTCCTGCGCGGCGGACTTCGCGCACTTCGACGGTCAGATCCGTCTTCGGCTTGGCGACACACAACAGCACCAGGCCCTGCTTCTTGTCGAGGTCGGTCAGGGTGCTCGGCTGATGCGCGCCGTAGTCGACTTTGCCGGCGATGATCTTGCTCTTGCACGTGCCGCAGGCGCCGTTGCGACAGCCATATGGGATCATCAGATCGGCCTGCATCGCGGCGGCGAGCACGGTCTCGCCGTCGTGGCAGGCGAACGAGTGATCGCTTGGTTTTATGGTAATCTGATGCGGCATCGGGAATGTTTGTGATCGCTTCGCAATTTGCCCTCATCTCTTCCCCCTCTCCCCGAGGGCGAGGGGAAAGTTCGTGATTGCTGCGCAATTCCGACGTTCGTGATCAGGGTACTTTTGATCGGCTGCGGAGACATTGCCTTGCGCGCCGCCGACCTCCTGCGCGGCAGGGTCCGCCTCTACGGTCTCACTCGCCGCCCGGAAGACATTCCCAAGCTGCGCAGCCACGGCATCATCCCGATCGTCGGCGACCTCGATTCGTTGCCCAGCCTGGAACGTCTGCGCGCTGCGCCGTTCGCGGTCCTGCATTTCGCGCCGCCGCCGGCAGCGGGACGCGACGATCCTCGAACGATGCGACTGATCGCTGCGCTGACAAAGGCGCGGATTATACCCCAGCGCTTCGTCTACATTAGCACCAGCGGTGTCTACGGCGATTGCGCCGGCGCGCGCGTGACCGAAGCGCGCCCGCGCAAGGCGCAGACACCGCGGGCGCGTCGCCGCATTGCTGCCGAGAACCGGTTGCGGCGATGGGCCACTCGCTATGGTGTGCGATTGTCGATCCTGCGTGCCCCCGGCATTTACGCAGAAACTCGTCTGCCAATCGATCGGCTCAAGCAGGGCACTCCGGTGCTGCGCGCCGAGGACGACGTGTTCACCAACCATATCCACGCCGACGACCTCGCCCGTGCCGCCGTTGCGGCCGCGTTCCGCGGCAAGCCAAACCGCGCCTACAACATCACCGACGACGCCGAACTCAAGATGGGCGGATGGTTCGACACCGTGGCCGACGCGTTTCACATGCCGCGGCCGCCGCGGGTATCGTGGGATGAAGCCGAAGCGCGCATTGCGCCGATGATGTTGTCGTTCATGAGCGAATCGCGGCGCTTGAACAACACCCGCATGAAGCGTGAGCTGCGCCTGCAGCTGAAGTACCCGACGCCGGAAACCTTGCTGGCCGAAGTCGCACCGCGCGCGCTCAGGAAGCAGTTGGCATTGCCGCTGTGAGCGAGCATTCGGAGCGCGCGGCGACGTCGCTCATGCAGCGGATCGCTGCGCGGATTGACGCCTACGAGCGGTTGATCCGCCTCGACAAGCCGATCGGCACCTTGCTGCTGCTGTGGCCGACGTTGACTGCGCTCTGGCTCGCCACGGCGGGAGCGCCGTCGTGGATCGTCGTCGGTATCTTCACGCTGGGGACGCTGCTGATGCGCTCGGCGGGCTGCGCGCTCAACGACTACGCCGATCGGGGTTTCGACCCGCATGTCGAACGCACAGCGGCACGTCCGCTGGCGCAGCGCGAGATCGCGCCGTGGGAGGCACTCGTCGTCGCCGCGGTGCTGGCGCTCTGCGCCTTCCTGCTTATTCTTCGACTCAACCATACGTTGATACTGCTTTCCTTTCCAGCGCTCGCGATCACGGTCGCCTATCCGTTCTTCAAGCGCTTTTTCGTGCTCCCGCAGGCGTTCCTCGGCATCGCGTTTTCATTCGGTATTCCGATGGCGTTCGCCGCCGTCGACGAGACGGTTCCCGCTCTCGGCTGGGGACTGTTTGCGGCGAATCTGTTCTGGGTCATGGCCTATGACACGGAATACGCGATGGTCGATCGCGATGACGACGTCAAGCTCGGCATCAAGACGTCGGCGATATTCTTCGGCAAGTACGACGTGCTCGTCATCATGCTTTGCTACGCGATTCATCTGGGGGGACTGACGTACATCGGGCGCCTGAAATTCCTCGGACCCTGGTACTACGCCGGCATCCTGACCGCCTCGCTGCTGGCCTTGTGGCAGTACTGGCTGATCCGTGGTCGTGATCGCGCGCGCTGTTTCCGCGCGTTTCGCGGCAATCACTGGTACGGCCTTGCCATCTTCGTCGGCATTGTCCTCGACTACGGCACGCGCTTCGAACGCTGGCCGTTCTGGCCGCGATGACGCTGCGGGTGGTGCGTGCAGCAGCGGCGGCACTCTGCGCGGCGATCGTCGTTGCGGCACCGATGGCGAGCGCGACGATGGGTGAACCGGTCACTTTCCCCAGTCTCGATATCGATCCGCAAACCGGTGTTGCCATCCAGCTGACCGGTCTTTTCTTTACGCCGGACCCGTCTGCGGGTGGGTTTCCAGCGGTCATCGCCCTGCATGGCTGCGATGGGATGTACAGCACGCTCGCGAGCCGGCGCGACAAGCTGACTGCCCGCCATCAAGCGATGGCCGATCTGCTCGTCGCGGAGGGCTACGCGGTTCTGTTTCCGGACAGTTTCAATCCACGCGGTCGACGCGAAGTGTGTACACAACCCGTACGAGACCAGACCATCACCCAGGCCAACCGGCGTCTCGATGTGTTTGGCGCGCTGGAGTACTTGCGCTCACGACCGGACATCGCGACGAATCGCGTTGCGCTGCTGGGTTGGTCTCATGGCGGGAGTGCCGTGCTCGCGTCGATGAATGCCCGTGAGAAGAGCGTAGCGGCATATCTCCGCGCGCTCGGCGATCCAGCGGAATTTTTCCTCACGGCGATCGCCCTTTACCCCGGCTGTTATGCCTCGTTGCTTGGCAAGGACGGTTACGCGCCGGCCGCGCCGGTGAACGTGTTCGTCGGCGAAGCCGACGACTGGACGTCGCCCAGACCGTGTATCGCGCTGGGCAAGGCGATGGCAGCGAAGCGGCTGCCGTTGCGGGTGCATGCATATCCCGATACGTATCACGGCTTCGACACGCCGAACCTCCCCCGGCCGCGGCACCTCGACGTCCCGAATGGCGTGCATCCGGGACAGGGCGTCACGATCGCGGCCAACGCGGCTGCGCGCGACGATGCCTATGCGAGAATCAAGGCGCAACTGCGCGATGCGCTGATGCCGTGACGAACTACGTCGAGAGGAGCGAGCATGGAATTGGGACTGCACGGAAAGGTCGTCGTGGTGACGGGCGGCAGCAAAGGCATCGGCTATGCGTGCGCCGAGGCGTTCGCTGCGGAGGGTGCGCGAATCGTCCTGGTGTCTCGCGCGCAGGCCAACCTCGACAGCGCAGTCGCGCGCTTTCCCAGGACCACGCAACCACCGGTGACGATTGCGGCCGACCTGACGCGTGCCGACGATGCGGAGCGCATGGTGGACACCGTCGAGCGCCAAGTCGGTGCGATCGACGTCCTCGTCAATTCAGCCGGTGCCGCGCGCCGCTACGCGCCCGCCGACCTGAACGCACAGGCGTGGCGCGACGCAATGGATGCGAAATTCTTCAGCACGATCCATCCAACCGACGCGGTGCTGAAGCGCATGCTCGCGCGCAAGCGCGGTGTCATCGTCAACATCATCGGCATGGGCGGCAAGGTGGCGACACCGGTGCATCTGCCCGGCGGCGCGGCGAACGCGGCGCTGATGCTCGCCACCACCGGCCTGGCCGCCGCGTACGGGTCGAGTGGCATCCGCATCGCGGGCATCAACCCGGGCGGAACGCTGACCGGGCGCGTGCAGGAAGGACTGCGGGCAGAGGCGAAGCTGACCGGACTGGACGAAGGCGAGTTGCTTGCGCGCAACCAGGCCAAGATCCCGCTGGGACGCTTCGCCAAGCCGGAGGAGATTGCCAATGTCGCCGTGTTTCTCGCTTCGGAGCAGGCGAGCTACGTCACCGGTGCGATCGTCGCCATGGATGGTGGCGCCGGCGCGGTGTTCTAGCGACGACGCGCTGATTCAATGGGTCCGTTCGCCTTGAGCTTGTCGAAGGGTGAACGCTCGCTGGAGACGGGAGGCGGTTCGTGGTTCGACAGGCTCACCACGAACGGCCTAAGGCAACCGTCCCTAGTGGCGGTTGGACACCGCCCGCTTGCGGAGCGTGATGAGTCCGACCAGGGCGAGCAACAGGGCGGTCGCAGCGAGCATGAACTCGCTCATGGTCGGAATGATGGCGGGAGCACCTGGGGCAGCCGCCACCAGATTCAGTATCGCGCCGGTCGTGCAGTTGTACTGCATCGAACTCGAGTAGGTCAGCGCGCCCGCAAGCGCTTGCCCGGAATAGGTGTCGATGGTGATCCGGATCGGCGTGTTGGGGGGCAGCCCGCCGCCGAAGGGCTGAATGGTGAACGTCGGATAAGGGCCGACAAACGGCCCAACGTTGCTGCCGGTCTCGTCGGTGAACTGCTCCAGCAACGGAAATCCCGGCGCGGACAGGTGCACGTCGGCCGACGCCTGCGTATCGACGTTGATGAACGTGTTGATGTCGAACGCAGCGCCGCCGCAGGTGCCGGCGAGGTTGGTCTGGGTAGAAAGGATCTCGATCGACGGCATCACGCTTGACGCTGGCGTCACGCCGGCAGCGGGATGCGGGTTGCCGAGCGTGCCGGGACCTGCCCACGCGGCGGCCGCCCACAGGAGGGCCAGCACTCCAGGCAGGAATCTTCGCGCAAGGCCGACAATTCTCAAGCAAACATCTCCAGGCGATACGGGCCTCAACCGAGGCCCGTCGAAATCAGGATAGCGGTTTGCGCGGGCCGGGGTCTAGCACACCCCGCCGCAAAAGCGCCTTTATCGGGCGTTGTGGCGCCGATGCCACGCGTACTGTCGCTTTGCCCCGACAGTCCGAAGTGAAAACCGGGCTTTGGCGCCGGAAACGGCAATAAATTGGCGCCGTTTCTGAGACAGGCGTCCGCCCTGAATCGTTCAGCAGGGTGGACAAAACCATGCACTAACCGGGCTATTGGGCGGGGGTTGATGTTCCGTTTTGCTAAGATGACCTTCCTCCTCCTGCAATCAGCCCAGCCAGCCTCCCCGCCGTGAAGTACGCCGACCTGCGCGATTTCCTCGCCCAACTCGAGCTCCAGGGCCAGCTCAAGCGAATCGGCGTCGAGATCGATCCGCGCTTCGAGATGACCGAGATTTGCGACCGCGTGCTGAGAGCCGGCGGACCGGCGCTGCTGTTCGAAAAGCCGAAGGGACACTCGATCCCGGTCCTTGGCAACCTGTTCGGCACGCAGCAGCGCGTCGCGCTGGGGATGGGGGAAGACTCGGTCACGGCGCTGCGGGAGGTCGGCAAGCTGCTCGCGTTTCTCAAGGAACCCGAACCGCCCAAGGGCCTGAAGGATGCCTGGCAGAACACGCGACCGGTTTTCATGCAGGTGATGAACATGGCGCCGAAGGAGCGGACGTCCGCGCCGTGCCAGGAGGTCGTCTGGGAAGCCGCCGACGTCGATCTGGACCGCTTGCCGATACAAACCTGCTGGCCCGGGGACGTCGCGCCACTGATCACCTGGGGCCTGACGGTCACTCGCGGCCCGCGCAAAGCCCGCCAGAACCTCGGCATCTATCGCCAACAGGTGATCGGCCGCAACCGGGTCATCATGCGCTGGCTCACGCATCGTGGTGGGGCGCTGGACTTTCGCGACCACGGCCTCGCGCACCCGGGGACGCCGTTCCCGATTGCGGTTGCCTTGGGCGCGGATCCGGCGACCATCCTGGGCGCCGTGACGCCGGTGCCGGATGCGTTGTCCGAGTATCAGTTCGCCGGACTGCTCCGCGGGGCGCGTACGGAGATCGTGAAGTGCATCACGCATGGTCTCGCCGTGCCCGCTTCGGCCGAGATCGTGCTGGAAGGCCACATCCAGCCGGACGCCGGCGACCCCAGCGGCTTCGAGACCGCTCTGGAAGGTCCGTACGGTGATCACACGGGCTACTACAACGAGGTCGAACGCTTTCCCGTGCTAACCATCGCGCGCATCACGATGCGCCGCGAGCCGATCTACCACTCGACCTATACCGGCAAGCCGCCGGACGAGCCCGCAGTGCTCGGCATGGCGCTCAACGAAGTATTCGTGCCGCTGCTGCAAAAGCAGTTTCCGGAGATCGTCGACTTTTATCTGCCGCCCGAAGGTTGCTCGTACCGGCTCGCGGTGGTGAGCATGAACAAGCAATACGCCGGACATGCCAAGCGGGTGATGTTCGGCGTCTGGAGCTTTCTGCGCCAGTTCATGTACACCAAGTTCATCATCGTGACCGACGCCGACGTCGAGATCCGGGACTGGAAGGAAGTGATCTGGGCGCTTACCACCCGGGTCGATCCGGCGCGCGACGCGCTGATCGTGGAGAACACGCCGATCGACTACCTCGATTTCGCGTCGCCGGTCGCAGGATTGGGCGGCAAGATGGGTATCGACGCGACCAACAAATGGCCCGGCGAAACCGCGCGGACCTGGGGCCGCCCGATTGCCATGGATGAGCAGGTCAGGCGCCGCGTCGATACGCTGTGGAAGGACCTCGGCCTATAGCGGGTGGGCTTGCTTGACCAGGCGTTCGGCGACCGCAAGCACCAGCGCGAGCGGGTCCCGAACACCGTAATGTTCGTGGGTCAGCTTGATATCGGCCAGGAACGGATCGTCGATCAGCTCGATGGCATCCGCGGGCAGCCAGCGGTTCTGCGGAACGCCGTAGTTCATCGCGAACGCGTTCAATTGGCTGCGCGTCACGGGCCGCCCCGAACGGAGATATTCGAAAGCTTCGCGCTGGTGCGATGATTTGCCGCCCTGGATATCGCCGCCCGCGAGATTGGCCAACCAGCCGTTGGCCATTTTTGCGACGAACTGCGGCGTCGAACGGATCGGGACGTGCGCAAGCGCTGCGTTCTCAGCTGCGCATTTGACGCAGGGGGCCAAGGGTACCGGTCCCGTGGTGCGCAGAATCACGTGATTGCCTTTCGGGATCTGGTCGGTTTCGTCGTTCAGGAAGTGGCGTCCGACGACCATCTTGGAAACGCCGTGGCGCTCTTTTGCGAGACGTCGCGCGGAGCGGAGCAATTTGAGCATATCGTCGCCCACGTCAAATTGCGGAACGTAGGTCAGCCAATCCAGTTGCAGGTGTCGTTGGGGCGGAACTGCGCGCAGCGTATTTTCGAGGTGTGCCCGCGAAGGCGTCTTCAGAAACTCATCGCAATCCAGCGGAAACACCCAGTTCGCGTCGCTGGTCGCGAACACGTGCCGGACCAGGCGGTTCACGACCGTGGGAGGATTGAACGCGGGCTCGTCTTCGTTGCCGATGAAGACCGGCAGGCCCTCGCGCAGCAACGCAGCCAGGATATCCGACGTGCCATCGGTCGAGCCGTGATCGACGATCGCAATGCCGTCGAGGAACGCGAGGTTGTGGCGGAGGCAGGCTTCGATGATGTCCGCGGCGTTGCGGACCATCATGACCCCGACCAGACGCATTGCTACGGCCGGACGGCCGGCTTCATCGGTCGGAGCGGCGCCACTTGCGTGCGATGCCGAGCACCACGAAGGCGATCGATCCGAAACGCACCCAGCGGGCAAGCCGTTGCAATCCGAACAGCGGCGCAATCGCCTCGACCAGCGCCACGGCAGCTGCGGGCTTGGCGATGGCGCCACCGATAAGGCCGGCCGGACGCACGGCGTCGCGCAATTGTCCGGCGTAGAGCGACACCTGCAGGCGTTCCAGGCGCAGGCGCGCCAGCAGGAGCGCCTTGCGCGCGGCCAATTCGTCCAGGCGGGCGCTCATTGGGCCCCCACGCTTGCGGCTGCCGCCGCTGCGCTGCCCCCAAAGGGGGCGTAATTCGCACCTAGGGGCGGCCCGGCGGTGCTCATTGCTCGCGCCGCAAGGAGGCGACGTCCTGGCCGAGCTCGGCGAGCGTCGCGGCAAAGGGCGGTGGCTTGTCGCGACGTCGTTGCTGGAGACGCATGAACGTCAGGGCGGCCAGCGCGACATAGAACAGCGTCACGCCTGCGATCGCCCACAACCGATACGCCTCCCAGAAGTACGCGATGACGAAGATCGAGGCGAAAAGCAGGGCGAAGAGCGCCAGCAGCACGCCGCTGAGCACCAGGACCAGAAGCTCGGTCGCCCGCTCGCGTTCTTCCTCGAACTCGACTGTCGCCACCTCGAGCCGCGTGCGCAGCAGCGCGAGCGCGGTGCCTCCCAGACGAAAAACGGCGTCCGAGAGGCCGCCTGAGCGCGGCGTTTCGTCCGTGTCCGCCACGGACGTCTAGCGGCGGCCGATCAGCAGGCCGATGAGTACGCCCAATGCCGCCGCGACGCCGAGGGCCTGCCAAGGATTGTCGCGCACGTATTCATCGGTCGCGCGCGCGGTTGCCTTGGCGCGATCCATTGCGTCATCCTGCATATCCTGCAGCTTCAACTTGGCCGCGCGCAGCTTCGATTCGACTTGCGCACGGAGGTCGCTCGCCTTCTCGCCTGATTCCTTGGTGGCCTGCTTGAGCAGCGAATCCGCTTCGGTCAGCACTTCGGTAAAATCCTTGACCAGCGCGTCGCGGCTGCGCTCGAATCTTGCAGCAGTCATGTGCGTCTCCAGTGGATAACGAACGGTGGGCCGAACCTGGACCACCGGCTCGCGTATTATATCCTTGCGCCCGGAATGCGCTGACCATGACACCCTTATTTGGAGTATTTGCACGATGGCCGATCTCAAGCTTCCCGCCCTCGACCCCGGCAAGGCGCCGGAGGTTCGTGGCTCCGGCTACCCGGAGCCGTTCAAGAGCCGCATGGGCGACCGCGTCAAGCGCCGTCTTGGGGAAGCCTGCGGCCTGACCAAATTCGGTGTCAATCTCGTGACGCTGGGTCCCGGTGGACAGTCAGCGCTCCGCCACGGGCATACGCTCGAGGACGAGTTCGTGTACATCCTTTCGGGCGAGCTCGTCCTGGCCACCAATGCGGGCGAACAGACCCTGTCCACGGGCATGTGTGCCGGTTATCCCGGGGGTACGACGGAGGCGCACCACATGATCAATCGCAGCGGCGCGAACGCCACCTACCTGGAGATCGGCAACCGGATCGAGGGCGACCTGCCGTTCTATCCGGATGACGACATCATGTGGATCGACGACGAGGACGGCGGGTATTACGCGCACAAGGATCAACAGCGTTACGGTTGAAGTGGGCGCGCGCGATCCCCATATTGCTTTCGGGGTCGATCATCGCAACCACGTGGAGCCAAGTCATGTCCGATAGCAATGCTGCAGGCGTTCCGTCCTCGTCGCTCGTATCGACGACGCTGCTGGTCTATGCGTTGTTCGGCGTCGCTGCGGTCGTCGGACTCGTGTCTTCGGGTTTTCCGCTCATCGCGCCATTGACCGGCCTCGTCGGCATCGTCGGGATCATCCTTGCCTACGTGAAGCGCGGCGAGGCGGCCGGAACCTGGCTCGAATCGCACTATCGCTGGCTGATCCGGACGTTCTGGTTTTCGTTGCTGTGGGGTGCGATCGGCGCGGTCGTGTTCGTGCTGCTTGCCATTATTCGTCATCGGTTTGTTCATCGGCTACTTGATCTGGGTGGCGACCACGATCTGGGTGCTCTATCGCCTGGTGCGCGGCTACGTGCTGTTCAACGACAGCAAGCCCGTCCCCGGCATGTGACTGCGTCGCTAGCGCCCGCTGCCGGTGGCGGCGTAGACCCATCCCACCAGCAAGTCGATCGGCAACTGTGCGCGCGCCGCATTAGGGTGATTGACGAAGCAGACGACGACGAAGATGCGTCCGTTCGGCGCGAACACATAACCCGCGATCGCGCGCACGCCCTCCAGCGAGCCGGTCTTCAGGAACGCCTGCTCGGCGACGGCATCTTTCTCGAAACGTTTGCGTACGGTCCCGTCGGTCGCGGCGACGGCAAGCGAACTGACGTAGTCTGCGCGGACGTTGCTCGAGTACGCAGCGAGAAGAAGTTTGCCCATGCTGTTCGCAGCAATGCGCTCATGGCGTGACAGACCCGAACCGTTGTCCAACACCAACTCGGGGAAATTGAGCTTGCGCCCGGCGAGCCAGCGCTTGACGGCTTCGGCCGCGTGCTCGATCGTCGCGGGCGGCGGACGGGCTGTTGTCGCGAGCGTCAGGAACAGTTGCCGGGCCATCACGTTGTTCGACAGCTTGTTGATGTCGCGGACGACGTCGTAGAGCGGCGGCGATTCGAGCGTCACGAGCGGATTCGCGCCCGGGCGCAGCTTGCCGTCGCGCACGCGCCCGCTGAAGCTGCCGCCGGCGGACTGCCAAAGTTGCGCGAAGGTCGCGTAGACGAAGTGCGGATGATCGAGCAACGCCACGTACCAGTCACGTTCTCCGCAGGCTGCCGGGTAGCGGCCATCGAAGGTGGCGACGGCGGCATCCGGTCGGCTGGCGAACGTCGCCTGCAGCGCTGCGCGCCAGTCGCCGCATTCGCCTTCCACGAGGCGGGGCGTGCCTCGGATCGTCAGGTTCGCCAATGCCGGCTCCGCGTGCACGTCGACGACGTCGCCGGCGGTGCTCGGCGCGAACACGAAGCGCACGCTCTTGAAACTCACGAGCAGCGCGTCGGGCCCGACGTTGTAAGGTTTGAGCGGCTCGCCGTCGAATGCGGCTGGGTCGTGTGCACCGGGCGCGAAGTACGTGCGATCGAGCACGAGATCGCCACGGATCGTCGTCAGGCCGGTGGCGCGCAGCCGTGCGACGAGTTCCTGAAACTGCTCCAGCGTCACCTTCGGGTCGCCGTAACCCTTGAGCACGAGGTTGCCATCAAGCACTCCGTCGACGATGCTGCCCTCCGCGTAGGCCTCGGTGCGCCAGCGGAAGTCGGGGCCGAGCAATGTCGAGACCGGCGAACGTAGTCAGCAATTTCATCGTCGATGCCGGATTCATCGGTTTCGATGGGTCCTGCGAAAACAGCGGTTGCACGGTGCCGATCTCCTGCACGAACGCAGTGACGGCGGTGAGCGGAATATGCTGGTCGATGAAGGCGCGGGCGACCGGCCGCGGCAGACCCGCCGTCGCGTTGCTCGCGGCGAACATGATCGCAAGCACGAACACTGGCCAGAGACGAACGCGAGTCACTGAGCGGCGATCCACGGCCCGCGTGTGGACGGAAGTTCCAGCGTGTTGCGTGAGATCACGTTGTATTCGCGAGGCGCATGCCTGGCAGACGTTGGCTGTCATGCCTGCATCGTTCGATTATAGCCGTCGTCGCGAGTATTCCACGTGCAATGAGACGACCCCTCGCAGCTTGACAAGGCGCGTTGCGCGACACTAAAAGGAACGGTAAGCGGGGCAAGTGGAATCTGCATGATGGCGAACGGCGCGTCGCAGCGATACAGCACAACGGCGATCTTGCTGCACTGGTTGACGGCCGTCCTCATCGTTTGCGGCTTCACGCTGGGTTTGTCGATGGTAGGCCTCCCGCTCTCGCGGCAGAAGCTGCAGTGGTACGCGTGGCACAAGTGGATCGGCGTCACGGTATTCCTGCTGACCTGCGCGCGGCTCGCCTGGCGCTGGCTTCACCCCGCCCCACCCCTCCCGCCGATGCCGGCGTGGCAGGCGCGGGCGGCGTTACTGTCTCATGGCGCGCTCTATGTGTTGCTGCTCGCCATACCGCTCTCGGGGTGGTCGTTCAGTTCGGCGGCGGGAGTCCAGGTCGTCTATCTCGGCCTCGTACCCCTGCCGGACCTCTTCGCCAAGGACCGCCAGACCGCGGCCATCCTCCTGGCCGTGCACCAAACATTGAACTTCACGCTGCTGGCGCTGGTCTGTCTGCATACGGCCGCGGCCCTCAAGCACCAATTCGTCGACAAAGACGACCTCCTGGCCCGGATGCTGCCGTTCAAGAAAGGGAAGGGTTGATCATGGCGCTGTTACGTTCGTTCATTCCGTCGCTGGGCATGATGCTCCTCGCCGCGACCCAGGCCGCCGCGCAGGGTGTGCTGATCGACAAAAGCGAAATCCGCTTCGTGTCGAGGCAAATGGGGGTCAACGTCGAGGGGCGCTTCCGCCGGTGGAAGGCCAACATCGTTTTCCTGCCCAAGGAGCTGGCCAAGTCCAAGGCCGAGTTCGACATCGAGCTGGGGAGCATCGATCTCGCCAGCGACGAGTCCGAAACCGAGGTCAAGCGTCCGAAGTGGTTCGATACCGCCAGGTTCCCGGTCGCGAAATTCGTTTCGACCAACATCAAGGATCTCGGCGGCGACAAGTACGAAGTCACCGGCGCCCTCACGATCAAGGGCATCAGCCATGATGCGATGGTGCCCATCGTGTTGAAAAAGGACGCTTCGGGCAACAGCGTCGCCGAGGGCAGCTTTGCGATCAAGCGCCTCGACTACAAGGTGGGCGAGGGCGAGTGGGCCGATCCGGAAACCGTCGCGAACGAAGTGACGGTGCGCATCCGCATGGTATTGCCGCCCGTCAAATGACGGCGGCTGCGGAATACTGGCACGCGTTCGGGTGTTGGCGCCCTCGCGTTCTTGCGGACAGCAAGTCCGACGAATCATCCGAGGAAAGTACATGATCCGATCACTGCGTATCGCTGCGTTCGTCCTGGCAGGCATTCTTCCGTTATCCGTCGCGGCGGCCGAGGAGACTTACGTGCTCGATCCTGTGCACTCGCAGCCGATGTTCGAGGTGCAGCACATGGGCTTTTCGCTGCAGCGCGCGACGTTTACCAAGATCAGTGGCAAAGTGGTGCTGGATCGCAACGCCCACAAGGGAGCGGTCGATGTCACCATCGATACCGCCTCGATCCGGAGCTTCAGCGACAGGCTGGATGCGCACATCCGGGGCGAGGATTTTTTCAACGTCGCCAAATATCCGACGATGTCGTTCAAGTCGTCCAACCTGATCTTCGATGGTGACAAACTGGTGACGGTCGACGGCGAGCTGACGATGCTCGGCATTGCCAGGCCCGTGTCGCTGAAGGTTACGAACTTCGCCTGCGGCGAACACCCCTTCAACAAGAAGCCGATGTGCGGTGTCGAAGCCTCCACGACCATCAAGCGTTCCGAGTGGGGTATGAAGTACGGGATTCCCAAGGCAGTCGGCGACGACGTCAGGATCATCCTGCCGGTCGAGGCGTATCGCGAATAGGAAGCCGTTGAAGATCGCGCTCCTCATGGTGGCATTGCTCGTCCTTGCGGCTGGAGGATCGGCCGTCGCGGCGCCCGAGACCTATCGCGTCGATCCCGAACTCTCGTCGACCGAATTCGCGGTCCGTCACCTCGGACTGTCGACGCAGCACGGCCGCTTCGGCCGCATGGAAGGGACGATCGCCATCGACGCCGAAGAGCACACGGGCGCGATGGACTTCATCGTCGACGCGACGACGGTCGATACGGGCTGGGGTGTGCGCGATGCGTGGTTGCGCGGGGAGGACATGTTCGACGTGGCGCGCTTCCCGGTCATTCGCTTCCATTCGACGCAGCTTGTCTTCAACCAGGACCGCCTGATCGGCATTTCTGGCCTGCTTACGCTGCGCGACGTGACCCGGACGGTCAATCTGAGGGTCGAACACATGCAGTGCGGTCGCGATCCCGATGGGGCGCGTGAAGGTTGCGGCGCGGGTGCGGTGTCGACGATCAAGCGGTCGGACTTCGGGCTTACCCATGCGCTCGGATTGGTCGGCGACAACATCGATCTGTTGTTCCAGGTGACGGCGTTCCGCGCGCCGCAATAGCGCAATCCCGTTCGTCCTGAGCATGTCGAAGGACGAACTTGTTAACGGCTCTATTCGCGTATGTTCGTGGTTCGACAGGGCTCACCACGAACGGACACTCCTCTAGCGCACCACCGACGGCGGGGCGCCGCGCAGGCGTTCGATCGCCGGCCAATCCCAATCGATGCCGAGGCCCGGCTCGGCCGATGCATACGCGCGACCGTTGCGAATGGGGAGCTGCGACCCCGTGATCGTGTCGAGCTGCGGAATGTATTCGACCCAGCGGCTGTTCGGCACCGCGCAGCACAGGCCGACGTGCAGTTCCATCAGGAAGTGCGGGCAAACCGCCACGTTGAACGCTTCCGCCATGTGGGCAACTTTGAGCCATGGCGTGATGCCGCCGATCCGCGCGACGTCGACCTGCACGATGGAGCAGGCGCCGGCCTGCAGATAGTCCTTGAACTGCGAAATGCTGTAGAGCGACTCCCCGACAGCGATCGGTACCGATGTGTGGCGGGCGAGGTCGACGTGTGCGGCGACGTCGTCTGCCGGCATCGGTTCTTCGAACCAGGCGATATCGAGCGCTTCCAGGTGACGCGCGCGCCGAATGGCCTCCGACAGGCTGAAGCCCTGATTGGCATCGGTCATGATGTCCCACCCCGGGCCGACCGCCTCCCGTACCGCGCCAAGTCGTGCGACATCCTCCGCGACATGCGCGCGACCGACCTTGATCTTGGCGCCGCCGAAGCCCTTCGCCTTCGCGGCCAGCGCGTCGTCGACCAGCGCTTGCGGTTCGATGTGGAGCCAGCCGCCTTCGGTCGTGTACAAGGGACATGACTCCTTGGCACCACCCGCGACGACGTGCAGAGGCAACTTCGCGCGACGGCAACGCAGATCCCACAAGGCCGTGTCGATGGCCGCCAGCGCGAGCGCCGTGATCGTGCCGACCGTCGTGGCGTGGGTGTGAAACAGGAGGTCACGCCACAGCGCCTCGATGTGTTCGGCTTCGCGACCGACGAGGCGTGGCGCCAGATGATCCCGAAGCAGCGCGATGACGGACGAGCCGCCCGTGCCGATCGTGTAGCTGTAGCCGGTCCCGACGGCACCGTCGCGATCGAAGATCCGTACGATCGGCGTTTCCTGCGACACGAAACTCTGAATGGCGTCGGTGCGTTTGACCTTCGGTTTGAGATCGACGAGTTGGATCTCGACGCGTTCGATGGTGGCCATGAGCCCGCAATCCTCCAGATTTGACCGTTCGCCCTGAGCTTGTCGAAGGGTGAGCGGGATTCCGCGATCTGGCGCGTTCGTGGTTCGACAGGCTCACCACGAACGGGAATGAATACCTTCGACTAGCGGGTCAGTCGGGCGCGAAAGCGATTCGTCGCCGCGACGAGTTCTCGGGCAATGCCTGGCTCGCGCGCAGAATGTCCGGCATCGGGCACGACGAGATACTCCGCCTCCGGCCACGCACGGTGCAGGTCGTCGGCAGAAACAATCGGGCAGACGGCGTCATACCGCCCTTGAATGACCGTGCACGGCAAGTGCCTGATGCGCGCGAGGTTGTCGAGCAGACTGTTGTCCGGCAGGAAAATATGATTGATGAAGTAGTGCGCTTCGATGCGCGCGATCGCGAGCGCCACCGCGTCATCGTCGAAGTGCGCGACCAGTTCCGGGTCCGGCAGCAGCGTGGAGCACGAGCCCTCGTAGCGGCTCCACGCATGCGCCGCCGGCAGGTGGACGGAAGGCTTGGGGTCGATGAGCCGCCGATGGTAGTTGCCGAGCAGATCCGCGCGTTCCGCGTCCGGCAGAAATCCGGCGAATGCGCGCCACGCCTCGGGGAACACGAAGCGAATGTCGTACAGGAACCAGCGTATCTCCTGCGGCCGGCAGAGAAAGATGCCGCGCAGCACCAACCCCAGCACGCGGTCCGGGTGGGCCTCGGCGTATGCGAGGGCCAACGTCGATCCCCAGGAGCCGCCGAAGATCAGCCACTGCTCGATCGCGAGATGCGCACGCAGCCGCTCGAGATCCGCAATCAGGTGCGGGGTCGTGTTCGCAGTGATCTCGCCGAGCGGTGTGGATTTTCCCGCGCCTCGTTGATCGTAGACGATGATCCGATAGAAGCGCGGGTCGTAATAGCGGCGGTGATCGGGCGAGCTGCCACCACCCGGTCCGCCATGAAGGAACACCACCGGAACGCCTCGGGCGTTGCCCGACTCTTCCCAGTACATGGTGTGCAGCTCGTCGAGTGCGAGGCGGCCAGCGCGCAGGGGTTCGAGCGCGGGATAAAGGAAGTCGTCGCGCGACAGCGCGCGCGTCGGGCCGTCGCGTCCCAGCGGAATCGACGCCCTCATCGAGTCAGGAGCAGCATCGGTATTGCGGGCCACGGACTAGTGCGCGGCCGCACCCATCCGCGCGGCGATGGCCAGCGCGTTTTGCATCGCTTGCGTGTTCGCGATGCCACGGCCCGCGATTTCGTACGCAGTCCCATGCGCGGGCGTGGTGATCGCCACCGGAAGGCCGCCTTGCACCGTGACGCCACGTTCAAAGCCCATCAGCTTCATCGCGATCTGGCCCTGGTCGTGGTACATGGTCACGATGCCGTCGAACGCGCCGTTTTTCGCGCGCACGAATATCGTATCCGCCGGATACGGACCGTCGGCGCCGTGGCCGCGCTCGGTCGCAAGCTTGACGCCCGGGCCGATAACGTCGATTTCTTCGCGACCGATAACTGCCGTTGTCGCCATTGTGCGGATTGAGCCCGCACACGCCGATGCGCGGCGCAGGGTTGCCGGCGCGACGCAGCGCATCGTGAAGCATGCCGATGGCCGCGGCGACGCCTTCCGCCGTAAGCAATCCAGCGACGTCCTTGAGCGGGACGTGCGACGTGACGCGCGAGGTCCAGAGTTTTTCGAGGACGTTGAATTCGCCGCACATCCCCCGGTGCTGCAGGACGTCGGCGAACCAGCGCAGCTCGTCTTCCTGCTGCATGCCACCCGCGCGCAACGCGGCTTTGTTCAGCGGCGCGAAGCACACCGCGTCGACCTCGCCGCGCTGCGCAAGGTCGAGCGCGAGCCGCAGCGAATCGAGCATGAACGCGCCGTTGGCCGCCGTGGCCTGCGCCGGTGCGAACGCCGGTGCATTCCAGCCCGCCCATTCCAGCCGGGCGATCGGCGCGCTCGATTCGGCGGCGTGGTCCCAGGGCAACGTCGGCAAGTCGAGCGCGACCCCCGCCGAGCGCTCGGCCGCTTCCATGCTCGAACGCTGTGCGATCAGCCGAATGCGCGCATCCGGCAGCGTGGCCGCGTTAGCCAGCACCTTGGCCACGAGCTCGGGGCCGATACCCGCCGGATCACCGGCGACGAGCGCAATGGTTGCGGTCATTCCTCGTCCTCCTTGCACCAGCGGCCCTCTCTCATTCCAGTTTGACCCCGGCGTCGCGAATCAGTTTGCCGTAGCGTTCGTAGTCGGCGCGATTGAGTTCCGCGAACTCGGCCGACGTCATGTTGCCGGGTTCTCCCGCGAGACCGATGATCCGCTTTTGGACATCCGGGGATTTGAGCGCAGCCATGAGTTCCGTGTACAGCTTCGCGACTACCTCCTTGGGCGTCGCTGCCGGCGCGAACACGCCGTACCAGGTGGTCATCTCAAGTCCGGGAAAACCGGCTTCGGCGAGTGTGGGGACATCCGGCAATTCGGGGGAACGCTTCGGCGAGGTGACCGCCAGCGCGCGCAGTTTGCCGCCCTTGATCTGGCCGATTGCCGACGACGTCGTGTCGAACATGATCTGCGCCTGGCCGCCAAGCAGGTCCGCGTGTGCCTGCGCGCTGCCCTTGTAAGGGATGTGCGTCATTTGCACACCTGCCAGCTTCTTGAAGGCTTCTCCGGCGAGGTGCTGCGTGCTGCCCGCGCCTGACGATGCGTAGTTGAAGCTGTCCGGCTTGGCCTTCATCTGCGCGACGAGCTCCTTGACGTCCTTGGCGGTCACCGACGGCCCCACGACGAGCACGTTCGGCACCACCATCACCAGCGCAACCGGCGTGAGGTCCTTCAAGGTGTCGAAGTTGAGCTTCATCAGATGCGGCGCGATCGCCTGGCCCGTCGTCGTTGCAACCAGCAGCGTATAGCCGTCCGGCGGAGACTTCGCCGTGAAGTCGGCGGCGATCGTGTTGGATGCGCCAGGACGGTTGTCGACGACGAAGCTCTGCTTCATCGATTCGCCGAGCTTGTCACCGAGCATGCGCGCGACGATATCGGTGCCGCCACCCGCGGGCGCACCGACTTCGAGCTTCACCGCTTTGTTCGGGTAGCCCTGCGCGCCGACAGCCTCGGCGCACAGCGCCGCGATCGCGAGCGACACGATCGCGGCGAGCCTCGCGCCACGCTCTCTTTCGAAGATTGCACCGCCCATCGCTTCAGCGCCCCTTCTTGAAAGGCACGACCTTCTGTTTCTGCTCGCCTAGACCCTTCATGCCGAGCGTGACGACATCGCCGGCCTTGAGGTATTGGGGTTCAGGTTTCATGCCCATGCCGACACCCGGGGGCGTGCCTGTGGTGATGACGTCGCCGGGCAGCAGCGTCATGTATTTGGAGACATCGGCGACGAGCTGAGCGACACCGAAGATCATCGTTTTCGTATTGCCTGTCTGCTTGCGCACGCCGTTGACGTCGAGCCACATGTCGAGATTCTGGGGGTCCTTGATCTCGTCGGTCGTGACGAGCCATGGGCCGAGGGGTCCGAACGTGTCGCAGCCTTTACCCTTGCTCCACTGGGAGCCGCTCAGTTTCAGCTGGTAGTGGCGCTCGGAGACGTCGTTGATCAGGCAGTAGCCGGCGACGTATTTGAGTGCGTCCTTGAGCGGCACATGCCGAGCCGTGCGGCCGATCACGAAGCCGAGTTCGACCTCCCAGTCCGTATGCGTCGAATCGGGCGGCAACATGATGTTGTCGTTGGGGCCGGCGATGCAGGTCTGCGACTTGTAGAAAACCACCGGGTGCTCGGGAATCGGATTGCCGGATTCCTTCGCGTGGTCGACGTAGTTGAGGCCGATCGCGACGAACTTCGATGGCGTCGCGACGCAGGGTCCGAGGCGCGGCTTGCCTTTGACCAGCGGCAGCTTCTTGGTATCGAGCTTGCGCAGCTTGGCGAGTTCGCCGGGCGCGAGCGTTGCCGCGTTGATGTCCTTGACCTTGCGCGAAAGGTCGCGCAGCTTGCCGTCGGCATCGATCAAACCGGGCTTTTCCTTGCCGGCGGGTCCGTAGCGTACGAGTTTCATGTGAATCTCCTTTCGAATGAAAAATATCGCGTCAACGTGGGAAAGAGACGAGGAGAGCGGCTGCTTGGAAGGCGTCGCGGAGCTTGCGAGCGGAGTGTACACGGAACGTACATGAGCATCGGAAACGAGCAGCAACGCACTCAGCAGTCGCTATTCGAAGCTTTGCACCGGCTTCAGATCGTCATGCCGCCATCGACGGAGTAGACGTTGCCCGTCGCGAATGCGGATTCGTCGGAAGCAAGAAACACGACCACGGGCGCGATCTCCTCCGGCTTCGCCAGTCGCCCCATCGGTTGCCTGGCGATGAATGCCTTGCGTGCCTCGACCGGGTCCGCGTAGGCCTTGATGCGATCGTCCAGCGATGGCGTATCGACGGTACCGGGTGCGATGGCGTTGCAGCGGATGCCCTTGGTCACGAAGTCGGCTGCGACAGCTTTGGTCAAGCCGATGACGGCCGCCTTGCTCGCGCCGTAGACGAAGCGGTTGGGAATGCCCTTGATCGATCCCGCGACCGAGGCCATGTTGATGATGCTGGCGCCGCCGTTCTCCAGCATGCGCGGCAGTGCGCACTTGATCGTCATGTACATCGCGCGCACGTTCAAGTTGAAACTGAAGTCCCAATCCTTGGTGCCACAGTCCAGGATCGTGCCGTTGTGAACGAAGCCCGCGCAATTGAACAGTATGGAGAGCGGCGGTGATTCGTCCATCGTTTTTTTGATCGCGGCGTCGTCGAGCACGTCGAGGACGCGTGTGGTGACGCCCGCGACGCCGGCGAAGGTGTCGAGCAGTTTTGGATTGACGTCGGTTGCGATCACCTTGGCACCTTCGCGCGCCATGGCCAGCGCGGTCGCGCGGCCGATGCCCTGTCCTGCCGCGGTGATCAGCGCGGTCTTGCCAGCGAGACGTTCACCCAAGGCACTTCTCCCCTGCGTTCGAGCCCGACAGTGTAGCAAGACTTGACGTGAAATTGGTAAAACCACTTGACCAATTGACGGTATTTTGATTAGCTAGCGCGTCGCCAGAAAAGCCGATGGCGATGAAAGCCCAGCGGGCGGCGCCAACGGTAACCATGCCGATCCAAAGTATCGAACCACGCCGGCTCTACCGTCAGATCGCCGACCAGATCCGTACGCTGGTTCGCTCGGGCGAGTTCCCGACCGGTTCGCGCCTGCCGCCCGAGCGCGACTTGGCGCGCCAACTCGGTGTCTCGCGGCCGTCGGTGCGCGAAGCGCTGATCGCGCTGGAAGTCGAAGGCCTGGTCGAAGTACGCATCGGATCGGGGATCTATGTACTCGACGGCGGGCGCGTCAACGCCGGCGCCGACGAAATTCAAGCGGCTTCGGGACCTTTCGAGTTGTTGCGTGCCCGCTGGGTGATCGAGGGCGAATGCGCGGCGCTGGCGGCAAAGTCCGCGAAGAAATCGCATCTGGCGGCAATCGAACTGGCGCTGGAGGAGATGCAGAACGAGCATCGGACGGGCAAACAGCCTCTGGCTGCCGATCGGATGTTCCACCTGCGCATCGCCGAGGCGACCGGCAACGGCGCGCTGGTCCAGGTGGTGAGGATGTTGTGGGAGGAGCGTACGGGGCCGCTATACCAGCAACTCGAGCATCACTATGACTCCCCGGATCTCTGGGATGCGGCGCTGGCCGAGCACCGTGCGGTGCAGAAGGCCATCGCCGCGCACGACCAGGCCGGCGCGCGCACTGCAATGCAGCGCCATTTGAACCAGGCCTACAAGCGTTTCAGCACCGGCTGGGACGCGATGCAATAGGAGGAGCAAACCATGATGACCTGTCGCATTCACGCCAAGGAAGACCTGCGCATCGAAACCGCCGACGAACCCGCGGTCGCGCCGGGGCAGGTATTGATTCGACTTGGCGCCGGTGGCATCTGCGGCTCCGACCTGCACTATTATTTCGAGGGCCGCAACGGCAGCTTCGTCGTGCGCGAGCCCCTCATTCCAGGCCATGAAGCCTCGGGTGTGGTCGCGCGCATCGGCGCCGGCGTTACCCGCGTCAAGGTCGGAGACAGGATCGCGGTGAGCCCGTCGCATGCGTGCGGGCACTGCGACTATTGTCGCGAGGGCCGCGAGCATCTGTGCCGAAACATGCGCTTCCTCGGCAGCGCCAGTCTGTATCCGCACGTGCAAGGCATGTTCTGCGAATACTTCGTGATGGGAGAGCGCCAGTGCTACCCGGTCACGGGCGACGTGAGTCTGGGCGAAATCGCGTTCGCCGAGCCGCTGGCGGTCGGACTGCACGGCGTGAACCGCGCCGGCGATCTGCTCGGCAAGACCGTGCTCGTGACGGGTGGCGGCACGATCGGTTGTCTCACCGTGATCGCCGCACGGTTGGCCGGAGCGACGTCGGTCACCGTGTCGGACGTGCTCGACCGGCCACTGGACACGGCACGTGCAGTGGGTGCGGCACGGACTATCCGGGGCGACAAGGAACCCGATGCGCTCGCGTCGCCGCAGTTCGACGTGGCCTTCGAGGCGTCGGGCAACTTCGCTGCGCTCAAGGCGTGCGTGGCCGCCACGAAGCGCGGCGGCACGATCGTGCAGATCGGCACGCTGCCTCACGAGCCGTTGCCGTTTGTCGTCAACGAAATCATGAGCAAGGAACTCGATCTCAAGGGCGCGTTTCGCTGGGGGATCGAATTCGACTGGGCGGTCGAGTACATCGCGTCGGGACGCGTCGACGTGAAGCCTTTGTTGTCCGGCCAGTTTCCGCTCGAAGATGCCGTCAAGGCGTTCGAGCTCGCGAAGGACAAGACGCAAAGCACCAAAGTGCAGTTGATTGCAGCGTGAACGAAACCATCACAACACTGGAGGAGCAACATGCTTTGGATTGGCAGACTGGCCCTGATCGTCGGGGCGATGTGCATTGCGTCAGGAACCGCACTGGCGCAGCAGACCAAGCTCAAATGGGCGCACGTGTACGAGACGTCCGAGCCTTATCACAAGTGGTCGGTGTGGGCGGCGGCCGAGATCGAGAAGCGTACCAACGGCAAGTATCATATCGACGTGTTTCCGGCGTCCTCGCTGGGCAAGGAATCGGACATCAACCAGGGGCTGACGCTGGGCACCGTCGACATAATAATCTCCGGACTGTCGTTCGCCGCCCGCACGATGCCGCGCATCGGCGTCGGTTACTACCCGTATACGTTCCGCGACGGCGACCATCTGATCAAGGTTTCGAAAAGCCCGGTGTTCAAGGAAATGGTGGATGAGTTCCGCAACAAGACAGGCATCCAAATCACCGCGATGACCTATTACGGTGTCCGTCAGACCACGACGAACAAACCGTTCACGGATTGCGCGGGGATGAAGGGCCTCAAGATCCGTGTTCCCGACGTGCCTGCCTACCTTGCGCTGCCCAAGTCGTGCGGTGCCAACCCGACGCCGATCGCGTTTGCCGAGGTCTATCTCGCGCTGCAGAACGGCACCGTCGACGCCCAGGAGAATCCGCTGACGACGATCGAGGCGAAGAAGTTCTACGAAGTGCAGAAGAACATCGTTCTCACCGGGCACATCGTCGACTCACTGGCGACGGAGATCGCGCCGCACGTCTGGAACAAGCTGAGCGACCAGGAGAAGCAGATCTTCACCCAGGTCACGCAGGAAGCAGCGGCGAACGCGACCGCGGAAATCACCAAGCGGGAGACCGAACTCGCCGACGAGTTTCGCAAGAAAGGCCTGACGGTGACCGCTGTCGACAAGAAGTCGTTCCAAGACGCGGTCCTGAAGAACGTCACGCTTCGAGTCGATGGGCTACAACAAATCCGACTGGGAAAAGATCCAGGCGATCAAGTGACGCAGCTGTCCAAGAGCAAGAGGCGAAGCCTCGCGGCGATTGGAGACAGCTGCGTCATCCCGGCGAAGGCCGGGATCCAAGTTTCGATTCTCGACTGAAGCGGACAACGCAAATTGGGCCCCGGCCTGCGCCGGGGCGACGAACTGACGTCATCCCCGCGAAAGCGGGGATCCATTGTTTTGTGATCGATCAAAATGGGTTCCCGCTTGCGCGGGAACGACGGATCTGTGTCATCGGCGAAAGCGGGGATCCATTGTTTTGTGACAGATCAAAATGGGTTCCCGCTTGCGCGGGAACGACGAACTTGCGTCTTGCGCTGGAACGACTGAAGTCGCCGTGTCGCCGGTGAGTGTTGTAGACGCCGAGAATCCAGGGGGCCATACCGCATGGGCATGGAAAAAAAAGCACCCGTTGCACTGGAAGCCGCGCCTGAAGAACACGTCATCGACGCGTCGGGACACATGCACCTGACGGACGCGCCGATCGACCTGTCCGAATATTCGTTCGAGGCCTGGATAGCGTTCGGCTTCTTCTGGATTCTTGCGGCGAACATCTTCTACCAGTTCTTCACACGCTACGTGCTCAACGATTCCGCGGCGTGGACGGAAGAGATCGCTCGCTACCTCCTGATCTGCATGGTCTTCGTCGGCATGGCGGCTTCGGTCCGTACCAATCGTCACATTCACGTCGACTTCTTCTATCGGTTGCTGCCGGCGAAGGTTTGTCGCGGCATGTCGACGCTCGTCGACCTGGTTCGCATCGTGTTTTTCAGCTATGCGGTCGTGCTGACCATCCAGATGATGCAGAAGATGGGCAACTACAAGATGACCATCGTCGATCTGCCGATGAACACCGTCTACGGCGTCTGTGCTTTCGGTTTTGCGTGTGCCGCGGTGCGTGCAGTGCAGGTGACGATTGTCCATTGGCGCCAGGGATACAGCGTCCTCGAGCGCCCGGAAACGCTGATCGAGGAATCGGTATGACCCCGGTCCTGCTCGGGACCTTCCTCGCGGCCATGGCGACCGGCGTGCCGGTGGCCATCGCGATGGCAGGGTCGGTGCTGGTCTACATCATCGTTACCGGCGATCTGCCGCCGTTCGTCGTCATTCACCGCATGGTCAGCGGCATCGACAGCTTTCCGTTGCTCGCGGTGCCGTTTTTCATCATGGCCGGCAATCTCATGAATCATGCCGGCATCACCAACCGTATCTACAACTTCGCGCTGTCGCTGGTCGGATGGCTCAAGGGCGGCCTCGGCCATGTGAACATCATCGGCTCGGTCATCTTCGCGGGCATGTCGGGCACCGCAATCGCCGACGCGGCGGGACTTGGGACGATCGAGATCAAGGCGATGAAGGATCAAGGCTACGATCTCGGCTTCTCGGTCGGCGTGACGGCGGCGTCGGCGACGCTGGGTCCGATCATCCCGCCGTCGCTGCCGTTCGTGATCTACGGGATGATGGCCAACGTCTCGGTGGGGCAGTTGTTCGTTGCCGGCATCCTGCCGGGTGGTGTCATGGCGATCCTGATGATGCTTACTGTCGCGTTCTACGCGCACAAGTACCACTGGGGTGGCGACATCGTTTTCTCGTGGGGTCGCTTCGGCAAGTCGCTGGGCGAGTTGCTGCTCGTCATCGGGTTCCCGCTCGCGATCTGGGGTCTCATCGTCGCGGGCCTGTCGTTCAACATTGCCGTGGGACTCGGGCTCGTCGCGTTGTTCCTCGCCGACTACAAATGGCGCTTCGACGCGGTGATGCCGATCATGACGCCGGTGCTGCTGATCGGCGGCATGACCACCGGTGTGTTCACGCCCACCGAAGGCGCGATCGCCGCCTGCGCGTGGGCGCTGATCCTCGGGCTCGTCTGGTACCGCACGCTCACGTGGAAAATGCTGGTCAAGGTCTCGATGGACACGATCGAGACGACTGCGACCGTGCTGTTCATCGTCGCTGCAGCGTCGATCTTCGGCTGGATGCTCACGGCGACGAAAGTGACCGACGCGGTCGCCTTCTGGGTCCTCTCGTTCACACACAGCCCGTGGGTGTTCCTCCTTCTCGCCAATCTGCTGATGCTGTTCGTCGGCTGCTTTCTCGAGCCGACGGCAGCCATCACGATCCTGGTGCCGGTGTTGATGCCGGTCGTGCAGCAACTTGGCATCGACCCTGTGCATTTCGGCCTGGTCATGGTGCTGAACCTCATGATCGGATTGCTGCACCCGCCCATGGGCATGGTGTTGTTCGTCCTGGCGCGGGTCGCGAACCTCTCCATCGAAAAGACGACGATGGCCATACTGCCCTGGCTGATTCCGCTGCTGCTCAGCCTGATCATCATCACCTACATCCCGTCGATCTCGCTGTGGCTGCCACATCTTTTCTATTGATGAACGGCAGATCAGAATTGTGCTCTAAGCTTTTTGCGCCATCATGCGGCGCCCGGAGAATGCCATGCTGACCAAGACATCGCTCACGATTCGCCTGCACGCCAACGACGACGTCGTCATCGCCCGCCAGCAGCTGGTGTCCGGGACGACGCTCATCGACGAGAAAATCGCCGTTTCCGGCCTTGTGCCACCGGGACACAAGATCGCGACGCGGGCCATCGCGGTCGGCGAGCCGGTGAAGCGCTACAACCAGATCATCGGCTTTGCCAAGCGCCCGATCGCACCCGGCGAGCACGTTCACCTGCACAACCTCGCGATGGGCGAATTCAGCCGCGACTACGCGTTCGGCGCGGACGCGAAGCCGACGCAGTACGTCGCCGCCCCTGCGACCTTCCAAGGCATCGTCCGCCCGGACGGCCGCGTGGCGACGCGCAACTACATCGGGATCCTGTCGACGGTGAACTGTTCCGCCACCGTCGCGCATGGCATCGCCGATGCTTTCAAGGGCGATGCGCTCGGCGCGTTTCCTAATGTCGACGGCGTGGTCGCGCTGACGCACGGCAGCGGCTGCGGCATGGACGTGCAAGGCGAAAGCATGCAGGTGCTGCGGCGTACGCTGGGCGGTTATGCGCGCCACGCCAACTTTGCCGGCGTGCTGATCGTCGGCCTCGGCTGCGAGGCGAACCAGATCAATGCGCTGCTTGGGGCGGAGCAGCTCGAAGAAGGCGCATTGCTGCGCACCTTCAGCATCCAGGATACGGGCGGTACGGGCAAGTCGATCGCCGCGGGTGTCGCGATGGTAAAAGAGATGCTGCCGCACGCGAATCGGGTGCACCGTGAGGCCGTGCCGGCGAGCCATCTTGTGCTGGGGTTGCAATGCGGTGGCTCGGATGGCTACTCCGGCATCACCGCCAATCCCGCGCTCGGCGCGGCGGTCGATCTGCTGGTTCGTCATGGTGGCACGGCGATCCTGTCGGAAACCCCCGAGATCTACGGCGCCGAGCATTTGCTCACGCGTCGCGCGGTGTCGCGCGACGTCGGTGAAAAGCTCATCTCGCGCATCAAGTGGTGGGAGGAATACACCACGCGCAACAAAGGCGAAATGAACAACAACCCGTCGCCGGGCAACAAGGCAGGCGGCCTGACCACCATCCTCGAGAAATCGCTCGGGGCGGTCGCCAAAGGCGGCACCACCAATCTCGTCGCCGTCTACGAGTATGCGGAGCCTGTCACCGCCAGAGGCTTCGTGTACATGGACACGCCGGGGTACGACCCGGTGTCCGCTACCGGACAGGTAGCGGGCGGTGCCAACATGATCTGCTTCACCACTGGGCGCGGTTCGGCTTACGGCTGCGCGCCGTCGCCCTCCCTCAAATTGTCGACCAACACGACCCTCTGGGTCCGGCAGGAAGAAGATATCGACATCAATTGCGGCGAGATCGTCGACGGTACGGCGAGCGTCGAGCAAATGGGCGAGCGCTTTTTTCAGATGATCCTCGACACCGCATCCGGCGCCAAAAGCAAGAGCGAGCGTCACGGTTATGGTCAGAACGAATTCGTGCCGTGGTATCTGGGGGCCGTAATGTGAGTGGCCGGTCGATTGACAGCATTCGCCCTTGCCCGTACGCTGGCACAGAGCGTTGGCCGCAGAGCCGAGTCGATACGACGCCAGGATTCGTAGTTCATCCCGCGATAGGAGGAGTTTCATGAAAAAGCTGTTCGCCGGCGTCGTTGCCGGTTGCGCGCTGGCCTTCGCCGGACAGGTGCTGGCGCAGGAGGTGCTCACCGTCTGGTGGGTGAAGGGGTTCTACAAATCCGAGGACGAGGCGCTGTTCGCGGCGATCAAGAAGTTCGAGGACAAGACCAAGGTCAAGGTCGAACTGTCGCAGTACCCGGTGCAGGACATGATTCCGAAGACGGTAGCCGCGCTCGACGCCGGCACGCCGCCGGATGTCGCGTACGCCGACGTGTACGACTTCCAGGTGACCGGCAAGTGGGCCTTCGACGGCAAGCTCGAGGACATCTCCGACATCCTCACGCCGCAAAAGGACAAGTTCCTCAAGAACACGATCGAAACGACGTACCTCTACAACGACAAGACCAAGAAGAAGGCGTACTACGCGTTTCCGATCAAGCAGCAGACGATGCACATCCAGTACTGGAAGAACATGCTGGCGGAGGCGGGTTTCAAGGAGTCGGACATCCCCACGGGATGGAAGGCCTATTGGGATTTCTGGTGCGACAAGGTGCAGCCGGCGCACCGGACCAAGACCGGCAAGCGCACCTACGCCATCGGCCAGCCGATGGGCGTCGACTCGAGCGACTCGTTCTATTCGTTCCTGACCTATGTCGATGCCTACAACGTCAAGCTGGTCGACGACAACGGCAAGCTGCTGGTCGACGATCCGAAGGTGAAGGCAGGGCCTGGTCAGCGCACTCAAGGACTACACCGACATCCGCACCCGTGGTTGCACGCCGCCGTCGTCGACGAGCTGGAAGGATCCCGACAACAACGTCGCGTTCCACAACGGGACGATCCTGATGACGCACAACGCGACGATCTCGATCGCCGCCAAGTGGCTCGATGACTCGATGAATCCGGCGAACACGCCGGAGCAGCGGGCGGCGGGCAAGAAGGCGTACGAGGAGCTGATCGCGACGTCGGGCTTCCCGAAAAAGCCGGACGGCTCGCCGATGATCTACCGGGCGGCGGTGAAGACCGGCGTCATCTTCGAGGGTGCGAAGAACAAGAAGCGGGCGAAGGAGTTCGTCGCCTTCCTGCTGCAGGAAGAGAATCTGCAGCCGTACGTCGAAGGCTCGCTCGGACGCTGGTTCCCGGTGACCAAGGCGGGGACGCAGAGTGCGTTCTGGCAGGCGGACCCGCATCGCAAGGCGGTGTACAACCAGTTCGGCGCGGGCACCACGCCATTCGAATTCACCAAGAACTGGAAGTTCACGATCCTCAACAACGAGAACGTGTGGGCCAAGGCGATGAGTCGCGTCGTGAACGACGGCTGGACGCCGGAAAAGGCCACCGACGAGATGATCGCGCGCATCAAGCAGGTCGCGGGCTGAGCGCGAGAGGGCACTGCTGACGATTGCGGCGGGCCGCGCTCACAATAAAGGAGCGCAGCCCGCCGGCCCGCCTGAATAGAGGAAGCCGCTGACATGGCCACCATCGCCCTTCCCGAAGTGCAGCGGATGCCGACCGGCCCGGTCAAGAAGGGCCTATCCCCGTGGCAGAAGTGGGGCATGATCCTCATTGCGCCGTACGTGGTGGTGTTTCTGGTGTTTGTGGTTTATCCGGTGGGTTATGGGCTGTGGCTGGCACGCCATCCCGAGAGTTACGTCCATCTGGTCGACGACCCGATCTTTGCGCGGTCGGTGGTCAACACGCTGGTGTTTCTGGTGGTGGGCATCAACCTGAAGATGCTGGTGGCGCTGTTCCTGTCGGGGTTCTTCGTGCAGGCGCGGACGTGGATCAAGTGGCTGTCGCTGGTGTTCATTCTGCCGTGGGCGTTGCCGTCGATTCCGACCATTCTGTCGATCCGGTTCATGCTCAATCCGGAATGGGGGATCGTCAATTCGCTGATCTTTCGTTTTACGGGGGCGGATGGGCCGAACTGGCTGAACGATCCGTATATCGCGCTGGGGATGGCGATTCTGGTGCATATCTGGAAGTCGCTGCCGTTCTGGACGCTGATCCTGATTGCCGGACGGCTGGCGATTCCGAAGGAGATGTACGAGGCGGCGTCGGTGGACGGGGCGTCGCAGTGGCAGAAGTTCAAGTTCATCACCTGGCCGTCGATGGCGACGCTGTACCTGACATCGAGCATCCTGTCGATGATCTGGACGCTGGGCGACTTCAACAGCGTGTACCTGCTGACGGGGGGCGGTCCGGCGGACCTGACGCACGTGCTGGCCACGCTCGGCATTCGCTATCTGCGGCTCGATCAGGTCGACCTGTCGATGGCCTCGATCGTCTGTGCGATGCCGCTGGTGCTGCCGCTGGTGTACTTCATGATGAAGCGGCTGAGCAAATGATCCCCCCGAAGCGCACTGCGTTCGCCTCCCCCCAGGGGGCAGGCGCCTCGCTTGGGACGGCCCGGCGCGAGGCGCTCGCCTCGGCGGGCACCACGCGATGAAGTGGCGCGACGTCACCGCGGAAGCGAAGCTGCTGCTGATCGGCATTCCGGTGCTGATCTGGACGCTGCTGCCGGTGTACCACATGGTGCTGTTCGCGATTTCGCCGAAGGACTCGGCGTTTGCCGGGCACCTGTGGCCGGATCATCCGACGCTGCGCAATTTCTCGATCGTGTTCAGCGAGCAGCACCATTACCTGAGTCATTTCTGGCTGCAGTTGTGGAATTCGCTGCTGATCGCGGTCAGCGTGGGCTTGCTGACGCTGCTGGTGGCCACCTTTGCCGCGTTCGCCATCAGCCGGCTGAAGGTGAAGGGTGGGCGGACGATCATGAACCTGGCGCTGTTCACCTATTTCATTCCGGCGGCGTTCCTGGCGGTGCCGATGTACAAGACGATGGGCAACTACGGGCTGCTCAACAACCAGTGGGCGCTGATCCTGGCGATGGTGACGATCGCCTCGCCGTACTCGATCTGGGTGCTCAAGCAGGCGTCGGACAAGCTGCCGTATGAACTGGACGAGGCGGCGAAGATGGACGGGGCCTCGCCGCTGCAGCTGTTCCGGCTGGTGTATTTGCCGCTGATGATGCCGTCGCTGGTGGCCATCGGCACCTACTCGCTGCTGCTGGCGTGGAACGAGTACCTGTACGCGTTCCTGCTGCTGTCGAACGACAAGCAGATCACGCTGGGGGTGGCGCTGGGCAATTTCCTGGCGGCGGACGATTCGCCGTGGGAGCTGCTGATGACGGTGGGGGTGATCTATGCCCTGCCGCCGGCGGCGATCTACTACACGTTCAAGCGCTACATGGTGGGCGGCCTGACGGCCGGCGCCGTGAAGAGCTGAGCCACGCGACGCACGCTACTGACTCCATTACCGGGCAACGACCATGGCCTCTGTCTCGTTCAAGGATATCGAAAAGAATTTCGGCAGCACCAAGGTGATTCACGGCATCGGCTTCGACATCAAGGATGGCGAGTTCATGGTGCTGGTGGGGCCGTCGGGCTGCGGCAAGTCGACGCTGCTGCGCATGCTGGCGGGGCTGGAAGAGATCAGCGGCGGCACCATCGCCATCGACGACAAGGTGGTCAACGACGTCGAGTCGAAGGACCGGGATATCGCGATGGTGTTCCAGAGCTACGCGCTGTATCCGCACATGACGGTGGCCGACAACATGGCGTTCAGCCTGAAGCTGAGAAAGGCGGAAGCTTCGGTCATCCAGGAGCGGGTATCGCGGGCGGCGAAGATCCTCAACCTGGAGCCGTATCTGGCGCGCTTCCCGCGGGAGCTGTCGGGCGGGCAGCGGCAGCGGGTGGCGATGGGGCGGGCGATCGTGCGCGACCCGAAGGTGTTCCTGTTCGACGAGCCGCTGTCGAACCTGGATGCCAAGCTGCGGGTGGCGATGCGGGCGGAGATCAAGTCCTTGCACCAGCGGCTGAAGACGACGACGGTGTACGTGACGCACGATCAGGTCGAGGCGATGACCATGGCCGACCGGATTGTGGTGATGCACGACGGGCGCATCGAGCAGATCGGCACGCCGCTGGCGCTGTACGATCGCCCGGACAACCTGTTCGTGGCGCAGTTCATCGGTTCGCCGGCGATGAACGTGGTCAACGGCACGCTGCGGCGGGCCAATGGCAGCGCCTATGTGGAGGCGGCGGGTGGGGTGCGCTGGCCGCTGGGGCACAGCGCCGGCAGCGACGGTCAGGCGGTGGCCTACGGTATCCGTCCGGAGCACCTGTCGCTGGCGGCGACCGGTGCCGCCGGGACGGTGCCGGCGGCGGTGACGGTGGTCGAACCGACGGGTGCGGAGACCGAACTGCTGCTGCAGGCCGGCGAGGCGCCGATCGTGCTCGTCTCCCACGGCCGCCCGAACGTCAATCCCGGCGACCAGATCGGCCTCGCCGTCGATCCGACCATGGTCCACGTGTTCGACCAGAAATCCGGCGCGCGGCTGACGACCTGAGTCCCCGCATCACGGCGTGATCGGATTGGCCGCACGCAGGGCTACCGCGGGTGTCGCGGCGCGTCGATGCCTTGCTCGGTAAAGCCAGTCACTGACCCGGCGCAGCGACTACAGTCCGCGCATGATCGAGGTATCGAGGCGATCGAGCATGCGCATGCGGTGCTCAAGCTCGAACCTGTTTGCCGATCCCGCAAGATAGGCCTCACGCCGGGTACGCTCGGCTTTGGCCACGATCGTGCCGAGCCAATCGAGAAATCTCGCGATCGGGTTCATGACAAGTCCCTCACTTGGGTGATGACCTTCGCCGTGACCTTGTCCTTGCCGTCCGCCGCATCCGGTGACGCGGCCGTTTCGCCCACGTTGGCAAGCGTAGCGGCCTGAAGCAACCGGGTGCGGGCGTACCAGCCGCCGACCCAGTCGTCGTCCAGCGTCAGACGGGACGCCTGGGGCTTGACGGCCAGCGCTCGGACCCGGCGCCCGCTTGAACCAGCGGCTGAGACTAAAAACCGATCCCCGCTTCCTGGCGGTCGGCGGAACTGCGGCGGCTCTTGCGGCTTGCCCGCGAACAATGCATCGGCGGTCATGGCCGCCAGCAGGTCGGGAACAACGATTTCACGTTTCATTTCCGGCTCCTTTCAATGCCTTGGGCGATCATGGTGCATCGCACAATGGCAAGATGGGGCTGCCGACGGCAATAGTCCAATCGCCAGTATGGATAAGGCTCATAGCGGGGGGTGATCGCGCCCAAGCTATTGCTGCAATGCACAAATTATGCTATAGTCCTACCATGTTCATGCATGATCGAGGGCGATGGAGTTCAATCGTCTGAAAAGCTTCGCAGCGGTCGCGGAAGCCGGGCATTTGACCCGGGCCGCGGAAAAGCTGCACATCAGCCAGCCCGCGCTTTCGGCGCAAATCAAGGCCTTGGAGGACGAGCTCGACCTCCCACTGTTCGAGCGCACCCCCGTCGGGATGACGCTGACGCCCGCCGGCCGACGGCTGCTCACCGAAGCCGAGAAAGTACTTGCCGCCGCACAGGCGTTGCAGGCGGAGGCGCGCTCGCTCAAAGGCGAGGTCGGCGGCAAGGCCACGCTGGGCTCGCTCTCCGATCCGGAATTCATTCGGCTCGGGGATTTCATGACGGCCGCGATCGAGCGCTATCCGCTGCTCGACATCGAGTTCAAGCACGAAATCACCGGGTTGGCGTTCGAGCACGTCCGCGAAGGAACGCTTGGACGGCAGCTTCTACTACGGTGATTTGAATGGGCCGCACGTCGCGGGCAAGGCCCTGCGCGAGATCGGCTATCGCGTTGCCGCGCCCGCCGCCTGGCGCGACCGAATCGAGGCGGCCGGCTGGGCCGATATCGCTTCAGAACCGTGGATCCTGCCACCGGAGGTAAGCACTCACCACCAGCTTGCGCAAACGCTGTTTCGCACGCACGGTGCTCACCCGACAAAATTGATCGGCGCCGATCATGAGTCCGTCGTGAGTTCGCTGGTCGCTTCCGGTCTTGGCGTGGCGCTGATCCGTGAGGACGTTGCGCTGCGCATGGAAGAGGCGGGCGAGATCTGCATCTGGCGCGACGCGCGGGTTGCCACGACGTTGTGGTTCATCTACCAGCAATCGCGTGAGCAGGATCCTGTCGTTCGTGCGCTCCTCGACGTGCTCGACGACATTTGGGCGCCGCAGGCGTCCACAATCGCGCTACCGCAAGCTATCAACGCCACCCCGGACGAGCCGGCCAAAGCGGCCTGAGTCGTCCGAAAATCGCTGGCGGGCGCGACCGCAATAACTCTACAATGCGGTGCGAACCGGCCTGCAGAAGTCGGCCCGAAGTTGGCATGTAGACCGACCCGGTCGCGACCGCGTGCGGTCAAGCTCCCAGCCCCTGAAAGGTGATGCGTTGGCAAAACCGAACTTCCAGTTCCAGAAACGGCAGAAAGAACTCGAGAAAAAGAAAAAGCAGGAGGAAAAGCGTCTGCGCAAGCAGGAGCGGCATGCAGTCCCCGCCGCAGATCCGCTGGCACCTCCCGTGGCCGGCGAGGTTCCGCCGGAGTAACCGCCTCACCGATCCCGCGGTACATGTCGCCGGTCTTCGATTATCTGCGGCCGGAGTTGCCGGCGGGACTGAACCGCATCGTCATGCCGCTCGTGGATGCGACCGCCGCTGCGTTACGCGGCTACGGTCGACTGGTCGACGATCCGCAGTCATGCCCCATCGAGATCGTGCGCTGGCCCGCGTCGGGAACGCGTCCGGTCGATGAAGACACGGGCGACCAAGGCGGCACGACCGAAGGCGTCTTCGTCGCGGAGTGGCAGGGCGACGTCCTGTTCGGGCGCAACGAAGCGGTAGGCGGCCACTACATTCTTGCGTACGCGATCGATCCTTCGGCCGCCGACCGCACACACGCGCGTGATCCCGCGCGCATCATGCTCTGGCACGCCAACTACCATCCCGACGGAGGTCAGCTGTTCTTCCCGCTGGACGCCGCACCCTATCTGGTGCCGCTTGCGCTGCCGGGCGACGATGTGCGACCCGAAAAATTCGTGTGCTTCAGGTTCGACGGGCGACAGGGACTGTACATCCACCCGAACGTCTGGCACGAGGGCGTGTTCAGCGTTCGGGGCAAGCAGCGATTTTTCGACAAGCAAGGCGCGGTGCACGCGCGGGTGTCGGTCGATTTTGCACGCGAGTTCGGCTGCCTGATCGAGGCGGCGATCACATAGCCGCGGCAAAGCCAACCCCAAACTTGAGCAAGCGTCGGCAATCGTCGCCAGTACGGTGACTCACCGCTTCTCGCCAACCCGGTATCCACGATGACCCAGCTCTCCGATCTCGGTTCCTCCGCATTCTGGCGCGTCAATCCGAAGGACCCCGATCCGCAGGAGACGAGCGAATGGCTCGGCGCCTTCGACGCGCTCGTAGCCGTCGAGGGGCGCGAACGTGCGACCTATCTGTTGCGTCGGTTGTTGGAGCACGCGCGCAAGCGCAGGGTCGCGCTGCCGCCGGTCATGAATACGCCGTACCAGAACACGATCAGCCTGGCCGAGCAGCCGCAGTTTCCGGGCAACCTGGAGATCGAACAGCGACTGTCCGCGATCGTGCGCTGGAATGCGCTCGCCATGGTCGTTCGCGCGAACCGCGCGTTCCCGGAACTGGGCGGTCATATCGCGAGCTACGCGTCGTCGGCGGACTTGTTCGAGGTCGGTTTCAATCATTTCTTCCGGGCGGGGCAGCAAGGCGACCTGATCTACTTCCAACCGCATTCTGCGACCGGCGTGTACGCGCGCGCATTCCTCGAAGGGCGCCTGGAGGAAGAACAACTCGCGAACTACCGGCGAGAAACCGGCGGTCGCGGGCTTTCATCCTATCCGCATCCGTGGCTGATGCCCGATTTCTGGCAGTTCCCGACGGGGTCGATGGGACTCGGTCCGATCCAGGCGATCTACCAGGCGCGTTACATGAAATACCTGGCCGACCGTGGCATCCTCGATCGTCCCGAACATCGCGCCCGCAAAGTCTGGGCTTTTGCCGGGGATGGCGAGATGGACGAACCCGAGTCGCTCGCCGGGTTGTCGCTCGCCGCGCGCGAAGGACTGGACAACCTCATCTTCGTCGTCAACTGCAATCTGCAGCGACTCGATGGTCCGGTGCGCGGCAACAGCTCCGTGATCCAGGAACTGGAAGGTCTGTTCGGCGGTGCCGGCTGGAATGTCGTGAAGCTGTTGTGGGGCTCCGACTGGGACTCGCTGTTTGCGCGCGACGACGACGGCATCCTCGTGCAGCGTCTGCACGAGACGGTCGATGGCGAATTCCAGACGTATGCCGCCACCGACGGCCGTTTCAATCGCGAGCACTTTTTCAACAAGTATCCCGAGCTCCAGGCGTTGATCTCGAAGATGTCGGACGACGACATCGATCGCTTGCGTCGTGGCGGACACGATCCGGTAAAGATCTACGCCGCCTACGATGCTGCCGTTCGTCACGAGGGGCAACCGACAGTGATCCTCGCCAAGACCAAGAAAGGCTATGGCATGGGTCAGTGGGGCGAAGGCAAGATGACCACGCACCAGCAGAAGAAGCTCGACATCGAAGCGCTCCGCGCGTTTCGCGAACGGTTCTCCCTGACGCTGTCCGACGACGATCTCGAGAATGTGCGCTTCTTCAAGCCCGCGCCGGACTCGCCGGAAATGAAGTACCTGCACGCGCGCCGGCATGTGCTCGGCGGGTATCTGCCGGTGCGCGAGAGTGCCGCACCGAAGCTCGCCGTCCCGTCGCTCGCGGCGTTCGGTCGCCTGCTCGAAGGATCGGGCGGACGCGAGCAGTCGACGACGATGGTCTTCGTGCAGATGCTTGCGCAATTGCTCAAGGACCCGGAGGTCGGACAGCGCGTCGTACCGATCGTCGCCGACGAGGCGCGGACGTTCGGCATGCAGTCGCTGTTCCGGCAGATCGGCATCTACTCGGCGGTCGGGCAGTTGTACGAACCCGAGGATCACGATGAACTTCTCTACTACAAGGAAGCGAAGAACGGCCAGATTCTCGAGGAAGGCATCACCGAAGCCGGCGCCATGTCGTCATGGATCGCCGCCGCGACGAGTTACAGCACACACGGCACGCCGATGCTGCCCTTTTACGCGTTCTATTCGATCTTCGGATTCCAGCGTATCGGCGACCTGATCTGGGCCGCGGCGGATTCGCGCTCCCGCGGCTTTCTCATCGGCGCCACCGCGGGGCGCACGACGCTTGCAGGCGAGGGCCTGCAGCATCAGGACGGTTCCAGCCACCTCGTGGCGTCGACCATTCCCAGCTGTGTCGCCTACGATCCCTGCTTCGGGTACGAACTGACGGTGATTCTGCAGGACGGCATGCGCAGGATGCTGGAGGCGCAGGAGGACGTCTTCTATTACGTCACGACGATGAACGAGAATTATGCCCAACCCCAGTTGCCCGTCGGCAGCGAGGAAGGGATCAAGCGCGGCATGTACTTGTTGCGGCCGTCGTCATTGCCCGCCGATCGACCCCGCGTGCAATTGGCGGGCGCGGGGACCATCCTGCGCGAAGTCCTGGCCGCGGCCGAACAGCTCGAAAAGGAGCACGGCATCGGCGCCGATGTCTGGAGTGTCACCAGCTTTACCGAATTGCGCCGCGACGGGCTCGCATGCGACCGGTGGAACCAGGACCATCCCGAGCAACCGCGGATGAGTTGGGTCGCGCAATGTTTCGCGGCACGGCCGGGGCCGGTCATCGCAGCGAGCGATTACGTTCGTTCCGTCGCCGATCTCATTCGCACCTGGGTGCCGGGACACTACGTCACGCTTGGTACCGACGGTTACGGGCGCAGCGATACGCGGGCCAATCTGCGGGCGTATTTCGGCGTCGACCACGCTGCGATTTGCGCGGCAGCGCTCGCGGCACTGGGTGCTCAAGCCGGCAGGCAGGCGGGCCCCAGCGGCGCGAAGCTCTTGTAGGTCAGGATGAACTCCTGGTGGCCCAGTGTTTCCGATCGCGTGCGCTCGCCGCTGCCGACGCGCCGGATGAGGTCGAAGATTTCGTGCCCGACCTCGGGCAAGGTCGCGTGGCCCTCGAGTATGCGGCCGGCATCCACGTCCATGTCCTCGCTCATGCGCCGGTAGGTGTCGGGATTTGCGCAGACCTTGATCACGGGTGAAATCGCGGACCCGACGACCGAGCCGCGGCCGGTGGAAAACAGGATGAGGTGCGACCCGCAGGCGATCAACTCCGCGATTTCCGCGTTGTCGTTGATGTTCGGGAAGCCGAAGCGCACTTCGCCGTCCGGCACGACATCGAGCAGGTAGAGACCTTTTGCGGGCGGTGCGATACCCGGCTTGACGATGCCGTCGATCCGGGACTGCCCCGATTTTGCGTAGGCCCCAAGCGACTTTTCCTCGATGGTCGTCAAGCCGCCATCGGCGTTGCCCGGCGCGAAGCTTGCGTAGCCGAGCGTCGCGTAATAGCGCGCAGCCTTGGCAACGCTCTGCTTGAGCGCGCCTGCCAGTTCGGGTCGCGCGGCACGCGCCGCCATCAGGTTTTCCATCCCGATCAGTTCGCCTGTTTCCTCGAAGATCGTCGCGGCGCCCGCCTCGACGAGCAGGTCGAAGGCGACGCCCATCGCGGGATTGGCGGTGAGGCCGGACGTCGCGTCCGATCCACCGCAGATCGTGCCGACGACGAGCTCGGATACCTGCATCGGCACGGGGCGCTGCGTAGCGAGCGTCGGCAGCGTCGCATCCACCCACGCCCGACCGGCGGCGATGGTCTTGCGCGTGCCACCCGTGTTCTGGATGCCGAGTGTTGTCACCGGACGACCGGTGGCCGCGATCGTGCGCTCCAGCTCGCGCTTGTTGAAGCCCTCGCAGCCCAGCGACACCAGCAGCGCCGCACCGACGTTCGGATGTGTGCACAACCTTTCCATCATCGTCAGCGCGTAGTCGTTCGGATAGCAACCTGGAAATCCGATCAGGTGCACGTCGCGATCGACATAACCGTTGGCGATTTCGCGCGCCACGTGATGCGCGCATTCCACCAGGTACGCAACGACCAGCACGTTGCGAATGCCTTTGCGGCCGTCATTGCGGACGTAGCCGCTCAATGCCGCGTTGCCGTTCTCACTCATTGGTGGACCCCCACGCTCGCGGCTGTCGCCGCTCCGCTGCCCCCGCGGGGGCGCAACTCGCGCCTTGGGGCGGCCCTGCGGCGCTTGTATGTTCCCCCGAACGGCGCTGCGCGCCGCTCCCCCCAGGGGCGATCGCCTTGGGGCGGCCCTGCGGCGCTCATGTCGGCAGCGTATAGGTTGGGAGGTAGTCGCTCGCGACGTTGTGCGTGTGCACGTATTCGCCTGGAGCGATGTCCCGCGTCGCCGAACCGATCGGACAGTTGTACTTGAGGATCACCGTACCGCGAGCGATCGCGCACGCCGCGAGCTTGTGCCCGAGCGCCACGTCGCGCTCCACCCGCAAGCTCGTGCCGTCGATCACAATCGTCTCACCCATCCTGAGTGCTCGCAGCGCGACGGCGACGTTGTCCTGCGGCGCGAGTTTCATCGCGGCGCGGGCGGGTTCGCCTGGATCAGAACTTGCCATACTTGTGGTAGGCCGCCACGGGGTCCATGCCGCCGATGAGTGCGCGGCGCATGTCGCTTTCCGTGGCGACGACTTCCTCCGTGCGCCGGACCGCCTCCTCGGCGCACGCTTGCGGGATGACGACCACGCCGTCGCGATCGCCGAGCAGGTAGTCGCCCGTCGCGATGGTGACCGCGCCGATACTGACCGGCTCGCCGTAGCGATCGGGAATCCAGCGCGCGACGATGTCGGCCGGCGTCAGGAACGAGCAGAACACCGGAAACCCCTGCTCGAGCACGAGATCGGTGTCGCGCGACCCTCCGTCCACCACATACCCCAGCACGCCGCGCGCAGCGAGTGTCTGCGCGGAAAGCTCGCCCATCAGCGCGACTTCGTGATTGTTGGGCTGGCAGACGATCACGTGACCTGCAGGCGCTCGCGCGAGCAACGTGCACCATCCCAGCAGTGTCTCATCGCGCGTCTTCGTGCGGTCGATATGGCCGGCTACCGTCCACACCGGTCCCGCGAGTCGTGTCCCAGGCGCGATGGCCTTGATCTCCGGCGGCAGCACGACGTTCTCGTATCCCATCATGCGCAGCACGTCATGCACTGCGCCGCTATAGCAGCGCGCGAGGCGCGTAGTAAGCGCTGAGGTCGTCGTCGCTTCCATCGTGCTCAGAACAGGTCGAGCTGATGAGCGTTGAGCCGGCGGCGGCCGGAACAGCGAGGTATCCAGCGCGGTTGCACGCTCGGCATTGAGGCCGAGTCGATTGCACACGAGCTCGAAACGACGCGCCAGCAATTCGGCGATCTGGCCGGTGCCGCGCATGCGAGAGCCGAAATTAGGATCGTTGTCGCGACCGCCGCGCACCTGCTGGATCAGGCTCATCACATGCGCAGCACGCAGCGGGTAGTGCTGGGCGAGCCAGTCACGAAACAGGTCCTTCACCTCATGCGGCAGCCGCAGCATCGTCCAGCCGGCCCAACGCGCGCCATTAGCCGCGCCGGCCTCGAGTATCGCTTCGAGGTCGCGGTCGTTGAGCTGCGGGATCATCGGTGCCGCCATCACGCCGACCGGAATGCCCGCGTCGGACAGCGCCTTGACTGCAGCGAGGCGCCGTTGCGGCGTCGCGGCTCGCGGCTCGAGTTTGCGCGCCAACTCCTTATCGAGCGTCGTCACCGAGAAGTACACGCGAGTGAGGTTCTTCGCCGCCATGCGGGCGAGCAGATCGATGTCGCGCTCGACCAGCGCGGATTTGGTGACGATGGTCAGCGGATGGTTGCACGCGGCCAGCAGCTCGATGATCTGCCGCGTGATCTTCCATTCTCGCTCGATCGGTTGATACGGATCCGTGTTGGTGCCGAGAGCGATGGCGTCGCACACGTAGCCGGGCTTCGCCAGTTCCGCGGTCAGCAATTCCACTGCATTCGGTTTGGCGAACAGCTTGGTCTCGAAATCGAGCCCTGGCGAGAGATCGAGGTAGGCATGCGTTGGCCGCGCATAGCAGTAGACGCAGCCGTGCTCGCAACCTTGATACGGGTTGATCGACTGCGTAAACGGGATGTCCGGCGATTCGTTGCGGGCGATGATCGTGCGCGCGTGCTGGATCATCACCGTCGTCTTGAGCGGCGGCGGATCATCGCCCCCATCCTCTGCCGGCGGCGGCGACCAACCGTCGTCTACGGCCTCGCGCGCGTCGCGGCGAAACCGGTTGCCCGGGTTGAACGTCGCGCCGCGCCCGCGCAGCGCAGTTCCGGGTGCGCGACGGAGCGGGTCCGGCGGCAACGACGGCGAATCGTCCGGCGGTGGAACGCGTGGCTTCAAGGGTCAATTCACCAGTTTCGCATCCATGGTGATGGTCGCGTTCAGCAGGCGCGAGATCGGACAATTGGCCTTTGCACTGCCGGCAATCTCGGCGAACTTCGCGGCGTCGACACCCGGAACGCGCGCGCGCGTGGTGAGGTGGATCGCGGTCACGGTCCAGTTGCCATTGACCTGGTCCATCGTCAGCGAAGCTTCGGTGTCGATCGCCTCCGCGGTTGCCCCGGCGCCGTTCAGCATGAACGAAAGGGCCATGGTGAAACACCCGGCATGTGCCGCCGCCACGAGCTCCTCGGGATTCGTGCCCTTGCCGTCGCCGAAGCGTGCGACGAACGAATACGGCGTGTCCTTCAGGGTGCCACTCTGCGTGCTGATCGAGCCACTGCCTTCTTTAGCGGTGCCCTGCCAGCGGGCGGAAGCCTTGCGTTGCATGGTCATCTCCGAAAGTTGCGACTCAGTTGAGACTGTCTCCCACGCGCAAGTGTATGCTCGCGGCGTTGCGCGGCCAAGGGGTTCGACCGTGCGCCGATGCTTGTCCGCGCGCGGGGTGCCGCGCGATGCGCTACCATACGCTCGGCGCTCCCGACGCGTCTTTCGTCCTTTGCCCGCCGCGCGATGACCAAGCCAAAAGCACCGCACTTCGATACGCTGTCGTTGCACGCCGGTGCGCGCCCGGATCCGGCGACCGGCGCGCGCGCGACGCCCATCTACCAGACGTCGTCCTTCGTATTTCCGGACACCGACCACGCCGCGGCGTTGTTCAACATGGAGCGCGCGGGGCATGTCTATTCGCGCATTTCCAATCCGACATGCGCAGTGCTGGAAGAACGCATCAGCGCACTGGAAGACGGCGTCGGCGCGATTGCGGTCGCCAGCGGGCAAGCGGCGTTGCATCTCGCCATCGCGACGCTCATGGGCGCGGGCGCCCACATCGTCGCGTCGCGCGCCCTCTACGGCGGATCGCACAATCTGCTCGATTTCACGCTCCCACGCTTCGGCATCGAGACGACGTTCGTGCCTCCGCACGACATCGACGCCTGGCGTGCGGCGGTGCGTCCGAACACGCGCCTGTTCTTCGGCGAAACGCTCGGCAATCCGGGACTCGACGTGCTCGACGTGCCGCGCGTCGCGGGGCTCGCGCACGAGCACGGCCTGCCCCTTCTCGTCGATTCGACATTCACCACTCCATATCTCATCAAGCCGTTCGAGCATGGGGCGGATCTCGTCTACCACTCCGCGACGAAATTTCTGTCCGGTCACGGCGTCGTCATCGGCGGCCTGCTGGTCGACGGCGGCACCTTCGACTGGCGTAGCTCGGACAAGTTTCCGACGCTCACGCAGCCCTACGCCGGTTTCCACAACATGGTGTTCGCGGAGGAATCGACGACCGCGGCGTTCCTGTTGCGCGCCCGCCGCGAGGGCATCCGTGATTTCGGGGCGTGCATGGCGCCGATGACGGCCTTCCAGATACTTCAGGGTATCGAAACGCTGCCGCTGCGCATGCAGCGCCACGTCGACAATACGCGCAAGATCGTCGCATTCCTGGCGTCGCATCCCCTGGTCGAATCGGTCGCATATCCGGAGTTGCCGACGCATCGCGATCATGCTCTCGCGCAGAAATTGTTGCCGCTCGGCTGTGGCGCCGTCTTCAGCTTTGCCATCCGCGGCACGCGCGAACAGGGCCGCCGCTTCATCGAAGCGTTGCGCTTGTTCTCGCATCTCGCCAACGTCGGCGACGCCAAGTCGCTGGTGATTCATCCCGCAAGCACCACGCACTTTCGCGTGAGCGCCGACGATCTGAAGGCGGCGGGGATCACCGAGGGCACGATTCGCCTTTCGGTCGGGCTCGAAAATGTCGACGACCTCATCGAGGATCTCGCGCGCGCCCTGCGTGCGGCCGGAAAGGGCTGAGCGACGCCATGCATCTCGAGGTCGCTGGACACGACGTCTACGCCTACACGGGTGCGCGCAAGTTCGATCCCGCGTTGCCGACGATTGTTTTCGTGCATGGCGCAGCGAACGACCACAGTGTCTGGGCGCTGCAGTCGCGTTACTTCGCGCATCATGGAATGAACGTGCTGGCGGTGGACCTGCCGGAACACGGCCGCAGCGGCGGCGACGCGTTGACAACGGTACAAGCGATTGCGGATTGGCTCGATTGCGTTGATCGACGCAATCGGCGTCGACCGTGCCACCTTCGTCGGACACAGCATGGGCTCGCTTGCAGTGCTGGATGCGGGCGGACGCTATCCGGAGCGGATTTCGAATCTCGCACTGCTCGCACCCGCGGTGCCGATGACGGTCTCGGATGTTCTGCTCAATGCTGCCCAGGCGAACGATCACGTCGCTTACGAACTCATCATCGGCTGGAGCTTTTCGGATGCGCACCAGCTCGGCGGCAACGTTCAGCCCGGCATGTGGATGACGGGCAACGGCCTGCGACTGATGGAACGCACGCGGCCGGGCGTGTTGCACGCCGATCTCCGCGCATGCCATGACTACGCCGCCGGCCTGTCCGCTGCCGCCGTCGTGCGTTCTCCGGTACTGCTGGTCCTGGGACAGCGCGACCAGATGGCGCCGCCAAGAAATACTCCAGGGCTGATCGCGGCACTACGCGACAAGCGCGTGGTAACGATTCCGGGTTGTGGACACAGCGTGATGACCGAAGCACCGGACGAGGTGCTGGATGCGCTGCGCGCATTCCTCATGCCGTCGAAGGCCCCGGGCACGATCCCTACCCCCGGCTTGCATTGAGCCCGTTGCAACTGACAGTGCATGACGATGCGGCGCATTTCATGGCGATCGCGGGACCGTTCCTGCGCGCCGCCGAGGCCGAGAACAGCGTTATCGCGCTGCCCGCGGCGCGCATGGCGACGACGCCCAATGAAGACGATGCCGGTAGCTATTTCGCCAGCGTGAGCGGTGCGGCCGGGGTCGTCGGTGCGGCATTCGCGGGCGCATCCGGCAGCGTCTTGATCACCATGGCGCCCGACTCCGCGGTCGCGCTGATTGCCAACGATCTCGCGGATCGGGATATCAACCTGAAGAGCCTGGTCGGGCCGCTCCCGCCGTGCGAGGTTTTTGCCCGTACGTGGCGTGAGCGCACGGGTAGAGCGCACGTGCTGCGCGTTCATTTGCGGCATTTCGAACTCGCCGGTGTTCCGGTCGTGTCTGAGGCTCCGGGTGTGCTGCGCCGGCCGGAAGCGCGCGAGCACGAACTGATTGCCGATTGGCAGGTCGCTTTCTTCGACGAGCTCGGGCTTCCGGATGACAGGGCGCGGGCGCAACGCAATCTGGCGCGTCGCATCGAACGCGGATGGGTACACGTCTGGGACGATGGTGGAGCGGTCGCGTTTGTCGGTTTCGGTCAAGGGGACGCGGGAACCGTGCGCGTCGCCCCGGTCTACACGGTGCCGCACTGTCGTGGCCGCGGCTATGCTTCGGCGATGGTCGGCGAACTGGCGCGGCGGCTCCTCGATGCGGGCACCCGTGCAATCTTTCTGACGACCGACGTAGCCAATCCGACCAGCAACGGGATCTATCAACGGATCGGCTTCCGCCCGGTGGCCGATCATTTCCACTTCGACTTTGTCGCCGTGCAGGCATGAGCGCGATGACCACACGTTTGTACTGTCCCATGCCGCTCTCTGCCGGAGCGCAGATGGATCTGCCTGAAAGCGCTGCACATCACGCGGTCCGGGTCTTGCGTCTGAAGCGCGGCGAGGAACTCGCGCTCTTCAATGGCGAAGGGGGCGAGTTCGAGGCGCGTATCGAGCGCATCGATACGCGTGCGGTCGGTGTGCAACTGGGCGCATGGCGGGACATCGAACGCGAATCACCGCTTCGCGTCATACTGGTCCAGGGGTTGGCGAGCGGCGAACGCATGGACTACGCCATACAGAAGGCCGTAGAGCTGGGTGTGGCGGCGGTCCAGCCGGTGACCGCGGCACGCAGCGTGACTCGGCTCGATGCCGCACGCGCCGACAAGCGGATCAAGCATTGGCAGCAGATCGCGATCTCGGCGTGCGAACAGTGCGGTCGCAATCGGGTTCCGGACGTGTTGCCGCTGCGTGACCTCGGCGAGTGGATGACCGTGGCGTCGACGGCCTCGCTGCGCTTGCTGTTGGCGCCGGATGCACAGGGCAGCCTCGCGGGTCTCCCTCGACCTGCGGGCAACATCGAATTCCTGGTAGGCCCTGAAGGCGGCCTTGCGCCCGAAGAGACCGCGGCGGCGCTGCGCGCAGGATTCGCCGCCGTGCGCTTGGGCCCGCGAATCCTTCGCACCGAGACGGCAGCGTTGGCCGCGTTGAGCGCGCTGAACACCCTGTGGGGTGATTGGCGGTGACGCGCGCCCTTGCAGGCGTCGGCCGCGATGCCGGGGAGACGACTCGGCCTGATAGAATTCGAGGCAAAAAAACCGGACTGGGAAGAACGATGCCGAACAGCGCGGTCTCGCAACATGTGCGCGCGTGGCGAGCGCCGGTTGCGGCGATGACTGTCGTGCTGTTGACGGCCTGCGCGCCGCGCGAAGCGATGGTGCCCGCGGACTCCGGTGCCGATCCGATTCGCGCAGCCTTCGTGGTCCTTGGCGAGGGTGGCGTGCCGGTCGCGCGCGTCATCACGACGGCGTCGATGTGTCCGGCAGTGGTCGTCGATGGCGCATCGCAACCGATGACCGTGCGGGCGCGGCCGGCAACCGAACCGTTGCGACCGACGCTCAGCCCACCCGAATTGTCCAAACCGTCGGCGTTCCCGGTGCTGACCTGCGAGCTGGCCCTGCGTTCCACGGCAGGTCGTGCGGAGGTCATGGGGCGCGCGTTGCCGCTGCCCAAGCGCGTGCCACAACGCATCGTCGTGGTCGGCGACAGCGGTTGTCGCATCAAGGCATCTGACGTCGAGTATCAGGCCTGCAACGATGCCGAGGCGTGGCCATTTGCGCGCGTCGCGGCGGCGGCAGCGGCGCTTCGACCCGATCTCGTCATTCACGTCGGTGACTACCACTATCGCGAGACCGCCTGCCCAAGTGGGAATCGAGGCTGCGCAGGGAGTCCCTGGGGCTATGGCTGGGACGCCTGGGACGCGGATCTGTTCACGCCGGCGCAAGCGTTGCTTGCCGCTGCGCCGTGGATCATGGTGCGCGGCAATCACGAGTCGTGTTTCCGTGCCGGGCAGGGCTGGTGGCGCTTCCTCGATCCGCGACCGCTGGTGCCGGGTCGTGACTGCAATGACCCCGGCAACGATAGCATCGGCGATTTCAGCGATCCGTACGCAATACCGTTTGCGCCCGACGCGCAGTTCATCGTGTTCGATTCGTCGCGCGTGGGCGTGGCGCCGCTGGCCGTGACGGATCCGATGTACAAGACCTACGTCGCGCAGATGCGCATGAGTTTCGCACTTGGCGCAGGCGTCGCGCACAATTTCTTCATGGATCACCATCCGGTGCTTGGCTTCGCGCCCAATCCGACGCAAACACCGACAGGACTTTACCCGGGCAACGGATCGTTGCAATCGGTTCTCGTACCCCTGAATGGCGAGCGACTCTTCCCGTCGAATGTCGAGGCGCTGATATCGGGCCACGTCCACCTGTTCCAGATGGTAAGTTATTCGACACCGCAACCGACTCAACTCATATCGGGAAACGGCGGCGCGTGGGCCGATGTTGCGCTGCCGCGCGAGTTGCCCAAGGGCGCGACGCCCTCGCCGGGAGCACTGATCGGGAGTATTGTCTCGACCAACCAGTCCGGCTTCATGACTATCGAACGAGGGGCCGACGGTGCGTGGCGCATTGAGGCCCGGGATCGCAACGGACGACTGTTCACTACATGCGCGCTGCGGGATAGCAAGACGCGCTGCACACCGGAGACGCTGCAATGAGAGCACTTTTGGCTGGGTTGTTCTGTTCGCTGGTTGCCTTTGCCGTATCGGCACAGCAGGCCCCGGAGATCCCGCGGTTTTCCACGATGAAGCCCGGCGGCGTCGCGCCGCAGGAGTGGAAGCCCTTTGTACTCTCCGCGTCCAAGAAGAATACCGAGTACATGCTTGTTACCGAGGACGGCACGATGGTCCTGAAGGCAACGGCGCACGGCGCCGCGTCGGCGCTGTCCTACAAGGTGGAATTCGATCCGCACCAGTTCCCGATGCTGTCGTGGCGCTGGAAGGTCGCACAGGGCATTCCTGACGCGAACAACGCGGATGTGAGCAAGGAAGATTCCCCGGTCCGGGTCATCGTCGCATTCGACGGCGATGCGTCGAAGCTTGGACTCAAGGACAAAATCGCATCGTCATTTGCGCAAAGCTCGTCCGGACAAGCGCTGCCTTACGCGACGCTGATGTACATCTGGGGCAACAAGGTACCGCTCAACAAGGTCACGACCAGCGGGCGCACCTCGCGCATTCGCATGCTCGCGCTCGACGTCGACGACCAGAACCTCGGCAAATGGCGCAGCTTCACGCGCAACCTCGTCGACGACTTCAAGCTCGCGTACGGCGAGGATCCGGGCAAGGTGATCGGGATACAGATTTTGACCGACACCGATAACACCGGAGGTGACACCGAAGCCTTCTACGGCGACATCAGCGTCGGGCCCCCGCGCCCGTAACCGCGGGGCGCGGTCAGCTTCGGACAGTGCCCGAGGCGACGAGGATGCTGCAGCGTACGCGCTCGATCAGCACCGCGTCGACCGATCCGCGCCACCAGCGCATGGCGAAGGACCGGCTGCGGGGATGACCCAGGATCAACAGCTCGATCCCCAGTTCCGTCACCAGCTTGGTGAGGACGTCGACGGGTTCACCGACGACGAGATGGTCGGTCACCGTCAGCCCTTTGCCCGCGAGGTGGGCATGCGCTTCCTTCAAGTCGGCTTCCATGTGCTCGCGTTCGTCGGCGAGCGCGACCTCCGGCACGTATTCCCCCGCAAGAAGATACGCCGACGGATAGTGCACGACGCCGGCGAGATGCACTTCCGCCGACGGATCGGGCGCGAAGCGCACGAGTTCGTCGAGCGCCGAGCGCGATTCCGGTGTGCCGTTGTACGCAACGAGAATTTTTCTGTACATGCCTAACTCCTTCGCGTCGTCGCCCTTGACGTGTGCTGACGGATGGCCAGCGCGGGGATGATGGCCGCGGCAAATGCGATCGTAACCACCCAGAAGCATTCTTGGAAGGCCAAAATCGCTCCCCCATTTCCGGCGTGAACCTGGAGGCGCCACTCGAGCAGGACGGCGAGCAGGTTGACCCCGATGGCACCCCCAAGCTGCCGCATGAAGTTGACTGACGACGCGGCATACGCGACGTGTTCCGGCGCAAGCGTCTGTACAGCTCCGACGTTGAGCGCCGGGATGATCATGCCCAGGCCGATCCGTCCGATGGTCAACCAAAGCGCCAGCACGACGAAGCTGGTGGCGGCGCCTGAAAACACGAGCAGGACGCTCGACAATGCAAAAAATGCCAGCCCCGGCGCGACGATCCAGCGCGGATCGACGCGATCCGTGAGCCGCCCCGCCAGCACGATGGTGATTCCCAGCAATACGCCCGGCCACAGCAGCAGATAGCCTGCCTGTGTCGGAGTGTACGCCGCGATATCCTGGACGAATACCGGAATGAGGTACGTTGTTCCGAACAATCCGACGCCGTACGCAAAGGACACGAGCGTGGCCGAACGAAAGCCGCGCACCGCGAACAGGCGCAACGCAAGCAGCGGCGCGCGCGTACGGAATTCCCACAAGATGAAGGCGGTGGCCAGCCCGACGGTTACGACGACGCTGGCAGCGAGCGCGAGCGAGTTCCATCCCATCCGATGCCCGATGACGGGAACATTGAGCAGTGCGACCAGGGCTGCGCCCAGCAGCGCGCTTCCGGTCCAGTCGAATGGATTGCGTGGATTGCGGATCGTGCCTTGGGGAAGAAAGCGCGTGGCCAGCGCCAATGCGGCGACACAGAACGGTACCGGCATGAGAAAAATCGAACGCCAGCCGAACGCTTCGACCAGCAGGCCGCCGATGGTCGGCCCGATCGCGGGCACCAGGACGACGCCGAAGCCGAACATGCCCATCGCCGCGCCGCGCCGGTGCGGCGGAAAAACTTCGAACAGGGCGATCATGCACAGCGGCTGCATGATGCCGGTCGCGGCGCCCTGCAACACGCGTGCCGCGATCAACGCGCCGGTGTTCCAGGCGACGGCGCCCAGCAGCGAGGCGGCGAGGAAGACGGCCAGCGTCACCATGAACGTCTTCCGCTGGCCGAAGGACTCGACCAGCCATGCCGTCGCCAGCATCGTCGATGTCGTCGCCGCCAGAAATCCGGTGGCGACCCATTGCAGTGAATCGTGACCGACGTGGAATTCGCGCAGCAACGCGGGAAAGGCGACGTTGATGATGGTGGCCGCAGCCATCGTGGAGACGCTGCCGATCATCACGGTCGCACCCACCCAGCCTCGGTGCACGGTCGCGTCTGTCGTCGAGTGCGTACCCAGGTCGGGCCTCGGATCCGTGCGTTGAATCGTCGAACTAAGCTGCAGCCGGGAGCGGTCGTCCCGCAAGGGCGAGGGCAACCTCGCGCAATTCGTCCCATACGTTGCCGCGGCCGATGCCCTTGGCCAGCGCATCGAGCCGGGCCACCCGGATAAGCAGCGACGGCAGCGCCGAGGGCTGCAGCCTGCGCGCGGCGCGTTCCATGGCCGGCTGTCGCTTGCCCCACACCCGCGCGTTGCGCAGCGCGGCGGAGATGTGCGTTCCGCCGCCGACCGCGGTGAAGACCGCGGCCAGCGCGTGCAGATCTTCGCCCAGCTGCCATACCAGCAGTGGTACACCTTCGCCCGCATCTTCGAGTGACGCAAGGATGCGACAGGCCCGCGCGGCATCACCGGCAAGCCATGCCTCTGACAACTGAAACACATCGAAGCGCGCGACGTCGGCGATTGCCTGTTCGACTGCCCGGGGTTCGAGTTCACCCGCCGGGAGCAGCAGCCCCAGTTTTTCGATTTCCTGCTGCGCCGCGAGCAGGTTGCCCTCGGTCGTGTCGGCGAGGAATTGCAGCGTCTCCGCGGACGCACGCTGGCCCGCTCGCGCGAGGCGGGCGGCGATCCAGGCAGGCAACTCGGCGCGCTCCAGCGCTTGCACCGCGATGACGACACCCGCGCTCTCGAGCGCCGAAAACCACGCGCTCGCCTGCGTCGCGCGATCGGTGCGGGGCAGGGTGACGAGCACGACGGCATCGGGGTTCGGATTCCTGGCACAGTCTTCGAGCACGCGTGCGCCTTCGACCCCCGGCTTGCCGCCGGGGATCCGCAGATCGATCATCTTGCGCCCGCCAAACAAGCCGAGGTTGCGGCTTGCAGCCGAGAATGCATCCCACCGGAAGCCGGGTTCGACAACGAGCACCTCGCGTTCGTCGCAACCCGCGTTGCGCGCCGCGCTTCGTATCAGGTCGCCGGCCTCGATCGCCAGCAGCGGTTCATCGCCATGCACGACATACAGCGGGGCGAGGCCTTTGGCGAGATGGCCGGCGAGTTGGCCTGGGGCGAGTTGCATCGGCGAATTACGCTTCAGGCTTTTTCGCGGCCTGGAGCCGGCGCACGATCTGCTGCACGGCGTCCGTCTGCATTTCCCGCCAAAGACGTTGCTCCTCGTATTCCTTGGCCAGCGCCTCGGTATCGCTGTAGGTGTACGTGCGACGGATGATGACCTCGGCGGTCGGCAGCCAGTCGTTGCCGTCGGCGTCGTGCACCCGGAACAGCACGCGCTTGGTCAGCAGGTATTCGAACACCTTGCCACCGCTGGACAGCGAGAGAATATGCTTGTCGTCCTCCACGCTGTTGATGTCGAGCACGACCTGTGCCTCATCCGCCTTGTCCACCAGTTTCGCGGTGCTCGCTGCTCGAAGTGCCCGCCGGAGTTCGGTGGTGAAAGCGGCGGAGGCGGTTGTGGTGGGCGAATTGAGATACAAGGAGGTGAATGCGTAAGTCGCTTCGCCGCGCAGATGGAAGCCGCAGGCGCTGATCGCGCAAGCCAGGATGACCGCGGCGACAGTGCGACCGAACGCGATGCCTGGCAGGTGCGAGCGAAGCGCGGATGGCGCGTGACAGGTCCGTGTCGTCATTACTCGATCCTGGCGCGTGCGAGGGTCTCGAGCTTCTTGAGCTCCGCCTCGGGATCGAGCGTCTCGCCGCCCGCGTACATAATCCGCGCGGGCGTGCCGGTAATCTTCGCTTGACGGCCTTCGAGCAAGGCGGCGTGGTATTGCGGATTGAGAGCGAGCGTCTGCGTCGTACGACCGGCCTCGCCGGGTTTCAGGGGGCCCTTCAACTCCAGCGCCGGCACCGCTGCCAGGTATTTGCCGTCGGCGTCGCGCATCTCGATGCGAAGCACGATGCGCTCGATGACCTGCTTGCCGGTATTGGTGATGTCCACCACGTAACGCAGCGCCTTCCCGGCGGGGGACTTCGGCGAATCGTCCTTGACGAGAGACTGTTCGCGCACGTCGACGCGCACATCCGCCTTCGCCGTCGCGAGGTGCTCCTGATACTTGCTCTGTGCTTGCGCGACTTCGCTGTCATATGCGCGCTGCAGTTCGAGCGCCTTGGCAATCGAGACCGTGGGCGCAGGCCCGCCTGCCGCCTCCTGCGCCTGGACGCGGGCAAGGAAGCGGTTGAGCAATCTGCGGCTCTCCTCGGTCAGCTTGGGACTTTGTGCGTCGATGAACTCAGCGCGGGCCTTGGGATCGGTCGGCAGGGGTTTGTCTTCGGCGCGCGTGCACGCGGTCATCGCCACGACGGCCACGCAGGCGATCGCGAGCAGCAACGCAGAGGAGCGGCCCCGGCCTTGCGTCTCGCTTCGCATCAAACGGTGCGCCTCGGCAGCACCACGTTCACGAGTCGGTTAGGCACGACGATCACGCGTTCCACCGCAATCGCTTCGTCGCCCGCGGCGAGAGTCCTTCCCCATTGCGCGCTGCGCGTGCATCCACGCGATCGCTGCAGCCTCGATCGCCGTCTTGTCTGCGTCTGCCGCGACCATGAGCTTTCCCCGCAGCTTGCCGTTGACCTGCAACACGAGTTCGATCTCGTCCTGCGCGAGTGCGGCGGGGTCGACCTGCGGCCAGGCCGCGTCGACGATGTCGCCATACTTCGCGGCATAGCCGAGATCCTGCCATAGCGCGTGCGTGACATGCGGCACGACGGGATTGAGCACGCGCAGCAGCAGCGATAATCCTTCGCGGACAAGCTCGGTGTTGGTGGCGCCGTCATCGGTCGGCGCGGATTCGAGTGCATTGAGCATTTTCATGCCGGCCGATACTACCGTGTTGTACTGTATTCGGCGGTAGTCGTAGTCCGCCTGCTTGAGCACGAGGTGGAGCTCGCGACGAACCGCGCGTACCGGTTCCGGCGCGCGAGCCCAGTCGACGTTCACCGGCGTCTGTGCAAGGGCGCTTGCGTGGTGCTGCGCGTACGCCCAGAGGCGCCGGATGAACCGATGAGCACCCTCGACCCCGGAATCCGCCCACAGCGCGGATTCCTCGGGCGGCCCGGCGAACATGACGAACATGCGCGCGGTGTCGGCGCCGTAGGTTGCGATGAGTTCCTGCGGGTCGACGCCGTTGCGCTCGCTTTTCGACATTTTGCTGACGCCGCCGTATTCGACGGCCGCGCCGTCACTCCTCAGCTTGCCGCCAGAGATCCTGCCGTCGGCGTCGAACGCGACGTCGACGTCCGCAGGCGGAAAGTAGTCGATGCCGCCCTTGTCGCCACGGCGAAAGTAGTTGTGATTGAGCAGCATTCCCTGCGTCATCAGACGCGTGAATGGCTCGTCGAAGCTCACCAGGCCGAAATCGCGCATCACCTTGGTCCAGAACCGCGCATAGAGCAGATGCAGGATCGCGTGCTCGATGCCGCCGATGTACTGGTCCATCGGATTCCAGTACTCGTTGCGCGCGTCGACCATCGTCGCTGCACCGGGACACGCGTAGCGCATGTAGTACCACGCGGAGTCGACGAAAGTATCCATCGTGTCGGTCTCGCGTTTCGCCGGGGCGCCGCACTTCGGGCAGGTCGTGTTGACGAAATCCGCGCGTTTCGCGAGCGGATTGCCCGTGCCGTCGGGGACGCAGTCTTCCGGCAGGACGACGGGAAGATCCTGCTCGGGCACCGGCACATCGCCGCACACAGGGCAATGGACAATCGGAATCGGCGTGCCCCAGTAGCGCTGGCGCGAAATGCCCCAGTCGCGCAAGCGATACGTGATCTGCTTGTCGCCGAGTCCCATCGACTTGAGGTCGGCGGCGATTGCGTCGACGGCCGCCTGGTAGCCAAGGCCGTCGTATCTGCCCGAGTGGATGCAGACGCCGCGCTCCTTGTCGGCAAACCACTCGTGCCAGACCGTCGGAGAGAATGGCAGCGCCTGCCCATCGGCGCCTTTGACAACGATGACCTGTTTCACGGGCAGGCCGTACTTGTTCGCGAACGCCAGGTCGCGCTCGTCGTGCGCGGGAACACCCATCACCGCGCCCTCGCCGTAGGCCATCAGGACGTAGTTGCCCACCCAGACCGGGACCGATTCGCCGGTGAGGGGGTGGCGGACGGCGAGACCCGTCGCCATGCCCTTCTTCTCCATCGTCGCGACGTCAGCCTCGATCACGCTGCCACGCTTGCACTCCTCGATGAATGCCGCAAGCCGCGGGTTTGCGGTCGCCGCCCGCGTCGCGAGCGGATGTTCCGCGGCAACCGCGCAAAACGTGGCACCCATGATCGTGTCGGCGCGCGTAGTGAATACCCACAATTTGCCGTCACCGATGAGCTCGCCCGTCGCATCACGGATGTCGTGCGGAAATGCGAAGCGCACGCCTTCGCTGCGCCCGATCCAGTTTGCCTGCATCGTCCGCACGCGCTCCGGCCAGCCGGTCATCGAATCGAGGTTGTCGAGCAACTCGTCGGCGTAGTCGGTGATGCGCAGGTAATACATCGGGATTTCGCGCTTCTCCACCGGCGCGCCCGAGCGCCAGCCGCGCCCGTCGATGACCTGCTCGTTGGCGAGTACCGTCTGGTCCGCGGGGTCCCAGTTGACGATTCCCGTTTTCTTGTAAGCGATCCCCTTCTCGAGCATCTTGAGAAAAAACCACTGGTTCCAGCGGTAGTACTCGGGCTTGCAGGTCGCGAGCTCGCGCGTCCAATCGATCGCGAGGCCGACCGCCTGCATCTGTTTTTTCATGTACGCGATGTTGTCGTACGTCCACTGCGCCGGCGGCACGCGGCTCTTCATCGCCGCGTTTTCGGCGGGCAGGCCGAAGGCATCCCATCCCATCGGCATGAGCGCGTTGTGTCCGGTCATGCGCAAGTACCGGTACATCATGTCGTTGATCGTGTAGTTACGGACGTGACCCATGTGCAGCACGCCGGATGGGTATGGCAGCATCGACACACAGTAGAACTTCGGCTTGGTCGAGGCGTCGCTCGCGACAAAGGTGTTGTGTGTCACCCAGTGCGCTTGCGCGGCGGCCTCGATCTCGGCGTGACGGTACGGTTTCATGTGCAGCTCGGTCCCGGTCTTCATGGCGCGATTATACCGATCTCACGAGGGCGTCCCGCCGCTTCACGGCAACGTCGGCGCGAACCAGGCGACGATGCCGAGCACCGCGAACAGCGCCGCGGCGACGTATCGCACCAGGCGCAGTGGAAGCCGATGCGCTGCGGCGCTGCCGATGAGGACAGCGGGCACGTCGGCGACCAGCATGCCAAGGGTCGTTCCGGCAACGACGGCGACGAGATTGTCGAAGCGCGCAGCGAGCACGACCGTGGCGATCTGCGTCTTGTCGCCGGTTTCGGCGATGAAGAATGTCACGACCGTCACCGCGAATGCACCGTACCTGCTCGGCGACGCGGATTCCGCATCGATCGCGTCGGGCTTGAGTGCCCACAACGCTACCGCAAAAAAGGACGCGACCAGCAACCAGCGCAAGTATTCCGCGGGCACGACTTCGCGCACCCAGGCGCCGACCAAGCCGGCCAATGCGTGATTGACGAGCGTGGCCACCAGAATGCCGCAAATGATCGGTACGGGCCGGCGAAATCGCGCCGCGAGCATCAGCGCGAGCAGCTGGGTCTTGTCCCCGATTTCCCCAACGGCAACGACGACCAGCGAAACGAGAAAGGCTTCCATGGTCGCAGTCGGGGAGCGGTGTTGGAGGGTGCAGTTCGGGGCGGGCCAGCCGTCTGTCGGCCGGGAGGGCGCGGCGGGGCGGGATAAACGCTTGGGAGCGTAAAATTGTAACCCGGCGACGGAACCCGTAACCGTCCATGCCGCCTAACGACAGACCCCATTGAGCGATTCGAAGCCGACGATGCAACGCCCGTCCCTGTTCGCAGCAGCCGCAGTCGCGTTCCTCGCGTATCTGGCATCGTCTACGCTCGTCCTCGCACAGCCGGTCCGCACGCCTCACGTCGAGGCTGAACTCGTTGCGGCGCGCACCGCGTTGACGCCGGGGCAACCGCTGACGGTTGCGCTTCGTTTGGCGATGCAACGGGGCTGGCATACCTATTGGCAAAATCCGGGAGACTCCGGGCTGCCGACGACGATTGACTGGAAGCTTCCTGCCGGGTTATCCGCCGGTCCGATTCAATGGCCCGTGCCGCGCGCATTGCCGGTAGGACCGCTGGTCAACTATGGGTACGAAGGCGAGGTGCTGCTGCTCGTCGATATCGCGCCCGCACCGGAGGTTGTCAGCGGCAAGCCGCTGACGCTTGCAGCGCGCGTGGACTGGCTGGTGTGCAAGGAAATCTGCATCCCGGAAGGCGCCGACCTCACGCTTACTTTGCCAGTAGCTGCGCAGGCCGATGACGATCCGCGTTGGGGCGGGCCGATCGCGCAGGCGCGCGCGGCGTTGCCGCGTGCGCTTGTGGGCTGGCGTGCGAACGCGACCGCTGCGGGCGACAAGGTCGAGCTGGCGCTCAGTGCCGACGGCAGTGCGGTCGCTCCCGGCACGTTGCACTTTTTCCCGTTCGCCGAAGGCAAGATCGAAGCATCCGGCGCGCAGACCGAGGTGCGCGACGGCGCGAGGACGACGCTGATGCTGCCCGTCGCGAGACAGCGCGTCGGCGAGTTCACCCGTGTCGCGGGTGTGCTTACGGCAAGCAATGGATTCGGTGAGCAACACGCGGCGACGATCGACATTCCCCTGCAAGGCACGGTTGTCGCCGCAGTGGCTTCACCAACAGCGACGGCTCAAGTCGCCCCCGCGTTGGCGAATAGTGATGGACCCGCGCTGCCCCTCGTCGTCGCGCTCGCCTTCGCGTTCGTCGGTGGCATGCTGCTCAACCTGATGCCCTGCGTGTTTCCCGTGCTGTCGCTCAAAGTGCTCGGATTCGCGGCGCACCGGGACAGTCGCCTCGCGATGCGCATGCACGGTTTTGCATTCGCGGCGGGCGTTGTCGTTTCGTTCTGGTTGTTGGCTGCGGGGCTCGTGGCATTGCGCGCTGCAGGGCAGCAACTCGGTTGGGGCTTTCAGCTGCAGTCGCCCGCGGTGGTCGTCGCGCTGGCGATCCTGTTTTTCGTGCTCGCGCTGAATCTCTCGGGTGTGTTCGAGATGCGCCAGTTGCTTCCGTCGGGACTGGCTAGCTGGAATGCGAGAAATCCCTACGTGAACGACGTCTTGTCAGGCGTGCTCGCGGTCGTCATCGCGTCACCATGCTCCGCGCCGTTCATGGGGGCCGCGCTCGGTTACGCGCTGATTGAATCAGCACCGGTCACGTGGCTGATATTCACGGCGCTCGGCGTCGGCATGGCGCTCCCGTATCTGCTGCTCGCATTGTTCCCTGCATGGCGCTCGAAACTGCCGAAGCCCGGGATGTGGATGGTTCGCTTGAGGCAGTTGCTTGCGTTCCCGCTTTACGCAACGGTCGTGTGGCTGGCCTGGGTCCTCGGTGCGCAAGTCGACAACGATGCTGTCGCGCGTCTCGGCGCCTTGCTGGTGCTCGTCGCGCTCGCCCTCTGGTTGTGGCCGGCGCTGCGCCGCGGCAACCGACTTGGCGGCGGCGTGGCGATCGCATCGATTGCAGCTGCCGTCGTGATCGGCTGGCCCTTGGTGACTACGACATCAGGCAGCGACACCGTTTCGGCCAAGACCCCGCTGCGGGACAGCGGCGCGTGGCGCAGCTACAGCGCCGATCGGGTTGCCCAGCTCACGTCGTCCGGCCAGCCGGTGTTCGTCGACTTCACGGCGGCGTGGTGCGTGACTTGTCAGGTGAACAAGCAGTTGGTGCTCAACACCGACACGGTGCAACAGGCCTTCGCGGGCAGCAACGTTGCGCTCATTCGCGCCGACTGGACCCGACGCGACCCGGAAATCGGCCGGGCGCTTGCAACGCTGGGGCGCAACGGTGTTCCCGTCTATGTGTTGTATCGCCCCGGTAAGGCGCCGCTGCTCTTGCCAGAAGTACTTCAGCAGCGGATGATTTTGGACGCGCTCGCCACGCTGTGACCGGCGAGCCTTTTGACAGGAGGTTGAGATGCGCTTCATCCCGATTCTGACGGCCGCCAGTCTGGCCATTGCTGCCAACGTTTCACTTGCGGCCAGCGCGGGCCAGGCTGCGCCGGATTTCACCGTCGCCGACAGCAACGGCAAGCCCGTGCATCTGGCGGACTACAAGGGCAAGTTCGTGGTCCTCGAATGGACCAATCCCGAATGCCCGTTTGTGCAGAAACACTACAACAGCGCCAACATGCCCACGCTGCAAAAGGAGTGGGGCGCCAAGGACGTCGTCTGGCTGACGGTGAATTCAACCAACCGGTCGAGCTCCGAGTTCAAGACCGGCGCGCAAATGAACAGCTGGATGCAGTCCCACGCAGCGGCGCAGAAAGCGGTACTCATCGATGCCGACAGCGCTACCGGCACGAAGTACGCCGCAAAGACGACGCCTCATATGTTCGTCATCGACCCGAAAGGGGAGATCGTGTACGCGGGGGCGATCGACGACAAGCGCTCGACGCGCCTCGAAGACACGAAGACCGCAACCAATTACGTGCGTGTGGCCTTGAACGAGGCCATGGCCGGCAAGCCGGTCACCACGCCCAACACTACGCCTTACGGCTGCACGGTCAAATACTAGAACCTATCCCAAATGGCTGCGCGACCCGATAGTATTGTCGTGCTCAGTTGGCAAATGAGGCCCGCCCCTCGCTGTACGTGTATGTACTATCTCGGGGCTCGCTGCGGGCCGCATTTGGCAACTGAGACTCTCGGGCCGCTCGCCGGGATTTTGAGATCAGGTTCTAGCAGCTTGTTTCTGCGAAAAAGCCAGCCGGAGCCACGGCTGGCTTTTGTTTTTGGTGCTGCGCTATGCTTGCCCGTAACTTCCGGGGGAATTCGTGACGGCGAAGTTGCACGGCAAATCGACGCGCAGGACGAGCGTTCGCGTTGTGGGCGAACGCCGCGAATCGCTGCGGCTGGTCACGATATCAACGCTGAGCCTCGTGCTGACGGCGTGTGGAGCGCAAGGCGAGCGACCTTTGCAAGGCTATGTCGAAGGCGAATATGTGCGGGTCGCCGCGCCTTTCGCCGGCGCGCTCCAGCAACTCGCGGTCAAGCGGGGTGATCAGATTGCGTCCGGCGCGCCGTTGTTCTCCCTGGAGAAGGAAAACGAGATGGCCGCGCGACGCCAGGCCGAGCAGGAGCAACAGAGCGCCAACGCTCGGCTCGCCAATCTCAAGACCGGCAAGCGTCCGCCTGAAGTCGCCACTGTTGCCGAGCAACTGCGCCAAGCGATCGCATCGCGCGAACTCTCCGCGGCCAATCTGCAGCGCCAGGAATCGCTCGCGAAATCGGGCTTCATCAGCAACGCGGCGCTCGACGACGCGCGCACGCAGCTCAAGCGCGACACCGCCGCCGTTGCCCAATTGCAGGCGTCGGTCGCGACGGCCAAACTTCCGGCACGGCCGGATGAGATCCGCGCGGCCGAAGCCGATGCCGCTGCCGCGCGCGACGCGCTCGCGCAGGCCGATTGGCGGCTCGCGCAGCGCGCCATCGCCGCACCCGTCACGGGGCGCGTCAACGATACCTACTACGTCATCGGCGACTGGGTGGCGGCAGGCAGCCCCATCGTCAACCTGCTGCCCGTCGGCAACGTCAAGATTCGCTTCTTTGCACCCGAGCCCATCATCGGCCGGCTCAAGCCGGGGCAATCGCTGACCTTCGCGTGTGACGGCTGTGGTGCGCCGATGCCAGCGACGATCACATTCATCTCGGATCGCGCGGAATTTACTCCGCCGGTGCTGTACTCGAAGGAGAACCGCGCGAAACTCGTTTACCTGGTCGAGGCCAAGCCCGCCGCCGAAGTCGCGGCCCGGCTCAATCCGGGGCAACCGGTGGACGTCACCATCACGCAATGACGACGCCCGACGCGGACGACGTCGTCATCGCCGTCCGCGGTCTCAACAAGCATTTCGGTGCGAATCACGCCGTCAGGGATCTCGCGCTGACCGTGCGGCGCGGCGAGATCTTCGGCTTTCTCGGACCCAACGGCAGCGGCAAGACGACGTCGATCCGCATGCTGTGCGGGCTGCTGACCCCCGACAGCGGCGAGGGGACCTGCCTGGGGCACGACATCATTCGCGAAACCAAGGCGATCAAGCGCGAGGTCGGCTACATGACCCAGCGTTTTTCGTTCTGGGAGGACCTGACGATTCGCGAGAACCTCAATTTCGTCGCGCGCATGTACGGCATGGAAGATCGTCGCGCACACGTCGAAGAAACCCTGTCGAATCTCGGCCTCGCCGCCCGCGCCGATCAACTCGCGGGCGCACTTTCCGGCGGCTGGAAACAGCGCCTGGCCCTCGCTGCGTGCCTGTTGCACAGTCCCCAACTGCTGCTGCTCGACGAACCCACCGCGGGGGTCGATCCGAAAGCCCGCCGCGATTTCTGGGACCAGTTGCACGGCCTCGCCGCACGCGGCATCACGGTGCTCGTCAGCACGCACTACATGGACGAGGCCGAGCGGTGCCACAAGCTTGGTTACATCCTGAATGGGCGCTTACTGGCGCAGGGGACGGCTGCGGAGGTCATTGCCAGTCAGCCGCTGGTGACGTGGGAGGTTACCGGGCACGATCTTCCGGCATTGGCCGAACGGCTGCGTGCCCTGCCGGCCGTCGAGCAAGTTGCAGCGTTCGGTGCGGCACTGCACGTCACGGGATCCGATCGCGCTCGACTCGACGCCGCACTGGCGCCGTTCAAATCGGAGCCGGGCCGCAAGTGGATCGAGGTGCCGTCCGGCCTCGAAGACGTGTTCATCCACCTGATGCGTGAAGTCGATGCGCACGCAGATGCTGCTGTGCACGCGTGATCGGCGCAGGGCCGCCCAGGCAGGAAGCGGGAGAGTCCGATGACCAATAGCTGGTTTTCACTTTCCCGCTGGTTGGGTATCGTCGGCAAGGAATTCATCCAGCTCAAGCGCGACCGCCTGACGTTCGGGATGATCGTCGGCATTCCGGTGATCCAGCTTGTGCTGTTCGGGTTCGCGATCAACTCCGATCCCAAGCACCTGCCTACGGCCGTGCTGAGCGCAGACCGCAGCGAATTTTCTCGCAGCATTCTCGCCGGGTTGAAAAACAGCGATTATTTCGCGTTCGTCGGCGAGGCCGTGGACGAGCGCGACGCAGACCGAATGCTCGCCGCCGGCACGGCGCAGTTCGTGATTACGATTCCGGCCGACTTCTCTCGCCGTCTGGTGCGCGGCGAGCGACCGGCGCTGCTTCTCGAAGCCGATGCAACCGATCCCGCGGCAACGGGCAACGCGATCGCGGCGGTCAATCAGCTCGCGCAGACCGTGCTCGCACGTGACCTCGTCGGTCCGCTCGCGCCGCTCGCTGCGTCACCCGGTGCGTTCGAGGTGCGCATCCATCCACGCTACAACCCCGAAGCGATCACGCAGTACAACATCGTCCCGGGCCTGATGGGTGTGATACTGACGATGACCATGGTGATGATGACCGGCCTCGCGATTACCCGGGAACGCGAGCGCGGCACGATGGAAAATCTGCTGGCGACGCCGGCCACATCGCTCGAGGTGATGACCGGCAAGATCGTACCTTACGTGTTGATCGGTCTCGTGCAGGTGACGATCATCCTCGGGCTCGCGCGCCTCCTCTTCGAGGTGCCGATGCTGGGCAGCCTGACGGTCCTGTATCTTGCGGTGCTGCTGTTCATCGCTGCCAACCTCACGCTCGGACTGACGTTCTCGTCCCTCGCGCAGAACCAGCTGCAGGCGGTGCAGATGACGTTCTTCTTCTTTCTACCGTCGATACTGCTCTCGGGGTTCATGTTTCCCTTCCGCGGCATGCCCGTCTGGGCGCAGACGGTGGGCGAGGCGCTGCCGCTCACGCATTTTCTGCGCATCGTCCGCGGCGTCCTCCTCAAGGGCAACGGCTGGCTGGAAGTCTTGCCGGAAGCGTGGCCGATCGCCGCATTCATGCTCGTGGTGATCGCTGTCGGGCTCCGCTTCTTCCGCAGCACGCTCGACTAGCAGAGTCCGTGCACCAGGAGCGCCGATCCTGAACCCGGTCCCGATCCCCATCGCCAATGCAGCGCGTCGGCGAGCTGCGTGAATGCCCGCCGATATGCCGCGGACGAGGTGATCCGGCGATGACGCGCAGCGCGTTCGGCGCACCGCTTGCCCCGGTCACCGATTAGCTGGCTTCGTCGAAAGGCTGCTCCTGGGCAGCAACCGCGCGAGTTCGGCGCCACCAACCAGCTTGATCGCGTGCTTGATGGCAAAGGTGCGCGCGTTGTCGGTGACCTCGCCGGCGGCGATGTAGATGCACTCGTGCGCGTTGCGCGCCTCCTTCATCGTGTGGAGGTCGTGCAGGGCCTCGACCCCTGTGTGCGCCACCTTCCAGCGCTTGCAGTTGACGAGCGCAGTACGGCCTTCCTTCGTGATCTCGTAATTGGCGGCGGTCCCGCTAACGGCGTTGATTTCGTATCCTTGCCGGCGATATGCCGCCTCGATGGCGCGGGAAAACTCGACCCACGACATCGCACGAACCGCGGCAAGCGTGTCGTCGATGCGGGCCGTCGACGGCGCCTGGAACTGCTTCCAGGCGGCGATGCACCCGATGACCAGGAACGGCAAACCGGTTACGGTGCCGATGATCCGGTGCGCCTCGGGTAGTAGTGCGATTGCGATCGCGGTAACCGTGCCGGCGATGGCGAAACTGATCCACCATGACGAGCGCAGCAGCGTCGCGAACAGCGAATTTTCGTTCATCGTCCACTTCATATGCTATCCCGCGACTTCCCCAAGGGCATGGACGGGTGAGTATAGAGCACGCGGCGATGCTATGATTCCGTCACTATTTTCGAGCGCGAAATCATGAATCAAACCGCTGATACGAACCCAACCCGCTATCAGGGCCCGCTGGCGCTGGCGCAGGCCATGAGCAAATTGTCGCTGGTCGATGCCGACGACGCCGCGTTTACGCGCGACGGGCCGCGTGCCGACGTCGAGTACCGCGACCTCGGCTGGTCTGCTGCGACAAACGGAAGGATCGGCGCCAAGCACATTCGCGCGATTCGGCCCTTCGACGCCGAGACGGGCTGGCACTGGCACGACATGACGGCGCATTTCGTCATCGTGCTCAAAGGCTGGATCAAATTCCGCTACGCCGGCATCGACGATGAAGTCGTGGTGCATGCGGGCGGAACCCTGTCGCAGCCGGGTGGGGTGCCGCACAATGTCGTGGGGCGATCCGACGACATGGAACTCATCGAAATCAACATGCCCGCGCAGTTTGCGACAGTGGATTTGCCAGCCACGACCGAGATTGGGCGATGAACACGCCGATCGGGTCAGGTGCGCTCGCTGGCTAGGCAGTTGCTGCGCGTCGCGTCGACGCTTACTTGTTCATGAGCAGGCCCGGCAGCCAGAGCGTGAGCGCGGGCCAGACCGTGATCGCGACGAGCACAATCAGCAACGGCACCAGCCAGGGCAGGATAGCGCGCGATATCTTTTCGAAACTGATGTCCGCGATGCGGGCCATGACGAACAGCACCACGCCGATCGGCGGATGGATGGTCCCGAGGATGAGGTTGAAGATCATGATCAACCCGAATTGCACCGGGTCGACGCCGAAACCGATGGCGGCCGGCACCAGGATCGGGACAAGGATCAACAGCGCGGCCAGCGTTTCCATGAAGCAGCCGACGACGAGCAGGATCACGTTGGACGCCAGCAGGAACACCAGCGGCGAGTGAATCGTTGCGACGAGCGCCGGCGCCACGGTCTGCGGAATGCGCGAGATGGACATGCACCAGCCCAGCGCACCCGCGACCATGACGAGCAGCATGACGATGCCGGTCGTTTCCGCGGTGTTGATGAGAATCGCCGGCAAGTCCTTTACGTTCAGGGTGCGATAGACGATAAAGCCGAGGAAAAGCGCATACACGTCGGCCACGGCAGCGGCTTCGGTGGGGGTGCACAGGCCGCTGAACATGCCGCCGAGAAGGATCACCGGCGCGAGCAGCGCCCAGGCCGCCTCCTTGAATGCCAGCCACACTTCGCAAAGTCCGCCGAAGGCATGGCGCGGCAAGCCTTGGCGCGGTGCGATGATCGCCACCATCACCATCAGCGACAGGCCCATCAGCACGCCGGGGACGACCCCGGCGAGAAACAGGCGGCCGATGGATACGTCCGCGGCAACGCCGTAAATCACCATCGGCAGGCTGGGCGGAATGATCGGCCCGATGGTCGCCGCCGCGGCGCTGATCGCGGCGGCCGTCTCCGGCCGGTAGCCGGCCTTCTTCATCGCGCGTACTTCGACGGCGCCGGTTCCCGCGGCGTCGGCGACCGCCGACCCCACCATGCCCGCGAAGATCATGCTCGAGAGAATGCTCGCGTGCGCATAGCCGCCGCGCAACGCGCCGACGATCGACGTCGCAAAACGCACGATGCGGTCGGTGAGCTTCGCGGCGCCCAGCAGGTTGCCCATCAGGATGAACAGCGGCGCCGCCACAAGAGGAAACGAGTTCATCGCCTGCGCCATCTTCTGCGGCACGATCGAGGGCGAGAGGCCGCTGAGCATGACATAGGCGAACGCCGCGAGTCCCATCGACGCGAACAACGGCAGGCCGATCAGGATGGCGACCAGCCAGACGGCGACGATCTCCAGGATCAGGTGATTCATTCGACGGGCGTCTCCGGACCGGACGACGCTTGCAGCTTAGGACGGCGCAGGACTTCCAGCGATCTCGCGCGCCCCCTGCACTGCGAATACCACACCCGCCAGCACCATCGGCACGTACATCCACGACATAGAGATAGGCAGCGACGTCGCCTCGAGGTCCAGGTTCTTGTTCACGAGGCCGACGCTGAACGCGCAGATCAGCACGCCGAAGAGCGTCACCGCGAGCTGAATCGCGAGTTCCACCGCCCGGTGCGCGCGTGTCGGAAGCAGGTCCTGGAAGTACCGGATGCGTACGTGCAGTCGCTTGCGACTCGCCAGGATCCCGCCGAATACAGCGAGCCAGACCATCAGGAAGCGCGAGAACTCGTCGGTCCAGATCAACGGCGCGCCCACGGCGCGCGTGACGACGCCGAGCGATACGCAGACAAGCAACGCAGCGACCAGGACACAGGCCACGAACGCGGTGGCCTTGTCGAAGCCGCCGGCGAGATGACGAAGCATCAGAATTCCGGCACGCAGTTGGAAGGACTGGCGCACCGCGTTGGCAGCGAGCGCGCCGGTCGCACTAGTACGCGGCGATGCGCTCCCAGAGACCCTTGCCCCACTTGGCTTCGAACTTGGCGGGGACCGCGGCCAGCACAGGTTTGCGGAAGCTCTCGATATCCGGCTGGATCACCGTCATGCCGCCGGCCTTGAACGTCTCGACGAGCTTGCTCTCCTGCGCAAGGATTTCGTTGTCCTGTGCCACGCCGTGCGTGTCGATCGCGGCCTTCAGCGACTGTCGCTGCGCGGGAGTGAGCGACTGCCAAGCCGCTTCGTTGATCACGATCAGGCGTGGCGTGATGATGTGCCCGGTGAGCACCAGATATTTCTGCACCTCGAAGAATTTGCCGCTCTGGATCGTCGGGAGGGGATTTTCCTGGCCGTCGACGGCACCTTGGCTCAGTGCGAGATAGAGCTCGCTGAAGTTGAGCGGCGTCGGCCGCGCGTCCCAGGCCTCGGCCATTGCCCGGAAGGTATCGACTTCAGGAATGCGCAGCTTGAATCCCTTCATGTCGGCGACCGTGTTGATCGCCTTCGTGCCGGAAGTCACGTGCCGCTTCCCGTAGTAGGTTGCGCCGACTACGCGCATTTGCCGCTTGGACACGAGCAGCGCGCTCATCTCGTCCATGATCGGCGACGCCACCACGCGCCGCATCTGCTTTTCATCGCGCCAAAGGTACGGCGCCTCGAGGATCGAGAACTGGGGAACGAACTGGCCGAATTGCGCGGCGCCCTCGTCGACCATCTGGATCGCGCCAGTCGACGTTGCCTCGATCAGGTCGCGCGACGAGCCGAGTTGGCCCGCGGCAAAGATTTGAATATCCACCGCGCCGCCGGTCTCTTCCCTCACCTGCTTCGCCACGCGTTCCATCATCGTGACTTGGGGATGATTGGTTGGCAGGACCGAAGCCCAGCGCAACGTCGTCGCCGCCATTGCCTGGCGCGGCAACGATGCAGCGAACGCGGCCGCCAGCGCGACGCCGAGTGCTTTGCGCCGCGTCCAATGCATCGAATCACTCATGCCGTACCCCTCCCGTTTGTGATCGCCAAGTTCAACATAGGCTTCGTGTCGCACTCCTTGGCAACGATTCGCGCGCGATGCCGTTGCCGAATGCCGAGACGTCGTCGTCTTCTGCATTGATATTATCACGCGCAATCCTGGCCGCTTCCCGCTGTCGACCGATCAATACGTCGATCGTCCTCCTGACAGGTCGAACACTGCGCCCGTCGAAAACGAGCAGTCGTCGGAGCACAGGAACAGGACCATGCGCGCGATCTCGTCCACGTCGACGAACCGTCCCAGCGGAATGCGCTGCAGGATGTCGGCGCGGCGCGCGGGCGTCAGTTCCTTTGCCATCGCGGTCTCCGCCGCCGCCGGGGTGACGCAATTGACCATGATGCCCAGCGGCCCGGCCTCCTTGCCGGCGCTCTTGGTCAGCGCTATGAGTCCGGCCTTCGACGCGGCGTAGGCGCCCGCGAGCGCCATGCCTTCCTTGCCCTGCACCGACGCCACATTGACGACGTGTCCGCGCAACGGGCGCGCCTCCTGCCGATGCATCACGCCGAGCACGGCGCGCAGGCACAGATAGGCGCCGACGAGATTCACGTCGAGCACGTGGCGGAAATTGGCCGGGCTGGTTTCCCACAGCGGCACGATCTCCCCGAGGATGCCGGCGTTGTTGACGAAGGCATCGATGCGACCGAAGGCCACGACGTCCGCGGTGAGTGCGGCTTCGACTGACGCCTGATCCGTGACGTCGACCTTGCGCAACGTCACTCGGGCGGGCGTTGCCAGTGCGCGCGCCGCGGCGTCAAGGGCGTCGTCGGCATGATCCCAAAGGCTGACGCGCGCGCCGCAGGCAAGCGCACCCTGTGCAATCGCGCGGCCGATGCCGCCGGCACCGCCGGTGATCAGGACGGCGCGACCTGCCAAGTCGTAGCGGTTCATGTCGCGACTGAGGCGAGCTTCGATCGCGCGTTCTGCAGGCGATAGATACCGAGCGTGGGGGGAGACGTCGCATCCGCAAAGCCGACATCCAAGACCAGGTCGCGGCACAACGCCATGAACGGATCGTCGTCACCCCAACTCTCTACGAGTGCGATCCAGCGCGGGATCAGGTTCTTTTCAGCGCGCACTTTCTTCTCGGCCGTCTCAACCGCGCTCGCGGACTCATCGGCGACCAGCAAGTGGCACCCGGCGATGCCCGCCAACTGCGCGACGCGAGGGAGGACTTCATCGACCATGCGCCGGCGGTGAGACGCGGCCCGCGAATCGTCGACCGCGTAGCGCACGGTGGCGATCAGGCCGCCTTCGCCTTCGCCATGGCTCGCAGCGACCTCGCACAGCGAGCGCGCCACGCCGCGGAAGTGCTTGACTGTGGCCACGGTCCACGGCGTCGGGTTGTTCAGCCGGGTGAGGTAGTCCGGTCCGGTCAGCGTCGCCGGCGACTCCGTTTCATAGAGATTGAAGTATTCGGGATGACTGCCATCGATCGCGATGTAGCGCCGACCGCGCACAAAGCCTTGAATGCCTGCGCGCTCCGGCATGTGTTCCAGCCCGTGCCAGCGGTAGAACTCCGCGCGGCCCTCCGGAGCGATGTCGTGCCAGATGGCAACGGCGCCCTTGCCTGCCAAGCTCATGATCCGACCCCTTGTTCTGACTAATGCAACAGTCTTTGCCGACCCCTTGACTTTACCTCAGTAATCCGGAAAATGGAATATAGTTCCAAGTTGGAATAGATATTACAAATATAGAAGATATCGCTTGAAAGGCATGCAACCAGTAAAAGTCATGACACCCGTGCAAATCGCCAACGTCGACCGCTGCCTGAACCTTATCGAGATGCTCTCCGGCTCCCCGGAAGGCATGTCGCTGGGCAGCCTCGCGGAACGGCTGGAGCTCCCCAAGAGCGCGACGCACCGTCTGCTGCAGACCCTGGCGTCGCGCGGCTATGTGATCCAGGATGCCGGGTCGCAGGCCTACGCGCTGTCGCTCAAGGTGGCGCTGCTGGGCTTCCGGTACCTGGATGCGCGACGCCTGCCTGATGTGACCCAGGATGCTCTGGATAAGCTCGCACAGGACTGCGGCGAATACTGTCGCATGTCGGTGGTGGAAGGCGAAGGGCTCGTCTGGATCGCTCGCGCGCAAGGCGCCAAGCTCGGCCTGCGCTACGACCCACCGATGGGCGGCGATGTCGTTCTGCATGCAACCGCCACCGGCAAGGCGTGGCTGGCGACGTTGCCGGAGCAGGACGCGCTGCGCATCGTGTGCGCGCGCGGGTTCGCGACGCCCGAGGGCTTCGGCAAGCGCGCGCTGCGCAGCGTCGATGAACTGCGTCGCCACCTCGACGAAACCAGGCAGCGAGGTTATGCCCTGGCGGTCGAAGAAGGCGAGCCCGGCACCGTCGCCATCGCCGCGGCGTTTCGTGCCTACGATGGACCCGACGCACCTGCCGCCGGCACGGTGTCGATTGCCGGCCCGCTCGTACGGCTCAACGAGCAGCGCATCGACGATATCGCGCCGCTGCTTCTGCGCACCACGCAGGCGATCACGCAACTCTGGCCGATGCGCCTACGCCAGGCGGGCGGCGCCGCGGTGCCGGCGTACTCGCGGCCTGACCTGCGACTATCGAAATTCCCAGGGAGGACGTCAAGTGAGCGAGACTGCCGGGCCGATCGCCGATCCTGCCAACGCCGCGCCGCCGGGCGTTGCGTCCGACCGAGTTTCGGCGGTCGCCTATCCGCTGGCATCCTTCACGCTGCTGTTGTTGCTCTGGCAATTCGGCGTGCGCGCGGCAGGCGTGCCGGAGTACATCCTGCCGGTACCCACCGAATTTCTGGCCAAGCTGTGGGCTGATCGGGCGCTGATCTCCGAGCACACGCTGGTGACGGCCAAGGAGATCATCCTCGGGTTCCTGATGGCGGCTGCGATCTCGATACCGCTGGGGTTTTTCATCGTGTCGGTGAAGCCGATCGAGCGTGCGGTCTATCCCGTCATCGTCTTCTTTCAGCTGATCCCGAAGATCGCCATCGCGCCGCTGTTCGTCGTGTGGTTTGGCTTCGGCCTCTTCCCGAAAGTGCTGCTGACATTCCTGCTTTGCTTTTTCCCGACGCTGGTCGCCAGCATGACCGGCTTCCGCGCACTCGACGAGCGCGTGCTCTATCTCACGCAGTCGATGGGTGCGAGCTGGTGGCAGACGTTTCGCTACGTGCGCCTGCCTGCCGCGATGACCTACATCTTCGCCGGGCTCAAGGTGTCGGTGGTGTTCGCCGCGACGGGTGCGATTGTCGGTGAATTCGTCGGCGCGAACGCCGGACTCGGCTATCTCCTGCTCCGCGGGACGAGCTATCTGGACATGCCGCTCATATTCGCGGTGCTCGTCGCACTGTCGCTGATCGGCATATTCTTCAGCTATCTCGTCCAGTATGCCGAGCGCTGGATGATGCCGTGGCAGTACAAATGATGCACTGATCTCGACGCCGCGCACGCGACGCGACGCTACCCACCTCAAGGAGGAAATAAATGCTACGACGCACGATGCTGCAGACCACGGCCGCGATGATCGCCGTGGCGCTCGCGGTCACGGTTCAGGCGCAGGCCCCTAAACCGATGAAGCTCACGCTCAATTTTCTCGCGGGCGGTCCTCAGGCCGGATTCATGTATGCGAAGGCGCTGGGGTTGTACGAGAAAGCCGGCATCGATCTCACCATCGAAGAGGGGCGCGGCTCGGGCACAACCGCCCAACTGGTCGCGACCGGACAGACCGACATCGGGTTTGCCGATGCGCCCGCCGCGATGCAGCTGCGCGCAAAGAACGCGCCCGTGAAAATCATCGCCCCGATTCTGCAGACCAACGGCTTCGCCATCATCACGCTCGAGGAAACCGGCATCCGCACGCCCGCCGATCTGGTCGGCAAACGCGTGGCGGTGCAGGCAGGGACGGCGCAGACGACGCTGCTCGACGCGATTCTCGCCACCAACAACATCGACCCCAAGAAATTCAATGCCATCAACATCGATCCCTCGGCCTTCGTCGGTACCCTGCTGGAGAAGAAAGTCGACGCCATCCTCGGCGGCGCGGACTTCCAGTCGGTACAGATTCGCGATCGCGGGTTCAAGGTGCACGACATCCTCTATCGCGACGTCGGCGTGCCAACGGTCGGATTGTCCGTGATCGCGCGCGACGAGAAGATCGCAGCGGATCCGGAGCTGTACAGGAAATTCGTCGCCGCGAGCCTCGAGGGCTGGGATGCGGCGCGCAAGAATCCGACCGCAGCAGCCGAAGCCGTGATCAAGCAGTTTCCGACAGCGACCAAGGAACAGATCCAGAAGCAGCTCGAGGTGGACCTCAAGCTATTGTGCGCTCCGGGCGCAACGGCGCTGGGTCGCGTTCCCGACAAGAACTGGCAGACGACGTTCGATCTGCTGACACAGTACCTGCAACTGCCCAAGGACAAACCGATCGGCGATTACTACACGACGTCGCTGCTGCCGGCCAACCCGCCGAAGTGCCCATAAACATGACTACGGCAACGATGACGGCGCCGGTGCTGGCGAGCGGTGCGCCGATCGAAGGACGGCGCATCACCAAGCGCTTTCCCGGCAAGGACAAGGTGTTCACTGCGATCGAGGACGTGTCGTTCTCCATCAAGGGCGGCGAATTCGTGTCGCTGATCGGACCGTCGGGCTGCGGCAAGAGCACGCTGATGCTGATTGCAGCGGGGCTGTCGATGCCGACCGAAGGTGAAATCCACGTCGGTGGCAACAAGCTCGCGCAACCGATCACGGACGTCGGTATCGTGTTCCAGGATCACCTGCTGCTCGATTTCCGCACGGCGCTCGACAACATCACGCTGCAGCACCAGGTCCGCGGGCTGCCGCTCGCGCAGGGACGTGCCGATGCGCTGGCGCTGATGGAAAAGATCGGTATCGCGCATGCCGCCGATCGCTATCCGCGCCAGCTTTCCGGCGGCATGCGCCAGCGCGTGTCGATCGCGCGCGCGCTGATCCATCAGCCGTCGGTGTTGTTGATGGACGAGCCGTTCGGCGCACTCGACGCGATCACGCGAACGCAGATCCGGCACGATCTGGAGTTGCTCTGGCTGGAAACGCGCAAGACCGTGCTGTTCATCACGCACAGCGTCGAGGAAGCGGTCGGTCTTTCCGACCGGGTGCTGGTGATGTCACCGAACCCGGGCAAGATCGTCGAGGAGATCGTCATCGACCTGCCGCGACCGCGCCCCGCGCATCTCGGCGAGTATCCCTCGTTCAACGTCTATGCGGAGCGCATTCACGATGCCTTCAAGCGCCTCGGCGTAATCAAGTACTGATGCGGCGGGTCCTGATCACCGGCGGTTGCGGATTCCTCGGCGCGGCCGCGGCCGCGCGAGCCCGCGCTTCGGGTCATGCGGTGACCACCGCCGACATACTGCCCGGTGCAGATCGTGCGCTCGACGCCGGCGATCCCGAAGCGATCGCGGCTTTGGTGGCCGATACGCGTCCCGACGCGATCGTGCATCTCGCTGCCGGCCTTACCGATGCCGGCGAACGCGATCCCGTCGGTACCGTGCGCCTCAACGCGCTGGGAACGGCCGCCGTGTTTGCGGCCGCGGAGAAAAACGGTGTGGGTCGCGTCATCTACGCGTCCTCGATTTCGGCGGTGGGGCCGATCACAGGGCGTGTCGGGGACGATACGCGCCTCGAGCCGGGCAACGTGTACGGCGCGACCAAGGCGTTTTGCGAGCACCTCGCGCGCGCGATGAGCGCGCGGCCGAATGCACCCGCCTATCTCGGCCTGCGCTTCGGTTACGTGTATGGGCCGGGACGTGTGCGCGGCTGGGTCGAAGTCCAGGCACTGATCGAGCAGGTGGCGCAAGGCGAGCGCCGGATCGTGTTTCCGGACTTTCCTGACGCCATGGACTGGACCTGGATCGACGACGCGGCGGAGGTGCTGCTGCATGCGATGGACCGGCCGCTGCCGCCGTGCGCGGTGCTCAATGTGGTCGGCGACAAGCGTCCCGTGCGCGACGCGATGGCACATCTCGCGCGACGTTTTCCGGATCTCGAGGCGCAAGCCCGACCCGCGCGTACGCCACCCGCCGCGTGGAGTCTCGTCAACGATGGCATCGGCGCGATGCTCGGCGTCGTGCCGACGACCACGCTCGAGCAAGGTATCGACCGGATGCTCGCAACCTCTCGCTCTGACTTACACGGGGCGCGCTAGTTTTCCTGCGAGAACTCGACGGACAGGGTGCCGAGGTCGCCGAAACGCACACGTAGCGGCGTACCCAGCGGCACATCGACCACACCGCAATACGAGCCAGTGGTGACGATCTGTCCCGCGATAAGGCCGTTGCCGTTCTCGGCGAGGTAATTCGCGAGCCAGACGAGCGGCTTGAGCGGATGGCCGTCGGGATGCTTGCCTTGCACCGCATGCAATGACTTTCCGCCGGCGTCGATGGCGATGGGGAACGTGTCGAGCGCGTGGCCGAGTGCGTCCGGTACCGCAGGTCCGACGAACAGACCATGGTTGGCGATCGCGTCGGCAAGCAGCTCCGGAAACGCGGCTGCGGTTGGATCGGCGTAGCGCGGACCGATCAGCTCGAGCACGAGATGCGGCGCGCGAATGGCCGCACGAACGTCGGCGTCGCTATAGGGTGTGCTGCGACGCGGCAGGTCGCGCGCCATGAGGAAGGCGATCTCGGGTTCGATGCGCGCCAGTCCACCGATCGGCAGGATCGGGCAAGGCGAAATTGAAAATATGGTCGGCGCGTAGATCGGCGCCATCGCCACCGGACGCGGCGCCGTCGGCACGGAGCACTTCCAGCCGCCGATCGGCAGGCCGAGCAACTCGGTGACGCGCTTCTGTATCGCCAGCGCGGTGTCGATGTCGTTCGGGCGCGCTGCGTCGGGTATGCGTTCGCCCGGGCGTCGTGATTGTCGTGCGGCGACAAGAAAGCGGGCGGCGGCATCGATGGCAGCAGGGGTCATGTTCGTTTCCTTAGTGTTCAATGCAAAGCGAGGGCCAATCCCAATGGTACGAACAGGAGCGATGCGGCATTGCCGATCAGGACGATCGACGCCACTTTCGCCGGCTCCTGGTTGAATTGTTCGGCGACCATGAAGTTCAGGACTGCCGGCGGCAGGCAACCGAACAGAATGAGCAGGCCCTGTTGCGTGGGATCGAGTCCTAGCACAGGCGATAGCAGCGCCGCCATCGCGATCCCGGTCAGCGGGCATACCAGCGCACCGATCACGCCCAGATTCCAGCCGCCCCAAGTAACGGTGGCCATGCGGACGCCGAGCGAGATCAGCACCAGCGGAATCATCGCGTCGCCGGTCATCTTGATCGCCAGCGACAGCCAGTCGGGGAGCGGTGGCTGCAGGATCGCAAAGGCGAAGCCGACGAACGTCGCGATCACCATCGGATTGCGGAACACCGGCCAGAACGCCGCATGCCGGTTGACGATGTGCACGCCCACCGTGAAGTGCATCAGGTTGGAAATCGTGAACAGTGCGACCATCGCGGACAGCCCTGCCTGACCGAAGGCCAGGCCCGCCAGCGGGAGGCCCATGTTGCCGCAGTTGTTGAACATCATCGGCGGCACAAAGGTGCGCACATCTTCGTGCAGCAGCCGGGCGAAGGGCCACGCCAGCAGGCCCGACCCGGCGACCACGCCGATTGCCCCGAGGATCAGCGCGCGGTTGGCGGCAAGGTCGAACTCTTTGCTTGCCAGCGCGCTGAAAATCAGTGCCGGTGCCAGCACGTTCAGATTGATGCGATTCACCCACGTCATGTCGGGCTTCGAGCGTTTGGCGTAGAAGTAGCCCAGCGCGATGATCAGGAACACCGGCAGGATGATGCCGAGAAGGCGCTCGAACAAAGTCCGTCTCGGATCTAGAGGATGTACTGCGCGAGGTCGTCGTTGCCGGCGATGCCCGCGAGGCGCTCGTCCACGTACTTTGCATCGATGGTGATCGTCCGGCCTTCGAGCTTGGTCGCATCGAAGGACACTTCGTCGAGCAGCCGCTCCATCACCGTATACAGCCGGCGCGCGCCGATGTTCTCCTGCTTTTCGTTCACTGCGAACGCGGTTTCGGCCAGGCGCGTGATGCCCTCGGCTTCGAAGTTCAGGTCGACGCGCTCGGTCGCGAGCAGGGCCTGGTACTGGCGGGTGAGGCAGGCGTCGGTGGCGGTGAGTATCTGTTCGAAGTCGGCGACCGACAGCGATGCCAACTCGACGCGGATCGGAAAGCGGCCCTGCAGTTCCGGGATGAGATCCGACGGCTTGGCGAGGTGAAAGGCGCCGCTGGCGATGAACAGGATGTGATCGGTCTTGATCATGCCGTACTTGGTTTGCACCGTCGTCCCTTCCACGAGCGGCAGCAGGTCGCGCTGCACGCCCTGGCGCGAAACGTCGGCGCCGTGCATTTCCTGACGGCTGGCGATCTTGTCGATTTCGTCGAGAAAGACGATGCCGTTCTGCTCGACGTTGGCGAGCGCCTTGGTCTTGAGCTCCTCGTCGTTGATGAGTTTGCCCGCCTCTTCGTCGATGAGTGCCTTCAGCGCATCGGCAACCTTCATCTTCTTCAGGCTGCGCCGTCCGCCGGACATCTGCTGGAACATGCCCTGAATCTGGCTGGTCAGGTCCTCCATGCCCGGCGGCGCGAGGATTTCCATCTGCGTGGGCATCGCGGAGACTTCGACGTCGATCTCCTTGTCGTCGAGCGAACCTTCGCGCAGCATCTTGCGGAATTTCTGCCGCGCGGCGGTATCGGTGGGCTGCATGTCGTGGAAGTTGACCTCGCGGGCAGGGGGCAACAGGGCGTCGAGCACGCGCTCCTCTGCCGCTTCCGCGGCGCGATCGCGCACCTTGCGCGCCTCGATTTCGCGCGTCTGTTTGATCGCCGTCTCGGCCAGATCGCGGATGATGGTATCGACGTCGCGACCGACGTAGCCGACCTCCGTGAACTTGGTTGCCTCGACCTTGATGAACGGCGCGTTCGCGAGCTTGGCGAGGCGGCGCGCGATCTCGGTCTTGCCGACGCCCGTCGGGCCGATCATAAGGATGTTCTTGGGCGTGATTTCCTGCCGCAGCGGCTCCGCGACCTGCTGCCGGCGCCAGCGGTTGCGCAGGGCGATCGCGACGGCGCGCTTGGCCGAATGCTGCCCGACAATGTGCTTGTCGAGCTCGTGGACGATCTCCTGCGGCGTCATCAGCGAAGGCATGGTCGGCACATGGACGAGAAAAAACGGCCGCCCGTGAAGGCGGCCGCCCAATTCTACCTTGTCCGGCGACTACAGGCGTGCGCTCGGGATCCCTCCTACTGCGCGGTGCGAGCAGCGTTAGCGGTCCCGCTGATAGTTGCTACGGGACAAAGAGGTTCGCGCAATGTCCAGGCTGGCTCGGCGTTCCCGCGATCGCGCCGCCGCGTAGGATGCACTGGTCAGGTGGCAGCGGTGCGCTCTGCTCCACGTTCTCCACGAGCAGATCGAACGCGTGTTGCGCATGCGGCAGGATGTACTCGAGCTGCGGATAGAACGACTTGTAGTTCTCGATGTGATTGCCGTTCTGCACCTCGTACAGGCGATACGCCGGCTGTTTCGTTGGTTGCCGTTGTTGCCGTGTTGCCGTCGTAGTTGCCGTCATCGCGTCCCGCCTGAACGGCGCGTGCATAGGCTCGAGCATGATGGTCGATCGGCAGGAGCGCATCCATGGTGCCCGCAACGGTGATCAGCGGTGCCTGGATCAACCCGGTGGTTGCGAATGCCGCCATGTTCTCGCCAACGTCCGAGAACGGCAGGCGCCCGACATAGTTGTACGTCGAAAGTCCGCTGCCATAGGTGTCGTACGTAGGATCGAGACGCTTCTGCCACTGGCACATCGTCACTTCCCAGTAGGCAGCGTTATAGCGGCCCCAGAACGATGCGGGAACCACCGCGTTGTTGACGATGTCAGGCGGGTATCCTGCGCCGCGGATGTTCTTGGCCGCCGTGCTGTTCGGGTCGTAAGGGGAGGCAAGGTAATCGGGGAAGTTCAGAACAGCGGGCGGAAGATCCGTGAGGATGTTGGGCGCCGCCTCGTCGACATACGTGCCCTCCCAGTCGACGCCACCGTCGAAGAGCTTCGGCGCCAATTCCACGGCGCGCCGCACCTGGTAGCCGCCGTTCGAAGTTCCGACGGCGTACGTGTAGCGCGGCGGCCCGCCTTTGTAGGCTCCCTTGATTCCCATGCGCGCGAGATTGGCCGCGTCGATCATGTACTGCGCCCACTGGGTGAAAGGCTTCCCGGGATCGTTGTCGTAGAAGTGAACATAGACACCGGAGAGCGGATTCAGGCGGCAGCCGAGCGGGTCGGTACTGGTGGTAAGGGTGGCGTTGAGTACGCCCTTGTTCTGCGACGCGAACGCGTACCCCTTCTGCACGACGTAATCGCTCCAGCCATAGTCATTGGTGAATTCGCTGCGCTGGCTGGGCGCCCCGGCGACGACGAGCCGTCCGTTCCAGTTGTCGGGAAGCCGCAGCAGAAAACGGGCCTGGCCTGTGGGATCGGAGGCCATCCTCGCGTTGATCTGCATGCCCGGCACGGCCATTGTGATCGGCGTCTTGTCCTCGGGCGGTGTGACTGCGGCGTTGATCAATATGGCGCGATCCGTCCTCGGCGTGAACGCCAGGAGCGGGAGTGGCAGCGGGAGTCCCGGCTGCCAAACGTTATCGGGTGGCGTCGTTGGATTGACGTCGGTTACGTCGCCGTTTGTAGTGAGGTCGTTCTTTTCGTAGCAAGTCGCATCGGCAAGCTGATTACCAAACGCTTTGAGCACCTGTTCGCAGCGGGTTGCTGCCCCCGCCGAGATCGGAACTAGAAGTGCCAGTCCAGTTAACAAAATAGAGCAGCGTCGAAGAGCCATCGATTCCTCCTGGTCAAAACTGCAGGCGGGCGTCTTGCCCGTCGCTACAACAAAGACGTGTCCAATCGTCCACGTCGACATTTCCGACTTCGTTCAGAGCATCATTCGCTGAGAGCTGACAGCGATTCGTAGATCCGCTTCACGTTCTGCAGTCCAGCGGTATAGACGTCTTTGAGTGCCTTGGTCGCTTCGCGTTCTGTGCCGCGCGATGCGACGAACGCGCTCGACCACTCGATGACTGAAGTGCCGTTACCCTGGTCGATCACTCGCAGCTCGGCGACGCAATGGTCGACCGGGAGCGGGCTCGCGAGCACCGAGTACAGGTACACGCGTTCGCTATCGCTGACGTGCTCGAGCCGCTCGACCAGCGTGGCGCCGTTCATCATGCGCAGCCGCCGCAACGCGCCCTTGCCCGAGCCACGCGTGTCGCTGTGCCGCACAAGCGGATGCCACTGGCCCAGCGTGTTGAACCGGCCAACCATATCCCACAGCGCTGCTGCAGATGCGTGCACGGGTGTGCGAATGGAGACGCTAGGCATGGGCGATACGTGCGCTCGTCAATCGTCGTGGCCAAGGCCACATGGGTTACGCGAGCAACGTGAACCTGGTTGCTAGCACGGACTAACGCCTGCGCAACGGTCGTGCCACTTGAGTCAACTCGTTGATGGATCGAACAATTTCAATGGCTCGGCGCGATGAAGGTCCGCCCGGGTTGAGATGAAAGCCGTATTTGTCTCACTTCGCAGACACGGTGTTGCCGGTTATCGGGCATTGCACGGCGACGCCCCGGCAAACGGGATGTCTACAATCCGCGACCGGCGTCTCAGTTTTGAGACTTGATCCCCAGACTCGCCAGTTTCCGGTAGAGACCTGCGCGCGACATTCCGAGCTGCTTCGCAGCGAGCGTGACCTTGCCACTGCATTCCGACAATGCCCTCACCAGGGTGGTGCGCTCGAACTCATCGAGCAAATCCGCATAGCGTCGCGCGGGCCTGGACGGCACGCCGCCGCGAAGCGATGCCACGGGCAGGATCGACGCAAAGTCGTCGGCGGTCAGCCGCACGTTGTCGGTGAGCATGGTCGCGCGTTCGAGGGCATTCTGCAGTTCGCGCACATTCCCCGGCCAATCGTAGGTCGACAGCGCCGCAATCGCATCCGGGGCGATCTCGCGATGCGGTGTCCCGGTTCGCGCCGCGATCTGTTCGAGGAATGCGTCGCACAACACCTCGATGTCGGGCACGCGCTCGCGCAGTGGCGGGACGACGATCGGCAGGACGTTCAGGCGGTAGTAGAGATCGGAGCGGAAGCGTCCGTCCCGTACGCGCTGCTTGAGATCGATGCTGGTCGCGGCGATGATCCTGACGTCGACCTTGAAGACCGTGTTCGAGCCGAGGCGCTCCACTTCCTGTTCCTGCAGCACGCGCAGGAGCTTGGCCTGCACCGACAGCGGCATGTCGCCGATTTCGTCGAGGAACAGCGTGCCCTTGTCGGCGAGCTTGAATTTGCCGTCGCGTCCCTTGCGGTCGGCGCCGGTGTAGGCGCCGGGCGCCGCACCGAAGAATTCCGCTTCCAGCAGATTGTCCGGTATCGCAGCCACGTTGAGGGCGATGAACGGAAACCTTGCCCGGTTCGACGCCGCGTGAATCGCGTGCGCGAGCATCTCCTTGCCGGTGCCGGTTTCACCGAGCAGCAGTACCGTGGCATCGGCCTGGGCGGCGCGGCGTGTCTGACGTTTGACCTCGAGGCACGCGGGACTGCTGCCGACGAAGCTCGACAACGTGAACCGCGTGCGCCGATTCTGTACGAGCTTGTTTTGCGCGTCGGCCAGTTCCATCTGCAGCGAGGCGAACTTGGCGACTAGCGGCTTGAGGTAATGCACGCGGTCGTACAACACGAAGCCGATCGCGCCCATGACCTTTCCGTCTTCGTCCAGGATAGGCATCCGGGTGACGACCAGGGATTGCTCGCCGAAGGCCATGATGTCGAGCAGAAGCGGCTGGCCGGTGCGGACAACCTCGCGCATCAGGCTGTTGGGAAGGACCTCTTCAACCTCCTTCCCCAAGGCATCCGCGGCGCTGGCCAAGCCGAGGGTCGCGACGTACTTGTCGCTGATCCAGACGATGCGGGCATTGGCATCGACGGCGATGGCACCCTCGCACATGTTGTTGAGCCGCTCGAACAACGAGCGCATGGCGAGTCGGAGAATCGCTTCGGAATTTCTGACGAAATCCTCGGTAAGCGTGGTCGGGGCGACGGGTCGCGGTGGTGACGTTACCGTGGCCGACCGCGCCTGGACATCGGTCTTCGTCATCATGGGTTCATCTGCCCTCGCGCATTGCTGCGCGCGGTCCTCCATCGATCCTGAACTCGGGTTTTCAGACGCGGGCACGCATCGGCTGCCTGGCGGCAGCTTCTTTGCGGCGGACCCGACGCTTCGGACGCAAAGTGTAGCGCATGTCGCGAACTTGCCGGCAACGCTCGCGGGCCGCGTCGACACGCCGGACGCTCGCTTTGGCAAGCCGTCAACGTTCGCATATCATGGACGACCCTAAGGTATGGTCGTGCCGTGGCGCCGTCGCTGCAGCCCATGCCCGGTTAGGAGGCAAGCATGCGACGTCTCGCAATTTTTGCGGCGCTCGTGGCTGCGGCGTTGCTGGCGAGCTGCAGCACGATGAAATCCGCGGCCGAGAAATCGGTGTGGTTCGTCGAGCCGAAGGATGGCGCGACGGTCACCAGTCCGTTCAAGGTCGTGTTCGGGGTCAAGGGTATGGCGGTGGACCCCGCAGGCGAGATCAAGGCCGATTCCGGCCATCACCATCTGCTGATCAATCTGGGTCCGATGAGTGCCGGCGAAGCGATTCCTGTCGACGACAAGCACCTCCACTTCGGCAAGGCGCAGACCGAAGCCGAAGTGACGCTCCCGCCCGGGCAATACAAGCTCACGATGCAATTCGCCAACGGCGCACACGTGTCGTACGGTCCGGCAATGGCGGCATCGATCAATATCACGGTCAAGTAGCGCGTGCCTCGCACCTTCGCTGCACGATGGCTATGGGGTGGCCTGCCGGCAGCACTGCTCGTGGCGTGCGGGTCGAACCCGCCCTCGATCCCGAGCCCCACCACGACCACGACGACCACACCCAACGATACGCTGGTGATCCAGAGCCTCGGCTTGTTCCCTGCCGGGCCGAAGCAGGCCACGGCTCGCCTCGTGTCGAAGAGCAACAGCAATACCTACGGTGTCATCACTTTTCGCCAGAGCGGCGATCGGGTCAGCTTTGCCGCGACGATCTTCAATGTGCCGCTGGGACCCCAAAGCATCTATATCCACGAGAACGGCAACTGCAGCTCGCCGAACGCCGCCAGCGCCGGCCCCGTCTGGCAGCTGCCCAATGCGCCGCCCGGCGCGCGCCGTGCCGGCGATCTCCCCTTGCTCGTGCCGGGCACCGAGGGGAACGCAGCGATCCAGGGCACCGTTTCCGGACTTAGCGTCGGTGACCACAGTCCGACCGATCTCCTCGGGCGGGCGGTGGTGGTACACAGCACCGTCGTGCGCGACCCCAAACCGGAATTCGGCGGCAGACCCAACGGCTGGATCGCCTGCGGCGTCATTCAACAGGAGTAGTGGCGCATGGGCATGCTCACCGATCGAAGGATCCTGATCACCGGGCTGTTGTCGAATCGCTCGATCGCCTACGGGATCGCACGCGCATGTCAGCGTGAGGGAGCGACGCTCGCATTCACGTACGTGAACGCGGACCTCAAGGATCGTGTCGTGAAGCTCGCCGCCGATTTCGGCAGCTCGCCGGTATTACCGTGTGACGTCGCCGAGGATGAACAGATCGCAGCATTGTTCGACGCGCTCGGTCGGGAATGGGGCGGGCTTGATGGCCTGCTGCATTCGATCGCCTTCGCGCCGCGCGAGGCGCTGGCCGGCGATTTTCTGAGCGGCCTGTCGCGCGATGCGTTCAGGGTCGCGCACGACATCAGTTCGTACAGCCTCGCTGCGCTCGCCAAGGGAGCGCGGCCGTTGATGCAGGGGCGTCACGCCGCGCTGCTGACGTTGACCTACCTCGGCGCCGTGCGCGCGATCCCGAACTACAACATCATGGGTCTGGCCAAGGCGAGCCTCGAGGCCAACGTGCGCTACCTCGCGCAGAATCTCGGTCCCGAAGGCATTCGTGTGAACGCGATTTCCGCCGGACCGATCAAGACACTCGCCGCGGCGGGCATTGGCGGCTTTTCGAAGATCCTGCATTTCGTCGAAAAGCACGCGCCGTTGCGACGCAACGTCACCATCGACGAAGTGGGCAACGTCGCGGCATTCCTGCTGTCAGACCTTGCGAGCGCGGTCACCGGTGAAATCACGTACGTCGACTGCGGGTTCTCCATGGTCGCCGCGGGCATGACCGAGGACTGAGCGGGCCTCTCTCGCGGACTCGCCGGTGCGAGCCGGCAAGGAAACCGACTCCATGCCGCATCCCGCGTCCGGCTACGATGCCGTCATCGTCGGTGGCGGCCACAACGGCCTGGTGTGCGCTTGCTACCTCGCTGCGGCCGGGCTCTCGGTGGCCGTGTTCGAGCGTCGCGGTATCGTCGGCGGTGCCGCAGTCACCGAAGAATTCCATCCGGGCTTCCGCAACTCGACTGCGAGCTATACGGTCAGCCTGCTGCATCCGAAGGTCATCCGCGATCTGCGCCTCGGCGTCCACGGACTGCGCATCCTCGAGCGCCCCTACGCCAACTTTCTGCCGTTGCCCGACAATGATTTCATCAAGGTCGGCGGAGGGCTTGCGGCGACGCAAGCCGAGGTGGCGCGTTTTTCTTCGCGTGATGCCGCGGCCCTCCCGGCGTATTACGCGATGCTCGATGGCGTCGCCGATGTGCTGCGCGCATTGCTGCTCGAGACGCCGCCCAACGTCGGCGGCGGCCTGCACGACCTCTTCCAGGCCTGGAAAGTCGGCGGGCGGCTCAAGCGTCTGTCGCTGGCTGCGCGCCGCGACCTGGTGGACCTGTTCACCAAGAGCGCAGGTGACGTCCTCGACCATTGGTTCGAGTCCGCGCCGATCAAGGCGGCGTTCGGCTTCGACGCCGTCGTCGGCAATTTTGCGAGTCCCTACACCCCCGGGTCGGCGTACGTGTTGTTGCATCACGTGTTCGGCGAGATCAACGGCAAGCGCGGACAGTGGGGGCACGCGGTGGGGGGCATGGGGGCGATCACCCAGGCGATGGCCGCGGAAGCACGGGCTCGTGGCGTCGCGCTGTTCACCGACGCACCCGTCGCGCGCGTGGTAGTCCGCGACGGACGCGCGAGTGGAATCGCGTTGGCGGACGGCAGCGAAGTCGCCGCACGGCGCGTGGTCGCCAACGTCAACCCGAAACTGCTCTACCAGCAGTTGATCGACGCGGGCGCGCTCGACGTCGACTTCCTCCGCCGCATCGACGCATATCGCTGCGCATCGGCGACGTTCCGTATGAATGTTGCGCTCGACGCGTTGCCGGATTTCAGCTGCCAGCCGGGCGACGGGCCGCACCTGCGCTCGGGCATCATCATCGCGCCGTCGCTCGATTACATGGAGCGCGCGTATTTCGACGCGCGACAACACGGCTGGTCGCGTGAGCCGATCGTTGAAATGCTCATTCCGTCGACCGTCGATGCGTCGCTCGCGCCGACAAACAAGCACGTCGCGAGCCTGTTCTGCCAGCATGCCAATCCCGAACTGCCGGATGGCCGGTCCTGGGACGAGGTGAAGGAGCAAGTCGCCGACCTGATGATCGCGACGGTCGATCGGCATGCACCGAATTTTGCCAGGAGCGTGATCGCGCGCCGGGTGTTGTCGCCGCTCGACCTCGAGCGCGAGTTCGGCCTCATCGGTGGCGACATCTTCCACGGCGCGCTGTCGCTGGACCAGTTGTTCTCCGCACGCCCTGTGCTGGGCAACGGCCACTACCGTGGCCCGCTGAAGGGCTTGTACATGTGCGGCGCGGGAACGCATCCGGGCGGCGGCGTGACCGGGGTCCCCGGGCACAATGCGGCACGGGAAATCCTGCGCGACGTCCGGCGCAAGCGCGGGTAACGCCGGACATTGCCACCGCAACGCCGGCGCTGCGCCGCCTTGCGCGCCCGCGCATTACGAATAAAGCGAAGTCAGCCGATAAGCCGGGTTCTGTTACGGGGCACGCAGTACGCGCCCTATGGCCGTCATTCGTCTAGGCGCCGCGTTGCCACGGCGCTCGAGCCACCTACCCGCGGACTCGGCGAGCAGCGTCATCGTCCGCTTGCTTGGTGTTGCTCCGGATGGAGGTTGCCGCGTTTCACCCGCCCCCAGATCAGTTTGACCTGACGGGAGCGACTCGTCTCTGTGGCCCTGTTCCTCGCCTTCATCGCCGCTCTCGCGGACGACTTATCGCGTCTGGGCGTTACCCAGCATCCTGCTCTGCGGAGCCCGGACTTTCCTCTCCCCGCGCCGACTTGCATCGTGCGGGCAGCGACGGTCTGGCTGACTTCTAGCAGTTAGGATAGCACGCGCCAGTGCACGTTTTCGCCCGCCCGCAACGGAACGACCGTGGATTCACCCAATGCGTACTGGTCCGGGACCTTCCAGGATTCGCGGCGCAGCGTGATCGTATCCGTGTTTCGCGGCAATCCATAGAAGTCGGCGCCGTGGAAGCTCGCGAATCCCTCGAGCCGATCCAGCGCACCGGCGGCTTCGAATGCCTCGGCGTAGAGCTCGAGCGCTGCATGGGCGGAGTAGCAGCCTGCCGCGCAGCAGGAGCTTTCCTTCGTATGCCTCGCATGCGGCGCGGAATCGGTGCCCAGGAAGTACTTCGGATTGCCGCTGATCGCGGCGCGAACGATCGCCTGGCGATGGGCTTCGCGCTTCAGTATCGGCAGGCAGTAGAGGTGCGGCCGCACGCCGCCCGCAAACAGCGCGCTCCGACTATAGAGCAGGTGCTGCGGCGTGATGGTCGCCGCAACATTGGCCGATGCGGCGGCAACGAAATCCGCGGCTTCCGCGGTTGTGATGTGCTCGACGACGACTTTCAGCGCCGGAAACGCGTGCACGATGCGGGTAAGCGGGCCCTCGACGAATACGCGTTCGCGGTCGAAGACATCGACGCCGGGATCGGTGACCTCGCCATGCACCAGCAACGGCAGTCCTGCCTGCTCCATCGCCGCCAGCACTGGCCATACGCGTGCAAGGTCGGTGACACCGGATTCCGAGTTGGTCGTCGCCCCGGCAGGGTAGTATTTGATGCCGATGACGAAGCCGGATTTGCGCGCCTTGACGATCTCCTCGGCACTGGTGTGATCTGTCAGGTACAGCGTCATCAACGGCGCGAACCGGGAGTCCGCAGGCAGGGCGCCAGCGACCCGCTCCCGGTAGGCCGCCGCGCTGTCGACCGTCGTGACCGGCGGCCTCAGGTTCGGCATCACCACGGCACGGGCGAATACGCGCGCGGTCGCGCCCACGATGGACCGCATTGCCTCGCCGTCGCGCAGATGCAGGTGCCAGTCGTCCGGACGTGTGATCGTCAGCGAGGATGCCGTCATTTTGCAGATTATACGTGGGCCCCGTCCGGCCCCCAGGCGGGCCCTTGGAGCGAGTTGCGAGACGCTGGCTTGCAATGGCCGGTTAGAGATATAATGCCGGGTTTGGTGCGGTGGCTGTCGGGCCATCGACCGCACACAGCGGCTGGCGGACTCGCAAATCGGGCCGTTTGCCGTACTGAACCGTCGCGGAACAATGCGTGGCCACCGCGGGCCGTTGCAGGCAGGAAGGTGAGAGCGTGGCAACCAAGAGCGTAGCAACGAAGACCGTCGCAGCGAAGGCCGCGGCACCCAAAGTGGTGCCGGCCAAGAGCGCACCCGCGAAGACCGCGGTCAAGAAGGTCGTCAAGGAATTGACGGAACAGGACCTGCTGAAGGCGCCGGAGAAGGACTACATGAATGAAGCGCAGCTCGCGTTTTTCCGGCAGCGGCTGCTCGAACTGCGCGCGCAACTGTTGAACAACGCAGACGACACGGGCCAGCACCTGCGCGAGAACGAAGTCACGACCGACCCGTCCGACCGCGCGACGCTCGAAGAGGAATACACGCTGGAGCTGCGCACGCGCGATCGCGAGCGCAAGCTGTTGAAGAAGGTCGAAAAGTCGATCAAGCAGATCGACGACGGCAGCTATGGCTACTGCGAGGAGACCGGCGAACCGATCGGCGTCCCGCGCCTGCTTGCGCGCCCCACCGCGACGTTGTCGCTCGAAGCGCAGGAACGCCGCGAGCGCGTGCAGAAGCTCTACGGAGACTGATGATCGCGGGTTGAATGCAGGACGATGAAACCGGCCCGCGTTGCGGGCCGTTCCGCTTCTGGGGTGCCGAGGCTACAGACCGAAGATACCGCGGTGTGACCAGCCTGCCGCCATGAAAAAGAGCATCGGCATCGACAGGACGACGTTGGCACGCGAAGTCAGGAACGCGACGCGCCGAGCCGTGGCCTTCTCCTCGTCGGTGGCTGGCACGAGGCCAAGTATCTTCTTCTGATTGGGCCATATCAGCACCCAGACGTTGAACAGCATGATGGTGCCGATCCACGCGCCCATGCCTATCCCGGCCATGCCCTTGCTCAGGGTAAAGGCGTTGACGAACTGATTGCCCAACAGCGCTGCGCCGGCGAGCCATGTGACGACCGCGGCCCAGCGGAAGTACAGCAGCGCCCGCGGCGCAACGTGCTTGGTGATGCCGGCGTTGGTGCCGTCGGCGGTCGCGGCTTTCAATGCGGCGACCTGCACGAAATTGAAGTAGTACAGCAAGCCGACCCACATGATGCCGGCCATGAAGTGGACCCATCGTGCGATCGCGGGGACGACTTCCATGTTCGCGTCCCCCTCAGGCCAGGATGTTCTTGACCACGAAATACAATATGACCGTCAGGATCAAACCGGAAATGACGGTCCCCCACAGCGAATCCAGTGGATTTTTCATTGTGTTCCTCCTCCTCAGGCGCGCCGCCGCCGCGGGAGGCGCGGCCGACATGATTGAAACTTCGACAGGTCGGCGCGGTCGAGGTTATGCTAGTGACCGCCGACGGGTCAAGCCAATCCCGGTTCTTGCCGCGCGACCCCAACAGGCTCGTGGAGATCCGGCCGATAGCCGTGCCGTGCGTATGTCGGGCCCGATCCGTCCGAAGACCTCAACAACTTCAATCGACACAAGGAATGCATCATGGCCGAACCCTTCTCCCTCCCGCCGCTCCCCTACGCCGAAGGCGCACTTGCGCCCGTCATCTCCGCGCAGACCCTCAGTTTTCACTACGGCAAGCACCACAAAACGTACGTCGACACGCTGAACAAGCTCGTCGCAGGTACCGAATTCGAAGGCCAGTCGCTCGAGTCGATCATCCGCGCAACCGCCGGCAAGGCGGACAAGGCGCCGGTATTCAACAATGCGGCCCAGATCTGGAATCACACCTTCTATTGGCACAGCCTGAAACCGGGCGGTGGCGGTAAACCGCCGTCCGCGCTCGCGCAGAAAATCGATGCGGCGTTTGGCGACTACGACAAGTTCAAGGCAGCGCTGGTGAATGCAGCGCTCACGCAATTCGGTAGCGGATGGGCCTGGCTCGTGGCTCGAAGGCGGCAAGCTCAGCATCACCAAGACGCCTAATGCGGAAGTGCCATTCACCAAAGGCCAGACCCCGCTGTTGACTATCGACGTCTGGGAGCATGCGTACTACCTCGACTATCAGAACAAACGCGTCGATTACGCCAATGCGGTCGTGGACAAGTTATTGAATTGGGATTTTGCGACGAAGAACCTGGCTTAGCTCGGGCGGGCGATCGGTCGCTTGTTGCCCGATGGTGATCGGCCCATAATATTTGTTTGGCATGGCGTGGAGTGCGCGCAACGTATTGCTATGGCGTTCCATCTCTTTCCCAAGTCGTCCGGCAAAGGCAAGCCTGACAAGGCCAAGACCGGACCCGAGCTGGCGCCGCGTCACGACGCGCGCCAGCCCGCCGCACGCGGGCCCGCGTCGGCGCGAGAGATCGCTGCTGCCGTAAAGGGACGACCGCCGCTACCTGGGACCGCTGCGGCAGAAGCCGCCGCGGAAGCGCGCGATCGGGAAATCACGGTCACGGGTCCGCCCAGCTTGATCGATTGGACGCCGGCGGGACAGCAGGACATTGTCGTAGCCGAAGCCAACCCAGGCTTGTGCGCAGTGCTTGAAAATGCGGCACTGCTCTATGCCAACGGCCAATCGCAGCCGGCACGCGCCATCCTCGAGCAGGGCATCGTCGACGACGAGGATGCCAAGGTATCGCCGCTCGCGTGGCTCGCGCTGTTCGATCTGTTGCAGCGCGCCGACGATCGCATCGCCTTCGATCAACTTGCGCTGCAATATGTCGTCGCTTTCGAACGCTCCGCCCCTGCTTGGGAGGACACCGGTTCGCGACTGCGTCACGACGCCCGTCCCGTCGCGGGGACGTATGTCGGTTTCACCGGCAAACTCTCGGCGAACCACGCGGCGCAAGTCGCCAATCTGCTCGCGGCCTCGCAGCGCCAGCCCCAGGTCCGCGTGGACCTGAACTCGCTGACCGGTGCCGACGATGTCGGCGCAAAGCTGCTTGCCGACGGACTGGCCCAGTTGCGTAAACGCCAGTATCCGCTGGTGCTCCAGCACCCGGAGAAACTCCGCAAAGCGCTCGACCACTCGGTCAAGCAGGGAAAGGGCGCGGGCGAAGGCTACTGGATCCTGCTCCTCGAACTCCTGCAGTGGCAGAACGATCACCGCGCGTTCGAAGATCGCGCCATCGAATTCGCGATAGCCTTTGAAGTGTCGCCGCCGTCCTGGGAACCGCCACACTGCGTGACGCTGGCAGCGGCTGCGGCAGAGGCGCATCACGTCGCCGTGGCCGAGGATAACCCGGAGACGCTCGTGTGGAGCGGAACGATGACCGGTTCCTCGGATCCGCAGCTTGCCAAGTTCGCGCAGTTCCGCGAGGGGCATCCCATGATACCGATCGACATGACCGCGGTCGATCGCGTCGACTTCGTCTGTGCCGGGGCTTTGCTCAACGCGATCGGCCGCGCCGAATCACAACGCAAGTCGGTGCAGATCGTCGGCGCCTCACCCATTGTCAGGGCCCTTTTGCTGCTGATCGGCATTTCGCCCCGGCATTTCATCAAAAAACCCTAGCAACCAGGAGCCGGCGCCGCCAAGCGCGGTTGCCGGTCCCCGATGGAATCCTTTCACGGCACGACCATACTTTCCGTTCGACGCGGCACGAGCGTTGCGTTGGGCGGCGACGGCCAGGTGACGCTGGGTACAGTCGTCGTCAAGGCTACGGCACGCAAGGTTCGCCGCCTCTACGGCGATCGCGTGCTGGCCGGCTTCGCGGGCGCCACCGCCGATGCCTTCACCTTGTTCGAGCGGTTTGAGGCGAAGCTCGACAAGCATCAAGGCCAGCTGCAGCGCGCTGCCGTCGAGCTGGCTAAGGACTGGCGCTCCGACCGTATCCTGCGCCGGCTCGAAGCCATGCTCGCGGTTGCCGACACGACTTCATCGCTGATCATTTCGGGCAACGGCGACGTGCTTGAGCCCGAGCACGGCATCGTCGCGATCGGCTCCGGCGGTGCTTACGCTCAGGCCGCGGCCCGCGCCCTGCTCGAGCACACCGAACTGGCGGCGGCTGACATCGTCAAGCAATCACTCACGATCGCCGGCGACATCTGCATCTACACCAACCAGCATCACGTCATCGAGACGCTGGGATGAGCAGCGAAGCGGCGACAGCCGCGAGCGTTGGGGGCCATTGATGAGCCAGCCCGACCGCGATGTCGTCATCGTGGGCGCCGGTCTCGTCGGCCTTGCCCTTGCAGCCGCGTTGGCGCGCAGCGGGCTGTCGGTTGCGATCGTCGACCGGAACACGATCGCCGCAGCACCAGTGGATGCAGCGTACACCGACACGTGGGATTCCCGGGTCTATGCCGTCAGCCCCGGCAGCGCCGAATTTCTGCACGGGCAAGGCGTGTGGCAGCGCATTCCGGCGGAGCGCATCGCGCCGATCGACGCGATGGAGATCTATGGCGACGATCGCGGTCATGTTTCCTTCGACGCGTACGATCTGGGCGAGCGATCGCTCGCGTGGATCGTGGAGAACCGTGAACTCAACGCCGCGCTCGTGACTACTGTTCGCACCATCTCTGCCATCGAAGTACTCGCCCCCTGCGTTCCGGAGTCGATTGCGTGGCGCGGCCACGGTGCCGAAGTCCGCCTCGAGGACGGGCGTCTCGTCACGGCGAGGCTCGTGGTGGGCGCTGACGGCGTGCATTCCTGGGCGCGCCGCGAAGCAGGGATGCTGCATGAACCGCAGCCCTACCATCAACAGGGCATCGTCGCCAACTTTGCGACGGAGCTCGCGCATCGCGGTCGCGCGTTCCAGTGGTTCCTCGGTGACGGCGGTGTGCTAGCGTGGCTGCCGTTGCCGGGCAAGCGGATATCGATCGTATGGTCTGCGCCGGATGCGCTGGCGGCAGAACTGTTGACGCTGGAGCCGGCCGTGCTGGCGCAACGCGTCGAGACGGCCGGCGGACATGCGCTCGGCAGGCTGGAGATGATATCCGCGGCCGCTGGGTTCCCGCTCTCGCTGCTCAAGCTGCCGTTCGTCGTGTCGCATCGCTTCGCGCTGATCGGCGACGCGGCGCACGGGGTGCATCCCCTTGCCGGACAGGGCGTCAACCTCGGGTTCGGCGACGCCGCCACGCTTGCGGCGGTATTGGGCGGTCGCGGTGCGGTCGGTGATGTCGGCGCACCGATCCTGCTGGAGCGTTATGCGCGGCGCCGGGCGGCGCCCGTCCTGGCGATGCAAACGGTGACCGACGGCCTCGTGCGTCTCTTCGGCATGCCGGCGCCGTGGGCGCAGTTCCTGCGCAATCGCGGCATGCGCGCGGTGGACGCCGTTCGTCCGCTGAAGCGGCTGCTGGCGCAACCTGCGCTGCGGTAAACTGTCCAACGCTGCTCTTCGTCCAGGAGTCTTTCATGTATTTTCGCAATGTAATCATGGCGCTGGCGATGTCGTCGCTCACGCTGCCTGCCCTTGCGCAGGACGCGCCCAAAGGCGATGCCGCGCGCGAGCTTGCGTCCGTGAAGAAGGCGCTCGAAGCCAAGTTTCCGGGAGCGCAACTGGGCGTCGTCTCGAAGTCACCGTACCTCGGCCTGTACGAAGCGCAGCTCGACGACCGTCTCGTGTACACCGACGCCAAGGTCATGTACGTATTCGTCGGCTCGATCTACGACACGGTCGGACGAGTCAATCTCACCGACCAGCGGTTGCGCCAGCTCAATCGCATCGACATCGGCACGCTGCCGCTCGAGCTCGCGCTCAAGAAGGTCAAGGGGGACGGTTCGCGCAAGCTGTACGTCTTCGCCGACGCGGATTGCCCCTTCTGCAAGCGCCTCGAAACCGAGATGAAGGGCCTCGACAACGTGACGATCTACACGTTCCTCTTTCCTATCGATTCGCTGCATCCCGAATCGGCGCGCAAGTCGGCGCAGATCTGGTGCGCCGCGGACCGCAACAAGGCCTGGGACGAATGGTTCGACACCGGCAAGCTGCCCGACAACAAGGGCGACTGCCCGACGCCGATCGAGAAGACCGCCGCCCTGGGACAGAAATACCATGTCAATGCGACACCGACGCTCGTCTTCGCCGACGGGTCGGTGATTCCGGGAGCGTTGCCGCTGGCGCAACTCGAAACGGAGCTCAAGCAAGCGGAGACGAAAAAACCCCCCGTCGCGGCAAAGAAATAGCGCCGCCGTAGCCGTCCAGAGGAGATCCATGGCCATTCTCGATTTCATCAAGAAACAGTTCATCGACATCATCGAGTGGACGGACGACTCGCGCGATACGCTGTCGTTCCGGTTTCCCGATGAAGACAAGGAAATCAAGCGTGGCGCGCAGCTGATCGTGCGTGAATCGCAGATAGCGCAGTTCGTGTACCTCGGCCAGTTCGGCGACACCTACGCGCCCGGGAAGTACGAGCTGACGACCGACAACATTCCGATCCTGACCGACCTCAAAGGCTGGAAGTACGGGCTGGAGTCACCGTTCAAGACCGATGTCTATTACGTCGTCACGCGGCTGTTCACCGGTAACAAGTGGGGCACCGCCAATCCGGTGATGATGCGCGACCAGGATTTCGGCGTCGTCCGGTTGCGCGCCTATGGCATCTACGACTTCAAGATCGTCGATCCGAAATTGTTTCTGAAGGAGGTCGCCGGCACCGACGATCACTTCCGGCTCGACGAATTCAACGACACGATGCGCTCGCGCATCGTCAGTATTTTCTCCGAGGCATTGGCGCAATCCAAGATTCCGGCGCTCGATGTTGCCGCACGCTATGGCGAACTCGGCCAGGCGCTGTTGCCGCTGATCAATCCGCAGACCACGTCGAAATACGGGCTCCAGGTCACGAGCTTCGTCGTCGAGAACGTGTCGGTCCCGCCGGAGGTCGAGCAGGCGATCGACAAGCGCTCGAGCATGGCGGCTGTCGGCAATCTCAACGACTACGTCAAGTTCCAGATGGCGCAGGGACTGGAAAAGGGCGATGGTGGCGGCGGCGCCGGCGGCATGGCCGCACAAATGGCGGTCGGCATGGCGATGGCGCAACAGATGATGAACCAGTCGGGCGGCATCATGGGCGCGCAGGCAACGCCAGGGATCGGCGCGACACCATCGCCTGCTGCAACGGCAACACCCGAGTTGCTGACGCCCGTGCAGGTCGCGCAATTGCTGGGTGTCGCCGAATCCGACGTTCTCGCGAGCCTGCAAAAGGGCGACCTCAAGGGCAAGCAGATCGGCACGCAGTGGCGCGTCACCAAGGCCGCGGTCGACCAGTTTCTGCAGTCTTGACGCGATTCATGCTTGTTGCTTCGGCACGCGACGTGCTCGCGCCGCCGTCGTTCGCGCTCACCTGATCGCATGGGCGAAACCCTCGCGCAACACAAATTCGCCTGTCCGGCATGCGGCGCGGAAGCGATCTGGAATCCGGCCAAGCAGGCGTTGGTCTGCGCGTTCTGCGGCACGACGTCGCCGGCGAAGATCGACGCGACGGCGGGTGGGATCGTCGAACACGACCTGGTCACCGCGCTGCGCGGCATCACCGACGACAAGCGCGGGTGGCAGGCGGAAAAGCGCTATGTGAAATGCCAGAGCTGCCAGGCGATCTCGGTGCTGGATCCGAAGCGACAGGCACAGCGCTGCGAGTTCTGCGGGTCGGCGCAACTGGTCGCGTACGAGCAGACCAAGGATGCGTTCCGGCCGGAGAGCGTGCTGCCGTTCAAGGTCAGCGAAGACAAGGCGCGCGACGGCATTCGCGGGTGGTACGGGAAACTCTGGCTCGCACCCAACGCGTTGAAGCGGCGCGCACTCACCGACACGGTCAAGGGCATCTACCTGCCGTACTGGACCTTCGATGCGCATGTGGACGCGACGTGGACGGCTGAAGCCGGGCACTACTACTACACGACGGAGAGCTACACCGGCAATGACGGGCGCACGCAGACGCGACAGGTCCAGCACGTCCGCTGGGAACCCGCGTCCGGCAGGCTGCAGCATTTCTTCGACGACGACCTGATCTGCGCGTCCGTCGGCGTGCATCCCGATCTCCTGCGTGGCATCGAACCGTTCCCCACCAACGAACTCGTCGCATACGACCCCGGGTATGTGGCCGGCTGGGTCGTCGAACGCTACCAGATCGATCTCGTTTCGGCGGCGAAAGCAGCACGGGATGCGATGGACGCGAAGCTGCAGCAGATGTGCGCTGCGCAGGTACCTGGCGACACGTATCGCAACCTTCAGGTACACGCCGACTATTCGGGGCAGACCTTCAAGCACATCCTCGCGCCGGTGTGGCTGTTGAGCTACACGTTTGGCGCGAGGGCGTTCCAGGCGGTCATGAATGGCGTGAGCGGCACGATACAAGGCGAGTATCCGAAGAGCTGGGTCAAGGTCACGCTGCTGGTGCTCGCGATTCTGATCGTGTTGATCATCGCGATGTCGATGGGCAATCGGTGAGCGGCATCGCCCGCTCACGACTCAGGCCGCCGCGATGAGAATCTCGTCCGGCATGCTGATCAGCATGCGCGCGCCGGCGTCGATGAGTTCCTGGCGAGAACCGTAGCCCCAAAGCACGCCGATCGTGCCGACGTTATGCGCGTTGGCGGCGTGCATGTCCTGCGCGCGATCGCCGATCATGATGCAGCGCCCGGATTCGAGTTGCTCGGCGGAAAGCAGCGCAGCCATGAGCTCGGCCTTGTCGTCGAGGCGGCCCCCGAGTTCGGCGCCGTACACCGCATCGAGGTACCCCGCGAGCCCGAAGTGCGTCACGATCCGCTCGGCGTAGATCTTCGGCTTCGAGGTGCACAGCATCAATCGGTGCCCGCGCCGGTGCAACGCGGCGAGCGCGGCATCGATCCCTGCGTACACCTCGTTCTCGCGCCACCCCTCGACCGCGTAGCGCTCTCGGTAGAGCGCGAGCGCGCGTTCGACGACAACGGGATCGTCGGTGTGCAGCAGGCGCGCAAAACTGCCGCGCAAAGGTGGACCGACACACCTTCTGAGTTCCACCTCGCCCACACCGGTCACGCCGAGCTTGTCGAGCGCGTGCAATATCGAGCGGCTGATGCCGGCATAGTTGTCGGTCAACGTGCCGTCGAGGTCGAACAACAGCGTAACCGGCGTGCTCATCGTCGCGGGCGCACCTGCTGCACGCGGTAGTCGAGGATGCTTCCCGCGGCACCGGCTTCCCATTCGAGGCAATAGTTCTGGCCCTGGTCGGCCGTGAAGTCACCCGACTCGTCGAGTGCCGCCTTGACCTCGACGGGGATGAGCCTCGCGTTGCCTTCGCGGAAGTAAACGTTGAACCCGACCGGCTGCGTGGCCGTGAACCGATAAGCGACGCGGTCGCCGGTCGAAAGTCCGAAGCATTGAGTATGGATGGCGAACGGTGCAAGTTCGACGCCGGTCGCGGTGCTCGGTTCGACCAGCCGATCCGGCTCGCTTGCGCAGCCCGCGGCGATGAGCGGCAGCGCCACGCGAAGGAGGGCCATCATCTGTGTGTCTTGCGGCGTGCGCGCCAATCCTCGACCAGCATTGCCCAACGCTCGTGATCGCGCCATCGACCGGCAATCTTGACATAGCGCCGTGAAAATCCTTCCTGGGTGAAGCCTGCGTTCCGCACCAGGTCGGTGGAGCGCGTGTTCGTTGGCTGGACATTGACCTCGACGCGATGCAGCCGCAGTTTGAGAAACGCGACCTCGAGAGCGAGCACGAGGCCTTCCGACATGTAGCCCTGGCCGGCGTGCGGCTCCAGCGCATAGTAGCCAAGATACGTGCTCCAAAACGCGCCGCGCACGATCTCGCTGAAGTTGAAGATGCCCACTGGCGCGTCGTCGTCGTTGCGGCACGCGAGCAGACCCACGTGCGTCGCGCTTGCCATCTGCCGCGACTTCGGTCCGGCAAAGCGCGTTACATAGTTGCCGAAGCGCGCTGCGGTCGACGGCGCCTGCACCCACTGGCGGTGCAGGCGCCGGCTGGCGGCGACCGCGGCGACGAAGGCACGGACATCGGTTGGTCGAGGCCGGCGCAGATAGACGCGGGGTCCCGCGCGGAGCGCGGAGGTGGGCGCTGGCATAATCCGTAGTTTACTAGCGCATAGGCAACGATGAGCGGGTGGATCGAGGGAAAGGTTGTATCGAACCGGCAGTGGACCGATCGCCTGTATTCATTGCGCGTGGCAGCGGCCGGTCTGACGTTCGTCGCCGGCCAGTTCGCGCGGCTTGCTCTGCCTGCGCCACCGGGTGCGAAGGAGCCGATGCTCGGCCGGCCGTATTCCTTCGTCAACGCACCGCGGGACGAGCCGCACGAATTCTATTTCAACGTACTGCCGACCGGGCCGCTTTCGCCGCGTCTCGCGGCGCTCCAACCCGGGGAGTCCGCATGGCTGCTCGATCGCGCCAACGGTTTTTTCACCGTCGCTGAGATCCCTCCGACCAACGCGCTGTGGTGTCTTGCGACCGGCACAGGACTCGGTCCCTTCCTGTCGATACTGCGCACCGCCGAACCGTGGGAAAAATTCGAACGCATCGTGCTGGTCCATGCAGTCCGGTATGCGGCTGACCTTTCGTACGCCGACGAGATCGGCGAGATGGTTCGGACTCGCTCGGGCCGCTTCAGCTTCGTGCCGATCGTGAGCCGCGAAGCACACCGCGGCGCGCTTCCGGGGCGCATACCGGATGCGATCGGCGGGGGGCGGCTCGAAGCGTGGACTGGCGTCCCGCTCACAGCGGATAACGCGCATGCCATGCTCTGCGGCAATCCCGACATGGTGCGCGATACGCAAACTGTGCTGGAGGGGCGCGGCATGCGCCGACATCGCCGGCGCGAACCCGGTCACGTTACGCTGGAGACCTACTGGTAGACCCCTGATTCGTTCCGGGGCTCGCGTCCGCGGCCTCCTACCGCCAGCGCGAGACGTTTGCAACACGGGTCGGCCGCTTGCGCCGACTCGCACCTCCGCGCGATCCCCTTGCTGCGCATGGGGCCCCTCGCTGCGGGCTCGCGTCGCTAGCTCTTTACGTCGATCAACTCGACATCGAAGATCAGCGTCGCGTCAGGCGGAATGACGCCGGCGGCACCGCGGCTGCCATAGGCCATCTCCGCGGGAATGATGAGCGTGCGTTGCCCACCCACTTTCATGCCGGCCACACCCTCGTCCCAACCGCGGATCACTTTACCGGCGCCAAGAATGAAGCCCAAGGGAACGGACCGGTCACGGGAGGAATCGAACTTTGCGCCCCTCTGATCCTTCGCCGACGGATCGTAGAGCCAGCCTGTGTAGTGAACAATGACCGCCTTGCCGGCGACGGCTTCGGCACCGGTTCCCTGCTTAACGTCGATTTTTTGCAATTGCATGACTTTGGCATCCATCTTGCTTGATGTTGATGCAGCACCTGTTTCCGGTGTCTGCGCGAGCAGATTTGTGGAGCAGAACGACACGCAAATGGCTGCACAGATGGCGCACTTGCGATGGAATTCGAGCGAAATCAGCAGCATGAACAATCCGTTGTCAGATGTCGCGCGTTCTGTATAGATGGCGCGACCGTTGCGAAAGCACGCAAGGTAACACGAATTCGAATCGGTTTTGCGCTGGAGGCGCTTTTGGGCTATAAATCGTAGTTCGTCCATAACGCGAATGGCAGCGGGCTCGGCCACCGTGCGATGACCAGGGCGACTCAGTGCGCTCCGGGAGTGCCCCCGTCGACAGGCCCAAAAGATGAAGGCGATGTTTGGATTTCTGACACCCCAGGGAAGGGATTCCGCCGATCCGCTGCAGAACGCCAAGACTGCGGCGGCTTGGTTACGTCAGTTGCCGTCGCTGGACGTCATCGGCAGGCAGCAACACGTCATCCGCGCGCTCGATTCGATGCGCAAGACGCAGCGGGACATCGACCTCAACCGCGTCGGCGCCATCGAATTCATCGATGCCGCACTGGGAAGCGATCGCCGGCAGCTCATCAAGCAGTACATCGAAACCGCGGAAGCCTCCCCCAAGCTTGCCGAGCGCATCTGGCAGGCGTTGTGGGAGATGAGCCAGGCATTCATGCTCGCGTATCAGGCCGCGCTCGAAGGCGCAGTCGCCCAGGCCGACAACGCGCGCTGGCGCTCGGCGTTGCCGTTGCTGTTCGTTCGCCTGGTCCACTTCCACGGCACCGACGCCAAGCTGCGCGTGTTCAAGTACGAGCGCTGGATCCCGGCGAAGTGGATCGAGCTGCATCAGACTTATCTGCGGGCGTGTGAGATGCAGTGCGACCGGCAGGCCATGGCGCTCCCGGCCGCGGGCTCCGCGGCACAGCCTTGGTCCGTCGAGCAGGAATACCTGTACGTGCTGCTGGTGCATCAGCTCAACACGGGCAACCTTTCACCCACTGAAATCGATTGGGCCGGCTCCCAGCTACGCGCTTGGAGTCGCCGCTTGTCGCTCGAGCAGATTCCCAAATCGATGGACGGATTTTTCGTCGATCTCGCGGGTCGCGAGGGCATGGTTCGTCGTACCGGCAACGATCGCGGCTCGATGCTGAGGTATCTGGACACAGCGCCGCTGTCCGAGGGTATGCAACGCGCGATCAACGCTTTGCGCGATGCCGAGATGACCGACCAGGGACCGGTGGCCGTCGTCAACCAGCAACGGCTCGCGGTCCTGCGCAAGATCCAGCCGATGATGTCGCCATCGCTGCTGCCGGAACTGCGCCGCGATCCGCGTGTTGCGGTCGCGGTGTCGGCGCGCGTGCGCATCGGCCTCGCGCGCATCTGCCAGGACCTTGCCGCCAAATCCACGGACGAGGCAAGCAACGATCCGAGCGCAGGTACAGAGCAGATCGAAGTCTTCCCAGTCGCGGGTGCTCCCCGTGCCAAGCGCCGGGCACACGTCGAGGATGATTCGCTCGCGGCAAGCCTGTCTTCCTGGAGCGATCCGACATGGGAAGTCAAGGATCGCAGCGTCGCGGGGCTGCGCATCGCGGCGACTGGCGGCATCGGTCAGAGCCTTACGCTTGGCGCGCTCGTCGCCGTGCGCCAATCGGATGTCGACGGGTGGTTGCTCGGCGTCGTGCGCCGGCTCAACAAGCTGTCGAATGAAGAAGTCGAGGCAGGCGTCAACATCATCGCGGAGCGCATGGTCGCGGTGACGCTGGCCGCAAAGCGCCGTGCCAGCGAGGACATGGGCTATGTCGTCAACGGCATCGATACATCGACGATCGGCGATCGCTTCGAAGGGCTGTATCTGCCGCCGCCTTCGCGACCCGACAAGCCGCTGTCGATGAAAACGGTGATCGTGCCGACGTCCGAGTATCAGGAAGGCCGCAACGTATTGCTCACGACGGCACACTCCGTCTACACCGTATCGATGCGCCATCTGGTGGAACAGCGTCCCGACTGGAGCTGGGCCACGATCCAGATCGTCGAGAAGAAGGCGCGCGAAGAGTAGTGTCGTCGCCGGGCTCGCGCGCGGCTAATCCGACGGCCGGAACTTCAGGGTCAGATTGCGGCGGAAGAGATCCGCGACATCCGGCTTCGGCAACGGTGACGCTTTCATGATTGCGCGTTGCACCGCTTCATCGTAGGCGCGAACGCCACTCGATTTCCTCAGCTGTACATCGATGATCTCGCCGGTCGGCAACTGCAGGACGTCGAAAACGGCTTCCGGATTGCCGGGGATGTCGGGCGGCAATACGACGTTGCCCTTGATCCTTGCCTGGATCCGGCGGATGTAATCGTCCATGGCTTTGGCCTGAGCGGCGTCGGCGGCCTTCGCCAACGCGACGCGCTCGCGATCGGCCTGAGCCTTGAGTGCTTCGGCTTCACGTGCCTGGCGCTCACGCGCATCGGCAAGGCGCTTGTCGTCCAATTTCTTCTTCTCGGCGTCGCGCTTGTCGGCCTCACGCTTGTCGGCATCGCGCTTTTCCTTTTCGATCCGCGCCCGCTCGGCCTGTTCGCGTTTCGCCTTCAGCGCGATCTCGGCCTTGCTCGGTGCCGGTGGCTCGACTTTCGGTGTCGGCTTCGGCGGCTCGGGCTGCGGCTTTGGCGGCGGTGGCGCGGGCGGCTCCGGCGCCGGTTTCGGCGGCTCAGGTTGCGGAGGCGCGGGTTCAGGCGGCTTGGGCGTATCGACCTTTGGTGCGGGTGCCGGCGGCGCGTAGAGTTCGACGCTGACGGCGGCCTCCTTGCGGTTCTGCCACGTCACGCTGAACACAAGGAACGCGATGAAACCGAGATTGACCGCGATCGCCAGGATGGCGGCAATGCCCTTGCCGCTCGACCATTTGGAACCTTCGCGCCGCGCGCCGCGCTCGCCGTCCATCGGCCGTCAGTTCTGCGGACGCGCCAGCAGCCCCACCTTGCCGATACCGTTGCGCTGGAGCATGTCGAGCACGCCGATGACCTCTTCGTAGCGCACGGAACCGGCGGCGGCGATGACCACCGCCTGATCGGGATTGGCTCGCTGGCGCTCGCGGATACGTGCGATCAGATCGTCGCGGGACATTTGCACCTGCGGGGCGCCGCCGTCCCTCAACCAGATCGACTTGTCGTTCTTGATCGTGATCTCGAGCGGAGCCACCGGCGTCGTGAGCTTCGAGCCGACGCTCGGCAACTCGATCTGCCCGGGATTGATCAGCGGCGCGGTGATCATGAAGATCACGAGCAGCACCAGCATCACGTCGATGTACGGCACGACGTTGATCTGATTGATCGCCTTGCGAGCGCGGCGCATGCCTGGGCCCTAGCCCTGCCGTTGCAGGATGTTGGAGAACTCTTCGATGAACGTCTCGAAGCGCGTCGCCAGCCGATCGACGTCGTGCGTATAGCGGTTGTACGCGACGACTGCAGGGATGGCCGCGAACAGGCCCATCGCTGTTGCAATCAACGCTTCGGCAATCCCCGGCGCGACCTGTGCGAGCGTCGCCTGGCTGACGTTCGAGAGACCGCGAAACGAATTCATGATGCCCCAGACGGTGCCGAACAGGCCGATGTAGGGACTGACGGAGCCGACGGTGGCAAGGCCGGCGAGATTCGCTTCCAGCGTGTCGATCTCCCGCTGGTAGGTCGCACGCATGGCGCGCCTCGCGCTGTCCATGGTTGCCGCCGAGGAGGATCCCTGCTTGCGGTGCTTGGCGAATTCGCGGAAGCCGGCAGAGAAGATGCGCTCGAGCGGGCCGCCATCGCGCGCCTGACTGGCACGCTGGTACAGCGCGGCGAGGTCGCCGCCCTTCCAGAATTCGTCCTCGAACACGTCGGTGCTCGTCGCAGCGCGCTTGAGCGCGAACATCTTGAGAAAGATCTGCCACCAGGACCAGAACGACAGCAGCAACAGTAACGCCATCACCGCCTGCACCACGAAGCTGGCGTGGGTGACCATGGAGATGAACGAAAGATCGGGATGCAGATTCAAGCGACATTCTCCATACGCGCCAGCAACGGCGAGGGCATGCGCATCGGTCGCCAGGTGCGGCGATCGAGCAAAGCAAGTGTGACTTTCGCCCGCGCCAGCAGTTCACTGTCGCGCAGAACATCCTGAGTTGCGACAAGCCGGCTTCTGCCGCGTTCGATCGGTGCCATCGTCACGTCGAGCGCGTCGCCAAGCCGTGCCGGTTGCCGATACTCTATCTCCAGCCGATGGACGACGAAGACGGCGTGGTGCTCGGCTTCGAGCGCGGTCAACGCAAACCCAAGCGCGGTGAGCCATTCGGTCCGCGCCCGTTCCAGGAATTTGAGGTAGTTGGCGTAGTAGACGATGCCGGCGGCGTCGGTGTCCTCATAGTAAACGCGAACGGGCCAGCGAAAGGGTTGTGCGGGCGGCACTGTCACTCATTGAACAGTTCGCCGACGGCCCCGGGAGGCGCCAGTCCGAAGTGCCGATACGACAACGCCGTTGCAATACGCCCGCGGTTGGTCCGTTGCAGGAAGCCCTGCTGGATCAGATAGGGCTCGAGGACATCCTCGATGGTGTCGCGTTCCTCGCCGATCGCGGCAGCGAGATTGTCGACACCGACCGGTCCGCCGGCGAATTTGTCGAGCACACAGCGCAGCAGCTTGCGGTCCATGACGTCGAGCCCCGACGCATCGACGTCGAGCATCTTGAGCGCTTCGTCGGCGACCGGGCGGGTGATGTTGCCGGCGGCACGCACTTGCGCGTAGTCGCGCACGCGCCGCAGCAGGCGGTTGGCGATGCGCGGCGTACCGCGCGACCGACGCGCGAGTTCGAGCGCACCGTCCTCCTCGATCGGTATCTCGAGCAACCGTGCCGATCGTGCGACGATGCGCATGAGTTCTTCCGCCGTGTAGAACTCGAGGCGCGCCACGATGCCGAAGCGGTCGCGCAACGGATTGGTCAACATGCCGGCGCGGGTGGTCGCGCCGACCAGCGTGAACGGCGGCAGATCGAGTTTGACGCTGCGCGCCGCGGGGCCTTCGCCGATCATCAGGTCGAGCTGGAAATCCTCGAGCGCGGGGTACAGGATTTCCTCGACGACCGGAGACAGGCGGTGAATCTCGTCGATGAACAGAACGTCGTTCGGCTCGAGATTGGTCAGCAGCGCAGCGAGGTCGCCGGCGCGTTCGAGGACCGGCCCTGAAGTCTGGCGCAGGTTGACGCCGAGTTCGTGCGCGATGATGTGCGCCAGCGTCGTCTTGCCGAGTCCGGGCGGCCCGAACAGCAGGACGTGATCGAGCGACTCTTTGCGTTTTTTCGCGGCCTCGATGAAGATCGAAAATTGTCCGCGGATCTTTTCCTGGCCGACGTATTCCTCGAGCGCGCGCGGCCGCAGCGTCCGCTCGAGCACTTCTTCATGCGGACTGGCAGGTGCGGCGGCGATCAGGCGGTCGGTTTCGATCATGGGTAACGCGCCGTCAGTCGATTGCAGAGCGAACCCCCTCGCCCTCTGGGAGAGGGGCAGGGGTGAGGGCTGAGCTTTGCTGATTGTCAATCATCTCCGCAAGGTTCAGGAGGTCTTCGCGAGAAGTCGCAGCGCCTGGCGGATGCCATCGGTCACGGCGATGCCTTCGGGCAACTGCTTGACCGCGTGCGCGGCCTCCTTGTCGCTGTAGCCCAGCGACGCCAAGGCATTGAGCACGTCCGATGTGACGGGTGCGGCACGATTGATGCCGACCGCCGACGTGAGATCGGCACCCAGCTTGTCCTTGAGCTCGAGCAGCAATCGTTCGGCGGTCTTCTTGCCGATGCCCGGAATCTTGGTCAATCGACCGGACTCCTGCAGCGTGACGGCCTGCGCCAATTCGGCGACCGACAGGCCCGACAAGACCGACAGAGCGGTGCGCGCGCCGATGCCGCTGATCTTGATCAACAGGCGGAACGCACGACGTTCCGTCTCGGAGCCGAAGCCGAAGAGAAGATGGGCATCCTCGCGCACGACGAGATGCGTGAACAGCGTGACCTTGTCGCCCACATTGGCCAGGTTGTAGAACGTGCTCATCGGCACGTCGACCTCGTAGGCGACACCCTGGACATCGAGCAGAATCTGCGGCGGATTCTTTTCGACGAGCGTGCCGGAGAGGCGTCCTATCATGGGCGTGGATCGATGCGAACCGGCGCATTATCGCATGCGCTTACAGCAGGCGGCCGCGACGCATGCGATAGCCAGTCCGGTTAAGGCCCGCGAAGCCTTCGCCGCCGTGCGCGTGGCAGATCGCGCACGCCAGGGCGTCCGCGGCATCGCTGGCCGGTGCGGCGGTCAGCGCCAGCAGGCGCTTCACCATCTCCTGGACCTGTTCCTTGGCGGCCTTGCCGTGGCCAACCACAGCCTGCTTCACCTGCAACGCGGTGTACTCGACGACCGGAATGTCGGCCATCACCGCCGCGGAGATCGCTGCGCCGCGCGCCTGACCGAGCAGCAGCGTCGATTGCGGATTGATATTGACGAAGACTTTTTCGATCGCGACCTCGGTCGGCTGGTGCGCGGCGATGACGCTCGCGAGATCGCGCAGAATGACCTTCAACCGCGCCGGCAGTTCGCCGGATGTATTGCGGATGCAGCCGCTGGTGACGTATTGCAGGCGATTGCCGGAGACCACGATCACGCCAAACCCGGTCACGCGCAGTCCGGGGTCGATGCCCAGGATGCGGCGTGGCGTCATGCGTCCTCGATACGGCGTTGGTGTAGACGTTCTGGACGTCGTCGAGCGACTCGATCGCGTCGAGCAGCTTCTGCATCCTGAGCGCATCGTCACCGGCGAATACGACTTCGGTCGACGGCTTCATGGTCACCTCCGCGAATTCCGGCTTCAGTGCCGATTTCGCGAGCGCGTCCTTCACGGCGACAAAATCGTTCGGCGGAGTGATCACTTCGATCGACCCATCATCATGATCGATCACATCCTCGGCACCCGCGTCGAGCGCCGCCTCCATGAGCTTGTCCGCATCCGTCCCCGGCGCGAACACGAGTTGGCCGCAATGCTTGAACAGGAACGCGACCGAACCGTCGGTGCCCATGTTGCCGCCGTATTTGGCGAAGGCATGGCGGACCTCGGCGACAGTGCGCACCCGATTGTCGGTGAGGCAGTCGACGATCACCGCGGCACCGTTGATGCCGTAGCCTTCGTAGCGCACCTGGTCGTAGCTGACGCCCTCGAGTTCACCCGCGCCGCGCTTGGCCGCGCGCTCGATGGTGTCCTTCGGCATGTTGTTGTCGAGTGCCTTGTCGATCGCGAGGCGCAGCCGTGGGTTGCTCGACGCATCGGCGCCGCCGAGCTTGGCGGCAACGGTGATTTCGCGGATCAGGCGCGTGAAGATCTTCCCGCGCTTGGCGTCGGTCGCCGCCTTCTTGTGCTTGATGTTCGCCCACTTGCTGTGGCCGGCCATGATGGTGGTGTTCCTGCACTGCGGCGTTGGAAACGCAAATTATATCAGCGCGAGGGGGCGATTCGGGCCGGTGACTACAGTATCTCCTTCTCCTTGAGAAACTGTGCGATGACTTTGAGCCGCACGTCGCAATCGTTGATTTCGAGCATGCTCTGTTTGATCGGCAACGGCAGCGGCAACATCTCGGCCAGCCGGTACCCCACCCACGATGCGTCCATCGGCGCAGGTGCTGTCGCGAAATTCTCGCGTCCTACGCGATCGATCAGCAGTTCCAGCAACGCAGCCAGCGGCTGATACGTTTCAGCCAGAGCCATGGTCGGCTCGGGCGCCAGCGGCGTCACCTGACCGACCACGAGGCCGAGGTCGGTGATCGCGTGCGACTGCACATGGAAGCGCGTTCCTCCTTCGGTCTTCACGTGCAGAATGCCGAGCTGCGGGACATCGCAGTCCGTGATGCGCGCGAGCGTGCCGATGTTCGCGAAGTCGACACGCGCGGGGGAACCGGGGCGATTCACCTCCTGGCCGTCCTTGAGCAGGCAGACGCCGAAGGGTTTGCCGTCCTTCAGGCAAGCCTTTGTCATTTCGACGTAACGCTGCTCGAACACCTTCAGCGGCAACAGACCGCCGGGAAACAGCACTGTCCTCAGGGGAAATAGCGGCAGCGGCGTCGGCGTTTGCGGACGCACGTTCGCGCGCAGGAATTCAAGCACGCTCGATCGTCGGCGAAGCCGATCGCCGGGCGCCCCAGCGCGGACCCAATTCGTGCGCCACGCCGAGTTGGTCGAGAATGCGCGCAACGACGAAATCGACCAGGTCATCGACGGACTGCGGATGCCCGTAGAAGCCGGGCGCGGGCGGCAGGATGACCGCGCCCGCGCGGGCGAGGGTAAGCATATTTTCGAGATGGATGGCGGACAGCGGCGTTTCGCGCGGTACCAGCACAAGCGTGCGGCGCTCCTTGAGCATCACGTCCGCGGCGCGCTCGATGAGATTGTCGGCGAGGCCTGCAGCCAATGCGCCGAGCGTCCCCATGCTGCACGGGCATACCGCCATCGCATCCGCGGGATTCGATCCGGACGCAATGGGCGAGAGCCAATCCTCGCGGCCGAACACGGTCAACTGTCCGGGTTGCGCGTGATACCGCTCGGCGAAATACGCCGCAGCCGCGGCCGGCTGCGACGGAAATGTCAACGCCAACTCCTGCCGCGCAACGATCTGCGCCGCCGGCGAATACAGGAGGTAAACCTGAGTGCGCGACGCAAGCAGGCATTCGAGCAGGCGCAGGCCGTAAGGCAGGCCGGACGCGCCGGTGAATGCGAGCGTGACGATACTCGGTTTGTTCATCGCTCCATTCTAGCTCAATGCCGGCGTATCACCCGCCAGCAGTTCGCGATGCCGCGTCTGCACCTGGTATCGATCGGCGAATGCGCGGGCCAGCCGCTCGACCAGATATACCGATCGATGCTGCCCGCCCGTGCAGCCGATCGCGACTGTCAGATAGTTGCGATTGTCACGGGCATAGTCGGGGAGCCAGCTCGTCACGAAATGGTGGATGTCGCGATACATTCGCTCGGCTTCCGGCTGGCGCTCGAGATACGCAATCACTTCGGGGTCCATGCCGGTCTTGGGAGCGAGGTCGGGTTCGTAATGGGGATTCGGAAGGCAGCGAACGTCGAATACCAGGTCGGCATCCAGCGGCACGCCGTGCTTGAATCCGAACGACTGGAACAGCAACGTGAGTCTCGACGGATCGACGCTGATGAAGTCCTTGATCCACGCTCGCAGTGCTGCCGCCGAGAGGTCGCTGGTGTCGAAGCTGTAGCCGAGCGAACGCACGTCCGTCAGTCGCGCTCGTTCGAACTCGATGGCTTCCTTGAGCGTACGCGCGTCGTCCGAAAAGGGATGCCGTCGCCGGGTTTCGGAAAAGCGCTTTACCAGCGTGTCGGTCTTGGCATCGAGATAGAGAAAACGGACGGTCCAGCCGTCGCCCCGCGCGGCCTCGATCGCCTTCGCGACGCCATTGAGGTCCGGCGTGGTCTTCACGTCGAGCACGATCGCCACGCGCTGCTGTTTGACCGCTTTCAAATGCACCAGCAGGCTCGCGAGCTGGGTGGATGGCAGGTTGGAAACCGCGTAATAGCCACTGTCCTCGAGCGCCGCGAGCGCGACGCTTTTTCCCGATCCCGAAACACCGGCGATCAGCAGCAGGTCCATGGTGGCGCGTTCAACCCCCGTCTTCCATCAGCTTCTGTTGCCGTTCGATGAATTCCTTGGTGCTGTCGATACCGCGCTGGTTGAGCACGAAGTTGCGCACCGCGGCCTCGACCAGCACGGCGAGGTTGCGGCCAGCAGCTACCGGTATCGTCACTTTGCGGATCGGCACGCCGAGAATTTCCTGGTAGGTGGCGCTGACCTGCAGCCGATCGAGTTCGGAAAACTGCTCATTGCCGTGGTCCTCCAGATGGACCATCAGCTTGAGCAGCTTGCGCGGACGCACGGCCGTCTCCCCGAAGATCGTACGGATGTTGAGCACGCCGATGCCGCGCACTTCGAGAAAGTCCTTCAGGACCGCCGGACAGCGGCCTTCGAGGGTGTCGGGTGAGATCCGATAGAGCTCGACGATATCGTCGGCGACGAGGCCGTTGCCGCGCGAAATGAGTTCGAGCGCGAGCTCGCTCTTGCCGATGGCCGACGCACCGGTGATGAGCACGCCCATTTCGAGCACGTCGAGAAATACGCCGTGCAGCGTGGTCGATTCCGCCAGGACGCGCGCGAGGTACAGCCGGATGACGTCGACGACATGGGGCGACGGTTGCGAGGACGTGGCCAGCGCGACGTGGTGCTTGTTGCACTCGTCGAGCAGGTGCGTGGGAATCTCCTCGCCGTTGGCGACCACGATCGCGACGAGTTCCGTGGTGAACAGGCGCTCGATCGACGCCCGCAGCGCATCCTCGGGCAGTCCGCGCAGGTAGCTCGCTTCGGCGGCACCGATCATCTGGATCCGGAACGGATGGATGAAATTCATGTGCCCCACCTGGCCGATGGTGGGCTTGAGTGCAGCCTCGCCGCTGAGGACGCGGTTGCCACCCTGGCGGCCGGCGAGCCAGGTCAGACCGAGGCGATCGTGATTGTCATCGAACAACCGCTCGACACTGACCTGCCGGATGGCACCACCATCGGTCATTGGAGTACCCAGCCGCCGTGCAATTCCGTGCGGCCTCCTTCCGGCGGAGCGCGACGAAACGACCGAGTGTCGGCCGCCGCCAGTACTCGCGGACGCGCGCTTCGCGCCTTGGCTTTGCCCCGCTCGTGCAGGCGTCCTTGGGACGGCCCGGCGGCGCTCATCAAACGACCCCCACGCTTGCGGCTGTCGCCGCTGCGCTGCCTCCAGAGGGGCGCATTCGCGCCTTGGGACGGCCCGGCGGCGCTCATCAAACGACCCCCACGCTTGCGGCTGTCGCCGCTGCGCTGCCCCCAGAGGGGGCGCAATTCGCGCCTTGGGACGGCCCGGCGGCGCTCATGAACCGTTGGACTCCCAATCGGCAAACAGCGCGTGCAGGGTCGCGGTGTCGTTGATCGCGGCGAGTTCATCGCGAAAGGCCTTGTTGCTGAACATTTGCGCCAGTTCGGACAGAATCTGCAGGTGCTCCTCGGTGGCCTGCTCAGGTACGAGCAGCACGAAAACCTGCGTCACCGGCCTGCCGTCGGGCGCGTCGAAGGGGATCGGCTGTTGTGGCCGGATGAACGCGCCCAGCGCCTCCTTCAGTCCCTTGATGCGCCCGTGCGGAATCGCGATGCCCTGGCCGAGTCCGGTCGAACCCAATCGCTCGCGCGCCGACAGGCTGTCGAAGACAATCGACGGCGACAAGTGCGCGTGGTCCTCGAACAGTTGGGCGACCTGCTCGAACAGCCGCTTCTTGGTCGTGGCCTCGGCATCAAGCAGGATGTTCGATTCGAGCAGGAGTGGGGCGATTCGGTTCATGAACTGCTCGACATGCCGCGCGCGCTAACGCGTGCGCGGTTTCGGCGTGCGCTCGACCACGGTCGCGCGCTTGCTGGCAGCCGGCTCGTGCCGGTGGCCATTCGTCTTTTCCTTGTGCCGCAGGACCTGGCGATCGAGCTTGTCAGCGAGCGCGTCGATCGCCGCGTACATGTCGGGATCGACGCACTCCGCATGGATTTCCTTGCCGCGTATGTGAAGGTTCGCCGTGATCTGCTGCCTGAGCTTGTCGACGGAGAGGACGACATTGACGTCGATCACATGGTCGAAGTGCCTTGTCACGCGGTCGAGCTTCGCGGTGACGTAGCTGCGAATCGCCGGCGTGATGACCAGATGATGACCGCTCAGGTTCAGGTTCATCGAGTTCTCCTCCAGGGTGTTTTCAGATGGCCTTGCGCAGGTTCACGGGTGGAATTTGCAGTGCTTCCCGATATTTGGCGATCGTTCTTCGGGCGACGACGATGCCCTGATCGCCCAGCAGGTCCGCGATGCGGCTGTCGGTCAGCGGAGCCTTTGTATCCTCGGCGCTGATCAACTGCTTGATGAGGGCGCGGATTGCCGTCGCCGACGCCGCGCCGCCGGTGTCGGTGGCGACGTGGCTCCCGAAGAAATACTTGAGTTCGTAGGTGCCGCGCGACGTCAGCATGTATTTTTGCGTCGTCACGCGTGAAATCGTCGATTCGTGCAGATTGAGAATCTCGGCGATCTCCCGCAGCACCATCGGTCGCATCGCGACGTCGCCGTGGTCGAAAAAATGGCGCTGCCGGTCCACGATTGCCTGCGATACCCGCAGGATCGTTTCGAAGCGCTGCTGCACGTTCCGGATCAGCCACTTCGCTTCCTGCAGCTGGGCGGATAGCTGCTGGTTCGATGCTTCGCGATTGCGCGTCAGGATGTCGGCGTAGATACGATTGAGCCGGAGCTTGGGCATCGCGGCTTCGTTGAGCGCCGCCACCCAGCGTCCGCGGATCTTTTTGACGACCACGTCGGGGATGACGTAGTTGGCTTCGGTCTGCGCGAACTCGGCGCCCGGTCGCGGGTTCAAGCTGGTGATAAGCGTGCGCACGCCGCGAATGCCGTCGTCGTCGGTGTGCAGGAGGCGCTTCAGCTTGACGAAGTCGCGCGCCGCAAGCAAGGGGAGATGGTGCTCGACCAGTTTCAGCGCTTCCGCACGGAAGGGTGTCGAGGCGGGCATCGCCTTGAGCTGGAGCGCGAGGCACTCGGCGGCATCGCGCGCGCCGACGCCCGCGGGCTCGAGATTCTGCAGGTGCTTGAGGCCGATCGACAGGTCGTCGGCATCGAACCCGAGTTCGTCCGGGAACAACTCGAGCAGCTCTTCGAGCGAGGTCGTCAGGTAACCATCGTCGTCGAGCGCATCGACCAGCGCGCTCGCGAGCTGGCGGTCGCGCAGCGGCAGGTTCAGCAACGCCAGCTGCTCGTTCAGATGATCGCGCAGCGAACAGGTGGCAACCTGCTGGGGCGAGAAGTGCTCATCGTCATCGTCGCTCGAGCCGGACGCGGAGCCCCAGTCGTTGTCGCCTCCTGCGTTGGCCATGACGTCGAAATCCGCGGCCGGCGGCGAGTCCGAACCTTCGTTCTGTGCGTCGGAATTCGATACCGTCACCATCGACGGCGCGAAGTCGGGTGGCGGCGCCGAGCCTTCGTCGTCGTCGGCTTTCTCCAGCAGGGGGTTTTCTTGCAGCAGGCGCTCGACTTCCGCATTCAACTCAAGCGTCGACAGCTGCAGCAGCCGGATCGACTGCTGCAGCTGTGGCGTCAGCGTCAGATGCTGGCTCAGCTTGAGCTGTAGCGTGTGTTTCATGGTGTCGAGGCTCTTGAAACAGCGTCAGAGCCGGAAGTGCTCTCCCAGGTAGACTTTCCGCACATTTTCATTATAAACAATTTCGTCGGGGGTTCCCGACGCAAGCACCCGGCCTTCGTTGATGATGTAGGCCCGGTCGCAAATACCCAACGTTTCGCGGACGTTGTGATCGGTAATCATGATGCCGATCCCTCTTTCCTTGAGGAAGCCGATGATCTTCTGGATGTCGAGCACGGCGATTGGATCGATGCCGGCAAACGGCTCGTCGAGGAGAATGAACCGGGGCCGCGTCGCCAGCGCGCGCGCGATCTCGACGCGGCGGCGTTCGCCGCCCGAGAGGCTCACGGACGCATTGTCGCGCAAATGCGAGATCGAGAGGTCCTCGAGCAGCGCGTCCAGCCGGTTGGCGATTTCGTCGGTGTCGATACCCTGCAGCTCGAGGATCGCCTGCACGTTCTCCGCCACCGACAGCTTGCGGAAGATCGAGGCTTCCTGCGGCAGGTACGACAAGCCCAATCGCGCCCGCACGTGAATCGGCATGCGCGTGAGGTCGTCCCCGTCGAGCTCGATGCGGCCGCCGTCGGTCGCGACCAGGCCGACGATCATGTAGAAGCAGGTCGTCTTGCCGGCGCCATTCGGGCCGAGCAGCCCGACAACTTCACCACTACCAACGGTGAGCGACACATCGTGCACCACAACACGCGACTTGTAGCGCTTGTTGAGGGCTTCGACCGCCAGCGTGCTCATGGCGCGGGCGCAGCCGTCATTTTGCGGGCGCCGGTGCGAGCGTGGTATCGCCCTTCAGCTGCGGCGGTGGCGGGGGAGGCTTCGGTGTCGTTGCCGGCTTGCCGTCCTTGGCGTCTTTGCCGCTCGACGTATCCTTGGCATCCTTTCCGTCTTTGCTGGCCGCTGCCTCCTTACCGTCCTTGGTCTCCTTCGCATCCTTCGCCGACTTGTCCTCTTTCGACTGCGGCTGGAACACGCCGCGCACGCGGGGTCCCGTAGGCACCTCGCCGGCATCGGGCGGCTTGGAGTCCGGTCGTCCCTCCGCCTTGAATACCTCCGCGGCCGCATCGTAGGTGATGTAGTTGCTCCGGATTTCGTCCCCGCTCTTCTTCAGCAATGCGCGATCGAACAGCTCGAGAAAGCGCTTCTGCCCGTTGTAGACGATACGCTGCGCGAAGCCTTCGTAGTATTCGTCCACACCGTCTCGCTTCTCGCGGAAGGTCACCGGATTGCCGTACGCGGTTGCCGATAGCGAATTGTCGGGGTTCTGATGAAACACGATCCGATCGGCGTGTATGGTCAGCGTTCCCTGGGTGATGACGACGCTGCCCGCGAGCTCACCGTCCTTGCTGCCGAGGTTTGCGCCGCCGCTGTCGCCCTGGTAGAAAATCGGCTTCTCGCGGTCCGCTTTTTCAGCCTGCGCGACCGTCGCGGCGAGCGCGACGGCAACGGTCGACGCGCAGACCAAAAGCGGCAGCGCGCGCGGGAGGCGACGTGTGAATGTAAAGGGCATGCGTTACTTGTGCGGCTGCAGCTGGCCACTGACTCGCGAGCTAAACTTGACCTTCTTGCTGCGGTTGTCGAATTCCATGCCGACAGCACTGATTATCCCACGCGGGTCGCTGATCGTCACCGCCTTGTCGGTCAGGACGCGGTCCTCCTTGGGCAGCACGTGGAGGTATTCGCTGGTCATGACGACCGGACCGTCGTCGGCATCCGCCTTCGTAGGGTCTCGTACGCCTTTGACGTTGCCGCGGAAGTAGGCGTGCTCGCGGTCGCCGGTGACCATCGCGCGATCGGCGGTGACGGTCAGTTGGGGCTTGTCAGGGTCACTGAAGATGATCAGCGGCGCGGTGAATTCGGTGGTGTCGTCGTCCGGATAGTGGCGCGCGAGCTTTGCGGTCAGCGACTGTCGCACGCGCCCCTGGGTGTCGAGGCTCACCGCCTTGAAGTTCTCGATGTATACGTCTGCGTCATGCCGGCCCGACCCGTCGAATTTCTGCGGGGCGACGAGAATCTGGGCGTTCAACCAGTACGTGAGCGCAGCGAAGGAGCCGAGCAGCAATACCGGCGACCACGCAACGAGCCGATCGAGTTGGGCGGGCCGGATCCTCATTGCGTGAATGTCCTCACTCGCGATTCGAGTTCGCCCTGTGCGGACAGGATCAGTTCGCAAAGCTCGCGCACCGCGCCGCCACCGCCATGGGCGCGCGTCACGTATTGCGCATGTTCCTGCATGGGCGCGGGCGCGTTCGGTACGGTCACGGCCAGGCCGCACCGGACGAGGATCGGAAGATCGGGCAGATCGTCACCGATATGCGCACACTGCTCCGGTGCGAGCCCGAGTTCGCGGCGCAGCTGTTCCCACGGTGGAAGCTTGTTGGCGGCACCGAGCACGACGTGCGTCACTCCCAGCATTCGCGCACGGAGCGTTACCGCGGGCGCCGTGCTGCCGGTGATCCACGCGACGACGGCGCCGGTGTCCTGCAACAGTTTGATGCCCACGCCGTCGAGGCTGGAGAAGGCCTTCATCTCGCTGCCGTCGTCGCAATAGAAGATTCTGCCGTCGGTCAGTACGCCGTCGACGTCGCAGGTCAGCAAGCGCACCCGACGTGCGCGCGCGTGCAGATCGCTTGCGGTGGCGGTCATCAAACGACCCCCACGCTTGCGGCTGTCGCCGCTGCGCTGCCCCCAGAGGGGGCGCAATTCGCGCCTTGGGACGGCCCGGCGGCGCTCATACGACCTTGGCCCGGAACAGGTCGTGGAGATGCAGCGCGCCGACCAGCCGCGCATCGTTGTCGACGACGAGCAACTGACTCACTTTCGGGGGCGTCTCCATGCGCTCGACGCAATCGATCGCGAGCGCCTGCGCATCGATCGTTCGCGGACTTCTGGTCATCAGCGCGGCGACATTCGTCGCGGCGAAATCGGTGACGCGCGTCACGCAACGTCGCAAGTCGCCGTCGGTGAATATGCCGACAACCCGCGCGCCGGCGTCCACCACGGCAGTCATGCCCATCCCCTTGCCGCTCATTTCGACCACGGCGTCGGCGAGGGACGCGCTGAGCGGAACGCTCGGTACCGCGCTGCCGGTGCGCATTACGTCGCGAACGTGCGTCAGCAGACGTCGTCCCAGCGATCCGCCCGGGTGCGACCGCGCGAAATCCTCGACCGAAAAACCGCGGGCGTCGAGCAGCGTCAGGGCGAGGGCATCGCCGAGAGCGAGCGCAGCGGTCGTGCTCGCGGTTGGCGCAAGGCCCAGCGGACAGGCTTCGGTATCGACGCTGGCGTCGAGATGCACGTCGGCTGCTTGGGCCAGCGACGACTCCTCGTTGCCGGTCAATGCGATCACCTGTGCGCCTTGTCGCTTGAGATGGGGCAGCAACGAAACCAGCTCGTCGGTCTCGCCGGAATTCGACAGCAGCAGTACGACGTCGTCACCGGTGATCATGCCGAGATCGCCGTGATTCGCTTCGGCGGCGTGCACAAAAAACGCGGGCGTGCCGGTGGACGCGAGCGTCGCGGCGAGCTTGCGCGCGATGTGGCCCGATTTGCCGATGCCGGTGACGACGACGCGACCGCGACAGCCGAACAGCACTCGCGCCGCTGCCAGGAACGCACCACCCAGGCGCTGCTCGAGCGCGAGTATCGCAGCGGCCTCCGTGGTGAGCACATCGCGAGCGAGCGCGAGCGCACGTTGCGGGTCTACACCGGGTGCGGTCGCGACGGTCTCTGCGGTCTCGGAAGGCATCCGGAAAGTATACCCTGCCGGCGTTCGGCAACGTCCGCGCGCAGGCTCGAATCGACGATGGCTATGCTACATTCGTTCGATGCCGCACATACTGGTTTTGATCCTGTTGCTGCTGGCCGCGTCGGTCGTGGTCGTGATCGCGTGCCGGCTGCTGCGCCTGCCGCCGCTTCTGGGCTATCTCGTCGTCGGCATCGTCGTGGGCCCGCACGCGATGGCATGGGTCCCGGACAACGCGGCGGTGCGCGACCTCGCCGAATTCGGCATCGTGTTCCTGATGTTCTCGATCGGCCTCGAGTTCAGCCTCCCGCAATTGAAGACCATGAGCCGCGCCGTCTTCGGACTGGGCCTCGCGCAGGTATCCTTGACGACCGTCCTGGCGATGGTGGTGCTGCACTTCCTGAACTACGGCTGGCTCGCCGGGTTTGCGCTCGGTGGCGCGCTCGCGATGAGCTCCACCGCGATCGTCTCGAAGTTGCTTGCGGAACGCAACGAGCTGGGCACGCCACACGGCCGCGACGTGATGGGGGTCCTGCTGTTTCAGGATCTCGCGGTGGTGGCGTTCCTGATCGCGACCCCGACGCTCGCGGAAGGCGGCACCGATCTATGGAAGGCGCTCGCCATCGCGGCCGGCAAGGCCGCCGCGGCGCTGGCCGTCATCCTGTTCTTCGGCCAGAAGCCGATGCGGGCGTGGTTCACGCTCATCGCGAGACTGCGTTCCCCCGAACTGTTCATGCTCAATGTGCTGCTGGTCACGCTCGGCCTTGCGACGGCGACCGAACTGGCAGGGCTGTCGTACGCACTCGGCGCGTTCCTGGCGGGCATGTTGATCGCAGAAACCGAGTATCGCTATCAGGTCGAGGAGGACATCAAGCCGTTTCGCGATGTTCTGCTCGGATTGTTCTTCGTTACGGTCGGGATGTACCTGGATCTGCGCAACGTCGGCGCGAACATCGGCTGGGTCTTGGCGCTGCTTGTCGGACCCGTGGTGATCAAGGTTGCGCTCGCGGTCCTGCTGGCTCGCGCGTTCGGCGCGACGCTGGGCACGGCCTTGCGCACCGGCTTCTACCTCGGCCAGGCGGGCGAGTTCGCGATCGTCCTGCTGGCAATGGCCAGCGTCGATCTCGGCATCATCGAGGCAACACTGTCCCAACTCATTCTCGCCGCGATGGTGCTGTCGATGCTCGCGGCACCTTTCGTCATCCAATTCGCCGATCCGCTGGTGCGCCGGCTGACGGCCAACGACTGGCTGGCCCGCGCCGCACAGGTGACGCAGATCGCCGCGCGCACGATGGCGCGCAGCGACCACATCATCATCTGCGGCTACGGCCGGAGTGGACAGAATCTCGGACGCCTGCTGGACGCCGAGGAGATTCCGTTCCTCGCGCTCGATTCCGATCCGGAGCGCGTGCGCGAGGCCGCGGACGGCACCAGCGTCGTCTATGGCGATGCCGCGCGCCGCGAGGCGCTGGTCGCCGCGGGCCTGCACAGGGCGCGCGCGATCGCCGTGACGTTCGCCAATACGCCCGCGGCGCTGAAGATCCTCAATCACGTGCGGCAGGAGCGGCCCGACCTGCCCGTGATCGTGCGCACGCTCGACGATGCCGAGCTCGATCGGCTGTTGAAGGCGGGGGCCGCCGAGGTCGTCCCGGAGGTGCTCGAGGGCAGCCTGATGCTCGCGACGCACTCCCTGCTGCTGCTCGGCGTGCCGCTCGGTCGCGTGCTGGCGCGCATCCGCGCGATTCGCGAGGAACGATACAGCCTGTTCCGCGGTTTTTTCCATGGCGCGACGGATACCGCGGACGCCGCAGAGAATCTCCAGTCGCGCCTGCATACGATCCTGCTTACCGGGCGCTCGAAGGCGGTCGGCCGGTCACTGGCCGAGATCAATCTCGGCACCCTTGTCGAAGTCACCGGCGTGCGCCGGCACGGGTCGCGTCCCGTGGTGCCGCAGCCCCACGATCTGTTCGAAGAGGGGGATGTCTTGGTGTTGCTGGGCAAGCCGGCGGATCTGGCGATCGCCGAGCGTCGCTTGCATCGAGGGTGAAACAGCTCGCGCATTCTGCAAAAACGAGCGTCTCGTTGTAGGGCACGAGTGAACCCGTTACAATTCACGTCCCTTTCAGGCCAGAAGTTCCCGCCGATGTCGGCCGCCGCGACCGCCCGTTCTCCTTCCGCAATCGCCGACGCCCACCCTCTCGACCCGAATGCCGCGGCAATCGAGCTGGTGGACGTTACCTTTGGCTACGACCGCCGGCCGGTCCTGAGCGGGATCACGATGACCGTCCCGCGAGGCAAGGTCGTCGCGATCATGGGAGGCAGCGGCTGCGGCAAGACGACGATCCTGCGGTTGATAGGCGGGCAACTGCGGCCGCAGTCGGGCAAGGTACTTGTTGCCGGGCAGTCCGTACCCGATCTCGACGCGGATGCGCTGTACGCGTTGCGGCGTCGATTCGGCATGCTCTTTCAGTTCGGCGCGTTGTTCACCGACATGAGCGTTTTCGAAAATATCGCCTTTCCGATGCGCGAGCACACGAAACTTCCCGACGAACTGATACGGGATCTGGTATTGATGAAACTGCACGCCGTCGGCTTGCGCGGGGCCGCGTACCTGATGCCATCGGAGCTGTCGGGCGGTATGGCGCGACGCGTTGCGCTGGCGCGGGCGATCGCGCTCGATCCGATGCTGGTCATGTACGACGAGCCGTTCGCGGGGCTCGATCCGATCTCGCTGGGCGTCGTCGGCCAGCTCATCCGCCACCTCAACGATGCGCTGGGCACGACGTCGGTCGTCGTAACGCATGACGTGTATGAATCGCTGAAAATCGTCGACTACCTGTACTTTGTGTCGGAAGGAAAGATCGTCGCGGAAGGCACGCCCGAAACGGTAAGCGCGTCGACCGATCCATTCGTGCGTCAGTTCGTCGACGGCGCGTCCGACGGGCCGGTGCCGTTCCACTATCCCGCGAGCCCGTATCGCGGAGAGATGTTCGCTCGTGTCCAGTGATGTCGTGAACGGCGTCACGAGCATCCTGCGCCGTGTCGGCGGCGCGGTGACGGGCTCGATCAGTCGGCTCGGATTCGCGAGCCGTTTTCTGGTCGCCATCGTCTGGCATTCGCCGCAAGCGTTTCGCCGCATCCACCTCACGCTGCGCGAGATCTATTTCGCGGGCGTGCTCTCGCTCGTGATCATCCTCATGTCGGGGCTATTCGTCGGGATGGTGCTGTCATTGCAAGGGTACGAGACGCTCAAGCGCTATGGCGCGGACGAGCAATTGGGTATCCTCGTCGCCTTGTCGCTGGTGCGCGAGCTCGGGCCGGTGATGTCCGGCCTCCTGTTTGCCAGTCGTGCGGGGTCGGCGATCACCGCCGAGATCGGCCTGATGAAAACCACCGAGCAGTTGGCCGCGATGGAAATGATGGCGGTGGATCCCCTCGCGCGCGTCATTGCACCGCGGTTCTGGGGCGGCGTGCTTTCGATGCCGCTGCTCGCCGCGCTGTTCTCGGCGTTCGGCATCTTCGGTGGTTATCTCGTGGGCGTGCGTCTGATCGGCATCGACGCCGGCGCGTTCTGGGGCCAGATGCAGGCGGGTGTCGACGTCTGGCCCGACGTCACGAACGGCATCATCAAGAGCCTGGTGTTCGGCATCGCCGTCTCGTTGATCGCAGTATTCGAAGGCTACGACGCCAAGCCGACGGCGGAGGGTGTGTCGACCGCCACTACGCGTACCGTCGTCATCTCGTCGCTGGCGATCCTCGCGCTCGACTTCGTGATGACCGTGTTCATGTTCCGGGGAGGCGGCTAGTGAACCGCTCGGCAATCGACCTCTGGGTCGGCATCTTCGTCGCGATCGGTTTCGGCGCGATCCTTTTCATGGCGCTCAAGGTCGGCAACCTGCTGACGATCGACAACTCGCCCGGATATCGACTCGAGGCGAGCTTCGACAACATCGGCGGCCTCAAACTGCGCGCGCCGGTCAAAACGGCCGGGGTAGTGGTAGGCCGCGTCGAATCCGTGCGCCTGAACATCAAGACCTACGAAGCCGTGGCGACGCTGCGCATCGACAATCAATACGAATTCACGAAAGACACTATCGCATCGATCAATACGTCGGGCCTCCTGGGTGAGGTCTACATCGCCCTCGACGCCGGCGGCGACACCGCGATGCTCAAGGATGGCGATCGCATCGGCAAGACGCAGTCGGCTGTCGTGATCGAAAAGCTGATCAGCCAGTTCCTGTTCGACAAGGCCGCGGACTCGGGCGGCGGGGGTGCCAAGAAATGACGCGTCGAAACAGTGCGCTCGGCCGCTGGGTGGGTGTTGCGTTCGCGGCTGCCACTGCGCTGCTCGCGGGTTGTGCGACCACGCAGTCGAAGGTTGATCCTTTCGAGCCCTTCAACCGGACGATGTTCCAGGTCCACGAGGTCGTCGACGGCAACGTCGTCAAGCCGGTAGCCGAAGCCTACGTCAAGTACACGCCGGAAGTCATTCGTGCCGGCATCTCGAATTTTTTCAGCAATATCGAAGACCTGTTCGTCGGCATCAACAACGTCCTCGAGGGCAACGGCAACCGCGCCGGCGACGACTTCGGTCGCGTCCTGTTGAACAGCTCGTTCGGCCTGGGGGGCCTCTTCGACCTCGCATCGATGATGGGCATCGAGCGGCATAACCAGGATTTCGGGATCACTTTCGGCAAATGGGGTATTCCGCAGGGCCCCTATTTGTTCGTCCCGTTGGTCGGACCGACAACCGTGCGCGATGGTACCGGCCTGGCCATCCGCGCGTACCTCGGTCCGACGACCTATATCTTCACGAACGTGCCGGTGCGCAATGTCATCTGGGGTGTCGGCGCCATCGATCTGCGCGCCAGCGTGCTGAAAACGGAGTCGATGGTCGACCAGGCTGCGCTCGACCGCTATCGGTTCATTCGCAACGCATATCTCCGCGCCCGCCAATATCAGGTCTACGACGGCAAGCCGCCGCCGGAAGACGAAGACGCGGAATGACCTGACGCGTTGCGTTCGCGGCGTCGTCGGGAACCCGTTATCGGTGCCGATGTCTCTGCTTGACGCCGTCAACAACGAAGGAACGTGATGATTCGTACTCGCATGCTCGGATGGATGTTGCTGGGGTTGGCCGTGACGAGCTCGCCCGCGTGGGCGCAGGAGGCGCCGGACGCGCTGGTCAAACGGCTGTCCGAAGAAGTCATCGCAGAGATCAAGGGCGACAAGGATCTGCAGGCCGGCAACCAGGCGAAGGTAAAGCAGGTTATCGAGACCAAGCTCGTCCCCAATTTCGATTTCACGCGCATGACCGCCTTGGCGATGGGGCGCAACTGGCGCACGGCCACTCCGGAGCAACAGAAGCAGCTCACCGACCAGTTTCGGACGTTGCTGGTGCGCACGTACTCCGGCGCCTTGGCCAACTATCGTGAAAACACCATGGACTACAAGCCGCTGCGGATGAACGCCGGCGATACCGAGGTCACGGTGCGCACCGAGGTGCGCCGTCAGGGCCAGGCGGCGGTGCAGATCGACTACAGCATGGAAAAGACCCCGGATGGATGGAAGGCCTATGACGTCATCGTCGCCGGCGTGAGCCTGGTCACCAACTATCGTGACGAATTCAACGATACGATCAAGAGTTCCGGCATCGACGGATTGATCGCCACGCTCGTCAAGAAGAACGCGGCGCCGCCGCCGGCGCCCAAATGAGCGGCGCAGGGCAGCCCCAAGCCGCGAATTGCGCCCCCGTTGGGGGCAGCGCAGCGGCGGCAGCCGCAAGCGTGGGGGTCCAATGAGCGACGCAGTACCTACGCTACAGGTAGTCGGCGATCGCTGGGAGGTGTCCGGAGCGATGACGATGGACAGCGCCGCGCAACTGCTCAACGCAAGCAAGGCGCTCGCCACGCCGCAGGCAGGTGTTGTGGACCTCGGACATGTGCAGCGCCTCGATTCGGCCGGCGTGTCGCTGCTGCTGGCGTGGAAGCGCCGCGCCGCTGCCGAGGGCAAGACGCTGCGATTCACGCACGTGCCACCGAGCATGACGTCGCTCGCCCAGCTGTATGGTGTCGAGGAAATGCTTACTTCGTAACAATCGCGCAGTATCGGGCACGATTCGGCTACACCTTTGCCATAAACCTGTCTCAAAATCCCCTGAGCACGACAAGCTGTCGGGCCGCGCAACCGATTCGAGCATACGGTTTATGACTCCCGCGGTTGAAATCATCGATGTGGCGCGCCGCTTCGGCGCCGTTCAAGCGCTGGCCGGCGTCGATCTGGTAGTCGAACCGGGCGAATTCTTCGGCTTGCTGGGCCCGAATGGCGCCGGCAAGACCACCCTGATCTCGGTGCTTGCCGGGCTCACCCGTGCCGATCGAGGTGTTGCGCGGGTGCTGGGCCACGATGTCGTTGCCGACTACCGGATGGCGCGCCGCCTGCTGGGCGTCGTCCCGCAGGAGCTCGTGTTCGATCCGTTTTTCACCGTGCGCGAGACGCTGCGCATCCAGGCCGGATATTTCGGCATCCGGACCAACGATGCGTGGATCGATGAAATTCTCCATCACCTCGATCTGGCGTCGAAAGCCGATGCGAACATGCGCGCATTGTCTGGGGGAATGAAGCGCCGGGTGCTGGTGGGCCAAGCCCTGGTGCACAAGCCGCCGGTGATCGTGCTCGACGAGCCTACTGCGGGTGTGGACGTCGAGTTGCGGCAGAGCCTGTGGGCATTCATCCGCAAGCTGAATCGCGACGGCCACACGATCATCCTGACCACGCACTATCTGGAGGAAGCGGAGGCGTTGTGCGGCCGCATCGCGATGCTCAAGGCCGGCAAGGTGGTTGCATTGGACACGACGCAGAACCTGCTGTCGAGCTTCGCCGGATTGACCGTGCGCCTGACCGTCGATGCCCTTCCCGAAGCGTGGCAGGATCGCGTGCAGCGGCACGAGGCGAGGACATATTTGCTGACGCTCGCCGACTACGCAGAGCTCGAGCGCCTGCTTGCGGCGTTGCGCGAGCGCGCTATCGCCATCGATGACCTGTCGCTGCAGGAAGCCGATCTCGAGCAGGTCTTCCTGCGCATCATGAAACGCGCAGCATGAGCGCGAAGGCTATCCACTGAACATGATCCCCGTCCTCGGTGCTGGCTGGCTGACGTTGTTCTACAAAGAGCTGCTGCGCTTCTGGAAAGTCAGCTTCCAGACCATTCTCGCGCCCATGCTGACGGCCCTGCTTTACCTGCTTATCTTCTCGCATGTGCTCGAATCGCACGTGTCCGTATTCGACGGGCGCGTTCGCTATACGGCGTTCCTGGTCCCAGGACTGGTGATGATGTCGGTATTGCAAAACTCGTTCGCCAACAGCTCGTCGTCGCTCATCCAGTCGAAAATCACCGGCAACCTCATTTTCGTGCTGCTGACGCCGCTATCGCCGCTGGACGTCTTCGGCGCGTACGTGCTCGGCGCGATGGTGCGTGGTCTCGCCGTCGGCCTCGGCGTGTTTCTGGTCACACTGGCTTTCGTGCCCCTGTCTCTCGAGCACCCGCTATGGGCACTCGCCTTCGCGTTCCTGGGGAGTGCGATCCTCGGCATTCTGGGACTCGTCGCCGGAATGGTCGCCGACAAATTCGACCAGCTCGCCGCGTTCCAGAATTTCCTGATCATGCCGCTCACGTTCCTGTCGGGCGTGTTCTACTCCATCCACTCGCTGCCGCCTTTCTGGCAGGCGTTGTCGCACTTCAACCCGTTCTTCTATATGATCGACGGCTTCCGCTACGGCTTTTTCGGCTTGTCGGATTTCGCGCCGTGGATAAGCTTCGCGATCGTGGCGACGAGCTGCGCGCTGCTCGCGGCGATGACGCTCGAAATGCTCAAACGCGGCTACAAACTGCGACACTGATGACAACCCCGGAATACATCAAGCACGCGATCGAGGCCGGCCTTGCCTGCGATGAGGTTGTCGTCGACGGCGATGGTCAGCATTTCCAGGCACGGATCGTCAGTTCCGCGTTCGAAGGCCTCAGTCGGATCAAGCGCCACCAACTGGTCTATGGCGCGCTCGGCGACCGCATGCGTGCGGAGATACACGCCCTGTCGATGCAGACGCTGACGCCGGCGGAACGCGACCAGGAGCTAGCGGTATGGACAAGCTCGCCATCGACGGCGGTGTCGCGCTCGACGGCGAAGTGCGCGTCTCGGGCGCCAAGAACGCGGCCCTGCCGATCATGTGTGCGGCGCTGCTGACGCCGGAGCCGCTCACGCTCTCGAACGTTCCGGGACTCAACGATGTGCGCACCATGCGCGCGTTGCTGACGCAGATGGGCGTCACCGCCGAAGGCGGCGCCGGCGCGCTGACGATGTCGGCGGCGCGTGTCGACTGGCCGCTCGCGCCGTACGAAATGGTGAAAACGATGCGCGCGTCGATACTCGCGCTCGGACCGCTGATGGCGCGTTGCGGCGAGGCACGCGTGTCCTTGCCGGGCGGTTGCGCCATCGGGTTGCGTCCGGTCGACCAGCACATCAAGGGCTTGCAGGCGATGGGCGCGACGATCGACCTCGATCACGGCTACATCGACGCCAAGACGAATCGTCTCGTGGGCACGCACTTCGTGTTCGACGTCGTTACTGTGACCGGCACCGAGAACCTGATGATGGCGGCAACTCTCGCGGAAGGCACGACGGTGCTCGAGAATGCCGCACGCGAACCCGAAGTGGTCGACCTTGCCGATTGCCTGAATGCCATGGGCGCGCACGTTGGCGGTGCAGGGACCGACCGCATCACGATCCAGGGGGTGACGAGTCTGCATGGCGCGAACCACGCCGTGATGCCCGATCGGATCGAGACGGGGACGTTCCTGGCGGCTGCCGCGGCGACCGGCGGCAACGTGGTGCTGCGGGGTACGCGGCCGGACACGCTCGGCGCCGTGCTGGAAAAACTGGCCGAGGCGGGCGCGACGATCGCCGCGGAAGGCGACGTCATCCGCGTCTCGCGCCGCGGCAAGCTGGCCGCCGTCACGCTGCGCACGGCGCCGTATCCCGCCTTCCCGACCGACATGCAGGCACAGCTGATGGCGCTGATGACGGTCGCCGACGGCGTGTCGGTAATCACGGAAACCATCTTCGAAAACCGGATGATGCATGTGCAGGAACTCAAGCGCCTCGGCGCCGATATCGAGGTTGAAGGCAATACGGCCATCGTGAAGGGCGTGGCGAAGCTGACCGGCGCCAACGTCATGGCAACCGACCTCCGCGCATCCGCATGCCTGGTCGTCGCCGGACTCATCGCCGAAGGGCAGACCTGCATCGACCGCATCTACCATCTCGACCGCGGATACGAACGCATCGAGGACAAGCTGTGCGCGCTGGGCGCGCGCATCCGGCGCGTCGCTTAGCAGGGTAGCTCGTGACCGCGAAACCGATCGGCGCGGTGACCGCGATTCGTGGTGGAGTGCTCACGTTCACCGGCGATCCATTCCTCGAAGACCCGGCGTCCTGCACGCGCTACGAGTCCGACGCCATCGTGGTGATGGCGGATGGACGCATTCTCGACTTCGGCCCCGCGCAACAGGTCGCCGCGCGCATCCCCGCGGGTACGCCGGTGACGCACTATGCCGATGCGTTGATCACCGCCGGCTTTGTCGATGCGCATGTCCACTATCCACAAACCGAGATCATCGCCTCGTACGGCAAGCAGTTGCTGGACTGGTTGAGCGCGTACACGTTTCCGGCCGAACAGGCGTTCGCCCAGCCGGAGCACGCGCGCCGTGTCGCGAAGTTCTTCCTGCAGGAATGCCTGCGCGTCGGCACCACCACGTCCGCAGTCTTTTGCACGGTGCACCCCGGGTCGGTCGATGCCTTTTTCGGGGAGGCGGAGGCGCTCGGCATGCGCATGCTTGCGGGCAAGGTGTTGATGGATCGCAACGCGCCGGAAGCGCTATGCGATACGGTGCAATCCGGCTACGATGACAGCAAGGCCGCGCTGCTGCGTTGGCATGATCGCGGCCGGCTGCTTTACTGCGTGACGCCGCGCTTCGCGGCGACCAGTTCGCCCGCGCAACTCGACGCTGCGAGCGCATTGTGGCGTGAGCATCCCGGCACTTATCTGCAGTCGCACATCGCCGAGAACCGTAACGAGATGGCGTGGGTGAAGGAGCTGTTTCCAGACCGCTCGGGCTATCTCGATGTCTACGATCACCACGGCGCGCTCGGGCCGCGGGCGATCTACGGCCACGGCATCTGGTTGAACGAAAGCGAGCTCGCCCGCTGCCACGAGACCGGCACGGCGATCGCGCACTGTCCGACGTCGAACACCTTCCTCGGTAGCGGCCTGTTCAAACTGCACGAGGCGCGCAAGGCTGCGCGCAGTGTGCGAGTCGGGCTTGCGACCGATATCGGCGGCGGGACGCGTTTTTCGATGCTCGCCACCATGCACGAGGCCTACAAAGTCGCACAGCTCAACGGGCAGGCGTTGACTGCGGCGCAGGCGTTCTATCTCGCCACGCGCGGCGGTGCGCACGCGCTCTACCTGGACGACCGTATCGGCAGCGTCGCGCCGGCCATGGAGGCAGACGTCGTGGTGCTGGACCTCAAGTCGACGCCATTGATCGCCCGCAGGATGCAGCATTGTCGCGATCTGACCGAAGCGCTCTTCGTGCAGATGACGCTCGGTGACGACCGCGCGGTACGCGCAACGTATGTCGCCGGCCGCCTTGCCTATGACCGCGACGGCTGAAGGGTATTCGGCCTGCTAGAATGACCGACTGCCCATTGCCCGCCACCGTCGTGTCCACGCTCACCATCGCGCTCTCCAAGGGGCGCATCTTCGAGGAAGCCATCGCGCTGTTGTCCGCGGCCGGTATCGCACCGGCCGAAGATCCGGAAACGTCGCGCAAGCTCATCATCGGCAGCAATCGTCCCGACGTGCGATTCGTCATCGTTCGCGCGGCGGACGTGCCGACGTATGTCCAGCACGGTGCCGCGGACCTGGGCGTTGCGGGCAAGGACGTGCTGCTCGAACACGGCGGCGACGGCCTTTATCAGCCGATCGACCTCGGCATCGGCCGCTGCCGGCTGGTTATCGCGACCAAGCGGGGGTTCGACTACGCCGGCGTCGTCAAGCGCGGTGCGCGGCTGCGCGTCGCGACCAAGTACGTCGCCACCGCGCGCGAGCATTTCGCGGCGAAGGGCATGCACGTGGACCTTATCAAGCTGTATGGATCGATGGAACTCGCGCCCTTGGTGGGGCTTGCGGAGGTCATTGTCGACCTGGTCAGCAGCGGCAATACGCTCAAGGCCAACGATCTCGTCGCGGTCGAGGACATCATGCCGATCAGTGCACGCCTGATCGTCAATCCGGCGTCGCTGAAGCTCAAGCGCGACAGCATCCAGCCGGTGCTCGACGTGATCAGGACCGCGGTGACCGCGGAGGCGGCGCATGGCTGAGACGTCACCGCCGATTCGCCGGCTCGACTCGACGCACGGCGACTTCAGTGCAACGCTCGCGCGGCTGACCGCGTTCGACACGGCGCAGGACGTTGCGATCGACACGTCTGTCGGATCGATCATCGCCGATGTCCGCGCACGCGGCGACGCAGCGGTGCTCGAATATACGGGGCTGTTCGACCACGTCAAAGTGCACAGCGTCGCAGCGCTGGAATTTTCCGCCGCGGACCTCAAGGGCGCGCTCGACGGCCTCCCCACGGACCAGCGCGATGCGCTGACAATCGCGGCCAGGCGCATCCGTGCGTATCACGAGCGCCAGCAGGTAGCATCGTGGTCGTTCTCCGAGGCCGATGGCACGCGGCTCGGCCAGAACATCACGCCGCTCGAACGGGTCGGCATCTATGTTCCCGGGGGCAAGGCGGCGTACCCGTCGACCGTGCTGATGAACGCGTTGCCGGCGCATGTTGCCGGCGTTCCCGAGATCATCATGGTCGTCCCGACACCGGGTGGTGTCAGAAATGCCCTGGTGTTGGCGGCGGCGCAACTCGCAGGCGTCACGCGCGCGTTCGCCATCGGCGGTGCGCAAGCCATCGCCGCACTCGCGTACGGTACCGCGACGATCCCGGCGGTCGACAAAATCGTCGGTCCCGGCAATGCCTATGTGGCAGCGGCGAAACGCCGCGTCTTCGGCGTGGTCGGCATCGACATGATTGCCGGACCCTCGGAGATCCTGGTCATCGCGGATGCCACCGGGAATGCCGATTGGATCGCCATGGATCTGTTCTCGCAGGCCGAGCACGGCGAAGATTCGCAGGCGATCTTGCTCTCGCCGGATGCCGGCTTGCTCGACGCGGTCGCGGCGAGCATCTCGCGTCAGCTGCCGACACAGCCGCGCCGGGACATCGTCGCCAAGTCGCTCGCCCATCGCGGCGCGCTGATTCTGGTACGCGATCTCGACGAGGCGTGCGCCATGGCCAATCGTATCGCCCCGGAACATCTGGAGCTTGCGGTCGCTGATCCCGAGTCGCTGGTTTCGAAGATCAGGAATGCGGGCGCGATATTTCTGGGGCATTACAGTTCGGAGGCACTGGGCGACTACTGCGCCGGCCCGAATCACGTCTTGCCGACTGCGCGGACCGCGCGGTTCTCGTCGCCCCTGGGCGTGTACGATTTTCAGAAGCGGACCAGCATCATCGCCGTATCGCGCGCCGGCGCGCAGACGCTCGGACGCGTCGCGTCCACGCTGGCACGCGGTGAAGGCTTGCCGGCGCACGCACAGAGCGCCGAGTATCGACTGCGTTCACCGTGATTGCGGAGGACAGGATCATGGCCAGGATCTACGCGACGTATCGCAAACCCACCGCCCCGGCGGCGTTCGAGCGGTGGCGCGGAATCGATCCTGATCCGGCCGATGACGGAGCACCATTTCGTCTGCACGGTGAACGATCGCATGCGCGGCCTGCCGCTGCCGGGGAGCGCCGCCGAATTCGTCGCCTCAGTAGTGCGCCCCGAGGTGCGGGCGCAGAAGGCGTATGTCGTGGCCCCTGCGGCAGGGTTGATCAAGCTGGAGGCGAACGAGAATCCGTGGGCGCTTCCCGACGCGGTCAAGGCACGCCTCGCAATCGCTTTGGCCCAAGTACCGCTGAATCGCTATCCCGAGGGCGGCTCGGACGCGCTGCGGGCGACGTTGCGCCGTGCACTGGCGATTCCCGACGCCCTCGGCCTGATCGTCGGCAATGGCTCGGACGAGTTGATCCAGCTCGTGGTTTCCGCACTGGCACGGCCGGGTGCGACGGTGCTCGCGCCCGAGCCGACCTTCGTGATGTACCGGGCGAACGCGTTGAATGCAGGCATGCGTTTCGTAGGCGTCGCCCTCAGGCCGGATTTCACGCTCGATCGCACAACAATGCTCGAAGCGATCCAACGCGAGCGGCCCGCGGTGATTTTTCTCGCTTCGCCGAACAATCCGACCGGCATGTGCTATCCGGCGGCGGATATCGAAGCGCTGATTCGCGCCACGCCGGGCCTGGTCGTCGTCGACGAGGCGTACGCACCCTTTGCCGACGAGAGTCTGCTCGAGCGCGTCGGCGAATTTCCCAATCTGCTGCTCATGGGGACGTTGTCCAAAATCGGCATGGCCGGCATTCGCCTCGGTTATGCGGCGGCAGCGCCCGAGTGGATCGACGAATTGAACAAGGTGCGCCCGCCGTATAATGTGAATTCCCTGACGCAGACGGCGGTGGGCGCGTTGCTTGCCGACACTGGCTGGATCGCCGAGCAGGCCGCGGCGATTCGCTCGGAAAGGCAGCGGCTCGCAGTGGCGCTTGCGCGACTGCCCGCCGTGATCGTGTTTCCGTCGCAGGCTAATTTTCTGCTGGTTCGCGTCGGCAGCGCGGACCGGGTGTTCGATGGGCTGAAGGCGAGACGCATCCTCGTGAAAAACCTCGCGGGCGGCCACCCGTTGCTGGCGAACTGCCTGCGCATCACCGTCGGAACACCCGAAGAGAACGACCTTCTCCTCGGCGCGATGAACGAGCTTTGTCCATGACCTGTCCATGAGCACTTTGATCAAACCACCCACCGGGCCCGCGCGTGCGGCGCGGATCGAGCGCGTCACTCGCGAGACGTCGATCGTCGTCAGCGTGAATTTCGACGGCGCAGGACATGCCGACGTGGTCACCGGGGTGCCGTTCCTCGACCACATGCTCGACCAGCTCGCGCGCCACGGCGCGATGGACCTCAGCGTCGCCGCCAAGGGCGATCTGCACATCGATGCCCATCACACCGTCGAGGATATCGGCATCACTCTCGGGCAAGCGGTAAAGCAAGCGCTGGGCGACAAGGCGGGGTTGACGCGCTATGGCCACGCGTACGTTCCGCTCGACGAGGCATTGTCGCGCGTCGTGATCGATCTCTCCGGGCGGCCGGGACTCGAATTCCACGTACCGTTCACACGGGCAATGATCGGCGCTTTCGACGTCGATCTCACCCACGAGTTTTTCCAGGGCTTCGTCAATCACGCCCTGGTGACGCTGCACGTCGACAACCTCCGCGGGCAGAATGCACACCATCAGGCCGAGACGGTGTTCAAGGCCTTCGCGCGGGCGCTGCGCATGGCAGCGACGCCCGATCCACGCGCGGCGGGGACCGTACCTTCGACCAAGGGCTCCCTCTAGACCCCTGGGCAGCGAGTACGCGGTGACCCCCGACATCGCCGTCGTCGACTACGGCATGGGCAATCTTCGCTCGGTGGCGAAGGCGCTCAGGAACGTGGCGCCCGAGAGCACCATTGTGGTGAGCGACGATCCCGACACCATCCGGAGCGCGGCACGGGTGGTCCTGCCGGGGCAAAGTGCAATGCCCGATTGCATGCGCAGCCTCAACGAAAGCGGCCTGCGCGACGTCGTTCTCGACGTTGTCCGCAACCGGCCATTCCTCGGCATCTGTCTGGGACTGCAGATGCTTTTCGACGAGAGCGAGGAGGGCCCGACACCTTGCCTTGGCGTGCTTCATGGGCGCGTGGAGCGCTTTCCCGACGCGGCGATGCTCGATGCGAGCGGGGCGCGGCTCAAGGTACCGCACATGGGCTGGAGCAGGGTGCGCCAGATCCGCCCGCATCCGCTCTGGCGCGGGATTGCCGACGCAACCCGCTTCTATTTCGCGCACAGCTACTACCCGGTGCCTGATGACAGTGCGATGACCGCCGGCACCGTCGATTACCCAACGGCGTTTACTTGCGCGATTGCAAGCGCTAATATCTTTGCCGTGCAGTTCCATCCTGAAAAGAGTCATCGCGCCGGTCTCCAGTTGCTCGCCAACTTCGTCGCCTGGAACGGACGCGCCTAACGCAACTTCGGCACCTTCGCGCTGCTTTCCGGGCCGCGACCTCACCGCCGCCATGCATATCATTCCCGCAATCGACATCAAGGACGGACATTGCGTCCGCCTGAAGCAAGGCGAGATGCACTCGGCTACCGTGTTCTCCGAAGATCCCGCGGCGATGGCGCAGCATTGGCTCGAGCTGGGCGCCGAGCGCTTGCACATCGTCGACCTCAACGGCGCGTTCGCGGGCAAGCCGAAGAACGAATCGGTCATCCGAGAAGTCGTCAGCGTCATCGGCGAGGAAATCCCGGTGCAGCTCGGTGGCGGTATCCGTGATCTCGACACGATCGAGCGCTACCTCGACGACGGCATTACGTACGTGATCATCGGCACTGCGGCGGTGAAGAACCCCGGTTTCCTGCACGATGCCTGCTATGCCTTCCCCGGACACATCATCGTCGGACTGGACGCGCGTGAGGGCAAGGTCGCCACGGACGGCTGGTCGAAGATGACCGGCCACGATGTCGTCGATCTCGCCAAGAAGTTCGAGGACTACGGCGTCGAGGCCATCGTTTATACCGACATCGGCCGGGACGGCATGCTGACCGGCGTGAACATCGAGGCGACCGTCAAACTGGCGCGTGAACTCAAGGTCCCGGTCATCGCCAGCGGCGGCATCAACAGCCTCAAGGACATCAAGGAGCTGGCCAGCTATGAGAGCGAGGGCGTTGCCGGCGCCATCGCCGGTCGCGCGCTGTATGAGGGTACCCTCGACTTCAAGGACGCCCTGAAAGCAGCCAAGGGCAAATAGTCCGGAATTCGCTGAATCCGTCCGTGGTTCGACGGGCTCACCACGAACGGATTCTGAATAGCCCGATAGCCCGTCCGTTACCGTTCGACCCGAGCCCCGCCCCGGGACGACAGCAGATGCGCGTGGCAGTATCTGAACCACCCGCGAGCCGGTTGGACGGTGCCGCGATCTAGAATCCACAAATCTATGGGCCTCGCCAAACGTATCATTCCCTGCCTCGATGTCGCGCATGGCCGCGTCGTCAAGGGCGTCAACTTCGTCAACTTGCGGGATGCCGGCGATCCGGTCGAAGTCGCGCGCCGTTACGATGAACAGGGCGCCGACGAACTCGCTTTTCTCGATATCAAGGCAAGCGTCGAAACGCGTGGGCTGCTCTACGACATGATCGAGGCGGTTGCCGATCAGGTGTTCATTCCGTTGACGGTAGGCGGCGGGGTCGCGCACGTGGACGACATCCGTGCCTTGCTCAACGCGGGTGCTGACAAGGTCAGCATCAATACTGCGGGCGTGAAGGACCCGGCACTCATCGAGCGCGCAGCCAGTCGCTATGGCGCGCAATGCATCGTGGCGGCGATCGACGCGCGGCAATCCGGTGCGGGGCGTTGGGAGGTCTATACGCATGGGGGGCGCAACGCGACGGGTCTCGACGCTGTGCAGTGGGCACGCGACGTCGTGCGGCTCGGCGCGGGCGAAATCCTCCTGACCAGCATGGACCGCGATGGCGCCAGGACCGGTTTCGATCTCGACTTGACCCGCGCCGTGGCAGACGCCGTCGCCGTGCCCGTGATCGCTTCGGGCGGCGTGGGCACGTTGCAGCACCTCGTGGAAGGCATCACGACGGGGGGTGCCGCCGCCGTGCTCGCCGCGTCCATTTTTCACTATGGGGAATTCACTGTCGGCCAGGCCAAGGCCGCCATGGCCGCCGCCGGGATCGAAATCCGTGAATGAACCGAAGATGCCGAGGGGCTGGCTGGACGCAGTGGCCTGGAACGACGATGGCCTTGTTCCTGCTATCGCGCAGGACGCGGACACGGGCCAGGTGCTGACGCTCGCCTGGATGAACCGGGATGCCCTCGCGCGCACGGCGGAAACGCTGCTCGCGCACTATTGGTCGCGCTCGCGGCGCAAGCTTTGGCGCAAGGGGGAGGAGTCCGGCCACGTGCAGCACGTGCGCGAAATCCGTCTCGACTGCGACAACGACGCAATCCTTCTGGTGGTGGAACAGACGGGCGGCATCGCGTGTCATACCGGGCGGCGGCGCTGTTTTTTCCAGAGACTCGAAGACGGCGCCTGGCAGACAGTCGAACCGGTACTCAAGGACCCGAAGGCGATCTATGGAAAAGAGTGAAGATACCTTGCGCAGGATCGCAGCGAAGATCGAAGCACATCGCCATGCCGACCCGGTGAAATCCTACGTTGCGACGTTGTTCGCGAAAGGCGACGACGCGATCATCAAGAAGATCGGCGAGGAGGCGACCGAGGCGGTCATGGCCGCCAAGGATGGTGATAAGATCCGGATAACGTCCGAGCTTGCCGACCTGTGGTTCCATTGTCTCGTGCTGCTCGCAAGGCACGGGATGGGCCCTCAGGACGTGCTGGCGGAGCTGGAGCGGCGCGAGGGAGTATCCGGGCTCGACGAAAAGGCCGCGCGTGGAGCGCCGGGCGCGAAACGCTAACGTAGTGCACAGACCTGCCGTTCGCCAACACCATGGACGACTGCATTTTCTGCAAGATCGCGCGGGCCGAGATCCCGTCGAAAAAAGTTTATGAGGACGATGAGATCCTGGCGTTTCACGACATCAATCCGCAGGCGCCGGTGCATTTCATGCTGATCCCGAAGAAGCACATCGCATCGCTCAGCGACGCGAAGAGCGAGGACGCCGGCGTTCTGGGCCGCATGCTGGCGATGTCCGGAAGGCTGGCGCGCGAACAGGGCTCGAGTGACGGTTACCGTACGATTATCAATACCGGCCGCATCGGTCAGCAGGACGTGATGCATCTGCATATCCACGTTCTTGGCGGACCGCAGCCACTGGGCAGAATGCTGCCCAGGAACTGAGAGCCAACCAAGGCTCCATAGGAGATCGATCATGGGTGGACTGAGCATCTGGCACTGGCTGATCGTATTGCTGGTTGTCGTTCTTATCTTCGGCACCAAGAAGCTGCGCAACATCGGCCAGGATCTCGGTGGCGCGGTGAAGGGCTTCAAGGAAGGCATGAAAGCCCCGGAGGGTTCCGAGCCAGCGCCACCCGCCGGCACGACGCCCGGCTCGCAGCAGATTGCAGGGCAGACGATCGAAGGCGAAGTGAAGAAAGAGAAGACGCTGTAGCTGCGTCGCTGTAGCTGCGTGTTCGATATTGCGTTCAGCGAGATCGCGGTCATCGCCGTCGTGGCATTGGTGGTGATCGGACCGGAGCGGCTGCCCAAGGTGGCGCGCACGCTCGGCCACATGTTCGGACGCCTGCAGCGCTATGTGAACGACGTCAAGGCCGACATCAACCGCGAAATCGAGCTCGACGAGCTGCGCAAGCTCAAAGGCGAGGTGCAATCGGCGGCGCAGGAAATCGAACGCTCGGTCACGCAGGTGGCATCCGAAGTCGAAGGCGGCGTGCGCTCGGTGGAGACGGAGCTCAACGCGGCGGCAGCGGAGGCCACGGCGCCCGCCACACCCACTGCGCCGACGGCAACCGCGTCGGACCACGCGGCACCACCTGTCCCCCAAAGCACCACCGCCGACGCGCCTCGGCAACCATCGCTACCCGGCTTCGATCGCATTTGAACCCGGTGCCGGCCGACGGCACGCTACCTGACGATCCGACCCGACGCGTTACAATTGCGGCCGCGGCAGCGCGCCGCAGGCACTCCTCATGACCGAACCCGCCACCGATCCCGACAATACGCAGGAAACGTTCATCTCGCATCTGGTCGAGCTGCGCAGTCGGTTGATGAAGGCAATCATCGCGGTCGTCGTCGTGCTGCTGTGCCTGTTTCCTTTCGCCAAGGAAATCTACGCGTTTCTCGCGGCGCCTCTCCTGAAGGCGCTGCCGCACGGCAGCACGATGATCGCGACCGACGTCACCGGCACCTTTCTCGTGCCGTTGAAGGTGACGCTGATGGCGGCGTTTCTGATCGCACTGCCCTACGTGCTCTACCAGATGTGGGCGTTCGTCGCGCCGGGACTCTACCGCCACGAGCAGCGACTCGCCTTGCCCGTCATCGTATCCAGCGTTTTCTTTTTCGGACTCGGCATGTCGTTCGCCTATTTCGCGGTATTTCCCATCGCGTTCGGCTTCTTCGCGAACTACGCGCCTACGGGCGTCCAGATGATGACCGACATCGACAAGTACCTCTCGTTCGTGCTGACGATGTTCATCGCCTTCGGCATCACCTTCGAAGTGCCCGTCGTGGTCATCGTGCTGGTGCGCCTGGGCATGGTGAAGCTCGAAACGCTGCGGTCGATACGCGGCTATGTCATCGTCGGCGCGTTCGTGATCGGCGCGATTTTCACGCCGCCCGACGTCGTGTCGCAGGTGATGCTGGCGGTGCCGCTGTGGCTGCTGTACGAGTTGGGCTTGCTGGTGGCGCGCTTCATCAGCGTGCCAAGCCGGGATGGTGATGCCGCCGAGGAAGAAAAGCGCGCGTAGCACGGATCGGGTGCACAGCAACTCAAGGACTTGCATGGCGTCGCGTTCCGGAACTTTCGTACTCCATCTCCTCGCCGCGCTCCTCGTGCAAGTCAGCTGCGCAGCCAGCGCCGCGGATCCGGCCAAGATCCTGCGACTTGCCACCAACGACATCGACACGCTCGACCCGCAGCAGTGGGTGGACCGGTATTCGCAGGAGATCGGCATGTCGATCTTCGAGTCGCTCTACGAGTGGGATTACCTTGCACGGCCGCCAGGAATCGTTCCCAATACGGCGGCCGCAGCACCCGAGGTTTCCGCGGACGGGAAGACCTGGACGATCCGCCTCAAGCCGGGCATTCACTTCACCGACGATCCCGCTTTTCGCGGCAAGCCGCGCGAGCTCGTCGCCGCGGATTATGTCTATGCGCTGAAGCGCGATCTCGATCCCAATCTTCGCAGCGGCGGCGATGCGATGGTGACGGACCTCATCGTTGGCATGCGGCCGGTCGTGGACGCCGCGAGCAAGCCGGCAGCGAAGCTCAACTACGACACCCCGGTCGAGGGCGCGCGCGCGCTCGATCGCTACACGCTCCAGTTCCGCCTCACCGAACCGAATTTTCCGCTGATGACCGTCACACTCGCCAATACCCGCGCGGTGGCGCGGGAGGTGGTGGAAGCGGCGGGGGGCGACATCCAGACCCGTGTTGTGGGGACCGGCCCCTACCGGCTCAAGGAATGGAAGCGCGGCACGAAGATCGTGCTGGAAGCGAATCCCGCGTACCGTGCCGTCACGTTTCCGGACAGCGCGGACCCGGCGCATGCCGCGACGGTACGCGAAATGAAAGGCAAGCGCTTGCCGCAGGTCGGAAGGATCGAATTCAGCGTCATCGAGGAAAATCAGACGCGGCTGCTTGAATTCGAGCGCGGCGGCCTCGACTTCATCGAACTCAAGGGCGATGGCGCGATGCGCATGCTCAAGAATGGCGAGCTCGATCCCGCGCTGGCGAAACGCGGCATCCGTCGGCAGCCCTATCCGCTGAACTCGGTGCGATCGGTGTCCTTCAACATGGACGATCCCGTCGTCGGCGGTTTCGACAAGGCGCAGATCGCGCTGCGCCGCGCGATCGCGCTCGGTTTCGACGTCGATGCCTTCATCAGCGTGGTCTACGGCGGCCAGTCGCTTCCCGCCATGCAGATCCTGCCTCCTGGCGTGTCGGGTTTCGATCCCGAACGCGTGGGCAAGTCACGCTACGACCCGGCGACCGCGAACAAGCTGCTCGACGCGGTCGGCTACGGCAAGCGCGACAAGGAGGGCTTCCGGCTCGCGCCCGACGGCAAGCCGCTGGTGCTAACCATGATCACCTTCACAGGGACCGTGTGGCGCGAAATGCAAACTTTGTGGAAGAAGAACATGGATGCGATCGGGGTGCGCATGGTGTTCCGTTCGGTGCCGACGCAGGACTTGTTCAAGGAAACGGCGCAGGGCAAGTACCAGCTCAGCGTGCACGGGCGCAGCTCGTCGCCCACAGGGCTCGGGTTGACCACGCTCTACGGCAAATTGCCGCCGGAAGCCAATGATGCACGCTTTCGCTTCGATGCTTACGATCGGGCGCTCGGGCAGTACATGCTTGCAGGTACCGATGCGGAGCGCATGGCCGCTGCGCGCGTCATGCACGACATCGTCGCGGTCTATGTTCCGATGCTGCCGCTGGTCGTCGACGTCGAGAACGCCTTCGTCCAGCCATGGGTCAGCGGCTACAACCGCTCGCCGTTCGCCACCTATTACAAGTACGTCGACATCGACCTGGCAAGGAAACGCGAAGCCGGCGCGCGCTGACGGGGCTGCGGTGCGGGCTTCCGGAATAGCGGATCAAGCCTAGGAGTTGCGCACCTTCGGGCGCTTGCCGACAGTAACTTCGAGCTCCACCGATTTCTTCTCGCGCAGCACCTTGAGCTTGACCTGGGTGCCCGGCGTGAGCGCGGCGATCTGCGCCAGCAGGGCGGACACGTCGTGCGTGGACTTGCCGTCGAGCTCCAGCACCACGTCGCGAGCCTGCATGCCGGCGCGCTCGGCCGGTCCGCTCCGCAACACGGCGCGGATCAGCACGCCGTCCGCGGCGGGCAACGCCAGCGCCGATGCAAGCTCCGGCGTGATCTCCTGCGGCTCGATGCCGAGCCAGCCGCGCGTGACTTCGCCGTCGCGGATGATCTGCTCGAGCACGCTGCGGGCAATGGTTACCGGGATCGCGAAGCCGATACCCTGCGAACCGCCGCTCTGTGAATATATGACGCTGTTGATGCCGATCAGGTTGCCGCCGCTATCGACGAGCGCTCCACCGGAGTTGCCGGGATTCACTGCGGCGTCGGTCTGGATGAAGTCTTCGAAGCGGTTGACCCCAAGATGATTGCGACCGAGTGCGCTGACGATGCCGTGCGTCACCGAGCTGCCGATGTTGTAGGGGCTGCCGATCGCAAGCACGGCATCGCCCACCTGCACGTTTTCGAGCTTGCCGAAGGTCACCGCGGGCAGGTCCTTGCCGTCGATCTTGAGCACGGCGAGATCGGACTCGGGGTCGCTGCCGCGGACCGTCGCGCGCATGCGCCGGCCATCGGCCAGGACCAGTTGAATGTCGTCGGCGTCTTCAATGACGTGATTGTTGGTCAGGACGAAGCCCTCGCTGCTGACGATCACGCCGGACCCCAGGCTCGAGGCACGGCGCGGTTCACCGTCCGGCAGGCCCGGGAAAAAGCGCCGTATGACTGGATCGTCCAGCAGAGGATTGCGTTGTCTGACTTCCTTGCTGGTGTAGATATTGACGACCGATGGCGTGGCCTTGCGCGCAGCGTCGGCCAGGCTGTCGATCTTCGGAGCGCTGATCGTGCCGAGCGATTCCTCGATCAGCACCACGTTGTTCTTGCCCGTAAAGCGTCCCAGCAGGTCCGGACGCAACGTGACCACGACAAAGAGCACCGCCAGGCAAATGGTGGAAACCTGAGCGAACAATAACCAGAAGCGACGCAGCATGGCCAAGCCGATTACCTACACACGGGCGGAAACCCAATTATAGTCGTCTGCTATCGCAACGCAGCATCGACCCGCCCGCCGCGCGCCGAGTCCGGCCGCGACCTACCGGCTAATTAGCTGTTTTGATGCGGGATTCCGAGGTTTTTCTGATGCGAGGCTTTCGGAAAAGGGGGCAAATCCTTTATACTTCCGAGGTTTGGGTATTCGTCGGCGCTGGGAACATAAGGGACCGGTTCACATGGCAACTGATGCGGCAACTGATGCGGCAACTGCTGCGGCAATTAATGCGGCAAATGCGCCAGACGATGGCGGCATGGACAAAAAGAAGCGCCGGTTCCTGATCGGGGCGACGGCGGTGGTGGGAAGCGTGGGTGTCGTTGCGGCCGCAGTCCCCTTGGGCATGAGCTTCTGGCCCAGCGAACGTGCGAAGGCCGCAGGCGCGCCGGTTGAAGTCGACATCAGCAAGCTCGAACCCGGCCAGAAGATCAACGTCGAGTGGCGCGGCAAGGTCGTGTGGGTGATCAACCGCACGCCGACCATGTTGAAGGACCTGCCCAAACTCGACGGCCAGCTTGCGGACCCGAACTCGAACTATTCGATTCAGCCGGCCGACGCGAAAAACGGCTACCGCTCGATCAAGCCTGAAATATTCGTTGCGGTCGGCATTTGCACCCACCTCGGATGCTCGCCGACCTATCGACCGGACATCGCGCCGGCCGATCTCGGTCCGGAGTGGCTTGGCGGATTCTTCTGTCCCTGCCATCAGTCCAAGTTCGACCTCGCGGCGCGTGTCTACAAGGGCGTGCCCGCGCCGACGAATCTCACCATTCCACCGTACAAATTCGTGACCGATACCCGGCTCCTGGTCGGTTCGGATGCCAAGTCGGCGTAGGCGGAGCGCGCGAACATGCAAAAGATAATGACCTGGATCGACGACCGCTTCCCGATGACGGCACTGTGGAAATCACAGGTGTCGGAATACTACGCGCCGAAGAATTTCAACTTCTGGTATTTCTTCGGCTCGCTCGCGCTGGTCGTGCTCGTGTTGCAGATCGTCACCGGCATTTTCCTGACGATGAATTACAAGCCCGACGCGACCAAGGCGTTCGAGTCGGTCGAATACATCATGCGCGACGTCGCGGGCGGCTGGTTCATCCGCTACGCACACTCGACGGGCGCATCGGCGTTCTTCATCGTCGTGTACCTGCACATGTTCCGGGCGCTGCTTTACGGCAGTTACCGCAAACCGCGCGAGCTGCTGTGGATCGTCGGCTGCTTCATCTACCTGACGCTGATGGCCGAAGCGTTCTTCGGTTACCTGCTGCCGTGGGGACAGATGTCGTACTGGGGCGCGCAGGTGATCGTCAACCTGTTCTCGACCGTCCCGGTCATCGGCGACGATCTGGGCACCTGGATCCGCGGCGACTACACCGTTTCGGACGTGACGTTGAACCGCTTTTTCGCGTTTCACGTCATCGCGATGCCGCTCGTTCTGCTCCTGCTCGTCGCGGTGCACCTGATGGCGCTGCACGAGGTGGGTTCGAACAACCCGGACGGCGTCGAGATCAAGGACAAGAAGGATCCGAAAACCGGGCATCCGATCGACGGAATTCCGTTTCATCCGTATTACACCGTGAAGGACCTCGTGGGCGTCGTCGTGTTCCTCGCGTTCTTCTCGATCGTCGTGTTTTTCTGGCCCGATGGCGGCGGTTACTTCCTCGAAGCCAACAACTTCATACCCGCGAATCCGCTGCAAACCCCGGAACATATCGCGCCGGTGTGGTACTTCACGCCCTTCTACGCGATGCTGCGCGCGGTGCCGTCGTTCCTGAATTCACAGTTCTGGGGTGTGATCGTCATGGGCGCCGCCGTCGTCATCCTGTTTTTCCTGCCCTGGCTCGATCGCAGCAAGGTCAAGTCGATCCGTTACCGCGGACCGTTGTACAAGGGTTGGCTCGCGGCATTCGTGGTCAGCTTCCTGATCCTCGGTTATCTGGGGGTCGTGCCGGTGACGGTATGGGGTCAATTCGGCGCCAAGGTTCCGCTGCTCGGCACGGCAGACAAGGCCACCGTCGTCGCCCGGGTCCTGACGATCGTGTACTTCCTGTTTTTCCTGTTGATGCCGTGGTACACCGCGCGAGACAAGACCAAGCCGGTGCCGGAAAGGGTGACCGGATAATGAAAGCGATCACCAGAATTGCCGGAATCGTGCTGCTCTCCATTGCGGGCGGCGTATTTGCGGAAGGCGGCCCCGCGCTCGAACCGGCGCCGGCGCATCGCCTCGACATGGATTCCCTGCAGCGCGGCGCGGGTCACTTCGTGAACTATTGCCTTAACTGCCACAGCGCGCAGTACATGCGCTACAACCGCCTGACCGGCCTGGGCCTCACCGAACAGCAGATCAAGGACAACCTGATGTTCGCGACCGACAAGTTCGGTTCGCCGATGCTGGCGGCGATGAGCAAGGCGGATGGCGTGGCGTGGTTCGGCGCGCCACCACCCGATCTTTCGGTCGAGGCACGCGTGCGCGGCAAGGACTGGCTGTACAGCTACCTGCTGGGCTTCTACAAGGACGAGAAATCCACCACGGGCTGGAACAACCTGGTCTTCCCCAGCGTCGCCATGCCGCACGTACTGTGGCAACTGCAGGGCACGCAGCGACTCGTCGAGACAGAGTACGAGGATCACGAAAAGGCCGAAGCCGCGGTCATCGCCGCCAAGGCACTCGCGCTTGCGGAGCGACTGCCCAACGGCAAGTACGTGGTCAAGACGCTGGCGAACGACACGCCGGGAACATTGTCGACGGTCGAGTACAAGAAATTTGTGGCCGACCTGGTCAACTACCTGGACTACATGGCGGAGCCGGTGCGCAACGAACGCATCAATATCGGCATCATCGTGCTCATTTATCTTGGTCTGTTGTTCGTTTTCGCGTACGCGCTCAAACGCGCCTACTGGAAAGACGTCCACTGACGCACAAAGCGGCCTCGCGGGGCAGGAGCGCCGCTCCTGCCCTTCGCATTTTGGCGGGACGCACATGACGTCCTGCCGTGGGAGAAAAAACATGATGACCTTATATTCCGGAACCACCGACCCCTTCAGCCAGCGCTGCCGCATCGTGTTGCACGAAAAGGGTATGGACTTCCAGATCATCGACGTCGACCTCGATCACAAGCCCGAGGACCTGGCGGTGATGAATCCGTACAACCAGGTGCCGGTGCTGGTTGAACGCGATCTCGTGCTGCACGAGTCCAACATCATCAACGAGTACATCGACGAGCGTTTTCCACACCCGCAACTGATGCCGGCCGATCCGGTAATGCGCGCGCGCGCAAGGTTGTTCCTGCATCGGTTCGAGAAGGAACTCTTTTCGCACATCGATACGCTCGAGGGCAACAACCAGAAGCAGCTCGACAAGGCCCGCGGGCTCGTCCGCGACAGCCTGCTGCAGATCGCGCCGGTGTTCGCCAAGCACAAGTTCATGCTGGGCGAAGAGTTCTCGATGCTCGACGTGGCGATCACGCCGCTCTTGTGGCGACTCGACTACTACGGCATCCAGCTCCCGAAGCCTGCGGCGCCGCTCATGAAGTATGCGGAACGCCTTTTCTCGCGCCCCGCGTTCATCGAAGCCCTCACCAGCGCCGAACGAGGCATGAGGAAGTGACACAGATGTCCGAGAGCTAGACGCGCGCGTCGCGGCATCGGAAACGGCTGTGTCATCCCCGCGAAGGTCCGGGATCCAAGTTGCGATCGGTGCGACTAGGCGTCGGACACTGGGCCCCGGCCTTCGCCGGGGCGACGGCATCGTCGTCATCCCGGACGAGTCAGCCAGATCCAGGGATCCAAGTTGCGATCGGTGCGACGAGGCGTGGCATTCGGCCCCGGCCTTCGCCGGGGCGACGGCATCGTCGTCATCCCGGATGAGTTAGCCAGATCCGGAGCCAAGTTGACGGTGCGGCGCAGCACTCACCGTCGTAGCCTACATTCGCGCGAGAACAAGTCTCGGACGCTCTCGCAGCGCAAGCCACTTTCGTCACCGCGAGCGCCTGTAGTATGCTTTCGCGATGTCTGAGCAATCCGCAAAGCCTTATCTGATCCGCGCGATCTGCGAGTGGTGCGCCGACAACGGCCTCACGCCGTATCTCGCGGTGAAGGTGAACGCGCAGACGCGCGTGCCCGCCGCGTTCGTCAAGAATGGCGAGATCGTGCTCAACATCAGCCGCGGTGCGACGCGCAAATTGACGGTCGACAATGACTGGGTGCAATTCACCGCACGCTTCAACGGCGCATCGCAGGAGGTCGCGGTGCCGATGATCGCGGTCGCCGGCATCTTCGCCAAGGAATCCGGATACGGATTTGCATTCACGGTACCAACGGATCCCGTGGCCTCGCTCGATGCAGCGACGGCGCCGACACCGGTAACACAAACCGATGCGTCGCCAACGGACGCCAAACCGCGCAGTCGGCCCTCGCACCTCCAAGTTGTAAAATAGCGGCAGTTCGGTTATTCCCGGGCCGGCATAGCTCAGTTGGTAGAGCAGCGGTTTTGTAAACCGTTGGTCGTGGGTTCGATTCCTACTGCCGGCACCAA
>CAVSEH010000013.1:0-409759 GCA_963726935.1 uncultured beta proteobacterium
CTCGATTCGAGGCGAGAAGTCGGAGTGGAGAAACCCCTGCGCGACGATCAGGCGACGGCTGAGGGCGCCCACCAGCGAATCGAAAAAGCCGGCGAAAGGTCCGAAGCGCCGCCCGATGTCGATGGCAAACGTGTCGTTGTGCGTATAGACCTGAATATGCACGGTGCGCTCGCACACTTTCGGGTCGACGATCTCCAGGAAAAGCTGCGCCAGCGTATGTCGTGGTTCGGTCGCCGGGTCGGGGTCGGCGGACCACCGATGCAACATCGGAAGAAAAAACTGCTGGCTGTCGCGGAGGGCGACCGTGCAGTCCGGTCGATCGAGGGAATTGAGCACGAGTAACGCTGTCGGTAGCACGCCGCACGCCACGAAGAGCCTGTCGCCGCGCAACTCCGTCACCTCGCCGGTATTGCTTCTGGTCCACAATCGCACGCCGCTCGCGCCCTCCTCGAAGCGAAACGCGTAGGAGTCGGGTCGATACGAAAACCCTGTCTGCGCGGACAGGACGTCGACAACGTCGGCTGCGTTGAAGATCAGACCGTACGGGCAACCGTGCAGACACATTGCACAACGCCTACAGCCCTCCGCGACCGCTTGGCGGGATTGTCCGAAATGCACGCCGATGGACTCGAGCGGATTGCGCCGTGAGTCCAGGCGAGCGAGGAGCTGTTGCGCCTGATTGCTCAGCGGAAGCGGTCGATCGTCTCCGAGGTGGTGAGCCGGAAACAGTCGAGCCAAGCTGTCATTCCGGGCGGCGACGGAAAGCATGCCTGCCACCGCATCGTAGTGGGGTACAAGGTCTGCAGCGCGAATCGGCCAGTCGTCCAGGTCCTCATCGCGGAATGGCAACACCGACGCGCCCCAACCGTTGCTGAGTCCGCCTCTCGCAAACGAAGGGCGCAGTGACGCCACGCCTGAGTTTTCATTCCAGTCGCTGGCCGCGGGAGGAATACGGAACAGGAAATCAGACCCGTAAGGGCGCATCGTCCCCGAGTGTCTGGACTGGGGTTTGGTCGCGGCAATCCGATCGCCGTTGTTCCAACCCGATGGTTCGGCCTGCGCCATCCTGGCGCGGCGCGCCGCGTTGGGCACCTCCAGCCGCTCGCCCACATCGACCATCACGACCTCGGAGCCATTGGCGATGAGCGCTGAAGCGGCCGCCACGCCCGTCGGACCGGAACCGATGACAATGCTACGAGACATTGCGGGTGAGATCCCTTGTTCGGTAGAGTTTCACGTACGTTCCGGTGCACCGAGCGCCGAATGGTGTGCCCCGACAGCCTCGAATGAAACTACGAGATCGGCGCCCCGGATAGAATACGCGTCGGCTTCGGCGGTGCGCGAGCGCAACCCTTCCATGACAACGGCCTCCCTGAGAGCAGGAAAGTCCCCGCGCATGCCCACATTCCTCGTCATTGGGGCGGCGAGATCCGGCACGACTTCGCTCTATCTGTATCTGCGGCAGCACCCCAAGGTATTCATGTGCAGTACCAAGGAGACCAATTTCTTTGCGTTCGAGGAGCAAGCTCTCGATTATCAGGGACCCGGCGCTGAGTTCGTCAACAACTCCGTCGCTACGCTGGAAAGCTACCAGCGCCTGTTCGACGGGGCCCCGGACGATGCCGCAGTCGGCGAAGTATCGCCACTTTATCTGTACAGCGCAAACGCACCGCAACGCATCCGCGCGCGTCTGCCGCGCGTACGATTGATCGCCATCCTGCGCAATCCCATCGAGCAGGCGTATTCCCACTATCTCTATGCCAGGAAGGAGGCGATCGAACCGCTGGCTGACTTCGTCGCCGCTCTCGATGCGCAGGAAGCTCGTCGGGCAGCGCGCTGGCAACCGCTGTTCCAGTACAGCGACTTTCCCGATATAACGTGCAGCTTCGCCGCTATCTGGAGCACTTCGGTCGCGATCAGATGAAGCTGTTGCTGTACGAGGACTTCGAGACCAATCCCCTGCGTGTCATGCAGGACATCTTTCGCTTCATCGGGGTCGACGATAAGTTGGTGCCCGACATGAGCTACAGGGCGAATCCGGGGGGCATCCCAAAGAGTGAATTTTGGCAATCGGTCGTCATGCGGCCGAATACCGCATCGAAGTTCTTCGGGCAGTCTCCTGCCAATGGAGACAAGGCGGCGGCTCAGGGATGCGCTCTCGCGCGCAAACACCGATCGCGCGGAGATCCCGCCGGCGGCGCGGCGACGCTTGCGCGAAGAATTGCGAGGTGAAATCGTCGGCCTCCAGGATCTTCTCGGCCGCGACCTGTCGTCGTGGCTCGCGTGAATCATACCGGCCGCCCGGTCGTGCGCATCGCGATGCTTACGACGTTCTATCCTCCGTATCATTTCGGCGGCGACGGCATCGGCGTGCAGCGCCTGGCGACGGCGCTGGCCGAACGCGGGTGTGAAGTCACGGTCATCCACGATGAAGACGCCTACATGACGCTGGCGGGCGTCGAACCGGCGCGGCAGCCCACCGTCGCGGGGATCGAGGTCATCGGGCTGCGCAGCCGTCTGGGAGCGGTGTCGAGCCTGCTGACGCATCAACTCGGTCGGCCGATCGTTCATGGCGCCCGGCTGCAGCGGATCCTGAGCCCCGGCGCCTTCGATGTTATCTGGTACCACAATGTGTCACTCGTTGGCGGGCCCGGGTTGCTGGCCTATGGCGACGGACTCAAGGTCTACGAGGCGCACGAACACTGGCTGGTCTGCCCGACGCACGTGCTATGGCGGTACCGCAAGGAACTGTGCGATGCGCAGCATTGCGTGCCTTGCATGCTCAGCTACCGTCGACCGCCACAGGCGTGGCGGTATACGGGCATGCTCGAACGCGAACTCGACCACATCGACGCCTTCATCGCCAAGAGCGAATTCAGTCGAGACATGCACCGGAGCTTTGGATTTGCGCGGCCGATGGAGGTGATTCCGTATTTTCTGCCGGACGAGCCGCGCCGCCCCATTGACGCCCCCGCCCCGGCACCGGACACAGAAGCACCCTACTTCCTCTTTGTAGGTCGGCTCGAGAAGATAAAGGGCGTGCAGGACATCATTCCTGCTTTTGCCGGCGAGCAAGGCCCCCTTCTTCTCGTCATCGGCGCCGGCGACTTCGAGCCGGAGCTGCGCCGGCAGGCAGCCGACAAGCCGCGAGTGCGATTTCTCGGAAAATTGCCTCCGGAACGCATCTCGCACTACTATCAGGGCGCCGTTGCGCTCATCGTCCCGTCGATTTGCTACGAAACGTTCGGCATCATCCTGATCGAATCCTTCAGAAACGCGACCCCCGTCATTGCTCGCCGCATTGGGCCGTTTCCCGAGATCGTGGATCGCGGCGGAGGCGGAGTGCTCTTTTCGACCGGCGACGAGCTCAACGGGGCCATCGCCCGGCTTCATAGCGACATGCCCCACCGAATGCACTTATCGCGCCAGGCGCGAACGGCTTTCGAGACCTACTGGCGCGACGATGTCGTCGTTGCCTCGTATCTTGACTTGTTGCGGCGCACTGCGGTGGCTAAAGGCAATGCGCGGGTTGTGTCGGCACTGGAACGCCTGCAATGAAAATTCTGATTACCGGCGGTGCGGGCTTCATCGGCTCGCATCTCGCCGAACGCCTTCTCGATGACGGGCACGGCGTCACGGTCCTGGACAACCTCTCGACGGGCAACCTCGGCAATATCGCCCACCTCACCAGTCATAGTGGGTTCGAGTGCGTTATCGGTTCGGTGCGCGACGCATCGCTGGTGGACGAACTGGTGCAGTCCTGTGACGTCGTAGCGCATCTCGCCGCGGCTGTCGGTGTTCGGCTGATACTGGAGAAGCCCAGCCTTTCGATTCACACCAACGTCAACGGTACCGAAAACGTGGTGCACGCGGCATCATCGCGAAACAAGCTCGTGATCATCGTGTCCAGCTCGGAAGTCTACGGCAAGAGCACGAAGATGCCCTTCGCCGAGGACGACGATCTTGTCCTCGGTTCGACCGCCAATCTGCGCTGGTCCTACGCGTGCGCTAAGTTGCTGGACGAGTGCCTGGCACTTTCCTATGCGCAGGAAAACAAACTCTCGGCGATCATCGTGAGGCTGTTCAACACGACGGGGCCGCGGCAAACAGGCCACTACGGCATGGTGCTCCCCGGATTCATCAGCCAGGCGTTGAAAGGCGAGCCGATCACCGTCTATGGCAGCGGCCAGCAATCGCGATGCTTTGCCCACGTAGCCGACGTCGTGGAATCGCTCGTCAGGCTCATGAACGCACCAAGCGCCCTGGGCCAGATTTTCAACGTTGGCAACGACGAGGAGATATCGATCGAGGACCTCGCCGCGAAGGTGAAGGACGTCACCGGGAGCGCATCGCTCATATCCAGGCGCCCATACCGTGATGTCTACGGGGTCGGGTTCGAGGACATGGCGCGGCGCGTCCCCGATGTACGCAAGCTCGAGCGATTCATCGGCTATCGGCCGAGGACGTCGCTCGACCGGATCATCGCCGACATCGTCGCCGAGCAGAGGGCAGCGCTCGGGCGGGCCTGACGCGGCTCAGTTGATCGTCGATGCCGTTGGCTCGGGGGTGCCAGCCATCGTGCGCCGAGAACGTTCGCGCAGGATCAAAGCAAGGTAGAAAACCAGAGCCGGAACGATGTGCAGCAACAATCGGTTGATCAGGCTCTCGTCGTCGGCACCGCCCGAGGCAGTGCTGAAGAAGAAGGCGACGATCACGACGCCCGCCGCTGCCAGCATGGTAGCGGTCATCGGCGCCAGCGCCTCCTCGAGCAGAAACCGGTAGCTCACCACGATCAGCGCGGCCGCCGCATACCACAGCAGATGCCAGTTATCCATCACGAACAGGTGCTCGTACAGCGGCTGTGACACGTTCTCGAAGTGCGTACGAAGGGTATACCCGAAGATCTTGATGCCGGCCGGCGCAAGCGCGAAATACAGCACCGCGGCGGTCACGCCGAAGCCAACGATCGCCAGTCCGATCCGACGATTCATCGCAACGAGTATGGCCGGAACCAGCGTCAGCACCCAGACGATTCCTTCCTGCTTCATCATCACGCAAATGATCGCCATCGCCAAGGCCAGGGCGGCGTCGCTCCGGTTTCGACCAATTGTCCATTGCCACAGAGCCATGGTCGCGAGAGCATAGGTGATGGCGATGAAGACATCCGCCATCCCGGCGAGTGCGACGTGGACAGTGAGGAACGGCAAGGACAACAGCATGTAGGCGCCGAACATGGACTTGATCGCGCTGAATCCGAGACGGCGCGTCTGCGCGTAGAACGCGATGCCGAGCGAAATGAAGCTCACCGCCCACGGCAGATTGACCAGGGACTCGTCCCAGCGCCCGAGGCAGATCGCAGTCCATACCTGAAACAGCGGGACGGTTCCGGGATACTCCGGGTGAGTATCCGTGAAGTGCATTGTTCCAGGCGCATTCCCCCATTCGGAGGCTGACACGAATGGCTGCATGGAACCATACCCGTACCAGACGCGCGCCTTGCTCGCCCACTGCGCCCAAGCATCGTAGGTAAGCAGGGGCGTCCACACGACCTCGAGGCCGAGCGCAATAACACGGGCGACGGTCAGCCCCAGCAGTACGTAGAAGATTGCTCGAGTTGCAGCCGGCATCGTGACAAGGACATCGGTAGCGCGCCGGCCGTGCTCACGAACAACGGCCATCGGATTGCGCAAACGCAGGTCGAACGAATGCGGCACAGGCCAATGCCGCCATTGGCAGCACCACCCACAGGAGGCTCCATCGCACGCCGATGGCGTCGAGCAAGCGCAGGAGGAGTGTTACCGCCGTCATCCCGATGAGATAGCCGTACCCGACGCTGAGCAGGAGGCCTCCACCCGATTCCCGATTCAATACGGCGCGAGTCCACAGCGTTCCGGCGATCCACGGCAGCGCAACGCTCAGCGGCAATCCGATCACGTCACCCATGTTGAGCAATCAGTCCCGCGAAATCTGGCGGTTGCGTCGCGGCGTCATCGGACGCGCAACAAAAGTGTGTTCGGCTTCGACAGCAACACTTCCGCGGGCACGGTGTGCCCGTCGCGCCAGATCAGCTGCTGCGTGGCGAAGTCGTAGCCGAGGCCGCTGTAGAAATAGAGCAGGACGTAGTCGCCGCTGCGCAGGGCCCGATAGTCCGGTATGGTCACGCCTCCCTTTGATTTCGGCGCCCGGGTACTGTGAAATGCGTTGTAGGGATACAGCAGATAGGCGCCACGCAAGCTGATGACGTCGGCGTCGCACAGGAAAAGTACCCGGGCGGGCGGGGGAGGTAACAGGTCTTTGGTCTCGCGCACCAGCGCGACCAATTCGGGTCCCTCGCCGGCAAGGAGCTTCTCTTCCGAGGTCTTGCCGGCGAATCGTTCCGCGGTGATCGCAACCTGTCGAAAAACGTTCGCCTGCCAGCGCAAGTCGAGCAGGAGCCAGCTGCCGGCGAAGATCGCCCAGAGGACGCGTGCGTCGGCCCGTCGCCCGCGCCGGCGCGAAATGAACAGGTAGAGGACGATCGCCATGCCTGTCGCGATCGCAATGGCCTTGGCGAGTGCCATATAGGCGGAACGCTCACCGTCGAATGGAAACGCAATGGAGTAGCCTTTCAGCGGGATGAACGCGGCCCACTCCGCCACGGTTGCGCGCGCGGTCGAGAGCGCCGAACCTGAAGAAAGACGGACACCCGCGATCTCGACCGGCGCCACGGCGGGTCCACGCACGATGACGGCAATGCCGGTGATCGTTCCGCGCCAGTCTGGATTCGCCACCAGGTTCAGCGGTGCGAACCCTTCGGTCAATCGCTGCAGCGGCTGCGAGAAATTGCGACTTGCCACGTTCCAGACGTGCGCCACGCAAACGAGACTTCGGTCGGAAATTGCGCGGACCGCAACAGCAATTTGACGCGCGTGTATTTGTCGGCCTGGAACGGCGCCACGCCGGTCGAAATCGCCGTGACACCGTCAGCCAAGGGATCGATGACGAAGGACGATTGGGCCAGACGCCCGCTGCCGCGAACCAATTGGAAAGCGTCACCGCGGACGGTAATGGCAGGTCGACTGTAAAACCAGTCGCCGTTGGATTGTCTGGCGACGATCCAAAGCATCACGCAGACAAGCGAGCACGCCAAGTAGACGATGGCCGTCCGCCACCAGGATCCAGCGGCGCTGGGAGCGATCCCCTTCGCCGCGTCGAAACGCGGCACAACCGCTGCGTCGCTTTCCACTGGCCCGGGCCCCCGGCTTCTCCCGACTCGAGATCGGATGACGTCAGTGCGTCATTCACCGACTTTACGTCGCTCGATTATCGCATATCGAAATACACCGACGGCGAACGATCTGGCGAGGCATTGTGCGCCACAGGTGTCGCGCTCAGCGCTTCTTCAGTGTCTCCTTGACGATCGGCAACAGTGCTTCCGCGATCAGTCGTGTGGCCTCCGCCGTGGGATGGACCGGATCGGCCGGAAGCAAATACTCGCGCCGGGCGGGACTTCCAAAAATCGACGAAAGATCCACAAAGGGAACCTGTCGACTTTCGCAGAATTGCCTCAATCCGTCCGAGAGCCGCACAAAGCGGGCTGCCTCCGGCCACGCGCTCGGCATGGCGGCGACAATCAGGGCCGACCCGACTTCTTCTGCGCTCGTTCGGATTGCGTCGAGCTGCCCGATGATCCCGGGAAGGTTCGTAAGATCGAATGCGTCTCGCTGCGGCGGCGCGGCGCGCCAGTAGGCGAGAATTGCAGCGTGAAACAGGGCGAATTTTTCGAGAATCGGCCGCCATTCATCGGGATAGGGTGGGCGCAGACGCGAATCGGACAACGTCCGAACCGATGTAATTCGAAAATGCTGGGCCCCCGGGTGAAGGTCGTTGAACAGCACAATGACGATGGTCACGTCGGGACGGAGAAGCGGCGCCAGGCGCGCGAACTTCGCCTTCTCGTTGTATGTGTTGTAGGCATCCAAAGTCGCGCTGTGCAAACAGTGGCTTCACTGACGTCGTTACCACGCGGATAGCGCCTGCTTGTCAAGCCTGATCGCAGTCTGCCCTGCACCTGGATGCGAGGTTTCGTGGCAAGGGTACGATCGGTGGCTTCTTGCCTACCGGAAGTTGGTCAACGCGGTTGCCACCTTGTGAACGACGCTTGTCCAGTCGGATATATCGGGTTGCCTGAACAATGTCGCAGTGGGGTACCAGGGAGTCTTGTCGCCATTCATGCCCCAGCGATAATCTGTCGAATAAGGCAACATCACCCAAACAGGTTTGCCCAACGCACCGGCAAGATGCGCGACAGAGGTATCGATCGTGACGACTAGGTCCATTGCTTCAATCAGAGCAGCGGTATCGGAGAAGTCATGGAGCTCGTTATGGTAGGTCCCGATCTGACTGAATTTCGTGAGAACGTCCGCGTCGGATTGTAAAATGTCCTTCTGTAACGAGTGCAGCTCTAATCGCAATTGCATCAAGGGCTCAAGAAGGCTCAGGGGAATGCTCCGGTTCCTGAGTACGCTGATGTCGATGTTTCGGTTCGCCTTTCCCGACCACACGAGTCCAACACGCCGCTTCGCGGGCGTGCCCAGTCTTCGACGCCAATATGATTGCTTTTCCGCTGGAACAGCGAGGTATGGAAACTCCGCCGGGATGGTGTCAAGCGTCGTCTTGAAGGCCCGAGGCAAACTCATGATAGGACAATGCAGGTCGATGTGCGGCAGGTTGTTCCCCGCTTTGGCAATCAAGACGTTCCCTCGCAGTGTCGCAAAGAGATCGGCGAGGGCTGGCGGCGCATAGATGACGACTCTTGCGCCCCGTTGCTGCAGCGAGCGCGTGTATCGGGCGAACATGATGAAATCACCAAAGCCGACCTCAGGGTGAATCAATACGCTCTTGCCGGCGACAGATTCCTCGCCCGACCACCGGGGATAGTCGAAGAATCGTGGATTGGGTTCTCTGAATTGAGTCTTCCATCGCCACTCGTAGAGGTCCCAGCCCCGCCCGTAGTCTCCGGTCAGAAGCAGCAACTCCGCCTTCTTGAAGTACGCCTCGGCGCGATCGGGTCTGATTGAAATTGCGGTGTCGTAGCTTCGCAGCGCCTCGGTCGTGCGTCTCATCTCACGCAACGCGTCACCGCGATAGATGTATGCGTCGGCGTAGTCCGGCTTGAGGCGGATCGCGTCCTCGAAGCTGGCCAGGCCGTCGTCCAGTCGTCCGAGGTCGCACAATGCGGTGCCCCGGTTGCTATGTGCCTCGGCATAGTCGGGTCGGATCTGTATCGCGCGATCGTAACTGGCCAGCGCTTCGTCCAATCGTCTCAGGTCGTGCATGGCATTGCCGCGGTTGCTATAGGCATCGGCGTAGTCGGGCTTGAGTTCGACCGCACGCTCATAGCTCGACAGCGCCTCCTCGGGACGCTTGAGATCCCGCAGCGCGACGCCACGATTGTTCCACGCTTCAGCCAGATTGGAATTCAGCGCGAGGGCGCGCTCATAGCTTGCCAACGCATCCGCATGGCGATTGAGCGCATGCAGCACTCCGCCGAGATTGTTATGCACCGAGGAATCGTTCGGATTGGCCTCGATTGCTGCGGCCAGATGAGTCGCCGCCTCTTGCAATCGTCCTGTTCGCACCGCAATCATTCCCAAAAGTTGCAACGCGGCGAACGAATCGCCTTTCGCCTTGAGTACGTCGCGGCACAGTTGCTCAGCTTCGAACCATGCGCCGCGCCCATATGCGGCCACCGCGCTCCGCATGGCCTGTTGGATCGTGGGCGCCGGCGCGGGCGCAGGTGACGGAGACGGCGGCATCAGCATGCCTCTATTGACGTACGCCAGCCAGCGTGCCGGAACTCAGTAGGGCAGGGCCGAGTCACATCACGGTCCGTCTCGATACAATAATTCCATCCATCCACATGTAGTCCACCCCAAGCTTCAGGAAAGTCTTCAAGGCAGTATCTGGTGTCTCAACAATAGGTTGATTTTTCCCGTTAAACGAAGTGTTGACCAGAACTCCGACACCGCTCTTCTCCTTGAACGCCAGAAGAAGTTCGTGAACGAACCCAAGGTCGGGATGTGCGACTTGCACTCTGGCTGACCCGTCCTTGTGGGTTATAGCAGGCAGTTTTGCCGACTTGACCCTTGCGTTGAATAGCATGTAATAGGAATCTCTCGGGCAACCCTCAAAATATAGTTCGAGCTCGTCCTCGAGAACGATCGGCGCAAATGGACGCCACAACTCCCTGGACTTGATTCTATTCAGGCGCTTCCAGTTACCAGCGATGAGCGGAGAAGCCAAAATGGATCGATGCCCCAAAGCTCTTGGGCCTATCTCCGCAGATCCCTCGAAAACGGTAACGATTGCTCCGTCAAACAGTCTCTGCGCGAGAAATTCTGCACTCCTGCTTTCAGAAATGACCTCGATTTGCGGATACCGCTCAAGAAGGGACCTTGATGGCGTGTAACTGACGCCCTTGAACGCAATCTGCAAAGGTCTACAGTTCTTCTCTTGGAGGGAAGCTCCTTTGAGTGATGAAAGACATAATGCCGCGCCAGCCGACAGTCCTTCGTCGTTAATCGCCGGAGGAATGAACAATGGAACATCCAATTTCAGGAACAGCTCCGAGTTGGTCGGACAATTGAGCGCGCAACCTCCCGATAGCGCAACTCGGTCGAAATGAAAATTCATATTTCTAGCAAGCGACACTGCATTTTCGACTAGCCTGACTAGGCTACGCGCAAACATGGCTTGTGCGCTCGCGGCGATGTCTGCTGCAAGCCTTGGGGGCGTGTCTCCGCAACTGCGCAATTCCTGGGCGAGCTCTGCCTTGTCTCCAGGAATCATGGAAAACCAATATGTCGCGAGATCTCCGGCAGTAATGCTCCTGGCAGACCTAAAGAGCCCCACCGTATGCATAAGGGAATCAGTCAGTTTCTCGTCCGAATAGCGAGGCACTCCGTATGCAGCCAAGCCCATGAGTTTCCCGGCGGCAGACTGCCCCAAGCCCAATAGATACGCGATCGTCTCGTAAAAGCGCCCGTACCAAAATCCGTGAGGGATTACCGGGAATACGTCGCTATCGATCCCAAAATAGATTCCGCCACCCAAGAATGAGGGGTCCGCTCCGCCGTCCACCGTCACAACCAGGGTCTTGACCGCGCTCGTCGAGGCATGCGCATAGTAGGCGTGTGACAAATGATGAGAAATGTAGGCCCCATCCACGCGACTTCCACTTATTGCCAGTTCCAACGATAACGCGTGGGCGCGGTTGCTGAGAGGTACGATCTCTCGCAGTGCTTTCAGGTCGGAATACGCTCCATACGCCTTCGTCCGGTCGCCATAGCTTGGAAATCGATCCTCTCTAACGAGCAATTGCTTGTGCGGCGACCCGGAAAAGGATGGCGCGAGGTAGTTGAACTGGAACCCGTCCGCTTGCATCAACGTCCAAAAATCGGACATTTTGACTATTGAGTTCGGCTGCAGATCCGGAAAGAACTTGTCTTCCCTGAATTCTATGTCAACCCCATCGAACAGCATGAGCGGGATCAATTGCGTGCAAGTGACTGCGACACCGTCAATCTCGGTAAGGCGCAAGTCAAAACACTCCAGTGCAGAGTCAATGTCCTTCTTTTCAAGACCGATCGCATGCCGATAGCCCGTGTGTCTTTCCTTCTCCCAGTGCCGTATGAATGAGCCATCGCGGATTAGTGAGATGCCAGCGTCGTGTCCGAAGTGCATTCCCAAAATGATCATTTGACTAGCAGCGGTCTGGAGTCTCTAGGCAAGACTGAGCATTTTGCATCAGGTCGACTTCTCGGTGGCCGCTGCGTCGCGACCAGGCGAGGGGGCACGAACGTCGATTCCGAGCGTCGTTCTCGACGAAAGTGGATACTTCTGGCTCCGGCCGACCCTCCGGGTCTCGACTTGCTTCGGGCACGTTAGCCTCCGGCGAGTACGCGGCCAAAAGCAAAACGGCCCGCTTTCGCGGGCCGTTCTGCTTTGAAGGTGCCTGACAATGACCTACTTTCGCACGGGTAATCCGTACTATCATCGGCGCGCCACCGTTTCACGGTCCTGTTCGGGATGGGAAGGTGTGGTTCCAGCGGGCTGTGGTCGTCAGGCATTGATCATCGGCCGGCGGTCGATCTTCGCGTAATCGCTAGAGCGACGCCAACCGCAGGGAAGAAGTAAAGCGAGTCAGATTGTTGTTGCGCAAAACACCGTAACCGATTGCGAGCATACACACAAACGCAGTGCTCACGGTTATGGAGTCAAGCCGCACGGGCTATTAGTACCGGTTAGCTCAACGCGTTACCGCGCTTCCACACCCGGCCTATCAACGTGGTGGTCTGCCACGACCCTTCAGGGGGATCAAGTCCCCGGGAGATCTAATCTTCAGGCACGTTTCCCGCTTAGATGCTTTCAGCGGTTATCGCTTCCGTGCATAGCTACCCGGCAATACGACTGGCGTCATAACCGGTACACCAGAGGCACGTCCACTCCGGTCCTCTCGTACTAGGAGCAGGCCCCGTCAAATCTCCAGCGCCCACGGCAGATAGGGACCAAACTGTCTCACGACGTTTTGAACCCAGCTCACGTACCACTTTAAATGGCGAACAGCCATACCCTTGGGACCGGCTACAGCCCCAGGATGTGATGAGCCGACATCGAGGTGCCAAACACCGCCGTCGATATGAACTCTTGGGCGGTATCAGCCTGTTATCCCCGGCGTACCTTTTATCCGTTGAGCGATGGCCCTTCCATACAGAACCACCGGATCACTATGTCCTGCTTTCGCACCTGCTCGTCTTGTCAGACTCGCAGTCAAGCACGCTTGTGCCATTGCACTATTAGTACGATAGCCGACCGTACCTAGCGTACCTTCGAGCTCCTCCGTTACTCTTTGGGAGGAGACCGCCCCAGTCAAACTGCCTACCATGCACGGTCCCCGAGCCAGATAATGGCCCTAGGTTAGAACCGCAATGACACCAGGCTGGTATTTCAACGTTGGCTCCACGAGAGCTAGCGCCCTCGCTTCAAAGCCTCCCAGCTATCCTACACAGGTCCCATCACAGTCCAATGCAAAGCTACAGTAAAGGTGCACGGGGTCTTTCCGTCTTGCCGCGGGGAGATTGCATCTTCACAAACACTTCAACTTCGCTGAGTCTCGGGTGGAGACAGCGTGGCCATCGTTACGCCATTCGTGCAGGTCGGAACTTACCCGACAAGGAATTTCGCTACCTTAGGACCGTTATAGTTACGGCCGCCGTTTACCGGGGCTTCAATCAAGAGCTTGCACCCCATCATTTAACCTTCCGGCACCGGGCAGGCGTCACACCCTATACGTCGACTTTCGTCTTAGCAGAGTGCTGTGTTTTTGTTAAACAGTCGCAGCCACCATTTCTCTGAGACCTCTCTCGGCTCCCGCTGTACGCGTTCACCTACCAGAGGCGCACCTTATCCCGAAGTTACGGTGCTAATTTGCCGAGTTCCTTCACCCGAGTTCTCTCAAGCGCCTTAGAATACTCATCCTGCCCACCTGTGTCGGTTTGCGGTACGGTCAACCTGAAACTGAAGCTTAGAGGCTTTTCTTGGAAGCAGGGTATCAGCAGCTTCAAGTGAGCAAGCCCACTCTCGTCGTCACGCCTCAGCTAAGACCCCCGGATTTGCCTAAGGGCCACGCCTACACGCTTAAACCGGGACATCCATCACCCGGCCTGCATAACCTTCTCCGTCCCCCCATCGCATCTCAGGTCGGTGCGGGAATATTAACCCGCTTCCCATCGGCTACGACTCTCGTCCTCACCTTAGGGGCCGACTCACCCTGCGCCGATGAACGTGGCGCAGGAAACCTTGGGCTTTCGGCGACAGAGCTTTTCACTCTGTTTATCGCTACTCATGTCAGCATTCGCACTTCCGATACCTCCAGCAGCCCTCTCGAGCCACCTTCACCGGCCTACGGAACGCTCTCCTACCATCCACGCGTTCCTTTTACGTCACTCCAAGGTTGTCGCCCGCCCGCCTTCGGCGGCGCCGCGACAAACCTTCAATTGAGGCGACGAGCGCTTTGCCAGGTCCTGCGGCAGCGCGCAGCGGCTGGCAGCGTAACCTCACCGCTGAGTCAATCCGACCAGTTCGGAGGCGCTTTGCCAGGTCCTGCGCTTCGCGCAGGGCTGGCAGCTAATCGCCACTTGAATAAAGTAAAAGGAACGCGTGAATCCCTAGCTTCGGCAGACAGTTTGAGCCCCGTTACATCTTCCGCGCAGGACGACTCGACCAGTGAGCTATTACGCTTTCTTTAAATGATGGCTGCTTCTAAGCCAACATCCTGGCTGTCTGAGCCTTCCCACCTCGTTTCCCACTTAACTGTCGCTTGGGGGCCTTAGCTGAGGGTCTGGGTTGTTTCCCTCTTGACCCCGGACGTTAGCACCCGGAGTCTGTCTCCCACGCTGTACTTTGCGGTATTCGGAGTTTGCAATGGTTTGGTAAGGCGCCATGCCCCCCTAGCCATAACAGTGCTCTACCCCCGCAAGTAATACGTGAGGCACTACCTAAATAGTTTTCGGAGAGAACCAGCTATTTCCGGATTTGTTTAGCCTTTCACCCCTAGCCACAGCTCATCCCCGTCTTTTTCAACAGACGTGGGTGCGGTCCTCCACGAGGTGTTACCCCCGCTTCAACCTGGCCATGGCTAGATCATCCGGTTTCGGGTCTACGCTATGCGACTGATTCGCCCTGTTCGGACTCGGTTTCCCTGCGCCTCCCCTATTCGGTTAAGCTCGCCACACAACGTAAGTCGCTGACCCATTATACAAAAGGTACGCCGTCATCCCTGCTTGATTGGCTCTCCGGGCATCGCATTCCATGCGCCACGCCTCGTCTCCGAGCCAATCAAGCAGGGATGCCTCAACACTCACTGCGTTCGTGTTGGTCATCCTTCTCAATTCGCTCGTCACGTTACCTTCACTCCCCTAAAGACGCTTTTGCTGCGTCTCGCGCTTGCGCGCTCGGGCAGCAAAGAACCCGGAAGGTGTGCTTCGCACTCCCCTTCTCAAGGTCTTTTGCTGCGTCTCGCGCTTGCGCGCTCGGGCAGCAAAGAACCCCAGGGGTGAAAGCCAATAAAGCAGGGACTCCGACTGTTTGTATGCATGCGGTTTCAGGATCTATTTCACTCCCCTTCCGGGGTTCTTTTCGCCTTTCCCTCACGGTACTGGTTCACTATCGGTCGATCACGAGTATTTAGCCTTGGAGGATGGTCCCCCCATCTTCAGACAGGATTACACGTGTCCCGCCCTACTTTTCGTACCCTTAGTTCCACTCCCGACTTTTCGCGTACGGGGCTATCACCCACTACGGCCGCCCTTTTCAGAGCGTTCCACTAAGTCGAAAGCTAAAAGGTACCGGCTGCTCCCATTTCGCTCGCCACTACTTTGGGAATCTCGGTTGATTTCTGTTCCTGCGGGTACTGAGATGTTTCAGTTCTCCGCGTTCGCTCTTCCCGACCTATGAATTCAGTCGGGAGTGACCCTTGCGGGCCGGGTTTCCCCATTCGGACATCTCCGGATCAATGCTCGTTTGCCAGCTCCCCGGAGCTTAACGCAGGCTGCCACGTCCTTCATCGCCTGTGATCGCCAAGGCATCCACCACATGCACTTAGTCGCTTGACCCCATAACACTGAGCACTTGCGCGCTCGCATTACAGGTGTTTGCGCTACCCGCCCTCTCTGAACTCGAGAGAGAACGGGTTCGATACAATCTAACCCATCACATGACAATGTTCCGTCATGTGCGCTTTACTTCTTCCGTTTTTTTAAAGAGCAACCGATGTTTCCGGCCTGATCCAAAGATCAGAAGTAAACCCGCGAGCTTACTTCTGCACTTTGCACGATTACTGGTGGAGCTGAACGGGATCGAACCGATGACCTCCTGCTTGCAAAGCAGGCGCTCTCCCAACTGAGCTACAGCCCCTCTCGCTTCACCACTCTTCGTTGCTCGGGTCCTCGCGTACGTCTTGTACGCGTCGGACCCTCACGCCTCGATTGGCTCGCGACCCGTCACTCTTCGTTGCTCGGTGCCTTGTGTACGGCTTGTACACGTCGGCACTTCGCGCCTTGATTGACTTGCGACCCGTTTCGTCAATCGTCGCTTCGCCGAACCCCGCTTGCAAGAGAGTCCTGGTGGGTCTGGATGGATTCGAACCATCGACCCCCGCCTTATCAAGACGGTGCTCTAACCAACTGAGCTACAGGCCCGTGTATTTGCGTAATCCCTGTGATCAGATGTCAGCGGGCGATAGTCAGTCAAGTCGCCGCAGACGCTGCAACTCGATGGCAACTGCCAGCCGCCAACTGACGACCGCTACGAACAACCGATAAGCGTGAGCACTTGAGACCAGGGCGGTCTCTAGAAAGGAGGTGATCCAGCCGCACCTTCCGATACGGCTACCTTGTTACGACTTCACCCCAGTCACGAAACGCACCGTGGTAAGCGGCCTCCTTGCGGTTAGCCTACCTACTTCTGGTACATCCCGCTCCCATGGTGTGACGGGCGGTGTGTACAAGACCCGGGAACGTATTCACCGCGACATGCTGATCCGCGATTACTAGCGATTCCGACTTCATGCAGTCGAGTTGCAGACTGCAATCCGGACTACGACCGGCTTTCTGGGATTGGCTCCAGCTCGCGCTTTGGCAACCCTCTGTACCGGCCATTGTATGACGTGTGAAGCCCTACCCATAAGGGCCATGAGGACTTGACGTCATCCCCACCTTCCTCCGGTTTGTCACCGGCAGTCTCCCTAGAGTGCCCTTGCGTAGCAACTAGGGACAAGGGTTGCGCTCGTTGCGGGACTTAACCCAACATCTCACGACACGAGCTGACGACAGCCATGCAGCACCTGTGTTACGGCTCTCTTTCGAGCACGCCCTCATTTCTGAAGGCTTCCGTACATGTCAAGGGTAGGTAAGGTTTTTCGCGTTGCATCGAATTAATCCACATCATCCACCGCTTGTGCGGGTCCCCGTCAATTCCTTTGAGTTTTAATCTTGCGACCGTACTCCCCAGGCGGTCAACTTCACGCGTTAGCTGCGGTACTAGGAAATCGCTTCCCCAACACCTAGTTGACATCGTTTAGGGCGTGGACTACCAGGGTATCTAATCCTGTTTGCTCCCCACGCTTTCGTGCCTGAGCGTCAATCTCAGCCCAGGGGGCTGCCTTCGCCATCGGTGTTCCGCCACATATCTACGCATTTCACTGCTACACGTGGCATTCCACCCCCCTCTGCCGGATTCAAGTCCTCTAGTTTCCACTGCCATTCCCAGGTTAAGCCCGGGGATTTCACAGCGGACACAAAGAACCGCCTACGCACTCTTTACGCCCAGTAATTCCGATTAACGCTCGCACCCTACGTATTACCGCGGCTGCTGGCACGTAGTTAGCCGGTGCTTATTCTGCCGGTACCGTCAAGAACCTCGTTTATTAGACGAGATCTTTTCTTTCCGGCCAAAAGAGCTTTACAACCCGAAGGCCTTCTTCACTCACGCGGCATGGCTGGATCAGGGTTGCCCCCATTGTCCAAAATTCCCCACTGCTGCCTCCCGTAGGAGTCTGGGCCGTGTCTCAGTCCCAGTGTGGCTGATCATCCTCTCAGACCAGCTACCGATCGTCGCCTTGGTGAGCCTTTACCTCACCAACAAGCTAATCGGACATCGGCCGCTCCCATAGCGCGAGGTTCTTGCGAATCCCCCGCTTTCCTCCGTAGAGCATATGCGGTATTAATCCGGCTTTCGCCGGGCTATCCCCCACTACGGGACACGTTCCGATGTATTACTCACCCGTTCGCCGCTCGCCGCCAGGGTTGCCCCCGCGCTGCCGCTCGACTTGCATGTGTAAAGCATGCCGCCAGCGTTCAATCTGAGCCAGGATCAAACTCTTCAGTTTAATCACTGTAATTTGCAAGAACTCATACTGACGTTGACCAACCCCTTACCACCGAGCCGCCCGGAGTTACCCCCGAAAAGCCCGGCAATTCAGTCATTGGCCACGGGTTCGAAAGCCGTGAAAGCTTCCAAACCCGCTTCCTTCAGTGTGAGTACTACTTCTGTTCCTTGAGTACCCCGGGCTGCACCACATGAACGCCAACACCAGTTGCCCGGCATGGCGGCGCGGCGAGACCCGGAGCGTCCCTCGGCCCCAAGTACCCACACTTATCGGTTGTTCAGATTGTTAAAGAGCGCGGCACCGGATTTACAGGTGCCGAGAGACGCGATTATACCGCATAAATGGGTCCGGTCAACAGCCTTCGCTTCGCCCGACCGGAATCTGGCGGCGTCGGCCTGCCTCGCCCCTGCACTCGGCGACCGCCGACGGCAGGGAAGCAGGGGACGGCCCGCGCGCCGTCCGCCGGGAAGCACTACCGCAGCGCATAGCCAAGCGAGAGCATCATGGGCCCGGCGAGCTCATTGAATTTCCGAACGTTGTCCGGCGTCCATTCGACCGTTGGACCACTCGACGGGTCGCTTGGCGCGAGCGCCTCGGGCAGGTAGTTCTGCGGCAATCCGCAGAAGCTGAGGACCGACGGCGTCGTTTCCTTCGAAAGATCCTCGATTCTGAGGAGCAGACCTGTTCGCGGAAGGAATGCGCGTGAAGCGCTCGATGATGTTCGCGTTCACGCTGCTCCAGAACCAGCTGATCCGCTGGAGGCGATCGAGCGTCTGCCATGCAGCATGCACGGGCTCCGATGCGAACGGCACCGGCTTCGCCAGCATCCAGGTGATCCTTCTGAGGTCTGGTAAATGATCGGGATACGTCGTTTCGCGGCGGAACCACGATTGCACGCACGCGTATCCGTCACGCACCAGATGAATGAACTTCGCGTGCGGATACTTCCGCTGCAGATAGTCGATGAAGTTGTAGGCGAATGGATTCGCATCGCAATAAGCGAGCCCCTGGGCCGCGCACCATTCGATGAGCTTCGATCGGTTGCCGAACGAACGCTCCATCAATGCAGCCATCTCCTGGTCCGGGGCGAAGGTTCTGCGAAAGACGACCTCGTTCGCGGCGTGGTAGAGGAAGGCGTTGTATTCCCACATCTCTCCCATCGTTATTTGCTTGCCGATCAACTCCGCCGGGCCAGCGCGTATCGTGCCATTGCCTTCGTGGGTGCTGAGCGTATTCGGCAAGGACTCGAACAGCTTCCATAGCGTGTGGGTGCCGCAGCGGCCGGTGCCGAACACAAATACCAGTGGAGTTGTTGCCATGGGCAATGGGAAACGTGGCGAGCAAGCGGCGTGCGCCGATGTGCAGTCTCGCTACTTGTCGGGCTCCTGAGCTGGCGACGCCGGGCGCGTGAATTCGCAGCCCCGCGCAGCCACGGCGTTATCGATGAACGCGATGTCCTCGGGCGACAAATACTCTGCGAAATTGCCGACCTTTCCCTTGCGGACCTTGAATGACTCGGGATCATCGGTCGGACCGCGACGGAGCGCGTGGTGCTTGAACCTGTCCTCGACCTCTGCCGCACGCAGGTTCTCGAACCTGCAGTAATCCACGGCCATCGCGATCGCCGCGGGCGAAACCTGTGCGCCCATGAAGGCCAACACGCGCGCGAGTAGCTGCGCAGGATCGCGATGGAGTTCCTCGTAGCGAATGAATTCGAACGCGTCCGGTACGTGCCGGGCCATCGCCCAAATGCGGTAGAACGCGAGAATCTTGTCGATACCGTAGCGCTCGTCCCGTATGAAATCGGAAATGGGCCCATCATAAACATGGATGCGCAGCTTGGCCTGGAAGTAGGCAGACACCACCAGGTCGTGCACGCCTCGCCCGAGGAGCAGCACGCGTTTTCCGCGATAGGCGTTCCGGTCGGTCGGCATCGCTTGCCACTGCAAGCCCGTCAGCAGCGCGCTCTGATCGTGGTCGAACACAGCGATCGGCAGGCCTGCGGCGCGGGTAAGCTCGGACGTGTCGAGCAGGGCCGCCTCGGGCAATCCGTAGTGCTCGACCAACGCCTTACCGACAAGCGCACGCAGCCACGTTCGCCCCGCCTTCGGGTAGGAGAGCAGGAAGACGGTGGGGCTGCTCTGGGGTAGCCGGTCGCGAGCGTGGACGCCGATGGCGGGCATCACCGAATGTTTGCGCAGAAGCGTAGCCGGGCTGGGTGTCATTCCCGTCGCACACGCGCGAGGTCGGCATCGACCATCATCCGGATCAGGGTGGATATGTCCGTCTTGGCGCGCCAGCCGAGGACGGACGTGGCTTTGGCCGGGTTTCCCAGCAGCACGTCCACCTCGGCGGGTCGAAAGAACTTCGGGTCGATCACCACATGCTTCTGATGGTCGAGGCCGACGTGGTCGAACGCGATCTTGCACATGTCGCGCACGGTCGTCGTCTTGCCTGTCGCGATGACATAGTCATCGGGCGTGTCCCGTTGCATCATCAACCACATGGCTTCGACATAGTCGCCGGCGAAGCCCCAGTCGCGCTTAGCGTCGATATTGCCCAATCGAAGCTCGGACTGCTTGCCGAGCTTGATGCGGGCGACCCCATCGGTGACCTTGCGCGTGACGAACTCGATCCCGCGCAGCGGCGACTCGTGATTGAACAGGATGCCGCTCGACGCGTGCATGCCGAAGCTCTCACGGTAGTTTATCGTCGTCCAGTGCGCAAAGAGCTTCGAGACGCCATACGGGCTGCGTGGATGGAATGGCGTTGCTTCGTCCTGTCGCTGGCTCTGGATCAGGCCGAACATTTCGCTGGTCGACGCCTGATAGAAGCGCGTCTTCGGATCGTGTTGCCGAATCGCCTCCAGTACGTTCAACGCCCCGACGCCGGTTACATGCGCGGTGAGAATCGGTTGCTGCCAGGATGTCGCGACGAAGCTCTGTGCGCCGAGGTTATACACCTCCGATGCCTCGCTGACCTCGAGCGCACGTCGTATCGAGCTGATATCGCCCAGATCGCCGTCGATGCACTTCACCTTGTCTGCGATGTCGAGTTCGCGCAGCCGCCACAGTGAATCCGAACTGCGTCGGGCCAGCAGCCCGCTGACGCGATAACCTTTCCCGAGCAGAAACTGAGCGAGATATGCCCCGTCCTGTCCGCTGATCCCCGTAATGAGTGCCGACTTAGTCATGTTGTGCAAGCTTCTCCTCCCAGAATTGTAGCGTGGCGCGCAGCGACGCGCCGATCGGCGTGGTCGGTCGCCAGCCGGTCGCGCGATAGAGCTTGGTCGCATCACCGCACATTCGCCGTTGCTCGGTGCCGCGTGTACGCGCAGCCTCGGTTTCGATCTGCACGTCCACGTTGCCCATTGCGATCAGCTGCTGGAGCAGCGAGCGCATGCTGTGCTCGACGCCGGAACAGACGTTATAGAGTTCGCCCGTCTCGCCATGCTCGAGCAGCGCGAAATAGGCGTCGATGACATCGTGTACGTCCGTGAAGTCGCGCGTCACGTCGAGGTTGCCCACGCGGATCACTGGCGGCCGGCGCCCTCGCTTGATGTCAGCGACCTGACGGGCGAAATCGGACACCGCGAAGCGATCACTCTGGCCTGCGCCGATGTGGTTGAAGGGTCGTGCCAGCACAATGTCGGCGCCCTTGCTCGCATGCCACTGCCAGGACAGCGCTTCCGCTGCGAGCTTGCTCACTGCGTACGGATTGCGCGGGTGCGGAAGTCGCGTTTCCGCAACCGGCAACTCCGACTCGGGAACCAGGCCATAGACGTCGCCCGTGCCCACGTACAGCAGACGCCCGCGGAATCCTATCGAGTCGAGCGACTGCAGCAAATGCAGCGTGCCGACAAGGTTGATTTGCAGTGTCGCTTCGGGATCGCGAAACGACTCGGGGACCGCGCTTTGCGCGGCCAGGTGAATCACGGCATCCGGTTTGGCGGTCTCGATCAGACGCGTCGTTGCAGACTGATTGCGAAGATCGAGATCGCTGGCAATATCGACCAGCGTCCAGCGCTCGCCGTGCGCAGTTCGCTCGATCATCTGTGTCAACGTTTCGCCGACGAAGCCCGAGCGTCCCGTCACCAGCAGCCGTCTTGGCACCGTCGTCGTCGTGGAGTGTCCCAAGCTGGAATCGGAATCCGGAGGTTTACGTTTCAATCGAGAGGCAAGCCGATACCCTGGCCAGCGATCCCTTCAACATTACAGTGCAACCCGCGTCGCGGTAAAGCGCTTTGTCGGGGACGCCGCGACCCCGCCAACAGCAATGATCCGCGCAAGCGGATACAATGCCGTGCTCGTCGTCCTCGACGCCTGCCCCGGCGGCAGGGTGACCTCGCAGGCGCCAGAGTCGCGCATCAACAGTCGCCAACGTCCATGGCCCGACCATGACAATACTTCGCCACGTCGTTGCGGTGGCCCCGAGCGATGCTTGAACTGCCCGGCGTCACGTTGTGCTGCGTCGATACGCGCAATCACGCGCTTGCGCTGCGTGCGCTCAAAAAATCGACGGCGCAGATCCAATTCGCACGTACCCTGTTCGTCACCGATCGCCAATTCGATGAACCTGGCATCGACGTCCATGTAATCGCACCGCTGACGTCGCGTGACGCCTACTCGCTGTTCGTACTGCGCTCGCTGCTTGCGCTCGTCAATACGCCGCACGTGCTCCTCGTCCAGTGGGATGGCTATGTGCTGAATCCGGCCGCCTGGCAAGCAAAGTACCTCGATTGCGACTACATCGGTGCGCCATGGTTCTGGCACGATGACGCGATGCGCGTCGGCAACGGCGGCTTTTCGTTGCGCTCATACAAGCTGCTCGAAGCTCTGCAGGACCCTCGCGTCGAATTGATCGATGTCGAGGATGTGACGATCTGTCGCGCCTTCCGCCCGTTGCTGGAGCGCGACTACGGCATCCGTTTCGCATCCGAAACGCTCGCCAAGGCTTTTTCGTTCGAAGCGGCGTATCCCGTCGGCAGTCCATTCGGCTTCCACGGGCTCTTCAACTTCAGCCGCGTCGTCCCGGCGGATGAGCTGGCGGTATTGGTCGCCCACTTCACGCCCGATATTGCGCGCTCACCGCAATTGCTCCAGCTCGGACGGAATTGCATGGCGATGGGACTGTGGCGTCCTGCAGTGGCGATCTTTCGGCGCATCCTCGATGAAACGCCCGCACATCCGGAGGCTCAGGTCGCACTCGTGACCGCGGAGACCCGCGCGGCAGCGCCACGAACGGCCGGCCGGAACGATCCGTGTCCATGCGGCAGCGGGAAGCGCTACAAGAATTGCCACGGCACGCTGAGCGTCCACGCCTGCGCCACCTGCCGCTCCGTCGATCGACTCGCGCGTGCGACAGGCACTTGCATCGCATCAGCGCGGCGACACGGCCGCGGCGGAAGTGATCTATCGCGAGGTGCTCGCCACCGCCCCTGACCACCCTCAGGCACAACACTTTCTCGGCGTCATTCACTACCAGCGACGGGAATTCAGCGCCGCATTGCCTTTGCTCGAGCGCTCGGTCGCGCTGGTGAGCAATGAGCCGGAGTTCCACAACAATCTGGGCCTCGCCCTCGCCGCGCTGGACCGTGAAGCCGATGCGATTGCCGCATATCGCGCCGCACTCGCCCTCAAGACTGATCACGCAGTCGCGTGGAACAACCTCGGCCTTGCATTGCAATCGGTCAACGATGTCACCGGTGCCATCGTTGCGTTCCGGCGAGCGATCGAGCTCAAGCCCGGCTTCGCGCACGCACATTGGAATCTCGCGATGGCGTTGTTGCTCGACGGGCAGTTCGAAGAAGGTTGGCGCGAATACGAGTGGCGGCTGGAACTGGCCGAGCTCGGCAAGCGTGAGCAATCGTTCCCCGGACCGAAGTGGGATGGCACGGCCGCCGCGGGCAAAACGCTGTTGCTCCATATGGAGCAGGGTCTTGGCGATGCGTTGCAGTTCGTACGTTTCGTGACGCTTCTTGCCGAGCGCGGAGCGCGCTGCATCGTTCACTGTCGTGATGCGCTTCGTCCGCTCCTCGCCACGGTTAAGGGCGTCGCACAACTGGCCGGGGACAACGAATCGCTGCCGCCCTACGATGCCCACTTGCCCCTGCTCTCTCTGCCGCGAGTGCTCTCGACGACGGGCGCGACGATTCCGGCGAAGGTCCCCTACATCATCGCTCCGCCCGACCGCCGGGCGGCGGTGCGCGCGCGACTGGATGCACAAGTCGGACTCAAGATTGGTCTTGCGTGGGCGGGCAATCGCGAGCATGCGAACGATCGCAATCGTTCGTGCCCGCTCACGGCTCTCGGTCCCCTGTTCGGGTTGCCGGGCATCGCGTGGTTCTCGCTACAGCAGGGCGCGGCGAGTGCAGACATCGCCACCGTCAGCGGCGCGCAGCGATTGGTGCCGCTGCCTGCCGGCGCGGTGCTGGCCGACACAGCGGCACTGATCGCTGAACTCGACCTCGTGATCACCGTCGATACCAGTATCGCGCATTTGGCCGGCGCACTTGGACAACCGACGTGGGTATTGCTGCCGTTCGCGCCGGATTGGCGCTGGTTGCTCGAACGCAGCGACAGTCCGTGGTACCCAACGGTGCGTCTGTTCCGGCAGCCGCGGCCGCGCGACTGGCCTGCGGTCGCGCCAGTGTCGCGAAGCGTTGCGGGCGCTGAAGTGGCGGCAACGGTCATCGCCGCGGCGGAGCTAGGCGCTTGATCCACGGGCCGCAACACGTTCCTGGGCGCCGCTCGCGAAGCCTGGCAACGGGGCGACGCGGCGACCGCGGAGGCGCAGTGCCGGAAAGCGCTCGCCGCCTCCGCCGGAGACGCCGCCGCGTGGACTCTCCTCGGCATCATTCTGCGACATCGCGATCCCGCGGCGGCCGAAGTCCGCGCTGCGTCGCGCGATCGGCCTGGACGCGCGGTACGCTGAGGCGCACTTCCACCTCGGCAACTTCTATCGCGAGCACGAACGCTTTGCCGAAGCGATCACAGCGTACGAGGCAGCGCTCGCGCTTTTTCCGGGACATTCGAGCGTCCTGAACAATCTCGCGCTCGCACTCGAGGGGAGCGGCAATGTGGCGCAGGCGACCACGACCTACCAGGCTTTGCTCGCCCATCACCCCGGTCATCGCCAGGCACTCGGCAATCTGGCACGCCTGTTTTGTCGAGCGTCGGCGTTACGCCGAGGCTCGCGAACTGTGCGAGCGTTACCTTCGCCAGTTCCCCGAAGGTGACGCGAGCGTCCTCGTCGACTATGGCATCTGCCAGGCGCATGACGGCGACAACGCCGGCGCCGAGACGAGCTTCCGCCGTGCGTTGGCGCTTGCGCCGGACGACGCCCTGATCCTCACCAATCTCGGCTCGTCGTTGGTCGACCACGAAGATTTCGAGGGCGCGGCGCCGGTCCTCGCTCGCGCTATCGCGCGCGACCCGCCACCGATCTACGCCATGGCGCTGCTCGCCTATTGCCGCGCGCGACTGTGTGCGTGGACAGGACTGGCCGCATTGCACGCCCGCCTCCGGCAACGGATCGAGGCGGGCGAGGATGCGATCAATCCCTTCGTCGCCCTTTCGCTGCCATTGACACCCGCGACGCAGCTGCGGATCGCGCGGCAATGGGCCCGGGGTCTGTCACCGGCAATTCCGCCCTCCGTGGTGCACAACGTCTCGCCTGTGCCGCAATCCAGGCTGCGCCTTGGCTACGTGTCGTCCGACTTTCGCACCCATGCGATGGCGTTCCTGATGACCGAGGTATGGGAGCGTCACGACCGCGGCCGGTTCGAGACCTACGCCTACTCGATCGGCCCGCGAGAGGACTCTCCGCTGCGCCGTCGAATCGAGGCGGCCTTCGAGCACTTCGCCGACTGCGCGGACGAGAGCGTTGAACAGACGGCGCAGCGCATCCGGACCGACCGCATCGACCTCCTGATCGACCTCAATGGATACACCACCCACGCGCGCGGCGAGATTTTCGCGCTCAGGCCGGCACCCGTGCAGCTGCAATGGCTGGGGTTCCTTGGCACACTCGGCGCCGAGCACATCGACTACATCATCACCGACCGCTTCGCGACACCCGAGAGTCAGCAACCGTACTTCACCGAACGCTTCCTCGCTCTGCCCGAGTGCTATTGCCCGAGCGACACCCGGCGGGCCGTTGCGGCGCAAACACCAAGCCGCGCGGAGAGCGGCCTGCCCGTTCAGGGCTTCGTATTCTGCTGCTTCAACGACGCGTACAAGATCGTGCCCGAGGTATTCGATGTCTGGATGCGCCTGCTGACGCGGGTCCGCGGCAGCGTGCTGTGGCTATCGCCGGGCCGCGCCATCGCGATCGACAACTTGCGTCGCGAGGCGAGCACACGCGGTGTCGATCCGGCCCGGGTGGTCTTCGCCCCCCGCGTTCCGCTGCCGCAACATCTCGCGCGCCACGCGCACGCCGACCTGTTTCTCGACACGATCCTCTACAACGCGGGCACCACCGCCAACGACGCGCTCTTCATGGGTCTGCCGGTACTTACGTGTGCCGGAACGACGATGGCGAGCCGCGTCGCCGGCAGTCAGCTGCAGGCAATCGGCCTGCCGGAACTGGTTACGGAAAGCCTTGCGGACTACGAGGCGCTGGCGCTCAAACTGGCAACCTCGCCGGAACTTCTCGGCAGCTACCGCGAACGACTGCGTGCAAACCGCGCAACCCATCCGCTATTCGACATGGCGCGTTTCGTCCGGGGCCTGGAAGGTGGCCTGGCGCGTGCCTGGAGCAACTACAGCGCACGAACATCGTCGGCCTGAAGCAGTTCCTGCAACCGCGCGGTCGCGTCGCCGACATTGAACAAACGGGAGTGCGCAGCGCGAATTCGGGCAGCTAGCGATTGCCGCCAGTCGGGATCGGTGATCAGGCGCGAGGCAAGGGCGATATAGGCGTCGCGATCGCTGGCGATCAGCTCAGGCACACCAAGCAGCGACAGCATTCCGGCGCTCTGTCGGCCACGCATGAAGGTCCCGGGCAAAGTCACGACAGGCAGACCGCAAGCCAGCGCATCGAGGCTGGTGTTGCCCCCTGACCAATGCAACGTATCCACCATCGCATCGCAGACCAGATTGACCCTCATATAATCGTCGTGCGCCACCGGAGGCAGCACGCGAATCCGATCTCTGATCGCGATCCCGTGGCGCTCCAGCGTGCGCGCGAAGCGACGCATGAACTGGTCGGTGATGGCGGGATGACGTCCGGCGAACAACACCAGCATCGCGCCTGCGTTCCGCGCGAGGATTTCCGCGAACAACGCGTCGTTTTCCGGATGGATCTTGAACAGCGATTGCGGACAGAGCAGCAGCGCAGGGCCGTCGGGCAGGCCGAACTGCGCCCGGCTCGCATCCCCCGGAACGTCGGGACGTTCGTACCGCGTACCGATACCCGGAAGCCGGATCAGCCTTTCGGTGTAATGCGCCTCGGCATCGACGGGTTCCATCGAATCGCAACTCAGATAGGCGTCGATCGTCGCGTGCCCTGTCGTCACCGGGTGACCCCACGCCGAATATTGGCGCGGCGCGAGCCGGAGTGCAGCCAGCGCGAACGAGCTCACATCCATCCCGAGTTCGGGATAGATCAGTATGTCGAGGTCATCCCCCCGGATGGCCGGCGCGACCACCGACGGACGCGCCCTGCTGCCGCCGAACTCGCGAAAGCGGTCGGCCCGTTGCGCAATCTCGCTCGCGACCGCGTCCAAGCCTGGAAAGAGGTGATAGACGACAACTTCGAACCGATCGCGGTCGAGGTCGGTGATCCAACTTTTGAAATATCGGCCGCACGTACCCACGTGAAAGAATGCCGAGGCAAAGCCGACACGAACTCGTCGGCCCGAGAGCGATCGCCTCGCGATCGGCGCGAGCCACTGTGGCGACGCGCGGCCGACGACGCGCGCGACGAGTGCCGCGTAATTCGCTTGCAGCGCCCGATCATCACCACCCTGATAAGCGAGAAAGAAATTCGTCCAGCGCATGCCATCGAGAACCTGCGCTTCGGACAACCCTTCAAGGGCCGAGTCGAATTCCTGCCCCAGCGCCACGAGCCCGGTACCGAACCCGGCCCGTGCGGCATCGAGTGCCGCGGCATCGGCGTAAATCATCGGCAACCCGAGGTGCTTGGCGATCAGTCCCCGCAAATCCTTCGGGTTGGTCGCATACGCACGCGTATACGCTTCGCGGGCACGATCCGGTTCGCCGCGCTCGCCCAGTACCGAGCCGAGGTTGAACCATTCACCGCCACTTTGCTCCGGCGCCGCCTGGATGGCGCGCGTGTAGAACTGCGCCGACTCGTCGAGCTCGCCGCGCTCGCGCAGTAAACCGGCGAGCAGCACGAGGAGCGGGCGATACGGCGCTTGCCCCGGCGATCGCGCGAGCGCCTGGCGTAGCGTGTCTTCGGCGCGCTCGACCTCGCCCTGATCGCGTAGCACTTCGGCAAGATTGGCGGAAGCCAGCGGATAGTCGGGCCGCGCAGCAATGGCTTTCGCAAAGGAGTGCTCGGCCTCCTGCAATCGACCCAGCGTCCGCTGCGCGTTGCCGAGGTTGTTCCAGGAGCGGGCGTGGGCGGGGTCGAGGCGCAACACCTGTTCGAATGCTTCGATCGCGCCTTGCGTCTCCCCCGCTTCGCCAAGCAGGATGCCCCGGTAGTGATGCGCCTGCACGAATCGCGGATTGAGCTCGAGTGCGCGTTCTACGCTCGTCAGCGCGCCTTTGGTGTCGCCCGCGGCTTCCCGTATCTCCGCCATCGCGTAGTGGGCGATCGGGTCACCCGGCGCAATCGCGATCGCGGCACGCGCGTGCATCAGTGCCCCATCCAAGTCGCCATCGGAGCGACAGCACGCTGCGAGCAGCAGATGGGCCCCCGTGCGTTCCGCGTCGTTGCTCGTTCCCGTCAGGATCGCTTCGCACTCGTGCCGCGCCACGGCGATTTCGCCTGCACTGAAGCGCTGCCTCGCCTGCACGAGTCGCGACACGGCGCCGTTATCCTTGGCCATTGCCGGAGGCTGTCAACGCCTCGGGAACACGGCGTCGCAGTGCCTCGAGATAGGCGCGCTCGAGATTGCGTGTGTGCGCGGGCATGTCGGTAAGCGGCGATTTGCCGAGGCCGGCACGGATCGCCGCGCGGAATTCGGCCGCGAAGTTCGCATCGGTCGCGAGCCGCACGGCGATGTCGACGTACTCATTGGCACTGTGGGCAATCGTCGCAGCGACGCCCAGATTCGTGAGAATGCTGTACGACGTGCGTTCGCAATGCTTGCGGCCGCAAAGCGTGACCACTGGCACGCCCATGCCCAGAGCCTCGAGCGTCCCGTTGACGCCGCTGTAGGGCACCGGGTCGAGCACGAAATCGATCAGATGGTAGCGCGCCTGGTTTTCGGCGTCGCCGCGCCCTTGCGGCAAGACGAGCACGCGCTCGATTGGAATGCCGCCCGCGGGCAACAGCCGTGCATACACACTGCGCGCCTCCGGCGATTGCGGAGAGATCGCGAGCACGGCGCGCGGGATGCGCTCCATCACCTCTCGCCATAGCGCAAGGCAGCGCCGCGACAGCTTCAATGGCGTGACGAACGCGCCGAGGACGATCGCGTTCCGGGGAATGCCTAACCGGTCGCGATGAAATGGGTGCTCACTGGCGGGCTCGACGTGTCGATAGGGATAGACGCAGCCGCCCATCGGCAACAGCGTTTCGAGCGAGAACGCCTGGTTTTCCGGGCGGTCGGCGTAAGCGTCGGTGAGCTTGAAGTCGATGGCGGACAAGCCGACCACTCCGGCGCTCGCCACATGGGTGATCTGCACCCGCGCCGGTTTCAGTGCGAGGATGCCCGGCCGCGCGCCTTTGGTGTGGGTCGAGAGGTCGACCAGGATGTCGAGATCGTCGGCTGCGATCCGCAGCGCCGCCTGACGGTCCGTGAGTTCCGAAATCGCCAGGAACCCATCCCCCTGCGCGCGAAAGCGTTCGGTCCACTCGTCGTTGTCGGCGACCGTCGCATAGAAGCGAACCTCGAAGCGATCGCGGTCGTGGTGACGCACGGCTTCCCACATCATCTTGCCCATCACGTGGTTCCTGAGATCGCCGGACAGGTAACCGATGCGCAGCCGTCCGGGCCGCCGGACGGCGGATGGCGCCAACGGCACGCCATAGACCTGCGACGCGACCGCATCATAGGCACGATAAAAAGCGAACTGAGTCTCGGGCTCGATATCGAAATACAGCATCAGGAACAGCAATTGCTCGAGGCAATCCGCGAGGTCTGTCGCGCCTTCCGCAACGAAGTCGTTGCGCCGAAGTCGGTCGAGGTACCGGTCGATCGCGGGAAAGTCGCCGCGATGGGCGTTGACTTCGAGCGCCCGAACGACCATGGCCAGTGAACGCGGGCACCTCGCCTCGAAGCGATCGAACGCGAGAAACCAAGCGTCGATGCGCCGCGCGGCCAGCAGCACTTCGCCGATTGCCTTGTGCGCCGGGACATACGCTGGATCGCGCACCAGCACCTGCTCGAAGGCATGGATCGCGTCATCGGTGCGCCCCTGCTCCTGGAGGATCACACCAGTGTTGAAGTCGGCGGCGATCTGGTCAGGATCGAGCGCGAGCGCCCGTTCGTAAGCGCGCAGCGCCTCGTCACGCCGGTGCAACATCTGCAACGCAACGCCATGGTTGTAATGCGTCTGCCCGTCGGTCGGGGCGATCGCGAGCGCACGCTCGAAGGCCTCGCGCGCCGCCGCACCTTCCTGACGGTCGAGTTCCGCGAGGCCGAGCACGCGCCACAGAGGTGCTCCTGCCGGGGTCAACGCCAGACCTTCGCGGCAGAGTTGCGCCGCTGCATCGGCGCGTCCCGCGGCGCGCTGCAGATTGGCTAGCGCGCAGCGCGCGTCGACGTAACTCGGCGCGGCAGCAACGGCGGCAGCCAGTTCATCTTCTGCGACGCGCGTCTCGCCGCGGTCGCGCAGCAGCAGGCCCAGCAGGTAGTGCGCCGGCGCGTAGCCGGGTTGCTCGGCAAGAACGCCGCGATAGCCTGTAATCGCCTCGTCTGTTGCGCCGGCCTGATGTGCCGCGACGGCAATTCGCCACCGCTTGGCGATCGCGTCAGCGAGCACTGTCACATACTCCGTAAACCACAAAGCGCCCGGACACGTCTCGGGCAGCACGGATTCGAGCGATCAGGCGCCCGAATTGCTGACGCACCCGGCACTCGCCGTCGTCGACGTCCTGCATCAAAGGTGATTCTTGAGCGCAGCGACCAATGACTTGGGCGCAAGACGGTACAGCACGCGCCCCGGCAGCGTGTGCCGAATGTGGAGCGCGAACGAAGCTACCCGCGCAAATCCGTCTCGCGTCACCGGCACCGGAGAAGCCGGCACTGCGGCAACGGGAGTTTCGGCAACAGGCATCTCGGGGACGGGCGGCGGCGAGGCCTTCCAAGGTGAGTAGTCGAGCGCCGCGAGGCACCGTTCGACCGCGATGGGGGCAAATGTCTGCCGGGGCGCTCCGCGTGGACAAGTTTCCCGGTAGACCGCGAGTGTCGCGTCGACCATGTTTTGGGCAGCCGGCTGTGGGGCCGTGCGCGCGCGCGCCTCCGCGGCCGCGAAGGCCGCGCCATGCGCGGGATCGAGCAACGATGCAATGCGCTCGAGCATAAGCTCCTCGGATCGCCATTCGTCGTCGCTCAGCACCCAGCCCGCGCCACTTCCGGCAACGCGATCCGCCAACGCACCGATCGGCGGCACGATCGCGGGTCGCCCCGCCGCCCATGCTTCGGACAGCGTGAAGCTGAATGTCTCCGGCCCGGCCGAGGGATACGCGACTAGCCGCACGCGATACTGCTCGAACAGTTCCGGCAGGACCAGCGAATCGTAGGGGCCGTGCATGGTGAACACGCCGTCCGGCGACTGCCACGGCTCCCGGCCGCGATCGAGGTAGCCGATGAGGACCCAGCGCAAACGCAGACCCTGTGCGCGCGTCAGTTCGACAAGGCGCTCGAGACGTCGTGCGCCCTTGTCGGGTCCGATGGCGCCGAGGACAGCGACCACCGGCCGACCGTCGTCCGGCATGGGAAGCGGCTCGCGGACCGCATCGGGTCGAGCCATCCCGGAAGCACTGCCGTGAGGAATGACGACGACGTCGTGCTCGGGAAAGTATCGCCGCAGCATGGCCGCGGCCCAGGCCGACGGCGCGATGACGAATGCGGCACCGGCGAGCAGCGTCCGATGCTTCGCGCGCCAGCTCCCGATATCGACATGGTCGAGGTCGGGCTGCGCCGCGAGGCACGCGCCGCATGTCGCGGCGTCAGTCACCGCGCCGCAATAGGTCTGCGCAGGGTTGAGGAAGGTGATCGTCGGGCACGCGAAATTCAGATCGTGCACGGTATAGCCATAGGGGATGCCGACCGCGGCGACGGCCTGCATGAGCCCGTCGCGGCAACCGGAGATGTTATGCAGGTGGATAAGGTCGATGGCGAAGCGCGCGCATAGCCCCCCGAGAAAGTCCCTCCACGATTCCCCGGGTGCACGCAAGAAGCTGTAGCTGCGAATTTCGTCATCGGCGCGCTCCTCGAGTTGCCACTCGTCGCCAACGGCGATCAGCAGATGGTGACGAAAGACGCGGTCCGAGGACGTAATCAGAGTGCGTACGTGATACTCCGTGCCGCCGCCGTGGCCGTGGATGACATGCAGTGCCCCGGGGAGCGGCGTCGCGAGCTGGCGGTAGTGCGTCAATGCGAGCGAGCGCAGCGGACGCAGCGGATCGGCAGCGATGTATTCGCGTACCAGATCGAGGTATCCTGGGTGACGCTCGAGCAATAGCGCGGTGTTGCGCCGGGAAAGTTCGGCGCGCAACTCACCGAACGAACTGTTGCCCGAATGCAGAACGAATGCGTCCTCGCACAGCACGTTGCGGAAGCCGGCGGCGGCTGCGCGAAGGCAGAAGTCGTTCTCCTCGCCATAACCCAGCCCGAAAACCGGATCGAAACTGCCTATGGCGTCGAGAAGCGCACGCCGGATATAGAAGCAAAAGCCCACGCCGGTGGGAAGATCGGGATAAGTCGGCGCCGCCGCAAGCTCCAGCGCGCGGAGCATCGGCTCGGTATCCTGCATCGCCGGCCACGGGTTGTCGGCACAGAAGCGCGGCAGCGAGCAGATTTCTGCGTTGTTCGAAAACGGCGTGATGGTGCCGATCGTCGGATCGGATCGCGCGCACCGGGCCAGCTTGTCGAGCCATCCGCGAGTGACGATCGTGTCGGAATTGAGGAGCACGACGTCGGCGGTCGCACGCGCGCACTCGATGCCGCGGTTCGCCGTCAGCGTGAAGCCGAGGTTGGTGGTGTTGGCGAGCAACGTCAGTTGTGGCAGGCACCGCGCCTTCAATTCGGCGAAATACGACTGGACAGACGCGTCGGTGGACGCATCGTCGATCAGCAAGAGCCGATAATCGCCGGACGTGCAGGCGAGCACGCTGTCGATGCATCGGCGCAGGTCGGCGGCGGCGTTGTACACCGGCACGACAATGTCGATCGGCGCCGCAGTCATCATTGCTCGCGTGCACGCCAGCGCCGGACGCGCCGCCAGGGTTGTGTGACCCACCCGCGAAAGCTCTGCTGATAGGCGATGATGCGTTCCTGCGCGGCGAGCGCGCGAGTACTCTCGGCAAGCGCGCGGGTGCTTTCGGTGAGTGCACGGTTGCTTTCGGCGAGCGCACGGTTACTTTCGGCAAGCTGCGCATCGCGCTGCTCGCGCACCGTGTTCAGTTCGATCAATCGACGGTTGATGTCCGCGATGATGCGTTCGCGCTCGGCAGTAAGACCTTCCAGGTGCACGATATGCGCGTATTGGCGATCGGCCCCAGCGTCGCGTTCCTTGAGCAAGGCATCGAGGCGCATCACTTCTCGCGCATTGTCCTCGGCACGCTTGAGTTCGCTGTCCTCGGCATCGGTGAACAGCGACACTTGCGGCCCGGGCGCCGGCAGCGCGGCCAGGTTCCGCGCAGCCACGACGATGAAGTACATGCCCTCGACCGCCGCATATGGCGTGACTACGTCGGCCTCGCTGAGCCACGCTTCGGCATCCGTGCTCGGGTCCTCGGCGAAGATGCTCGACCAGTGTCCGACGCGCTGATGGTGCCAGCGCTGCGCGGGGAACGCCGGCGCGAGCGCCCGCACGAGATCATCGCGATACAGTTCGTGCAGATGGAATTCGTTGTGATAGTCCCGGGCATCGCTATACAGGCGCTTGTTGGGCGAAGAGATCACCAGGATGCCGTCCGGGGTCAGCACCCGCGCAAACTCTGCCAGCATGCGCGGTTGATCGGCCGCCGAGAGGTGCTCGATCGTCTCGAATGACATCACCATGTCGAACGTGCCGTCGGCCAACGGCAGGGCGTCACAGGAGCACTCGATAAAGCCAAGGCGCTCTGCCGCACCGTAACGCGCGTTCGCGTGCGCCACCGCGGCAGCGTCGATGTCGATGCCGACGGCGACCGTCGCCACCGACCCGACGAGCGAGGTGCCATACCCCTCTCCGCAGGCTGCGTCGAGCACGCGCTTGCCGGCCGCGAAGCGGCGCGCGAACGCGTAGCGATGCCAATGCTCATACGCGATTTCGCCAGCGCAGCCGGGAAGGAAGCGCTCGCCGGTGAATGTAAGGTCAGCCATTGCGGGGATGAAGGTTGCAGCCGGCCGGGCCCGGCGCGGCGCCAAAGCGCAATTTTACCCGATCGGCCCGTGCAAAGACCTTGGGCCCGAGGTGGCCGCGGCGTGCGCCTTATTCGGCAGCGCCGTCGCGGTTTGCCGGCATCGACACGGCGCCGCCCCACACATGCTCGATACGCGCCAACCCGAGTTCGCGCGTATCGCCGGCGACGACGAAAGGACGTTCGATGTTGTCGAACAGGCGCACGCCCTCGGGATCGAGGGCGTGCGCGCGCACAACGTACTTGCCGGGAAGCAGGGACAGGCGTGGGAACGCGAGCGCAAACGCGAACCGGTGCGCATCGATACGCTCGGGCGCCACGTTGTCCATGTCGGTCGCAACACCGTAGACCGGGGTACCATCCGCCCGCACCAGCCCGATCAGTACGACTGGGACCCTGCCGTCGGGCGAGAACACCTCTCCCGAGACCGTCAGCGCGGCCTCCGATTCAACGCGGTCCGGCGGGTCGAGCGCAAGCGATTGGACCGCATAGACCCCGGCCGCGGCGGCCGCCGTTGGCGCGATCGGCCGCTTGCTGCCCGCGGCTTTCTCCTCGTGATACGCGAGGTAAGCCTGTGTCACTTCAGCCGCCGGGCCGTAGCGATCGACGCGACCGTCTCTGAGCCACAACGCACTACGACACAGCTTTTGGATGTGGTACATGCTGTGCGAGCAAAGCAGCAGCGTTCCCCCGTCCGCGAGATACCCCTCGATCCACGCGATGCACTTTTTCTGAAAGGACTCGTCGCCGACCGCCAGCACTTCATCCGTGATGAGAATATCGGGCCTGAGTGCCGTGGCGACGGCAAAGCCGAGACGCACCACCATGCCCGACGAATAGTGCTTGATCGGATCGCGAATATGCTCGCCGATATCGGCGAACGCGATGATCTCGTCACGCTTGGCTGCGATCTCATCTGGCGCGAGACCAAGCAAGGCTGCGGCAAGGTCGATGTTCTCGAGGCCTGAATATTCCGGGTGAAAGCCGGACCCCAATTCGAGCAGTGCGCCCACACGCCCGCGCACCTCGACGCGACCGCGGGTTGGCGTGATGACACCCGCCACGATCTTGAGCAGGGTCGACTTCCCCGCGCCGTTCTCGCCGATGATGCCGAGCGATTCGCCGGCGACGAGTTCGAAGGACACGTCGTCGAGCGCTCGAAACACGTGCGTCGCACCGCGCCCCAGCAGGAGATCGTAGACGAGCTTGATGCGGCCGGCGTTGGCATCGACTTTGGCGTAGTCCTTGCCGATTCCCGACAGTTCCAGCAATGCTTCCACGGCTAGACGAAATCCTCGAAGTGCGGCGACAGCCTGAGAAAGATCCAGCGGCCACCGAGGAACAGCCCTACGGCGACGACTACCGCTACCGCATCCCCCCACTCCAGCGCCAGGCGCCCCTCGAGCAGTGCATCGCGCAACCGGTTCACCAGGTAGCCGAACGGATTCGCGGCAACCCATGGCTTCATGCTCTCGGGCACGAGCGACAATGGATACAGGATCGGTGTCAGGTACATGAGGATCATCAGCACCGGCATCAGGATGTGCTCGATGTCCTTGATGAACACCTGCAGTGCCGACAGCGCCAGGGTGATCCCCGTCACCGCGACAGCAAGGACGATCCACAGGGGCACCGCAAGCAACAAGCCTTCGAAACGCACTGGCTCGCCCAATAGCGACAGCACCACCAGCACCGCCAGATAGCCCGCGAACTGCAATGCCAGCGACGCCGTCACCGACGCGTAGACAATCAGTTCGTGGGGGAACGCCACTTTGCGGATCAGTCCGGCATAGCCGGCAATGCTCGACGTCCCACGCGACAACGCCTCCTGCGCGGCGAGCCAGGGCCACAGCGCAATGGCGACGAACAGCAGAAAACTCTTCCCGTTCATCGGGCCGGTTCGAAAGACGGTCGTGAAGACAAAGTGGTAGACGGCGAGCAGCGCCAGCGGGTGCAGAAATGCCCATGCGAGCCCGGTGACGCTGCCGAGATATCGGGAGTACAGTTCGCGCCGAAAGAAATTGGCGAACAACGTGCGGTGACGCTGCCCTGCAGCCCCTGCGTGGACCGTCGACAACGAGGTACCCATCAGAGCTTTCGCGGATCCACTTTGTGTAAAGCTTCGAAGGTATCAGAATTGCGTATTGTTTGAACGCGTCAAGTGCGTGTCCGCTTGCGCCGCAAGCCCGCGCGCCTGCGCTTCGATGCGTCGTGTACCATCCGCCCTGTCATGCCACGACTGCTGTCCATCCTCATCTGTACGCTGCCGGGACGGGCCCGGACTTTTTTCCCGAAGGTCCTCGATCAGCTCCGACCGCAATACGAGGGCAACGCGGCGGTCGAGTTGATCTACCTTGGCGACAACAAGACCATGACCGTCGGGGAAAAACGCAACTGGTTGGTCAGGATGGCGAAAGGCGACTACGTCGTGTTCGTCGACGACGACGACCGCGTGGCTCCGGACTACACCTCCGCCTTGCTGGGCGGAATTACGCTGCAGCAGGCCAACGGAATTATGCCGGACGTGGTTTGCTTCCACGCCGAGATCAGGATCAACGCCGGCCCGCCGGCGCCGGTGTACTACTCGGCAAAGTTCGGTCGCGATCAGAACGCGCCTGGAAAATATCTGCGCATCCCGAATCACTTGATGTGCGTCAGGCGCGCGCTTGCCCTCGAGACGCCCTACGCCGACATCAGCCGGGGTGAAGACGCCGATTACGCGCGGCGTCTGCTGCCCAAGCTACGCATCGAGCACGTGCTCGCAAAGACACTCTACTACTACGATTTCGATGCGACGACGACCGAAGCGCAGAAGCCCTAGCGGTCGCGGTCGCATGGGTGCCGCGCATCACTATTGCGGCTTGCCACCCTGTTGCATCAAGCGACGTAGCGTCGCGGAGTCGGGCAGAGGAACGATAAGGGAATCGATTGCAGCCTGGTTGACCTTGAGTGCCGCTTCGTCGCGAAGAGCGGCAATCTTCAGCGCGCGCTGCTCGGCGATATACTTGTCGCGCATTTCCGCGATGATCTGGCCCTTTACTTCGTCGAAGGTCTGTTGGCGCGCCGGGACGGATGCCGTCGAGGCGAATGACGTGGTAGCCGAAGCGCGATAACACCGGCGGACTGATGTCGCCGGCCTTCTTGAGGGCGAACGCCGCGCCGGCAAAGTCGGGATCCATCTGCTTGGCGTTGAACCAACCGATGTGACCGCCACGGACCTTGGTGGCCTTGTCGTCGGAGAATTCGCGCGCGAGCGCCGCGAAGTCCGCACCGGCCGCAATCTTGGCCTCCACTTGCTTCGCGAGCGCGAGCGCCTCCGCTTCGCTGCGCGCTTCGGTGAGTATGAGTATGTGCGACGCATCCCGCTGTTCCGGGAGGAGGAACTTCTCCTTGTCGACCAGGTATCGCTCTCGCGCCTTGGGCAGATAGTCCGCAGCCTTGGCATCGAATTCGGCCCCGGCGAGCGCCTCGATGTGCTTGCCCTCGGCTTCGGCCAGCACCTTGTCGGCCTCGAGCGCCATTCGGCGCTGAATCACAGGATCGCGGTCGAGCCCCGCCTTGCGGGCTTCCGCAGCAAGGGTCTTCCCGAGCACCATGTTGTTGAGCAGGTCCGTGACGCGCTTGGGATCGGACGCAAAAGCCGCGCGATACTCTGCGGGCAGCCGCTGCAACTCGGCTTCGTAGTCGGCCCGGGTAAGCTTCACCGTCGCATTTTCGGCCAGAACGTCGTCGGGCGCCCCTTCTCCAAAGGCGGAGGAGCATTCGCGCCGGCAAACGTGAGAGCGACAACGAGACTAGCAAGAACTGGTTTCATGAGACCTCGAAAAGAGACGGAGACGTCGCAGCGAGATATCGGTTTCGCCCTGTAATGAAACGGCCCCGCCGAAGCGGGGCCGGTAAGACCAAGGCCGAACGATCCCGCGTGGGGCCGCCCGCGCTATGGCGTGATAGTGGTTTTCATCTGGCAGTTGCCGCCGCACGTACCAGGCGCCATCTGGATATTCCAGTAGTACTTGGTGCCGGCAACGATCTTAACGGCTTGGGAATTGGTTCCGCCCGGCAGATTCATTTTTTGGCTGCACGGTCGTCCCGCTTTGCGAAGCATAGATCCCCGAGTCGAGCCGGCTGATACGCGAAGTCGCAAGGCGTGGTGGACAGCACCGCGAACCGCGGCGCCGCACTGCTACCGAATTCGAAGGCCGTGATACTGGAACCTGACGCGCCGATTTCGCCAAGCGGGGTGAACGTAATGACTATGGCGTCGCTTTCACCCGCCGGGATGATCGCGCTTGCGTCCTGTCGACCACGCCAGGTTCACCGTCTGCGTGCTCGAGTAGCCCGGGCAAGAGATCGGGCCGCCGCCACCACCGCCACCGCCGCCGTCGGACGGTGACTGTGGTCGTTTTCTGTCACGGAGCTCGCCTGGCTCGCATCCGTCGCTGTGTGCGGTATACGTCGTGGTCTGCGGTGGGAGCTGACTGCGAACGTATTGCTGAGCTTGTGACCCGCCGTTGTTGAACGCGTACGAGTATGGCGGCGATGCCACCGGTGCAACTCATCGTAAGTGTGGAACTCCCACTGGCCGCAATCGTCGACGGACTGGCGCTGCAGACTGCAATTGAACGCCGAAGGACCTGACCGGTTGGCGCAACGTCAGCGGTCGGTGCGCCTGCGGTACCTCCCACCACAAAACTGGAACAAACAGAACCCGGCTCTGACCGGACGGGACCTGACGGGCACTTGGTACTTGGCCGTAAGCCGCTCCGGCACTGAACAGCGCGGCACACGCGAGCAGGCGCGGTGCGCGGCGAACAAAAGATGGGATCATAAATAAGCTCCGTGCATGGCCGCGATCTCGCAGCCGGGTTGGACCTGATACGACCTGACGCAAGTTCTACGCCATGCCTACAGCATTATTATAGCACAAATCACGATCCCTGTCGGCTCGGTGTGCCCGTTCGTCCGCTCACATTGACCATTAGGTAGTCAGCGCGGTTCCACCACATTTGCGAGTGACGCCGCGCGACACTCATTGACGCAATGTGGCCGCACATCGGTCGCTCTCCGCACCGACGCCACACGATGTTGGTTTGCAGCGCTCCCAGGCCCTTTCATGAGCATGCGCTTCGACTGCACGCTGGCAGCGCGTGGCGAGGAGAAATCCAGAAGCCAAAAAAAGGCGGAACCGAAGTTCCGCCCTTGAGTTGAAGCCGAGTGCAGTTACTGGACGAGCGTCGTCGTCTTCTGGACGAAGTTGCCGCCGTAGCTCGACTGGATGAACGCGGCCGGACCGGTAGTGCTCGACAACGTGCCGTTGACGAAGTCCTGCACCGCGAAGCCAATCACCGGCAGACCGAAGTACGTCACGGAATTGCCGCTGGAAACCCCACTGTTGATGAACGTGATGGAGGTTCCGCCGACGTTGCGCAACAGGTGCGCATTCGGCGCCGTAGTGACAGTCGGGAAGCCGAGATTCAACCAGCCGTTCTGGAACGCGGTCGGGATGTTGGTCTCGTTGACCGAACCCAGCAGGTGGCTGTTGTTGAACGTCAGCACGTTCGCTTCCCAGCACAGCGCGTTGGTCTGCGAGGGCGGGGGCGGCGAGAACGACGTCGGCGCCGTGAATTCTTCGCGGTCGAAAATGCCGAGACTTACGTCGTCGCACGAACCAGCGGTCTTGTTGAAGTTGCGCTGGAACAGCTTCGGCGCGGTACCCGTGCCGATGTTGATGTAGAAACGCTTGGTCGGGAATGTCAGCACCCAGTCGGTGCCCGACTTCGTCAACGTATCGAGCACGAATTCGTTCATGACCTGGTTGTGCATCAGAACCGCGCTGACCGGGTCGGTATTGGCCGCGACGGTCGGCGACGTAGTGGCGACAAGCCAGTCCGACGTGTAGACGGCGCCGCCCGACAGCACTTGGCTGGTCGACGGGCTCGCCTGCGTCAGGTTCGGGCTGATGGAACCCGAGGCTGCGTAGATCGACGTATCGCTGTAGTTGTCCAGCGCCACGGCGTCCGCCGTGTAGTCGGTACCCGACAGCACGTTGATCAGCGAAATGCCACCGAACAGGCCACCCGAGGGCGGATATGCTTCGTTCAAGGCATTGGCGTCGGTCAGTTTGCTGCCGCAGGGCGGCGTACCGCTGGCGTGCGTCACTTCGGCCGCGATCGTGCTGCTGGACGAGTACGTCGCCATTTCGATGATTTCGACGTAGCCTTCCTTCGTCCGGTCGAGCGTGGTGCCGGCACCGTCGTCATTCGAACCCGCATACGCGAAGTTGACGAAACCAACGCCGGCCGAAGGAATCTTCGGGATCGTGCAGGACCTGTCGAGGGTGGTGATGCCAGCGCCCGGGGCCGGCGTACCGGTGACCGTGGGTCCGAACGGGATGATGGCCGCGGTCCAGACGTCGAACGGCGAGAGGAACAAGTTAAAGTCCAGCACTTCCGCGCTGTTCTTGCCTTCGACGAAGCGGACCTTGACCGCCTTCACCGAGGCCGTCGAGTTGACGACGGACAGCAGCGAATTGTACGGATCGAGAAGGTTGTCCGCGCGCACCGTGTAGTACGGGTACAGCAGAACCTGGCCCAGCCCGCCCGGATTGACGTTGACCGCTTGCGCGGCGCCCGCTGCACCCAGCGCGCCTATGCCCGCCAGCGCCGCGTAAAGCGATTTTTTCTTGAACGTGTTCATGGTTTTTGATGACTCCTTGTTTCGGGATTTAAAGTGATCACTTTAGAATCGACAACATCGCGATATTAGTACAACACCCAACATGTTACCAGTAAATCCGGCCGCACGGGCAACCTCCCTGTGAAAACTGTATAAAACACGCAACAATCGTGCCTCATCGGAAAACGTACCACGCCGAGCCTTCCTCGATGACCCAGCGCTCGGTGACCGGTGTCTCGATGCCCTTGACGCTCTGCGGACTCATCCTGCCGCGCGGAACATCGTAAGTAAGCTTCAATTGGACGTTACACAGTTCCGATTCGCATTCCACACTTTCAATGCTCACCGCCTTCCACAGCCCCGGGCGAATCCGCCGTTTATACGCATCCAGCGAGGTCGCGGCCTTCGAAGCCGGACTAAGGTACGTGTAGGCAGCGTCCAAATCACCCTTGATCAACGCCTGCCAACGAGCCTGAGACCGCTCCTTGACCACCGCTGCCTTGACGTCAGGCGGGGAATCCTTGTTTACCCCACCCACGGCACAGGCGGCGACCACAATCGCTACGGACAACCAACTCGCCCATCTAGGCAGCCAAGAGCCTGCCAACGTTGATTCAAGACTAGTCAAACGACCTAGTAGCGTCAATCGGTTCACTCGCAATTTGTTTACCCCCTCGTAGCTGTTGCGCTGCTGCAACATTGCACGCGTCGCCATTTGGCGACGCTTTATGGTTTCGGCGTCACCCCGATGGTCGAGGGAGGCGTCATGTTCTTGATGGGGAACACACCGTCGAGCGTCTCCATTCTGCGGCGCAGATCGTCGATGATGCGGCGTACATCGCTCTCGTTCTCGACGACGCGCGGCGTAATGAACATCACCAGCTCGGTCCGATTATTCTTGAGTTCCTGCGATCCGAAAAGTCCGCCCAGAATCGGAATGCGCGCGAGCAGCGGCAAGCCCGACGACGAATTCTCCTTGTCCTCGAGAATCAGGCCGCCCATCACCATCGTCTGCCCGCTGGGAACCGCGAGCAGCGTTTGTATCGAACGCGTGTTGATCGGCGGGGATTCGCAGGGCGTTGTCGTCGTGCCGGCAATGCTTACTTCGGCCTGGACTTCGAGCGTGACGAGGCCACCCGCATTGATGTGCGGCGTGACTTGCAGCAGCACGCCCGTGTCGATGTACTGCGCCGTCGTGGTCACCGCGTTGGTGGTGCCGCCGACGATGGTCTGCTGACAAATCGGAATGCGATCGCCGACCTTGATCGTCGCTTTCTGATTGTCGAGCGAAGACAGGTGCGGATTCGATATCACCTTGACATCGCCGTACTGGTCGAGCAAATGCAACGCCGCCTGGACGCCGCCGGGGAAGGCCGCATTGTTGATCAGGTAGTAGAACCCCTGGAGTATGGCGAGGCCGGGACTGGTCGGAACGGTCGCATTCGGCTGTGGATTGAATGGCGTGCTTCGGGTGAGGTTGCCGCCGCTGCCGCGGCCCGACGGCGCGCCGCCGCGGAACAGCCACTCCACGCCGAACTGCAGATCGTCGGTCAACTTCACCTCGGCGATGGTTGCTTCGATGACGACCTGTCGCTGCGGGATGTCGAGCTTCTTGAGCGCCGCTTCAATGACCGAGTATTCGGGAGGCGTGGCAACGATGAGGATGGTGTTGTTGTCTTTGTCCGAGACCACCTGGATATTGCGCACGACGCCGACGCCATCGGGACCGGTAATGCCGCCGCGCGCAGCCGCCTGCGCCGCGGCAGTGGCCGCGGCACCTGGTGCTACCTGGACATTCACCTGGGCAGGCGGCTGATTGGCGATCGGGACTGCAGGCTGCGCCTGGAACGGCGGGGCATTCACGATCGTTCCCGCCGGCGTGCCCGGCGCCAGGGTGGGTGCCGCGGCGGTTGTCGGCGCGGGTGCACGTCCTGTGAATGCCTGCTGCAACAGCGGCCCGATTCGCTCGGCGCGACTGTTCTGCACCTGATACACGTAGAACCGCACACCGCCGCCGCTCTCGCCACCCTTGTCGAGGCGTTCAATCCACTTCTTCGCCTCTTCCAGATACTCCGGCTGCGGCGTCACGACCAGCAGCGCATTCATGCGTTCGATCGGAATGATGCGCAGGATGCCGGTGAGCGGGCTGGTCGCGGCCGGTCCGAGCGCCTTGTCCAGATCGGCCATCACTGTTTTCACGTCAGCACTTTGAAGCGTGAACAATCCAACCGACATCCCAGCCATCCAGTTGACGTCGAACATGTCGACGGTCTGGTAGAGGTGCCGCAACTCGAGCTCGGTGCCGGAAAGGATGAGCAGGTTGCGCAAGTCATCGACGCGTACTGACGTGGCTTCCTTCAGGAACGGTTCGAGCACCGTGGCCATCTGGCGGGCGCTCATGTAACGCAACGGCACGATCTGCACGCTGAACCCGGGCTGCAGCGCGCGCGTGGAATTGCCGAGCTGAGGCGTCACGTTGCCACGCACGGCGGCGGCGGCCGGCACGATCTTCCAGATGCCGTTTTCCTTGACCATCGCGGCGCCGTTCATACGCAGGAGCATTTCGAGGGTGGCCGGAAGCGCTTCGCGCGGAATCCCGGAAGTCGTGCGAATAGTGACCGTGCCGCCCACCTGCGGCTCGATCGTGTACGACTCGTTGAGCATGTCCGTCAGTATGTTGCGGACGACATCGCGCAGATCGGCCGCCTCGAAGTTGAGCACGACCGACGGGCCGCTGGCGACCGCACCCGGCGTCGCTGGCGGCAAACCGCCGCCGGGCAATTGTCCTTTGACGAGTTGGCCAGTGCCCTTGAAGAGGCGCGCCTTGTCGCCGCTTCCGCTAGCGTCGCCTTTGTCGCTCGCGCCGTATCCGGGGGATCCGGGCCCGAATATGTTCGTCGTCGAGTCGAGAGGCTTGGTGCGCCAGGGAGGCGCCGCATCCCGGTCGGCGTTTTGCGTCGCACACGACGTCAGCAGCAACAACAGCGTGGGCGCGACGAGTTTCGCGAAGATGTGTCTGGACATTATTGTTTTCCTGGGCGCATGAGCGCGACGGGCCGCCCCGAGCGCGAATACCGGAGCGCGACGAGCGTCGACGTGAATACCAACCGGCGCGGACAGCCCGCGGATTATCGCAGTTGAAGTCGCTCCTAGGCAGCATGGGGATGCTCACTGACCGCCGCCCCGCTGACGCATGCGCTCAAAGACGTCGTTCCAGCCCGGGTTCGACGAAGCTGGGGTGCCGGCCCCCGAGGGGGTCGCCGGCGTCGCGGTCGGGGCGGGCGTCGCTCCGGGCGTCGCGGCTGGAGCGGCGCCGGCGCTGTCCGGCGCCTCAGTGGCCTGCGCATTGGGAGTGCCCACGGGCCGCACACGGCGCTGGCGTTGGTTTCCTGCAGCTGGGTTGGCGGCTCCGGCGGCAGGTTGTCGAGCGGCCGGTGTCGCCGGTGGTACGGCCCCGGGCAGCGGCGCGCCCCCTGGCGCGGGAGGCGCAGCAGCCGGTGGCGGCGGGGGCGGCAGCGTCGTCTTCGGGCCGGCGGCGACTTTGAGCACCAACTCCTCCGCGTCGTCGCCTTGCGTGAATCTGACACGGTCCGCGGCCACCGTCGCAACCAGAACCCCGTTGATCTGGTCGCCCTGACGCACCACGCGGGACTTGCCGCCGGCGACTTCTTTGAGGAAGGCGATGTGGCGGTCTCCCGCGACCGCGGTTCCCGTGAGCACGAATTTGCCCTTTGGCATGGAAGACCGCGCGTTATCCGCTGTCTGCGCCGGAGCGGGCCGCCTGGTGGGATTGAACAGCGTGCGGCTTACGGTCTCCGCATGCGCACCAAGTCCGCCATCGACCCGATACTCAGGCAGGAGCGCAACCGCGACGGGCTTCGGCTCGATCGCCGGTGCGGGGCCTGGGAGGCGCTGGAAGCTTCGCCCCCAATCGGTCTCGATACCGAGCAGCAGTGCGAGCGCAGCAAACGGCACGACCCACCACAACCACGCGCGCAGGCGCGACATGTTCGGATTCATTTCTTGTCCCCCTCGGTCAGGGCAAACCCGATGACGTCGAGCAGCACGCTGACCTCCGGTTCGGCGCCGGGCGCCGGGCGGAACCCGCGGAAGGCGTTCAACGGGCGCACGGTGAGGTTCTCGATCAGCGTGTAGGGTTGCTGCGTTTCAATCGTGTAAAGGATTTTCTGCAGATTTGCGGTCGTCGCGAACAACTGCAGGTTGACACCGATCTGACGAAAGCGCCCATCATCGCGCGCAGTCGTGATCTGGGCCGTGGTGATCCGGCCGCCGTTGTTCTCGACTGCGGCACGAACAAGATCCTGCAGCTCGGCACCGGCAAGATTTGCAGCGGTGTTCTTGAGAAAGAAACGACGGCCCTGCTTTTCCCGTAACGCATCGAGCGCTTTTTGCAGCGCGGGACCTTGCGCGGAAATATTGCGATAGCGATCCAGGCGTTCCTGCGCGGAGTCGATCGCTTCGTTGTAGTGCCGATGCAACAGCAGAAACGGCGCCAGCAAAATGACCAGGCCGAGAAAGATAGCGACGAACAGCAGGGCAAGGGCCAGCGCCCGACTTTGTTCCGGCTTGAGCGGGCGTGCCAGCGTCGCCATCAGCGTGCCTCCCGGGGTGGCGGTGTCACGCGCATTGGCGGAGGCGGTAACGGTCCGAACCTCGGTTCAGTCGATTGTGCCTCGGCCTCCGGCTCGGGCGCAGCCGTTGTTGCCGGAGCGACGGGCGGCGCGGGAGCGACGGGCGGCGTGGGAGCGGCGGGCGGCGCGGGAGCGACGGGCGGCGGCGCAGCGGTTGTTGCCGGCGGTGCCGGAGTTGCGGGCGGCACAGCAGCCTCGGTGGTCGGCGCCGCCGGCGGGGAGGGGACAACGCTCGGATTCGCAGGCTGCGGCGAGGGGGTGGCGGTCACGACCTCCGGAGCTCGCGGCGGCAGCGCTTTCAACTGCGCCCCAAGGTCGAACACCTCGCCCGGTCCCGGCTGCAACTTGGTCGTCGGCGAGCGCAGCGCCGCTTGCTCGACAAGCTTCGAGTCCTCCAGCAGGCTGATCAGTTTGCTGCCGTTGGCGGATTCACCGCGCAGGAACACATCGCGCTGCACATCCTTGCCCTTGACGGTGGTCTTCAGCTCGAACTGCGTCAGCCACGTATCGTCGGGCAGGACCCTCGTCACATCATCGATGATCTGCACAGTGCCTGGATATGCGTATTTCCTGGCAAGGACATAGTTGTAGTCGCCTTCGAGACGTTCGAATTCTCGCCGTACGGCGGCGGCCGCCTCGGCGTGAACCCTCTCCCCCTCTGTCTGCTGCAGCAACGCGATCGCGTATCCCCTCTTCTGGAGCAGCGGGACGAGCACGACCGTGAGTGCGATCGCGGCAACCAGTGCGGTAGGCGCCCAGACCTGCCACTGGCGCCAGAGCATTCGCCGCGGCCGCGCCTCCTCGGGCAGCAGGTTCAGCCGCGATGGAGTGCTCATCGCGGGGCCGGGCACGACGGCGACGACGCTTGCGCCCCACTCCTCGACCTGGCGACGCGCACCGTCGACAACCGTCTTGAGCGCAGCCGCCCAATCCACGTGAATCGTCTTCTTGGCGAGGTCGCGGCCGACCACGACCGCGTCGAAATAGACCTGATCCGGTCGAAAGGGCGTGTGCCGATCGAGGTCATAAGTCAGCGTGCGCAGGAGGTTCTCCTCGATCGCCATGGGCAGGACGAGTTGCTTGCGCAGCACCTGGTTCGGGGGTACAGCGACGGCAATGCGGGGTGCGCCGGACGATGACGAGCCATTCGGTGCGGTTGCCAGCGCGGCGATCGCCGACCGTCCTGCCGCGGCATTCGCGGCAGCATCTCCGGTGAGGGGGATGACGGCGACACGCGTGAGCTTGAGCGCGCCGTCGACGAGGTCGGGGCGCCACACGATCGCTTCGCCGTCACCCAGCTCGATAATCGGGCGCGCGCGACGCCGTTGCAGCGCGCCTCGCGGGGTTGCCGGAATCAACGGCGCGAGTTCGCCCGTCCACCACCGCCAGAATCCGGGCAGACCGAGCCGATAGGCGAGGTCGCGAAACCGTCGCCTTAGGTCACTGAGTGCGCGTTCCACTTTGTTCTTCCGCAGCTGTCTTTAGCACTTTGCCGTTGCCTTCCTGCCATTCGAGGACAGTCATCAAACGCTGCTGATACCCTGGTCTGACGACCGCTTCGCGCACGAAGCTGACGCCGTCACCCATCGTCACCTCGGCACGAATACGCCAGAGGTTGAGCGCGCCCGACACGGGACCGGTCAAAGGAAACGGCGGCGGCGGCAATCTTGCCGCCAACGCGTCTCGCCGTTGGGCAAGATAGGCGTCGACGACTTCGGGTGTTGCCGCTGGCAGTGCCAGGAGCGTTGCGCGCGACGCATATGTCGGGTTGATGCCGGCCTGCTGCGACTGGACCGTGAGGTTCTCGGCCAGCTTGGCGTAGAGGGCAGGCGTCATGCCCAGTACCCGCTGCAACTCGGGAACGGTCTCGAAAGGCGCATTCGCCGGCAAGTAGGGCGAACCTGCCGCTTTGTAGTCGTCGGCTTCGGCCCCATTCGGGCGGCGCAAGTCGTCGGCGTCCTTCCAATCGCCAATCGCATCGACCAGGCGCGCGGCCGTGGGCTCATCCACCCCCCCTGCCGTCATCAGCAACCCCTTCAGCAGGGCATCGGGTGCGCTATTGAGATCGATTTTACCAGATTCGTCGATCGCCCTGACCGCGATCCTCGCGCCGTCCTCCTCCCAGACGCGCACGGCACCGTCGGCCGCCCACACGTCCGGGCTTACCTTCGGACGCATCAACTCGAATACCGTGCGATGAATCGCTCCATCGGCGAGCGACCGCGCCTGCGCCCAGGACACGGTATTGCGCGCTGCCATTGCCTCGTTGCGCATGCCGTACGCGAAGCTGCCGGCGATCACCGTCAGCATCACGGTCAGCCACAGCACGAGTATGAGCGCGACGCCACGCTGGCGCCGCGATCCACCTCGCCGGCTGAATGGCCGTGGGCTCATGTAGCGGTGCACCGGTTGCGGTTGACGTCCCACAACCTGCAGCCGGCCTCCGGCGCAAGCCGCGGCTCGACCACCAAGGGAGGCCAAGGCGCGGCCTTCGTCGGCTTGACATCGATGCGGATGATCAGGGGCAGGAGTTGCGGATCCTCCCAGCGGTCGCGCCAGGTGGGTGTGTTCACGACGTTCGAATCCGCGTCGCGCCCGAAGTAGCTGAAACGAACCTCGGCGATGTCGTCGGCGAGCACCGATTGTTGCGCCCCGTCGAAGCTCGGCAGGGACGTCGCACCGGATTCCGGAATGACTCGCGCGAGCGTCAGCCGGGAACTGTCGCCGTAAGGCGTGACAGCCAGTCGAAAATAGTAGACTCCGCCGCCCGTCTGCGAGGGCAGGACGCCGGCGAACGCGAGCGTATCGCGTCCGCCCTGGAAGTACAGCGGCTGGTCCACGACCTTGTGCAAACGCAGAGGATGCTGCGCGGTCAGCGTTTGGCGCAGGAACTCCTCGGTAAGGCGCATGTCGGCGGCGCGATTTGCCTTTGCCTCCCCACGATCCCACGTGCTCGCCGACAGCGACAACGTTCCGTAAAGCAACGAGGACATGAGCGCGAGCAGCATCATGGCAACGATCAACTCGAGCAGCGTGAATCCGGCGCACGGCCGAGCGCGTGCTGGCCGTCCGCCGCGAAAGCGGGGACCCATGTGTTCTTGCCGACCTGAGCATGGATTCCCGCTTGCACGGGAATGGCGATCCTGCGGTGCGCCACCTCGCGCGCATACCTCACGGACCCAGCTCTTTGATCGCGACACGCCGTGTCGACAGCGCAACCGTGCGTTCGCTACCGGGGGCGCCTGGCCAGCGCACGGTGACTGCCAGTCGCCACAGGCGGATCGGCATGGTCGCGACCGCATTCTCCATGTCTGGCGTGGTGCCCGGCGGACTGTAAGGTTCCACTTTCGCCGTCCACGCGTAGTACCCGTCCTCCGAGATTCCCTGCTGTGTACCTTCGCGCAAAGGCGCTTCGGCGCTCACGCTGGCGAGCCGGCTCTCCGCGTACAGCGTCGCACGGCTGTACTCGTCGGCAAGCGACGCATTGCCAAGGGCGCCCGAAAACAGCCGGAACAAGGCGGTGCCGACAAGCGCAAGGATCACGAAAGCCGCAAGCACTTCGAGAAGTGAGAATCCCGAGGCGCGCGTGCGTGGTTGTTCACGGACGTCCCTCACCCGCCTCGCTCTCGCGCGGCGGCCTCTCCCGGAGGGAGAGGCGAACACAACCTGAACCCCTCTCCCCCGGGGAGAGGGGCAGGGGTGAGGGAAGGCCGCGTCAACCATTTCCATTCCACTAATCGAGTATCGCGACGCGACCGGTAAGCCAGTCCACGTCGATGTCGAATTTGCGCGTGCCCGCCGCCAGCGTGATGCGTCCGCCGTTCGACCCGCCCTCCGGGTAGAAGCGGATCGCACCGACCTTCTCTCCGATCAAATCGCTCTGTGCGGTAAAGAGCTTGACGTCGATCTTGTCCGGCAAGCGATGGACGCGGGGATCCGGAGGCACGACGAAAGTTCGTGCGTCGATGTCGATCACCAGAAACGCTTCGCCACGCTGCACGATGGCCTGTCCGCGTGCGTAGCGGAGCCCCGCGGCAACTTCGCGCGCCGCGCTTTTCAACTCGGATGTCGACACACCGCCGCCGAGCGTCGGCAGCACGATCGCCGCGACGAAGGCAATGATCGACAGCACGATCAGCAGCTCCAGCATCGTGACGCCGAACTGCCATCGGACGGGCCCTCTACGCCGTGTCATTCCCAACTCGTGATGTCCTTGTTGGCGCCGTCGCCGCCTTCCTTGCCGTCGGCTCCGAGCGACATGATGTCGTACGCGCCGTGTTGCCCCGGCGACACGAACTTGTATTCGTTGCCCCACGGATCCTTCGGCACCGTGCCTTTTTTCCAGTAGGGGCCGTTCCAGTTGTTGATGCCGGCCGGGGCGGTGATGAGCGCCTGCAGTCCTTCCTGCGATGTCGGATAGCGGCCGATCTCCAGCTTGAACAAATCGAGCGTCTGTCCGATCTGCTCGATCTCGATTTTCGCGGCCTTGCGCTTGGCGTTCTCGCCCTGGCCGATGAAATTGCCGCCGACGATGCCCATCACGACCCCGATCAACACCAGTACAACGAGTATCTCGATCAGCGTCATGCCGCGCGCGCGCGGCATCCTGCATTGCTTGCGGTCACTTCGCATGATTTCCAACCTTCCTCCGGTCTGGCGCGACTCGCTTAGAGCGCGCGCCTAGCTCACTAGTTCGCTCATGCCCATCACGCCGAGCAGAATCGAGAACACGATGCCCCCGATCAGCACCGCCAACCCGAGGATCAGCATTGGCTCGAGCACGGCGAGAAAGCGCTTGATCGCCATCTGCACTTCGCGGTCGTAGACCTCGGCGACGCGGGTGAGCATTTCCTCGAGCCGCCCCGATTCCTCCCCGACCAGAATCATCTGGGTCGCCAGTCGCGGGTAGACGCCGGTGTCGGCGAGGGGACGCCCGAATCCCTTGCCTTCGCGCAGCATCGTGATCACCCCGTCGAGCGCCTGAGCGAGGACACCGTTGGTCATCGTCTCCTTGACGATAGCGAGCCCGGAAAGCAGCGTGACGCCATTCGCGAGCAACGTCGACAGCGTGCGCGCGAAGCGCGCAACCTCCAGCTTGGCGAGAAGATCGCCGAGGAGCGGCATGCGCAGCATCCTGCCGTCCCAGCGGAAGCGCACCGCCGGATTCCGCAGACGCCGGCGCGTGAACCAGATCAATACGACGACGGCAGCAAGCAGTACCCACCAATACTTGCGCAACGCGGTGCCGAAGAGAACCACCATCTCGGTCGGCAACGGCAACGCCTTGCCCGACTGGGCAAACGTCTGCTGGAACTGCGGCACGACGAAAATGAGGAGCACGATCACCGACGTGATCGCCACGCCGATCAGGATCGTCGGATAGATCAGCGCCGACTTCACGCTCTCGCGCAACTCCTTGTTGCGCTCCATCGTGTCGCCGAGCCTTGTCAGCACCGTGCCCAGCGCCCCTCCCGCTTCCCCGGCCCGCACGATGTTGACGTAGAAGCGCGAAAAGACCGTTCGGTGCAAGTCGAGCGCCTGCGACAGGGACTTGCCGCCGCGGACCTCATCGCGGATCGTTTGCAGCAACTGCGCGACGGGAACCGTCGGCGCGAGGGAGATCAGCACTTCGAGCGCGCGATCCAGCGGCAGCCCGGCACGCAGCAGCGTTGCAAGCTCACGTGTGAGGGCGAGCAGATGATCGCGGGTGACCGTTCGGGGTGTGAACCAGCCACGGCGAGGTCCGTTGCCGGACGATGCCGCGCCGGACCGCGACCTGCCGCCGACGGACGCCTCGACCTGCATGGGCATCAGCCCCTGGTCGCGCAGCAGATCGACGATTGCCGATTCGTTGGCGGCCTCCAGTTCGCCGGCAGCGACGTCACCGGCAGCGTTGACCGCTTTGTATCGAAATATTGCCATCAGGGCTTATTGAACGCTAGTTCTCACGCGTGACGCGCAGCACTTCTTCGAATGTCGTGATCCCGGCCAGCGCCTTGCGCATGCCGTCCTCGTACATCGTCACCATGCCTTCCTTCACCGCCTCGGTTCGCAATTCGGTCGACGTCGCGTGACGCATCACGTGGCTGCGCAGGGGATCGGTCATCGGCAGCATTTCCATGATGCAGATCCGTCCGAAGAAACCGGTTTGCGCGCATTCCTTGCAGCCCTTCTCGTGGTAGAGCGTGACATCGCGGTCCTTGGAGAACTTGCGCAGTCCGAGCTCTTCTACGACCTCCGGCAGCGCCTTGTACGCTTCCTTGCAATGCGGGCACAGGGTGCGCACCAGTCGCTGCGCAAGGATGCCCACGATCGTCGAGGTGAGCAGGTAGTCTTCAACGCCCATGTCGAGCAGCCGGTTGACTGTCGACGCGGCATCATTCGTGTGCACCGTGGACAAGACCATGTGGCCGGTCAGCGCCGATTGAACCGCGATCTGGGCGGTCTCGAGGTCTCGGATTTCGCCGATCATGATGACATCCGGATCCTGGCGCACGATCGAACGCAGCGCGTTCGCGAAGGTCAGGTCGATCTGCGGCTTCACCTGGATCTGGTTGATGCCGGGCATCTGATACTCGACCGGATCCTCGACCGTCAGGATCTTGACATCGGGCTTGTTGAGACGATCGAGCGCCGTGTACAACGTCGTCGTCTTGCCGCTTCCCGTCGGCCCGGTGACCAGCAGGATACCGTGCGGCTCGAAGAGCACGTCGAGAAAAATCTTGAGCGTATCGTCCTCGAAGCCGAGCTTCTTGAAATCGAGCGCGACGCCGCCCTTGTCGAGAATCCGCATGACCACGGACTCGCCGTGCATCGTCGGCACCGTCGAAACCCGAAGGTCGATCTCCTTGCCCTGCACGCGCAGCCGAATGCGCCCGTCCTGCGGCAGCCGCCGCTCGGCGATATCGAGGTTCGCCATGATCTTGATGCGCGAGATGACCGCGGCGGACAGCCGACGCGGCGGCGACTCGATTTCGTGCAACACGCCGTCGATGCGGTAACGCACGATCAGGCGATTCTCGAACGGCTCGACATGAATGTCCGACGCACGCATTTCCAACGCGTTGGTGATGATCAGCGAGACCAGCCGGATCACGGGCGCTTCCGACGCGAGATCCTTGAGTTGCTGGATGTCGGCGTCGAAGCCGATGTCGTCGCGCTGCTCGACGTCCCCGAAGATCTGGCCCAGCGCCGACTTGCCCGCGCCGTAGAGTCGCTCCAAGGCGGCATCGAGCTCCGTCGGAATCGCGACGAGCGCCCTGACCTTGCGCCCCGTCACCATCTCGAATGCGTGCATGGTGTAGCTATCGGTGGGATCGGCCATCGCCAGCGCGAGCTCGCTTTCGCCTTCGGAGAGTGGCAACGCGCGCGATTCACGCAGGAAGCGCGCCGATACGCGCTCCTCCAGTATCGGTAGTTCCGGATAACCGGCGGCCTCGACCAGCGGCAGACCGAGCTGCGCGGCCAGCGCCTCGGACACGTCGCGCTGGGACACAACACCCAGCGTAACCAGCAGGGCGCCTAACCTGTCACCGGATTCCTGCTGCAATCGCAACGCACGTTCGAGTCCCGCGGCATCGAGTTTGCCGCGGTCGATCAGAATTTCGCCGAGCCGCCGTCGTGCGGGATCATTCATGGGGTGGAAACTCCGTTTTGGAGGTTCCTCGATTGCACAAAAAATGATCGGCGGATGATAGCATGTCGAGGGTGAAAAAATTGTCGGCAACCGTGTGGATCAATGTGTTGCAGACGATTCTTCATCAATACTGTCGCCATCGGGCGACGTCGGCGCACTGGACTGTCGCCGCACCCCGACGTTTCCAACTTTGTCTCGACCCAAGTGCACGACGTCAAGCTGATCGCGTTCTACCCGCCACGATTCCATGCGATCCCGGAGTCCCTTGCGTGGCGAAACAACGTATGACGGGACGGCAAACACTTCGCCCGCGAGTTACCACGGCACATATTCGTCGATGAAGCTTCGCTGCTACGCCCTCAAACGTGACCCACCGACGATGTGCACCGCCTAACGTATCTAGCAATCGAGTTTGTCGCGCTCGAAGTAGGCGTCCCTGTGGGGAATGAAATAGCGCAGATGCTCCGCACGATCTTGATAAACGATCGCAAGAGATTTCGTGTAGTCCTCCACCCGATGGGGCGACGCGTTGAGACTGTCGGTCATCGACCGTCTTGTGCGCCGATCGCGATATGTGGTCTGCTGTGATGTGCAGGTCACGATGTGTCAGCGTCCTGGCGACCTAGAGGCGAATCACAGTGGATGATGTTCCAGCAGGCATCGCTGCCGCCGCGCCCTCCGGACTCCCGGGGCTCGGCGTGAGAGAAAATTGGCTCCTCGCGCCGCGCTCGATGTTACCGATTTCCGAGCGGCAGTGCGTCGTTCGCAGCCGGGTAACATCCGCGGTCGCGGTGCTCACCAGCGAGATCCATGGCTTGCTGGCTTATTGCGACGGCTGCAAACCCCTCGTCGAACACGCCAACGCAATCGTCGCGGCAATTCCGGGGCTCGCCGGGCAACACGCGGCGGTGCTGAGCGCACTCGACGCCATGTGCGCCTCGGGGCTATTCCTGCGCGATGATGCCCTGCTGAATCGTCTTGCGGGGCCGGCTTCGGACGCGGAACCGGGCCCACTCTGGGGCGTAGTCATTCGAACCTGCGACCGGCCCGACCTCTTGCAGCGGCTCGTCCAAAGCCTCGCCGACAACGAGCGAACCTACGGCAATCGCTATCGTTATCATGTGCTGGATGATTCGCGCGACGGGGCGCACCGCCGGCGCAACAGGCAATTTGCTTCGACGCAGACCGCGCTCTCGCTCGATTATCACGACCTTGCTGGCGAGGTGCCGCTACGGGCAGCGCTCGATGCCCAGTTTCCCCACCTTCGCACCGAGATCGCTTGGCTGCTCGGAAATGCCCCGGACCCGACGGTGGCCACCTACGGCAGGCCGCTCAACTTCGCGCTGTTGCTCGCCGCCGGGGAGCGCTTTGTCACGATCGACGACGACGTCATGCTCGACGCGCGCTCCGCACCGAGGTTCAGGGATGGCCTCGAAATGTCCTGCGACCGCGACGATTGGGACTTCTTCAGCTCCGATGCGCAGATCGCCGCGACGACCGAACGCGCGGGCATCGATCCGATCGCGGCCCACGCGCAATGGCTGGGACGCAAGGTGGCGTCCGTCGTCGCCGCACAGTTGCCGATGCCGACCGACTGGGCGAGAGGACTCCGCAGTGACGATCTATTGCGCGTCACGGCCGACTCCACCGTCCTCTTCACGCAGAACGGCGTGTACGGAGACCCGGGCTCGTCGCTCTACCCACTCCATCTTTTCGAGCTGGATGCGGAAGCCAACGCCAGGTTTACGCAAGACTCGGAGCAGTACTCGCGCAACCTGCGCACGCGCCACAACTGGCGCGGCCGCTCGCGCCTCCGCATCGCCCCGCACCGGTTGCTGACGCTCACCACGCTCTCCGGTTTCGACAATCGCGCGCTGCTGCCGCCGACAATCCCGTCGTTGCGCAATGAGGACCTGCTGATGGGAAAAGTCGCGCAACTCGCGTATCCCCATTCGGTCATGCTCGATTTTCCCTGGGCCTTGCTGCATTTCCGCGTCCCGCCGAAACAGTGGAACGCGCTCGACGATGCGCTGCCATTTCGCCAGGATTTGCCTCATTTCATTCTCGAGGAAGTGGAGAGTGCGGCGACTCGGTGCATGGCCGAGTCACCGCATGCGCGTCTGCGCATGCTTGCCGCAACCCTGCGCGATCTCGCCGATGCGCCCGACGCGTTGCTGCGCGAGCGGCTCGAACATCAACTCCTCGACACTCGTGCACGCCACCGCTTCGCGTTGGAGCGCCAACTCGGCAGCAAGCGCGCCGCGCCGCCGTACTGGCGCAACGACGTGGAAGCGCTGTTGAAGCACAGGAGTCTCAGCATGACCGCCGCAGATGTCGCCCATGCTCTGGCAAGCGTCGACGATGTCCGCACGATGCTTGCCAACTACGCCCGTGCGCTCGATGCGTGGGTCGACATTTGGAATTATTGTCGGCAAACCCGCGCCGAGCGTAGATCCTGACCGCGACGTCGGCGCCTATCACGCGCGGCCGTGCGCACTCATGTCCGCGGCGATTCGGTCATCCCATGCGGCCAGAAGCAGCTGCTCGAAAGCACGCGTGTAACGGGCGATGTCGAACAACGGCTCAACGAGGCGGTTGGCGCGAAGGCGGGCCCGGTAACCCGCCAAGAGATCGGGCTCCTGCGACAGCTTGAGCGCCAGAGCTTCGTACGCCTCGAGCGAGTCGGTGACCAGTTCCGGCAAGCCGATCGCCCGGAGATGGCTCCCGGAGACGCGGCTGGCGAACGTGTCCCCGGCACACGTCACCACCGGCAAGCCCGCGAACAACGCGTCGTTGGTCGTCGTGTGGGCGTTGCACGGAAACGTGTCGAGGAAAAGGTCTGCAAGGCCGTGACGGCCCAGATGCTCAGTCGAGTGGCAGGCGAGGGGCGAAAACCAGGCGCTCCGGCGCGACGTTGCGCCGGCGCGCTTCCTGTCGCAGGTTGTCGCGGCTTGTCGGATTCGTTTCCAGCAACCATAGCACGCTGCCCGGCGTGTGCTGCAACAACCGCATCCACACATCGAATACGCGTGGATGAATTTTCCAGCTGGCATTGAAGCAGCAGAAGACCAGGCCCGTTGGCGGCAAATGGCATTGCTCGCGCGTCGGGACGGCACCAACCACGCGTTTGGTGTCGCCCGGCATATAACAATGGGGCAGGACCATGAACCGCTCGGTGAAATTCGCTTGCTGTTCCGGTGGGGTCACGTACGAGTCGGTCATGATGTACGCGTAGTAGTCGGCGCCGAGCGTACCCGGGTACCCGATGCAGTTGATCTGGATCGGTGCCGGTTGGGCGGCGAAGATGTCGCTGCGCGCGTTGACGACGTGCCCGCCGGTGTCGAAAAGGATCGCGATCTGATCGTCCCGTATCCGCTGGACCGTCTGCGCGGACGTTTCGGCGCGGACGTCGATGAAATGGTCGAATGCGCGTGCAAAGCGCGCGCGCGCAGGGCTTCGATCATCGGCCCCAAAGGAATAGCCGAAGACCTCGAAACGCGAGCGGTCGTGCCTTTCGATGACCTCGGTCAGCAGATTCGCCAGCGCATGCGTACGAAAATCGGATCCCAGGTAGGCGATCCGCAACCGCCCCGCGGCGAGGTGGGGCAGCGCCGGCGACGCTACAGGCTTCGGTCTGATCCGCTGCTGTACCCACTTGCGCGCAGCCGCCAGCAGTTCCGGCGGCGTGAACGGCAACGCGACCAGGCTGTGCGGCACGACGGGCGGCGCGGCGGGATCGTGAATGGCGGCGCGCTGTTGCTCGAACAGGCGATCGAAGTCCGCCCACTGACACGTATGCTGACTGACATACAACAGCATGCTCTGCGCTTCCGCGAGCTGTGGTTGCAGTGCCAGCGCCTTGCGGATGACGGGCAGTGCTTCCGCCTCCTTTTGCTGCGCGAGCAGGACGGCGGCCAGGTCGATGAGAATCCGGGTGTTGCCGGAGTCGAGTTCGGCGGCACGCAGCATGCTCGCCTGCGCCTGCAGCAGTGCGCCCATGCGATGCTGGCAGAGGCCGAGGTTCTGCCACAGCGCGGCGGCACTCGGCCGTAGAGCGAGTGCCTGCTCGTACGCACCCACTGCCTCGGCGAAACGCTGCTGACGGGAAAGCAAGTCGCCGAGATTGGCGCTCGCTTCGACCAGGCCGGGCTGTTGCTGGATCGCTTTGCGGAAGAATGTCTCCGCCTCGTCGGTTGCTCCTCGTGCCTGCAGCGCGAGTGCGAGGTTGTTCGAGAGGACCGCGTTGTTCGCCCCGGCCGCGAGTGCCGCCCGGTACGAGTCGATCGCCAAAGCGTAGTCGCCTCGACGGCGATGGAAATCGCCGATGCGGAAATGCGCCTCCGCATTGTCGGGCGCGAACGTTACCGCTTCCTTCCAGGCGGCAAGCGCCGCTTCAGGCTCTGCCTTTTCGAGGCCCAGTCCGAGGATCACCCAGCTATCGGCATTCGTCGCCTCAATGGCGATGGCGCGCCGCGCGCTGGCCGCGGCGTCGGCGAACTCGCCGTTCGCGAGACGCGACCGAGCGAGCGTCCGGTGGAATTCCGCTTGCGTCGGATCGATGCCCCCGGCCTTGGCGACGTCGAGCGCCACAGCCGCACCCGCGGTGTCGAGCAACGGCGTCGATGTGGTGCTTGGCTGGGTCTTGCCGTGGCATTCCTTGTAGCGACGGCCGCTGCCACAAGGACATGGATCATTTCTGCGAATGCTGTTCGTTGGCACGCTTTGTTGCCTTTTCGGTGGCGACATCCTCATCCATTCTCGCACCGCCGGCTACGGAGGCCGCACCCACCAGCAATGGGACGCCGAGCCGATAGGTACGCCGTCGCGGCGATCAGCGTTGGCCGAGGTTCGATCGTTCCAGGCGCGCCTTGTCACCATCCTCGGTGATCTGGTACTCGCATTGGAATTCATCCTGCATGCCGCAGCTATCGAACAATTCGCGCAGGTAGCTCCCGGCAGGAGGGCGGCAGTCCTTGTCGTAGGAAACGCTGCGGAACATCTCGGTCCACAGATGCAGGAACGTCGCGCCCGTCGTCCTCGCAATCATCTCATCGCGCTTGCTTGGACGGAAAACTGCTCCGAACCGTCGGTGATCCAGCGGGTAGTAGTTCTGCGTCGGCACCAGCCAGCGCTCCAGTTCAAAAGACTGGACGACCTGTGTCAGCAATCTCGGACCAATGCGTTTCCAATTGAAGTCGGTGCCCTCTGCCGTCGCAGCGTCATAGGCGAATTTCATCGCCGGGTGGGCGACGGGAAATCGCAGTATTGCGCCATTGACCGTGATGGGATCCTGACGCGCCAACGCGATCGGCGGCTCGGGTACCTCGCGAGTGAGGCAAACGACGTCGGTGTCGACCCACCAACCGCCCCGGTCGAACAACATCTTGTAGCGGAACAGATCGGAGAATCCGGCGTAGGTTCCCTTGCCAAAGCCTTCCTTCTTGCCGGTGAAAACGCGACTCTCCGGCAGAATTTCGCGTGCGTCGAGAATGCGGCAGCCCTCCGGCACCCTGCCAACCGGTTCATAGACGAACAACTCGAACCCATGCCCGTTCAAAAGGAAGGACTTTATGCAAAGGCGCTCGACAGAAGACAATGCTTTGCCGATCCAGAGGCTACTGAAGATCGCCATTGATCACGCCTCCACGAGGATGGTCAATCGGTCCGAAGCGCCGGGACGCCGCCGCGCACGCTGAGCGACTCCAACGCATCTTCCCAGTCCCTCGTGAAACCTTCCGTATCGAAAAGCGGCAGACGTGCCCGTTCTCGATCCAGATAGTGGCGATAGGCGGCGAGCCGCTCGGGGTCCGATGCGAGTGCGATCAGCGCCGCGCGATATGCTTCCAAGTCTTCGGTGATGAGTTCGTCGAGTCCGGTGGCGTGCAACAGACTCGCGCCCACCCGTCCGGCGAAAGCATCGCCCCGACACGTGAGCATCGGGACGCCCGCCCACAGCGCATCCACGCCCGTCGTGTGCGAGCCATAGGGCAACACGTCGAGCGCGAGATCCGCGGCGCGAAGGCGCGCGATATGTTCGGCCTGCGGTACGCGCGTCGCAAAGAACAGCCGCTCGGCGCCGATCCCGCGACGCGCGGCGTACTCACGCAGATTTTTCTGGGCAAGGGCGTGCGGCGCCCACAACCACAGGACGGCAGCCGGGACCTGCGCCAGGACGTCGAGCCAGACGTCGAAGAACGCACGCGTCAACTTGTGCGTCTGGTTGAAGGACACCAATACGACCGCGGCGTCGGGCAGTCCCAACGCAGTTCGAGCGGGACGAGGAGCCACGACGCGCGACCCGTCGGTGACGAGAAAGCAGCGTGGCAGCCGAATCAGGCGCTCGGTATGGTGCGCCTCCGCGCCCGGTGGCGCGACGATGTCGTCCGCGACGATCGCCTCGATCGCCTCGTAGCCGATCGTACCGGGGAAGCCCATGTAATGAATCTGAACGGGTGCGGGCCGCCGGGCGAGCACCACAAGCCGCGAGCCCCGCGTATGCCCGTTCAGATCGACGAGGACATCGAGCGAATCGGCGCGGATCCTCTCCGCATTCGATTCGTGCCGTGCCGCGGGCAGCTTGCACCAGTGCTGGAACGCCCCGCGAATGCGGCGGCCGATCGCGCTGTCATCGTCGGCGACCGTCCCGTAGCCAAAGGTCTCGACGCGCGAGGGGTCGTGGCATTCGAACAACCCGGCGATGAGGTGAGCCGTGGGGTGATCGCGAAAATCCGATGAGATGTATCCCACGCGCAGGCGTGTCCCCCGGCTGCGGATAGGGAGAGGGGCCGCGACACGAGGTAATCTGTTCTCGCACCAGCGTCGCGCAATCGTCACCTGTTGCGCCGCGCTAGCCCCCATGAATATCCCGACCATCGGCGGGCAACGCGGATCGCTCGACGGATCGTCGGTGAGGGCGAGCAGCTGACTTCCTGCCACTTCGGCACGTTCGAAATCGCACGCGATACGCAGTGCTCTTGCATAGTTCGCGATGGCGGACGTCGTGGTCGGTCCACGCGCGACGGCGCGGGCATAGGCTTCGAGTGCCGCCGGCAGATCACCCTCCGCCTCGCAGATCAGGCCAAGGTTGTCGAACACCTCGACCGACGACGCCCCGAGTTCGAGCGCGCGCGCGAGTTCAAGTCGCGCATCGGCAATGCGTCCCAACGCCATCGAGATACCGGCAAGCGTGACGAGAATGTCCGTATTCAGCGGAGCCGCGCTCGCCGCACGGACGAGAACCTCGCGCGCCTTGACGACCTCTCCTGCGCGCCGGAGTATCCGACCGAGCAGGTGCAGAAGTTCGGCCTGCTCGGGAAATCGCTCCAGGCCCTGCCGGCAGAATTCCTCCGCGCGCGTCAGATCGCCCCGCCTGAAGGCGACGCTCGCCCTCACCTGCCATGCTTCGGGCAACTGCGACGCATGCCGGAGCCCTTCGTCCGCAGCCGCTTCGGCTTCGTCGAGCCGCGATTGGGATTCGAGCGCGAATGCCACGTTGACCCATGCCATGCCGCTAGGCGCGCGAGCGACGGCCTCACGATAGTGCATCTCGGCGGCACGGAAATCACCCACGTCGAAGGCGAGATTGCCAAGCCCGATCAGCGCCGCGACCGTCCCCGGCGAGGCTTCGAGCGCTTGCGCATAAGCCGCACGCGCAGCCTCGCGCGCGCCGGTGGCATGACGCACGTCCCCGAGTTCAGTCCAGATCTCGGTCGGGGGCAGTGCCATTCTCTTCGCACCTTCCAACGCCTGCTCGAGGCACGCGCGGGCGGCGTCGAGCTCACCCGCGCGACGGTGCTGCCTGGCGACGCACAGGAGCGCTCCCGGATGCCCGGGGATCGCGGCAAGAATGTGCTCGTAGAGAGTGCGCGCCTGGCCGTGCTCGCCCATCGCCTCGAATGCGAAGGCGCGTGCAAAGGCCGCCTCGAGTTTTAGCTGCATCAGGGGTTCTCCGCGACGCAGGTGCCGCGCTCGGCCGCGTCGTCGTAGATGCGCACGAGCAACGCTTCCCAATCGCGAGTGAACGCCTTGGTGTCGAACAGCGGGTTTCGATCGCGCGTCTGCTCCAGGTATTCGTGATAGCCGCGCAGTGTGCCCGGGTTCGCGACGAGCTCGAGCAGCTTTCCCTGGTAGGCGTCGCGCGAATCGGCGATCAGTTCCGGCAGACCTGCTTGGAGCAATAGGCTTGCACCAACGCGGCCCGCGAACGTCGCCCCGCGGCGCGTCAGCGCCGGTACGCCCGCCCAGAGTGCGTCCACGCCGGTCGTGTGGGCGCCGTAGGGCAACGTGTCGAGGACAAGGTCCGCACAGCGTAGTCGGGCGATATGTTCTTCCTGAGACACCATGGGCGCGAAGATCAACCGGGAAGGGTCAACGCCTGCGCGGCGCGCTTCGGCGCGCAGGTTGGCTTGCGACCGCGCGTGTCCCGCCAGCAACCACAGCACGGCGTCGGGCTGCTCGCGGAGCGCCCGCATCCAGATGACGAACTCGTCGCGGCGCAGTTTGTAGCTGTGATTCAGGCAAGCGAGCACCAGGGCATTCCGGGGGAGCCCATGCTCGGATCGCTCCGACGCTGTCGGCAGACTGCGTCGACCATCATTGACGAAGTAGCAGCGCGGGAGGCGCCATATGCGTTCGTGAAAGTACGCCTCTTCACCCTGAGGGATCACCTGCGCGTCGGCGATCAGGCCATCGATGCCATCCCAGCCGATGGTCCCCGGAAAGCTCATGTAGTGAAGCTGCACCGGCGCGGGACGCTGTGCGAGGATGGCCAGCCTGCTACCGAGTATGTGGCCCTGACGATCGATGAGGATGTCGATGCCGTCGTTGCGAATGAGGGTGGCAACCTCCGTGTCCTGCAGGTCGCGCACATCGCGCCAGCGATCGAAAGCGTCGCGCACGCGGGCGCGTAGTTCGCTGCCGTCGTCGGGGCCATAGCTGTAACCCGTAACCTCGAAGGCGCTGCGATCGTGCTCCTCGAACAATCCCACCATCAACCGAGCCGTGGGGTGCTCGTGAAAGTTGCCGGAGAGGTAGCCGACCCGCAGCCGGCCGACACGCGGCGGCGGTACTCGACGGGCGACCGGCAGCGGCAACATCGCATGCGACCACCGGCGCGCAACCTCGAGCTGTTGAACCGAAGACAGCGGCATGGACAGGGCTATGAATGGCGACCACCGCGGGTCGGCCGCAGGATCTACGAGCGTAGCCGCGAGCTTGTCTTCGGCTTCCTCGAGCCGATCCCATTCGCAAAGAAACTGCCGGGTGTAAACCAGGTTCGCCAGCGCCGGGGTGAGCGTCGGTTCGCGCTCCACGGCCGTCTCGAAGGCCTGCAGCGCTCGCTCCTCATCGCCGGACCTTCGGTATGCAAGGCCAAGGTTGTCCCAGACCTGGCCGCCCCGTACGCCGAGAGCGATGGCACGTTCGAGATGCTTGCGCGCTTCGGCCGGAGCATTGTCACCCAGACACGCCGCACCGAGGCTCACACGCACCTCGGCATCGTCGGGCGCGAGCACGGCACATTCAGTCAGTACCTTACGCGCGAGGTTCGCCGCCCCCGCCGAGTTGAGGGCGTTGCCGAGCATGTGCATCAGATACACGTCGCGCGGGTGCTGCCGCAACCCGTCGCGGGCGATTTCCTGCGTGCCCACAAAATCCTTTCGCTGCAGCGTGACGAACGCCATCACCTGCATCGCGTGCAACGATGCCGGCGCGAGCTCGACGCCGTCCCGGGCCGCAGCAACCGCGTCGTCCAGCCGCTTTTGTGCCGCCAACGCAAGCGCCAGACCGGATGACGCAGCACCGTGGCGCGCGTCACGCTCGTGCGCAACGCGAAAGCAGCGCTCTCCCAGACTCGGATCGCCCGACTCCAATACAACATGTCCGAGTCGGCAGAGGAGATCCGCGCTTTTGGGCGCCGATTCGAGCGCGCGCTCGACCGCATTCCTGGCGCTGTCGGCATCGCCGCTGGCGAGATGCGCGCGGGCGAGCGCAAGCCAGATTTCCTCCGCCGGCAATGCTTGCCGTTGCGCGGCCGCCAGCGCTCGTTGCAAGGGGTCGCGCGCCGCCGCCGCACGCCCTTCGTCGATTTCCTGTTGCGCGATCTTGAGGAGCGCACCGGGGTGGTCGGGCAGGGCCGCGAGAATCTGTTCGTAGATGGCGCGCGCGTCGGCGCTACGCCCGCTGGTCTCGTGCTGGGCCGCGAGCGCGAATGCGTCCTGAAGCGTGAGTTGCATTTAATTTGGGTGCGTAAGGACCGGAAGTCGGGCAGCAGGCGTCAGCAGCCCGCTCGCCGCCGGGTCATGCTTCGTCCGCCAAGCGGGTCAACGTACGTTCCCACGCGCGTGTGAAGCCCTCGGTGTCGAACAGCGACAGTCGCGGGCGCTCGGTGTCGAGATAGTGCTTATAGCCGTGCAGGCGTTCCGGTTCGCGCAGTAGACGCAACAGTTCGGCGCCGTAGTCTGCCGTTGTTTCCGTCACCAGTTCCGGCAATCCAGCCGCAGTGAGCAGGCTCGCCCCGACACGGCCTGCAAACGTGGCACCCCGGCACGACAGCATCGGTACGCCAGCCCACAACGCGTCGCTGCCCGAAGTGTGCGAGCCGCATGGCAGCAAGTCGAGCGCAAGATCGGCCACGCGCAGGCGCGCGATGTGAGCTTCGTTCGTCGCCGCGGAAGCGAACACGATGCGCGCGGGATCAAATCCTTCGCGTTTGGCCTCGACACGCAGGTTACGTCGCGCGACCTCGTGCGGGACGTACAGCCATAGCACGCTTCGCGGCACCTCGCGCATCGCCTGCGCCCAGAGCCGGAAGAAGGTGCGCGACAGCTTTGCGGAATGGTTCAAGCACGCGAGCACGAGTTCGTCGTCCGGCAGGCCGAGCGCCGAGCGCGCCGGCGCGTTCGGCAGCGCTCGTCGATCGTCGTTGACCTGATAGCAGGCCGGCATACGCACCAGGGTCTCGTGATAGCTGGCTTCATCGGCGGGGGGCGCGATCACTGCGTCGGCGACGAGATGCGAAATCGCATCCAATCCCAGCGTGCCGGGAAAGCCCAGGTAGTGAATCTGGATCGGCGCGGGACGACGGCACACGATGCCGAGCCGGCTGCCGGCGGTGTGACCCTTGAGCTCGACCAACACGTCGATGCCGTCGTTGCGGATGCGGCTTGCGGCAGCATCGTCACTGATGCCCGAAATGTCGACCCAGTGCTCGAATGCCCGCATCAGGCGCACGCGCATCGCGCTGCCATCGTCGGTCCCGTAGCTGTACGCGAAGATTTCGGTTGTCTTGCGATCGTGCCGCTCGAACAGGCCTGCGGCGAGGTGCGCCGTCGCATGTTCCTGCAGATCGCAGCTGAGGTAGCCCACACGCAGGCGCGTGCCCGGTCTGCGCACGAATGCAGGCGCCTTCGGCACCGCACGCGGGAGCGTGTGGCGCGACCAGAGGCGTGCGGCGCGCAGTTGCTGTGCCGGGGTCGTGGCCAGGAAGATCGCGATAAACGGGTTCCAGCGTGGATCGCTGTCCGGGCGGTCGAATCGGTCGAGCCAGACCGCGTCGGCACGGTCGACGCCGTCCCAGTCGCAAAGCTTGCGCAGTGTCTCGGCGAGATGGCACAGCACCGGCGACAGCTTCGGGTCGAGCTCGGCCGCGCGCGCATAGGCGGCGGCGGCTCGCTCGAGGTCCTCCATTCGCGCGTACGCGGTACCGAGGTTGTCCCATGCGCGAGGATCCGGCGACCCAGACGACACCGCGCGTTCGAGATGCACGATTGCCTCGGGGAATTGGGCCGATTCAACGCACAACGCGCCGAAGCTCACCAGGATTTCCGCAGGCGCCCCGGGGTCTGTCACCATGGGCGCAAGCAACGCAAACGCTTCCGGGCGAGCACCGGCGGCTCGCAGCGCGTCGGCAAGCGAGGCCACGAGGACCGCGTTGCCCGGCAAGCGCGCAAGCGCCGCACGGCACACAGGTATCGCCGCCGCCGCGTTGCCGTTCTGGATCGCGATGGCGGCAAACACCTGGCAGCACGCGATCGATTCCGGCGCGCGCTCGACCGCGGTTTTCGCGCAGTCGAACGCTTCGTCGAGCCGCTGTTGCGCGGCCAACGCGACGGCGAGGTTCGCCCAGGCTGGCGCAAAGCCGGGATGTCGCGCGACCGCGTCGCGCAGCGGTGGTTCAGCGCGCACGGGATCGCCGGCGGCCAGGGCCACGGAGCCCAGACAAAGCAATGCGCCGCGATCGCCTGGAGCCGCGTGGAGCATGCCGGCGAAGGCACGCTCGGCGGCCTGCCAGTCGCGGCGCGCCATATGCGCGCGGCCGAGGACGAACCACAAGTCGCGGGCAGGCGGCATCCGATGCGGCGCCGCCTGCAGTGCGCGCTCGGCGTATCCCGCCGCATCCTCGGCGCGTCCTTGCGCCAGTTCCTGTTCCGCGATGCGCAGCAGCGCCACGGGATGCTCCGGGTCGGCGGCAAGGACTTCGTCGTAGAGCGGCCGCGCCTTCGCTTGATTGCCCGCCGCATGGTGCGCGGAAGCGATGGCGAGAGCCTCGTCCGGAGATCGGGTCATGGGAGGAGTCGTTGACGGCGTGAGATGGCCGACAGAGTTCAATTTTACCATCCGGAGAATTGCTCTCACCCGAGCGTCGTTGGATTCCCAAGTAATATTCGGGCTTGCCCGTCCTCGGGCATCGTCATCGATCGAACAGAACAACCAACGTGCTCATGCCGAGCGATTCCACCCTCGCCCGACAGCTGCATAACGACGCTGTCGCCCTCGCACGCATCGGTCGCAACCGCGAAGCCTGTGACCGGTTGCGCGACGCCATCAGGGCTGCGGGCGTGACCGAGGTCGATCCACGAACGCTGAAAGCATTGTGGCAAATCGCACGTGCGGAGGGCGATTGGCCCTCGGCGCTCGCGGCCGGCATCCGGGGCGCAATACGCGACCCGCTCGATTTTCCGTTCATCGACAAGCTGGTCCGCTCCCTGCACGACTGTCCGCTACCTGCGCTCGTCCCGGATTCCATCTATCCGATGCGGCGCCTGCCGGCGAATCTGCCAGCGCTTTCCGTGATCATCGTCAGTCGTGATGATTTGCGCTACGCCGGTGTCGATGCACAGTTCGACACCGCATTCTCCCGCTGGCCGCACGAACGCATTCGCATCGCGGACGCCACCTCGATGTATGACGGCTACGCGCGAGGCTACGCGCGGGCCCATGGCGAACTCGTCGTGTTTTCGCATGACGATATCCGTTTCGCCGTGCCGGACTTCGCAGCGCGATTGGCGGAGACGATGGCGAATGCAGACTTCGCAGGCGTCGCCGGAACCACCCGAGTCTCGGGCCCAGCCCTGCTCTGGGCGGGTCACCCGCACCTGCACGGCAGCGTCACGCATAAGGCGCCTGCCGACACCTCCTACGAGTTGGCGCTGACCTCGATGCGAGGGCCGAGGATCGAGCAAGCCCAGGGACTCGACGGCGTATTCATTGCCGCCAGACGCGAGTGGGTGGAGCGAGTCGGTTTCGATACCGGGCGTATCCCCGGATTTCATCTGTACGACCTGGATTTCAGCTATCGCGCGTACCTCGCCGGAGCGCGGCTGACGATCGCCTGCGACCTGGCGCTCATCCATCAGTCCCGCGGCAATTTCGATTCGGGATGGAACGCCGCGCAGGCAGCGTTCGCCGCGAAATTTCCCACACTGAATTCGGCGCCGGGCGAGCACCGGCACTGGTACCACGTCTCGCTACCGGACGAGGCGTCCGTGACGTCGCACTACGCGAAGCTTTTCGCAGCCTGGGCGCTGAACCTGGACTAGCGCTCGCTCAGCCGACTGCGCGCAAGCTCGCTTCCGCCAGCCGCACCGTATCGGCAATATCGTCGGCCGTGTGTGCCGCGGACACGAAGCCGGCCTCGAATGCCGACGGCGCAAGGTACACGCCAGCGTCGAGCATGTGATGAAAAAAGCGATTGAAGCGATCCTTGTCGCAGGCCATGACGGCCGCGAAGGTCTCCGGGGCGGTGCGTGCAAAGTAGATGCCGAACATGCCGCCGATCGCCTGCGCGGAGAGTTCCACGCCAATGTTCCTCGCCGCACCGACGAGACCTGTCGTCAGCGCGAGTGTGCGCTCGGCAAGACGCGGGTAGAACCCGGGAGCCTGAATCGCCTTCAAGGTTGCAAGTCCGGCCGCGACGGCAACCGGGTTTCCCGAAAGGGTTCCGGCCTGATAGACCGGACCGAGCGGCGCGATCTTCTCCATGATCGCGCGGCGCCCGCCGAATGCACCTACAGGCATCCCGCCACCAATGACCTTGCCGAGCGTCGTCAGGTCGGGAGCAATGCCGTACAGACCTTGTGCGCCCTGAAGGTGCAGCCTAAAGCCGGTCATGACCTCGTCAAAGATGAGCACCGCGCCGTTGCGGTCGCACGCTTCGCGCAGTCCCTGCAGGAATCCGGGTTTCGGCAGGATGAGGTTCATGTTGCCCGCGACGGGCTCGACGATGATGCCGGCGATTTCTCCTGGGTGCGCCCTGAACGCAGCCGTGACTTCGTCGAGATCGTTGTACGTCAGCACGAGCGTCTCGTTCGCGATCGACGCGGGCACACCCGCCGAAGACGGTTGCCCGAACGTGAGCGCCCCCGAGCCCGCCTTTACCAGCAGGCTGTCCCCGTGGCCGTGATAGCAGCCTTCGAACTTGATGATCTTCGGACGACCCGTGTAACCGCGCGCAAGCCGCAGCGCCGTCATCGTCGCCTCGGTACCGGAGGAGACCAGTCGCACCATGTCCATCGACGGCAGGAGGCGGCACAGCGTCTCGGCCATGTCGATTTCGAGTTCGGTCGGCGCGCCGAACGACAATCCGTACTTCGCCGTTTCCTGTACCGCTCGTACCGTTTCGGGATGGGCATGGCCGAGAATCGCCGGCCCCCAGGAACCGACATAGTCGATGTAGCGCTTGCCGTCCGCATCCCACAGATACGCGCCCTCGCCGCGCGCAAAAAAACGTGGCGTGCCGCCTACCGAGCGAAAAGCGCGCACGGGGGAGTTGACCCCCGCCGGAATCCGCAATTGCGCACGCTGGAAAAGCTCGTCGTTACGCGACATGAGGAATGAACAACGCCGCCAGTGCGCGCGCTGAAGCCTCGATGTCCGGCGCGGCAAATACCTCGGTGATGACCGCAATCGCGTCCGCGCCGGCCGCGATGAGCGACGGCGCGTTCTCCAGGGTGATGCCGCCGATGGCCACGACAGGGACATCCCATCGAGCCTTTGCGGCCGCCAGGAGGGACACGGGCGCGCGCACCGCGCCGGGTTTGACGGTCGACGCGAAAAAACTGCCGAACGCGATGTAGTCGGCGCCGCCGCCAACGGCGATCTCCGCGCGCGTCAGCGAGTCGTAGCACGACACGCCGATCATCGCTTGCGGACCCAAACGCTTGCGCGCTTCGGCGATGGGGCCGTCGTCGCGCCCGAGATGGACACCGTCTGCGCCGACCCTGTCTGCGAGCTCGACGTCATCGTTGACGATGAACGCGGCGCCCTGCCTGCTGCAGGCATCGCGCAAGGCCTGTGCCTGCGTGACGCGCAGCACGGGCGCAGCAGTCTTGTTGCGATACTGGATTGCGGATGCGCCGCCGCCGAGAGCTGCGCGCACCTGCGTGACGAGTCGCGCCGTATCCGCGCAATCGGGGGTCAGCGCGTAGAGTCCGGAAAGCGAGAGACGCGGGCGCGTGCGCAACGCCAGCATGGCTCAGTGTCGGTGGATATCACCCAGCTGCGAGCTGGACTGCGCCGGTGATTTCACCGCGTCGGCAGCATCGACGCGGGGCTCGGTCTGGTCGTCGCCTTCGCGCGCCCAGAAAAGCCTGTCCGGCAGAAACTGGCCCATGCCGGGCCGATATGCCTTTTGCAGCGCATGCCACGTGTAGTCCTGCGCTTCGCGCACGGCTTCCGGCAGCTCGAGTCCATTCGCGAGCATCGCCGCAATGGCCGAGGCAAGCGTGCAACCCGATCCGTGGTAGCTCCCGGGCAGGCGCTGCCAGTTATCCGTGCGCACCACGCCGTTCTTGCCATACAGCGTGTTCACCACCTGCGGCGTCGGCTCGTGCGTGCCGGTGATCAGGACGAATTCCGCACCCGCTTCGATCAGGCGCTGCGCACATAGCGCGAGCGACGGTTCCTCGTCGTCCTCGGCGTCGGCAAGGCGTCGCGCTTCCATGCTGTTGGGCGTCAGGATCGTGGTCTGGGGCAACAACAGCTCGCGCATCGCGTGCAGCATTTCATCGCTGGCCAGTTCATCGCCCCGCCCCGAGGCCAGCACCGGATCGAGGATAAGCGGGATGTCAGGGTAGTCCGCGATGATTTCGGCAATCGCGGCGATGTTCTCCACGCTGCCGAGGGCACCGATCTTGAAGGCGTCGATCGGCATGTCCTCGAGCAGACAGCGCGCCTGATCCGCGACCCATTCGGCATCGATCGGCTGCACCGCTTCGACGCCGAGAGTATCCTGGACGGTGATCGCGGTGATGACGGTCAGCGGGTGACAGCCCATGCTGGCCAGCGTCAGCAGGTCGGCCTGGATGCCTGCGCCGCCCGAAGGGTCGGAGGCGGCGAAAGCGAGTACCAAAGGCGGAAAATCAGGATCGTTGTCGGTCGGGGGCGGCATCGCGGGATCGCCTCGGGCGGCGACCGACCGCGGATATCGATCCGCTACCGGCACCGGTGGACTTGGTAAAATGCGATTTTACTCCAACGGCATTGCGCCCGAATGAAAAAATACATGTGCCTCATCTGCGGCCACATCTATGACGAGGCCTACGGCGATCCCGACACCGGAATTGCCCCCGGCACCAAGTGGGAGGATGTTCCTCCGAACTGGACGTGCCCCGATTGCGGCGCACGCAAGGAAGACTACGAACTCGTCGAGTTTTAGGAGACCGCGATGAAAATACTGCACACGATGCTGCGCGTCGGCGATCTGGATCGCTCGATCGGCTTCTATACGGGCGTGCTCGGCATGAAGGTGCTGCGCACGACCGATCGACCCGAGCAGAAGTACAAACTCGCGTTTGTCGGCTACGGCGACGAGTCAGAGGAGGCGGTGCTCGAATTGACTTACAACTACGGTGTGGATCACTACGATCTAGGCACCGCGTACGGCCACGTCGCGATCGAGGTGCCGGACGCTGCGGCAGCTTGCGCGGCGGTGCGCAACAAAGGTGGCAATGTCACGCGCGACGCGGGACCGGTCAAAGGCGGGACGACGGTCATCGCATTCGTCCAGGACCCGGACGGCTACAAGATCGAGTTGATCGAGAACAAACGCGCAGGTTGAATGCGGCCATCGAGTGTCGCCCCGGCGCAGGCCGGGGCCTAAGTCGCACTATCTCGCCGCGCAAGTCATAACTTGGATCCCGGCCTTCGCCGGGATGACGGAGACTTTGGGTTGCCGTTGAGCGCGAACAAGTTCGCGCGCGCAGACTACGACTTCGGATGCAGCAAGGCCCCGATGTCGTGCGCAAAAACCTGTGGCCCCTGGCCATAGCTCACGTAGACCCGCAACCGTCCGTCCGGATCGAAGATGAACGTGCCGGCCGAATGATCCATGCTGTACGCGCCGGGCGTCGTTCCCGGCTGCTTCTGATAGAGCACCTTGAATTCCCTGGCCACCTCGGCCGTCGCCTGCGCGTCGCCGCGCAAGCCGAGGAACGTCGGATTGAATGCCGGCACGTACTGCGCCAACAGCTCCGCCGTGTCGCGCTCTGGATCGATCGTCACGAAGAGAACCTGCACGCGCGCCGCATCGGGTCCGAGCGTCTGCATGACGGTGGCCAGTTCGGACAGCGTCGTCGGACAGGCATCGGGACATTGGGTGTAGCCGAAGAACATGACGACGACCTTGCCGCGAAAGTCCGCAAGCGTGCGTTGCCGCCCCTCGGCGTCGGTCAACTTGAAATCGCGGCCGAAACTGCCGCCGGTGACGTCGGAACCCTGAAATTTCGGCGACGCAGGACCACAGGCGACGATACCCACGGCGAGCAGCGCGATGATCAGAATGCGCGCGAAGTTCACTGCCAGTAGTGGTCGATCAACAGCGCGGAAAAAAGCGTCGCGAGATAAAAGATCGAATAGCGGAAGGTGCGCCGCGCAAGCGCGTCGCTGTAACGCCGGTAGAGTTGCACCGCGTAGCCGATGAACACGGCTCCCAGGCCGACAGCCGCAGCGAGATAGATCCAGCCGCTCATCCGTATGGCGAACGGCATCAGCGACACCGCGAACAGCGCCAGCGTGTAGAGCACGATCTGCAAGCGCGTGTACTCTGGCACCGTGCGTAACGGGCAACATGGGCAGCCCGGCCTTCGCGTATTCCTGCGCCCGGTACAGAGCGAGCGACCAGAAGTGCGGGGGCGTCCACACGAAAATGACGAGGAACAGCAGCAGCGCTTCAGGCGCCACGTCGTTCGCAACGGCGGCCCATCCCAGCACGGGCGGCATCGCGCCCGACGCGCCACCGATCACGATGTTCTGCGGGGTCGCGGGCTTCAGGAGCACCGTGTACACGATGGCATAGCCGACGAACGTCACCAGTGTCAGCCACATCGTGAGCGCATTGACCTTGACGTACAAAAGGAGCAATCCCGACGCCCCGACGATCCCCGCGAATACCAGCGTCTGCAACGAGGTCAGCTCGCCACGCGGCAGCGGTCGCGCGCGCGTACGGGCCATTACCGCGTCGATCTTTTGCTCGACCAGGCAGTTGATGGCGGCCGCCGCGCCCGCAACGAGCGCGATCCCGAGGGTCCCGAAGATCACTGCCGAAAGCGGCGGCAGTCCGGGTGTCGCCAGGAACATCCCGATCACCGCCGTAAACACGATCAGCGACACGACGCGCGGCTTGGTCAGCGCAAAGAACTGGCGCAGGCGGTTCTGGCGAATTGCGAGCGTGGTCATCGGGAAAGCTGTCAGTCGCGGCGGCTGTGCGGCGAACCGGTGTGGGTCGCGCAACGGGTCAAGGAGTCATTTTACCACCCGGCCTAGCCTATCTGCGAGGCACGAAGCAGGCGTCCCAGATCCGCCGCGAGGCGCTTGATGTCCGGGTTGGCACCATAGCGCAAAACGAGATTGCCGCGCGGGTCCAGCAGAAGAATCGTCGGCGCACCGCCGGGATCGAGTGGTAGTCGCGCCAGGTCCGCCTGCCCTGCGCTCGCGATAACCAGTCCCGGCTGCGAATCCCGCAATTCGGTCGCCGGCGCAGGCGCTCCCGTCGGACGCAGCCAGGCTCGCACCACGCGATCCTTCTCGCGACCCTGGATCGTGCGCGCCTGCCGGGTTGCGTATAGCGCCCCCCGGCAGGCGTCGGTGCAATCGGCGCCGGTCACGATCAGCAGCACCCACTGCCCGCGCAGGTCGGACAGCGCGAAGGGTCCACCATCAGCTCCGACACCGATCACTGGCGGGGCTGAACCGGCCGGCAACAACTCGCCGTAGTTGACGCGTTTGTCCGGGACGAACCAGTAATAGGTGACATACGATGCAACGATCGGAGCGAGCGAGACGAGCGCCAGCAACAGCAGCATGCGGCGGCCCTTGCTCTTTGGCTGCGGCTCAGCCATCCCGTTTCTCCCGCACGCGCCAGTTGAGCCCGAGCCACAGGACGCAGCCCAGCAACCCGAACGAATACCACTGCACCATGTAACTTTGGTGCTGCTCGATGCCGAAGTCCGGCGCGGGCCAATCGCGGATGAGCCCGTCGGATGGGCCATCCGTTTGCTCGACGATGAATGGCAGCAGCGGCATCCCACGCGCGGCAGCGACGCGGGCGATGTCCAGGTTCTGCCATACCGGACCGGTGGCGCGTTCCGAGCGCAACTCGAGGTATCGTGCCGGCGGCACGTTGACGCGACCATCCACCGTCAAAATTCCAGTCGGCGGGGGCGCCGGCGGCAACTCGGAGCGCCGTGGCCCCGCGGCAACCCATCCGCGATCGACCAGTACGACGCCGCCTCCGGTCATCTTCAACGGAGCGACGACGTGATACCCCGGCTGCCCGGCGTGCACTTTGTTGTCGATCAGTATCTGCGCGCCAGCGTCGAATTCGCCTGTCGCGCGAACACGATGGAAGCGCAGCGCGGAAACGTCGGTCGCGGTCGCCGCAAGTTGAATCGGCGGCGCACTCGCCGCCCGATCGTACTGTGCACGCAGGGATTCCTTCTCCTCGGCGCGGTGTCGCTGCCAGTTGCCGAGGCTGACCGTCGCCGCAAGCAGTACGAGCAAGCCGACCGTCGGCCAGAGCGTCGGCCGAAACTGCCTTCGGTCCAGGAACGAGGTGATGGCGTTGAGCATCGGCGTGCTCTAGACTAGAAGGTCCGCGATCGGCGAGTCACGCACGTGCCTGCATTGATCAAAGTCATCGTCATCGTCGCGCTGTTGCTCATCGTCGGCAGCCTGGGCACGGCGCTCTATTACCTTTACCACGACCGCGGACAGGGGACGCGCATGGTCAAGGCGCTGGCGATCCGCGTCGCGCTGTCGGCCAGTCTGATCATTTTCCTCGTGGTGAGCTACAAACTGGGCTGGATCGGGCCGAACGGCCTGCGGTGACCGCCTGTCGAGATGAAAAAGCCGCGCGGCTGCCCGCGCGGCTTTTTTGCTGGTGGCCCTGCCCTACAACCAGTAGACGAGGATGAACAGCAGCAGCCAGACAACGTCGACGAAGTGCCAGTACCAGGCGGCAGCCTCGAAGGCAAAGTGATGTTGCGCGTCGAAGTGCCCCCGGAATATCCGCAGCAGCATGACCGTGAGCATGATCGCGCCGATCGTCACGTGAAAACCGTGGAAACCGGTCAGCATGAAGAACGTCGATCCATAGACACCGGTGGACAACTTCAGGTTGAGCTCGCTGTAGGCGTGCGTGTATTCGAAGGCCTGAAAACCGAGGAACGTGAACCCGAGGACGATCGTGATGAACAACCAGAACTTCAGTGCGCCGCGGTGGCCGGCCTTGAGCGCGTGGTGGGCGATCGTCAGCGTGCCGCCGGACGACACCAGGAGGATGGTGTTGAGCAGCGGGATGCCGATTGCCCCCATCGGCGTGAATGCATCGGCGAGGTAAGGACCGTTGGTGGGCCACATCGAGGTGTAATTCGGCCACAGCAACTTGTTTTCCATGTCGCCGAGCCACGGCACCGACATGTTGCGCACATAGAACAGCGCACCGAAGAACGCCGCGAAGAACATCACTTCCGAGAAGATGAACCAGCTCATTCCCCAGCGGAAGGACAGGTCGACCTTCTTGTTGTATAGATGGCGCCCGGACTCGTCGATGACGCGTCCGAACCAGCCGAACATCATCGTGACGAGCACCGCGAACCCCGCAAGCACCAGCCACGGTCCCATTGCGTACTGGTTGAACCAGCTCGCGGCACCCACCGCCATCAGCAACAACGCGCACGAGCCGGTGATCGGCCAGTGCGAAGGCTGTGGTACGTAGTAGTACGGCTCGCTGTTGTGTGCGGTGCTCATGCGTTGCTCCTCGACTTGCTGCTCAAGTTCTGTGCGCGGGATCGGGGGCCTGGCCCAGGTTGCCCTCGACTTCGAAAAACGTATACGACAGCGTGATCGTGTTGACGTCCGCGGGCAGCCGCGAATCGATCACGAACACGACGGGCATTTGCCGTTTTTCATGCGGTCCGAACGACTGCTTCGTGAAGCAGAAGCATTCGAGCTTCTTGAAGTATTCACCGGCGAGTTGCGGGCCATAGCTCGGCACCGCCTGCCCCGTCATCGGCCGCTCGCTCGTGTTCTCCACCTCATAGACCACCTGGGTCAGCTCACCCGGATGCACGTTGATGACCCGCGTCAGCGGCCGGAACTGCCAGGGCATCTTGTTCAGATTGGCGTCGAATTCGAGGCGCACGGTGCGCGTGGCGTCGACCTGCGTGTTGGTCACCTTGTCGGGAACCGCGATGTCGCGCAGGCCCGTCGCCTTGCAGATCTGCTCATAGAACGGCACCAGCGCAAACCCAAAACCGAACATGATGACGATGACGAGGGCGAGTTTGCCGACCAGCACGCGGTTCGCGCGCTGCACGCCGTCAGGTTTTGCGCCGTTCGCGTCGATGCTCACTGCGCGCTCATTTTCGTAAGTTTCTGCCGATCGCGACGAGCAGAAACCCCATCACCCCGAAGCCAAGCACACTCATACCGACCGTCGGCTCACCGGAGACGTGGGCGTAGATGATGCCCCCGAAAAACACGACGGCGATCGACGCCAGCACGAGCGCGGTACGCACGCTGGCCGCGCGGCGGGCGTCGCGTGGCGCACCGGACGGCGTGACGTCAGAGTTGGTATTCACCCGTGGCCTAGGCAACGTGAGGCGGTGTCTCGAACGTGTGATAAGGCGCCGGCGACGGCAGCGTCCATTCGAGTGTGTCGGCACCGTCCCAAGGTCTCGCGGGCGCCGGCTTGCCATCCCGAATGCAGTTCAGCACGACGTAGAGGAACAGCAACTGCGACAGGCCGAAGCCAAATGCCCCGATCGTCGCGATCTCGTTGAAGTCCGTGAACTGCGTCGCGTAATCGGGAACGCGGCGCGGCATCCCGGCCAGGCCGAGGAAGTGCATCGGGAAGAACGTGATGTTGAAGAAGATCATCGACAGCCAGAAGTGCCACTTGCCGAGCGTTTCGTTGTACATGCGACCGCACCACTTGGGCAGCCAGTAGTAGACGCCGCCGAAGAACGCGAACAGCGAGCCGGCCACCAGCACGTAGTGGAAGTGCGCGACGACGTAGTAGGTGTCCTGCAGCTGGATGTCCACCGGCGTGATCGCAAGTACGAGGCCCGTGAACCCGCCCATCGTGAACAGGAAGATGAACCCGATGGCGAACAGCATCGGCGTCTCGAACGTCATCGAGCCGCGCCACATCGTCGCCAGCCAGTTGAACACCTTCACGCCGGTCGGCACTGCGATGAGCATCGTCGCGTACATGAAGAACAGCTGTCCCGCGGCCGGCATGCCGACCGTGAACATATGGTGCGCCCACACGATGAACGACAGGATGGCGATCGACGAGGTCGCGTACACCATCGATGCGTAGCCGAACAGCGGCTTGCGCGCGAACGCCGGGATGATTGTCGACACGATCCCGAACGACGGCAGGATCATGATGTAGACCTCGGGGTGGCCGAAGAACCAGAAGATGTGCTGGAACATCACCGGGTCGCCGCCACCCGCAGCATTGAAGAAGCTCGTGCCGAAATGGCGGTCGGTCAGCAGCATCGTCACCGCACCGGCGAGCACCGGCATCACCGCAATCAGCAGGTACGCGGTGATCAGCCACGTCCACACGAACAGCGGCATCTTCATCAGCGTCATGCCGGGCGCGCGCAGATTGAGGATCGTCGTGATGATGTTGATCGAACCCATGATCGACGATGCGCCCATGATGTGGACGGCAAAGATGGTCAGGTCCATGCCCATCCCTGCCTCGACCGACAACGGCGCGTAGAGCGTCCAGCCCTCCCGCCGCCGCGCCGCCGGGCACGAAGAACGAACCGATCAACAACGATGCGGCGAACGGCAACAGCCAGAAACTCCAGTTGTTCATCCGCGCGAACGCCATGTCCGGCGCGCCGATCATCAGGGGGACCTGCCAGTTGGCGAATCCGACCGCCGCCGGCATGATCGCGCCGAAAATCATGATCAGTCCGTGTAGCGTCGTCAGCGAATTGAAGAACTCCGGCTCGACGATCTGCAGCCCTGGATGGAACAATTCCGTGCGGATCGTCAGCGCGAGACAGCCGCCGGCGATGAACATGATGAACGAGAACCACAGGTACAGCGTCCCGATATCCTTGTGGTTGGTCGTGGTGACCCAGCGCATCAGTCCACCGGGATGGTGGGCGTGGTCGTCGTGGGCGTGATCGTGACCTGCGGCGTGGTCGTGCGGAATGGCGCTCATCGTTTCATGCTCCTCAAGTCGGCGCGGCCGTTACTTCTTCGCTGCCGCGACCTGTGACGGCTGGACCGCGTCACCCGTATGGTTGCCCCACGCGTTGCGCTCGTACGTCACGACGGCGGCGATGTCGGTATTCGAGAGCGTGCTCTTCCACGCCACCATCGCCGTCGGCTGACCGTTCTTGGAGACGCCGTTCAATACGACATCGAGGTGCGCCGCAACGGGACCTGTTGCGATCTTGGACCCGTCGAGGGGCGGAAACGCGGGCGGCACGCCCTTGCCGTTCGCCTGATGACAGGCCACGCAGTTCGCCGTATAGACCTTTTCGCCGCGCGCAACGAGGTCCTTCAGGTCCCAGGCCTTGTTCGGATCCTCGGCAGTCGCCGCGGCCTTCTTCTTCTGTGCATCCACCCACTGCGCATACGCCTCGGGTGTCTTCACCTCGACGACGACGGGCATGAACCCGTGCTCCTTGCCGCAGAGCTCGGCGCACTGGCCGCGATAGATTCCTGGCGTGTCCGCCTTGAACCAGGTGTCCCGCACGAAGCCCGGGATTGCATCCTGCTTGACGCCGAAGGCAGGCACCCACCAGGAGTGGATGACGTCGCCGGCGGTGATGAGCACGCGCACCTTCTTGCCGGTGGGCACGACCATCGCCTCATCGACGTCCAGGAGGTAGTGGTCCCCCTTGGGATCCTGGTTGCGAATCTGCGATTGTGGGGTCGCCAGGTTGCTCACGAACGAGAATCCGTGGTCGAGGTAATCGTATTGCCACTTCCACTGGAAGCCGGTGACCTTGACCGTGATGTCTGGCGCCGAGGTGTCCTTCATGGCGAGGATGGTTTTTGTCGCCGGGAACGCCATGGCCAACAGGATCAGGAAAGGAATGACGGTCCAGATGACCTCGACCGTGGTGTTTTCGTGGAATTGCGCGGCCTGGTGGCCCTTCGACTTGCGGTGCGCGAAGATCGAATAGAACATCACCGAGAACACGACGACGAAAATCACCGCGCAGACACCCGTGATGAGCAGGTGGAGGTCGAATATCTGCGATGCGATCGGTGTGACCGGCGGCTGGAGATTGAGCTCCTTTGCCGCGAATGCCGCTCCAGGCGCGAGCACCGGCGCCATCAGGAGCAGCCTCCGCCCCAGCCGCTTCACGCCACGCCCTGCCCGCACTGCGTCTCCGATGCACACCATACTTCCCTCGAGAACGTCGATGATTTCTCTAGCGCGCGGCCAAGGCACGGCGCAAGTTCTTCGCTACGATGCTGCGTTCCTCGGCCGACAAGTCGTCGCCGAAAGCGACGCGTTCGCCTGCCGAGCAAAGGGCAAGACGCGGCGGACTGCCGAACGCGCCGCCGTCCCACTCCAGGCGGGTCCAGCAGCGATTGAATTCGTAGCGGCTCCGGACACCGGCGCGTTCGCGCTCGACGATGACGCGTTCTTCATCGACGCTGAGCCGTTCCCAATCGGCCGCATGCCGGCCGATCCATGAAAACGCAAGGAAGAGCACGCCCATTTCCAGAGCGGAATACGGCAGTACCAACCACGCACCGAAGGCCGCGAACGCAAGCGCGAGGCCCATCGATACCGCGCATAGCGCGGCGAAAATCTGCCAGCGTCCGCGTGTGCCGAGGGAATCGTTACGGCGCGACGTTACGCAATAGGGGGGGTCAACGAGAATGGCGTGCACGGCGGGACCAGGTCGAGTCAGAAGGCAACGCTCCCGGCCTTCGCCGGCGACGGCACGCGGCCGCATCAGGCAAGGACCGCAGCGGCGCCACGGCAATCTCGTCGATATATCTCGGGAAAAATCCCTGAAATGTTAGCACGGATTGCTGCGCTGCGAATAGGCGTTTGGTGCGCCCAGCGGGTGTACTGGCAATGGATTGTCTAGCGCGGGCGATGCGGCGCGAACTGCACGATGGCGCGCCCATCCGAGGCGACGCGGGGCGCCGGTTTCCATGCGTGCCCATAGATCACCTCGAACGTCGCGGGCAGTCGGCCCTCGCGCCGGAATGCTTCCAGCGCGTCCAGCATGCGGCTCCATCGTTGGCGGCCCATCATGCCGCGCGGCCGCGCGGCGGTCACGTTGTGCGCCCCGAGCGCCTTCAACTCGCGCATCAGCGCAATCGCCTCGGGGTACGTCAGCGTCAGCATCTCCATGTCCATGACGGGATCGGCGAAACCGGCCTCCACCAGCATGTCACCGAGATCGTGCATGTCGACGAACCGATTGACGTGCGTCGCCTTGTCGACGGTGGCAAACCCGGTGCGCAATTCGCGCAACGTATCGGGACCGAAGGTCGTGAAGGTCAGGAGACCGCCGACGGCGAGCACGCGATGGAATTCCTTAAAGGCCAACGGCGGCGCGTCGACCCAGTGGAGCACGAGGTTGCTCCAGATGAGTTCGGCGCAGCCGCCTTGCAATGGCATTCGTTCGATGTCGCCGCAAACGATACCCGGGCCGGGCGCGGTCACGGCAGCACGCGGCCCCAGGAGGCGCGCGAGCAAGGAGCGTTGGTTGGCGATGACCGCCCCGGATCGCCTACGCGCCGCGAGCGTCATGTTCAAGGCGAGGTCCAGCGCGACGAGACGCGCGGCGGGGTAGCGGGTGCGCAGCTCGCCCAACGCCTCGCCGGTGCCGCAGCCCGCGTCAAGGATCGTGGTCGGCGTCAGCTTGATGATGCCCAGGCGCTCGGCCATTCTCGCGCCGACTTCGCGCTGCAGGACCGCAGCCGCGTCGTAGGTGTCTGCAGCCCGCTCGAAGGCACGGCGCACCAGGCCCCGATCAAGGGCAGCGGGATGCGTTTCAGTTGTCATCGCAAAACCGGTCGAGTGCCGCCACGAAAGCGTCGGGATGTGACAGAAACGGGGTATGCGCAGCGTCGGCAACGATGTCGAGCGTCGCGTTCGGCAGCGCGTTGGCGAGCCAACGCAGCGCGGCGCTTGGCACAAGTGTATCGCGATCGCCGCCGAGAACCAGCGACGGTAGGGCGATGGCGTGTACCGCGTCGCGCATGTCGGTGATCGCGAGCAAACCGAACGCAGCACGCAATGTGGCTGGCGCGGGCTCGCCGCGGTCGAGCAGGTGGTCGTGCAATTGCGCGAGGGCCGCGCGTCCCTGCTCGCTGCCCCGCGCCTGCAGCGTCAGGAAGCGCAGCAACGTGCGTCGATACGACGCCGCGAACTCGTCGCCGAACTGCGCGAGCGTCGTCGCCGCCATCGCGTGCGGCCAGTCGGGTCTCTGCACGAAGCACGCGGTCGACGACGACAACACCAATCCCAGCATGCTGTCTGGACGGGTGCGCGCCCACTCCATCGCCACGAGACCACCCATCGACCAGCCGAGGACGACGGGCGGTGCACCAACGACGTCCGGCAGCGCTGCGACGGCCGCAGCGACTTCACGCGCCAACAAAGCAATCGAGTAGGGCGCGACCGGGGGGCTATGGCCGTGACCAGGAAGGTCGACGCTGTGGACGCGATAGCGCTCTACCAGCCGCGGCAACAACGGCATCCACACACCCGAGTGCATACCCAGACCGTGCAGCAGTACCAGCGGCCGGCCGCGTCCGGCACTTTCGATGTGGACACTCACCGCGCTTCGTGTTCGGTGGCGCCTGACTGCGCCTTATCGCTGCCGAGCGTTAGACTAGCGACGAGTTTCAGGTAGGGGAGGTGGCTTGTCAAACTTTGTGGCCGCTGCATTTGATACCGTCCGCAGAAGCACGCTCGATGCCGCACGGCGGGCCTTGCCGCAGCGCTGCGCGCTGTGCGCCGGGCATTCGGGCGCCGAACTCGTGTGCGCTGGATGCGTGCGCAGCCTGCCGCGAATCGAGAACGCGTGCCCGGTCTGTGCGCTCCCCGGTTGCGGTGGCGCCGTCTGCGGCAGTTGCCTCGTTCACGCACCACCTTTCGACGCAACGCGGGCCGCATTCACCTATGCCTTCCCCGTCGACCGCCTCATCCAGGCCTTCAAGTACCACGGTCGGCTGGCGCTCGCCGATTGGTGCGCGGCTGCGATTGTCGCAGCGCGCCTGCAAGCGCCGATGGCGGAACGCATCCATGTCGTTCCCATGCCGCTTGCCGCGCAGCGCCAGCGAGAGCGGGGGTTCAACCAGGCGGCCGAAATCGCACGCGCAGTCGCGCAGCGCATGGGGCTACCGATGCTCGAGACAGGTGTCGACCGCATTCGCGCAACTGCGGTCCAGGCCGATCTGCCATGGGCCGAGCGCGCAGCGAACGTCCGCGGGGCCTTTGCGTGCACCGTTGACTTGAGCGGCATGACGGTCGGCGTCGTGGACGACGTCATGACGACCGGCGCCACGCTCGCGGAGTTCGCGCGCACGCTCAAGGCAGCCGGCGCGACGCGAGTCGAGAACTGGGTGGTCGCGCGCACGCCGCCGCCCTCGCGCTGATGGTCGCCATCGTGCTGGTGCACCCCGAGATCCCGCCGAACACCGGCAACGTGATCCGGCTCGCGGCGAACACGGGAGCCGAGCTGCATCTGGTCGAGCCGTTGGGATTTCGTCTCGACGATCGCGAACTCAAGCGCGCCGGGCTCGATTACCACGAGTACGCGCGCCTGGTCGTGCACCGCGACTGGCATGCCTGTCGCGAGGCAATCGACGGATCACGGGCGCGCCGGTGGCACGCATTGACGACGCAAGGCGCGCGCTCCCTCTACGAATGCGAACTGCAGTCCAACGACGTACTGGTGTTCGGTCGCGAGACCGCCGGCCTGCCGGTTGCGATTCTCGAGGAGTTCGCGCCGGACGCGCGTCTGCGCATTCCCATGCTGCCGGGCATGCGCAGCATCAACCTCTCGAACGCCGTGGCGATCGCCGTGTACGAAGCGTGGCGACAGGCGGGATTTGCGGGTGCCGTGTAGCAGCATTGCAGCCGTCAATCGAATTCGCGGCTGGGCTCGCGCGCGAGGAGCGCTGCCACCGCGCGCTTGGGCGAGAGGTTTTCGTAGAGCACGCGATACACCGCCGATGCGATCGGCATCTCGATGCCCAGTGATCCGGATAGCGTGTGCACGGCCTTGGCCGCGGCAACGCCCTCGGCGACATGGCCCAGCGTGCCGAGGACTTCCGCTAGTCCGAGGCCGTGCGCAAGCCCAAGTCCCACGCGACGATTGCGCGACAGGTCGCCGGTGCACGTGAGCACGAGGTCGCCCAAACCAGCGAGTCCCATCAGCGTTTCGCGCCTGCCGCCCATCGCTGCCGACAATCGCCCGGTCTCCGCCAGGCCGCGAGTGATCAGCGCAGCGCGCGCGTTGTGGCCGAAACCCAATCCGTCGCTCAGACCAGCCGCGATCGCCAACACGTTCTTGACGGCACCGCCGACTTCGACCCCGGTCATGTCGTCGGTCACGTAGGCGCGCAGCGAGTCGCCACGCAGCCGGCGCGCGAGGCGCTCGGCAAACTCGGCGTCGGTCGCGGCGACGCTGACCGCAGTGGGTCGCCCGATCGCCACCTCCTCGGCGAAACTCGGACCGGAAATCACCGCGACGGGCCCGGGCCACAGCGGGGCAACCATCCGATGCGCCAGCGTAACGCCCGCGCTCGCCCGAGCATCGGCAACGAATCCCTTGCCGAGCCAGGCCAATGGGGCGCGCGCATGCTGGCGAACGGCGTTCACAACGTCGAGCAGACCGGCGATCGGCGTGGCAACGATGACGATCGACGCCGCGGCGGCGGCGGTCACCGGATCTTCCGCGATCGAGATGCGCTCCGAAAAAGCGACGCCGGGCAGGTAACGCGCATTCTCATTCGCCGCCCGCATGGCCTGCGCCTGGCTTCGGTCGCGCGCCCACAACGCAATCAAGGGTGGCGCTGGCGTACGCGCCAGATGCACGGCGAGCGCGGTGCCCCACGCGCCTGCACCGAGGATGGCTACCGTTTCGGTCATTGGTCCGTCGCGATCGGTCCGCCGGCAGGCGCCGTCACGACGCGCTGCGGGCGGTGCACGCGCAAGCTACCGCTAGACGCCCCAGACTTGCGCGATGCGGACATATCCCGTCTGCCCGTCGCGGTGCCGTACCTTCACCCAGCCCGGTGTCGTCGAGACGTACGCCGTGTCGGCCACTTCGAGCAACACGTTCTGCTCGGCCTTGAACACGAGCGGCGCGTTGTCGGCCGGACTGGCCAGGATGTCCGCCACGGGCGCACGTACGACGAGCATGCGCTTGTCGCCGACAGCCTTCTTCTCGACCCACGCGATGGTTCCGCTGACATCGCGGACCTTCATCCAGCCTTCGACATTGACGATCAGCTCCAGCGGAATATCGCGGCCGAGCACGAACAAGGGTCGTGCCTTGGCGGACGGCGCGTCGTACATCACGGCGACCTCGGCGGTCGCGTGAAACTCCGCCGCCCACGCGCTGCCGCCCAACGCGAACAGCAGGAGCAGGCCGCTGGCACAACGCATCGCCCAGGGGCCTAACTCGGGATCGGCGATGCCGCCGGCTGCTGCTGCAGATTGTTGAGCTGCTGCTGGTACAGTGTCTCGAAGTTGATCGGATCGAGATGCACCGGCGGGAAGCCGGCGCGGGAGATCGCGTCGGCGATCGTTTCGCGGACGTAGGGGAACAGTACGTTCGGGCAATGGATGCCCATGATCGGCTGCATGTCCGCCATCGGCACGCCCTGGATGCGAAACAACCCTGCTTGGGCGGCTTCGACGAGGAAGAGAGTCTTGTCGCCAGCCTTCGCGGTTACCGTGATTGTGAGCACACACTCGAACACGTTCTCGTCGACCTGTTCTCCCCGCGTGCGCAAGCCGACTTCGACGCTCGGCGCCTCCGTGCTGAGAAAGGATTGCGGCGCGCCGGGATTTTCCAGCGAAAGGTCCTTGACGTAGATCTTTTCGATGGCAAGCGAGGGGGTGTTTGGTGCCTGTGGGTCGGCCATTCGTGTTCCTGACGGTTATGGGACCTCTGAACGACTTGTTCAACGGTCCCTTGGCAAAGCGTTGAATTATAGCGCAGGCGACCGGGGCGCTCGCCTTGCACCGGTCAGGTTGCCTCGCCTTCCAGCATGGGCTGAAGCTTACCGGCGCGGTCGAGGACGACCAGGTCGTCGTAGCCGCCTACGTGGACGCCACCGATGTAGATTTGGGGCACCGTGCGCCGCCCCGTCTTTTGCATCATTTCTGCCCGGCGGGCAGGTTCGAGATCCACCCGGACCTTCGCGATGTCGGCGACCCCTTTGGCGCGAAGCAACTGCTCGGCTCGCACGCAGTAGGGACAGACTGCTGTGGAGTACATCATCACGGCGGTCGCCACCTGCGCGCTCATCGAACGCCCCCGACGCTGGCGGCCTCAGTGGCGAAAGCACCCGCGACGGCTCTCATCCCTTCTCGAGCGGCATGCCCGCGTCCGACCACGCGCGCAGTCCGCCGTGCAATGTGAATACCTCGGTAAACCCGAGCTTGGACAGTGCCGCTGCCGCCATGCGGCTGCGGTTGCCACGGTCGCAATAGGCAATGATGGGGCGGCCGATGAACTTGGCGAGTTCCTGTCCGCGGGTGGCAAGCTGTGCGAGTGGGATGTGCATCGCGTTGGGCACGCGCCCCGCCGCGAACTCGTTCTGTTCCCGCAGGTCCAGGATCACCGCGTTCTGGCGATTGATGAGCTGGGTTGCCGCCACCGCGCCCACTTCGCGGGCGTTGGACAAGCGGCGCTGGAGGAAAGGCCAAACCAGCATCGCGCCCGACACGACGAATACCAGCGCGAGGGGCCAGTTGGCGATGAGGAACGGGATGGGTTGTGGATACATGGGAAGACCGTATCAAGGGCGATCGGGAGGACCGAAATGATAGCGCATGTCGTCGGCATTCGACCCGCGGACCCCGGCAACGTGGGAAGGCCATTGAATTTGCGGCTCCGCGCAAGCATATGTCGCAGGGAACTGGCGGGGATCGGCGCGGTCCGATTGAGCGGGCCGGTCGACAAGCCAGTTCGGTGCATCCTTAACATGCGGCCGCCGCCGGTCGGAACCAAGCCGCCGCAGGGCAGAAAGCAGCTCTACGCCCCTGCAAAGCCAGCCGGAAAACGGGCGTATACTGATTATTTGGGACGTTTCAACAGCGCGTGTGCCGCCTTCTTCAGGCCGCACAACGGCAAATTGCGAGGCAGACATGCGTGAAGGCTGGAAAAAAGCGGGATTGATCGGCTTGGGTGCGGTGCTGGGCTTGTTGCTCAGCCTGAATTTCTCTGCGCTGGCCGAGCGCGAGGCGCGGCTGCCCATACCTTACGAGGACCTGCAGCTGTTCTCCGCCGTGTTCGGCCGCATCAAGAGCGACTACGTCGAGCAGGTGCCCGACGAGAAGCTGATCAAGGAAGCCATCAACGGAATGGTCCATGGACTGGATCCCCATTCCGATTTCCTCGATGCCGACGCATACAAGGAACTGCAGATCTCCACGCAGGGCAAGTTTGGCGGCCTGGGCATCGAGGTGGGCGTGGAAGACGGGTTCATCAAGGTCGTCTCGCCGATCGAAGACACCCCCGCATTTCGCGCCGGTATCAAGGCCGGCGATCTCATCGTGAAGATCGACGACACCGCGACGCGCGGCCTGCCGCTCTCCAGCGCGGTCGACAAGATGCGCGGCAAACCGGGCACGGAGATCGTGCTGACGGTCGCGCGCAAGGATGTCGACCTGCCGCTGACCTTCAAGCTCACGCGCGAAATCATCAACGTTCGCAGCGTGCGGGCAAAGATGCTCGAGCCCGGCTATGGGTACGTACGCGTCGTGCAGTTCCAGGAGCGCACGGGCGAAGACCTCGCCAAGGCCTTGCGTGACTTGTACAAGCAAGGCGATCTCACGGGCCTGGTGCTCGACTTGCGCGGCGATCCGGGCGGCCTGCTCAACGTATCGGTCGGCGTCGCGTCTGCATTCCTGCCGCAGGATGTGCTCGTGGTCTACACCGACGGGCGGACGCCGGATGCGCGCATGCGCCTGTCGGCCACCAAGAGCGATTATCTGCGTGGTCGCGGTGACGACTATCTGAAAGATCTCCCCGCGGGCATCAAGAAGGTCCCGATGGTGGTGCTCGTGGACGGCGGCACGGCGTCGGCGTCGGAAATCGTCGCGGGTGCGCTGCAGGACCACAAGCGCGCCGTGGTCATGGGCGCGCAGACATTCGGCAAAGGCTCGGTGCAGACCATCCTCCCGCTCGGGCCGAATGCCGGCCTGAAACTTACGACTGCGCGGTACTACACACCGAGCGGTCGTTCGATTCAGGCCAAGGGCATCGAACCTGACGTCGCGGTGGATGACGGCCGCGACACCAGCAGTCGCTTGCGCGAGGCAAACCTCGACCACCACCTGATCGACGGCAAGGCTGCAGCTACGGCGGCGTCGGATGCAGCCAAGCAAAAGCCGAAGGCTTCCGCTGTCGACAAGGACGCCGAGAAGGCGACGCAAAAGGAGCGGGAAGACGCCGCGCGCATGCGTCTCGAATACGGTTCGGCCGACGACTTCCAGTTGAAGCAAGCGATCAACCAATTGAAAGGACTGCCGGTGATCGCATCATCGAAGTCCGTTGCGGCGCAGGCCAAGCCGCAGTAGATCGCGGCCTTCCAACTCGAAAAAACGCCCGGATCCGTCCGGGCGTTTTTCCTTGGGCCCACGCATCGAATGGACGACACCCAGCTTCTTCGCTACAGCCGGCATATCCTTTTGCCCGAGTTAGGCGTCGACGGGCAGCAACGGTTCGCCCATGCGCACGCACTGATCGTCGGGGTCGGCGGCCTTGGCAATCCCGCGGCCCAGTTTCTCGCTGCTGCGGGCGTCGGCACACTCACGCTTGTCGATGCTGACCGCGTGGACCTCACCAACCTGCAACGACAGATCCTGTTCGATACCAGCACGATCGGCCGCAGCAAGGTGGAGGCGGCGGCGCTGCGTATCGCGGCCGTCAACCCGGAGGTGCGCATCGTACAAGTTGCTGCCCGCGTGGGCGATGCCGAACTTGCGCCGCTGGCTCGCGCCGCCGACGTCATCGTCGATTGTTCCGACAACTTCTCGACGCGCCATGCCATCAATCGGGCAAGCGTCGCCGCCAAGAAGCCGCTTGTCTCTGGCGCGGCAATACGCTTCGACGGCCAGCTCGCGGTTTTCGATCCGCGCGATGCGACGAGCCCCTGCTACCACTGCCTGTTCGGTGAAGGCGACGAATTCGAAGAAACGCGTTGCGCCATCATGGGAGTCTTCGCGCCGCTGGTCGGGATCGTCGGCGCAACACAGGCGGCCGAGGCGCTCAAGCTGCTCGCGGGCGTCGGGCATTCCCTTGCGGGACGTCTTGCTGCTGGTTGACGCGCTCTCCATGGAGTGGCGCGAAGTTCGCGTGCAGAAGGATCCGCAATGTCCGGTCTGTGGACCCGCGCGGCAATGATGCCCCGATCGGGAGCCCCCGCATTGACGCGCCAGTGCGCGGCTATCGCTTTCGCGGTGGTGGCGGGCCTGGGTTGCTGTTCGTGGCCGGCGAGTTTTGTGCGCGCAGCCGAACCTTTCGCTCCGGTCATGCGTCCGGCGGATTGGACCGCCATCAAGAAGGTCATTGTCGACCAGCGCGCTGCACTGAAGGCGGGCGACGCGGCCAAGGCGTTCAGTTATGCCTCGCCGGGAATACGCGACCAGTTCGGCGATGCGGCGACGTTCATCGCCATGGTTCGCACAGGGTATGCCGCGTTGCTGACGGCGCGGTACACCGAATTCCTCGAAGGTGCGGTGATCGACGGATCCGTGATCCAGCCTTTGCGCCTGGTCGACGCCGACAACACGGTGCGCGTGGCGCTGTACATCATGCAGCGACAGGAGAACGGCACCTGGCGTATCGGTGGGTGCCAGATCGCGCCCTCGACGGTCCAGGCGACCTAGCTCGCGAAGGGGACGCAGTCTGCGCGATCACGGTAGATGCGCATGATCGCCGCCTCGAAGTCTCGCGTGTACGCCCCCATATCGAACAGCGGGCTTGCGCGACCGCGCTCGCGCAGGGTCGTCGCGATCGCTGCGAGCCTGCTCCGGTCCCGAGCCAGCGCCAGCGCAATCCCGGCGTACTCTTCGTGCGAGTGCGCGACGAGGTCGGGCAACCCGACTGCCCCAAGTTGCGACGCTGATGCCCGCGATGCCATGCTCTGCCCGGCGAGCGTGACCACCGGGAGCCCGGCGAACAATGCATCGTTGACCGTGGTGTGCGAACCGAAGGGATACGTATCGAGATACAAGTCGGCCAGCCTGAAGCGGGCGATATATCGAGGCGGTGGCTCTTGCGGAGCGAAGACGAGGCGCCGCGGCGCGACGTTTCGCCCACCGGCTTCGGCGCGCAGATTCGCCATGGATGTTTCGTGCATCGGGCGGAGCCACAGCACACTATCGTCCACCTCGCGCAGGAGGCGCATCCATAGATCGAACATTTCCGGCAGGATCTTGTACGGTGCGGCCTGGACGACGAAGACAAACCCTTCGTCCGGCAAACCGTAGTCCGCTCGGGAGGGTGCGGGCGCGGCGATCGCCCGCCGCGAATCGCTGGGAAAATAGCACTCGGCTACGTCGACCAGCTTCTCCACGAAGTACGGCTGCAGCGACGGCGGCGTACTCGTCGCATCGCCGAGCGCAAAATCGTAGTAATCCGCGCCAAGGGTACCGGCCTGACCGAGGTAGCTGACCTGGACGGGCGCCGCGCGCGCCGCGAACACATCGGGACGCGCGTACTCGGTATGCCCCGTCAGATCGAACAGGATCGCAATCCGGTCGTGGCGGATACGGGCGACCGCGTCCCGCGTCGACAGGCGGCCAAGCTCCGCAAACGCGTCCACCGTTTTTGCGATGCGTCCGTGCATCGCGTCGTGCCTACCCGAATCGAGTTCGTAAGCGTATGTTTCAAACCGGCTGCGGTCCAGGCGCTCCAGCAACTCGACGATCAGCCGGGATATCGGATGGTCGTGAAACGCCGACGCAGCGAAGCCGAGGCGGATGCGCCCGCTGGCGGGATTCGCGTCGACTACCGGCCCTTGCTCCGCCGACGGCGGCCACGCAAAGCTCCTGGCTGCCGCAAGCTGCAGCGCCGGATCATCGCAGATCGACAGGAAAGCAAACGGCGGTACCGCCTGCCCGGGTCCACCGGGGAGCGCGACGGCAGCGATGATCGTGGAACGGTTGGCTTCGAAATTCGTCCAGTCCGCGAACTGCAACTGCAGTTCGACGCACAGCGCCGCCACCTGCAAGCGCGAAGGATCGAGCGCACGCGCTCGTTCCAGTATCGGTCGCGCCTCTTGGTAGTTGCGCTTCTCGGCGAGTAGAAATCCCAGATTCGCCAGAATTTGTGGCGCTTCCGGCGCGAGTTCAATGGCGCGGCGAAAACTGCCTTCCGCGCCGGGATCACGCAGGTATTTCTGACAGACGCCGCGATTGTTCCAGACTTCCGCGGGCGCCTCGGGCGCTATCTCGACCAGTCGATCGTAGGAGGCCAGGGCGTCGGCGTATCGCTGCTGCGTGAACAGCAGGTGCGCCAGGTTGGCCAGCGCCACGACTTCGCCAGGCCGCCGTGCCAACACTTCGCGATAACAATGCTCGGCTCGCGCGACGTCGCCGACGCGATCGAGCTGGGCGCCGAGATTTATCAGCAGCCCGGGGTGCCCTGGGAAGATCTGCAGGGCGCGCCTGAAGACGGCGATGGCCCCGGCGGGCGCGTCATGCTCGGCGAGCAGATTGCCGAGGTCGAACAACGCTTCACCGTGGCTCGTATCGAGTTTCTTTGCGAGTGCCTGCTCGACGAAAGATGCGCCCGCAGCGGTACGGCCGGCGGCCAAGGCGCGGCGCGCTTCCTTCAGAAGCGAATCGGCGCTCGCCATCGATAGGCGGTTCTATGGACAGGACAAGGTCGATGCGGTCAGGCGAACAGATACTTGCGCTGCGCGTCCCACCCTTCCTGGGGCAAGCGCTTGAAACCGCTCTTGGCGAAAAGCATCCAGCGCCCGACGACGAACGCGAGCAGTACGTTGGCGTCGGCGGGTGCGTCGCCCGGCCATGTCCCACCGGCGTGGGCGATTTTCAGCGCCTGGCGCAACGCTGCCTCGACGCGGTCGTAGAGCTGGTTCATGCGCGCCTGCAGGCGCTCGTCCTCGTTGACCAGCGCGTCGCCAATCAGCACCCGCGTCATGCCGGGATTCTTCTCGGCGAAACCCAGCAGTACCGCGACGATCTGCGTCGCCTGCGCGACGCCGTCGGTCGTGTCCGTCGTGATCCGATTGACGAGGGAAAACAGGGTCGACTCGATAAACTCGATCAATCCCTCGAACATCTGCGCCTTGCTGGCGAAGTGGCGATAAAGCGCCGCCTCGGATACCTCCAGCCTCGCGGCCAACGCGGCGGTCGTGATCTTCTCGCCGCGCGGTGTTTCCAGCATCGCCGCGAGCGTCTGCAGGATCTGCAACCGCCGCTCGCCAGGTTTTATCGCCATGGTGCCCCCTGCCAAATCGGTTGGGCGCCGCTCGTCGGGCGTCAAGTCGTACGCACAACGCTCACCGCCAAAGCTCAGCGTCCTAGTCGGCCTTGATCATCGTGCCCACGCCTTCGTTGGTCAGCACCTCCAGCAGCAGGGCATGCTCAACCCGGCCGTCGATGATGTGCGAGCTTTTCACGCCGTTCTTGACGGCGTCGAGGGCGGAACCGATTTTCGGCAGCATCCCGCCGTGAATCGTGCCGTCGGCAAACAGCGCCTCGATCTCGCTTGCCGTCAACCCGGTCAGCAGGGTGCCGTTCTTGTCGAGCACGCCCGTCGTATTCGTCATCAGCACGAGTTTCTCGGCGTTGAGCGTTTCGGCAAGTTTGCCGGCGACGAGGTCCGCGTTGATGTTGTAGGCTTCACCGTCGGTGCCGACGCCGATCGGCGCGATTACCGGAATGAAGTCGCGCGAATCGAGCAGATTGATCAGTTCCGGGTCGATCTTCTCGATCTCGCCGACCAGTCCGATATCGACGAGATTGCCGACGCTGGTATCGCTCTTCAACAGCATCTTGCGGGCATGGATGAACGCACCATCCTGGCCGGTAAGGCCGACCGCGCGCCCGCCGTACTGGTTGATCAACCCGACGATTTCCTGGTTGAGCTCGCCCAGCACCATTTCGACGACATTCATCACCTTTTCGTCGGTGACGCGCATGCCTTGGCGAAATTCGCTCGGAATCCCCATCGTCTTGAGCAGATCGCCGATCTGCGGTCCGCCGCCGTGAACGATGACCGGGTTCATGCCGACCAGCTTCAGCATGACGACATCGCGTGCGAAACCCGCCTTCAGCTGCGGCTCCGTCATGGCGTTGCCGCCATACTTGATGACGATCGCCTTGTCGTGAAAGCGCTGGATGTAGGGCAAGGCCTCGGCGAGGATCTGCGCTTTGAGAGAGGAGGAGGCGACCTCGTTGGGCATGGGCTGGTCTCGACTTGCGGCGATTGTACCCGAACGGGCGCACACACAATATGCACGCCGCTTCGTTGACAAGTAAGTCCTGACTGGCCATACCTGCGCGGTTTGTATCAGACAGGGCATTTTGCTATCGTCAGCGCATGTTCAACCCGCTGCAGGACCCTGTCGACACCGCCGTCGTCCGCCGCGTGTTGGTCACCAAGCTGCGCCATCACGGCGACGTCCTGCTCGCGTCGCCCGTGTTTACGGTGCTCAGACGAGCCTTGCCCGCAGCGGAAATCGACGCCCTCGTCTACCGTGAAACCGCGCCCATGCTCGAGGGCCACCCCTCTATCGCCTCGTTGCACACGATCGACCGCGAATGGAAGCGCCAAGGTTTGCTGGCGCAGGCCACCGCCGAGCAGCGCCTGTTACGTGGTTTGCGGGCCAGGCGCTACGACCTGATAGTGCACTTGACCGAGCATCCACGTGGCGCGTGGCTTGCCCGTCTCCTCAAGCCGCGCTATTCGGTGGCCCGCCATATCGACGATGCGCACTGGTTATGGCGCACGACGTTCACCCACTACTACCGGCTGCCGCGCACCACGCCGCGTCACACGGTCGAATGCAATCTCGACGCCCTGCGACGCATCGGCCTGCAACCGTCCGCCGCGGACAAGCGGCTGGTGCTTTGTCCGGACGACAAGTCGGCCGCCCGCGTGCGCAACCTGCTGGCGCAGCAAGGCCTCGAACCCCACCGTTTCATTCAGATGCATCCGGGCTCGCGCTGGCTGTTCAAGTGCTGGCCACCCGAGCACTCCGCGGCGTTGCTCGATCGATTGACCGCGGCCGGCATGCGCGTCGCGGTCACCGGCGCGCCGGATGCGCGCGAGCGCGCACTTGTCGAAGTCATCCTCGGCACGTGCAAAAGCGAGTCGAGGTCGCGCATCGTCGATCTGACGGGCGCGCTGAGCCTGCGCGAGCTCGCCGCCCTGACGCGCGAGGCGCGCGCTTTTATCGGCGTCGATTCCGCTCCCATGCATATCGCCGCAGCGATGGGTACGCCTGTTGTCGCGCTGTTCGGACCGAGCGGGGAAATCGAGTGGGGTCCGTGGGAAGTCGCCCATCGCGTGGTTGCATCCGCAGCGCACCCGTGCCGGCCGTGCGGGAATGACGGCTGCGGCGGGGGCAAGATTTCCGAGTGCCTGACGACCGTCCCGGTCGAGCGCGTGCATGCCGCCCTCAGCGACGTGCTCGCGGCCACCGAGCTCGGGAGCGCGTAGTGCGACTGGCCCTCGTCCGCCAGCGCTACACCCCGTACGGTGGTGCGGAGCGCTTCGTCGAAGGCGCTCTGGAAGCGCTGCTCGAACGCGGCATCGCGATATCGCTGTACACGCGCCAGTGGCCGCAGACGCGACTGCAACTCATCGAGCCGATCGTCTGCAATCCGTTCTATATCGGGCGCCTGTGGCGCGACTGGAGCTTTGCCCGCGCCGTGTGCCGCACCGTTGCAAGCAAGCCGCCCGAGCTGGTGCAATCGCACGAGCGCCTGCTTTGCTGCGACGTCTACCGCGCCGGTGATGGCGTGCATCGGGTGTTCCTCGACGAGCGGTTGCGCACCGCATCGCCGTTCCGACGCTTGTTGACGGAATTCGCTCCCTACCACCGCTATGTGCTCAACGTCGAACGGCGGTTGTTCGCGAGTCCGGTGCTGCGCGCCGTAATCTGCAATTCGAAGATGGTGCGCGACGAGATTCACGAGCGATTCGGTCTGCCCGAAGAAAAACTGCCGGTCATCTACAACGCGGTCGACAGCGAGGCATTCTCGCCGGAACTGCGCAAGCACCGAGAGCCGGTGCGCACGGCGTTGCATATTCCCGAAGAGGCGACGGTGTTTTTGCTGGTGGGATCAGGCTACGCGCGGAAGGGCGTCGCGCGGGCCATCGAGGCGTTTGCGCGGGTGGCCGGCGACTGCCGCCTGATCATTGTCGGACAGGACAAGGCTCTGCGCAGCTACAAGCGGCTCGCGCAGCGCCTCGATGTACGCGAGCGCGTGCTGCTGGTCGGCCCGCAGGACGAAACCAAACCGTTCTACGGCGCGGCCGATGTGTTCGTGCTCCCGACGCTGTACGATCCGTGCCCGAATGCCGCGTTGGAAGCGATGGCCAGCGGCCTGCCGGTGATTACCAGCACCAAGTGCGGTGCCGCGGAACTCGTCCTGGAACACGACGCTGGCTATGTGTGCCCCGCACGCGATATCGATGCACTGGCCAGCCACATGACGACGCTCACCGATCCGCAAGTGCGCGGTCCGATGGGCGCCCGTGCACGCGACGCTGTGCTCCCGCTGACCCCGGCCGCGATGACGCTGCAGCTCGCGTTCCTGTACCGCGACCTCCTTGCGGCAGCCTACGCCGCCAAGCCGACGGCAGGCTAAGGCGCTGCGCTATAATCGCCCGCACTTTCCCTGATGCGCCGGCGCCCGCCCGCGCCGCAACCAGTTAGCCTGCCGTGTCATCCAGCCTGCTCCTCTATCGGCGCTTGCTTACCTATGTCCGCCCGTACTGGTGGGCGTTTGCGCTGGCGGTCGTCGGCATGGTCGTCGTCGCCGCGGGCGATGTGGTCATGGCGTACATGGTCATGCCGATCATCCAGAAGCTGCAACACCCCGACCCGGAGACGACCCTGCTGCTCCCGATCGCGGTCGTCGCGGTGTTTCTGCTGCGGGGTCTCGGATCATTCATGTCGGAGTACGGGATGGCGTGGACCGGGCATCGCGTCGTGTTCGATCTGCGCCGGGAGATGATCGATCGGCTGCTTGCTCTGCCGACACCCTTCTACGACGCGCAATCGTCCGGACGGTTGATCTCGAAGTTCACGTTCGATGCGTACCAGCTCGCCGCGGCAACATCTTCGGCGATCACCACCGCCGTTCGCAGCACGCTTACCATCGTTGGCAGCCTGGGTTTCCTGTTCTGGCTGAACTGGAAACTCACGCTCATCTCCATCGTCGCCTTCCCGCTGGTTGCCGCCACGATCCGCTACTTCAGCCGGCGTCTGCGGCGAGTCGCGCGCGACGTGCAGCAGCGCACCGGCGCGATCACGCAGGTGCTCGAGGAGATCGTCGGCGGTCAGCGCGTGGTGAAGGTCTTCGGCGGCCAGCAGTACGAGCGCGAGCGCGCGGTCGCTGTGGCGAACCGCTTGCGCCAATCCATGAGCAAGCAGTCGTCGGCCAGCGCGGCGAGTTCACCGCTGTTGCAGTTCTTCGGGGCGTGCGCGGTCGGTTTCATCGTCTATCTCATGCTCAAGCAGAGCGAGGCGGGTGGGTTCGATCCGGGGCCATTCACCGCATACGTCATCGCGTTGCTGACGCTTCTCGACCGACTGCGTGCGCTCTCGGGCGTCAATGCCAATATCCAGCGCGGCCTCGCCGCCGCGGAGAGCATCTTCGCGCTGATCGATGAAAAGCCCGAGCAAGATCGCGGTCAGGTGACGTTGTCGAGCGTGCACGGCGAACTCGTCTTCGAGGACGTTTCCGCACGCTATGCCGGCGCCGAGCGCGATGCGCTGGCCGGCGTGAGCCTTCGCGTCGCGCCGGGCGAGAGTGTGGCCCTGGTCGGTCCGTCCGGCAGTGGCAAGACCACACTCGTGAATCTGATTCCGCGCTTCTACGAACCCACGAACGGCAACATCCTGCTCGATGGGCACCCTATCGACGCCTTGACGCTCTCGAATCTGCGCAGCCACATCGCCCTGGTGAGCCAGGACATCACGCTGTTCGACGATTCCGTCGCGGCGAATATCGCGTATGGCGCGATGGCCGGTGCGCAGCGTACCGCGATCGAACAGGCCGCACAGGCCGCGCATGCACTGGAATTCATCCGGGCCCTGCCGCAGGGCTTCGATACGATCGTCGGCGAGAACGGCATCCGGCTGTCGGGCGGGCAGCGGCAACGCCTCGCCATCGCGCGCGCGATCCTGAAGAACGCCCCGATCCTGATTCTCGACGAAGCGACCTCGGCGCTCGACTCCGAATCCGAGCGCCACGTACAGGCGGCGATGGATACTCTGATGCAAGGACGAACCACGATCGTCATCGCCCATCGGCTGTCGACGATCGAGCGCGTCGATCGCATCGTGGTTCTGGATGCCGGGCAACTCGTCGAACACGGTACCCACGTCGAATTGCTCGCGCGCGACGGACTGTACGCGAAGCTGCATCGCATCCAGTTCGCAACGGCAGTCGCGTAACGGGTTCCGCCAGCGTTGCGAATTCTTCACACTGAATCCTCGCTTGGCTGGGGCGGCCAGGAAATCCGCATCCTGACCGAAGCCGCGGGGATGATCGACCGGGGGCACAAGGTCGCACTCGCGTGCGCGCACAATGCGCGGATCTGCGCCGAGGCACCGCGGTTCGGCGTACCCGTCACAGCATTGCCTGTCGGGCGCAAACGTCCGCACGGCGTAGTCGCGCTTCGCCGGTTCCTGGCCACGCACCCGGTCGATGTCGTCAACGCGCACAGTTCGACCGATGCCTGGCTGGCCGCCCTCGCGTGCCGCGCGCTGCGCACGCCCCCTCCGTTGGTGCGCACGCGCCATATCTCGGCGGCGGTGCCACGCGATCGCCTGACGCGATGGCTCTACACGCGTGCCACGGCGCAGACGGTCACCACCGGCGAAGCGATCCGCGCGGCGCTGATCCGCGAAATCGGCGTGGCACCGTCGCGCGTGACTTCGATTCCCACAGGGGTCGACCCCGCACGCTTCGCCCCGCGCGACAAACGCGAGGCGCGCCGTCAATTGCGACTGCCGGAGACGGCACCGCTGGTCGGCATCTGCGCGACATTGCGGAGCTGGAAGGGTCACCGCTTCCTCGTGGAGGCGATACCGTTGCTTGCGCACCGCGATGCGCAGTTGCTCATCGTGGGTGAAGGGCCGCAGCGCGAGACGTTGCAGCAGCAGATTGCAGCGCTCGGGCTCGGCGATCGCGTGCGCATGATCGGCAACCAGAATGACGTGGCGCCCTGGCTTGCGGCCTTCGATGTTTTCGCGCTGCCATCGTACGCCGACGAAGGAGTACCCCAGGCGTTGGTGCAAGCGATGTACGTCGGCGCGCCTTGCGTTACGACAAGTGCGGGCGCGATCGGCGAGGTGGCCATCCCCGACCATACGGCAATCGTCGTCACCAGCCAGAGTGCGATCGCCCTCGCTGCAGGAATCGACCGGCTACTAGCTGATTCCGCGCTCGCGTCACGACTCGTGGCCGCAGCACGCGCACGCGTCAAGGACAAATTCAGTCTGGAGTCGATGCTCGATCAGATGGAAATCGTATTTCATCGCGCGATCGACGAACGCTCGCGCAGACCGCATGGCACGCGCAACTGAACCATCGCGCCTTGCCGGACGCGCCCGCGTTGTCCTGCGGGCTGCGGGTCGACGCGCCACCACCGGCCGACGCCGCGCGCCACGAGATCCACAGCGCATCCTGATCGCCCATCATTTGCTGCTCGGCGACACCTTGATGCTGACGCCGCTGCTCGCGAAAATTCGCGAGCGCTATCCGCGCAGCGACGTAGTCATGGCCGTCCCCGAACCGTTTGCGCCGCTGTACGCGCGGATGCCTTACGGTGTTCGCGCGGTCGGGTGGAACCCGCGCTCTCCCGCGGGGTCCGGGCTCTGGCACCAGCCCGGATTCGATCTCGCGCTCGTGCCCGGAGACAATCGCTTCAGCTGGCTCGCGCTGGCGCTCGGCAGCCGGTGGATCGTGGCGTTCGGCGGCGATCGGCCCGCGCGAAAGAGCTGGCCAGTCGACGAAAAGCGCGACTATCCAGCGGCACCCGCCGCATGGGCCGACATTGTCGCGACGCTCGTCGACGGCCCCGCGCCCGCGCCGTATCGCCGACGCGACTGGGCCGATCCTCCTGCCGCACCCTTCGACCTGCCGCCGCGCGCCTATGCGGTCTTGCACGTCGGCGCCAGCACGCCCCTCAAGTTGTGGGATCCTCGCCGCTGGCGCGCCCTCGCTGCGTCGATCGAAGCGCGCGGACTCGAGCCGGTGTGGTCCGCGGGCCGCGGCGAAGACGCCATCGTGCGCGAGTGCGCCGGCGACACCCGCTATCGGAGCTATGCCGCTGCGCTCTCGCTGTCCCAGTTGTGGCATCTGGCGGCGAACGCGTCGTTGCTGGTCGCGCCGGACACCGGCATCGCGCACTTGGGCCGCATTGTCGGGACGCCGACGGTAGCGCTCTTCGGCCCCGGCTCAGCAACCATCAGCGGTGCCGGCGCCTTCTGGCGCGACGCGCCCTATCGACCGGTGACGGTGACCCCGTTTCCGTGCCGCGATCAGCGCGTGCTGTTCAAGCGCGAGCTCGCGTGGGTCCAGCGCTGCGGCCGCTCTCTCGCCGAGTGCCCCCATCCGCGTTGCATGGACGCGATCGATCTCGACCCCGTATTGGCGGCAATCACGGAGTTGGGCATCTAGCGCTGCGCATGCGTCGTCCCACGATCGTCCAGTTCAACCTGTCGCCGACGCTCGGCGGCGCGGAAGTCTACACTGCGTTTTTCAGCAGAGCGCTCGAGGCCCGCGGCTGGCCGACCCGCGTGGTCGTCAGTCCCGGAGCGCGTTTTTGGGACGATCTCGATTTCGGCGGCGTCACGCGCTCGCCGCTTCGATTAGGGGACGCGCTCCAGCGCGGCGACATCGCCCTCATCCACACTTCCTTGCCGGACTCGATGCTGGCGATGCTTTCCGCCTGCTTTGTGGTCGGGCTTGCGCATCAGACCCTGTACGACGAAACGCGGCCGGCATACTACGATCGCGCCGACCTGCTGCTCGCGGTGTCGCAGCACGTGAGCGCCACCCTGCAGCGTCACGGCCTGAAGCGAGTGCATCCGACCGCGCTCTACGGTGTCGCGGATCTCGAGCGCGGCGTCGCGTCAGGACACCTCGTGGCAGGCGATCTGTTCGATGCCGATGCTCGCAAACCCCGTGATCGCATCCTCGCGGCGCTATCGCGCGCGAGGCGGAGGATGGCCACTCCCCGGCGGTTCGAGCGCCGCGACGGGTTGACATTGGGCGTCGTGTCACGGCTCGCGCCGCTCAAGCAGTTTCCAGCCTTGTTCGAGCGACTGGTGCCCGTCCTGACGCGTCATCCGCGCGTGAACCTCGAGATCTTCGGTGCCGCTGTCGGCTACAAGCAGCTTGCCGCATTGCAGGATGCGCTGTCGCCGCTGGGACCGCGCGTACGCTATTGGGGATTTCAGCGGGATGTCGCCCGCGCTTACCGCGCGCTCGACTACTTGTTGACCGGACTGCCGGAGCGCGAAGCACTGGGACTGAACGCGATCGAATCGTGCCTCGCGGGGACGCCCGTGCTGGCGATCGCCGCGCCACCGTTTTCCGAGACGCTTAGAGATGGCGTCACTGGCTTCATGTACGCCGATCCGCGCAGCGATGGCGGCGCCGACTTCGAGCGCGTGCTTCGTGGCGTGGAAACCGGGGCCCTGCAGATCGATCGCGGTGCCGCGAGCAGCCATCTGGAAGGATTTTCATTTGCACAGTTCGCCGCGCGAGTCGACAGCGTCATGGAGAACGTCGCCACCGCCAGCCGCTCATTCCCTGCATAGATCGAAGCAGGCCGGGTACAATCGCGCCGGCTGCCTGGAGGCAGAAGAACCGGCGGCAGCTCCGGATCCGATCCGGCATCGTTGCATGTTCACCGAAAAAAATATCGTCAACTGGCAACTGTGGGCCGCAGCCGCGTATCTCGCGTTGCTGCCGTCAAATGCATGGACGTTCGCGCGTTCGCTGACCTTTGGTATCGCTGCCTTACTCGCCGCCGTCATCGTCGTCGCGGGATGGGTGGGTCGCGGTGCACGTGTTCCTTATCCCGGTCATTCGATCGTGCTATCGCTCGTCCTCTGGTGCTCGTGGTCAGTCGCATCGCTCGCGTGGTCGATCAACGGGGACTATTCGGAAACGCAGGCCAAACGCGAAGTCGGATGGACCCTGCTCGCGATTCTCGCGTTGTATGTGGCGCCGACCACGCCCGCGGCGTGGCGCACGCTGGTCGGTACGGCACTGGCGGCATTCGCGGCCTACGGCGCGCTGGCGCTGGGTGCGGCACTCTCGGCATCCGGCTGGGATCCGGCGCGGTGGCACTCCGGCGTTGGGCCCTACGCCACGCACGTCGTCCTGATCGCGCCCCTGCTGCTCACCCTGCTGGCACCCGCGCCGCTCGGCTTTGGCAGTCACGCGCGCAACGTCATGCTCGGCATCGCCATGCTGGCGCTGCTGCTGGTTAGCGCGCGACTGACCGACAATCGCGTCGTCTGGATTGCGTTGGCCGTGGTCTATGCTACCGCCTCCGCACTCGCCGCGTGGCGCTGGCAGGCATCGCTCGTCCGCGCGCCGCTGCGCTGGCTGTCGCCCCTGTTTGCGCTGATGATCGTTCTGGGCGTCGTCTTCGCGGACGTAACCCGCGAACGCGCGCAATTGGACTTTCCGCCGCAAACATCGGTGACGCAGACGCTCGCCGAGGATCCGCGTCTCCCACTGTGGGACCGGACGGCGCAACTCGTACGCGAACGGCCGTGGACCGGTTTTGGCTTTGGACGAGGAATCGTCGCCGAACAGCTCAAGGGGACGCTCGGCAATCCGATGCTTTGGCACGCGCACAATCTGTTCGTCGGGCAGATTCTGCAGACCGGCACCATCGGTCTTGCACTGTTCCTGGCGCTGCTGGTGTCGTTATGCGCCCGGTTCATCCGCTATCTGCGCCACAACGACGATGCGCTCGCGGTCGTCGGGGTCGTCGGGTTGGCGCTCCTTGCGGGATTCGTTGCCAAGAATATGACCGACGACTTCCTTTTTCGCAGCAACGCGAAGGAATTCTGGGGCCTGCTGGCGTTGCTGATCGGGATCGGAACGCGATTGGAACAGGCGCCGCCGGGATCGCTGTCGGCGAATGGCAACGGCGGGGGCGCGCCTCGCGGTTAAGGCCGCCCTTGCTGCGCCGCGGGCTCGCGCCGCGGCCTCCTTCGACCCCGCCGGGGCCCCTCGCTGCGGGCTCGCGCCGCGGCCTCCTCAACGAACCTCTCAGTTTGACCGAGCGCCTGTCGGCCGCCTAGCGTCGACTCACCTCCGCGCGATCCCCTTGCTCCGCCGGGGCCCCTCGCTGCGGGCTCGCGCCGCTACCTGCGTCGCTGCGCCAATACCGTCACCGATCCCTGTCGCGTGGTGATCGGCGCGCGCGGCGCGTATTCGGGAATCAACGATTTCAGCCACGCGCGAACATCGGCGTCAGGCACTTCGCGGTCGCGCTGAAGCCAGGCGACGAGTTCGCGTACGGTCGCACCATCAGCGGAACGCGCCTGGGCGACCCGGAGCTTCGGGTGGTGCGTGGGCAGCGTCGCCTCTTCCGATGCCAGCGGTTCCTCGAACAGCTTTTCGCCTGGACGCAGGCCTGTGAACACAATGCGGATACGATCCGGGTCGGCACCGGAAAGACGGATCATGTCGCGGGCCAGATCGAGGATGCGCACCGGCTCACCCATGTCGAGCACAAGCACTTCCCCGCCGCGCCCCATCAGCCCGGCCTGCAGCAGCAGTTGGGTAGCCTCGGACAGCGACATGAAATAGCGCGTGATTTCCGGGTGCGTCACGGTGACGGGCCCGCCGCGGCCGATCTGCTCGCGAAAGCGCGGTATCACGCTGCCGGCGCTGCCAAAGACGTTGCCGAAGCGCACGATCACAAACTGCGTCGTCCCGTTCTGAAGGCTCTGGCACATCATTTCGGCGAGCCGCTTGGATGCGCCCATGACGTTGGTCGGATTGACCGCCTTGTCGGTCGATACGAGCACGAATTTCTCGACCTTGGCCGCAACGGAGGCGCGCGCCAGCGCCCAGGTCCCGAACGCGTTGTTGCGCACGGCCTGCCAGGCGTTGGTCTCCTCCATCAGCGGCACATGCTTGTACGCCGCGGCATGGAATACGACCGACGGGCGTTCGCGGGCGAGGACCTGCTCGACGTGTGAGACGTGCTTGACGTCGCCGACGATGGCCGCGAGCGGCAGCTGCGGATACGCATCCAGCAGAGCCTGCTGCACGTTGTAGAGCGCGTATTCGGATATGTCGAACAGGACCAGGCGCTCGGGCTTGAAGCGCGCGATCTGGTTGCAGAGTTCGGCGCCGATCGACCCGCCCGCGCCGGTCACCATCGCAACGCGGCCGCCGAGCCATTCGCTCAGACCCGCGCTATCGAGCACCACCGGATCGCGGCCAAGCAGGTCGTCGAGTTCGACGTGGCGGATCGTCGTCAATTGCGAGCGGCCACTGATCAGATCGTCGTAAGACGGTACGGTCAGCGCCTCCACGCGGGCAGCGGCGCAAAGTTCGGCGACCCGGCGCCGCACTTCGTGCGCCGCCGAGGGCAACGCGATGATCACCGTGCGCACGCCGAAACGCCGCGTCCATAACGGCAGCTCGCTGATTGGTCCCAGCACGCTGATGTTGCGCAGCAATCGGCCCTGGACGGCCGGATTGTCATCGAGCAGGCCGACGATGCGCCATTGGCGACTCTGCGACAGCTCCTTCGTCAGGCGCGCACCCGCTTCGCCGGCCCCGAGAATCAGCACCGGCTCGCCGAGCGCGGCGAGCGGGCTGTACAGGCGATGCTCCTTCCATACGCGATAGGTAAAGCGGCTGCCGGCCATGAGAAAGATCACCACCGGCGCGTAAAGGACCAAAACGCTGCGCGGCACGATCGCGGTGAGGCGAAGCATCACCAGTACCAGCGGGATCGCGATAGCGCCCAGGCCCGCGGCGAGCACGATGCGCTGCAAGTCTGGAAGGCTGGCGAATCGCCACAGGCCTCGATAGAGGCCGAAGGCCAGGAAGATGGCAGCCTGAAGCGGCAACACCCACGCCAGCGTGCGCCACATGTCCACGATCTGCGGCTGGTGCAGGTCGAGATTGAAGCGCAGCCAGTACAGCCCGGTCCAGGCAATCGCGGCGGCGGCAACGTCATGCAGGAACGCCAACCACGATCGCCAGTTAGCACTTACTTTCATTCAGCCCTTTGTTCCCCTTGCCCCAATGATACCCGATTCCGGTGTAGTACAGCAGGAGTGCTACGACCCAGACGCCGAGGACCTGCGGTCCGCTTCCGGGTGCGTGCAGCAATGCTGCCAGCGCAGATGCTGCGGTGCCGAACATCAGCGCGGAGTACACCGCCAGGGATCCCCCGTGGCCGAGGCCCATGCGCACGAGGCGCTGATAGTAGTGGTCCCGATGCGCATGCCACACCGGCGCCCCCGAGAACAGGCGGCGTGCAAGCGTCAGCGTGGCGTCGGCGATGAACGGCAGGAACACCAGCACCGGGAACCAGGCCGGCCAAGCGCCTGCGCGCCATCCGGCGATGCCGACCACCGCGGACAAAAATCCCAGCGGGATCGCGCCGACATCGCCGAGCATGATGCGTGCGGGGGGCCAGTTGAGCACCAAAAATGGAATGGTCGCCGCGACGACTGCAACGATGGTGGGCACCCCCGTGAGGCTCGCCCAGCCTGCAGCGATCGCGTACGCCGTAAAGCCGATGATGGTCATCATCGCGGCGAGGCCGTCGCTGCCGTCCATGAAGTTGTACAGATTCGTCATCCACACGATGACAAATATAGCCAGCGCGGTGTCCAGTGTTCCGACAATCCCGGTCGCCCAAAGCCACAGGCCCGCGGCGACGATCTGTGCGGCGAGCCGCAAGCTCACCGAGACGCCGCGCCGATCGTCCCAGAGCGAGACCCCGGCGAGCAGCAGCCACGGTACGAGCCATGGCCGCATTTCCGGAAGCCACGCGGTCGCTGCAAGCACTCCCGCCCAGATTGCGATGCCGCCGCCGCGCGGAACCGGCAATTGATGCAGTGACCGTTCGTTGGGGCTGTCGATCGGCAAACTCCCTGGTCGACGGAGGATGCGGAGCACGAGCCATGACACGAAAATTGCGATACCGACGGGCAGTGCGAAGGTCATCGAAATATGCCGGCTGTGGAGCAGCGAAGTCGGCAAGGATGCGCCGGCAAGCCGTTGTTTGTCCCCATTTTTCGCCCAACTTGATCAATAGGGAGGCGACGGGTGCGGCCTTGAGCAATTATACCCATTGCGCCATTCTTACGCGTCCTGGGAATTCCCCGAAAAAGTGCATTTCCATGTTGCAATAAAGCAACAGGCAAGACGGGGTGTTTTCCTGCCAGGGGTTTTAGCTTGCCAATGGATTCGCCGGTTTGGCACAATCAGGTCAACTTCTCGCTACTCCTGAGAAGGTTCCGGTGGCAGGCAATCGTTTTCTTGCCAAATCTTATCGTTAGAGGAGAGACCATGAATAAAAAGCTCGTGGCCCTTGCCGTCGGCAGCGCATTTGCGTTTCCGCTGGCTGCGCAAGCGCAAACCGCGAACGTCACGCTGTACGGTCGCTTGAATCTGGACCTTGAATTCGTCAACGGCAGGACCTGCCAGAACGGTGTAACGGGCGGCGCTGGCGGTGTAGGTGTCAGCACCGGTGGTAACCAGAGCCAGGGCGGCTTCGCTTGCGCCGCGAACGGAGTTATTGCCCCAGCCAACCAGATCAGCAACACGACGACCAACCGCGTAAGCTCCAACTCGTCGCGCTTCGGCATGCGCGGCACGGAAAGCCTGGGCGGTGGGTTGAATGCGGTGTTCCAGATCGAATCGAACGTGTCCGGTGATACCGGCAACTCCTGCAGTTCGGGCCTGGCCAGTCGTGAAACGTATGTCGGCCTCCAAGGCGGCTGGGGTCGCGTCACGATGGGTAAGTTCCTGATGCCGCAGGACGATCTGCATCCGATCTTCGGTAACGCCCCGACGCTGACGACGTCGATTCTGTCGACCGCCAACCTGTGGGCGTTCGGTAACCTGAACAAGGCGCAAGGTGGTTTCGACGCACGTACGGGTAACAACGTCCGTTACGATTCGCCGAACCTGTGGGGCTTCACCGCTGCCGTCCAGTATTCGACGCGGGATGACTCGGGCAACACGACGCAAACCCCGAACGGCGGCGACAACGGCGATCACGCGTCGAACATCAACCACGCCAATGTCGTCGGTGCCAACTTGATCTACAGCAACGGCCCGCTCCAGGTCGGCGCCGCGGTCGAAGTCAACAACAAGGTTCGTAACGCCTACTCCGTCGGCGGCCCGAACCTGCGCGACACCGACTGGACCATCGCCGGTTCGTACAACTTCGGCTCGCTCATCTCCGGTGGCGGGTTTGGCCTGCAAATCGGTCTGGTGTACGAGCAGACGCGTTACGACGTGCAGTCGGCCGCGGTCGCGGGCTCGGGTTGTAACATCGGCTCGGGAGGCACATGTAGCCTGAACCGTAACTTCGGCGGCGGCTCGGTCACGCTGGCGATCGGTGGCGGCAAGCTCTACGGCTTCTACGGCAAGGCCACGAATGGCAGGGGCAGCGCTCCGGATGGCGTCTCGGTCGGCTACCTGACCCGCGGCGGCAACACCGGCTCGCAGCAATGGGAACTCAGCTACAGCTACAACCTGTCGCCGCGCACGATGTTGTACGTCGGCTACGTAAAGCTGCACAACGAGTGCAAGGCGTCGTACACCTTCAACATCAACCCGTACGCCATTGCAGTGGGTCAGATGAATGCTGCACCTGGTTCCGCCGGCGATTTCTGCAGCGGCTCACCCGGCGGCGCCGTATTCGGTATCGTTCACCTGTTCTAATCGAACCGATTCGCGAGAAGCGAGACTATCGACATTTAGCGAGGTTTGAAGTGATCATCAGGGCGTCCTCACGGACGCCCTTTTTTTTGCCTTGTCGTATGATGCGATCATGACCATCGACCCGTTCATCCTCGGCTTCGACCGCGCACTGCGGACGCTCACCGGCCACGCTGCAAGCGCTCGGCCTGTTCCCGCGACCGACGTCCCCGATGCTGCGCTCACAGCGGACGAGCGTCGACACGCAGCAGGCCTGATGCGCGTCAACCACACCGGCGAGGTCTGCGCGCAGGCGCTCTACGACGCGCAGGCACTCGTCGCCCGTGACCCGAGCGCGCGCGCCGGCCTGCAGCAGGCAGCGCGCGAGGAAGAAGATCATCTGGCATGGACCCAGCAGCGCCTGAAGGAACTCGGGGCGCGTACCAGCCTTGGCAATCCGCTGTGGTACGCCGGGTCCTTCGCGATCGGCATCTGCGCGGGTCTGGCCGGCGACAAGACCAGCCTCGGGTTCGTCGTCGAAACCGAGCGTCAGGTCGAGGAGCACCTCAGCGGTCACATGGAAATGTTGCCGCCCGCCGACGCAAGGAGCCGAGCCATCGTCGCCGCGATGCGCGACGATGAAGTTCGACACGGCATGTCCGCGCGGGACGCCGGTGCCAGCGATCTGCCCTGGCCCGTCCGCGCGCTCATGCGCGCCACGGCGAAACTGATGACGGTCACTGCGTACCGCGTATAAAACTGAGACCAACGTGATCATTGCGGATCAGGCGGAGTGACGGTGCCGGCGAGTCGAGTGCAACACGATTGGCTGAGGACGGTATGCAAGGGACTTGCCGCCCTGCTGCTCGCGGTGCTGATGGCGCCGCATGCGGACGCCCAATTCTCGAATGTGCGGCTGTACGGAAACGTCAACCTCAACATCGAGCTGATCAACGGCCGTCAGCCCGATGATTCGAACCCGACGGTCAACCGCATTTCGAGCAACTCGTCGCGCATCGGCATGCGCGGCGTCGAATACCTGGGCGCAGGCAACACAGCGATCTTCCAGATCGAGCAGAATATCCAGGCCGACACGGGCAATGCCTCGAGTTCCGGCATCGCCAATAGAGAGACCTTCGTCGGGTTGCAGGGTGACTGGGGCACGGTGCGCGTGGGCAAGTTCCTCACGCCCTACGACGACATGCTCACGATTTTCGGCAATACGCCGACGCTGACGACGTCGATCCTGTCGACGGCGGCGATCTGGGCACAGGGTCCGCTGCAGAAGGGACAGGGCGGCTTCGATGCGCGGCTCGGCAACTCGATCCGTTACGAGACGGCCTATCTGAACGGCCTGAACGCCGAAATTCAGTATTCGACCCGCGACTCGTCGGGCAATGCGAACGGGGCTGCCGGCGACAACGGTGATCATGCCTCCGAAATGCGCCACGCCTATGTCGCAGGTTTCGGCCTGCTCTACGCCAACGGCCCGCTCGATCTGGGCATGGCGTTCGAGCACAACTACAACGTTCGCACCACGGGCCGCACCGACGACGCCCTGACGGTCGCCGCCGCGTACGATTTCGGCGCCGTCGGCCCGATTGCCAGCGTGCGCATCGGCGGGGCATACGAATATCTGCGCTACGACACCCCGACCGGGGATCTGAAGCGCAATTTTTATGCGGTGTCGGCGACGCTGGCGGTGGGCGACGGCGCGTTCTACGCGTTCGTCGGCCGCGCGGCGAATGGCAGCGGCGGTGCGGTCGACGGCACGCAGATCGGTGGCTTGACCCGCGGGCCGAGTTCGGCCGCCACGCAGTGGGAGATCTCCTACAGCTACAACCTCTCCCCGCGTACGATGCTGTATGCCGGCTACGTGCAGATTGCCAATCAGGCGAACGCCAGCTACACGTTCAACATCAACGACTATTCCGCCGCGCAAGGCGCCCACTTGAACGGAGCCGTCGCCGGCATCGCGCACTTTTTCTAGTCGCTGTCGCCTGAATAAGAGGCGGCGCTCCCTGCGGGTTCTCCGTCGAGCCACGCCTTCAGCGCGGCGAGTCTCGCGGCGCGAATGCGCTGTGGCAACTCGGCGGGCTCCGGATGCTTTGCGGCAATCCCCCCGGCATCGACGCCGCGGAGCACGGCAAGCGCGGCGACGAGGTGCTGCGCGGGCGCGAAGCGCGTGCCGTCGCGACCTGGCCTCGACAGCACGTCTGCAGCGCAGACGCGAATCAAGCCGTCGAGGCGCTCGGGCCGGCGAATCGCGTCCGCTGCCAGCAGCAGGTCGAGCAAGGTCGCGGGCCTCAGTTCAAGCGCTCGCTGGACCACGCCGTGATAGCGGGCGGCGAGGCGCGCGAGCTCGCTGCAATCGCCCGGGACGCGCAGGCGATGCGAGAGCGCGTCCGCGAGGCGCGCGCTCCTCGCTTCGTGCGCGATGTGTCGCGGCCACTGTGCCGGGTCAGTCGCCGCCTTGCCGAGATCGTGTGCAAGCACCGCGTAGCGCACGGGCAAAGGGTCGCCCGCCGCAGCGGAAAAATCGATTGCCTGCAGTACATGCACGCCTGCATCGAGCTCCGGATGATGCGCAATCGGCTGCGGCACACCGAACATCGCGTCGATCTCGGGCAGCAGCGCTGCCAGCGCGCCGGCGCGGCGCAGCTCGGAAAAGAAACGTGACGGCCGCGGCTCCATCAACGCGCGCGCAAGTTCCTGCCAGATGCGCTCCGGCGTCAGCAACGCGAGTTCGCCACCCGCGACGATGGCGCGCATCAGCGCCTCCGTCTCCGGCGCGACTGCAAAGCCCAATCGCGCCGCGAACCGGGCAACCCGGAGGACGCGCAGCGGATCCTCGGCAAAGGCCGCGCTCACATGCCGCAACACGCCCGCGCGCAGATCGGCTTCGCCACCGTAAGGGTCGATCAGCGTGCCATCAGGAGCGCGCGCCATGGCATTGATCGTGAGATCCCGACGCGCGAGATCGGCTTCCAGCGTGACATCCGGCGCCGCGTGAAAGGTAAAGCCGTGATAGCCGCGGCCGCTCTTGCGCTCGGTGCGAGCGAGTGCGTATTCCTCGTTGGTTTCGGGATGCAGGAAAACCGGAAAGTCCCGGCCCACCGGGCGAAAGCCCTGCGCCACCATCGCATCGGGCGTGGCACCGACCACGACGTAGTCCCGGTCGGCCACCGAACGTCCGAGCAACTCGTCGCGAACGGCGCCGCCGACGACGTAGACCTTCATGCAGTATCCAGGGCTCGTTTGAGGATGGGGCGAATATCGCGTCGCCGGATGGTCTCCCGGCCGTGGTCGCCCAACCGCTTCCGCGCACTTTCGTCCGCCAATAGTGCGAGGCACGCGACGGCAACCTGCTCGCGCGGCGCGAACGCGACCGTGTCGCGCAGGTCTGTCTCCACGAACATGTCGGGATTGGCGTTGGCGACGACCGCTTTCGCGTTGGCAAGCAGATAGGACACGCGCACCACTTCGAAGATGGATGCCGACTCATAGAAATTCACGTTGAGCACGAGCTTCGCTCTCGCGATGAGCGTGTCCCGGCTCTTGCCGTACAGACCGCAAGCGAAGACGGCGCGTGCGCCCGCGCGGCAGAGTTCATCGAAGATCGCGAGCCGCAACGCACCGGGAAACCCATAGAAGAGAACGTCGATGTCCTTTTCCACGTCCTCGGGAATCCGCTCCAGGATCGGTGCCCAGCCGATCGGCACGTGAGCAAGATCGAGCGCCGGATTGAGCTGGCGCCACACCGGCAGGTTCCGCTCGCTGTACTCCCATATCCGAAGCCCTCGCGCGGCGGCGCGGTAGGCCGGCCGGAACGTATCGAGTTTTCTTCCGGCCATCTGCTCGAAGTTGTAGACGATGGTGTCGCGCGGCAGCGCGTCGACGGCTGCCTCCGACAGCACATGGAAGCCGAAGATGATATTGGTGCTGTCTTCCGCACCTCGATTGACCGACCGCGTAACCTGGTGGCCGAGCGCCGTCAGGCCCCATTCGACGGTTTCGATGATCTCGCTGAAACCGTGAAAGCCGTGCACGCGCTCATCCGGAATGAGCTGGGCGATGTTGAATCGGCGGGAAGCCATGTGCGCGGCCGCAACGGCCGGTAGCGGTTTCAGCGCCCGCTCTGCGCGCGATAGGCGTCGAAGCGGCTTCTCACCGCCGCTGCAGAAAGGTATTCCGGCGCGACCGCCTCGAGTGCCTCCGGGGCGAAGCCGAACCGCGCGGGAAATTCGCAGCCACACACGCTGTCGACTTGCATCGAAAGAACATTGTCTCGGCTCATCAGGCGTCCCGGCAGGTATTCCATGACCCGCGCTTGTAGCATCGACAATCCCGGCCCCAGGCCGAGGATGGGCCGGCGATGGCCGGTGAGTTCACCGGCGTAGGCGACCAGTTCGCGCAACGTATAGATCGTCGGTCCGCAGAGCGGGTAGCGTTCGCCGTGGGTCGCATCGTCCGATAACGACCGTACGAAAACTCGGGCAACGTCGCCAACGAACACGGGTTGAAAGCGGGCGCCTGGGCACGCCAGTGCAATGATCGGAAGAAGGCGCTCGAGCCGCGCGAAGAGATTCAGAAAACTGTCCTCCCGGCCGAAGATCACCGAGGGTCGGAAAATCGTCCACGCGAGTCCGGACGCCGCGACGATGGCCTCGGCTTCACCCTTGGTCGCGAGATACCGGCTCGGCCCCTGCGGATCGGCACCAAGGGCGCTCATGTGCAACAGACGGCCGACACCCGCGGCACGGCACGCAGCGACGACCTTGCGCACGAGCTCGACGTGAGCGCGTGCGAAATCACCCTTGTGCCCTTCGTTGAGGATGCCCACCAGATTGACGACAGTCCCCGCGCGACGCACCAGGCCCTCCAGCGCGGCCGGGTCATGAATGTCCGCCTCGACGACGTCGACGGTGGGCAGCAGGATCAAATGCTTGGCCGCTTCGCGCCGGCGCGTCGGCACGATGATCCTGCGCCCGGCGGCGGCAAGCTGGCTGGCAAGGTGGCGACCGACGAAGCCGCTGCCGCCGAGCACCAGGACCGCCCCATCGCTCGTTGAAGTACCTTCGCGCTCGGGACGGCTCATCGCGCGTCCGCCGCATGATCCGCCGCCGGAACGCCCGCGAGATTCCGGCCGTTCGGCGTCACCGTACCCAGACGATCCTTCAACGCGACATAAGGCAAGCCCAGCTGCGCCTGGTAGAACATGGCGTTGGCCAGAACTTTCTTCACGTAATCGCGCGTCTCGTTGAACGGGATGGTTTCAGCGTAGATTGCGCCTTCGATGGGAGTGGCGCCGCGCCACGCCTGCGCGCGACCCGGGCCCGCATTGTACGCCGCGGTCGCGAGGACCGGCAGTCCGTCGAGCCGATCGAGAACATAGCGCAGATAGTACGTTCCGAACTGCGCGTTGACCTCAGGATTCTCGAGTTGTGGCGTGCGGAAATCGGTGCGTCCAGTCTGCCGCGCCACCCATTTGGCAGTCGGCGGCATCAATTGCAAGAGGCCGACGGCACCGGCGGAAGACACGATGTCGGCGACGAAGCGGCTTTCCTGGCGAGCAACGCCGAACACCCACGCCTCGTCGAGCTGGACATCGCGCGCGGCGCTAACGATCTCGCCCTGATAGGGCGTCTGGTAACGCAGGGCGAAATCATGCCGCCGCTGCGTGCGGTCGGCGGAGTTGATCGACCGGTCGTACAATCCATTGCGACGCGCGAACTCTGCGGCCAGCAGCAAGGCCTCGTCGCCCTGCCCGCGCACGACATACTGCCATTCGCGCAGAGCCTCCGGGCGCAGGTCCAGCGCCGTTAGTTTGACCACGCGCCGCACCGCATCGCGCCCGCCGAATTCGGCGAGTGCCTGGGCGTCCGGCGGCAACGGTTCGCTGACCGGCATGATCGCCGCACCCAGCGCTTCGGCGGCCATCAATCCATAGAAGTGATGCTCTGTCGCGAGGCCACCGTACAGTCGCGTCGACTCCTCCGTCTGGCCCGCTGCCGCCAGCGCACGCGCCTTCCAGTAGCGCCACGCTGGATCGAGCGCCTGGTCCTCCGGCATCGCATCGACGGCGCGCGCAACGTCCGGCCACTGGCGTGCACGCAGCGCAGCGCGCACACGCCAGGCGCGTTGCTCCGCGTTTTGTCGCGCGCCTTCGGCGTCGCGATACCACGCGTTGGCGGCCGGGTTCAGCTGCCGCGCCGCCTGATGCGCGACGAGAAGGTTGCCGTAGAGCCGGTCCGCCTCCGGATACCGATCCCTTACCTGGACCCACGCTTCGCGCGCGCCTGCCGCGTCGCCGCGCGCGGCGCGGTCCAGCGCGTACAAGGCAAGCTCGCGTCCGGTGCGCGATATTGCGCGGAACTCGCCCTTGGCCAGTGCCTGCGCCGAATTGCGCTCCGCTCGCTCCAGCTCGCGCGGCCCGGGCCGGTCGGCAGCAGGCAGTTCAAGCGCCAGGCGCGCGGCGAGTCGGGCGTTGCCGGCTTCATGCGCCAGGCGAAAGCGCGCCCAGATGTCATCCGTGGACAGTCGTTGTGTCTTGAGCATCGCGGCAAACAGCTGCTGGCACGACTCCGGTTGCTCCTGCCCGGTGGCCCAGTAAGGGCGCGCCTCGTCGAGGACGGCGTCGCCATCGCGCATGCGCTTCCACTGGATCGCGTCGCAGTCGAGCTCGCTATCGTCGCCGGCGCGCTTGGGGTATTCCGTCGCAAAGAGCGCCCATTGCTCGCGCTTTGCCAGCGACTTCAGCCATTCGGTGCGCAGCCGGTCGGCGAGCGGTGTCCCGGCGTACCGGGTGAGAAAGGCGCTGACGCGTTCCGGATCGGCGGTGTCGAGTTTGAGCCGGATCTGCCAATACGCCACGTACTGCTCGAGCAGATGTCCTTTCAGACGCGGCGCCACACGATCCAGGCGAGCAGCGTCGCCGGCCCGATAAGCGTCGCGCGCTGCGATGAAATCGGCATCCGTGGATTGCGCGTGCGCTGACGCAGCGAGCGCGAACGCGAGGATCAACGCCGCGCCGAACGCGATGAACTTGGGAAAATGCCTGGTGCGCATCGCTACTATTATCGCTCATTTCCGAGCGGTCCCCGACCGGTGACGAGACAGGCCGCCGTCACACATTGCCTCGATGGTAAAATCACCCCGCGCGCAATATTTGGCCGCATCACGGGAAGGCTCTACATGGCAGGAAGCAAGGACGCGCCGCGAGTCGGCATATTGATGGGCAGCGACAGCGACTGGGACATCATGCAGCAGGCGGCGGATCAACTCGCTGCCTTCGACGTAGCGTACGAAGCGAGGGTTCTCTCGGCCCACCGCCTTCCCGACGATACGATCGCGTATGCGGCGAGTGCCGCGGACCGGGGTCTCGCCTGCATCATTGCCGGTGCGGGCGGCGCTGCTCACCTCGCCGGGATCGTTGCGGCGAAGACCGCATTGCCGGTGCTGGGTGTGCCGATACCGTCGAAGTATCTGCGCGGCGAAGACTCGCTGCTGTCGACGGTGCAGATGCCCAAGGGCATTCCGGTGGCGACATTCGCCATCGGCGAGGCTGGCGCCGCCAACGCGGCGCTGTTCGCGGTCGCGATGCTTGCACTGCATGACGCGAAGCTCGGCAAGAAGCTCGCGCAGTTCCGTCTCGATCAGTCTGCCGCCGTGCGCGCAAAGACGTTGCCGCCCGCAAAAAACCGCTGACCGGCGCCGATAGCTACTTACGCTTGCCGGGATCGCGTTCGGCGCCTACCGGCAAGCTGGCCACCCGCTCCATTTCGGGATCGGCGTAGCGGCAACCGGCGGCGATGTAGTCGGCGGCCATGGCGGTCGCGTCGGATCCCCAGAAAAGCTCGTCGCCGATCATCAGGGTCGGGACGCCGAATACTCCCCTTGCGATCGCCTCGTCGGTGTTGCGCCGCAGAGCAGCCTTGACGTCGGGCGAGTCGATGCGCGCCTGCGCGTCCGGCAAATGCAGCTCGCTCATCAGCTCAGCCCATTCGATCGGCAGATCGCCGAGCCGCCCGTCGCACCACACGAAGCGAAATATGCGGCGCACCGCGTCGGGATCGCAATCGGCGGCAATGGCCAGCCGCAGCAGCGGCAGCGGGTTGAACGGGTGCACCGCAGGGAACTTGAACGGCACGCCCAGCGCTCGCGCCTGCCAGACGAGATAGCGATAGGTGAACCGACGCTTGGCGGGAATCTCGGCGGGCCCCTTGTGTCCGTGCGCTTTCAACAAACCGGCAAACAGCACGGGGCGATAGTGGATGCGCAGCTTTTTTTCGAGCGCCGGCAGTTGCTCACATTGCAGGTACGAGAAGGGCGAAACGAAATCGAAGTACCATTCAGCGCTGGGCATCGGTTGCGTCGGGTGTGGTTGTCGGGACGCCAAGACGCGCGCGTCGACCGCGGAGGCTGGCGACGACTGCCCGTTTGGCTTCGTTGCTGAGATCGATCCATCCCGCGATTTCGTCGAGCGTCCGATAACAGCCCGCGCATAGCCCGCTCACCGGATCCATCGTGCAGACACTGATGCATGGCGACGCAACGTGGTTCACATCAGGCTTCGTCGACATAGTTCAGGCGCTCACGTCGTGGGAAGGCCATCACCCGTCTCCGGGCTCAATACGCCCGAGCAACATCGACGACACCGCTGATCTCCAGCCCGGCCTCGAGACGAGCGATTTTTTCGGTGATTTGCGCAACGGACTGCGCAATGCTGGTGACGGCGGAGACATGTGGTGTCATCGTGATCTTCGGATGATGCCAGAAAGCGTGGCCTGGGCGTAACGGCTCGCTCTCGTACACGTCGAGCATCGCGCCGGCCAAATGTCCGTTGTCGATCCACGCAAGCAAGTCGTCTTCAACCAGCAAGGCACCGCGCGCGACGTTGACGATGTACGCGCCCTGCGGTAACTGCGCAAGCGTCTTGCGATTCAAGAGCCCGCGGGTCGCCTGTGTCAGCGGCAGCATGCAAATGAGCATTCGACAAGACGCCAGGAATGGCTCGAGTTGATCCGCGGTGAAACTCGTAACGCCGCGGACATCCTTGCGTGTGCGACTCCAGGCAGCGACCGGAAAACCGAAGTCGAGGAGCGCTCGGGCCACGCCGCGACCAAGCGTGCCCATGCCCAGTATGCCGATACCGAACGCAGCCTTGGTCAATCGGGGCCGTGGTTCCCACCGTTCCGCGGCCTGCGCCCGTTCATAGGCGGCGAACTCGCGATAACAGCGCAACGCGGCATAGGTTGCGTATTCGGCCATCTGCTCCGCCATGCCCGCATCCTCGAGGCGAACCAGTGGCGACGCAACGGGCCAGGAAGCAATGTCCGGAATGGCATCCACGCCGGCACCAAGATTGAAGACGGCTCGAGCACCCCTCAGTTCCGCGATCAAATCAGGGGGTGGCCTCCAGACCAGCGCGTAGTCGATCGTCGCTTCCCGCTGTGGCCAGACACTGATGCTCGCACGCGGCAGCGCGCGCGATAGCGCACCAACCCATTCCGCGCCGTTGTCTCCCGCCGTCTGGAACAGAATATTCAAGCCGACAGCGGCTCTGCGGCGATGTCGATGAGATCGACGCCTTCACGCACCTGGTCGCCTTGACGATAGTGGACGGCGGTGACCGTGCCGGCCCCGGGTGCGAAGATCGTGTGCTCCATCTTCATCGCTTCGAGAATCAACAGCGGCGCGCCACGCGCCACGGTGTCTCCCACCTGCACGAGTACCGCGACGATGGAGCCGGACATCGGTGCCGTCAAATGGCCGCCGCCCGATGCCACGTCGTCTCCCGCGTGCGCCAGGGGATCGGCGAGACGTAGGCGGACCATGCCGCCTTCGGAAAATACGTAGCGCTCATCGGCGAGCGGCACGACCGTCGCGCTGCTGGGGGTGCCGTCGAGATCGACCGCCAGCATCCCGTCCTTATCCTGCACCAGCGCGTCGAGGCGTCGCCCATCGATCTCGATGCCGAATGCGCCGCCGCGCACGCGTACCCGCACAGGGTACTCGGCGTCCTCCGCCAGATAGGTGAGTGCGAGCCCACTATCCTCGCTGTTCAGCCACCAGGCGTCGACCGACTGCCATGGCGAGAACGGGTCACTGGTGTCGCTCGCTGCGGTGACGGCGGCGTTGCGCAGCGTATGCCATTCGGCAAGAGCGGCGGATGCCAGGACGCGGTCCGAAGGCGGAACGCGGGGTGGAAAGAGCGCAGCATGGTTGGTCGCAATCAATCCGGTATCGAGCCGCGCGTCGGCAAAGGCGGCGTGCGCCGTGACTCGGCGCAGGAAATCGACGTTGGTGGTCACACCGACGACCTGATACTGGTCAAGTGCCCGGCGCAACCGGCGCAGCGCGGCGTCCCGATCCTCGCCCCAAGCGATCAGCTTCGCGATCATCGGATCGTAGTATTGGCTGATCTCGTCGCCGGCCCGGACGCCGGTGTCGACGCGCACCTCCGCGGAGACCTGAGGAGCGCGCAGGTGGGCAATGCGGCCGATCGACGGAAGGAAGCCACGCTCCGGATCCTCCGCGTAGATGCGTGCCTCGATGGCGTGACCGCGGATCGCGATGCGCTCCTGCGAGAGAGGCAGGGCCTCCCCCGCGGCAACGCGGAGTTGCCACTCGACGAGGTCGACCCCGGTAATCATTTCGGTGACCGGATGCTCGACCTGCAAGCGGGTGTTCATCTCCATGAAGAAGAAAGTACCGCTGCGGTCGACGATGAACTCCACCGTCCCGGCCCCGACATAACCGATGGCCCGCGCGGCCGCGATGGCGGCTCCGCCCATCTGCTCTCGTCGCTCGGGCGTCATGCCGGGAGCCGGGGCTTCCTCGAGCACCTTCTGATGCCGTCGTTGGACAGAGCAGTCCCGTTCGAACAAATGAACACAGTTCCCTTGTGTGTCCGCGAACACCTGCAGTTCGATGTGCCGCGGCTCGGTCAGATATTTCTCGAGCAGAACCGTATCGTCGCCAAATCCGGATTTCGCCTCGCGACGAGCGGACGCCAGCGCCGCCATGAACTCGGCGCTGCGTTCGACGATGCGCATGCCCTTGCCGCCGCCGCCCGCCGATGCCTTGATCAATACCGGAAAACCAATCGCCTCCGCTTCGCGCGCGAGCAGCGCATCCGACTGGTCGCTGCCGTGATAGCCGGGTACCAGTGGCACGCCCGCACGCCCCATGATCATCTTCGACTCGGACTTCGATCCCATCGCGCGAATCGCGTTCGGCGGCGGCCCGATGAATGTGAGGCCGGCGGCCGCAACGGCTTCGGCAAATACTGGGCTCTCCGAGAGGAAGCCGTATCCCGGGTGAATGGCCTGCGCACCGGTCGCCTTCGCGGCGGCGATGATCGCATCGCTATTGAGATAGCTCTCGCGCGGAGGCGGCGGCCCGAGACGCCGCGCGTCGTCGCAGGCGGTCACGTGCATGGCACCGGCGTCGGCATCCGAGTAGACCGCGACCGTGCGAATGCCCATGCGCCGTGCGGTACGCGCGACGCGACACGCGATCTCGCCACGATTCGCGATCAGGATCCGCTCAAACATCGCCTTGCTTCCGCGACGGTGGCCCATGGCTCGCCCCCGCATTTGCAAACCAGCGACCAAACCGTTCGATGATGCCGCGAATGAAACGCCAGAGCTTCGGCAGCAGCCAGATCGAGAACAACACGAGCAACAGGACGACGGCGAGGGCGACGAGCGGATACGCGAGCCCGAGGTACACAAGCCCCCCCGCCAGCAAATCCTCGCCGAATGACGCCACCCAGTTGGAAACGGGTTCGGGCGAGGTGTTGATCACTGCCCGCGTTCCGGCCTTGGTGAAATGGCTGCCGGCGGCGAGCGTGCCGCCGATGATCGCGGCGGCCATGGTCCAGGCCGGCGGTGAATCGCCGAAGACGCCCGCCGCGAGAGCGGCGCCTGCGGGAATGCGAATGACGGTGTGAACGAGATCCCAAACGGTATCGACACCGGGAATCTTGTCCGCGAAGAACTCGGCGAACACCATGAACCCGGAGGCCGCGAGCACCATCGGATGCGCCAGGATCTGCAAATGCTGCGGCAGGTCGAACCAGCCCGCATAGCCGACGGCGCCGACGATGAACAGGACCGCGTACAGCCGGATGCCGCTTGCCCAGCCCAACGCCGTGGCCAGCGCGATCAATTGCCAGGTGTCGAAGTGATCCATGCCCGTCTGTCAGGTGCCTTGCTCATTCCACCTACATCCGAAACACGCCAAAAGTCGTCGGCTCGATCGGCTTGTTCAGCGCCGCCGAAATCGCCAGCCCGAGCACCCGGCGCGTATCCGCGGGATCGATGACGCCATCGTCCCACAGCCGTGCGCTGGCGTAGTAAGGATGGCCTTCGCGCTCGTACTGTTCGCGAATGGGAGTCTTGAAGGCGGTCTCTTCGAGGGCGGTCCACGCGCTGCCCCGGGCCTCCAAGGCATCGCGGCGGATCGTCGCCAGCACGGTGGCCGCCTGCTCACCACCCATTACCGAGATGCGGGCGTTCGGCCACATCCACAGGAAGCGCGGATTGAACGCGCGCCCGCACATGCCGTAGTTGCCGGCGCCGTAGCTGCCACCGATGATCACGGTGAACTTTGGCACCTTGGCGCAAGATACCGCGGTGACCAACTTGGCACCGTCCTTGGCGATGCCGCCGGCTTCGTATTTCTGCCCGACCATGAAGCCGGTGATGTTTTGCAGGAAGATCAGAGGAATGCCGCGCTGGCAGCACAGTTCGACGAAGTGCGCACCCTTCAGTGCGGACTCCGAATAGAGCACGCCGTTGTTGGCCACGATGCCAACCGGATACCCCCATAGGCGTGCGAAGCCGGTTACGAGCGTCGCACCGTAGCGCGCCTTGAACTCGTCGAATTCGCTGCCATCGACGAGGCGCGCGATCACTTCGTGCACGTCGTAGGGCTTGCGGATGTCGGCGTTGATGACGCCGTACAGGTCTTCGGTCGGATAGAGCGGGTCGCGCGGGGGCGCGACCTCGACCGTGACGGGCTTCGCCCGGTTGAGGTGTCCGACGATCCGGCGAGCGATCGACAACGCGTGATGATCGTTGACGGCGAGGTGATCGGCGACGCCGGAGACGCGTGTGTGGACATCGGCGCCGCCCAGTTCTTCCGCGCTGACGATCTCTCCCGTTGCCGCTTTCACAAGTGGTGGTCCGGCGAGGAAAATGGTCCCCTGCCCCTTGACGATGATCGACTCGTCGGACATCGCCGGCACGTACGCGCCGCCTGCCGTGCACGACCCCATCACGACGGCGATCTGCGGAATGCCTTCCGCGGACATCGTCGCCTGATTGTAGAAAATGCGTCCGAAGTGGTCGCGGTCTGGAAACACTTCGGTTTGATTCGGCAGATTGGCGCCACCGGAGTCGACCAGATAGACGCATGGGAGGCCGTTTTCACGTGCGATGTCCTGGGCGCGCAGATGTTTCTTGACCGTCAACGGATAGTACGTGCCTCCCTTCACTGTCGCGTCGTTGCAGACGATCACGCATTCGCGTCCGGATACGCGACCGATACCGGTGATGATGCCCGCCGCGGCGATCGTGTCGTCGTAAAGACCGTAGGCCGCGAATTGCGAGAACTCGAGGAACGGGGAGCCGATGTCGAGCAGCGCAGCAATCCGTTCGCGCGGCAGGAGCTTGCCGCGACCCGTATGGCGGCTGCGCGCAACCTCGCCGCCGCCCAGCTCGATCGTCGCGACCTTCGCGCGCAAGTCTGTGACCAGCGCAAGCATCGCGTCGCGATTCCGTGCGAACGTCGCGTCGCGCGCGTCGAGCCGGGTTTCGATCGTGGACATGGTCAGGCGGCTTGCGGCAGGGGATGCCCGGGCATCAGCTTGTAGGGATGCACCCATCGCGGCTCGGCCTGGATGCGCGCAAGCCAGTCGCGGACGTTGGGATAGGCATTCCAGTCGGTGCCGATCTCCTCGGGCCAGAACAGATAGCCGCACAACGACAGATCGGCGACGGTCAGGCGCTCGCCGACCACGTATTTGCGCGTGGCAAGGTGCGCGTCGAGCACGCGCCACGCGGCTTCGGCGCGCCGGTGGAACTCGGCGACGACCGCGGGATCCGGATCCTTGGCGAGTGCGCGCATGAAGCGCAACGTCGCGGTGTAACTGGTCAGCTTGTGGTTGTCCCACAGGAGCCAGCGCATGATCTCGCGCCGTTCATCGCCGTTCTTCGGACCGAATTTCCCCAGCGTCTCGACAATGTAGTCGAGGATCACGCCCGATTGCGACAATCGCACGCCACGATGTTCCAGCACCGGCGCCTCGCCCATGACATTGATGTTGCGATACGCGGGCGTGCGTGTTTCCCCACCGAAGTAATCGACGAAATGCGGCGCCCAGTCGGCGCCGGCGAGTTCGAGCGCCAGCGCCACCTTGTAGCAGTTGCCCGATTGCGCAAAGCAAAAGAGCGTGTACTCGGTCGTCACATCAGGCGGCATGTCACCAGCCTCCTGTCGCCAGCCAGCGTTCGACCTGGTCCAGTCGATCCATCCCCCAGAACGGCTCGCCATCGACGACGACGAACGGCGAGCCGAAGACCCCCTTCGCGGCCGCGTCTTCGTTGGCGCGCTTGAGTGCTTCCTTGATCGACGGATCGTCGATCGCCGCGCGCGCCGCCGCGGCATCCACGCCGCAGGTCGCCGCGACAGCAACGGCTACCTCGGGATCGGAGATGTCCCGATCGTCGACAAAGAAGGCACGGTAGAGCGCATGCACGATCTTGGCCGCAACCGCCGCGTCGCGTTGCTGAGCCCACAGCACGATGCGCGCCGCCGCCTGGGATGGAATCGGAAATTTCGATGGCATGCGAAATCCGGCGATACCATGAAATTTGGCGCTGCGTGCCATGTCGCGGCGCGAGTAGTCCCCCTTGAGCGGGATTTGCGTCAACGGGGACGCGCCGGTCTGTTTGAAGATAACGCCGAGGAGCACCGGCTTCCAGTTCACGCCGCGGCCGTGCTTGGCGGCCAACGCCTCGATCTTCTCGGACGCGAGATAGCCGTAGGGTGAAGAAAAGTCGAAATAGAAATCGATGGCGGAAGGCATGCTGTCGTGCTCCGATTAACTCGCGAGGGAACGGCCGATGACCATTCTCTGGATGTCGCTCGTTCCTTCGTAGATTTGGCAGACGCGCACGTCGCGGTAAATGCGCTCGACGGGAAAATCGGTAACGTAGCCGTACCCGCCGTGGACCTGGATCGCCGCCGAGCAGACGCGTTCGGCCATCTCGGACGCGAACAGCTTGGCCATCGAGGCCTCGGCAAGACAAGGTCGACCCGCATCGCGCAGCGTTGCCGCGTGCCACACCATCTGCCGCGCGACCTCGATCTCGGTGGCCATGTCAGCCAGCCTGAAGTTCACTGCCTGATGCTCGATGATCGGCTTGCCGAAACTCGTGCGCTCGCGCGCATAAGCAAGTGCCGCCTCGAACGCCGCGCGCGCCATGCCGACGGCCTGCGCCGCGATGCCGATGCGTCCGGCTTCGAGATTCGCCAATGCGATACGGTACCCCTCGCCTTCGCGCCCGAGCAGGTTCGCCTCCGGCACGCGGCAATTCTCGAACACAATCTGCGCCGTGTCCGAAGCCCGCTGACCAAGCTTGTCCTCGACCCGTGCCGTCACATAACCCGGTGTCGACGTCTCGACGATGAAGGCTGAGATGCCCTTCTTGCCGGCCGCCTTGTCAGTCACCGCGAACACGATGGCTACATCCGCCTGCTTGCCCGACGTGATGAACTGCTTGACCCCATTGATCAGGAATGCCCCTGCCTGTCGCTCCGCGCGCGTCGTGATCGCCCCTGCATCCGAGCCGACGTGCGGCTCGGTGAGACAGAAGCACCCCAGCATGGCGCCACTCGCAAGCGGTCGCAGGTAACGCTCCTTCTGCGCGTCGGTACCGAAGGCGCTGATCGGCCCGCAGACCACGGAGTTCTGGACGCTGACGATCGTCGATGTGGCTCCATCGCCGGCGGCGATCTCCTCCAGCACGACAGCCAGGGAGACGTAGTCCATCGCGGCGCCTCCCCAACATTCCGGAACGACCATGCCCAGCGCACCGACTTCGCCCAGCGCGCGCAGCTCTTCCCTGGGAAAGTGCGATTCGCGATCCCAGCGCGCCGCGTGCGGCGCGAGTCGCTCGCGTGCGAAGGCACGCAACGTATCGCGCACGAGCATCTGCTCCTGGTTCAGCAGCATCGCATCATCCCGTGTGTGCCGGTACGTGCTGCGTCGCCGACGGGGCGGGCGCACGATTGATGATGAACACGCCGGAGACGACGAGCGCAGCGCCAATCACCATCGACGGCAGCAATTTCTCACCCAGCAGCAGGACGCCGAGGGCGATTGCGACCACCGGGACGATGTTGATGAATACGGCCGTTCGCGCCGGGCCGATCGTGCGAACGCCGTCGTAGAACCATACATAGGCCAGCGCAGTGCTGAAAATCCCGATAAAGGCGATGCACCACCAGACTTTGGGCGACACCTGCGGTAAATGCAGATGCCCCGTGCCGGCATTGATCGCGATCAGCATCAGCGTGCCGGCCAGCGCCGCGTAAGTTGTCGCCGCGAGCGAGGACACACCTTCGCCGAGCATGCGCTTGCCGAGCAGCGTATAGGCCGCCCACGCGATGACGCACCCGAACATCGCAAGCTCGCCCAGCAACGGACCCCGGGCAAACAGGTTCATGGGGTTGCCGCCGCTCAGCTCTACGGCGACACCGAGCAGCGCGAGTGCAATGCCGATCACGCGGTTCCGCGACAGCGGCTCGCGCAGGAAGAGAGCGCCACCGACGAGCGTCGCCGCGGGATTCAGCGCGATGATCAGCGAAGCTCGCGATGCCGGCACGGTCTGGAGACCGTACATGAAGCAAAGGTTGTATATCGCGACACCGAGGATCCCGAGCACGACTACGCCGAACCATTGGGTCGTTGTCAACCGGGGCAGCCCGTGCTCGATCGCCAGCGCGACCGCCACCAGCGTGACAGTAGCGATGATGTAGCGCCACAACGCTGCGCTGCTTGCATCCATTTCCGCGGAGACGATGCGGCCAGCGATGAAGCTCGCCCCCCAGACGATGGCGACCAGCGTGAGCTTCGCGTAGATGCGGGTATTGCCCACGACCGCTGTCACTTCCTCGTGTCGAGCGCGAGCTTGAGCGCGATCCCGGCGAACACTCCGCCCAGCACCCAGCGCTGCGCCGCCAGCCACGTCGGGCGTTCCGCGAGCCAGTTGGCCGCCTGCGACGCCGCCAGTACGAACAGCATGTCGCAAAGACCGTCGATCACGATCTGGACCACCGCGAGCAGCAAGGATTGGGCGAGAACATTGCCGCGTGCCGGATCGACGAACTGGGGAAACAGCGCGAGATAGAACAACGCGACTTTCGGGTTGAGGATGCTGGTAAGCATGCCGGTGCGGAACAGCATGCCGGGGAGGGCGGGAGGCAGGTCGCGCCGGGCGAACATGCCGCCGTTCCCACGCGGCCGGACGGCATCCCAGGCCAGCCAGAGAAGATACCCGGCACCGGCCCAGCGGACGACATCGTACAGGACGGGAATCGCGACGAATACGGCGGTCAGACCGAATGCGGCAGCGAGCGCATAGAACAGGAATCCCGTCGTTGTCCCCGCGAGCGAAACCATGCCGGCGGCACGTCCCTGGCAAAGCGTGCGCGAGATAAGGTACATCAGGTTAGGGCCCGGCGTGATCGCAAGCAGCACGCAGGCAACCGCGAAGAGCGCGAGACTGTCAAACGGGATCATGGCATTCCTCAGCGGACCTGCTCAGATCCGTTCGATCGCGAGCGCGGTTGCTTCCCCGCCGCCGATGCACAGGCTCGCCATGCCACGTTTGCCGCCGTGCTTGCGCAACGCACCGAGCAGCGTGACGATGATGCGCGCACCCGACGCACCGATCGGATGACCGAGTGCGCACGCGCCGCCGTGGATGTTGACCTTCTCCGGTGGCAGCCCGTGCTCGCGCATGGCCGCCATCGTGACCACGGCGAAGGCTTCATTGACTTCATAGAGGTCCACGTCGCGCGGCGTCCACCCGAGTTTGGTGAAGAGCTTCTGCATCGCGCCGACGGGCGCCGTGGTGAACAATCCGGGCTCCTGCGCATGAGTTGCGTGACCGAGCACGATCGCGAGGGGCGTAATGCCGCGCTTCTCGGCCACCGAGCGGCGCATCAGAACAAGTGCCGCGGCGCCGTCCGAAATCGAACTCGAATTCGCCGCCGTCACCGTGCCGTCCTTGCGAAAGGCCGGTTTCAGCTGAGGAATCTTCTCGGCGTTGGCCTTGCCCGGTTGCTCATCGTGTTCTATCAACGTGTCGCCCTTGCGGCCCGGGACGGTGACCGGAGCGATTTCCCACTTGAACGATCCGTCCTGATTCGCGGCGAGCGCGCGCGACAGCGAGCGCAGCGCGAACTCGTCCTGGGCCTCGCGCGTAAATGCGTATTTGTCGGCGCACTGTTCGGCGAACACGCCCATCAGCTTGCCCTTGTCGTAGGCATCTTCGAGGCCATCGAGGAACATGTGGTCGTACACGGTACCGTGACCCATGCGCATTCCGGCGCGAGCCTTGGGCAGGAGATACGGTGCGTTGGTCATGCTTTCCATGCCGCCCGCAACGACGATGTCGGCGCTGCCCGCAAGGATGATGTCGTGCGCGAGCATGGTTGCCTTCATCCCCGAGCCGCACATTTTCGACAGCGTCGTGCAATGCGTCGACAGCGGCAGGCCGCCCTTCAGTGACGCTTGCCGCGCGGGTGCCTGGCCCTGTCCGGCCATCAGGCAGTTGCCGAAGAGGACTTCCTCGATATCGGTCGCCGTCAATCCCGCCCGGGTGACCGCGGCCTTGATCGCGACGCCGCCGAGATCCGCGGCGGTGAGCGATGCAAAGTCGCCCAGCAGTCCGCCGATCGGCGTTCTTGTGGCGGCAGCGATGACGACGGGATCGTTGTGCATGTTCGCTCATTCCCCCGGACTGGGGCGGGCGCGCAGGGCGCCGTCCGCCCGCCCACTACAGCGTTTTGATGCCGCTTTCAGTCTTGCGTATGCGTCGCGGGCGGCGCACGAGCTCCCCCGAACAGTCGGGACACACGCCGTTCAGGGCATTCGCGCAGGTGGCGCAGAACGTACTCTCATAGCTGCAAATATAGGCGGCGTCGTCGTCCGGCCCCAGCGGCCACGCGCATCGCTGGCAACGTTCACGCATTTCCAGTGCCATGCTCGCGCCTCGCTATTTAGTCTCGTTGAACAATTCCCGGCCGATCAACATCCGTCGAATCTCAGACGTGCCTCGTGGCATCTGGCCTCTGCCGCCTTGCGCCTTAACATTCGCTTCGCTCATGTTAGCCTCGTCCGATTGCCCCCGGGCACGTCATTTCGTCTCGTTGAACAATTCCCGGCCGATCAACATCCGTCGAATCTCAGACGTGCCTCGTGGCATCTGGCCTCTGCCGCCTTGCGCCTTAACATTCGCTTCGCTCATGTTAGCCTCGTCCGATTGCCCCCGGGCACGTCATTTCGTCTCGTTGAACAATTCCCGGCCGATCAACATCCGTCGAATCTCAGACGTGCCTGCGCCAATCTCATACAGCTTCGCATCACGCCACAACCGACCCGTCGCGAATTCGTTGATATAGCCATTGCCGCCTAGCGCCTGGATCGCCTCGCCAGCCATCCACGTCGCTTTTTCCGCAGCATAGAGTATCGCACCGGCGGCGTCTTTGCGCGTCGTTTCACCTCGATCGCAGGCCTGTGCCACGGCGTAGACGTAGGCCTTGCAGGCGTTCATGGTCGTGTACATGTCCGCGACCTTCCCCTGCATGAGCTGGAATTCCCCGATCGGCTGGCCGAACTGCTGCCGTTCGTGAATGTACGGCAGCACCACGTCCATGCAGGCGTCCATGATGCCGATGGGACCGCCCGCCAGCACGGCGCGCTCGTAGTCGAGCCCGCTCATGAGCACGTTGACGCCCCGGCCCTCCTCGGCGAGCACGTTGTCGGCAGGCACCGCACAGTCCTCGAACACCAGTTCGCACGTATTCGAACCGCGCATGCCGAGCTTGTCGAGTTTCTGCGCCGTCGTGAACCCTCGCATGCCTTTTTCGATGAGGAAGGCGGTGATACCGCGCGGCCCGGCATGCGCGTCGGTCTTCGCGTAGACGACCAGGGTGTCGGCGTCCGGGCCGTTGGTGATCCACATCTTGCTGCCGTTGAGCACGTAGTGATCGCCCTGGCGGTCGGCCCGAAGGCGCATCGATACCACGTCGGAACCCGCCCCGGGTTCGCTCATCGCAAGCGCACCGACATGCTCGCCCGAGACGAGCTTCGGCAGATACTTGTTCTTCTGCGCCGCATTGCCATTGCGCCGTATCTGATTGACGCACAGGTTCGAGTGCGCGCCATAGGACAGCCCGACGGACGCGGATGCGCGGCTGACTTCCTCCATGACGATCACGTGCGCAAGATAACCCATCGACGTGCCGCCGAATTCTTCTTCGACCGTGATCCCGAGAAGGCCGAGGTCGCCCATCTTGCGCCAGAGATCGGACGGAAACCGATTGCTGTGATCTATTTCGGCCGCGCGGGGCGTGATCTCGGCAGCGGCGAACTGCTGCACGGTCGCGCGCAACATGTCGATCGTTTCGCCGAGATGAAAATTGAGGGCGGGAAAGTCTGTCATCGAGGTTCAGGCAATTGCTGGCCTGTCCGGTTTGCCCGCCATGACGACGAGCGTCTGTTGCATGATGGCGCACAGTGTGCGGTTGCCAGCGGCCTCGGCATGGACCTCCCCGCGGACGATCACCAGCGTACGGCCGGATTTCACGACCTCGCCAACGGCGACCAGGCGCTCGCCCGTCGCCGGTGCGAGCAGGTTGAGCTTGTATTCGGCGGTCAGGACGCTCGCATCCACCGGGAACAGCGTGAAGCCGGCGTAGCCGCCCGCGGAGTCGACGATCGTGCCGACGATCCCCGCGTGGATGTAGCCGTGCTGCTGCGTTAGATCGTCGCGATAAGGCAACTCGATGGAGCAGTACCCGGGCCTGACTTCGGTCATCCGCGCACCGATCAGTCGCATCACGCCCTGCCGGTCGAAACTGGCGCGCACGCGCGCCGCATAGCCGGGGTCGGCGGGAGCCCAAACGGCTTGGGCGGGCGCAACGGACTGCGTGGCCATCGTGGAGGTTTGCGCGGGCACGGGATACCGGATCTTATATTCCGTTTACGTAAACGTCAATTGGCTGCGCCGCGTTCGGGCTTCGGCGGCGCGCTCGCGTTCACCCCTTGCCGAAGGCGCTTTCGGCATTGCCGCTCGAGTGCCTCGATCTCGGCGAGCACAATGGCGATGTCCTCTTGCTGCTGGGCCAGCATCGCGCGGCGTGCGGCGAGGACCTCCAGGAATTTGATGAGTTGCGGTCGCTCGCTGTTGGTCGCCTCGTACAGATCGAGCAACTCCCGGATTTCCGAGAGCGACAAGCCGAGGCGCTTCCCGCGAAGAACGAGCTTGATGCGCACGCGCTCGCGCTCGCCGTAGATTCGGCTGCGCCCGCTGCGCCGCGGCGTCAGCAGTCCTTCGTCTTCATAGAAACGGATCGCCCGGGTCGTCAGGGCGAATTCCTTGGCGAGATCGGAGATACTGTAGGTGGCAGGGAGCGGCCGGGACGGCATCGGTGCGGGATGAAAACCGCCGGAATGCGGCGCGGTCCAACATACCACAAACCCAAAGTCCATCGCATGGGCGACTTGACATGCCAATCCGATTCCACGAGGATGCTGCGTCGCACAACGCTGGTGCAACACGCGCCCTGTCGGGGCGCGTCTGCTCATGAACGCATCGTTACCCGCCGTCCTCGAATTCCCCCACGCCGGACCGCCCTCGCCCGCCCAAGTCATCGAGGTCGTGCGCGGCGTCGGCTGGCTCCGCATGCCGCTGCCGTTCGCTCTCGACCACATCAATTTGTGGCTGCTCGCCGACGGCGACGGCTGGGCCCAGGTCGATTGCGGCTATGGCGATGCCCCGACCCGGGCCCTCTGGGAATCGCATTTCGCCACCACGCTCGCGGGCCGTCCCATCAAGCGCGTCATCGCCACGCACTACCATCCGGATCATCTTGGCAACGCGGCCTGGCTGACAGCTCGCTTTGGTGCGGCACTGACCATGCCGCAGGCGGAATTCTTGACGGCGCACATGGTCGCCAACGGTGCCACGGGTTACGCGATCGATGCAACCTGCGAACTGTTTCGCGCGCACGGGATGACCGAGGAGCACGTTGCGGCCTTGCGCGCGCGCGGGAACAACTACCGGCGCGGCGTGCCCGAATTGCCGGCGTCGTTCCGGCGTCTGATGGCGGACGACGACGTTCATATTGGCGAACATCGCTGGCGAGCGATCGGCGGCTACGGGCACTCGCCCGAACATATGGCGCTGTATTGCGCGGACCTCGGCGTCTGTATCTCCGGCGACATGCTGCTGCCGAGGATCAGCACCAATGTGGCGGTCTGGCCCGTCGAGCCGGACGGCGACCCATTGGCTCGCTTCCTCGCGTCCCTCGCCACGTTCGCGGCCTTGCCTTCGGACACCCTGATCCTGCCGTCGCATGGACTGCCGTTCTTCGGTGCTGCCCTCCGCGTCGAGCAATTGCATGCGCACCACGCCGCCCGCTTGGCGGAGCTCGAGGCGGCAGCGCACAAGCCAAGGACCGCCGCCGACCTTTTGCCGGTGCTGTTCCGGCGGGAACTCGATCTCCAGCAGCGCTTTTTCGCGATGGGGGAAGCCATCGCGCACTTGAACTACCTGTGGCACGCGGGGAGGTTCACGCGCACCATCGACGCGGACGGCATCCTGCACTTCCAACGCGCCAATTGACTGCATCACATCGGGGATAGCAAACCATGACCACAAACAAAGCCAAGACCACGACCGCAGAGGCCGAAAAGGTCGGCTGCGATCCTGTTGCCCTTGCGGCGTCCTATGCCAGCGCTGCCGACAAGAGCGCCAAGCTGCTCGGCGAGTTCGTATCGCGTCAGGCCGGCACCGGCGCATCGCTTGCGTCCGACGAGCTGGGGCTGTCCAAGGCGTTCTTCGAGCTTGCGGCGAAAATGCTGTCCAATCCGTATCGGATGGCTGAAACGCAGCTGAACCTGATGTGGGACTACTCGTCGCTGTGGCAGGCGTCGATGCTGAAGCTGCTCGGGCAGTCGCCCGCGCCCATCGTCGAGCCGGCCAAGGGCGACAAGCGCTTCAAGCACGAAGACTGGCAGGAGCACTTCCTGTTCGACTACGTGAAGCAGTCCTACCTGATTGCGGCGCGGTGGCTGCACAAGTCCGTCGCCAACGTCGAGGGCCTGGACGAACACACGCAGAAGAAAGTCGATTTTTTCACGCGCCAGTACATCGACGCGCTGGCGCCGTCGAACTTCGCGCTGACCAACCCTGAGGTCTTTCGGGAGACCGTGGCGACCGGCGGACAGAACCTGGTCAAGGGGTTGAACAACCTGCTCGACGACATCGAGCGCGGCAACGGGAAGCTCAAGATCTCGATGACGGACAGCAAGGCGTTCGAGCTTGGCGTGAACATCGCGACGACACCCGGCAAGGTCGTGTTCCAGAACGACCTGATCCAGCTGATCCAGTACGAACCGACGACCAAGAAAGTCTACAAGCGGCCGCTTTTGATCATGCCGCCGTGGATCAACAAGTACTACATCCTCGACCTGCGCGAAAAGAACTCGCTGGTCCGGTGGTGCGTGGAGCAGGGCCTGACGGTGTTCGTGATTTCCTGGGTCAATCCGGACGCCCGCCTCGCTGCCAAGGACTTCGTCGACTACATGCTCGAGGGGCCGCTGGGAGCGCTTGACGCGATCGAACAGGCGACCGGTGAGCGTGAAGTCAACGCACTCGGGTACTGTCTCGGCGGAACGCTGCTTGCCGCAACGCTCGCCTATATGACAGCGAAAAAAGACAAGCGCATCGTCAGCGCGAGCTTCATGACGTCGCTCGTCGACTTCCGCGGTAGCGGCGAGCTCGAAGTCTTCCTCGACGAGGAACAGGTCGCCTCGCTCGAGCGCAAGATGAACGAGCGCGGCTATCTCGAAGGGTCCGAGATGGCCAACACCTTCAATATGTTGCGCAGCAACGACCTGATCTGGTCCTTCGTCATCAACAATTATCTGATGGGACGCGATCCGTTTCCGTTCGACCTGTTGCACTGGAATTGCGATTCGACCCGCATGCCCGCGAAGATGCACAGCTTCTATCTGCGCAACATGTATCTCGAGAACAAGTTGAAAAAGCCGGGCGGGATCACCCTGGACGGCGTGCCGATCGATCTGTCCAAGGTCCCGCAGCCGACCTATTTCGTCTCGGCGATCGAAGATCACATCGCCCCGTGGAAAGCGACCTATACGGGCCCGCATATCTTTGGCGGGAAGTCGCGCTTTGTGCTCTCGGGATCCGGGCACATCGCCGGAATGATCAACCCGCCGGCCGCGCAAAAATACGGCTACTGGACCAACGACAAGCTGCCGGCGAAACCCGACGCCTGGCTCAAGGATGCGCGTCAGCACGAGGGCTCCTGGTGGCCGAACTGGATCGACTGGCTCAAGCCGTATCTTGGCCCGCAGGTTGCCGCGCGCGTCGTCGGCAAGGCCGAGGGCAAGAACCGTCTGAAGGTGATCGAACCTGCCCCCGGCAGTTACGCAAGGCAACGCGCCGACAGCCGCTGAGCTATAGTGATTGCGCAGCGATATTTGAAGGAATCCAATATGGACAACCGGTCAGCAGTCACGATCCTGGCGATCGCACTGGGTTGTTGCGCAGGTAGTGTCGCCGCGCAGAATCCGTCCAGCATGACGCCTGCAACGCCTGTTGCATCGACCAAGGGCTGCACGAGCTGCGGCACGATTCAATCCATCCGCTACGTCGAGCAAAAGGGCCAGGGCAGCGGCGCAGGGGCGGTCGTGGGCGGCGTGCTTGGGGGTGTTGTCGGTCACCAATTCGGGTCGGGCCGCGGCAACACCGTCGCGACCGTCGCCGGCGTGGGTGTCGGCGCGGTCGCCGGCAATGAAGTCGAAAAGAACGTGAAAAAGACTTCGTACTACGCGATCACCGTGAAACTCGACAGCGGCGGAACGCGAACGGTGTCACAGAGCGCAAAACCGGGATTGCGCGAAGGCGACCGCGTCAGGATAGATAGCAACAATCGCCTGGCCCTGCTGGCCAATTGACCGGGCGCAAGGCGCGATTCGGACGCGTGCCAGACTTCCTATTTTGCCGGCGGCGCGCCAGGCGCGCTGGCATTCGCTGCCGCCACCCCCGCGGGGGGTGATCTCGTCAGACCCGTAGGATGCGCAACCGCAGCGTCGTGCGGCGCGCCGTGGGGGACCTGCTGAGTCGTTACAGCCTGCGGTGTCGCCGGTACCCCTGCCGTGACCGGTGCACGGTGCGGCACCGATTGCACGGTTGCCGGAATAGCGATGCCGCGATCCACAACCACCGGGGCCTTCGGACCGGGCGTCGGCGGAACGCCCGTGTATGCGCCCCGACTTGCGGGCACACCACCATACGTCTGCGGTGTTGTCGATGACGGCGTTGCCTGCATCGGCACGACCGACTTGGGCATCTCGCGCGCCGGTGGCGTAGCTACGGTTCTGCCACCGTTGCCCGGAGTGAGCACAGCGGGCGCGGAAGAGCGCCGCAACGGCGTTTCCTGGCTCGCGCCGGCCGGGAGCGTGGATGGCTGGGGCGCAACCACCGTCGGGGAAGCGAGCGGGGGAGTCGCCACCCTCACATTTCCTCGATTGAGCATCCGATATTGCGCGCTGGCCGGAACCGGCGCGGCGGTTGGGCGCGGGACGCCCTGCCTTGCGAGCGGCGTAACGTTGGGCGCGCTGGCCAGCACGGGTGGCGTCGCACCTGGCAGGGTACTGACGTTGATCTGATTCGGTGCAACAGGGCGAGCGCTGGTCAACACCGCCGCGCTCACCGCCGTCATTGCTCCCGGCACAGTCGAATTGGCATAGCGCTGTGGAGGCGCCACGACGCGGCGGTCGATCTGTGCCACTGCGTAAGGCTCGTTGAGCTTGCGCCAGCAATTGCCCGAGCAACGACTCCAGGAAGGCAAGTAGGGCTCGCCCCACCCGAGCGGCACCCATCCATACACCGGCGGTCCGCCGGTGGCCCAGCCGTGCCCGCCATACCATCCGACGAGCGCCGGCGCCCACACCGGCCGTGCGAATCGTGTCCCGGGGCACCAACCCCATCGGCCCGACACCCACACCCATCGGCCATAGTGGAACGGCGCGTAGCCCCACGGCGCCGCATCGACCCACGTCCATCCCCATGGCGCGACCCAGGTCCAATTGCCGAACCGATAGGGCGCCCAGCCGACGGCAACCGTCGACGGGTACCAGACGGGGCCATACGACTGCGTGCTTTCCCACGTTCCGTAGTCGTCGAGGTCGCGAGCGCCGACCATGTCGGGTGAAACATACGCCGGACCGCGCCCGGACTCATATCGCAGGTCGCGCGCCGCGCTCCACGTATCGAAGCCGTCGTTGCCAAATCCGTTCTGAATTGCGAGGCCCGCGCCGTCGATACCCATAACAGTTGCAGCCTGCCCCGGCAGTGTCTGCTGCACGCCGCCTGCGAAACGAATTCCAGCCTCGCCCGCGCGCACGGTCAGCGTTGTGCGCTCCTGGCCGGCGTCGACATCGACGCGGTATTGGCCGGGACGATCGATGTCGATCTGGGTATTCGGCGTTTCGATGCGCGCGACTTCGCCGGGTTCGAGCGAGAGGACACGAACGATCACCTTGCCGGAAGCAACGAACAGCGCGAGTTGATGATCGTCGAGTGCGTTGACCTGCAGATTGGTATCTCCGGCAAGGCGGAAGCGCCCGCCACCGTAGTCGATTTCCGCGCGACCGTTGGCGGATACCCAGAGATTGTCGCCCGACGTGACCGGGTAGTTCAGACCGATCGGCGCCCACTCGTCGGCGCGCTCCCGCGTAGCGAGGAACAGTTCCCCGCCAACGTCGCTGACGCGCCCGACCCGTGCGGGCAGGTCGGCCGACTCGTCTTCTGCAAATGCCAGTGCGGGGATCTGAAGCGCGAGCGCGACCATGACCACGACGGACCATCGACGAAACAGACCCAAGTTCATGCTGCGCTTGCTCACTGAAGCGTACTCCTTGCGTGTTCGGGTAACGGCTTGCCGCCGCGATCGTTGACGTGACGCCAAGTAACGCATTGCTTGCATTACAATGCTCGCGTCAGATTGGACAACACAACGCGGAGGAGATTCGTCATGGCGACCCTTAAATCGGCGCTACGCGCCTGCGTGCTGGCCACGGCGGTCTTGCTTGCGCAGGGCGAAGCAGCCGCGCAGTTCAATCAGTTCTACTTCTTCGGCGACAGCCTGACCGACTCCGGATCGTTCAAACCGGTGCTCCCTCCGGGGACCGGTCTGTTCACGACCAATCCGGGTCCGGTTTGGTCACAAGTGATCGCACAGCGCTACGGCTCTACGGCAACCCCGGCCAATCAGGGCGGTAACAACTACGCCGAAGGCGGCGCACGCGTGAGTCAACTTCCCGGCGTTCCGAATATGCCGCCGACGGGAACCGCTACACCAATCACCAACCAGATAAGTAACTTTCTCGCGAAAGGTCAAGTGAACCCGGGCGCGCTCTACGCAGTGTGGGGCGGGGCGGACGACGTCTTCTATCAATTGGGCCTGCTCTCCGCGGGCGCGATCAGTTCCGCCCAGGCCCAGGCCGGTCTCGTCAACCGCGGCAACACAACTCGGCGGCGCGGTAGGCGTATTGAACGCAGCCGGCGCTCGCTACATTCTGCTATTCAACTTGCCGGACATTGGCACGACGCCGTTTGGCAAGGGATCCGGCCAATCGGCTTCGATCACTGCGCTGACTGGGCTGTACAACAGTACGCTGATGGCGACGGTCGATGCGTTGAACCTTCATCCGATCCGTCTGAACATATTCGCCTTGAACAACGAAGCCATCGCCAATCCCAGCGCGTTCGGGTTGACCAATGTCACTTCGCCGGCGTGCACCACACGCTCGTTGCTCTGCACATCGTCGACGCTGGTATCGCCCAACGCGCCACTGACATACGAGTTTGCCGACGACGTGCATCCGACAACGGTCGGGCATCAGGTCATCGCCGATTACGTCGCGTCGGTGATCACCGCGCCACAGCAGATCGGCTTGCTTGCGGAGGCACCGCTGACGGCCGAACAGGCCAACTTCCGCGCGCTCGACGATCGCATGTGGTCGGCGCTGAGCTCGCCTCGGCCGACGAGCAAGTATGAAGCGTACGCGGTCTACGATTACGGCAATTACGATCGCAGCGGCGATTTCGGCGGTGGCAGCAGCGACACGAACACCATCGTGGTGGGTGGTGACTCGAAGATTTCCGAGCAGTTGCTCGCCGGCATCGCGTTCGGATACACGCAGGACAAATCAAAGCTGGGCGGCAGCGGTGGCGGCTTCACGCTGAACGACGCCATGCTCACGTTTTACCTGGGCTACGGCAGCGGCCCGTGGTACGTCGGCGCAACCCTTGGCGGTGGCGGACTCGACTATCGCAACGTGCGCCGCAGCTTTGCACTGGGACCCGCGAACCGCACCGAAAGCGGAAGTACTGACGGGACCCAGGTCGTCGGCAGGCTGCTCGGTGGCTACTGGTTCAACACGTCGCAGGAGTTCATCCACGGCCCGTACGCGCGGCTGACTTACCAGAGCATCAAGGTCGACGGTTACGGCGAGAGCGGTACATCGAGCACGGCGATGTCTTTCGGCGACCAAAAGCAGGACACCTTCTCCTCCAGCGTCGGGTGGCAGGCTTCGGGGGTGTGGGGTCCGGTTCGCCCCTTCGGCCGTGTGAGCTGGGAGTACGCCGACAGCGGCAGTCGCGACATCACTGCGAGCCTCGTCTCGTTGCCGGGGACATTCACCTTGCCGGCTTTCAATCCGCGGATGAACTACGCGCTTTTCCTGGTCGGCGCGAGCATGCCGCTCGGCAAGGACATCACGGGCTTCCTCAGTGTCAATGCGAGCGCGGGCAACAGCGCTGGTAACTACCAGGCAATCACGGTGGGCATTCGCGCGCCTCTGTAATCGCTGCTTCTGCAGCCGACTGGCAAAAAGCCGCGCGTTACGCGGCTTTTTTCGAGCGCTGCCGCCGCGACGCGATCATGTTCCCGCACGCGGCTTGCGTTTCGCACGCGCGAAGACCGCGTCGTACAGCGGTCGCGGAAGCACTCGGAAAATCCGCCCCAGCAACGCCATCTGCCAAGGCAGAACATAAAAGCGACTCCCGCGTGCGACCGCTGCTGCGATCAGCTCCGCAGCCTTGTCGACCGGCAACAGGAACGGCATCCGGTATGGATTTCTTGCCGTCATGGCCGTCGCGATGTATCCCGGGCAAATCGTCACCACCTTGACGCCCGTGCCTGCCATCTCGACGCGCAGGCTCTCCAGATACGCGATGGCCCCTGCCTTCGACGCGGAATAGGCGCCAGCCCCCGGTAGTCCGCGGAACCCGGCAACGCTCGCGATGCCGACCAAGGTGCCGCGATGTGCCGCGAGCATGGCATCGAGAAATGGCTGAAAGGTGTGCACCAGCCCGAGCACGTTGGTATCGAGAACGGTGCGGAATACCGCGGCGTCCTCACCGTACTGCGTCAGCGTGCCCACGGATACGCCGGCGTTGCCGATCACGATGTCGGTTGCCCCGAAGCGCCGGGTAAAATCGGCCGCAGCGCGGCGCAATGCATCCGCGTCGCGTACATCGCCGATGTACGTTGCGCAGGTCGCGGGAGCAAGCGCGGCAGCCATTGCTGCCAGTGCTTCACCTCGCCGCGCGAACAATCCGAGTGTCGCGCCACGACTCGCGTAATGGCGCGCGAGCGCTTCGCCGATACCGGCGCTGGCGCCCGTGATGAAGACGTTCACGGCGCGCCGATCCGGGGATCCCGCAAACGCTACGTCTTGGGGCGCTCGGCGCGCGCTTTCGCGATCAGGACGTCGAGCGCCGCGGGCATGGCGGCGTGACCGCCGACGCGATCCGAAAGCGTATAGAACTTGCCATCGACGACGAGCGTCGGCACGGCCTGAACGTTGTATTCCTGCGCCAGCACAGCCGCGCGCTTCATTTTGCTGTCGATGCCGAAGGAGTTGTAAGTGTCGACCACTTTCGCGCGGTCGAGCCCCTTGCTCGCGGCCCAGTCAAAAAACGCCTTGTCCTGGTAGAGCGGCAACCCGCTCACGTGTATTGCCTTGAACAATTCGGGTGACAGGCGAAGATCTTCACCCATGGCTTCAAGCGTGAAGTAGTCCCTGGCCAGGGACTTCCAGCGATCCTGGAACATGACCGGTACACGGCGAAACTGGACGTCTGGTGGCAGCGTTTTCACCCAGGCCTGAAGGTAAGGCTCGAGATCGTTGCAATGCGGGCAGCCGTAACTGAAAAACTCGATGACTTCGATCTTCTTGCCGGAGTCGACAGCGTGCGGCACCTTCAGCCGCGTGTATTCCTTGCCCTCGACGAGATCGGCGGACGCTGTACCGCTCAGTACCAGCGCCGCGACAAGACCCAACACCTGCAGTGCGAAACGCTTCATTGCTGCTCCAAGAATTTTGAATTGGATCGTCCCTTTGGCCAGGACGATTGACTGAAGTTCAACCGCGAACGAGCCGTTCAGGGATTTCTGATGACCGCGACGTCGAATCCGGTCTTGCCGAGCTCGCCTTTGATTCGGTTGAGCTCGTCGGTATTGTCGTAGGGTCCCAGGCGCACACGATAGCGCATGCTCTTGTCCGGCAACGGTACGGGCTGGACGACCGCTTCCCACCCCGCCAGCGCCAGCCTTGCCTTGAGATTCTCGGCTTCCGACTCGCCGTTGAATGCGCCTGCCTGAAGCCAGAAACGGTCGGCAGGCTTCACCGGTTCCTTCTCAGGCACCTTCGCGACGGCGACCTGAGCGTTCTTCTCCACAGGTCGTTCGAACTTGTCCGCGGTCTTGCGGTCGGCGGGAGCCTTGGGCTCCTCACCGCCCGGAAGTATCTTATAGAAATCGAACCGCGGCTTGTCGGGTGTTACCACCGCGGTGGCATCGGGCTTTGCCCCGCGGCCACTGTCTTTCACCTGACCACCTGCGGGCAATGGCGCCGTGAGTCCAGACCGGCCAAGATAGTACGCAACCCCTGCCGCCAGCGCCAAGCCCATTACGAGGCCGATGAAAATGCCGAGCAGCGTCCCGCCGCGCGCCGCACGCCGCGGATATCTGTGCGCTTGAGAGCGTTGCCGAAGAGTCATCGTGCGTCTGGCCGATCTCACATTTTTTCCGGGGCGCCGACACCCAGCACCGCCAGGCCGCTACGGATGACCTGTCCTGCAGCAACCACCAGGGCCAGCCGTGCCCGCCGCAACGCCGGGTCGTCGACGAGGAACTGCTCGGCATTATAGTAGCTGTGAAATTCCGCCGCCAATTCCCTGAGGAAAAAGGTCACGCGGTGCGGTGCGAGTTCGCGCGCTGCGAGCGCCAGTTCCTCGGGGAAATCCGTCAACCGCCGCAGCAGTGCGATTTCGTAGTTGCTCGTCAGTGGTGCGAGGTCGGCATCCTGCAATGTGGCGGCGGCATCTGCGGGGGCAATGCCCGCTTTTTCGAGAACGCTGCAAACGCGCGCATGCGCATACTGGACGTAGTAGACCGGATTCTCCTCGGACTGAGCACGCGCCAAATCGAGATCGAAAGTGAGTTGCGAATCCGATTTCCGCAAGAGAAAGAAGAAACGCACGGCATCACGACCGACTTCATCGATCAATTCGCGCAAGGTGATGCCCGTCCCCGCACGCTTCGAGATTTTGACTTCCTCCCCGCCGCGCATGACGAGCACCATCTGATGCAGCACGTAGTCCGGATAGCCCTTCGGGATGCCCATGTCGAGCGCCTGCAGACCGGCGCGGACGCGTGCAAGCGAACCGCCGTGATCGGCGCCGAGCTCGGTGATCGCGCGCTTGAAGCCACGCTTCCACTTCGTGACGTGGTATGCGATATCCGGCACGAAATAGGTGTAGCTTCCGTCGGACTTGCGCATCACGCGGTCCTTGTCGTCGCCGTATTCGGTCGTGCGCAGCCAGAGGGCGCCATCCTGCTCGTAGGTTCTTCCGGCAGCCACGAGCGCATTCACCGTATCGTCGACGAGCCCGTCGCTGTATAGCGAAGACTCGAGATAGTACTGGTCGAAGCGAACGCCGAAAGCGGACATATCCGCATCCTGCTCGCGGCGCAGCGCCGCAACCGCAAAATCGCGGATCGCCTCGAGTTTGGTGCCGTCCGGATCATCCGGTCTCGCCATGGCGTAGTCCCGCGCGATCTCGCGTATGTATTCGCCTTGATAGCCGTCTTCGGGAAATGCCGTGTCGACGCCGCGCGCTTCCCGCAGACGTGCCTGCACCGAAAGGACGAGATTCTCTATTTGCGCGCCGGCATCGTTGTAGTAGAACTCGCGCCGAACAGTGAAACCCTGCCATTCGAGCAGACGGGCAAGCGCGTCGCCGACCGCTGCCCCGCGCCCGTGACCCACGTGTAGCGGACCCGTGGGATTGGCGGAGACGAATTCGACGATCACATCCTCGCCCCCACCGGACTGTGCACGGCCGAAGCGATCGCCCTCGGTGAGAATGCGCGTCACGACGGCGCGACGCGCCGCGCCGGAAAGGAAGACGTTCACGAACCCCGCGCCCGCCACTTCCGCGTGCTCGACCCACGGCGAAGGTTCAAGCGCAGCGACCAATTTGGTGGCGAGTTCCCGCGGATTCTGCCTCAGTGTCTTGGCGAGCTGGAGTGCCACGCTCGTGGCGTAGTCGCCGTGCTGCGCCTGCTTCGAGCGCTCGAGGCCGAATGTCGTCGGAGCCTGGCCTGGCGCAATGCGGGAAAGACCCGCGGCGAGCCACTCGGCGATGGAGGATTTGACGTCGGTCACTGGGTTACGCGATGCGAAAAAGCTTTGGAGTATACCGCGTACGGATGCTTGTACTTGGATCGCGGTCACGCGAATCCGATTGGGTCCACGTCCAGACTCCAGCGCACGCTGCGCTCTTCGATGCGATCCAATTCGTCGCGCCACGGCGGAAGAAATTCCCGCAACGCCCGGCGACTCGCGGACTGAACCAATATCTGTGCGCGCTCCAGGCCGGCGCGGCGAGGCAACGCCGCCGGCACCGGTGAAAAAACTTCGCACGCCCCCCCGTGGTCGGCGGCAAGTGCGCGACCACGCTGCGCGGCCACGGATAGAAAGGCGTCGAGCGCCGCCACCCGCTTCGCCTCCGCGCTCAGCAGCACGAGGTGCGAAAAAGGGGGCAGTCCAAGATTCTTGCGTTCGTCGAGCAGCGTGGTCGCGAATCGGTCGTAGTCGTGCGACACCAGCGCGGTATAGACAGGGTGTTCGGGAAAGTCGGTTTGGACCAGTACTTCACCGGCCAGGGCACCTCGGCCCGCGCGACCCGCGACCTGCTCGAGCAGCGCGAACAACCGCTCGGTCGCGCGAAATTCGCCGCTGTACAGTGCGTTGTCGGCGCCAAGTACGCCAACCAGTGTCAAGCGCGGAAAATCGTGGCCTTTGGCGAGCATCTGCGTTCCGATCATGATGTCCACGTCGCCGTCCTCGATCGCGGTGCGCATGGCACCAAACGAATCCTTGCGGCGCGTGCTGTCGCGATCGACGCGTACGATCCGCGCCGCAGGAAACAATCCGGCGACGGCGCGCTCGAGACGCTGGGTGCCTGACCCCAGCGGCAGCAGGTCCTGATTGCCGCAGTCGGGGCACGCAGTGGGAATCGCCCTCGTGTGAGCGCAGTGATGGCAGCACAGCTGTGCGGGGTCGCGATGTACAACCAGACGCGCGGCGCAGCGAGGGCACATTGCCTTCCAGCCGCATGCCGCGCACAACAGCGATGGAGCGAAGCCGCGTCGGTTGACGAACAACAACGTCTGCTCGTCGCGCGCAAGCCGCGCCGCGATCGCTGCCTGGAGTTCGGGTCCGATTCCGTCGACGCTGCCCACTGCGCGATTCGGAACCATTCGCACGGCCGGAAGCGCCGCGTCGAGCACGGCCCTGCGCGGCAGCTTCACCCAACGGTAGCGTCCCCGTGTTGCCTGTGCGTAGCTTTCCAGGGACGGCGTCGCACTGCCGAGCATCGTTGGAATGTCGCGTAGCCTTGCTCGATAGATCGCGACATCGCGCGCGTGATATCGCACGCCCTCCTGCTGCTTGAACGACGTATCCTGCTCTTCGTCGACGATGATCAGGCCAAGCCGTGGCATCGGCGTGAACACGGCAAGGCGCGTCCCCACAAGCAAATCGACGTCACCCCTTGCGGTCGCGAGCCATTGTCGTTGTCGCTCGCCCGCCGCGAGCCTGCTGTGCAGGACTGCCGTCCGCGCGTCGGGCAATGCGCCCTGGATGCGGTCGACGAGTTGTGGTGTCAGGTTGATTTCGGGCACGAGCAGCATAACCTGCATCCCGGCGGCGATCACGCGTGCGGCAGCCGCGAGATAGACCTCCGTCTTGCCGCTGCCGGTGACACCTTGGATGAGTGACGGTGCGAATGCCCACGGCTCGGCCAATGCCGCGTCTACCGCCGCCTGCTGGTCGACGTTCAATGCATGCGCTGCGCCTCGTGACGCTGTGGCGGCTGCGGCAGGAGCGGCGCGTCGTGCGACGACCAACGGCGGAAGCATCTGCGCAAGACACAGGCCGATCGGTTCCTGATAGTACGCAGCGACGAAACAGGCAATCGCACGAACATCGTCCGGCAGCGCAGGGACGCCCGTCACGATCTCGTCGATGGGCAACAAGCGTTCGGGAGCAACTTCGCTCGAAGCGATGACCTCCATCACGACGCCGGGGACACGTCGACGTCCAAGCTTGGCAAATACAACACTGCCCAGCGGGACCGCGAGACCGTCAGGCAGCCAGTAGTCGAACAGTTGGTGCACCGCCACGGGCAGCGCTAGGCGAACGATTGCCACACCAACCTGAATTCAACGGCACCGCGAACGCGGTGGATTTGAGGACCCGTCACAAGTTGTAGCCTTCTGAATCATTACAGCCGCTCGCAGCATTGCGTCCCAAGTCATTCTTTTTTCAGTACTCCGGTCCGGAGCGTCCAAGCCAGTGTGGATAATACTGTGTGTAAGTTGCCCGTCTGGCGGCATGAAAGGACCTGCTCGAAACAGCAAGCTTCGTGTCTGGTTGACAATGGCATAATAAAAATATTAGAAATCAACAGCTTAGCAGTGCACTAATATCAGATATCAAGAATGCTCACTGGGGAGACGCCTCGCAGGGGCCGTTGTGCATAAGTACAGAGCCAGAGAGCAGGTTTTGGCGGCTTGTCAAGACCGGGAAGAACCAATACCAGCGCGGCTTGCGGTGATTTCATACTCTACACAACGAGCGTCTTCGGCGACGCGGCACGCGACTCCGCGTGCACGCATTCGACGAGCGCCGCCACATTCTCCGGTGGTGTCGACGGCAGTATGCCGTGGCCAAGGTTGAAGATGTGGCCGGGTTGCGTACCCGCGGCGGCGATGATGGCGCGTGTCTCCGTCTCGACTGCAGTAGTCGTGGCGAGCAGCGCGACCGGATCGAGATTGCCCTGCACCGCGACACGCGCACCGATCCGACGCCGCGCCGCGCCGATGTCGGTTGTCCAGTCGATGCCAACCGCGTCGCAGCCGCATTCGGCGATGCGTTCGAGCCATTGCCCACCACCTTTGGTGAAGACGATTACGGGTGTCGTCGGTGCGGCCTCGCGCAGGCGGTCGATGATGCGGGCGATGTAGTCCAGCGAGAATTTCGGGTAAGCATCCGCGGCGAGCAATCCGCCCCACGTGTCGAAGATCATCACCGCGTCCGCGCCATGCGCCACCTGTTGCGCCAGATACGCAGCGACGGCGTCGGCATTGACCGACAGCACGCGATGCAACAGGTCCGGCCGCGCGTACAGCATGCGCCGTACGCGTGCGAAATCGGCACTGCCGGCACCTTCGATCATGTAGCAGGCCAACGTGAACGGACTGCCCGCAAATCCGAGCAAGGGGACACGGCCGTTGAGCGCTTTCTTGATCGCGCTGACGGCATCGAACACGTAGTTGAGCCGTGACAGATCGGGCATAGCCAGGCGGACAATCGACGCCTCGTCCACCAACGGCTCGCGGAAGCGTGGCCCTTCTCCCTCCGCGAAATGAAGACCCAGCCCCATCGCGTCGGGCACCGTCAGGATGTCCGAGAAGAGTATCGCCGCGTCGAGGGCAAAGCGGGCCAGCGGCTGCAACGCCACTTCGGTCGCGAGATCGGGGTTCGTGCAAAGGTCCATGAAGCTACCGGCGCGCTTTCGCGTGGCGTTGTACTCCGGCAGGTAGCGCCCGGCTTGACGCATGAGCCACACCGGTGTGTAAGGCGTCGGTTCGCGGCGCAGGGCGCGCAGCAGCGTATCGTTTTGCAGGCGAGTCATCTTCGGGGACCGGTCACCAGAATGGATTCCCGCACGCAATAGCATTGCGACGGTGGGATCGTACGCAGCGGCCAACGAACCGGCGATAGCTTTTACACTACAGGCAATAGCGTCCGGCCGCAAAGTCGCTCGAGTATCGCGAGCGGCGAGCTGGCGGGATCATACAGGGCCGACACGGGCAGGTGGGTCGTCTGCTCCAGCATGTGCTGACCCGAAACCGCGGCATGCATGACCTGGTCCGAAAAACACAGCCATGTCGTGCCGGGTGCGAAGCGGACGATCTGCTGGGCGCAGTCGCGTTGATACGCCATGTCCGACTTCGCGCGGTCGTGCAGTCCGAGCATCAGGTGATCGTAGTCGCTGCGCACACCCTTGGTCACGCGCAACGCCGACAACAATGTCGAGGTGCCGGGCCACGCGCGCCTGACGCGCGGCAGCAGCGCGGTCGCCATCGTCGCGAAATCTTCGCCCACCCGCCATACGCGGTCCTCGACCGGATTCACGTTGCAGAATACGCGCAGGATGCGTTCGCCGTGATTGGGACGCGATGGAAAAGCGTCGACGTGGAGCCGCGAATCGTCCTTGCGCCAGGATACGGCGCGTCCGACCGCCGGTTGGGGACGGAAGCTGGTTCGCGCACTACGCACGTATGGCGCATAACGGGGAAACAGCGCAGATACCAACCCGGCCGCAGAAGCGGCGAACCGGGCGATCATGTTGGACAGCGCGCCCAGTTCGTCCGGTGTGCCGCGGGCTCCTTTGAGCTTCGTCCCGTCGAAGCTGATGTTCTTGGCGCGGCCGTCCGACCACTTCGGCGAAAGGAAACGCTCTTCGTCCTGGAGCAGTTCAAACGCGACGTGCGGCAGCATCAGCACGCCGCCCCCCTCCAGGGCGCGAACCGCCGTCTGTTGTGCCTCCGGCGTGAGCGCCGGCCTCCAACCTGTCAGGTCGAGCGAAACGATCGCCGTCATCGGGACCGCTCAGCGCGGCAGGTCGGATGCACCCATCAGAAACTCGTCGATCGACCGGGCACACTGGCGACCCTCGCGAATCGCCCAGACCACGAGGGACTGGCCCCGCCGCGTGTCGCCCGCGGCAAATACCTTTGGCATCGAACTCGCGTAGCTGTCGGTATCGGCGGCGACGTTGCCTCGCGCATCGTACTTGACGCCAAGTTCGTCGAGCATGCCGCGATGCACTGGGTGCACATAGCCCATCGCCAGCAGCACGAGGTCGGCCTTGATCTCGAATTCGCTGCCCGGGATCTCGATGAGCTTGCCGTCCTTCCACTCCACGCGACACGCAACGAGCGCCTTGAGTTTGCCGCTCTCCCCCTTGAACGATTTCGTCTGCACCGCCCAATCACGTTCACAACCTTCTTCGTGCGACGAGGACGTGCGCAGCTTCATCGGCCAATAGGGCCACACCAGGGGCTTGTTCTCATGCTCGGGCGGCTGCGCCAGAAGCTCGAACTGGGTCACCGACGCGGCGCCATGGCGATTGGACGTGCCAACACAGTCGGACCCCGTATCGCCGCCACCGATGACCACCACGTGTTTGTCCTTTGCGTTGAGCGGCGGCACACCGCTGTCCCCCGCGACGCGGCGATTCTGCAGCGGCAGGAAATCCATCGCGAAGTACACACCCTCCAGATCACGCCCCGGCACTGCAAGGTCACGCGGCTCTTCGGATCCGATCGTGAGCGCGACAGCGTCGAATTCATTCACGAGACCCAGCACAGGAACGTTGGCGCCCACATGCTGATTGACGCGGAATTCGACGCCTTCCGCAGCCATCTGCTCGACGCGGCGGTCGATGAGATGCTTTTCCATCTTGAAGTCGGGGATCCCGTAACGCAGTAAGCCACCGATGCGGTTGCTCTTTTCGAACACAACCACCTGGTGCCCCGCACGCGCCAGCTGCTGCGCACATGCCATCCCGGCAGGGCCCGAACCGACGACGGCAACCCGCTTGCCGGTCCGGTGTGCGGGAGCCTGTGCATGCACCCAGCCCTCTTCCCAGCCCTTGTCGATGATGAAATGCTCGATCGATTTGATGCCCACCGGATCGTTGTTGATGTTCAGTGTGCACGCCGCTTCGCACGGCGCCGGACACACCCTGCCGGTGAACTCGGGAAAATTGTTGGTCGAGTGCAGGACATCGAGTGCCTGGCGCCACTGGTGCCGGTACACCAGGTCGTTCCAGTCGGGAATGATGTTGTGCACCGGGCATCCGGATTGGCAAAACGGTATGCCGCAGTCCATGCAGCGCGCGCCCTGCTTCGTCGCTTCGTCGTCCTTGAGCGCGAGAATGAATTCGCGGTAGCCGCGCACGCGCTCCTTGACCGGAAGCGCGACTTCCGAGATGCGTTCCAGCTCCATGAAACCGGTGATCTTGCCCATGCTACGCGACCTGTTTCGGCACGCTGACACCGGCAGCCTTGGCCGCCGCTTGCGCTACGTGCATTTCACCGAGCGCCCGCTTGTATTCGTTGGGAAATACCTTCACGAACCGGCCGCGCATCGTATCCCAGTGGTCGAGTATCGCCAGCGCACGCGTGCTGCCGGTGAAGCGCAGATGACGCTCGATCTTCGCGCGCAATAGCGTTTCGTCAAGCTCGCCGGCGTGGCGGAGCCGCCCTTTGCCGGCAGCGATCAGGTCATTCTCCAGCTTGACCTGCTCGGCTGCTGCAAGGACCGGTTCGAGGTTGACCATCGACAGGTTGCAGCGTTGGGCAAAGGTCCCGTCCTCGTCGTAAACATACGCGATGCCGCCGCTCATGCCCGCCGCAAAATTGCGGCCCGTACGACCCACCACCACAACCGTGCCGCCGGTCATGTATTCGCAGCAATGATCTCCCGTACCTTCGACGACCGCGGAGGCGCCGGAGTTGCGCACGCAGAACCGCTCGCCCGCTACGCCGCGGAAATACGCTTCGCCGTCGATCGCGCCATACATGACGGTGTTGCCGATCACGATGTTCTCTTCCGGCTTGGCCGGTGACGCTGGGTCCGGGTAAACGACGATGCGCCCTCCCGAGAGTCCCTTGCCGACGTAGTCATTGGTCGCGCCCTGCAGCTCGAAGGTGATGCCGCGCGCCAGGAAGGCGCCGAAGCTCTGGCCCGCGATGCCGTTGAACGCCACGTGCACCGTGTCTTCGGGCAGGCCCGCGTGACCGTGGCGGCGGGCAACCACACCCGACAACATCGCGCCGACCGAGCGATGCGCGTTGCGAAGGCGATATTCGAGACGCATCGGTTTCGCGTCCTCGATCGCGGCCTTGGCATCGGCGATGATCTGGTGATCCAGCGCACGCAGCAGGCCATGGTCCTGTTCTTCGCAGTTGTAGCGCGCGACCTCAGCCGGCATGTCGGGCTGATGGAATATGCGCGAGAAATCCAGGCCGCGCGCCTTCCAGTGATCGATGCCGGGACGCATGTCGAGGAGATCCGCGCGTCCGATCAGGTCGTTGAAACGTCGAATACCGAGCTTGGCCATCAACTCGCGCGCCTCCTCCGCGACAAAGAAAAGGAAGTTGATGACGTGCTCGGGCTGCCCCGTGAACTTCTTGCGCAACTCCGGATCCTGCGTCGCGACGCCGACCGGACAAGTATTCAGATGACACTTGCGCATCATGATGCAGCCTTCGGCCACCAGCGGCGCAGTGGCGAAGCCGAATTCGTCGGCGCCGAGCAAGGCCCCGATGACCACATCGCGTCCGGTTTTCATCTGTCCGTCGACTTGCACCGCGATGCGGCCGCGCAGGCGATTCAACACCAGTGTCTGCTGCGTTTCGGACAGGCCGAGCTCCCACGGCGTGCCCGCGTGCTTGATCGAGGATTCGGGCGACGCCCCCGTACCGCCATCGTGGCCGGCGATCGTGACGTGATCCGCCTTGGCTTTCGCAACGCCCGCCGCGACCGTTCCGACGCCGACCTCCGACACCAGCTTGACGCTGATCGACGCCTTCGGATTGGCGTTCTTCAGATCGTGAATCAGTTGCGCGAGATCCTCGATGGAATAGATGTCGTGATGCGGCGGCGGTGAAATCAAGCCGACACCCGGCACCGAATAGCGCAGGTGCGCGATGTACTCGGAAACCTTATGCCCGGGCAACTGGCCGCCTTCGCCAGGCTTCGCGCCTTGCGCCATCTTGATCTGCAACTGGTCCGCGTTGACCAGGTATTCCGCAGTAACACCGAAGCGAGCCGAAGCCACTTGCTTGATCTTCGACCGCAGCGAATCGCCCTCCTGCACCGGGACGTCGACGACGACGCTGGGGATGCGCGACTTGAGCGTTTCGCCCTTGCGCATGAGCGGATAACGCCGAGAATCCTCGCCACCTTCGCCGGTATTCGATTTGCCGCCGATGCGGTTCATCGCGATCGCCAGCGTCGTGTGTGCCTCTGTCGAGATCGAGCCCAGGCTCATCGCGCCGGTCGCAAAACGCTTGACGATGTCGGCTGCCGACTCGACCTCGTCCAGCGGTACCGCCTCGCCCGCGAATTTGAATTCGAACAGGCCGCGCAGCGTCATCATGCGGCGAGTCTGGTCGTTGACGAGTTTCGCGTAGTCCTTGTATGTCGAATAGCTCTTCGCGCGCGCCGCGTGTTGCAGCTTGGCCACCGTGTCCGGTGTCCACATGTGCTCCTCGCCGCGAGTGCGGTACTGGTATTCGCCACCTGCGTCGAGCGCGTCCTGCAATACCGGACTGTCGCCGAATGCGAGTTCGTGCAGCCGGTATGCTTCGGTCGCCACTTCAGCCAGCCCGATGCCCTGGATGTTGCTGGCGGTTCCCGTGAAATACTTCTCGACGAGCGCGGTATTGAGGCCGACGGCCTCGAAAATCTGCGCGCCGCAATAGGACTGGTATGTCGAAATCCCCATCTTCGACATTACCTTGTACAGGCCCTTGCAAATCGCCTTGACGAAGCGCTTGGCCGACTCTTCCGGGGAAACTTCCGGAACGTACTCATGCAGCTGTGCGAGAGATTCGAGCGCGAGATACGGATGTACGGCCTCGGCACCGTAGCCGGCAAGAAGCGCAAACTGATGCACTTCGCGGGCGGAGCCGGTTTCCACAACCAGGCCCGTGCTCGTGCGCAAGCCCTTGCGCACGAGGTGCTGATGCACGGCGGCGGTAGCGAGCAGCGCCGGGATGGGCATGCGTTCCGCCGACACCTTGCGGTCGGAAACGATCAGAATGTTGTACCCGAGACGGGTTGCATCCTCGGCGTGCGCGCACAGGCTCGCGAGCGCGGCCTCCATGCCGGCCGCACCCCATGCCGCGGGATAGCAGATATCCAACTCGAGCGACCGGAAGCTCGCGCCGGTGAACAGCTCGATATGACGGATCTTTTCCATCTCGTCCGCCGTCAGGATCGGCTTCTCCGCCTCGAGACGCATCGGCGGATCGGTCTCGTCGATGCCGAGCAGATTCGGCCGCGGCCCGATGAATGTCACCAGCGACATCACCAGTTCTTCCCGGATCGGGTCGATGGGCGGATTGGTCACCTGCGCGAACAGCTGCTTGAAGTAGTTGTAGAAAACCTTGGGTCGATTCGACAGCACGGGCAACGCCGCGTCGTTGCCCATCGAGCCGGTGGCTTCCTCGCCGTTCTGCGCCATCGGTGCGAGGATGATCTTCATGTCCTCCTGCGTGTAGCCGAAGGCCTGCTGCCGATCGAGCAACGAGACTTCGGACCGCGGCGGTGGCGCCGGGTCCGGCAGCGCGTCGAGCGCGACGCGTGAACGATCGATCCATTCGCGGTAGGGTTTCGCCGTGGCCAGGGTGCGCTTGAGTTCATCGTCGTCGATGATGCGACCCTGGTCGGTATCGACGAGCAGCATCTTGCCCGGCTGCAGCCGCCATTTGCGGACGATCTTGCGTTCAGGGATGTCGAGGACACCCACTTCGGACGCAAGGATCACATAGTCATCGTCGGTGACGACATAGCGTGCCGGACGCAAACCATTGCGGTCGAGCGTCGCACCGATCTGCACACCGTTTGTGAACGCCATCGCCGCAGGCCCGTCCCATGGCTCCATGAGTGCCGCGTGGTACTCGTAGAACGCGCGCCGGTCTTCGTCCATGAGCGGATTGCCTGCCCACGCCTCCGGGATCATGAGCATCATCGCGTGCGCCAGTGGATATCCGCCCATCACGAGCAGCTCGAGACAATTGTCGAACGACGCGGAATCGGATTGTCCGTCGTAGATCAGCGGCCAGACCTTGTCGAGGTCTTCGCCGAGTACCGTGCTCGCAATCGCTTGTTGTCGTGCGCGTATCCAGTTCACATTGCCGCGAACGGTGTTGATCTCGCCGTTGTGGCAAACGGCTCTAAACGGATGCGCCAGATCCCACGTCGGAAAGGTGTTGGTCGAAAACCGCTGGTGCACCATCGCCAGCGCCGACACCATGCTCGGCTCGCGCAGATCGAGGTAGTACTCGCCGACCTGGTTGGCCAGCAGCATTCCCTTATAGACGACCGTTCGTGTCGACATCGACGGGACGTAGAATTCCTTGCCGTGCTGGAGGCGCAGCGCCTGGATCGCATGGCCGGCCTGCTTGCGAATGATGTAGAGCTTGCGCTCCATCGCGTCCTGGTCGATTGCGTTCGAACCGCGCCCGATGAATACCTGCCGGATCACCGGCTCGACATCCTTGGTGCGCTCGGACAAGCCAGAATTGTCGGTAGGGACGTCGCGCCAGCCGAGCACGACCTGGCCCTGGTTCACCGTGGCGCGCTCGATTTCCTGCTCGCACGCCATGCGCGAGGCGGGCTCCTGGGGAAGAAAAACCATGCCGACGCCATATTGGCCCACCGCGGGCAAGGTAAGCCCCTGACGCCCGCAGGCTCGGCGCAGGAAGGCGTCCGGCAGCTGGATGAGGATGCCCGCACCGTCGCCTTGGAGTGGGTCCGCGCCCGTCGCCCCGCGGTGCGTGAGGTTCTTGAGGATCTGCAGCCCCTGGCTGATGATCGCGTGGCTTTTGGTGCCCTTGATGTGCGCGATGAACCCCAGGCCGCAAGCGTCGTGCTCGTTGGCGGGATCGTAGAGTCCCTGCCGCAGGGGGGGTAGGTACGGTGAACGCACTGGATGATCCACGTTGTCCTCGCCGGTCGGGCTTGCCATGTCGCCGAATGGCCGCCATCCCGCTTGAAAAGGCGGGTTGCGGCATCTCAGCCAAATATTTTCATACTAGCGAGAATGTTGCATCGCGGCAACTAACGGGAAGGCCATGGAGCGCCCGGTATGCCTTGTCTGCCAAAAGCACTTGCGCCGAGGGTAAACTTGCGCTTTAATCTGAACAAAGTGGGCTATATGCTTGTAGCAGCGTCCAAAACGTCGGCCGCATTCAAAATCTTTAGGACAACATCATTAGGAATTTCTTCATGGCGCTTAACCAGATGAGAGCAACGCTGCTGCGGCCTGTACTCGCCCTTCTCGCAATTGCCGGTTTGCTGACACTGGCCGGCTGCGGAGGCGGCAGTGGAGCGCCGAACAACCCATTCGCGCCAGGACCCGTGACACCGGGCGCGTTGTTTGTGCTTCCACCCTCGATGACGGTTTACACGGGGACACCGGCGACGTTGACGATCAGCGGCGGCGCTCCTCCTTACCAGGCGTTTTCGAGCAACGGCACCGCACTGCCGGTCACGCAGGCGGTGAACGGCTCAACCGTGGTGTTGCTGCCCAACAACGTCGCCGCGAATACGACCGCCGTCATCACCATTCAAGACAACATCGGGCAGACTGCCACCTCGACCATTACGGTGAGCCCTGCGCCGATCTTGAACACGATCGACGATCACTCCAGCAAGAACGACGTGCGGCACGAATACGGTATGTTCCGGCGATACCGCGATCGCTGCAGTTCAGGTTACGGGACCAAGCGGAGCCGGCATTCCGAATCGAGCAGTCAGATTCGATGTCGTGACTGGCGCGTACGGGATACAGACAAACAATCCAGCTGCGCCGCTCGTCCCGACGTTGACGGTGGTGACGGATAACAACGGCAATGCGCAAGTCGTTCTCCAGGCTACAGTCAATGCACCGACGCAGTCTGCGCAACTGCGGGCGACGGATGTCACGACCGGCAACACGGTGACCGCTTCGTTCACGATCGTGCAAGTCAACCGATGGCTCGGCCATTCTTTCGGTGGTGCCCGGAACTGCCACCATCACCGGCGCGGACAAGGCGACGTGTTCTGCCGGGTTCCGGATCGATTACTTCATCTACGGCGGGACGCCGCCTTACCACGTTGCGTCGACCTTTCCGACGGCAGTAACGCTGCTCAACCCCATCGTCAACGCTCCGGGGGCTTTTTCGAAGCGATTACGAACGGAACGTGCGTCAATCCGCTCACGTTCACGATCGTCGACTCGGTCGGCAGGCAAACAACGGCCACACTGGTAAACGACTGGGCACCGCCGACGTGCCGACACCGCCCGCACCAGGGCCCGCAACGCTCACGATCACGCCGAAGACGGTATCTCCGACTGTGTGCACGAGCTTACCTTTTGCGCTCACGGGAGGAACTCCCCACGTTTAGCGTCGTAACGCTTCCACCTGGGCCAACTATAACAACGTCGCCTATCGCAACTTCGCCGGGGTCGTTTAGTGTCGGTGGAACATTTGCACCGGCGACAACGTATCAAGTCCTTGCAGGCGACGCGGGGAAGCCACAGCAGACGGTCACGGCGACGATCAAGTGCCCGTAACGAACAGACTAGTACCTTAAGCAGCACGGTACACGACTAGCAGAACACGGCGCCGCATGGCGCCGTGTTTTTTTGTTACTACAAGAGCGCTAGGAATTCGCCAGGAGCGCGCGCAGTTCCACCGGCGGGACGTCGCTGCGTACCCTTGCTCGACCAAGAGCCTCAAGCAGGATCAGGCGCAATGTTCCACCCTGGACTTTCTTGTCTCGCGCCATGAGTTCGAGGTAGCGATCGGCACCGAGTGGCGGTGCTTGCGTCGGCAACCCTGCGCCACGAACGAGTTCTCGCACCCGCCCGCTGTCGGCAACGCGGCAGTCCCGCGACGCGCGCAGACAGTTCGGCGGCGAGGATCATTCCCGCCGCGACCGCTTCGCCGTGCAGCCACGAGCCATCGTAGCCGGTCGCTGCCTCGATCGCGTGGCCGAACGTATGACCGAAGTTGAGCAGCGCGCGCTCGCCCGCTTCGCGTTCGTCCGCAGCGACGATCGCCGCCTTTATCCTGCAGCTTTCGAAGATTGCGTGCGCGATGGCATCGGGGTCGCGCTCAAGGAGTCGCGCGAGCGCCGATTCCAGCCAGACGAAGAAATCCGCGTCGCACGCCGCACCATACTTTATTACTTCAGCGAGACCCGCCACCAGTTCGCGCCGCGGTACGGTCCCGAGCGTCGCCGTGTCGATGATGACCGCGGACGGTTGGTAAAACGCGCCGATCATATTCTTGCCCAGGGGATGATTGACCGCGGTCTTGCCGCCGACGGAAGAATCGACCTGCGCGAGAAGTGTAGTGGGAATCTGCACGACAGGCATTCCACGCTGGTACGTCGCCGCCGCGAACCCGGCGAGATCGCCCACGACGCCGCCACCCAGGGCGATCAGCAGCGTCGATCGTTCGGCGCCAAGCTCGAGAAGGCGCGTATGAATCGAGTACAGCGTCGCCCAGTCCTTGTGTGCCTCTCCGTCCGGAACGATCACTGCATCGTGCCTCATTCCTGCGCGCGCCAGCGACTGCTGCAATGGCGACAGGTGATGGGCCGCCACGGTCGGATTGCTGACGATGATCGCGCGCGCCGATCGGGTCGCAGGGAGGAATTCCGCCGCGCGTTCAAGCAACCGCGCGCCGATATGGATCGGGTAGCTGCGTTCGGCGAGCGCGACGGTCAACGTACGCATCACGCCCGCGCCGCAAAGCGCAGCTGCTGCTCCAATCTCTGGGCCAACTTGATCACCTGCTCGCTATCCGACTCGACGACGAAATCGGCGACTTCGCGGTAGATCGGGTCGCGGAACACGTAAAGCTCCCTGAGACGCGCCTGCGGATCGGCTGCCTGCAGCAGCGGACGATGCTTGCTGCGACGCGTCCGTTCCCAGAGCGTCTCCGGCGTCGCGTGCAGATACAGCACCGTCCCGTTCTGCTTGAGCGCGACGCGGTTGGGCGGCCGCAAAACAGCGCCGCCACCAGTGGCAAGAATCACGTTTGCGTACCCGACGAATTCGTCGATGATCGTCGACTCGCGGTCGCGAAACCCGGGCTCGCCTTCGAGCTCGAAGATCACCGGGATGGTCACGCCGAGGCGGCGCTCGAGTTCGGCGTCGGTGTCGTAGAACTGCTTCTCCAGTCGCTTGGCCAGAAGGCGGCCGAGCGTCGACTTGCCGCTCCCCGGCATGCCCACCAGAAACAAATTGCCCCGATGCATCTGCATCGGGGCATTTTAACAGGCTGGTGCAGTGGCCGACGAAGTGCCGCCGCGCCGAAGTCGTCGCTTATCGAACTGCGGTCACGGAATCTTTCAGGACGCGGGGCGTCAGGAAGATCAGCAGTTCCTGTTTCTCGATCGTCTTGTCCGTCGTCTTGAACAGGTAACCCAATATCGGCAGGTCGCCGAGGAACGGAACCTTGGTCACGTCGTTGTTGACGACCTCTTCGTAGATGCCGCCGATGACCGCCGTGTCGCCATTGTTGACCGTAATCTGCGTCGTCACATTCTTCGTATCGATCGATGGCACGGTGAAGCCACCACCCAGGTTCACCTGTTGCCCGACCGAGTCCTTGCGAATCTCGACGATCATCGTGACGCGGTTATCCGGCGTGATCTGCGGCGTCACGTCGAGCCGCAGTACCGCCTTCTTGAATTGCACCGTCGCGGGGCTGTTGGCGGTACCCGGCGTGACGTAGGGAATTTCCGTGCCCTGTTCGATCGACGCCTTGCCGTTGTCCTGCGTCACCACACGCGGGCTCGAGACGACCTTGCCACGGCTGTCCGCTTCGAGCGCCGACAACTCCAGGTTGATCAGGTTGCCGCTGCCGAGGTTGATCAGCGTCAGCGCGATCTGGCCGGCGGCGTTGGGCACGGGCAAGTTGACATTGAGCTGCGGCGAATCGGAATAGCCGGTGGTCGCAATGCCCGATGCCAATTCATAAGGTGTTTGCGTGCGTGTGTCGCGCGTCACCGTGTTGCCCTCGGTGTGCACCACCGGCTGCGTGTTCAGGCTGCCGCCGATGCCGCCGGCATAGCGCTTCTGGAGCGTGAACCCGGTCTGCATGCCGAAGCGGATGCCCAACTGGCGGCTGAACTTGTCGTCGGCGATCACGATGCGGCTCTCGATCGTCACCTGACGGATCGGCACGTCCAGTTGCCGGATGATGCGACGCACGTCTTCCATACGGGCTGCGGTGTCCGATACGAAGAGAATGTTCGTGCGCGGATCGCCAAATGCCACGCCGCGCTTCGAGAGGATCGAACCCTGCCCGCCGGTCGTCGCCGTCTGGCCGGCACCGAGGCCGAACTGCTGCTGCCTATTGGTCGCCAGGAAATTTTGAAAGTCCTGCACCTTCATGTAGTTCAGCTGGAACGATTCCGTGATGAGCGGCTCCAGTTCGCTGATCTGCAATTGGGCTTCCAGCTGCTGCTTCTCCTTGACCGCAAGTTCCTCGCGCGGCGCAATCAAAACGACATTGCCGTTCTTGCGCATATCGAGACCCTTGGTCTGCATGATGATGTCCAGCGCCTGATCCCACGGGATGTCCTTGAGCCGCAGTGTCAGGCTGCCGGTCACCGTATCACTGGTGATGATGTTGAGCCCGGTGAAGTCGGCAATGACCTGCAGTACCGCCCGCACCTCGACGTTCTGGAAGTTCAGCGACAGCTTCTCCCCTTTGTAGCCTGCGCGCGTGCCTTGGGTGAGCTTGTTCGGGTCTTCCTGAATCGGCTTGATCTCGACGATGAACTGGTTGTTGGCCTGGTAGGCGGAATGTTCCCAGAGCCCTTTGGGTTCGATGACGATGCGCGTATTGCCACCCTGGGCGAAGGTGTCGATCGTCGTGACCGGTGTGGCAAAGTCGCCGACATCGAGTCTGCGTTCCAGATTGCGCGGGAGCGTCGTCTTGAGGAAGTCGACTATCAGTGTCTTGCCCTGCTGCCGGATATCGATACCCGTCGAACTATCGGAGAGATCGACGATGATTCGCCCTTCACCGTTCTTCCCCCGTCGGAAATCGACGTCGCGCAGCGCATGCGTGGTCTCGCCGGGGCGCGGCTCGGCGAATCGCGAGACTGTCGTCGTCGCATCGGCGCTCGGCACGGCCTGGTCAAGCAGGGTCACCACGACATTGTTGCCGTCGATCTGCGTATCGAAGGTCTGCGGCTTGTTGAGGTTGAAGACGACACGCGTCCGGTTGCCGGCCTGTACAACGTTCAGGCTGCGCAGCGCCGGATCGCTTACCTCCTGCGCCGTTCGACCCAACCCGTTGCCCGTGTCGGGAAAGTCGAGCGCGATGCGCGGCGGATTGTTGATGGCGAAGCCCGCAGGTGGATTCGCGAGCGGTGCCTTCAACGTGAACTTGACGATGGTGCGACCCGAGGTGCCCTTCGACACGGTGATCGCGTCGATACTATTGGCCGATTGCGCCAGCGCGTGGCCGATCCCCGACGCAAGGAGGAGAGCGCTCAGCGCGACCATGCGTCCCCATGCACGCCAGCGTTTAGCTTCAGTGGTTGGCAAGGGGCTCATCTGCGTCGCTCCTGTCGTTGGTCCATTTCGGCGAGCTGGAGCGTGCTCGATCGCTCCGTCCAGTCGCCGGCACCGTCCTGCACAAGTTCCTTGAGCCGAACTTCGCCGTCGGTGATCTCGACGACCACGCCGAAGTTCTGCCCCATGTAATTGCCAACCTTGATCTGATAGACGTCCTTTTCGGTCGTGCGTACCAGGGCATAGGTGCTCTTGCCTCGCTGAAGGGTGCCGACCATCTGCAGGGATTCCAGCGGAAACGACTCCAGCGGCTCCTTGCGCCGATTCAGGTCAGGCGCGAGCTTGCTGCCGCCCTTGACCGGTTCGATCTTCCGCGGCTTGAACGGATCGGGGAGATCGAACGCGTTGTACGCGAACGGTTCGTAAGGCTTGACCTGCGGTAGCGGATCGAGCTTGCCTTTGACGCCCTTGCCCTGCTCCTGCATCCAGGCGCGCAGGTCCTGGTGGCTTTCGCCGCCGCACCCGCCGAGGACAAGCGCGAGGCCGACGCAAAGTAGAGCGCGCGACTTCATTTCTTGGCCTTGTCCTTCGCTTCTTTCGCTGCCTTGCGCTGCTTGGCGATTTCTTCTTCGTCCAGGTAGCGGAAGGTCTTGGCCGTCGTCTCCATCGTCAGCGTGCCCTTGTCGTTCACGATGCCGATGTCGTTGAGAGTGACGATGCGAGGAAGCTGTGCGACGTCGCTGGCGAACGCGCCCATGTCGTGGTAAGTGCCCGTGACGCGAATGCTGATCGGCAATTCCGCGTAGAAATCAGCGATCCGCTCCTGCGACGCCGGCCGGAACAACTCGAACTGCAAGCCGCGGCCCAGCCCCGCCTGATTGATGTCGGTCAACAGGGCGTCCATTTCAGATTTGTTCGGCAGCTGCTTCAGCAATGCGCCGAACGACTGCTCGATCTCCCGTAACTGCTGTACGTAGAGTTCGAGGTTGACGGCCTTCGCCTTCTTCTCGGCATAGCTTTGCTTGAGCTTGACTTCCTCGTCCTGCTGCTTGTCCAGAATCTCGAGCTGGTCCTTCCAGTCGAAGAAGCCGCCCGCCGCGACAATCACCAGGAACAGCAAGCCAAGGATGAGCATCTTCGGCAATAGCGGCCAGTTGCCCGCATCGCGCAGGTTGAGTCGGCGGAGATCGTCGAGTGTCATTTGCTGGGCCCCTTGGCGACCGGCGCGCCGGCTGCCGGCCGCGCCGGCGAACCGGGTGGCGGCGCTTCGGTCTGCCGCTTCATCTGCAGATTCAGCGTGAATTCATTGACCTTCTGCTTATCGAGTGCAACCGACTTGATTTCCACGAGCTCGGGCGAGCCGAGCCACGGCGAACTCTCGATGTTTCGCATCAGCGTCGATACACGGGCATTGGACTGGGCGTAGCCGATCAGCGTGACTTTTGTGCCAACCTGCTTGACCGACCTCAGGTACAGTCCGTCCGGCAGTTGCCGCACCAGCTGATCGAGCGCGTGCACAGCCTCGGTCCGATTCGCCTGGAGCGTTTCGACGATCTGTTTGCGTGCGAGCAGCGCCTGCGTCTGCTCGCGCAGCTTGTCGATCTCCTTGATCTGCTCGTCGAGCTTGGCGATTTCCGTCTTTAGCAGCGCGTTCCGGCTGTTCTGGTTCTCTATTCGGGCAGCGATGATCACATGCACCAGACCGATGACCGCCATCGCAAGCACGGCGAGGCCGATGGCCAGCGAGACAAACTGGCGCTGGCGCGCCTGGCGCTTCTGCTCTCGATGAGGCAGTAGGTTGATGCGGACCATGGCTATTCGAAGCTGCGCAGCGCGAGACCGCAGGCGATCAGCAGCAGGGGGGCATCAGTCGCCAACTGGCGAGGGCGAATGCGGTCAGAGACGGTCATGCTGGCGAAGGGATTACCGACAATCGTGCTGACGCCGGCGCGCTTGGCGATCAGTTCGTCGAGCCCGGGCAACATCGCGCAGCCACCGGCAAGGACAACCTGATCGACTTGGCTGTAGGACGTGGAAGTAAAGAAGAACTGCAGGGCCCGGGTCACTTCCAGGGCCAGCGTTTCCATGAACGGCTGCAGCACATCCGCGTCATAATTCTCCGGCAGACCTGCATTTTTCTTCGCGGATTCCGCCTCTTCCGGTGATAAGTTGAACGCCCGTTGGATGTCGTGGGTCAACTGATTGCCACCAAAGGCCTGGTCCCGTGAGAACAGGATCTGGCTGTTGCGGAGAACGTAGAAGTGCATGACGTGAGCACCCACGTCGACAAGGGCGATGTTCTGGTCGCGGCCGTTGGCGGGCAGCGACGGCGAAATCATGCGGAACGCTTCCTCGGTCGCGTACGACTCCACGTCCATGACGCGCGGTTTCAGCCCTGCCGCGTCGGCAATAGCGACGCGATCGTCCACCTTCTCCTTGCGCGATGCCGCGATCAGGACTTCGACTTCTTCCGGGTTGTTCGGCGCCGCGCCGAGGATCTGGAAGTCGAGATTGACTTCGTCGAGCGCGAACGGAATGTACTGGTTGGCCTCGGTCTCGACCTGGAGCTCAAGTTCTTCCTCGGTCTGCCCGGAAGGGACGATAATCTTCTTTGTGATCACCATCGCGGTCGGCAGTGCCATGGCGATATTGCGGTTGCGGCTGCCAAGGCGCTTGTAGGCGCGCCGCAGGGCTTCAGTCACTTGATCGAGGTTGGCAATGTTGCCGTCGCTCACGACATCTTTGGGAAGCGCCTCGATGGCGTAGCGCTCGAGACGATAGGCCCCCTTGCCGGCTTCGGAAAGTTCGACGAGCTTCAGCGCCGACGAACTGATGTCGACGCCGATCAACGGAGGCGACTTCGTCTGCAGGAACGCAAACGCGGAATCGAGTTTTTCCTTCAGCATGGCGTGCTTAGGTGCGTTACGTATAAGTTACATTAAATGCTAGCAGTTATATCCCTCGACGGGAAACGCGCAGACCAATTACATACCGCTTACATATAACTTACATTAAATGCTAGCAGCAAGTATAAGGCATGTAAAACCCTTTTTTTCAAGTTTATTTTGCGCCCCGACCCTGCATATAATCGCCGCTCTCGGCCCGCCCCCCCGGTAACTTTCATTCACCCATGCTAAAGCGCTGGCTCATCTATCTGGCCTCCGTCCTGTTTGGCTTGGCGCTGGTTGGCGTCTTGCTGGGAGCCTTTGTTTTTGCACTCCTTTATCCGACCTTGCCGTCGCTGGAAACCCTGACGGACTACCAGCCCAAGATCCCGCTGCGAATCCTCTCTGCGGAGGGAGAACTCCTGGGTGAATTTGGCGAAGAACGGCGTGCGATCGTCAAGATCCAGGACGTACCCCAAGTCATGCGTCAGGCCATCCTGGCCGCCGAGGACGAGCGCTTTTACCAGCATGGCGGGGTCGACTATCTTTCGGTCGCCCGCGCGGCGGTCGCCAACCTGACCAGCGGTACCCAACAGGGTGCAGGCACGATCACGATGCAGGTGGCACGCAACTTCTTTCTAACACGTGAGCGAACGCTCACTCGCAAGCTGCGCGAGGTTCTGCTTGCATATAAGATCGAGGCCAGCCTGTCCAAGGACGAAATTCTCGAACTGTATGTCAATCAGATATTCCTCGGCCAGCGTGCCTACGGCTTCGCCGCCGCGGCGCAGATCTACTATGGCAAGCCGCTCGCCCAAGTGGACGTGGCCGAGGCCGCCATGCTGGCCGGTCTGCCCAAGGCGCCGTCCGCGTACAACCCCGTCGTCAACCCCAAACGCGCCCGCACCCGCGAACTGTATGTTTTGCGTCGCATGCACGACCTCAAATTCATCACCGACGCACAATTCAAGCAGGCGCAGGACGCGCCGCTGGTCGTCCGCCAGACCCTGCGCGACAACACCGCCCATGCGGAATTCGTCGCCGAAATGGCCCGCCAGGCGATCATCGAAACCTATGGCGACGAGAGCTATACGCGCGGGTTGCGCGTCTACACGACGATAAAAAAGGCCGACCAGGACGCCGCGTATGCGGCCGTTCGTCGCGGCGTGTACGACTACGACCGCCGGCACGGCTATCGCGGCCCCGAGTCATTCGTTACGTTGCCGGACGATGCGGGCGAGCTCGACGCCGCACTCGATCGTGCCTTCCAGGACCTGAACGACAGCGACAACCTCGTCGCGGCCATCGTGCTGGAGGCGTCGCCGTCGGCGATCAAAGCCGTGCGTAGCGACGGCGACACGATCACGATCAGCGGCGACGCCCTCAAGTTCGTGGCGCGCTCGCTCGGGGACAAGGCAGCCTCGGGGACCCGGATCCGCCGCGGCGCAGTCATCAGGGCGGCCCGTGACGACAAGGGCGTCTGGCAGATTGCACAGATGCCGCAAGTCGAGTCCACCTTCGTCGCACTCCGCCCCACCGACGGCGCGATCTATTCGCTGGTCGGGGGGTTCGACTTCGATCGCAGCAAGTTCAATCACGTCACCCAGGCTCTGCGCCAGCCCGGATCGGCGTTCAAGCCGTTCATCTATTCCGCTGCATTGGAAAAGGGCTTCAGCCCGGCAACGGTGGTCAACGACGCACCGCTGTATTTCGAGGCGGCGCAGACCGGGGGCGACGCCTGGGAACCCAAGAACTACGACGGCAAATACGAAGGGCCGATGCGTCTGCGCACCGCGCTCATGAAGTCGAAGAATCTGGTTACCGTGCGCATCATGCAGGCAATCACGCCGAAGTATGCGCAGGACTATATCGCTCGCTTCGGCTTCGATCCGAAACTCCATCCGCCTTATCTGCCGATGGGCCTCGGCGCAGGTGCGGCGACGCCGATGCAAATGGTCGCGGCCTACGCGGTCTTCGCCAACGGCGGCTATAAGGTGACGCCCTATCTCATCGATCGCGTCGTCGACAGTCGAGGCAATGTGCTGTCCAAAGCGGAACCTGCCATTGCCGGTGATACGGCCGAGAGAGTCATCGATCCGCGCAACGCTTTCATCATGACGACCATGATGCGCGACGTGGTCCGCGGCGGAACCGCGGTGCGCGCGATGCAGCTCGGTCGGCAAGACCTGGCGGGCAAGACGGGGACGACCAACGAGAGCGTCGATGCGTGGTTCTGCGGTTTCAACGCATCGGAAGTCGCGGTCGCATGGATCGGCTTCGACCAGCCGAGGACGCTGGGACCCCAGGAAACGGGCGCGGCCGCTGCGCTGCCCATCTGGATGGCCTATATGGCCAAATCGCTCAAGGGGGTACCCGAAGTGCCATTGAAGACCCCGGATGGCGTCGTCGTGGCGCGGATCAACGCGGAGACCGGCCTGCGCGAGAACGACGGCACGGTCACCGAATATTTTCTCGCCGAATTCCCGCCACACCAACGCGAGGACGCTCTCGCGCCTCCCGGAGCCCAGGCTCCGAAAGAGGTCCGCAACCAATTGTTTTGAAACGATTGTCATGGCCCGTTCCGATTCGCCGCGGGGTCATCGTCAGCGGACCCGCATCGCCCAGACGGCGGCACGGCTGATTGCAGAGCATGGCCTGACCGACTGGTCAGCGGCCAAACGCAAGGCTTGCCGCGAATTGGGGCTTGCCGATAACGAATCCCTACCCGGCAACGAGGAGGTCGAACAGGCGTTGCGTGATTACAACAGTCTGTTCCGCGCCGACGCCCAAACGGCGTTGTTGCGGCAGCAACGGCAGGTCGCTTTGGAGTGGATGCAGCGCCTCGCGGCTTGGCGCCCGGTGCTTATCGGAGGCGCCGCTGCCGGCTGGGCGACTGCCTACAGCGACGTCCGTCTCGAACTCGAGGCCGAGGATCCCAAGGCGGTAGAACTGGCGCTGATCAATGCGGGCGTCGACTACGCCTCGGGCGACGCCGAAGTGACATCGACTCAGCTGATCGCGGGGCGGGGCGACCATGCCATACGTCTGCAGATCCTGACACCCCAACAGCGGCGCAATCGGATGCGACGGGACGAGGACGCGCGACTAACGCGCGACGAACTCCTGGCGCTGCTCGACGCCGACCCCGCGGCCGCAGGGGGATAGCTATCGCAGCCAGGCCGCCGCGTCGAGCGCGAAGTAGGTGAGGATGGCGTCGGCGCCGGCGCGCTTGAATGCCGTGAGCGCTTCCATGACGCACGCGCGCTCGTCGAGCCAGCCGTTCCCCGCCGCGGCCTTGAGCATGGCGTACTCACCGCTCACCTGATAGACCGCCGTGGGCACGCCGAACGTGGTCTTCACCCGGTGCACAATGTCGAGATACGGCAGACCCGGCTTGACCATCACCATGTCGGCCCCCTCCTGCAGGTCGAGATAGACCTCCCACAGCGCTTCGTCGCCGTTGGCCGGATCCATCTGGTAGGTGTATTTGTCGCCACCCGCGAGGTTCGTCGCCGATCCGACCGCATCGCGAAACGGCCCGTAGAAATTTGATGCATATTTTGCGGAGTAGGCGAGGATACGTGGCTTGTCGAACCCGGCCTTGTCGAGCGCCGCGCGCAACGCGCCGATACGCCCGTCCATCATGTCAGAAGGTGCCACCATGTCGACGCCTGCCTCGGCATGGCAAAGCGCCTGACGAACCAGCGCCGCGACCGTGAGGTCGTTGGTCACGTAACCACTGGCGTCGAGCAGGCCATCCTGACCATGGCTGGTGTACGGATCGAGCGCCACATCGGTGATCACACCCAAGGCGGGAAACCGCGCTTTGAGTGCACGCACCGTCCGCGGCACCAGCCCTTGGGCATCCCATGCTGACGCGGCATCCAGCGATTTGTGTTCGGTGGCGATGACCGGAAACAGGGCAATTGCCGGCACACCCAGTTCCATGCATCGTTGCGCATCATGCAGGAGCAGATCGATGCTCTTGCGCGATACACCCGGCAGCGAGGGCACCGGGTCTTCGCGACCGCTGCCCTCCTGGACGAAAACGGGATAGATGAGGTCGTCGCTGGCAAGGCGGTGCTCACGCATGAGGCGGCGCGAGAAATCATCGCGACGCATGCGGCGATGACGGCGTTCAGGGAATTTTCCGGCGAAATGCATGTTGTCGGTATGAGGTCGCGGCGCTCTGTGGGCGTCAGACCGCTGGCGCATCGTAGCGCGCCCGAGCCGGCCGGGGCAACCGCGGCAATTCGTGCGAAGCCCGTGTGGTCTTTGTCATGGGCGGTGCGAGTACGCTCTGCAGCCACCCGGAACCTTATCGCCAAAAAACAACGGAACTCGGCATGCAACACGCGGTCTGAATTCGCAGACGGTTGAACGTCTCCCGCTTTCCTCCCTGAGCGGGTGCCTTCCGGTTGCGTCTTCGACCGACCGCAAGGCGTTCCAGGCCCCGTGTCACTCCCCTTGATGCCGGGGCCTCTTTTATTCAGTTTGCGAGCGGGCCAAGCCAGCTTGCGAGCACGGCCTCCGCCTCGGCAATGCCGATATGGCGGGTCGCCGAGAAAAGCTGCACGCCGATCCGTGCAGCGTGCGTGCCATAGCTCTCGTTCAATGCGGTGCTTACCGTTTCGAGAGTTCGCCGTTGCGCCTCCGTGCCCAGCTTGTCGCACTTGGTCAGCAGCACGTGCATGGGACGACCCGTTGGAAGAAACCACTCGAACATCTGGCGGTCGAGCTCCGTCAAGGGATGCCGCGCATCCATGACGAGCAACAAGCCGATCAGCGGCGCGCGCTCGGCCAGATACTTCGCGATGAAATGCTGCCAGTGGCGGCGCATCGCCGCCGGGACCTCCGCGTAGCCATATCCCGGCAGGTCGGCGAGCAACGCTCCTGAACGCAAGCGAAACAGATTGATGTGCTGCGTGCGCCCTGGCGTCTTGCTGACGTAAGCGAGTCGCGTGCGTTGCGTGAGCGCGTTAATCGCAGACGACTTGCCAGCATTGGAGCGGCCGGCAATCGCAATTTCCGGCGCCCCACCCGACGGCAACTGGCCCCACTCCGCAGCCGTGGTCAGGAACTCCGCTTGACGTAGCGGATGGACTCCCGCAGCGCCGGCAGGAACCTTCGACTCCGCCGGGCGACGCAGTTTCGGTACAATACGCTGCTTTTCGGACTGTCGCGGCATAGGCTTTCGGCGTCGGTAGGGAGGGCAGACGCCGGCGGCGCCGGAATCAGGGAGTTCACTACATGAAATACGCGTTGTGGCTGACGGCGGGCTCGCTCGCTTTCGCGTTGAGTGGCATTGCTCTGGGTGCGGAAACCGCAGCCACGCCGGCCGCCAAGCCCGATCTCGCAAAAGCCAAACAAACCGCGGACCAGATCTGCGCCGCATGCCATGGCGCCGACGGCAACAGCCCAACCCCCGCGAACCCGAATCTTGCCGGACAACAGGCTGCGTATCTTACCTTGCAGCTCGAACACTTCAAAAGCGGGGTTCGCAGCAATCCGATCATGGCTGGCATGGTCGCGACGCTGACTCCAGAGGACATGCAGGCGCTCGGCATCTATTTCTCGCAGCAAAAGCCCAAGCCTGCAGGCATCAGGGACCGCGAGCTGGCACTGGCGGGACAGAAGCTGTATCGCGGGGGCAACATTGCGTCGGGACTGCCCGCGTGTGCGTCTTGTCACTCACCAGACGGGGCTGGCATACCGTCACGCTATCCGCGCCTCGGTGGACAGCACGCGGACTACGCCCTCGCGCAACTGAAAGCCTTCAAAGCCGGCGAGCGCGGCATGGACAAAGGTGGCAAGGACGTCAACGGCCGCGTCATGTCGCAAGTCGCCGCGAAGCTGAGCGAGACGGAAATGCAGGCGCTGGTGCAATACGCTTCCGGCCTGTATTGACGGCGTCGACGGTCGAGCGACCGCGGGGCGGCGCGTGCGCCGCCCCGTTCGTTTCCAGCCATTGCTGATGGACGTGATGCCGACGTGAACGCAACCATCGCTTCGCTGTTCGTCTACCCCGTCAAGAGTTGTCGTGGCATGGAGTTGGCCACCGCTCGAATGACCGAGCGCGGCTTCGCGCACGATCGTGAATGGCTGATCGTCGACGATGCCGGGCGCTTCATTACACAACGCGAGATGCCGCGCCTTGCGCTGATCGTGCCCGCGTTGCCCGACGGGGCGCTCGCAGCTTTCAGCGCCTGGATTGTCGATCGCGGTTCCCTTCGACCAAGATGGGGAACGTCGCAACGTCACCGTGTGGCGCGACACGCTGCCCGCCATCGATCAAGGCGATGATGCAGCGTCCGCGCTCTCCGCGTGGATCGGCCAGTCGGTGCGGCTGGTTCGTTTCGACCCCGCGGAACGGCGTTATTGCAATCCGGAATTCGCGGGGTCCAGCGGGGCGCATCACTCGTTCGCGGACGGCTACCCTGTGCTCGTCGTGTCCGAGGGATCCCTCGCCGATCTGAACGGCCGGCTCCGCAGCCCGTTGCCGATCGATCGTTTTCGGCCCAATCTCCTGCTGCGCGGCGTCGAACCCTTCGACGAGGACCACATCGACTTGCTCACGGCCGGCGGTGTGACGCTGAAACTGGTGAAGCCGTGCACGCGGTGCCAGATCACGACCACCGACCAGTCCACCGCGAGCGTCGGCATCGAGCCGCTGCCGACACTCGCAGGTTATCGCTACAACGCCGCGCTGGATGGGGTGACGTTCGGCATGAACGCTATCGTCTACGCCGGCGCCGGCGCGACGATCGCGGCAGGCGCGCCGGTGAACTACACGCTGAACTTCTGACACCCCGCCTTCAGGTCCGCGTTGCGAGGCAACGCTGCAGCGCATCGCGCCACGCCGGCGACGCGAACCCAAAGGTCGCCTCGAACTTCGCCGTCGCCAGCACGCCGTAAGCGGGTCGTCGAGCCGGCGTCGGATAGTCCGCCGTCGGAATCGGGACGACTCGCGGACGTTCAACGTCGCCGATGATCGCGCGCGCAAAGTCGTACCACGTTGTAGCATCGCGGGCACTGAGGTGATACAGCCCGCTGCGTTCCACGAGCGCCGGCATGCCTTGGCCGACGATGGCTGCGACCGTTTCCGCCAGGTCGCGGCTCCAGTTGGGCACGCCGAATTGATCGGCGACGACACGCAGCTCTTCACGCTCGGCGGCCAGCCGCAGCATCGTCAGCAGAAAATTGCCACCGCGCAGACCGTACACCCAGCTGGTGCGGAAAATGAGGTGGGCATCGACAAGGGCGGCGATCGCGATTTCGCCGTCGCGCTTGCTGCGCCCGTACACGTTCAGCGGTCGCGTCGGAACCTGCTCGTCGTAAGGCGTCGTCCTGGTGCCGTCGAATACGTAGTCGGTGGAGAAATGTATCAGCGCGGCGTCGATGCGTTTGGCCTCTTCGGCGAGGATGGCCGGTGCGGTGGCGTTGATGGCCTCTGCCCGGTCGGGCTCGCTTTCGGCGCGGTCGACCGCGGTGTACGCGGCCGCATTGACGATGAGTTGCGGTTTGAGCGCGCGCACGGCATTGACGAGCGCGTCGCGATCGCCGAGGTCGAGCGTGCTGCGATCGCAGGCCGTCACGTGGCCGTGGGGCGCGAGCGTACGCTGCAATTCGAAGCCGACCTGACCGTTGGCACCGGTCAACAGGATCGTCGGCTGCGTCACGTGTAGACGTCAGCCTGCGCGAGCGGACGCCCTGCGGCATCCTTGGCGGCGAGCGTAGGCGCGCCACCGAGCGGCCACTCGATGCCGAGCGCTGGGTCGTTCCACAACAGGGAGCGCTCGAATTCAGGAAACCAGTAGTCGGTCGTCTTGTAGAGAAACTCGGCCGACGCCGAGAGGACCTGGAATCCGTGCGCGAAGCCCGGCGGGATCCAGAGCATGCGCTTGTTCTCGGCCGATAGGTTTACGCCGAACCAGCGCCCGAAGGTTGCCGAACTGCGGCGCAGGTCGACCGCCACGTCGAAAACCTCGCCCGCGGTGACGCGCACCAGTTTGCCTTGTGCATGCTCGATTTGATAGTGCAGCCCGCGCAACACCCCGCGCGCCGACATCGAATGGTTGTCTTGCACGAACTCGGCGGTGAGTCCGGCATCGGACAGTGCCTTCCGGTTATAGCTTTCGAAGAAAAAGCCGCGCGCGTCGCCGAATACGCGCGGCTCGATCAGCAGAATATCGGGTAGCGCGGTCGGCGTTATCTTCATCGCACGAGCGGTTCGCGCAGCAAGCCGAGCAGGTACTGTCCGTAGCTGTTCTTGGCCATCGCCTGACCGAGCGCCTCCAATGCCGCCCCATCGATATAACCGAGCCGGTAGGCGATCTCCTCCGGGCATGCGACTTTCAATCCCTGGCGGCGTTCGATCGTCGCGATGTATTGCGCGGCCTCGAGCAGCGACTCGTGCGTGCCGGTGTCCAGCCACGCCATGCCGCGTCCCATCACCTCGACGTGGAGTTCGCGTCGCTGCAGATACATGCGATTGACATCGGTGATCTCGAGTTCGCCGCGTGCCGACGGCTTGAGCGCCGCCGCGATGTCGAGCACCCGGTTGTCGTAAAAGTACAGCCCGGTCACCGCGTAGCGCGACTTGGGCTGTGTCGGCTTCTCTTCGAGGCTCACCACCCGACCGCTGGAATCGAACTCGGCGACGCCATATCGCTCGGGATCGGCAACCGGATAGGCGAATACCGTCGCATTGTCGGCACGGGCATTCGCGCGCTCGAGCATCGGTTGGAAATCGTGGCCGTAGAAGATGTTGTCGCCCAACACCAGCGCCGACGTGTCCCGCCCGATGAATTCGCGACCGATGATGAATGCCTGCGCCAAACCGTCCGGCGAGGGTTGAACAGCGTAACTGAGATTGATGCCCCAACGCGAACCATCGCCGAGTAGCGCGGCGAAGCGCGGCGTGTCTTCCGGGGTGGAAATGAGCAGGATGTCGCGAATTCCAGCGAGGAGCAGCGTCGACAGCGGATAGTAGATCATCGGCTTGTCGTAGACGGGCAGCAACTGCTTGGAGAGCACGTGCGTGACCGGATACAGGCGAGTACCGGAGCCGCCGGCGAGGATGATCCCTTTCCTGTCGCTCATCCCTGGCCCTCCATGCTTTTGGCTATCGCGACGCTCATGCAACCGCTCCTGCGGCGTAGTTGAGCGACACCCATTTGTGGTATTCGCCGCTCGTGACCGCGGCCAGCCACGCGCTGTTCTCCAGGTACCAGTGGACGGTCGCGGCGAGACCGCTGTCGAAGGTCTCGCGCGGTGACCAACCGAGTTCGCGGCCGATCTTGGTGGCGTCGATCGCATAACGGCGATCGTGGCCCGGTCGATCCTTCACGAATGCGATCTGCTTCCGGTAGTCGCGCCCGGGTTTTTGTTCGCCGAGAATCCGACAGAGTGTCTCGACGACCTCGAGATTGGTTCGCTCGGCGCTGCCGCCGACGTTGTAGGTTTCCCCGGGGCGTCCCCGTTCGAGCACGACACGAATCGCCGCGCAGTGATCGCCGACGAACAGCCAGTCGCGGACGTTGCCGCCATCGCCGTACACGGGCAGCGGCTTGCCGGCGACGGCGTTGTGGATCATCAGTGGGATCAGCTTCTCCGGGAACTGCCGCGGCCCGTAGTTGTTCGAGCAGTTGGTCGTCAACACCGGCAGATCGTAGGTGTGATGATAGGCACGCACCAGATGATCCGCCGCCGCCTTCGACGCAGAATACGGGCTGTTGGGCGCGTAGGCGGTCGTTTCCGAGAAGCCGGCTTCGTCCGGTCCGAGCGACCCGAAGACCTCATCGGTGGAGACGTGCAGAAAACGGAACTGCGCGCGCTCGGTCGGCGACAGCGCCGCGAAATGCGTGCGCGCGACATCGAGCAACGCGAAAGTGCCGACGACGTTGGTCTCGATGAACGCCGCCGGGCCGTGGATCGACCGATCGACGTGCGTTTCGGCTGCGAAGTTGACGATAGCACGGGGCCGATGCGTCTCCAGCAAGTTTGCGACCAGCCCGCGATCGCCGATGTCCCCGCGCACGAATTGATGCCGCCGGTCGTCCTTCACCGCAGCGAGATTGCCGAGATTGCCGGCGTAGGTGAGCCGATCGAGATTCACCACGGGCTCACCAACTTGCGCAAGCCAGTCGAGAACGAAATTGGCGCCGATGAACCCTGCGCCGCCGGTGACGAGAATCATGCACGCTCCGTGTCGAAGGCCGCGAATATTATCATTGCACGCGGTAGTACTCGCGGTACCACGCGACGAAACGCGCGAGGCCTTCATCGATCGACGTTGTCGGCGCAAAGCCGGTCGCCGCCGCCAGCCGGTCAACCGACGCGAAGGTTTCCGGAACGTCGCCTGCCTGCAGCGGCAGATATTCCTTCACCGCGGGCCGACCGAGCAACCGTTCGAGCACGCCGATGAAAGCCTCCAGCTCGACGGCCGCATGATTGCCGATGTTGTAGATCGTGTGGGGCGCGTTGGTCGGGCTTCCGGCAGGCGGCAGCACGAGCACGCGCACGATGCCCTCGACGATGTCGTCTACATACGTGAAATCGCGCCGCATCTTGCCGAAATTGAAGACCTTGATCGGCTGGCCCTCGAGGATCGCACGCGTGAACAGCATCGGTGCCATGTCGGGGCGGCCCCACGGCCCGTAAACAGTGAAAAACCGGAGGCCCGTGGCCGGCAACCGGTAAAGGTGGCTGTAACTGTGCGCGAGCAATTCGTCCGCGCGCTTGGTCGCGGCGTACACGCTGACCGGATGATCGACGTTTTGATCCTCCGAGAACGGCAGCGCATGGCTTGCGCCGTAAACGCTCGAACTCGATGCGTAGACGAGGTGCTCGACGCCGAAGTGGCGACAGCCTTCGAGCACTTTACCGAAGGCGTCGACATTGTTGCGCAGATAGGCCGCGGGATTGATCAGCGAATAGCGCACCCCGGGTTGCGCCGCCAGATGCACGACATGGCTGTAGCGGCCGTCACGAAACAGCGCTTCGGCCGAACCTTCGTCCGCGAGATCGAGCGCCCTGCAGGTGACGCCGGCCGCGTCGAGTCGCGCCGCACGATCCCGCTTGAGACCGACGTCGTAATAGGTGTCGAAGGAGTCGACTCCCGTGACGTCGGCGCCGTCCCTACGCAGCCGGAGCGCGAGGTGCATGCCGATGAACCCGGCCGCACCCGTCACCAGCACCTTCATCGTGCGCGCTCCGCTTGCTCCAGCGCGCGCAGCTTCGCATACTTGCAGAAGCTGTTGAAGCAGCCGATGGCGATGTGTGCGAATCCCGCAACGCCGTCGAGAAATCCCGCGCGCAGCACATAGAAGCGCAAGAATCGCACGAGCGGCGACAGCACGAGCCGCAGCGTCGAGGATCGTTCACCCCGCGCGTACAACGCCTCGGCCTGCAGTGTCGTGTACCGGTTCTGCTTGGCGAGGTAGGCATCGAGAGATTCCGCCGACGCGTGCAGGATGTCGCCATCGAGCCGGCCAGTCGGCCCGTCGGCGAGCACGTGTTCGTGCACGGAGTCGCCACTCCAGCGAGCGTGACGGCGATGGAACAGGCGCAAGTTCCAGTCCGGATATCCTTCACCGTGCCGGAGCCAGCGCCCGAGAAAGCGGTTGCGACGGGGCATTACATAGGCATTGAAGCGAGGTGCCGCGAGCTCGGCTCGAATATCGGCCGCGAGCGCAGGCGTAACCCGTTCATCGGCATCCAGGGACAGGATCCAATCGTGCGTCGCCTGCGTCACCGCGAAGTTCTTCTGCGCGCCGAACCCGAGCCACGCCTGCTCGATAACTCGCGCACCGCGGCTGCGGGCAATTTCTACGGTATCATCGGTGCTGCCGGAATCGACGATAACCGTCTCCGCGGCAAAGCCCGCGGAATCCAGGCATTCTGCGAGCTCCGCGCCGGCGTCACGCGTGATCACTACTAGGGACAGGTTAAGCGGGGCAAGCGGTTCAGACATCGCGTCGAGCTCGATTCTGCCTTGCGCGCTGCCTTGTGCGGTGTGCAAGGCGCGTGGCGGAAAAAGCGCGCGGCAGGAAGGGGCGAGCCATTCTACGTGCAATCGTTCCCGCAATCCACCCGGCGCCGCATTCAACTGGCCGTCCCACATCCGCAACCGATCATCGGGCATGAGTGGCCGAGGATGACGAGCGCGCTGATCATTCGGCCTTCGTCCCTCGGTGACATCGTGCATGCCATGCCGATCGTGCACGATCTCGCCCGTCATCGACCCGGCATCGCCATCGATTGGGTCGCCGAAGAATCGTTTGCGGGACTCGTCGCGCTGAATCGAGGTGTGCGTCGGGTGATTCCGGTGGCGCTGCGCAGATGGCGCCACCATCTGCGTTCACGCGACACCTGGATCGAGTTCGGCGCCTTCCGCCATCGCCTCAGGGGCGACCGCTACACCGCCGTGATCGATCTGCAGGAACAGGTCAAGGGCGCGTTGCTTGCTTGGCTGGCGCACGGGCCCGTGCACGGACCGGATCGTGCCAGCATCCGCGAACCTGCGGCCACCCTCGCGTACCGCCGGCGCCATCGCATCGATCCCGCGCAGCATCTGATCGATCGTTGCCGTCAGCTTGCTGGTGCGACTTTCGGCTACAAACCGCACGGGCCACCGCATTTCGACCTGCTGCCACCGCCGTGCCACGATGGACCTGACTCACGCTATGCAGTCTTTGTGCATGCGACAAGCCGCACGGACAAGCTCTGGCCGGAGGCGTACTGGAAAACGCTCATCGATCATTTCACCACCGCGGGTTTGACGGTCGTGCTGCCGTGGGGTAACGCCGATGAAGCAGCGCGCAGCCACGCGCTTGCCGCGGGCAGGAGCGATACGCTCGTCCCGCCCCGTCGCGGCGTGCCGCAACTCGCGGCTCTGCTCGCACGCGCGGAACTGGTGGTCGGCGTCGACACCGGACTGGTCCATCTGGCAGCGGCGCTGAATGTCCCGACGCTGGCGCTGTTTGTCGCTACCGACCCGCGCCTGGCGGGCGTCGCGCGCGCCAGTGCACGAGCGCGCGATCTGGGCGACATCGGTGTCGTGCCGACAGTTCAGGATGTCATCGCCGCCGCGGGAGAACTCCTGCGCGACGCCCCAGGATGCTAGGGGCCCCGGTGGAAGTCGCACGCGCAATTTATACGAGTCTGGGCATCGCGCTGCTACCGTTCCTCCCCCTGCGTCTGTGGTGGCGCGGGAAAAAAGAACCGGGGTACCGGTTCGCTATCGGGGAGCGCTTCGGGCGCTATACCGGCCCGGCGCTCGATGTTCCGCTGCTGTGGGTGCACGCCGTCTCCGTCGGCGAAACGCGCGCCGCCCTGCCGCTGATCGAACAGCTGAAGAACGCCTATCCGCGCGCGAAGATTCTCCTGACGCACATGACTGCGGCCGGAAGGGAGACCGGGCGCACGCTGTTCGGCGACGGGGTCACGCAAGCGTGGCTGCCGTACGATCTGCCATTCACGGTGCGCGGATTTTTCCGGCACTTCCGTCCCGCGGCCGGGTTTCTCGTGGAAACCGAGCTGTGGCCGAATCTGGTTGCGCATGCACGCGCCACGGACACACCTGTGTTCCTCGTCAACGCGCGGATGTCGCGGCGTTCGGCACGCGGCTACGCGCACATACCCTCGTTGACGCGCCCGCTTCTGGCCCGGCTTGCCGGCGTCGCGGCGCAATCGCCCGACGACGCGAGGCGGCTTGCAGCGCTCGGCGCAACTGCACCGGTCGTCACGGGCAACGTCAAGTTCGATATCGCGGTATCTCCCGATGTGCGGACGCGGGGCCACGAGCTGCGCAAGCGGTTCGGCGCCACCCGTCCGGTCTGGGTGGCGGCGAGCACGCGCGACGGCGAGGAGGCGTTGATCCTCGATGCCCTCGCGCAGGCGCCGTTGCCACGCGAAACCCTGCTGGTCATCGTCCCGCGCCATCCGCAGCGATTCGCGGACGTGGCGGGCCTGCTGGCCGAGCGAGGCGTGGCGTTCGTCCGTCGCAGCGACAACCAGCCGGTGCCCGCCGACGTGGGCATCGTGCTCGGCGATTCGATGGGCGAGTTGCTTGCGTACTATGCCGCGGCCGACGTCGCGTTCATCGGCGGCAGCCTTTTGCCGCTCGGGGGCCAGAATCTGATCGAGGCCCTCGCCGTCGGTGCGCCCGTCCTTATCGGCCCGCACACATTCAATTTCAACGAAGCCGCCATCGGCGCGGTCGCCGCCGGCGCAGCCCAACGCGTTGCCGACGCGGAGGCACTAATCAGCGCGGTCGAAGCGCTGTTCCGCGATCCGTCGCAACGCGACGCGATGCGCGAGGCGGCGGGCGCATTTCACGCGGCGCACCGCGGTGCCACGGAGCGTCTGATGCATTGGCTCGGGCCGCAGCTCGAAGGACGCGTGGTCAGCCGTTCAGATCGCGGTTGATCTGTTCGACGTCGGCGTCGTTGAGCGTGCCGGCAGCCTGCTTGAGCTTGAGGGCGTTGATGACGTAGTTGTAGTAGGACTGCGCCAGGTTGAAGCGAGTCTGGAACACCTGCTGCTGCTGGTTGAGGACGTCGAGGTTGGTGCGCACACCGACTTCCAGACCGAGCTTGTTCGAGTCGTACGAGACCTGCGCCGATTTTAGAGCCTGTTCGAGCGCCTTCACCTGCGCGACGCCATTGGTAACACCCGCAAACGAATTCTGTGCCAGCAGCTGTGCGCTCCGCCTCGCCGCTTCGAGGTTCTGCCGCGTCGCGTCCTGGTTCGCGATCGCCTGCCGCACTTTCGAATCGACCGCGCCACCCTGGTAGATCGGGAGGTTGAGCTGCACGCCGATCAGGCCCAATCGATAGTCGGTCGCGAAGTTCGCGGCAATGTTGTCGACGCGCCGCCTCCCGGCATAGTTCTGGTTGAAGCTCGCCACGAGATCCAGCGTCGGATAGTGGCCGGCGCGCTGGCGGTCGACCTCCAGCGTAGCGATGTCCAGATTGGCCTGCGCGATGCGAACCTGGAGATTTTCGCGGACTGCCTTGTCGATCCATGCTTCGAGGGCGTTGGGCGAAGGCGGTTCCGGTTGGAACCTGCTGCGGTCGAATCGCTTCAGATCCTTGGGCAGCCTGCCGATGATGGCGCGCAGCGCGGCGAGCGCGTTCTCGAGATCGTTGCGTACCGATATCTCCTGCGCCACGATCTGATCGTACTTCGCCTGCGCGTCATTGGTGTCGGTGATCGTCGCCGTGCCGACTTCGAAGTTGCGTTTCGCCTGGGCGAGATTCTCGCTGACCGCGGCCTTCTGGCTTTCCGTCAATTCGATGGTGAACTGCGCGAGCAGCACGTTGAAATAGGCCTGCGCCACACGCACGATCAGGTCCTGCTGCACGGAAGCGAGCACATAGTCGGACTGCGAGACCTGTTGCTTCGCCTGGTCGTATCCGATCTGGTTCTGCGCGCGATAGAGCGGCTGGCTGGCGGAAACCGTGTATCCCGTCGTCGGGAATCGCTGCGAGAATTTGGTTTGGGGATCGGTGTGCAGCGTCTGGTTGTAGTCCTGCTCGTTGGCGAGTGCGGAAAGAAGCACCGACGGCAGCAAGCCGGCGCGCGCCTGCGGCACGTTTTCCTGCGTCGCCAGCCAGCTGGCTCGCGCCGATGCAAGCGTCGGGTCGCTGGTGAGGGCGTCGCGGTAGATCTGCAGCAGATCCTCGGCACGCGCGCTTCCCAGTGCGCCGCCGAGCGACATGCACAACGCCATCGCTAGCAAGCGTTTCGACATCGTAGAGATTCCGGTAATTGGGTTGGTGAAGCGCGGGATCCCGATACGCCCTGGCGATCTTCGCTTCAAAACACGAAGCGTTGCGGTTGCGCGGCGTTCCTGAGCGGCCCGACCACCGTTTCGAACAGATCCTCGCTGACGATCGCTCCGGGTGCGGTCCATCGCATCAGCCTCGCGGTCATCACCGGGGCGTCGCCAACGACGGCAAACAGGCGCCCGCCCGGTTTGAGTTGCCGCAGCCAGGACTCCGGAAGCACAGGCGTGGAACCCGTCAGCACGATCGCGTCGTACTGCAGGGTGCCGTAGCCTCGCGCGGCGTCACCGGATTCGATCCGCACGTTGCGCACGTTGCCGCGCTTCAACTTTGCCTGGGCTTCGAGAGCGAGCCGCGGCAGCACTTCGACGCTGGTCACGTCCGCCGACCGGGCAGCGAGCAACGCCGTGAGATAGCCGCTTCCCGTGCCGACCTCCAGCACCGATTCACCGAGCCGCAATTCGAGCTCCTGGACGACCCGAGCTTCCATTTTCGGGGTCCACATCTTCTCGCCGTCGCCGAGCGGGATCTCGAGGTCTGCGAACGCAAGGTCGCGATACGCCGCGGGCACGTATTCCTCGCGCCGGATGACGAAGAGGAGATCGAGCACTTCCTGATCGAGGACGTCCCACGTACGGATCTGTTGCTCGACCATGTTGAAACGCGCGCGCTCGACGTCGATTTTCGCGGCGGGCCTGGTGCTCGCGGCAGCTGGATTGGGCGTGATCATGATCTGGTCTGGCGAGCCGCCCGAGGGCGGATCGGGAAGAACGAGTGGCGAAACCAAATAAATGACTCGCGGTCAGTTAATTATGGGGCGTCATAGTATCGCACGTCAATCGCCGGTGGCAGGCTGACCGGTCAGTGCCGCGCGGCGTGCGGCGCGGCGCGCCTTCCACCGCTCCGACCCGCTCACCAGATACGTGTAGATCACGGGGACCACGACGAGCGTCAACAAGGTCGACGTGATGACGCCGCCAATGATCGCACGGCCCATCGGTGCCTGCGTTTCACCGCTTTCGCCGAGCCCGAGCGCCAGCGGCAGCATGCCGCCGATCATCGCTGCCGTCGTCATCAATATCGGCCGCAAGCGAACTTGGCCTGCCTGAGCCAGCGCCTCGTTCATCGAGGCGCCATCGCGCCGCGCGCGATTCGCGAAGTCGACCAGCAGAATCGCGTTCTTCGTCACCAACCCCATCAGCATGATGAAGCCGATGATCGAGAAAATATTCAGTGTCGTGCCGGTGAGCAGCAGCGCCAGGAAAACGCCGATGAGCGAAAACGGCAGCGACGCCATGATCGCGATCGGCTGCGTGAAGCTCGCGAATTGCGACGCGAGGATCAGGTAGATGAATATGACCGCAAGTCCCAGCGCGGCGAGCGCCGCCTGGAACGATTCCTGCATGTCCTTCGCCTCGCCGCCCACGTCGAAACGGTAGCCTGGCGGCAACGTCGTCGCCTTGATCAGCTTGGCGACATCGGCGTTGACGTCACCGGACGGGCGCCGCTCGGCGTTGGCGTAAAGCGCGACGCGACGCTGCAAGTCCTGGCGCTTGATCATCTGCGGGCTCGTCGTCTCGACGATCTCGGCAATCTGGCGCAGCGGAACCATGCGGGCGGCGCCGTCGGGCCCTGTGCGGTTGCTCGTCAGATACAGGTTGCCCAGGTCCGATGCAAGTTGCCGGCGGTCCTTCGCCAGTTGCACGTTGACTTCGTAATTTTGTCCGTCGGGTGCGAGCCAATAACTCACGGTGTCGCCCGCGAGCAGCGGCCGCACAGTGGCGCCGACTTGCTGCACATTGATTCCCAGATCCGCCGCCGCGTCGTTGTTGAGTCGAATCGACAACGCAGGATTGCGTGCCTTCTCCGAAATCTCCAGGTCGGCGATCCCTGGCACCTTCGCCACGGATTCCGAAAACTGCGTGATCAGTCGTCGTAAGCGTCTCCGGATCGGGCCCCAGCAGATTGACCCACACCGGCCGGTTGAAGCCGATCGCGAGTTCGATGCCGGGAATGGGCTTGAGCGTCGTTCTGATCGCCCGCTCGATCTCCTTTTGCGTGCGGTTACGCGCAGAGCGTTCGATGAGCCTGAGGTTGATGCGGGCGTAGTTGCGCCCGTCGTTCGTGCCCACCGTCGTCATCACCAGCGCGACCTCCGGAAACCCCTTCAGCGCCTCTTCCACCTGCTGTACCTTGCTGTCGGTGTATTCCAGGCTCGATCCGACCGGCGTATTGAGGCGCAACGAAATGAAGCCCTGGTCGGCGTCGGGGACAAACTCCGTGCCGACCAGCGGCACCACCAGAAAACTTGCGCCGAACGTCACCAGCGCGATGGCGAGCACCTTGATGCGATGCGCCAGCGCCCACTGGAGCACGCGTCCGTAGACCGCGTGGATCCAGTCGATGCCGCGTTCAACGCCATCCATCAGACGCCCGAGCCACGGCGCGCGGGCAAAACGCGATCCCGGCGGATCGCGCCAGATCGAGGACAGCATCGGATCGAGCGTGAAGCTCACGAACAGGCTGACCAGCACCGCGACGGTCACGGTCAGTCCGAACTGGAAGAAGAAGCGGCCGATGATGCCGCTCATGAACGCGATCGGCACGAACACGGCGACGATCGCGAAGGTCGTCGCCATCACCGCGAGGCCGATTTCGTCCGTGCCCTCGCGCGCAGCCGTCATGTGATCCTTGCCGAGCGCGAGGTGGCGCACGATGTTCTCCCGCACCACGATCGCATCGTCGATCAGCAGGCCGATGCACAGCGACAGCGCCATCAGCGTCAGGAAGTTGAGCGTGAAGCCGAAGGCGTACAGCGCTATGAACGTGGCGATCACCGCGATCGGCAACGTGAGGCCGGTGATGATGGTGCTGCGCCACGAGTGCAGGAAAAGGAAGACGATGAGCACCGTCAGCAATGCGCCTTCGACGATCGTTTCCTTGACGCGATCGACGCTGCGCTTCACCGCATCCGCGGTCGAATACACCACGCGAAGGTCGACGTCGGGCGGCAGCCGCAGCTTGAGATCCGCAACCGCATCGGCGACGCCCTGCCCCGTTTCGATGATGTTGGCGTCCTGCGACTTCTGCACGTCGAGCGTGATCGAGCGGTGGCCGTTGATCCGGGCGAGCGAGGTTTCCTCCTTCTCGCCGTCGATCACGTCGGCGACTTGGGAGAGGTACACCGGCGCACCTCCCTGCTGCGCGACGATGATGCGGCCAAACTGTGCGGGCTCCTTGATCTTGCCTTCAACGCGCACGATCGAGTCCTGCACGCCGTGCGTGATGCGCCCCGCGGGAACATCCTGGTTGGCATTGCGAATGGCTGCGACGACCTGATCGATGCCGATGCCGAAGGCCGTCAGTGCGTTCGGCTTGATCTGCACCAGAATCTGGCGGGACACGCGGCCGTTGACGTCGATGCTGGCAACGCCGGGAACGTTCTCGATGCCCTTGACGATCACCTGATCGGTGAGGGACGTCAGCTCGCGCAGGCCCATCGTCGGCGACAGGACCGCCAGCGACACGACCGGCTGCTGGTTTTCCTGATCGGCGCGAACGACCAATGGATCCTTGACGTCGCGCGGGAAGCCGGGTTTCACCTGGGCGATCTTGTCGCGGACATCCTGCATCGCGCGGGTCATGTCCGTGGCAAGCCGGAATTCCGCGAACACCTGGCTCTGGCCCTCGAGTGACGTCGACCGAATGGTCTTCACGCCGGCGACGGTGTTGATCGCGTACTCGATGGGCTTGGTGACATCGGTTTCGACTACCTCGGGCGAGGCGCCGGGATAACTGGTCACGACGAACACGAACGGCAGGCTCACGTCGGGCATCTGCTCGACCCGCAGGCGCGCGTACGAAAAGATGCCGAGCACGGTGATGCCGACCATCACCATGGTCGCGAACACCGGGTTATTGATCGATACGCGAGTGATCCACATCGTCGCAGGTCAACCGGTCTAGCCGGTGCCGGGGGACTTGCCTGACGGTGACGCCCGGAGGACCGCGGGACCGCCGTCCTTGAGATTGTCGAACCGGGCAGCCAGTACTTGCGTTTCAGGGGGCAGCGCCGACTTGATTTCCACCCGCGCCGCGGCCTCGTCGCGCCGACCGAGCAGCACGTTGCGCCGGATCAGCTTGCCGCCTTCGATGGTCCACACGAAAGTCTGCCCCGCCTCGGTCCGGATCGCCGCAACGGGCAGCGTAGGCACGGGCGCACCGGCGGCGAGGCGGATTCGTCCCGACGCAAACATGCCTCCCTTGAGCGCCGCATCGGGATTGGGGATTTGGACGAATACGAGAATCGCGCGTGTCCCCGCCTCCGTCATCGGATTGATGCGCTCGACCGAGCCGGCGAAGGACCGGTCGCCGAACCCGTCGATGGTCAACTCGACCGCCATCTCGAGCTTGATTTCAGGGATGTCATTGGCCGGCACCATCGCCTGCAATTCCATTTTGCCGAGGTCGACGATCGTGAACAGCGGCGAGTCGAAATTCACCTTCTCGCCCGGCTGCACGTGGCGTTTGGCCAGGGTGCCCGAAATTGGGGCAGTCACGACCGCATCGCGCAAGGCGTTTCGGGCGAGTTGGACCTGCGCTTCATAGGACTTCAACGTGCCCTGCGTGACCGAAAGGTTGCTCTCGGCGCTGTCATAGGCATTCTGCGAGATGAAGCCCTGCGTCAGCAGCGTACGGTTCTGGGTCCGCGTCTTTTCGGCGAGCGCGAGTTGCGCGCGACTCGCCTCGAGCGCGCCGATGCGATCGGTCAGCTTGGCTTCGAGATCGGCGGTGTCGAGGCGGGCCAGGACCTGGCCGGCTTTGACGGCTTCGCCTTCGCGGACGAATACCTGACGAATGTCTCCCGAGACCTTCGCCTTTACCGTGGTTTGATTGACGGGCTGCAGCGTGCCCGAGAGAGGCAGCCAGCGCGCCAGCTCGCGTGACTCGATGCGCGCGACGTCAGCCGGCGTGAATTCGAGAGTGACAGGCGGCCCGGCCGATCCGCCAGGGGCTTCCGCGGCGGCCTTCTTGGCCACGCGCAGCGCGATACCGCCGGCAATCGCGGCGACAACGATGATCGTGAGCAATGCGCCGAGCGCCCGACGCCACGTGACCCAACTTGGCATGACCGAAGACTCTCCCACGAGCAGGCATTGTGTGCCCGCGCCATTCTGATGAAGCACTCGCAAGAGGATCCATCCCTCGCGGCGTGCCCCGCCCGTTCGACATCCGGTTAGATGCGGCAACGGCCCGGCCGGATTCGGCAATTTGCCCGGCACGACTATAGGTCGCGCCAGGCATGCCCAACAACCTCGGAGCGACGAAACGCCTCCAGCCGTGCGGCAATGGTCACCTGCCGCGACAGACCGCAGACAGCGCAGGGCAAGGTTGACGCCAGCCCGCAGCCTTCAAATTGACATCGGACAGCGGGGACGTAATAATACTCTGTTACTCCCGTCTGTTTCCGCCCTTTCACGCACTTTTTCACCACCCCTTTCGGAGAGACACCATGAAATTCAACCGCTCGCTCGGTCTGACGCTCGTCGCGGCCGCGCTGGTCACGATCTATGGCTGCGGCAAGGAAGAGCCGAAAAAAGAAGCAGCCGCTCCGGCAGCGCCGGCCGCGCCCGCCGCACCCGCCATGCCTGAAGTCACGGTCAAGATCGGCCATGTCGCCCCAACCACGGGTCCCCAGGCGCATCTGGGTAAGGACAACGAGAACGGCGCGCGCCTCGCCATCGACGACGCCAACGGCCTGAACCTCGTCATCGACGGCAAGAAGATCAAGTTCGAGCTGGTCGCTGAAGACGACCAGGCCGATCCGAAGCAGGGCACGACTGTCGCGCAGAAGCTGGTCGATGCGAAGGTCGCCGGCGTGGTCGGACACCTGAACTCGGGCACCTCGATTCCGGCCTCGAAGATCTACAACGACGCCGGCATTCCGATGATCTCGCCCTCGGCGACCAATCCGAAGCTGACGCTGCAAGGCTTCAAGAACGTGTTCCGTGTGATGGCGAACGACGTGCAGCAGGGAAGCGTCATCGGCAAGGCCGCGGTCGAGAGCCTGGGCGCCAAGAAGATCGCCATCATCGACGACAAGACCGCGTACGGCGCGGGCCTCGCCGACGAGACCGAAAAGGCCGCCAAGGCCGCCGGCGCGACCATCGTCGCGCGCGAATATACGAACGACAAGGCGACCGACTTCAAGGCGATCCTGACCAAGATCAAGGCCAAGAACCCCGACGTCATCATGTACGGCGGCATGGACGCGCAGGGCGGCCCCATGGTCAAGCAGATGAAGGAACTCGGCATCAAGGCTAAGTACATCGCCGGCGACGGCGTGTGCTCATCCGAATGGCCCAAGCTGGCCGGCGGCGCGGCCGAAGGCCAGTACTGCACCCAGGCCGGCCTGCCACCGGACAAGATGCCGAGAGCCAAGGACTTCGTGACGCGCTTCACGGCCAAGTACGGCCCGATCCAGGTCTACGCTCCGTACTCGTACGACGCAGCAAACACACTGATCTGGGCAATGGAGAAGGCCGGGTCGACCGATCCGGCGAAGTATCTGCCCGCGCTCGCCACGCTCTCCCACGACGGCATCACCGCCGCGATCGCGTTCGACGAGCACGGCGACACCAAGAACGGCGCCATCACGCTCTACACCGTGAAGGACGGCAAGCTGGTTCCGATGGCGATCAACGTCGCCGGCAAGACCGAGAAAGTCGATGCAGTTGCCGCCGCAGCACCCGCTGCCGCGGCTGCGCCGGCTCCCGCACCGGCGATGGCGCCTGCACCTGCCACGGCTCCGAAGAAGGATGAGATGAAGAAGTAGTAGGGAAACACCCTTCATGAACGGCGCCTGCGGGCGCCGTTTTTTTGTCCACAACTCGCGCGAACGCTCGCGGGGATTGCCCCCAAACACTGCGCAGTGGAGAATCCCCACTACCGCGATGCGGTCGCCGCTCCGCGGCGCCAAGGGGCACTGTGGAAACTTTCCTGCAGCAGATCATCAACGGTTTGACGCTGGGCAGCGTGTACGCGCTGGTCGCGTTGGGCTACACCATGGTTTACGGCATCATCGGCCTGATCAACTTTGCCCACGGCGAAGTCGTGATGATCGGCGCGATGGTCGCACTCTCGGTGATCACGGCGCTGTTGGGCGCACACCTGCCGATCCCATCGGTGTTGATCGTCGTCGTCGGATTGCTGGCGGCCATCCTCGTGTGCATGGCGATCGCCTTCAGCATGGAAAAGATCGCGTACCGACCGCTGCGCAAGGCACCGCGGCTGGCGCCGCTGATCACGGCGATCGGCATGTCGATCATCCTGCAGAACGTCGCGCTGATGACCTGGGGCCGCAACTACCTCACCTTCCCGCCGATCTTCGAGCCCACGCCGCACAACATTTTCGGCGCATCGATGACCGATCTGCAGATGGTGATCGTTGCGATGGCCGGATTGCTGATGGCAGGGCTGGTGTTCATCGTGCAGCGCACGCGCCTGGGCATGGCAATGCGCGCGACCGCGCAGAACCCGCAGGTCGCCGGGCTGATGGGCATCGACATCAACGTCGTCATCTCCGCGGCATTCGTGATCGGCGCCGCCCTTGCCGCGGTCGCCGGTCTGATGGTCATGACCTATTACGGCATCGCGCACTACTACATGGGCTTCCTGCTCGGTCTGAAGGCATTCACCGCCGCGGTGCTGGGCGGCATCGGCAATCTCGCCGGCGCGATGCTCGGCGGCATTCTGCTGGGGATCATCGAAGCTCTCGGCGCCGGCTATATCGGCGATGTCACAAATATTTGCGGGTTTCCCTGGCTCAGCGACTCGATGCAGCAGCAATGCGTCTCCCACGACGGCCAGGTTCCCATGTTCGGCAGCAACTATCAGGACGTGTTCGCGTTCTTCGTGCTGATACTGGTGCTGATCTTCCGCCCGTCCGGGCTGCTCGGCGAGCGCGTGGCGGATAGGGCATGAGCGCGTCGGGCAAAGCCAAGACCCGCAGGGCCGTCGACGCGCGATTGCCCGTGGCCGACACTCCGACGCAAGCAAGTCGAGCAGCGCGCAAGGAGGCCACGGCATGACCGAGCATCGTCGTGCAATACCGTCGAAAGCATGGATCGGCGTCGCGTTAGTGGCAGTTGCGCTCGCGCTCCTGCCCTTCGTCGCCGCGCTCGCCGGCCAGGCGTGGGTGCGCATCCTGAACTTCGCGATGCTCTACATCATGCTGGCTCTCGGCCTCAACATCGTGGTCGGCTTCGCCGGATTGCTCGACCTCGGGTACATCGCCTTCTACGCCGTCGGTGCCTATGTGTACGCCCTGCTCGCGTCGCCGCACTTTGGACTGCACCTGCCGTTCTGGGTGATCCTGCCGCTCGGCGCGGGGATCGCGTGCATCTTCGGCGTGTTGCTCGGTGCGCCTACGCTCAAGCTTCGTGGCGACTATCTGGCGATCGTGACCCTGGGCTTCGGCGAGATCATTCGCATCTTCATGAACAACCTCAATGCGCCGATCAACATCACCAACGGACCGCAGGGGATCAACCTGATCGACGCCTTTCACGTCGGCAGTTACTCGCTCGCACAAACCGACACATTGTTGGGCGTCCGTTTCTCCGGGCCGCAGAAGTACTACTACGTGTTGCTGCTGATCACGATCGGCGTCATCGTCATTAACCTGCGCCTGCAGAACTCGCGTCTAGGCCGCGCCTGGGAAGCGATCCGCGAAGACGAAATCGCAGCGAAGGCGATGGGCATCAATACACGCAACGTCAAACTGCTCGCCTTCGCGATGGGTGCGTCCTTCGGCGGGGTCGCCGGCGCGATATTCTCGGCAACGCAGCAATTCGTGAGCCCGGAGAGCTTCGGTCTGTTCGAATCGGTGATCGTGTTGGCGATGGTCGTGCTCGGCGGCATGGGCCACATTCCGGGGGTCATCCTCGGCGCGGTCCTGCTGACACTGCTGCCCGAGGTCCTTCGCTACACCATGGAGCCGCTGCAGCACGCGCTGTTCGGGCGCGTGCTCATCGATGCGGAAACCATCCGCCTGCTCGTGTTCGGGATCGCGCTCGTGGCGATCATGCTCTATCGGCCGGCGGGCCTCTGGCCGTCCGCAGTGCGCAAGCGCGAACTCGAGACCGGCATCGCCAAATGACGCCGCTGAGCCTGCTCACCGCGACGGGCATCAGCAAGCGCTTTGGCGGTGTTCATGCGCTCTCCGGCGTCGATTTCACGATCAATCATGGCGAGATCTACGGCCTGATCGGACCGAACGGGGCCGGCAAGACGTCGCTGTTCAACGTTCTGACGGGCATCTATGACGCGGACGGCGGCAACTTCACCTTCGACGGCGAGCCACTCAACCGCCTGAAGCCGAACCAGGTTGCGGAACGCGGCATCGCGCGCACGTTCCAGAACATTCGCCTGTTCCAGAACCTGTCGGCCCTCGAGAACGTGATGATCGGGCGGCACGTGCGCACGCACGCCGGCGTCTTCGGCGCGATCATCCGCGACAAGGCGACGCTCGCCGAGGAAGCCGCAATCGAGAAGCGCGCGTACGAGCTGCTCGACTACGTCGGGGTCGCGAAGCGCGCCAACGACCAGGCACGTCATCTCGCGTACGGCGACCAGCGTCGGCTCGAAATCGCCCGTGCGCTCGCGACCGAGCCCAAGCTGCTCGCACTCGACGAACCCGCCGCCGGCATGAACGCGACGGAAACGCAGACGTTAAAGGCATTGCTCGAGAACATCCGGCGCGACGGCACGACCATTCTGCTGATCGAGCACGACATGAAGCTGGTGATGAACATCTGCGATCGCGTGCTCGTGCTCGACTACGGCAAGAAAATCGCGGAGGGCAGCGCCCGCGACGTACAGAACGATCCGAAGGTGATCGCCGCCTATCTCGGTGGAGAGGTGTCGCTCAACCTCAAGGGTGCGTGAGGTGAGCAACGACGCCCCTCTGCTGGAACTCAAGGGTCTGCAGGTCGCCTATGGCGGCATCCAGGCGGTGAAAGGTATCGATCTGGTGGTGGCGCAAGGCGAACTGGTCTGCCTGATCGGCGCCAACGGCGCCGGGAAGACCACCACGCTCAAAGGGATCACGGGACTGCAACCCGTCAAGGGTGGGTCGATCCACTATGCCGGCGAGGACATCACCGGCAAGCCCGCGTTCCAGCTGGTGCGCAAGGGGCTGTCGATGGTGCCGGAGGGCCGCGGGGTCTTTGGTGCGCTGACGATCGAGGAAAATCTCGCCATGGGCGCCTATACCCGCTCCGACCACGTCGCGATCCGGCAGGATGTCGAGCGCGTGTTCACCCTGTTTCCGCGCCTGAAGGAACGGCGCCGGCAGACCGCCGGCACGCTGTCGGGCGGCGAGCAGCAGATGCTCGCCATGGGCAGGGCGATGCTGTCGCGGCCAAAATTGCTGCTGCTCGACGAACCCTCGATGGGGCTCGCGCCACTGATGGTGCAGAAGGTGTTCGAGACCGTGATCGCGATCGCCAAGGAAGGGGTAACCATCCTGCTGATCGAGCAAAACGCCAAGCTGGCGCTCGAAGTGAGCGATCGCGGCTACGTCATGGAGAGCGGTGAAGTCACGTTGTCCGGGAAGGCGAGTCAACTCCTCTCCGATCCCAAGGTGCGGGCGGCGTATCTTGGCGAAACCGCTGCGTAGCGATCGCAATTGTTGGACGCACCCATCACATTGCCGACGACACATGCAGCCCCGCGCGGTGCCGACGCGCCGCGTGTTCGCCTGGTACGAGGAGGCCATGCGATTGTTCAAGCGCGCCCCGCTGGTTTGGTGCGCCCTGGGACTCATCACCGTCGCCTCGGAGCTGATACTGAATTTCGTTCCGGGTATCGGTGTGGCGGCCGCCAAGGTGATCGTGCCGGTCATCGAATGCGGCATGCTGGTCGGTGTGGCGGCGGTCGATCGGGGCGAGCCCTTGCGCGTCCGCGTGGCGTTTGCCGTGTTCGGCGCGCCACCTGCGGCACTCGCCGCCATCGTTGTTTCGGCACTGGTGATCTTTGGCGTCGAAGCGTGGATCGCCTACGACGTCGCCGGGATCAATCTGCTCGAGAACAGCGACGGCGGACCGTCGATGTCGATCGGCGCGCTGTCGACCATTTTTGCCGCAGGGGCGCTCGTTTCGCTGCCGATGATGTTCGTGCCCTTCGCCGCGCTCTTCGAAGGCGCTTCGTTCACGCAGGCGTTCGTCACCAGTGCGCGCGGTTTTGCGCTCAACGTACCCGCGCTGCTGATCTTCGGCGCGCTCGCACTCGTGCTCGTGCTCATCGGGTTGCTGAGCTACGGCTTCGGGCTCATCGCGGTCTTTCCACTGCTCTCGGCGGCCAGCTATGCGGCGTGGAAGGACGTTTACGCGGTGACCGCACCGCCCGAGGCCTGAGCCGCGCATTGCTGCGCACGTCGCTCAGCGCAGCGCATCGATGATCGCGCGGGTGACCGCGGCAGTGCCGTCGCTTCCGCCAATATCCGGAGGTTTGACCCGGTGCTGGGCGAACGTCAGGTCCACCGCGTCCTGCATCGATCGGGCGGCGTCGAGGAGCGTGGATTCCCCGTGACGTTCGCCCAGCCACTCCAGCATCAGCGCGGAGGAGAGGATCATCGCGGTCGGATTGGCAAGGCCCTTGCCGGCGATATCGGGCGCGCTGCCGTGTGAGGGTTGAAACAGGCCGTGCGCATCGCCGATGTCCGCCGACGGCGCATAGCCCATGCCGCAGATGAGGCCCGCACCCAAATCGGACGTGATGTCGCCGAATTGATTTTCCATGGGACAGACGTCGTAGGCCCACGGCTTGCGGATGAGGTTCAGACAGAACGCGTCGATATAGCAATGATCCGCCACGATCGTCGGGTGAAGTTTTGCGCGTTCATGAAAAATCCGGTTCATGAAGGCCATCCCGAGAAAGACGTTCGACTTGTCGATACACGTCACCCGGCCCTTGCGCGGATCGCGCTTCCTCCGCGCTTCGGCCAGTCGGAAGGAAAAATCGAATAGCCGCTCGCACCCTTTGCGCGTGATTTCACTGGTGTCGTGGACCGCCTCGTCGCCGCTCGCCGAGGTGTCCCGGGTTCCTCGATTACGCGCGTAAAACCAGCCTTCGGTCGACTCGCGAACGATGACGAAGTCGATGTCGCTCGCGAGCGGCGACCCGAGTGGCAAGCGGCAGGCCAGGTATGGCACGTATCGGGCGGACGCCCGCGTACAGATCGAGGCGGACGCGCAGGTCCAATTGCGGCGCGATCTCCGTGCCATCGGGGTACCGGATGTCCGGCCACCCCATGGCGCCGAACAGGATCGCATCGGCTTTTTCGCACGCCGACATCGACGCGTCCGGAAACGCGTTCCCCGTATCCTGGTAGTGACGAGCACCCCCGGGCCGACGGTCGTAGCGGAGACGAAACCCATGGCGCGACATCAAGGGCTCGAGCACGGCAAGATTGGCGTCGATCACCTCGACGCCGATGCCGTCACCGGGCAATACGACAATGTTGAACTCACGCTGCATCGGCGGACCGTCTGGTCAGGCGCGAATCGGAATGTATACGTTATCGCCGGTCGGGACCAGCAGCGATACGTGCGGACGGCGGCCAACTTGGTGTAGTGTCTTGCGAACGCGGCAACGCCTGCCGCAATGTCCGGCCGATCTTTCCAGGAAAGCGAGACGCCATGCACAACACAACGTTGAACCGATCGATGCTATCGCTGTTCGCCGTACTGGGGGTCATCCTGATCTGTGCGCTGCCTGCACGCGCGGAGCAAGGGGAACTGCGTGTCGCCAAGCAATACGGCCTGGGCTACCTGCAGATGATGGTGCTGGAGGACCTGAAGATCGTCGAAAAGAACGCCGCGGCGGCGGGGCTGGGCGATATCAAGGTCACCTGGGCGACGTTTCGCTCCAGCGACGTGATGAACGATGCGCTGCTTTCGGGCAACGTCGACTTCGTGTGCCTGGGCATTCCCGGCTTGGCCACGATCTGGGGAAAGACCAAGGGCGGCCTCGACGTCAAGGCGGCGTCGGGCTTCAACTTCCTCCCTCTGCAGCTCAATACGCGCAACGCGAACATCAAGTCGATCCGGGATCTGACCGAAAAGGACAGGATCGCGCTGCCTGCGGTGAAGGTGTCCATGCAGGCCATCATTCTCCAGATGGCAGCGGCACAGACGTTCGGCGAGGCCAACTACGCCAAGCTCGACCCGATCACCGTATCGATGTCGCATCCCGACGCGATGGCGACCTTCCTGTCGGCAGGCGGCGAGATCGACAACCACTTTACCTCGCCGCCGTTCATCCAGAAGGAACTGGAAAAGCCCGGCGTCACGAAGATTCTCAATTCAGTCGACGTGCTCGGCGGCCCGATCTCGTTCAACGTCGTCGCCACGACGAGCAAGTTCTACAATGAAAATCCGCGGTTGTACGCGGTTTTCATGAAATCGCTGACCGAAGCCACCGAGTACATCAATCGCGACAAGCGCGGCGCCGCCGAAATCTACATCAGGATGACCAAGGACAAGAGTTCGGTCGAAGACATGCTCAAAATCATCAGCGACCCGCAGATCGAGTATTCGCTCACCCCCTCGAACATCATGAAGATGGTCGACTTCATGCACCGGACGGGTGCCATCAAGGTCAAGCCGGCGTCATGGAAGGAACTCTTCTTCGCCAACATGCACGAGCTTCCCGGGAGCTGATCCGAAGCCACGCCGCCGTTAGCTCGTCGGCGCGATGTCGAAGCCGGCGAATTCGCCTGTGGCGAGTTCGACCCGCACGGCGGTCACTTTCGCCGCCGGCGGGCCGTGGTGCGCCCAGGCGACGAGCGCAGCGATATCTTCCTCGAGCCCCGCCACGATCGCCTCGACGTCACCATTTCGGCGGTTGCGCACCCAGCCGCCCAGTCCGCGTGCGCGCGCCTCGTCGGCCAGCGCGTAGCGGAAGCCGACGCCCTGCACGCGACCTTCGATGACCAGGCGTTTGACGACGTTCGGCAACGCGATCAGCGCCCGGAGTGCGCTTGCCTCGCCAACAGCAGCAACCCGATCATCGTCTTGCTGTCGGTGACCTCTCCACGATCGAGCCAAACGAGCGCCTCATCGAGCGTCGCTGCAAAGGTCTCGATGAATTCGCCCGCGTCGAGCTGTGTGCCGACGTGCTGGAGCTCGTCGGCGAGGAAAATGTCTATCTGCTCGGTCGAATAGCTGATGACCGGATGCATCGTCGCCAGGTGTGTCCAGCGTGCCGCGACGTATCCGGTTTCCTCGGTGAGCTCGCGCTTCGCGGCGGTCAGCGGATCTTCCCCGGGGTCGACCTTGCCGGCGGGAAACTCGATGAATACGCGCGACAACGGATAGCGGTACTGCCGCTCGAACAGGAGTTTGCCATCGGGCAGCCTCGGGATGATCATCGCTGCGCCGGGATGCACGACGAACTCGCGCGTGGCTTGCGTGCCGTCCGGCAAGCGCACCGTGTCACTCCTGATGTGGAGCATCCGGCCGCGGAACACGTCGTCCGACTCGACGCGCGACTCGATCAGGTGACCGTCGTCCGTGGGTGCGTTCATCCGAGCCAGTCCTTGCCGATGAGAAAGTCCGAATACAGTCGCGCCTCGGCGCTGCCCGCTTCGGGCCGCCAGTCGTAGCGCCATTTCACGATCGGGGGCAACGACATGAGGATCGCCTCGGTACGTCCGTTCGATTGCAGGCCGAACAGCGTACCGCGATCGTAGACGAGATTGAATTCGACGTAGCGGCCGCGACGATACGCCTGGAAATCGCGCTCGCGCTCGCCATACGGCAAATTCCGGCGGCGCTGGAGGATCGGCTCGTACGCAGCCAGGAAGTGGTCGCCCACGCTTCGCGTCAGCGCGAAGCAGTCGGCGAAAGTCCCATCGCATAGGTCGTCGAAGAATATGCCCCCGATGCCACGCGGCTCGTTGCGATGCTTCAGGAAAAAGTACTCGTCGCACCAGCGCTTGAAGCGAGGGTAGTAATCGGCACCGAAGGGTGACAGCGCATCGCGGCACGTGCGATGGAAATGGACGGCGTCTTCCTCGAAACCATAGTACGGCGTGAGATCCGTGCCGCCGCCGAACCACCAGACCGATTTTTCGCCCGCCTTGTCCGCGACGAACATGCGCACGTTCATGTGCACGGTGGGCACGTAGGGATTGACCGGATGCAGCACGAGCGAAACGCCCATCACTTCGAAGGATCGACCCGCGAGATGGGGTCTGCCCGCCGTCGCCGAGGGTGGCAACCGATCACCCATGACGTGCGAAAAATTGACGCCACCGCGCTCGAATACGTTGCCTTGCTCGAGCAGTCGGCTTTCGCCACCACCGCCTTCGGGGCGCTGCCACACGTCGCGCCTGAATGGGTGTCCATCCACTTCCTCCAGGCGCGCGACGATGCGCGCCTGGAGGCCGGTGAAATAGTCGCGGGCAGGCGTGGTGTCCATGCGCGCCAGTTCGGCTCAACCTTTCCGCGCAACGATCGCGCGATGCCCGATGTCGGTACGGTACTGCATTCCATCGAAATGGATGCGTGCCACCGCGGTGTACGCGGCACGCTGAGCCAGCCGGACCGTCTCGCCAAGGGCGGTAACACAGAGGACACGTCCACCACTCGTGACGATCCCTTTGGATACCTTCGCGGTCGCGGCGTGAAATACCTTGCCGTCGGTCAGCGGGGCATCGAGTCCGGTGATGACGTCGCCTTCGCGCGGACGATCCGGATAACCCGCGGCGGCGAGCACCACGCCGAGCGCCGCCCGACGATCCCACTCGGCGTCGACCTGGTCGAGCGTGCCGTCGACCGCGTGCTGCAGCAACTCGAGCAGATCCGACTTGAGGCGCAGCAGGATGGGTTGCGTCTCCGGATCGCCGAGGCGGCAATTGAACTCGAGCGTGCGCGGGTTGCCTTCGGCGTCGATCATGACGCCCGCGTACAGGAACCCGGTGTAGGGAATGCCGTCGGCAGCCATGCCGTTGACGGCGGGATGGATGATCTCGCGCATGATGCGCGCGTGCATTCGCGGGGTAACGACGGGTGCCGGCGAATACGCACCCATGCCACCGGTATTCGGGCCGAGGTCGCCATCCTGCAATCGCTTGTGATCCTGCGAGGACGCGAGCGCCAGCACGTGCGCTCCATCCGCCATCACGATGAAGCTCGCCTCCTCGCCGACGAGGCAGTCCTCGACGACGACACGGGCACCCGCCTCGCCCAGACGATTGCCGACCAGCATCGCGTCGATCGCGGCGTGCGCTTCGTCTGTCGTCGCGGCAACGACCACGCCCTTGCCCGCCGCCAGGCCATCCGCCTTGACGACGATCGGTGCCCCGCGCGCGTCGACGTACGCGTGTGCCGCGTGCGCGTCGGTGAACGTCTGGTATGCGGCGGTCGGAATGCCGTGACGCGCCATGAATGCCTTCGCGAAATCCTTGGAACTTTCGAGTTGTGCGGCCGCTTGCGTCGGGCCGAAAATCTTCAATCCGGCGGCCCGGAATGCGTCGACGACACCTTTGGCCAGCGGCGCCTCCGGACCGACGACGGTCAGCATGACGCGTTCTGCGACCGCGAAGGCGACCAGTTCGGGAATGCCGGTGATCGCGACGTTGGTCAGGCCCTGCTCGCCCGCAGTGCCGGCGTTGCCCGGCGCGACGAACACCTTGCCGACACGCTGCGACTGCGCGATCTTCCATGCGAGGGCATGCTCGCGCCCGCCACCGCCGATGACGAGTACGTTCATGGTCCCGCTACTGCAGGCCGATCGTGCCCATGATGTACAGCGTGCTGCCATGGTTCACCCCGCCATTGAGCGTCGGGATGAAGGTGGCGATCAGATTGACTTTTTTGTAGCGCAGCAAGGCAATCGGCAACGCGGCGGGTATCGGCCAGCCGCCTGCGATGTCGGGCCGCTGCACGATGAACGCCGTCCAGCCCAGGCCCGCCTGTAGTCCATCGCGCTCCCCCCAGTAGGTTGACCACGAATAGCCCAGGTTGAACTGCGCCGTCTTGTGCGAATCCTCGAAGACATAGAAGTACACCATGTGCGTGTTGCCGTTGGGCTCTTCGACGGTGCGTCCCAGTCCGCCGCCCCACGCCAGCGATTGCAACTGCGCGCGATTCTCCGGGGTGTAGGTCGACGGCAGATGATAGGAATAGCCGGAAAGGATGAGCGTGTTTTCACCATTTTCGTAGGTGTCGGCGAGGCGCCGGCAGCCGGTTTCCACCCACGTCCAGAAGTCGGCGCAGTCGAGGGCATTGGCACGGCCCGGCAGGGCAAGCACGATCGCTAGCGCGATCAACAATCGTTTCAAGCTGAACCTCACTCTCGCTTTGTCAATGACGGAAATGTCGAACGCCGGTGAAGGCCATGGCAATGCCGCGCTCGTCCGCGGCGGCGATCACCTCGGGGTCGCGGACGCTGCCCCCGGGCTGGATGACGGCAACCGCGCCGTTGTCCGCGACCACGTCGAGTCCGTCGCGGAACGGAAAGAAAGCATCGGAAGCAACGACCGACCCCACCAGCGACAATCCAGCGTTGGCCGCTTTGATCGCAGCGATGCGGGTTGAATCGACGCGACTCATCTGGCCCGCGCCGATTCCCAGCGTGCGCCCTTCGCCACAATAGACGATCGCGTTCGATTTGACGAATTTTGCGACGCGCCAGGCAAACAGCAGGTCGGCGACCTGATCTGGTGTGGGCGCGACGCGAGTGACGACCTTGAGCGATGGCGCATCGATGGTGTCGACATCGGCGGTCTGCACCAGCATGCCGCCGCCGACACGCTTGCTGTCCCAGGCGTTGGCCCTGGCGGCGCCGGCGATGGCGAGCACGCGCACGTTCGCCTTTTTCGCGATCGCGGCGAGCGCGTCGGCGCTGTACGACGGGGCGATGAGTACTTCGAGAAACTGCGCGCTCACGGCTTCCACGACACTTGCGTCGACTTCCCGGTTGAAGGCGATGATGCCGCCGAATGCGGACGTCGGATCGGTCGCAAACGCCTTGCGATAGGCTTCGAGCGGCGCCACGGCGAGCGCGACGCCGCACGGATTGGCGTGCTTGACGATGACGCACGCAGGCTCGGGAAATACCTGGACGCATTCCCATGCCGCGTCGCTGTCGGCAATGTTGTTGTAGGAAAGCTCCTTGCCCTGGAGCTGCCGCGCGGTCGCGATGGTTCCCGGGGCGGGCGCGTCATCGCGATAAAACGCCGCCTGCTGATGCGGATTCTCACCGTAACGCATGTCCTGCAACTTGATGCCCTGCCAATTGAACCGCGACGGAAGCGCGTACACGGCGCCCGCCGCATCGCGTGACGTAAGGTAGTTGCTGATTGCGCCATCATAGGCCGCAGTGTGCGAGAACGCCTTTTGCGCCAGCGCGAAGCGCGTCGCGGAAGAAAGCACCGCGCCATGGGCGCGTAGTTCGTCGAGCAACGCCGGGTAATCCGCGGGATCGACGACAATCCCGACATGCGCATGATTCTTGGCCGCCGAACGCACCATGGCGGGACCGCCGATGTCGATATTTTCGATAGCATCGTCGAGCGTGCAACCCGGCTTCGCCACCGTTTCCCGAAAGGGATACAGATTGACGACCACGAGATCGATGGTCGGAATGTCGTGGCTGCGAAGTGCGTCCACATGCGCCGGCAGGTCGCGGCGCGCGAGAATGCCGCCATGCACCTTGGGGTGCAGGGTTTTCACGCGACCGTCGAGCATCTCGGGGAAACCGGTGTACGAGGCAATCTCCGTGACCGGCAGGCCGGCTTCGGCCAGCGCTTTCGCGGTGCCGCCGGTCGACAACAGCTTGACGCCAAGCGCCACAAGGCCGCGCGCAAAATCCGTCAGGCCGGTCTTGTCGGAGACCGACAGTAGCGCTTGGGTGATCGGCGGGGCCACGGATATCTAGGAGTCGAGTGTCTGGCGAGCGGCCGCGGCACTGGCTCGTGGGCCCGATGCGCGATTTTAGCGAATGTTGTACTTCGACAGCTTCGAGCGCAGGGTGTTGCGATTCAAGCCGAGCATGTCCGCGGCGTTGGTCTGGTTGCCGCCGGCGCGATGCATGATCGACGTGATCAGCGAGCGTTCGACATTGGCGATCACCATGTCGTAGATGCCGTGCGGCGGCTCGCCGTCCAGCTTGCGGAAATACTCGTCCAGGGACTTTTCCACGCTGCGGCAAATTTCATTGCCGCCGTTCATTCGAATGGTTCTTTTCACGCTGCGAGGGCCTCCTCTACCCACGAAGCTGACACCGGCAACGAAGGCACGGCGGGCGATGCATATGCCAACCGCTCGCCGCGTGCGGCGAGGCCATCGAAAAACCGGTTGACCGCCGCGATCTGTGTCGCAGACGTGTCGAGATGATTGACCTCATGGCGGAAGGCCGCGCCTCCAGCCAGCCCCACCGAGTACCAACCCAGATGCTTGCGCGCCGTGCGCACACCCGTTTCTTCGCCATACAACGAATAGTGGTCATCCAGATGCTCGAGGATGACTTCGCGGATTTCTTCCACCGCCGGCGGCGGCAGATGCTCACCGGTGTCCAGATAGTGGCGGATCTCGCGGAAGATCCACGGCCGCCCCTGTGCCGCACGCCCGATCATCACGGCATCGGCACCGGTAGCGTCCAGCACTTCGCGCGCTTTTTCCGCCGAATCGATGTCACCGTTTGCCGTGACGGGCAACGCTACGGCACGCTTTACCTCGCGAATTGTGTCGTACTCGACCTCGCCGACGAAACCGCACTCGCGCGTGCGCCCATGCACCGACAGCGCGGCAATACCAGCGTCCTCGGCGATCCTGGCGACCCGGACCGCATTGCGGTGCTCGCGGCTCCAGCCGGTGCGGATCTTCAGTGTCACCGCGACCGGAACGGCAGCGACGACAGCGGTGAGAATGGCTGCGACGAGCGGCTCGTTCTGCAGCAGGGCGGAGCCGGCGGCGACATTGCATACCTTCTTTGCCGGACAGCCCATGTTGATGTCGATGATCTGTGCTCCGCGATCGACGTTGTATCGCGCGGCGTCCGCCATCTGCACGGGATCCGCGCCGGCGATCTGCACGACGATAGGCTCGACCTCGCCACGATGATCGGTGCGCCGCTGCGATTTCGGCGTCGCGCGGAGCCGCGGATCCGACGCGACCATCTCCGACACCGCAAGCCCCGCACCCAGCCGCTTGCACAGCTGCCGGAAAGGCCGGTCGGTGACGCCCGCCATCGGCGCGACGACCAGATTGTTCTCGATGTGATGCGAGCCGATGTACACGTTCGGAATTTTGCAGCAGGAAGGGACCGGATTATACCGAGTTTGCGCCGACGTTGTCAGCGCGTTCGTCGGCTCGCGCGAAAATGATTTTCGCGCGGCGCGATGTCAGCGCAATCCGAACAGCATCGCACGCGTGAACGATCGTTTCATCGGCGGCAACGCATCTAGCAAAGTAAGTGCCAACCCTCGTGGCCAACGCAGCAACGCCGTGTCGAACACACCGAGCAATCCATGTGTAAACGCAATACCCGCCCAACGATCGGCGCGACGCCGCTGTGCGTACTTAGCCAATTGATCGCGCGCACCAATTTGATCGCGCGGAGTCGCAAGCAACTCCTGCGCCAATTCCCATGCGTCGCGGACGCCAAGATTGAACCCCTGGCCCGCAACCGGATGCAACGCTTGCGCGGCGTTGCCAAGCAGCACCGCGCGCTCCGCGACAATGCGATCGGCGAAGTCGAGCGACAGGGGAAACGTACGCCTGTCCGTGACGTGTGCGAATTCGCCTGCACGCGGCCCGAAGCGCTCCCGCAGCCCAGACAGAAATTCGTTCTCCGGCATCGCGACCAGCGCGTCACCGCTTTCCGGTGTTGTGGTCCACACCAATCCGTAGTGATCGCTCTCAGGCAACAATGCCATCGGCCCGTCAGGTGTGAACCGCTCGAAAGCGATGCCACGGTGCGGTTCGCGCATCCAGACCTTGCCCACCAGCGCTACCTGGCCATACTCATGATGGCGCCGGCGTGCGCCGGCGACAATGTCACCGCCACCGTCCGCCACCGCGGCAAGCCGCGCGGTCCACGTGGAACCAGCGCCATCGCGACGGCCTTCGACGCAAGCGTACGCCGGGGTCGAGACGATGCGGTCAACGATGAATTCGTGTTCGACCTGCACCGCAGCACGCGCAAGCGCCTGATCGAGTGCGCCTTGCAGCGCTCGATAGCTGACGACATAGCCTAGCGCTGACACGCGCTGCTCGGCCGCGTCCAGACGCGCCGTGCCGAAGCCACCGCGCTGCGAAATATCGATGCCCGTGATCGGCGTTACCGCGCCGGTCACCGCCGCGATGTCGCCCCAGATGCCGAGCCGTTCGTAGATGAGGCGCGAGCCATGCGATAGCGCGAGCGAGCGGTCGCCGCGCGCAATCGTCCGCGCCGGCCGCCCGTCGAGCGCCACGACATCGATCTCGCCCGCGGCCAGTGCGAGGGCGAGCGTGGCGCCGACCGGCCCGGCACCGGCAATTGCGAGGTCGTGCAGCATCGGCAGCCGGGTTTGGATTCCGGCGCGCTAGGCGCGGACGCGACGTCGCGTCGACAGGTCGGTCAGCGCACGCATGCGGCCTCGACGTCGGCGACGGTTTTGGGCGTCGTACCGGTCAGATTATCGTTGCCGGTCGCCGTTACCAACACGTCGTCTTCGATGCGCACGCCGATGTCCCAGAATTCCTCCGGCACGTTTTCACCGGGCCGGATGTAGCAGCCCGGCTCGACGGTCAGCAACATCCCGGGTTCGAGCGTTCGCGACTCGCCGTGAAGCCGATACAGGCCGACGTCGTGCACATCGAGGCCGAGCCAATGTCCGGCGCGATGCATATAGAACTGCTTGTACGCACCGGATTCCAGGACCCCGTCCAGCGACCCTTGGCACAGGTTCAGGTCGATCAACCCTTGCGCCAGAACACGTTCGGCGACCTCATGATAGTCGTGGAAGACACGCCCGGGCTTGACCGCGTCGATGCAGGCGAGCTGCGCTGCAAGCACGAGTTCGTAGACGGCCTTTTGCGGTCCGCTGAACCTTCCGCCCACCGGAAACGTGCGCGTGATGTCCGACGCGTACCCCTCGAACTCGCACCCGGCATCGATCAGGAGCAGATCGGAAGGCTGCATCTGGCGATTGTTGTCGCGGTAGTGCAGCACGCAAGCGTTGGGCCCGGACGCGACGATGGAAGGATACGCGACCGCCTGGGCACCGGAACGCAGGAATTCGTGCGCGAGTTCGGCCTCGACCTGGTATTCGTACCAGCCCGAACGCGTTGTTTCCATCGCTCGCCGATGCGCGCCACTGGAAATCTCCGCGGCGCGGCGAATATGGCGCAACTCCTGCTGATCCTTGTACAGGCGCATCGCGGCCAGTGGCGCCCGTACGTCAACCACGGTTTCCGGGGCCGCGACGCCCGTGCGGACGCGACCGCGCACCTCGTTGAGCACGACGGTGATTGCATCGTCCCAACCAGGGTAGAGGCCCAGCGGGGTGTACAGCGCCGGACGATCGGCCGCCAGGTCCGCGAGCTTTGCGGGAAAATCGCCGATCGGATAGGCCTCGTCGAAACCGAAGATTTCGCGCGCCGCGTCCGGCCCGTAGCGGAAGCCGTCCCATATCTCGCGCTCGGGGTTCTTGTTGCGGCAGAACAGGATCTGCTTCGAATCCCCCTCGTCGGCACCGGCGAGCAGCACCACGACGGCCTCCGGCTCCGGAAAACCGGACACGTAATAGAAGTAGCTTTCGGGGCGATAGGGATAGTACGTATCCGCATTGCGAATCGCTTCCGGCGCGGTGGGAATCGCGGCAATGCCGCCGCCCGCCTGGCGGCGCATTTCGGCGATCAGTTGCGCGCGCCGCGCGCGGTGATGCTGATGGTTGTAGTTCATCGCTGGAGCACAGTAGGTACGGGATAGGTGGACGCGCCATTATAAGCGCAGCTCTTGCGGTAACATGGTTGCGGGATCCTTGAGCGTGACATTGCCCTTGAAGCAGGCGACCGGCGGGGTGTACAGCGACATGCGCAACGCCAAACGTTCGTTGCGCGCGCGCATCCTGTCGGCGCGGGATCGAATCCCGGAGGACGTGCACAGCGAAGCCAGTCGAACGATCGCCTCCACCCTTGCGACGCGCCCGGACTTCCAGGCGGCGCGCACCTTGCTGCTGACGCTTCCGTTCGGCAGCGAATGGAATACCTCGCCACTGTTCCACGTCGCGTTCGGCCGTGGCAAGGCGGTTGCAGTGCCACGCGTGGACATCGCTCAACGAATGCTGGAACTATGCGCGGTCACTGACGTCGAGCGCGACGTTGCGCCGGGATACCGCGGGATACGCGAGCCGTTACCACATTGCAACCGCATCGACCCGTCCACCGTCGACTGGGTGCTGGTTCCTGGCGTCGCCTTCGACGCCGAAGGTAATCGCCTGGGCTACGGCGGCGGTTTCTACGATCGCTTGTTACCGTTGCTGCCGCCGACGGCGGCGAAATTGGCCGGGGCGTTCGAGCTCCAAGTGGTCGACCGCATTCCCACCGCGGCACACGACTTGCCGATCGACGCGATCGTAACCGAGATGCGCACACTTTCGCGGCTACGATAAGCGTGCCTCCGGCTTCTGCTGGCTCCGTCTGGCCGACAAATGCATCGCGTCATGCGGTGGGGTCGGTCCCCGTGTCTTGGCTCGCCGCCGGGCAGGCTCGTTGAACCCCGCGTCCACTGCGTTGACCGCCCTCGCGGTGACGCTGGCGATTCAGGCGTTCACCTCGCTTGCGGCGACCGCGATCGCGGTACTTGCGCCGGAAGTGGGGCCTGCGGTCGGCTTGAATCCGAAGCTGATCGGCGTCTTCGTCGGCGTGCTCTACCTGGGCGCGATGCTCGCCAGTCTCGCCTCGGGCGGATTCATCGAGCGCTATGGACCGATCCGCGTCTCCCAGGTGTGTACTGTCATGTGCGCTGTCGGGCTCGCGATGACGACGGGGCCCGCGTGGGCGTTGTTGATCGCCCCGGCGCTTATCGGCATCGGCTATGGGCCGATTACGCCGGCATCATCGCAACTGCTTGCGCACACCGCACCGCCGCACAGGATGGCGCTGACATTTTCGATCAAGCAGACCGGCGTCCCGCTCGGCGCGGCATTCGCCGGGGCGCTGCTGCCGCTGATCACGATGGGCCACGGCTGGCGCGCCGCGGTCTGGGCAGTTGCAGGATCGGGCATAGTGATTGCACTGCTCGCCCAGCCGACTCGCGCCGGACTTGACGTCGGTCGCGTCCGCGAACATCGGGTGTCGCTCGATCGTCTGTTCGCGCCGCTCAAGCTGGTCATGCGCAGTCCCAAGCTGCTGGAACTGACCCTGACCGCATTCGTGTATGCCGCGACACAGGCATGCCTGTTGACCTTTCTCGTCATCTACATGACCGAGGAGCTCGACCGGACCTTGATCGAAGCTGGGCTGATGCTCACCATCGCGACGGTGGGCGGTGTCGTCGGCCGCATCAGCTGGGGCATGGTCGCCGACCGATGGATTGCGCCGCGGCGAATGCTCGGCTTGCTTGGGATCGTTGCCGGTGCCTGTGCATTGGCGACGGCGGGTTTTGGTCCGGCATGGCCCGCGCCCACCGAAGGTCTGGTGTGCGCGCTGTTCGGCGTGACGGCCATCGGTTGGAATGGTGTGCAACTCGCGGAAGTCGCCCGCCATTCGCCGCGGGGGCATGCAGGCGCGGTCACAGGCGCCTCCGGGTTCATCACCTTTTCAGGTGTGGTCGCCGGACCACCCGTGTTCGCCCTGATGGCGACGTCCACCGGCAGCTACGCGACCGGCTTTGCCCTCATGGGTCTCGCCAGCCTCGCCTGCGGTGCCAGGTTGCTGCGGCGCAGGGTGTGACCGCACGCGGCGCGCTCGCGAATGCGTTTGATTCCCGGCGCATGCGTGGTATCGTAAACCTTGAAAGTATCGCGCCCCTTTTACGCGATTCGTCGCGTCACGAGCAGGCGCTTCACCTACCACTCGCACCGCGTCCGATCGCCCGCACGTCCCGCCGTCGTCACGCCATTGTTGCAAGGAGCAAGCCGCCATGGACATGAAGCCTGATGTCGATCCTCAGGAAACCAGGGAATGGGTCGAGGCAATCGATGCTGTGCTCGAGCACGAGGGGCCCGAACGCGCGCACTACCTGATCGAACAGATCATCGAGCAGAGCCGGCAACGGGGCGCGCACGTGCCGTTCTCGGCCAACACGGCTTACATCAATACGATCCCGGTCGACAAGCAGCCGAAGATGCCCGGCGACCAGACGATCGAGGAAAAGATCCGCAACTTCGCGCGCTGGAACGCGATGGCCATGGTGGTCCGCGCCAACAAGGACACCAACGTCGGCGGCCACATCGCGAGCTATGCGTCAGCCGCGACGCTGTACGACGTCGGCTTCAACCATTTCTGGCACGCGCCGTCGGCGGACCATGGCGGTGACCTGGTCTTCGTGCAAGGCCACTCGGCGCCAGGTGTGTACGCACGCGCATTCATGCTCGGTCGCCTCACCGTCGAACAGATGGACAATTTCCGACAGGAGGTCGACGGCAAGGGCATCTCGTCCTATCCGCACCCGTGGCTGATGCCGGATTTCTGGCAATTCCCGACGGTGTCGATGGGACTCGGCGCGCTCATGGCGATCTATCAGGCGCGCTTCATGAAATATCTTCAAGATCGGGGACTCGCCAAGACCGAAGGCCGCAAGGTGTGGTGTTTCTGCGGCGATGGCGAAATGGACGAGCCCGAATCGATGGGCGCCATCGGCATGGCCGCCCGGGAGAAATGCGACAACCTCATCTTCGTCATCAATTGCAATCTGCAGCGCCTCGATGGCCCGGTGCGCGGCAACGGCAAGATCATCCAGGAACTGGAAGCCGATTTTCGCGGTGCAGGCTGGAACGTTATCAAGGTCGTCTGGGGCACGCGCTGGGATGCCCTGTTCGCGCGCGACAAAAAGGGCATCCTGATGCGCCGCATGATGGAATGCGTCGACGGCGAGTACCAGACCTTCAAGTCGAAGGATGGCGCGTACGTGCGCGAATACTTCTTCAATACGCCCGAGCTCAAGGAGCTCGTCGCCGACTGGTCCGATGCGGACATCTGGGCCCTGAACCGTGGCGGCCACGATCCGCATAAGGTCTATGCCGCCTTCCACGCCGCGGTCAACCACAAGGACCAACCGACGGTGATCCTGGCCAAGACGATCAAGGGTTTCGGCATGGGGGAATCAGGGGAGGCGCAGAACATCACCCACCAGCAGAAGAAGATGACGGTCGAGTCGATGCGCGGCTTCCGAGACCGCTTCGGCATCCCGATCCCGGACGACAAGCTCGCGGAAGTACCGCTGGTCACGTTCCCCGAAGGCTCGCCGGAACTCGAGTACATGCGCTCGCATCGGCAAGCGCTGGGCGGCTATCTTCCGATGCGGCGTGGCAAGGCGGAGGCGCTGGTGACGCCTCCGCTGTCGACGTTCGAGCGGTTCCTGAAGAGCACCGACGACCGTGAAATCTCGACCACGATGGCGTTCGTGCAGATCCTCCAGACCTTGATCCGCGACAAGAACATCGGCCGACACATCGTGCCGATCGTGCCTGACGAATCGCGCACCTTCGGCATGGAAGGCATGTTCCGCCAGCTCGGGATCTGGAACCAGCTCGGCCAACTCTATACGCCGCAGGACGCCGACCAACTGATGTTCTACAAGGAAACCAAGGATGGCCAGATCCTGCAGGAAGGGATCAACGAGGCCGGCGCGATGTGCGATTGGATTGCTGCCGCGACGTCGTATTCGACGCACGGCGTGCCGATGATTCCCTTCTACATCTTCTACTCGATGTTCGGCTTCCAACGGATCGGCGACCTTGCCTGGGCCGCCGGCGACATGCGTTCGCGCGGCTTCCTGCTCGGCGGCACCGCGGGCCGCACCACGCTCAACGGCGAAGGCCTGCAACACGAGGACGGGCACTCGCATCAGATTTCGGCGACGGTCCCCAATTGCCTGTCCTACGACCCGACCTTCGGCTACGAAGTGGCGGTCATCATCCAGGATGGCCTGCGCCGCATGTACGCGGAGCAGGAGGATGTCTATTACTACCTGACGGTGATGAACGAGAACTACACCCAGCCGGCGATGCCCGAGGGTGCCGCGCCGAACATCCTGAAGGGGATGTACCTGCTGCAGGCTGGCGACAAGAAATCGAAGGCGCCGCGTGTCCAGCTGCTGGGATCAGGCGTGATCCTGCGCGAAGCGATCGCCGCAGCGGAACTGCTCAGGAAAGACTGGGGCGTCGAATCCGACATCTGGGGATGCCCATCGTTCGTCGAACTCGCGCGCGACGGCAACGCGGTCGCGCGCTGGAACATGCTCAACCCGACGGCCAAGCAAAGGCAATCGCACGTCGCCGCGTGCCTGGCCGAGACGCAGGGTCCCATCATCGCCACGACCGACTACGTGCGCGCGTTTGCCGACCAGATCCGCGCGTTCGTGCCACGCCGTTACGTCGTGCTGGGCACCGATGGCTTCGGACGCTCCGACACGCGTGAAAAACTGCGCCGGTTCTTCGAGGTCGACCGGTACTACGTCGCCGTCGCCGCGTTGAAGGCGCTGGCCGACGAGGGCACCGTGCCGGCGACGAAGGTCGCCGAGGCAATCAAGAAATACGGCATCGATCCCGCCAAGCCTGCGCCGTGGACCGTTTGATCCGCTCCAATCGACGAACCAGGGTATCTGCATGAGCACAGTCGAAGTCAAGGTTCCGGACATCGGTGATTTCACCGACGTTCCGGTCATCGAGGTATTCGTCAAGCCGGGCGACGCGGTCAAGGCGGAGGATTCGCTGGTCACGCTCGAATCCGACAAGGCGACGATGGACGTGCCCGCACCCTCGGCGGGCGTGGTCAAGGAGCTCAAGGTCAAGCTCGGCGACAAGGTCAGCGAAGGCACCGTGATCCTGACGCTCGACTCCGCCGCGGCGGCGCCGAGCAAGACCGCCTCTGCCTCGGCCACCGCTGCGCCCGCCGCCGCTGCATCCGCCGCCGCTGCATCCGCCACCCCAACGCCCGCAGCCAAGACGCCCCCCGCGAGCGCGACAGCTGATGCCGGGACGCTCACGGCGGTCAAGGTGCCGGACATCGGCGACTTCAAGGACGTGCCGGTCATCGAGGTCTTCGTGAAGGTTGGCGACACCGTCAAGGCCGAAGACTCGCTGGTGTCGCTCGAGTCCGAAAAAGCGACGATGGATGTGCCCGCGCCTTCCGCCGGCGTGGTCAAAGAACTGAAGGTCAAACTCGGCGACAAGGTCAGCGAGGGCACCGTCATCCTGATGCTGGAAACCGGAAGCGGTGCGTCCGCGACCGCACCGGCCGCGCCCGCTGCATCCGCAGAGTCCGTTCGCCCTGAGCCGGTCGAAGGGCGACCCGCTCCGGCCGCTCCTACGCCGACGAGCTCAGCACCAACGACAGCTGCGGCACCTGCGCCCGCCCCGGTCGATTCCGCGAGTTTCAAGAGCGCGCACGCCTCGCCTTCCGTGCGCGCGTTCGCGCGCGAACTCGGCGTCGACCTGTCGCGGGTGAAGGGTACGGGACCGAAGGAGCGAATCCTCCAGGAAGACGTTCAGAAATTCGTCAAAGGTGTGATGAGCGGTGCAACCGCCGGGACCACCGCCGCGGGCGCTGGGGGCGCGGGTTTGGGTAATGAGGCGCTGGGTTTGCTGCCTTGGCCCAAGGTGGACTTCAGCAAGTTCGGCGCGATCGAGAGCAAGCCGCTGTCGCGGATCAAGAAGATTTCCGGGGCCAACCTGCATCGCAACTGGGTGCTCATCCCGCACGTCACCAACCACGACGATGCCGACATCACCGACCTCGAAGCGTTTCGTGTCCAGCTCAACAAGGAAAACGAGAAGTCGGGCGTGAAGGTCACGATGCTCGCCTTCCTGATCAAGGCCAGCGTCGCCGCGCTCAAGAAATTCCCCGAGTTCAACGCCTCGCTCGACGGCGACAACCTGATCTTCAAGAAGTATTACAACGTCGGTTTTGCAGCGGACACGCCCAACGGCCTGGTCGTTCCCGTGATCAAGAACGCGGATCAGAAGGGATTGATCGCGATCGCGAAGGAGATGACGGAGCTTTCGGCCAGGGCGCGCGAAGGCAAGCTGGGGCCCGCGGACATGCAGGGCGGATGCTTTTCGATCTCGAGTCTCGGCGGCATCGGCGGCACGTACTTCACGCCGATCATCAACGCGCCGGAAGTGTCGATCCTGGGCGTTTGCCGGTCGAGCACGCGCCCGGTGTGGGATGGCAAGCAGTTCGTTCCGCGCCTGATCCTGCCGCTGTCCCTGTCGTGGGATCATCGCGTCATCGATGGCGCGGCGGCGGCGCGTTTCAACAGTTACCTGATCGCGCTGCTCGCTGATCTGCGGCGCACCATGCTATAGGCACAATATGGCTGTGATCGAAGTCAAAGTCCCCGACATCGGCGACTTCAGCGACGTACCGGTCATCGAGGTCTTCGTCAAAGCCGGCGACGTCGTAAAGGCAGAGGATTCGCTGGTCACGCTCGAATCCGACAAGGCAACGATGGACGTGCCGTCGCCGTCCGCCGGTACGGTCAAGGAAGTCAAGGTCAAGGTCGGCGACAAGCTAAGCGAAGGCAGCGTCGTGCTGACGCTCGAGACCGCCGATACCGCCGCTGCTGCGAAGCCGTCGGTACCTTCGACGCCCCAATCCGTTCGCCCTGAGCCTGTCGAAGGGCGATCCGCCGTTCCTGCTTCGACAAGCTCAGCACGAACGGCGGTTGCTGCGCCCGCACCGGGCGCGGCGAGTTACTCCGGCACTGCCGACGTCGAATGCGAGATGCTCGTCCTGGGTTCAGGCCCCGGCGGCTACAGCGCAGCGTTCCGGTCGGCGGACCTGGGCATGAAGACGGTACTTGTCGAGCGGTACGCGACGCTCGGCGGTGTATGTCTCAACGTGGGTTGCATTCCGTCGAAAGCGCTGCTGCACATCGCGGCCGTGATGGACGAGGTCGTGGCACTGGGCGAGCATGGCGTCGCCTTCGGTGCGCCCAAAGTCGATCTCGCGAAATTGCTCGCGTGGAAAAACAAGGTCGTCGGCAAGTTGACCGGCGGTCTCACGGGCATGGCCAAGTCGCGCAAGGTCGAGGTCGTGCGCGGCTACGGCACGTTTCTCGATCCGCATCACGTGGTCGTCGAAGTAACGGAAGGCGCCGGACAAGCGAAGACGGGCGCCAGGAAGATCGTTCGCTTCCAGAAGGCCATCATCGCGGCCGGATCGCAATCGGTCAACTTGCCCTTCGTACCCGACGATCCGCGCATCGTCGATTCGACCGGCGCACTCGAACTCACGTCGGTGCCGAAGCGCATGCTGGTGGTGGGCGGCGGCATCATCGGTCTGGAAATGGGCACCGTGTATTCGAGTCTCGGCGCGCGCCTCGATGTCGTCGAAATGCTCGACGGCCTGATGCTGGGCGCCGACCGCGACCTGGTCAAGGTCTGGGAGAAAATGAACAAGCCGCGGTTCGATCGCGTCATGCTCAAGACCAAGACCGTGGCCGTCGAAGCCAAGAAGGACGCGGTCTATGTCAGCTTCGAAGGTGAGCAGGCACCCGCCGGTGCGCAGCCTTACGATGTGGTGTTGCTGGCCGTGGGTCGCAGTCCGAACGGCAAGAAGATCGGCGCCGACAAGGCCGGGGTCATCGTGACCGATCGCGGCTTCATTCCCGCCGACGATCAGCTCCGCACCAATGTGCCGCACATCTACGCGATCGGCGACATCATCGGGCAGCCGATGCTCGCGCACAAGGCCACGCACGAGGGCCATGTCGCCGCGGAAGCAGCGGCCGGCCAGAAGTCGTTCTTCGACGCGCGCGTTATTCCTTCGGTCGCCTACACGGACCCGGAGATCGCGTGGGTCGGCGTCACCGAGGATGAGGCGAAGGCCAAAGGCATCAAGGTGCAGAAGGGCCTGTTCCCGTGGGCCGCATCCGGCCGCGCCATCGCCAACGGCCGCGACGAAGGCTTCACCAAACTGCTCTTCGACGCCGAGACGCACCGCATCGTCGGTGGCGGCATCGTCGGCACACATGCCGGCGACCTGATCAGCGAACTCGCGCTTGCGATCGAAATGGGTGCCGACGCGGTCGACATCGGCAAGACGATCCATCCGCATCCCACGCTGAGCGAATCCGTGGGGCTGGCCGCCGAGGCCTTCGAGGGCGTCTGTACCGATCTCCCACCGATGCGCAAAAAAGCATGACGCAGGACGAACAGAAGCAGCTGGTTGCCCGCGAGGCAATCAAGTATGTCGAGACCGGCGCCTATGTCGGCGTCGGCAGCGGGTCGACGGCCAATTATTTCATCGACGAGCTGGCGAAGATCAAAAGTCGTATCAAGGGCGCCGTCGCCAGTTCGGTGCGCACTGCCGACCGGCTGAAGAGTCATGGCATTCCCGTCGTCGAGCTGAACGAAGTCGATCACCTGCCCGTATACATCGACGGCGCCGACGAAGTCACCGCGCACGGTGCGATGATCAAGGGGGGCGGCGGTGCACTTACGCGCGAAAAGATCGTCGCATCGGTCGCCGAGAAATTCGTGTGCATCGTCGACGCGTCCAAGCTGGTCGACGTGCTCGGCGAGTTCCCGCTCCCCGTCGAAGTGATTCCGATGGCGCGCAGCATCGTCGCCCGGGATCTCGTCAAGCTGGGTGGCCAGCCGCGGCTGCGCGAAAACTTCACCACCGACAACGGCAATCTCGTGCTCGACGTCGAGGATATGGAAATACTCGATCCGGCCGAGCTCGAAGGGCAGATCAACCATATCGTCGGCGTCGTCACCAATGGCTTGTTCGCGCGGCGCGGCGCCGACGTGATCCTGGTGGGCACCGATCAGGGCGTACGCACGCTGGACGCGCACAAGTTTTGAGAGGCCTGGGTCGCTAATCCGGACGTCATCCCGGCGCAGGCCGGGATCCAAGTTACTGTCAAGCTGAATTGGGCCCCGGCCTTCGCCGGGGCGACGGTATCAATTAGGTCGCACTGTGCGAGAATATCGCAATGACCAATCTCAACGTCCCCGGTCTCGATCTGCCCGCCTACATGCGCGACGTGGGTGCGCGTGCGCGCGCGGCTTCACGCGAGCTCGCGCGCGCCGGTACGAGCGCCAAGGACAACGCACTGCTGGCGATGGCTCGCGCGATTCGGCGCGATGAAGCCACGCTGTTGACCGCGAATGCCCGTGACATCGGCGCGGCGAAGGCCACCGGTTGTGACGCTGCATTCGTCGATCGCCTCACGCTGACGTCAAGATCGATCGCAGCGATGGCGGAAGGTCTCGAACAAATCGCGGCGCTGCGCGACCCCGTCGGCGAGATCAGCGAGTTGCGGTACCGGCCGACCGGCATTCAGGTCGGCAAGATGCGCGTGCCGCTGGGCGTTGTCGGCATCATCTATGAATCGCGGCCGAACGTGACCGCCGACGCCGCGGCGCTGTGCCTCAAGGCCGGCAACGCCTGCATCCTGCGCGGCGGGTCGGAGGCACTGCACAGCAACCAGGCCATTGCCGCCTGCGTGCGTGAAGGCTTGTCCGCAGCCGGCTTGCCGGAATCCGCGGTGCAGGTGATCGCCACGGTCGATCGCGCTGCCGTCGGTCTCCTCATAGCGGATGAACAACACGTCGACGTGATCGTGCCGCGCGGTGGCAAAGGCTTGATCGAACGGATCGCACGCGAGGCGAAGGTTCCAGTGATCAAGCACCTCGACGGCGTTTGCCACGTCTTCATCGACGAGCACGCCGACATCGACATGGCCGTGCGCATCGCGGACAACGCCAAGACGCAGCGCTACAGTCCGTGCAATACGATGGAGACGCTGCTGGTGCACGAGAAGATTGCTCAACGCGTGCTGCCGCCCCTGTGCCGCATCTACCTCGACAAGGGTGTCGAATTGCGCGGCGATCCGGCAGCGCGCGCGTTGGTCAACGCGATGAAACCAGCCACCGAGGAAGACTGGGCTACCGAGTATCTCGCACCGATCCTGGCCGTTCGCGTCGTGCACAGTCTCGACGCGGCGATCGAGCACATCGCGCGCTATGGCTCGCAACATACCGACGCCATCGTCACGGGCGACTACGCGAACGCCATGCGCTTCCTGCGCGAGGTCGACTCGAGTTCCGTACTGATCAATGCGTCCACGCGCTTTGCCGATGGCTTCGAATACGGCCTCGGCGCCGAGATCGGCATCTCGACGAACAAGCTACACGCGCGCGGCCCGGTCGGCCTCGAAGGCCTGACCAGCGAGAAATGGGTCGTGTTCGGCAGCGGTCAGATCCGTCAGTAAGCAGCGTCATACTCGGCCCCGTTCGCCGGCGCTGAGTCCAGCACCCTCATGTCAACTTCCGTTTCGATCTCGATCGCCACCAATACGGCGATCGCGGCCGCCAAGGGCTTCGGCTGGATCGTCACCGCGTCTCCGACGCTGTTCGCCGAGACGATCCATTCGATCGCCGACGTCGCGAACCAGATACTGCTGAAAGTCGGCGAAGTTCGCGGCGCACGCGGCCCCGACGCCGCACATCCGTTCGGTCGCGGACAGGAAAAGTACTTCTGGGCGCTGGTGTCCGCCGTCAGCGTCTTTTTCGTCGGGTGCGGCGTCAATATCTATCACGGCGTGCACGCGCTGTTGCAGCGGCAGCCGGTGGAGCCATTCACACCGCTGGTGTTGGGACTGCTGCTGTTCGCGCTGGCGCTGGAGACGTTCACGTTCGTCGTGGCCATCCGCGAAATCGGCGGCTGGAAGGGACTGGCCGAGAATCGCACCAACACGACGGTGCTGGCCGTCGTGCTGGAGGACGCGGTGGCGATGCTCGGCATTCTGCTCACGCTGCTCGTCGCCGGCGTCTCCGTCGTGTTCGGTCCCCGCCCCGTCTTCGATGCGGTTGTCGCGATCTCCGTGGGCGTCCTGCTCGGGGCGATGGCGCTCTTTCTCGCGGCGGCCAACCGCCGCCTGCTCATCGACCTTTCTGACCCGGCGCTCGATCAGCTCGTTAGTGCGTTCCTGACGGCGCAAGGCGTCGCTGCCGACGTGACGTCCGTCGTGGTCGACGACGGCCACAGCATCGCGTTCATTCATGTCCGGCCGGGCGCAGGGAGCCTCCCAGGTGGATTCGATTCGCGGGCGGTGGGTGACGCGGTGCAGCGACACGCGCTCGAACGTGAGCGCAAGACCATCGACGAGGTCTACTGGAAGGGTTTGTAGCGGCGCCGCGTCGTCAAAACGAGCGCGGCATGCCGAGGACGTGCTCGCCCACGAACGACAGGATGAGGTTGGTCGAGATCGGCGCGACCTGGTAGAGCCGCGTTTCGCGAAACTTCCGTTCGACGTCGAACTCGCAGGCGAACCCGAAGCCGCCGTGCGTCTGGAGGCAGGCGTTGGCCGCCTCCCATGACGCCTTGGCGGCGAGCAGCTTGGCCATGTTGGCCTCGGCGCCGCAGGGTTTCTTGGCGTCGAACAGCGCGCAGGCGCGAAAGCGCATCAGGTTCGCCGCTTCGAGTTCGATGTAGCTTTCGGCGATCGGGAACTGCACCGCCTGGTTCTTGCCGATCGGCCGATCGAACACGATGCGGTCGCTGGCATATTTGCGCGCCTTGTCGACGAACCACCAGCCGTCGCCGATGCACTCCGCGGCGATCAGCGTGCGCTCGGCATTCAGGCCGTCGAGAATGTAGCGGAATCCCTTGCCCTCCTCGCCGATGAGATTGTCCGCGGGAACTTCGAGGTCATCGAAAAACACTTCGTTGGTCTCGTGATTGACCATGTTCGGGATCGGCCGCACGGTGATACCGCCGCGAACGTCGCGTTGCGCCTGGCGCAGGTCGATCAGAAAGACGCTCATCCCGTCCGCCTTGCGCTTGACCTCCGCGAGCGGCGTCGTGCGCGCAAGCACGATCATGAGGTCGGAATGCTGCAGGCGGGACGTCCACACTTTTTGTCCGTTGATGACGTATTTGTCGCGCTTGCGCACCGCCGTCGTCTTGAGCTTCGTCGTATCGGTGCCGGTCGTCGGCTCGGTCACTGCCATCGACTGCAGTCGCAATTCGCCGCTCGCGATGCCCGGAAGATAGGCGCGCTTCTGGGCCTCGGACCCGTGGCGCAGCACCGTGCCCATGTTGTACATCTGGCCGTGGCAGGCGCCGGCGTTGCCGCCGCTGAGATTGATCTCTTCCATGATCACCGACGCTTCGGCGAGTCCGAGCCCCGAGCCACCGTATTCCGCCGGAATCATGGCGGCGAGCCACCCGGCACGAGTCAGTTCATCGACGAAGGCCTCGGGGTAGCCTCGCGCACCGTCGATCTTCTGCCAATACGCCGAGTCGAAATTCTTGCACAGCGCGCGCACCGCTTCACGCAATTCCTGGTATTCGTCGGGAGCGGGAATGGGGTTCATATGTCCTCCTCCTGGAGCGTGCCCGGAACCGTCATCCCTTGGCAGCAACCGCGGGGCGGTGTTGGCGCATCCACGTCAGCCATAGCGCCGCGGCAACGACGATCATCAGAAACGGCAACGCGCCGAGATTCATGCGCTCCCAGCCCGCCGCGCTGACCAGCGCGCCCGAGGAAAACGACGAAATCACCATCACCGTAAACACGATCGCATCGTTGAGTCCTTGCGTCTTGGCTTTCTCCGCAGGCGAATAGGTTTCGGTCAGGAGGGTCGTCCCGCCCGTGTACATGAAATTCCAGCCGATACCGAGGACCACCAATGCCGACCAGAACTGCCAGATCGCGATCCCCGACACTGCCACCCCGACACAGGCGACCATCAGGAACGCGCCCGCCACGATGATCTTCAGCGCGCCGAAGCGCTTGATCAGCGAGCCGGTGAAGAATCCCGGCGCGTACATGCCGACGACGTGCCACTCGATCACGAACGCCGCCGCGCTGAATGGGTGTCCGCAAAAGCCCATGGCCAGCGGCGTGGCCGTCATGAGCAGGTTCATGATGCCGTAGCCGAGAGATGCCGCAAGTGCGGCGACGATGAACACGGGTTGCGCCGCGATCGCGCGCAGCGGACGTCCCGCCCCTGAGCGCTCCTCGGCGGTAGGCGCGGGAACACGAACGCGCGACTGGACGGCGAGCGCGACCAGAGCAATCGCCGACAGCACGAGAAACGAGCCCAGGAACGGCGTAGCGAACAGATCCTTCGCCCACACGCTGGCGGTCGGTCCGATGAATCCCCCGACGATGCCACCGGCGAGCACCAGGGAAATTGCCTTCGCCTTGAATGCCGGTGCGGCAACTTCGGCGGCAGCGAAGCGGTATTGCAGACCGAATGCCGTATACACGCCGACGACCGCCGTGCCCAGGCAGTACAACGGGAAATTCGCCTGCGCGATACCCAGCGCGCAGGTGGCGCTGCCGACGATGGCGATCAACGAGCCGGTCATGAAACCCCGCCGTCGCCCAACCCGCGCCATGTACAGCGCCGCGGGCATTGCGGCCAGCGCGGACCCCAGGACGTAACTCGTCACGCCCAGCGTCGCGAAAGTCTTGCTCTCGACGAGCGAGTAGCCGACGAGGCCGTTCATCGCGATGAGGCCCGCGTTGTTGACGAGCAGGAGCGCCTGGCAGCAGGCGAGAAGCGCGATATCGCGATACGAGGTTTGCATCGGGACGCAGGCTGCGAATCGACGCAGAATGCAGGATGTTGCATTGCGCCGGCAATCCGACTATATCAGCGATTCGACATGGCGACGACCCTGCAGCTGCGCGACGAGATCCTCGACTTCTGGTTCGGACACCCCGACGCACCAAGCTTCGGCAAGTTGCGCGCCGAGTGGTTCCGCAAGGATCCCGCCTACGATGCACGATTGCGCGAACGCTTTGGCACCGCCGTCGAGGTCGCGCTGGCAGGCGGTTTCGGCGAGTGGGTAGATCCGCGTGGAACCCTGGCGCGCGTGCTGTTGCTCGATCAGTTCACGCGCAACAGCTATCGCGATACGCCGCGGGCATTTGCCGGCGACGCAATGGCACTCGCGATCGCCGGGGAAGCCGTCGCGCGCGGTGACGATGCCGGCCTGATTCCGGTCGAACGCTGCTTCCTATACCTGCCCTTCGAGCACGCCGAGTCTTTCACCGCACAGGAGCGGTCGATCGAGTTGTTCACGCGGCTCGCGACTGAGCCCGGAATGTCCGACCAATTGGTCTGGGCCGAGCGGCACGCCGCGATAGTCCGGCGTTTCGGTCGCTTTCCTCACCGCAATGCGATACTCGGACGCACATCGACGCCGGAGGAAATTGCGTTTCTCGCGACACCGGGCTCCGGCTTCTGACCGGCTATTCCTCTCCAATCACAATCTGCGCGCGGCACGCATCATGATCCCGACCCTCGGCATCCTCGGCGGCACTTTCGATCCGATTCACTACGGCCATCTCCGCTTCGCCAGCGCGGTACGCAAGGCGCTTGGACTGGTACGGGTAAACGTCATTCCGGCGGGCATACCGCCGCATCGTGCGGCACCCTTCGCGTCCCCCGCGGATCGTCTGGCAATGACTCGACTTGGTTGTACGGAATTTCCGGGTCTCGCGCCCGACGATCGCGAAGTCCGCCGCGGCGGGCCCAGTTACACCGTCGTTACGCTGCAGGAGTTGCACAACGAGGACCGCTCGCGTCCCCTCGCACTGCTGCTGGGAACCGACGCATTGCAGGGGCTGGCGGCCTGGCATCGCTGGGAACAGCTGTTCACGCTGGCGCATCTGGTCGTGGTCGAGCGCCCGGGTACGGTATTCGATGGCGCTGCTCTCGCGCCTCCCCTGCGCGAGCAATGGGAGCGTCGGCTGACGACCGATCCGACAAGGCTATCGCGCCAGTTGGCAGGCTCGATCGTGCGCGTGCCGGTCGCGCCGCAGCCGATCTCCGCCACCGCCATTCGCGCCGCGCTCGCACGCGGAGCGGCCGGTCGCGCCGAAGTGGCGGGTTTGCTTCCCGCGACGGTTCTGGCATATATTGACCGCAACCAACTGTATCGGCCCCAAACGGATGCGCCTTAACCGCCTGCAGAAAACCGCCGTCACCGCTCTCGAAGACATCAAGGCCCGCGACATCACCTTGCTCGATGTCCGCAAGCTCACCAGCCTGTACGACACCCTGATCATTGCCACCGCCGAGTCGAACCGGCAGGTCAATGCGCTCGCGCAGCACGTCCGCGACACCATGAAGGCAGCGGGCGCGCAGATCGTCGGCGTCGAAGGCGAGGAAGGCGGCGAATGGGTGCTGGTTGATTGTGCGGATATCGTCGTGCACATCATGCAGCCTGCCGTGCGCCGGTACTACAACCTCGAAGAGCTGTGGACGCCGCCCTCGCCGCGGCGCCGCGCCAAGCCGACCACAACCGTCGAAGCCTAGCGGGGTAGAGTCGGCGCCGCGCAGCCGAACATGAAACTCCGCATCATCGCGCTCGGCCACAAGCTGCCTGTCTGGGCGAACGCCGCGTTCGACGAGTACGCGCGCCGAATGCCGCGCGAATTCGCGCTCGAATTGATCGAGCTCAAGCCCGAAGCCCGCGATCGTGGCAAGAGCGTCTCGCAAATGCTCGAGACGGAGGGTGCCCGCATCGCTGCGGCGGCCGCAGGCAACCAAATCGTGGCGCTCGACGAGCACGGCGATGCTTGGACCACCTCGAAGCTCGCGAAGCGATTGCGGACATGGCAGGAGGAGGCACGCTCGATCGCATTCGTCATCGGTAGCGCGGATGGGCTCGCCCCGGCCGTCAAGAGCAACGCCACAGCCGTCGTTGCGCTTTCCGCGCTGACGTTGCCGCACAGCCTCGCGCGGGTCCTGCTCGCGGAGCAACTGTACCGGGCTGTGAGCCTCCTGCAGGGCCATCCCTATCATCGCGAATGAGCAAGGACTTCATTTTCACCGAGCGACCCTCGGTCTACCTCGCGTCGAAGAGCCCGCGCCGGCAGGCGCTGTTGCGGCAGATCGACGTCGAATTCGACGAATTGCTCGTGCGCGAGGCGAGCGGACGGCGGCGGGATATCGTCGAGGTGCCGCGCAAAGGCGAGGCTGCTCTCGAGTATGTAAAGCGCATCGCGCGCACCAAGGCATCGGTTGGCTGGCAGCGGATGATCCGCCGCAGGCTCCCGCCGCGGCCGGTACTCGCCGCCGACACCGAGGTCGTCATCGACGGTGCGGTGCTGGGCAAGCCGGGCGACGCCGCAAACGCGATCGCCATGCTGGAACGCCTGTCGGGCAGGACGCATGACGTGCTCACCGCAGTGGCGGTGCGCTGGCATGCGCACATCGTGCTCGTCGTATCGTCGTCTCGTGTGAGTTTCCGCGAGTTGACGCGCGACGAAGTCGAGCGCTATGTCGGCACGGGCGAACCCTTCGACAAAGCCGGCGGCTACGGTATCCAGGGTCGAGCGGCGGCGTTCATCCGCCATCTCGAGGGCAGCTATTCGGGGGTCATGGGCCTGCCGCTTTTTGAAACCACCGAGATACTCCGAAAGATCGGCTACCATGTGCCATGACTAGCCGGCCGCACCCTTGTCGCCATTGCCGATGAGCCACGAAATCCTCATCAATGTCACGCCGCAGGAGACTCGCGTCGCGATGCTCGAGCAGGCCGTCGTGCAGGAACTGCACATGGAGCGCGCCAGCGCGCGGGGTCTCGTCGGCAACATCTACCTCGGCCGCGTTGCACGGGTTTTGCCTGGCATGCAGTCCGCGTTCATCGAGATCGGCCTCGAACGCGCGGCGTTCCTGCATATCGCCGACATCTGGGAGCACCGGCAGAACGGTCACGGCCACGACAGCAAGCCGATCGAACGCATCCTGCACGAAGGCCAGGCGCTGCTGGTGCAGGTGATCAAGGACCCGATCGGTACCAAAGGCGCCCGGCTATCGACCCAGGTGAGCCTGGCCGGACGACTGCTCGTGTATCTGCCGCAGGATTCGCACATCGGCATCTCGCAGCGCATCGAGGACGAAGCGGAGCGCGAAAGCCTCCGCGACAAGCTGCAGCAGCTGCTGCCCGAAGGGCTTGCCGGCGGTTTCATCATCCGCACGATGGCCGAGACCGCGTCGGAACGCGAGATGCAGAACGACATCGAGTACCTGACCAAGCTGTGGCGCGACCTGACCGGCAAATCGGGCACGATGCCGGCGCCCTCGCTGGTCTATCAGGACCTCAATCTGGCACAACGCGTGTTGCGCGACATGGTCACCGAGGAAACCACGCGCATCCAGGTCGATTCGCGCGAGACGTTCCAGAAGATGCAGGAGTTTTCCGGCCAGTACACGCAGAACATCTCCGACCGCATTGCGCACTATGTCGGCGAGCGCCCGCTGTTCGATCTCAACGGTGTCGAGGAAGAGATCGAGAAGGCCCTGGCGCGTCGCGTGGATCTCAAGTCGGGCGGCTACCTGATCTTCGACCAGACCGAGGCGATGACGACCATCGACGTCAACACCGGCGGCTTCGTCGGTGGCCGCAGCTTCGACGAAACGATCTTCAAGACCAACCTCGAGGCGGCGCAAGTCATCGCGCGGCAGCTGCGCCTGCGCAACCTGGGCGGCATCATCATCATCGACTTCATCGACATGGAGAACGCCGACCACCGCAACGCTGTGCTGGCCGAGCTCAACCGGGCACTCGAGCGGGATCGCACACGCCTGACGGTGAACGGTTTCACCCAATTGGGCCTGGTCGAGATGACGCGCAAGCGCACGCGTGAAAGCCTCGCACACGTGCTGTGCGAGCCGTGCATGACCTGCCATGGCCGTGGCGAGATCAAGACGGCGCAGACGATCTGCTACGAGATCCTGCGCGAGATCGTCCGCGAGTCGAAACAGTTCAATGCACGCGAATTCCGCATCCTGGCTTCGCAGTCGGTCATCGACCTGTTTCTCGACGAGGAGTCGCAAAGCCTCGCCCAGCTCGGTGACTTCATCGGCAAGCCGATTTCGCTCCAGGTCGAGTCGATCTACACGCAGGAACAATACGACATTGTATTGATCTAGCCGATTGATGCAGGGGCGCGACGTTGTTAGACCGCATCAAAAACGCGATAGCGCGACTGTTCGGGCGCGCCCCACCGGAGCCCGGACGTTTCGTTGCCGGCAGCAAGTTCTCGTGGACGGGTTGGCTTGCCGCCACCCCGTGGGCATGGCCGACGCGCGAATACCTCGTGTACGTTCCGCGCGGCTATTCGCGCTGGAAGCGACGCCCGCTGATCGTGCTGCTTCACGGCTGCAGACAGTCACCGGAACAAATCGCGACGGGCACTCGAATCGCCGCGCTGGCCGACCGCAACGGATGGCTCGTGTTGCTGCCGCGCCAGACCGAAAAGCAGAATCCGTGGAGTTGCTGGAACTGGTTCGACGCGCGCACGGCCAGCGGCGGCGGTGAAACCGCGATCGTCGTGGCGCAACTGCGGGCTGTTCGGCGTGCGTACCGCGCGCATCCACGGCGCATCTTCGTTGCCGGCATGTCAGCGGGGGGCGCCCTTGCGACGACGCTGGGTCTCGCCGACGGGCGAACTTTCGCGGGCATATTCGTGCATTCGGGGATCGCGTGTGGGGCAGCATCGAGTCCCCTCGCCGCGCTCGACGTTCTGGCGCGAGGTGCGGACACGCCGTATGAAAAAGTTGCCGCGACATCTCGCGCTCGGGATCCTGGCAGCATCGTGCCGTTGTGCGCAGTTCAGGGCGGCCGCGACGAGACCGTTGCGCCGATCAATGCAGTCCAGATCGTGCGACAGTATCTGGTGCGCAACGGGCGGCTCGAAGCCGTCGATCGCCCGCCGCCCGAATTGCCGCCGCCGGATGAAGAGACGTCGCACCAAACCGCCGCCGGTCGCACCGTAACGACGACCGAATACCGCGTCGGCGGGCGTGTGGTCGTGCGGCTGGTGCGCGTGCCTGCCCTGGGCCATGCATGGAGCGGAGGCGATGACTCGTTGCCGTACAATGACGCGGAACCGCCGGATGCGACCGCGCTGCTCGGCGAATTCGTCATCGAGCAAATCCGCAATCAACGCAGACTAGGTTTCGGGAGGACATGATGCCTGTCACGAGCATGAATCACTTCACGATACTTACCGACGACGTCGACGGCACGATTCGCTTCTACGGCGAGTTCCTCGGTTTGCATCCGGGGCCACGACCCGCCTTGAACTTTCCCGGCGCGTGGTTGTATTCGGGCGACGCCGCAATCCTGCACGTGATCGGCGGCCGATCGAAGGCCGAGCTCCGCGCCGGTGTGATCGACCACATGGCATTCACGGGCCGCGACCTGGCCGGTACGTTGAAGGCGCTCGAGTCGCGCGGCATCGCGCACACCTGTCGCCGACAAGTAACCTCGGGAACCTGGCAGGTCTTCTTTCACGATTTGAACGGTGCAAAGGTGGAGCTCGACTTCGACGGCAGTGAAACCGCACCCGGCCATTGATGGTTAGCGCGGCGTTCGATCATCTGGTCGTCGCCGCGGCGACGCTCGAACAGGGCGAGGACTATATCGAGTCGCACGTCGGCGTGCGACCGCAGCCCGGCGGCAAGCACGTCGCCATGGGCACGCACAATAGCCTGTTGAGACTGGGTCCTCGCGCCTACCTCGAAGTGATCGCGATCGACCCCGAAGGCGAGGCACCGGCGCGCCCGCGCTGGTTCGAACTGGATCGGCCGGACATGCAGGCGCAGCTGCGCACGTCCCCGCGCCTCGTGCATTGGGCGGCCAGAACCGGCGACATGGAGGCCGCGCGACGTGCGTGCCCGATCGATCCGGGCCCAGCGCATGCGATGTCGCGCGGCACACTCAATTGGCAGATCACGATTCCCGACGACGGACATCTTCCTGGCGGCGGCGTGCTCCCGACGCTGATCGCGTGGCCGGATGCGCGCCATCCAACCGACGCATTGCCCGATGAAGGGGTGCGCATTGCCACGCTGGCGGCCGCGCACCCCGACCCCGATCGAATGCGTGCGGTACTCACGGCGTTGGGACTCGGCGCGACGCTGCCGATCACCTTCGCGGCGAAGATACGTCTGGCGGCGATGTTGCGAACGCCGCGCGGGACGGTGACCTTGTAGGCTGGTTTAGACGGTCAGTTCTTGCGTGGGCCGGGTGCAGCCGCTTCGCTGGCAGCGAGCTGTCCATACACGACGCGCGCGATCGACAACAGTTGCTGCTTGTCGATGTTGCCGGATAGCGCATACCCGCAGGCGTCGTCGATCCAGTAGAAGACACTGACCCCGTCCTCCTGCGCGTAGCGAAATGCCGTTTCACGCGAGCGCTCGGCGTCTTTGCGCACCAGCAGCGAAATGCGCTGCTTGTCGGCATTTTCGTACATGAACTGCGCACCCGGCTTTTCATTACCGGCGACGAGCCGGCCACCGACGAGAGCGAATCCGACGCTGTTGAGGTTGGGTGCGTGCAACGGGAAGCTGAGGCGCTTCGAGAGCCAGCGCACCAGCCGCTCTTCCTCGTTGGCCCAGATCTCGACGGGGCGATTGGGATCGGACGCATAGAGCGCATGCGTGAGCGCCGCCTGGCGCTCGAACGTGATCGGCGTGCCCGATTCCTGCAGGACCGTGCCGCGCACCACCCATCCGAGCGCAACGCCGACGACCAGCGACGCGGCGGCGGCCATCGCGGGCCACGCACGCCGCATGCCGCCACGGCGAGGCGAGCGCGGCGGTTTGGCGGCCGCGATAAGATCGCGCGGCAGCGGTTCGGCCAGCCACGGATCGAGTGCGTCACGCAACAGCACGTTGACGCGGCGTATTTCCGCCACGCGTGCCATCAGTGCAGGCTCGCGCTCGAGCATCCTGGCGATCTCCTGCGCGCGCTCGGCCGACAATCGATTGTCGGCAAAGGCGTTCAGGTCATCATCGGACAGAGGCAGTGCAGGACTCATTTGACGACTTTCAACGGTGCTTGTGTATCGGCGTTCATCCGGCGCAGCTTTTCACGCGCGCGATTGAGTCGCGACATGACCGTGCCGATCGGCACGCCCTGTACGCGGGCAATTTCCTCGTAGCGCAGTTCCTCGACCGCAGCGAGCATCAAGACCTCACGCTGGTCGGTTGGCAGCCGACCGATCTGCGCCAATACTTCCGCCAGTTCGACCCGGTCGGATTGTGTCGCGCGCACCGGAATCTGCCAGCCGGCGACGGGACCGTCATCCGCATCGAGCGAACTCTCGGCGAGTTCGCGCCGACGCACCGAGAACTGATTGACGTGAACGTTGTGCATGATCGTGAACAACCACGCGCGCAAATCGCTGCCGGCTTGCCAGAGCTGCCGCTTTTCCCAGGCCCGCGCCAGCGTGTCCTGCACCAGGTCGTCCGCGCGGTTGACATCTCCGGTCAGCACGCGCGCATAGCGCCGCAGGCGCGGTAGCGCAGCGACCAGGTCAGGGTGAGGCAGCGTGTCGGGCATCGATGTCGCCGCCGTGTCGCCTTAGTCCTTCACGACGTGCCAGACGTTGTTGAAATTGTCGCCGGTCATGTCACCCGGCTTGGCGTCCTTGGACCACAAATATACCGGCTTGCCCTTGTAAGCCCACTGCTTGGCGCCGTCGTCGCGCGTGATGATGGTCCAGTCGCCCGAAGGCTTGGCGTCAGCTGCTGCCGTGACGGGCGGCCAGTTGGTGGCGCACGGCCCGTTGCACGCACTCTTGCCTCCTGAGTCACGATCGAACGTGTAAAGCGTCATTCCGGCACCGTTGACGAGCACGCCGCCCATTTTCTTGAAGTCTTGCGCCAATGCACCGCCCGCCAGCAACAGACCGGCACACAGTACTGCGATACCCGTGCGAAATGTCATCGTTATCTCCGTCAATTTGAAGTCATTCGTAGGCTACGAGCGTGAGTAAACACTGGAACTGCAGGGTTTATTCCCTTCCAGGGCTCTTTCCGGTTGCAGGTGGGGGCTGCTGACGCTTGGCCAGCCGCTGTATTGCCAGCGTCATGCTCGCACGCAAGCGTTCGGTCGCAAGGATCAACTGATGCACTTCGTTGCGGCTCTTGCGATGGATACGGGATGCGCCGAGATCAGCGGCCTCGCCGACCGAGATGCGCTCCGCGGCGACGGTCAGCCGCCGGATTGGTCGCACAACGGCGAACTGGATGAACAGAACGGCAACGATGAACGCCGCGGCGAGCAACGCAATCTGCACGGGTCCGACCACGCTTGTCGCAACTTGCCAGAACGAGCGTACCGGCAGCCTGACGCTGATGATGCCCGCCACCTCGCCTTCCTTGAATCCGAATCCGTGTTCTGTCCCGTAGCGCAGCTTGACGTCGGCGGGCGCATTCTCGGCGCTCGCGTGGCACGCGAGGCACGATGCCTTCTCGTACAAGGCGCGGGCGTAACGGAAACCTTCGGGCAGTACCTCGTAGTATTCGGTGAGATGGCTGTTGCGAATCCGGTCCAGCGCTTTTGTCTCAAATGCATCCGGTTTGTTGACCGGGTTCATGAAATTGTGCGACGTCATGCGGAATTTCGCCGGTGACGAGGACTTCTCGACGACTTCCGAAAATTCGCGCTGCGCCAGCGCCGGGTTCTTGGAGTAGAAGTGCCACAGGTCGGGCGCAGCCTGCGTCGTTGCGGCCGCATCGGCCGGCAGCGACGCCAGCGTCACCTGTCCGAGGTAACTCTTGTCGTTGTCCTTGACCCATACGCGGCCGTATTGCGACACCCAGCTGCCGAATGCGTCGACGTTGTCGGCGACGGTTTCTGCCTGCGACTTGAGCTCGTTGCGATAGACGCTGTCGAGCACCAGGTAGAACGAGCCCACGACCAGCAAGAGGGCGATCACGAAGATGACCGTGAACTGGGTGGTGATCGAACGGCTGAAGAGCATGGCGGTCTCCGGTTTCGGGCGGGCGGGTCAACAGTCGGCTAGACGTGTATGCACTTGCGCGCCTCGGCCACGAAGGCGTCGCGCCGCTCGCCTTGTTCGACGTGCTGCGCGAGCAGCGCGACGTATCGCAGGACATCGTCCGGGCGGTTCTTGTTGCCGGTCGCGAGCCACGCGCTGCGCGCGTCCTCCGCAAGCTGCGTTCCGAACGGACCGACTTCCATGACGAACAGGCGGTCGATCGCGGCGCATATGCGCAGGAGAAACGGAAGCGCACGATGAGCGTTTTCCATCGCCTGTTGCGTCAATGTGTGGATGCGGCAGTACGCTGGACCAGCGCCGCACGCCGGACTATGCAATGCATCAGCTTGTTCTCCCTGCCCGCATCTGTCGCGCGGGTCGCAGCAATTGTCCATCCTGCCCTAGCGCGTCCACTAGGGCAACTCCGCCGCCGCCATGCGCGACTGGATGATCGGGATCTTCTGCGCCAGGCCGCGCGAGCCGGGGTTCTTCTCGTAGTGCCGCGGGTTGGGCGCCATGGCGGCCAGTCGCGCGGCCTGCTCGCCGGACAGCTGCGCCGCGCTCTCGCCGAAGTAACGGCGCGCCGCCGCTTCGGCGCCGAAGACGCCGCTCCCCCACTCGATCACGTTGAGATAGATCTCGAAGATGCGTCGCTTGTCGAGTACCGACTCGAGCATCAGCGTGATCAATGCTTCCTCGCCCTTGCGCAGGTAACTCTTCTCGCCCGACAGAAACAGATTCTTGGCGAGTTGCTGGGTGATGGTCGATCCGCCGGCGACGACGCGTCCCTTGCGTTCATTCTTGTCCATCGCCTTCTGGATGCCGTCCCAATCGAAGCCTTCATGCTCGACGAACTTGGCGTCCTCGGCGGCGATCATCGCGCGCTTGAGGTGGACCGAAATTCGATCGTACGGCACCCACGCGTATTGCAGGCGCGCTTGTGGGTTGCGCTCGCGGAGTTCGTGGAGCCTTTGCGCCATGAACGCGGTCTCGCGCGGCGGATGATCGCGCCACCACCAGATGTGCGCGAGGTACCACAACTGCAGCGCGACAAAGGCCAGCAGCGCCGCCGCCACCGCCCAAAGCAGCCAGCGCACCGTCGTGCGCATGTCTACCGAACTTCGTGCCAATGCGCGCGCCGCACTGGCACCACGAATCTCCCTTCGCCCGCACCGCGGGAGAGGGGCGGGGGTGAGGGCTGAGTGTTGCAAAGCAATTTCACGGCACTCAGGCGCCCCGCATCAACGCGAACACGGGTGCGGTTTCCGGACGCACGCCGCGCCACAGCGCAAAGCTTTCCGCTGCCTGCTCGATGAGCATGCCGAGGCCGTCCGCCGTCTTGGCCGCTCCCTGCTCCGTCGCCCAGACGAGAAACGGCGTCTTGGCATTGGCGTAGACGAGGTCGTAGGCGAAGGAACCCGGCGCGAAGAGTCCCGCCGGCCACAGGTCTCGCGGCACTTCGCTTCCCAGTCCGATGCTGGTGGCGTTGATGACGACATCGAAGCGCTGTCCCGCAAGCGAGGGCGGCGGCACCGCTGACACTGGGCCTATCGCGGCGAATGCGGTCGCGAGTTCGACCGCGCGGGGATGGGTGCGATTGGCGATGACCAGACGCCGCGGCGACTCGCGCAGCAGCGGCAGCAGGATGCCGCGTGCCGCGCCGCCCGCACCCAGCAACAGCACGTCGCGTCCGGCGACCGTCGCGCCGACGTTATGCACGAGGTCGCGCAACAATCCTGCGCCGTCGGTGTTGTCGCCATACCAGTGATCCCCGCGCCATGCGAGCGTGTTGCACGCCCGTGCCGCCGTCGCACGGGCACTGTGCTCCCGCGCCAGCGCGAAGGCTTCCAGCTTGAACGGAATCGTGATGTTGAGCCCCTTGCCACCCTCGCTGACGAAGCGCTCGACGGTGGCGACGAAGGCGTCCCGCGGTGCAAGCAAACGCTCGTAGGTCAGGGCCTGGCCGGTGGCCCGCGCGAACGCGGTCTGGATGATCGGAGACTTGCTGTGGGCGACGGGGTTGCCGATGACGGCGTAACGATCGATCGTCAAGGTCATTCCGCGGCCTCCTTGCGCCAACCTCGCAGGACGACCACATGCGCGTCGGCCGCGCTCAATCGCTCCGCGCCGGCCCTGCGTGTCTTGGCTGCGCCCGCGTCGCTCATTCGCTCGTCAAGGAATCGCCCGGCGCAAACGTCCAGGTACGCGTGATGTAAAGGATGTCGGTATCGCGGCGGATGTCCGCGGGAAATGGCGCGAATGGCGCTGACATCTCCACGATTTTCGCCGCAGCGAGGTCGAGAATCTTCTGTCCGGAAGGGCGATCGATCATGACGCTTTCGAGCGCGCCGTTCGCACGAATGCCCACGGTGATCAACAGGCTGCCGTAGAGTTTCCTTTCGCGCGCCGCGGCAGGGTAATTGCGGTTGCCGACACCCTCTATCTTCATCCGCCAGTCTTCGACGTAGCGCGCGAACCGGTACTCCTCGGCACGCGCGCCCACGAAGCGGCGCTTGGGACGCTTCTGGTAGGCCTCCATCTGCTTCGCAATCTGTGCCTCCAGCCGCATCGATTCCAGCGTTCGCTGCATCATCTCGTTCGCGTTCGGCAGTGTTGGGACTTCAGGCGCGTCGTTGGGCTTCGGCGCGGGCGGGACCATCGCGTCCGTCGCCTTGAGCTGCGTCAGCATTTCGCGCGTCCGCGCCTCGAGCTCGCTGACCTGCTGCGTTGCCACCGAAAGATCCTGCGTCGCGCTGTCTTTCGAGGGAACCGGCAGCGGGGTCTTGGCGCGACGGTCCGCGTCGGTATTGCCGCCACCATCGAGACGTGCCTGCGCAAGAATGTCGGCCTTGGTCGGCTTGGATTCGGACTTGGCATTGACCAGCGCAACTTCCAGCGGCGGTCCGTTGCGGTCGAACCTGGGCACGTCGAACGGGCTGAAATGGATGGCCAACACGACCATGTGCAGCAGGACCGACCAGCCGATCGCGTTGGCAAGCAGGCGGTTGTCGGCCGCCGCGTCGACCGCCAGGAAAGGCAGCGACATGGTCAAGGGTTCGCGCGCCTTGATCACCTGCGCGCGCGGGCGTGCCGGCCGCTTCGCGACGGCGACTGGGGTCTCGACGACCGGGTCTTCCCGGGCCCGGGAACGTGATGCCTTTGGCATAACCAGGCAGTATATAGCCGTCTGGCCCAGTCTCAATCGGTCGCGGCGCCTAAATAGTGCATTTCGAGGGTCGCCGCGAGCAGGTCGATGCGTCCAACCCCAAGCCGGACGCGGCTGTCCGGGGTGGTTGCGGGCAAGTCGGCGACCCGCAGATAAACCGGTATGCCGTCGAAGCGGACCAGGGTGTCACGCACCACCGTCGCCCTGACCTCTTGAATCCTTTCCTGGATCAGCCAGCGCAGGCACCAGTAGTGCTCCATCCGGCTCTGGAATTCCGCGTACTGGGCGTAGGTAACCTCGAAGTCGGCCATCGCGGCGAACAGTTCCGCGTCGCCATGGGCGTACGGTGCGGTTTCGCCGGAGATCGCGGCGAGCAACTGGCGCTGATTGATGAGGTCGCTGTAGCGGCGCAGCGGCGAGCTCGACCACAGGTACTGCGCCACGCCGAGCCCCTGGTGCGGCTCCGGCCGCGTGCTCATCTTGACCTTGCCCATCTGCTGCGTGCGATAGAGACCCGGCAGGTCCGCGTCGACGAGCAGCGCGCCCCAACGTTCATTCACGTGGATCATCAGTTCGGCGACAAGCTTGTCGAGCGGCGATCCGCGTGGCCGCGGGACGATCGTCACCTTGCCATCCGGCGCCGCATTCCAGTCGACATGGAAACTGTAGTCCGTACGCGGGACGTCGTTCTTGCCGCGCGCCTGCTCGAGCTTCTGCGCCAGCCGCCATAACGCCCGCAGCTCATCGGTCCACTCCGGCTCGCCCGGTGTCGCGTCGTTTGCGAAGTGGTCGTCGATGGCGTCGAGCCGAAGATTGGCGGTGATGGGCACGCGTTCGAGTCGCGTCTCGCGCTTGACAGGGGTACCGTCCGGCGTCGTCTCGACGTAAAGCGACAACGCCGGATGGGTGGCGCCTTGGGCAAGCGAAAAGTAGTCGATCACGGTATCGGGCAACATGGTGATCTTGCGCCCCGGCATGTAGACCGTCGACAGTCGCGACCGCGCGACCGAATCGAGCGGTGTGCCGCGCGGAATGGCCAGTGCCGGCGCGGCGATGTGGATGCCGATCTCGAGATGGCCGTTGGCCAGCAGCCGCACCGAGAACGCGTCGTCGATTTCCGTCGTCGTCGCATCGTCGATCGAGAATGCTCGCACCGGCGCAAGCGGCAATTCCGGCGCGGGCAGCGGCTCGGGCAACGACGGAAAGTCGATGCCGCGCGGGAAGGCCTCGAACAGGAAACGATTGAAGTGATAGTCGTGCGTGGAAGGGATCGCGCCGCACGCATCGAGCAATGCGAGCGGATTGGTGTGCAGCGCGTCGCACGCCGCCATGAGCGCCTTGGTCTCGAGCGCCTGCTTGTCGGGCTGATACAGCAACATCGGCAATTTTTCGCGCAGCGCGTCAGGCAGGCGATGCGCCTGCAACGCCTGCGCGTCCGCGGCGATCTGTTCCGCCTCGCGGCGCTTGCGTTCGACGCCCGCCAGCGCGGCTTTCAGCGCTTCGGCCGGCGCGGCCTTGTAGCGGCCCTTGCCCTTCTTGTAGAAATGCATCGGCGACGCATGCAGGCACAGCGCGAGCGCCGCGGCTTCGGCTGGGCGTGGCGTACGTCCGTAGTAATCGGCGGCGAGATCGCTGAAGGCGAATTCGCCCTCGCCGCCGACCTCCCACAGGAAGTTCGGGTCGAGGTCGGCCGCGAGCGCCTGCGCTTCCGCGATGAGCGCCGACGGCGACGGATCGGCGAAGCGCAACAGCACGTTCGCTGCCTTGATCTTGAGTCGTTTGCCCGACGCCGCCTCGACCTGCAGCGAGGTGTCGTTGTCGACGAGGACGCTGCCGGCCTTGAACGCGCCGTCGTCCTCGAAAAAGACGTGCATCGGAAAGGGAAACTGCGAGGAGAAAGGACGCGGATTATACCGCAGGGTCAGGGAACCTCTGAACAAGGCCCACGCGGATTGCGTTGCGAGCAGGACGGATGGACGCCAGGCGCGCTGGCGCTTTGCCGCGCTTTGGCTCAGCATGGCGGTTTTTCGTCAGGAAGCAACGATCATGTCCATGCTCTATCGCCGTCTGGGTGACAGCGGCCTCGAAGTCTCCGAACTCTGCCTCGGCACCATGATGTTCGGCGATCGCACCGACGCTGCGACGTCTGCCCGCATCATCGCGGCCGCCTTCGACGCGGGCGTGAACTTCATCGACACCGCCGACGTGTACGCCAAGGGCGCGTCGGAAACCATCGTCGGACCGGCGATCGCGGCCAACCGCCGACGCTGGATTCTCGCGACCAAAGTTGCCAACACGATGACGCAGAGGCCGCATGACGGAGGCCTTTCCCGCCGCTGGATCATGCAGGCCTGCGACGATAGCCTCAAGCGGTTAGGCACCGACTATATCGACATCTACTACCTGCACAAGGACGATATCGATACTCCGCTCAGCGAGACGATCGAGGCGATCGGCGACCTGATCCGCTCCGGCAAGATCCGCTATTTCGGCGTATCGAACTACCGTGGCTGGCGCATCGCGGAAGTGGTCGCGACATGCAACGATCTGGGCGTAGCGCCTCCCGTTGTCTGCCAACCGTACTACAACGCGATGAACCGCCAGCCCGAGGTCGAGATACTTCCGGCGTGCGATTACTACGGCATCGGTGTCGTCCCCTACAGCCCGCTGGCGCGTGGCATTCTCACCGGCAAGTACACGCCGGGCGCAGAACCCCCGGCCGAGTCACGCGTCGGTCGCAAGGACCGGCGCATCATGGAGACGGAATTTCGCGCCGAGTCCATCGCGATGGCGCAGACGATCAAGGCACACGCCGAGAAAAAGGGGCTGACGGCGACGCAGTTCGCGCTCGCGTGGGTGCTACGCAATGAAATCGTAAGTTCGGTCATCGGTGGACCGCGCACGGTCGAGCAGTGGAGCGACTACCTGACTGCTGTGGGCGTGGAACTCGATGACGATGACGAGGCACTGATCGATTCGCTGGTCACGCCGGGGTATCCGTCGACGCCCGGATACCACGATCCGCAGTATCCGTTTTTTGGACGCATCGTCGACTAGTAGCAGGGCAAACCCGGACCGGCTGCCTTAAAGCACAGGAAGCCGTTGCCCCGCGCAGAACCGCGCGTTCGATCGAGGCGTTCAGCCACTGACTCACTCATCCGCAAAGTCGCAGCGATCGCGGATCGCGCGGCAAGGCGCCTGCAAGGTTACGATCTTCGTTTGATAGCGCGTCATTGCCCTCTGTCTGCTACAGCCACGGCAGCAACTTAAAATCGAGTCAGTCCGTCCTACAAGGGATTCAGACGCGCACTGATCCTCTCGCAGTCGTCCCGGCAGTAGCCTTGTCGTGTGTCGTTACCCGTCGAGGACAGCCATCGCTACCTGCTGCGTTGTTGTTTGTCGCATCTACATACACTCGCACCGCATGCTCGTACTCAAGCCTGCCGTTGTTTCCAGCGAGTTCAGCTGTCGTGCGATCGCGTCTCGTACTCCTAAGCCACGGTATTGAACTATGCAGAAGTCGTGCGGAATTTCCGTGTTCGACCGCGCGTGCGTCGTGGCAGCAGCCATGTTGCTCGTCTCGACGTGGCCGGGGAAGACGCATGCCGCTGGAGAAGTTTCGGATTACCTGCTGGGCCCGATGCCCGGCGCTTCCTCGGCGCAGAGCTCGGGTCCGACCTCCCAATTCAAGTTCATGTTCGGCACGCCGGCCAAGTGGCCTGGTCGCACTGCATTGGAGTTACAACCACGCAGGTGCTCCAGTGCAATTCACTGATGCAAAGGGGGCAGTGATTCAACAGATCGTTGCGGAATCCGCGAAGTGGACCGCGGCCTGTGGAGTCCAGATCGTTTACGACGGCGAGACCGAGGCGGTACCGCAAACTCTGGCCGGGGGACCCGATGGCATCAGCGTGGTCGGGTGGCAAGAACCGGACATGGGGATCTCGGGCGCCGATTATGTGTGGTATCAGTACGGTTCCAACGGTATGACCCTGGTCGAATCCGACATGATGCTGGACCCCAGGTACGTGACGACATTCGATCAGATGACGCGTACCGTAAGTCACGAATGGGGACACGCAATCGGACTCGGGCACTCGAACGTCGAGGGCGCGCTGATGTCCGGCCCGCCAGACTCGATGTACACCAACGGGACCGCCCTGACCGCCGACGACATACATGGTTGTCGTTGCCTTTATGGGCCACCGGCAGGACAGCAGGCCGGCAACGTGTGTTCATTGCCCGCGGTGATCGATTTCGGCACGCTCGCGGTAGGACCGACTTCGAGCGAGAAGGCCGGTCACTGTGACCAACAGCGGCAACGCCGCTTTGGTGATGTCCGATATTCAACCGGACAGTGGCGAGTTCCTCGTAGGTACCAACGGATGCTTGCCGGGAAATTCGCTCGCCCCGGGTGCGAGTTGCACTTTCGGTTTGCTGGCGCGCCTTGCCAGCGCCGGTGATCGCAGCGGCGAAGTGATGATCAACACATCTGAGGGCCCCTATCGAATTCCGCTGGAGGCGACGGGTGTCGGTGTCGGTGCCCAGCCATCACCCGCAGCCGAACTACGAAGGCTTGTGGTGGAACGCGCCCGGTGGTTCGGAATCCGGCTGGGGGATCAACTTCGCGCACCAGGGCGACGTGATCTTCGCGACCTGGTTCACCTACGACGCCACCGGCAAGGCCTGGTGGCTGACGATGACCGCCAACAAGGCAGCGGAGGGTGTCTACAGCGGTACGTTATACAAGACTACCGGTGCCCCCTTTAGCGCCTTCGTGCCGCCGGCAGACCCCCACCGCAGTGGGGATCGGCACGTTGACGTTCGACAGCACGACGACTGGAACATTCGCGTACGCAGTGAACGATGGCGCCAACGTCGCGACGCAGACCAAGTCCATTGTGCTGCAGACATTTGGACCGGCACCGACCTGCGTCTGGGGTGCGCAGCCGGATCTGGCGGTGGCAACCAATTATCAGGATCTGTGGTGGGCAGCTCCCGCGGAGTCCGAATCGGGCTGGGGCATGAATCTGACCCATCAGGGAACGACGATCTTCGCGACCTGGTTCACCTATGACGCCAATCACAATCCGCTGTGGCTTTCGGGGACGTTGTCGCAGACGGGGCAGAAGACCTACAGCGGGCCGCTGCTGCGCAGCGGGGGCCAGGCGTTCAACGCGATGCAGTTCGATCCGAACAAGATCACGCGGACCCAGGTGGGCACGGCCGTGTTGACCTTCACCGATGGCAACACCGGAACGTTCACCTATAACGTCGATCTCGGCGACGGAGTGAACAAGGCGGCGCAAAGCAAGGCGATCACCCGTGAGGTATTCCGGGCCCCAGGCACGGTGTGTCAATAAAGGTCCGAACTTCCACAACGCCGCCGCTCGACGATAGGAGAAGCGGGCGATTGCATGAACCCTGGCGACGATCGAATGTCGTTACGAATTTCCAGTCAGCCAATCTTGCGGCGATTTCCAAAAGAGACGAGGGCCGCGACTCCAAGTAGCGCGGCGAGAGTCATCACTCCGATGGAGGACAGCGTGGGGATGATCGCAGTTTCAGGCGAGACGCTAACCAGCACGACCATGTCCTGCATGTCGAAATCAGCCTGACCTCCGCCGCCACCGTCGCTAAGTCCAATCCAAAATGTGTTGCCATGGTTCAGCGCGGTCTGGCTCACGTCGAATAAGGCGAAATCGGGTTCGCTCCATGGCGGATTGAGCGTCGGCCTGCCATTGCCCCCCGGCGTTACCGTGTTCGGCGGTGTCACGACGCCGTTATTCACGGCGGTGGCGTTGGTCGGGCTGGAGTTGGGAGCGAAAGTGAACGGTATCAGCTGATTCGTCGGGAGGGAACATGTGACTGTCGTGTTGACCGGCGTCGTTGCGGTAAACCAGTTGATGGGGCACCCCGTCACGACGAAATTGTTGTTGAACGTCGCGTCGCCGTGCCCCTTCAATGTGAACGTGACAGGAACAGGCGTCGCGCCTGATATCACCTTGAGGAACATCCCAGCGTAACCCTTGGTCCCGGTTGGAATGTTGTCTGGAAACGCCGGTGGCGCCTCGTCCAACCCAATCACCATCTGCCCCTGGGGCCCGGACTCGAAAGGCACATGAACAGGTGCTACAGGCCAAGGGGCGACCGCGGGAACCTGGTTGCCGTTACTGTCGACGACCACCAGTACTGCAGCAGTGGTTTGGGTCGCCAACCCCCAGGTGATCACCGCAAAGATTACCGCCATCGCAAGGCTGTTCATCCGGCTCCTGCTCTATCTTTTTATGTAGGGCACATCTTCAGCTACCTTTCGTGCCCATTGTTTGACCCCAATCAAGAACACCACCCGAACGTATCGTTGGGGTCTCGGAATGGACGGCAACCGTTGAAAGGAAAGGACGGCCAATGCACGGGGCGCATGCCCGCGCGCGCTCACCGGTCGCACATTCCAAATCGGACGGGCTTCGGCAACAGCATCGCTTGACCCTCCCGGGGGCTGCGCGGTAGCGTTAGATCCTCCGTTTCTGACACCCGCTGCAGGACTCATCGCGAGCCCCGCGCCGGGCCGGGAACGTCACACAGCGGTCTTTGAAGGTGGGTGTGGCGACACTTGGCAACGGGGCACGGTTGCGAGGACGTCAATGGCCCGGACGATGCGCGAACGCTTTCGAGGATCCGATCTTTGAGTGGTGCATCGACTCCGGCAAATCCGGACTTACTGAATCGGGCACTCGAGTTGCATCGCGCGGGCCGGTTGCAGGACGCAGCCGCGATCTACCGGCAGCTGCTTGCGGAGGACCCGGGACACGCGGATGCGGCGCATTTGCTCGGGCTCGTGTTCTTGCGCAACAACGATATCGATTCGGCGATCCGTTGTATCCGAGATGCGGTCGAACTCGACCCGAACAACCCGCTATACCACGCCAATCTCGGCAATATCCTCAAGGACTCGGGGCGACCGACGGACGCGATCATGGCATACCGGCGCGCGCTGGAACTGCATCCCGGGTACGCCGAGGTCCACAACAACCTTGGCTACGTCCTGCAAGCGGGCGGGATGATCGAAGAAGGGATCGGTCACTATCGCCAGGCGATTACCCTCCGGCCTGATAACTATCGGGCCCACTACAACCTCGGCAACGCGCTCTTTCTGAGCGGAAAGAACGAAGACGCCGTCGCTGCGTTCCGCGAAGCCGCAAGACTGAATCCCGGGCACGCCGACACCTGGGACCATCTTGGAATTGTGCTGCAACGGCTTGGCCGGGCCGCTGAAGCCGAAGCGTGCATTCGTCGTTGGATTCAGATCGACCCCACCTCGGCCGACGCCTTTCGCGCACTCGGACTCGACCTTGAGCAGCAAGGCCGCATCGATGAAGCGTTCGACTCTTATCAACGCGCCGTCGCGCTGCGGCCGGATTCCCTTCCGGCCGTGGCCTCTGCACTTTGGCTGGCGCAGAGACTTTGTGACTGGACGACAACCGCGGCCTATTCCGATGTCGTGCTTCGTAGCGCTGCCGAGCATCCCGAGGCTGTGTCACCCTTTCAGCTATTCTCGTTGCCCGGCGCAAGCCGTGCACATCTGCTCGCAGCGGCACGGGCTCACGCTGCCACGATCGCCCCAAAGGAACGGATGCGGCAGTCCACCGCGCGGTTCGGGCGACCGTCACGCATACGCGTGGGCTACCTCTCGAGCGATTTTCACCGGCATCCAACCGCTTATCTGACAGCGGAAATCTTCGAACTGCACGATCGGGATTGCTTTGAAGTGTTTCTCTTCTCCTATGGACCGGATGACGGCAGCGCCATGCGCCAGCGACTCAAGGCCGGATGCGAACACTTCATCGACATCGCAGCGCTTTTGGACGAGACGGGTGCGCAGCGGATCTACGACGAGCAGATACATATCCTTGTCGATCTCAAGGGTTACACCGCCAACGACCGCCCGCGCATCGCCGCGCACCGACCCGCACCTATCCAGGTCAACTGGCTCGGTTTTCCGGGTTCCATGGGTGCCGATTGGATCGATTACCTGATTGCCGACCCGTGCGTGATTCCGCAGGAACATGATGTCGACTACGCGGAAAAAGTCGTGCGTCTGCCCCATTGCTATCAGCCCAACGACCGCAAACGTCCAAGTGGATCCGTCCGGCAGTCGCGCAGCGCTCACGGGTTGTCGGCGACCAATTTTGTCTTCTGCTGCTTCAATCAAAGCTACAAGATCGAACCGAGCCTGTTCGCCGTATGGATGCGACTGCTGAAGAGTGTGGACAACAGCGTGCTCTGGCTCCTCGACGAGACTCAGGGGTCGAAGACCAATTTGCTCAAGGAGGCGGTCCGCCATGGGATTTCACCAGAGCGGATCGTCTTCGCTCCGGGGCGGCCTCTGGCAGAACACTTGGCGCGCTACGACCTTGCCGATGTCGTGCTCGATACCTTTCCGGTTACGTCCCACACGACCGGCAGCGATACGCTCTGGGCTGGCTGCCCGATGATCACTCTGATGGGTGAAACCTTTGCCTCTCGGGTCGCTGCGAGCCTGCTCCGCAACGTGGGGCTGGGGCAATTGATCGCAAGCTCTTTCGCTGAATACGAAGCGCTCGCCTTGGACCTTGCGCGTGATCGACCGCGCCTCGAAGCCTTGCGGCGACACCTGCGCACCCATCGGGACACGGCACCGCTGTTCGACTCACCGCGATTCACGCGAGGCCTTGAAGCTGCTTACCGACGCATGTGGGCGCAGTTCGCCGAAGGCAATGCACCGCAGGCATTCGACGTGCGGGAGGAGTGAGCCTGCTCGGAAAGGTCCGCGCCGAATCCGATTACCTGGCGGCTGCCGCGAGCGGTGCGGATGCGCGTACGACTCTCCAACGATCCTGAATTACATCATGCGAGTCAAGGCGCAGGGGTGGCCAGCGGTTGCCCCTTCGGGATCGTGTACACGGCAACGACCTTCGCGCCGCTTACCGCTTTCACGTCGTGAATGGTCCCCGTGGCGATCTGGTACGAATCGCCGACCTTGAGGGTCTTCGGCGGCTGACCGTCGATGAGCAACACCATTTCGCCCTCGGTCACGGTGCCGGTCTCGGGTCCCGGGTGCGTGTGGCGTCCCGCATTGATCCCCGCTGCGATCTCGGCGATGCCCAGCACCGTCTCGTACGTCGAGCCGGGCACGTCGACCCGCTGCAGGATCGTGCGCTTGATGCCCGCCTGCTGCGCAACGGCCGCGCCGGCGATGGCGAGCGCGACGACGAACGCAACCTTTGCCGTCTTTCGCATGTTTCGCTCCTCTGGTCGGGCTAGGGAAACGCCGGGATGTTGGGCTCGACGCCCTCGTCGGCAGCTTCGGGATGAATGCGGCTCAGCAACGTGTTGACTTCCTCGACCCGGTGCTCCGGTACGTCCACCATCAACAGAATTTTTCCCTCGTCGATCGCCGTGGCGAAGCGCGTTAGCCGCGAGTTCGGAATGGACGCAGCAGCCATACTCGAGGTCCAAGCACCGAATGCAGCGCCGGCGGCCGTAGCGACCAAAACTGCGAGCACTTGCGGAATTCCCTCCGCCGGAGGGAACCAGATCAGGAGTGCGCCGGCAATGCAACCGACGACTGCGCCCAGCGTTGTTCCAAGCTGTGCGCCGTGCACGATGTCGGACTTTTGCAGCACATTGGCCTCATGCAAGCCGTCCATCGACGTGCCGCGTTTTCCTAGAAAGTGAATGTGGCGTTCTTCGATACGCGCAAGCAGCAGGTCGTCCATCATCCTGCGCGCGCTCGGCAGGTCCGGCATGACGTAGTAGAGTCTGCGACGCATAGAGCCTCCTGGGTTGCCTTTGAAAAGAGCATGCCCGCCCTCGCGTGACGGCGCATTGGAGCGGCAGGGAACGATGCCGGGCGACGCGAACCGCGTTGCCGTTCGTAGCAATCGCCGTTACGTAAACCCTATTGACCGCTCAACGCGCTCGGCCGAGCACAAAATCACTATAGTCCCGGCGCGGACATGCCGCAAGACTGAACCTGCGCGATCTCGGGCCTTGCTACTCGTTCGCCACACCGTGCGGCACGTGGCCGGTCGCGACGTGCTTCGATGCCGACTCGACGTGCGTGCGCTGGTCGTCGAAGAAGATGTCGGCGCCGAATGCGCGCAGGAACTCGCCCTTGTCGAGGCCGCCGAGGAACAGCGCTTCGTCGATGCGGATGTTCCATGCGCGCAGTGTGCGAATGACACGCTCATGCGCCGGTGCACTGCGCGCCGTGACCAGCGCCGTGCGAATGGGGCTCGCGTCTTCCGGAAAGTCGGACTGGATGCGATGCAAGCCCGCGAGAAAGTCCTTGAACGGTCCGCCGGTGAGCGGTTGGAGCGCGGCATCCGATTCGCTGCGCGAGAAGGCGGCGAGCCCCTTTTCCTGGTAGACACGTTCGGCCTCGTCCGAGAACAGCACTGCGTCGCCGTCGAACGCGATGCGCAACTCGTCGGTCTCGTTCCTGAACACGCTCGGAAAAATCGTGGCGGCTGCGTAGCCGTCGTCGAGTGCGCGCTTGACGTCCTCGGTGTCCGCGGACAGGAACAGATGCGAACCGAACGCCGGCACGTAGCGCGACGTCGGCTCACCCTTGGTGAACGCGGCGCGAGTGATGTCCAGACCATAGTGCTTGATGGAATTGAACACGCGCAGGCCCGTGTCCGCGGAATTGCGCGACAGGAGCAGGACCTCGACATACTGCTTGTCGGGCCGGTTCAGGCGCAGCAGCTTTTTGGCCAGTGCGAACGCCGGGCCCGGCGAAAGGATCTCGTCCTCGTGCTCGATCTGGTAGCGCTGATACGCATCGACACCTTGTTCGACAAAGATGCGATGGCTCTCGGTAAGGTCGAACAGCGCCCGCGACGAAATCGCCACGACGAGCTTGTCGGCGAGCGTGGGTTTGGACATGGCTCAAGTATATCCCTCCACCCTCCAAGCGCCGCCTTGTATCAGCCGGTCAAATCGTCGTCGGGCAATCGCTCCACAGCACTGCGGTCGGCAACGCTGCTCGGCAGCGACGCAAGCTGGCCGAGCGTCAGCGGCCGCGCCGGAAAACGCGCGCGAAAGCGTCCGACCGCTGCGGGCGCCAAGCGCCGTTCGTGCGCAATGAGCTCGGTGACGGCGAGGCCGCAGTCCCGTCCCTGGCACGGCCCCATACCGCAGCGCGTGAACGCCTTCAACTGGTTCGGGCCGGCGCAACCTTCGCGTACCGCGGCAATCACGTCACTCGCGCTAACGCCTTCACAGACGCAGACGATCGTATCGCCTTGCGGCAGCCGAAACCGCTCCGGCGGGCGATAAACGGTGTCGAGAAAGCGGCGACCGCGCAGGGCTTGCACAAGCGCCTGTCGATGCGCGATCGCATCCGCGTCGCGCTTCGATGCGTCGATGCGCCCCAGCGCGGTCGCTACCGCCAGGGCAGCCAGCGCGCCGCGTTGCGCGGCGGCGTTCGCTCCCACAATTCCCGCCCCGTCCCCGGCAATAAACAGGTTCGCGATACTGGTCGCGCCCCAGGCGTCGACACGCGGCCGCCAGCATGCTGCCGTGTCGTCCCACACGATCTCGCAGCCGGCGATGTCCGCGAGATGGGTGTCCGGCACGATGCCCTGGTGCAGCACGAGATGATCGGCGATGAGCGTGGCGATGCGCTTGTTCGCCGCAAAGCGCACCGACGCGAGTTTGTCGTTGCCCAACGCCGCAAATTCGACGACATCGTGGTAGATCGGCACGGTGTCGTTGATTTCCTGCAACAGCTTCGCGCCGCGCGCGTAGTACGGCGAGCGCATGAATTCGATCGCGTTGGGCAGCGCCCGCACGAAACGCCGGACACTGAGCGTATCGAGAATGGCGACGACATCGGCGCCGGCGCCGCGAAGTTGTTGTGCCGCCAGGTACAGCAGCGGACCACACCCCGCGAGCACGATGCGTCCTTCCGGCGGCGTCGCCGATCGCTGGAGCTGGCCCAGCACCGCCCCGGCCGACGTGACGCCGGGCAACGTCCGCCCGGGAATCTGCAGGGGTCGCTCGACCGCACCGACGGCGAGTATCACGCTCCGGGCGCGCAGCAGCCAGGCCGTGCGATCGACCGCGACACAAACATCGAAACCTTCGTTGTTGCGCGCGACCTCGCACACGCTTGCGCCCGAAATACGACGCGCGCGGGATCGCTCGAGCGCCGCACGCAGTGCGATGCCGTGCTCGTATTCCGGACCAAGCGCCTTGCGCCGCGCGGGAGACGCCGTCGCGAGGTCGCGATACACCTGGCCACCGGGCTCGCTCTGCTCGTCGAGCTGCACAACGTCCAGACCGAGATCTGCCGCATGCGTCGCCGCCGCCATGCCCGCAGGCCCGGCGCCGACGATCGCGAGGTCGCAGCTTGCCGGTGGAGACTGCTCAGACGGCTGCAGGGACATCGAGGCGAGCGGCCGAGAATGGCGCAAGCGTCGCAGCGAGCGTACCCGTCGCGATTTGCGGCGCGAGTTCGAGCGCGTGCGCGGCTGCGAGCGTGACGCCGCTGTGGCAGGTGGCGAGGAAAGCGCCCGGGGACGTGCGCGACTGCTGGTAGATCGGATAGCCATCGGGCGAAAGCACGCGCAGCGCCGCCCAGCAGCGGACCACGCGCGCGGCCGCGAGTTGTGGAAAAGCGCGCACCGCCCGCGCAGCGATGGCAGAAAGGACACCCGTCGACGTGTCGGTGCTGGCGATCTCCTCCTGCGAGTCTCCGGCAAGCACGGTTCCCGCGTCGGTCTGCCGCAGCGTCTCGACAGGCAGCGGCAGCAGCGGCGGCATGCGCTCGAGCGCGACGATCTGCCCGCGTTGCGCGCGCACCGGTGCGGACAAACCCAGTCGCGGCGCGAGTGCGGCATTGCCCAGCCCGGCGGCGAGCACGACCTGCGCTGCGTCGATCGGTCCCAGAGCAGTCGTCAAACGAAAGCCGCCACCTTGCAACGTCACGATCTTCACGGCGCATTCGCTCAACGTCCTCCCGCCACGTGCCTTGAATGCGGCGTGGAGCGCGCGCAGCAGCCGCAGTGGATTGACGTGTCCGTCGTCGGCGCAGAAGGATGCTCCGGCAACCTCGGGGCCGATGCCTGGCAACAGCTTCGTCAAGGCGGCATGAGCCACCATTTCCATCGCCGCACTATTGGGCAGCGAACGACCGCGCTCTGCCAATTGCGCGCGCGCGCCGAACTCATGTTCCGACAGGCACAGGTGCACGCCGCCGCGCTGATCGAGCGCGACATCGATGCCGGTTTCCTCGAGCAGCCTCGCCGCAAGCTCGGACGAGCGTCGAGCGGACATGCGTGTCCACGCCGCATAGGCAGGAAAGTCGATGCCCTTGCCCTGGACCCAGATCAGGCCAAAGTTCCCGCGGGCGGCGCGCAGGGCGCGGTCCCCTTCGTCGAGCATCGCGACTCGTCGCGACGCTCCCGCGAGTCCGTATGCGATTGCGGCACCGACGAGACCTCCGCCGATGACCACGATGTCGTAGGCACTCGTTTTCATGCCAGGGGTACGCCGACAAAGCGCAGGATGGCGGGAATCTGTGATTCGAAATCCTGGAAGGCGTGGTCGCCGCCGCCCTGCACGAATTGCCACGCGCCGCCGTAGTAGGCGACTGCGTCGCGCCAGTCCAGAACTTCATCTCCGGTCTGGGTCAGCAGAAAATAGCGTTGCGGGCGGGTGATGCGTGCGATCCGGAGCGCCGCCAATTCCGCAAAGTGGCTCGCGCGTCAGCTCATACGCTTCGCCCGTGTAGAGGTTGCGCTGCGGGCCGAGGTAGCGCTCGAGATCCGTGAAAGGCCGTACCGACGGATTGATCATCACGGCCTTGGCGTCGTAGCGCTCGGCGAGCCAGGTCGTGTAGAACCCGCCGAGCGAACTGCCCACGAACGCCAGCGAAGCAGGTCTGCGCCCGTCGATCCACGCCGTGACCGCTTGCATCGCAACCGCAGGCTGGTGATGCAATTGCGGCACGACGTATTCGGGGCGCGTCCCGGCCGGCAACGCTGCGATCGCCTCGCCCAGCGCGTGCGCCTTCAGGGACGCCGGCGCGCTGTTGAGGCCATGCAGATACACGATGGTCGGAGGCACGCGTCAGGGCTTGCGTGCAAGGCGCGCCAGCAGCTTGTCGTGAATGCCGCCGAAGCCACCATTGCTCATCACCACAATCTGATCGCCAGCCCGCGCTTCGCGCGCGATGGCCTCGATCAGCGCGGCAAGGTCGGTGTGAACTTCCGCGCGAGCCCCCAGCGGGGCGAGCGCACCAGCAACGTCCCAACCGAGATTCGCCGCGTAACAGAAGACGCGGTCGGCCGCGGCGAGGCTCGTCGGCAATTGCGCCTTCATCGTGCCCAGCTTCATCGTGTTCGATCGCGGTTCGAGCACCGCGAAAATCCGCGCAGCACCCGCCGCGCGGCGCAGTCCGTCCAGCGTGGTGGCGATCGCGGTCGGATGATGCGCGAAATCGTCGTACACGGTCACGCCGTTCACCGTGCCGCGCAGTTCGAGCCGGCGCTTGATCCCACGGAAGGCCGCGAGTGCGGCCAGCGCGTGGGGGACCGGGATCCCGACGTGACGCGCCGCACCGATGGCCGCCAGCGCATTGAGCTGGTTGTGACGTCCGATCAGTGCGAAGCGGTCGAGGACGCCTTGCGGCGCTCCACCGAGTTTGATGGTGCCGTCCACGGCAATCGTCCAGTCCGAACCCGTGTCGGCAACGGCCGCGAAACCGAAACGCTCGACCTCGCTCCAGCACCCGCGTGCCAGCACGCGGCGCAGGCTCTCTTCGCCGCCGTTGACGATCAGTCGCCCCTGGCGAGGAATCGTGCGTACCAGATGATGGAATTGCGTCTCGATCGAGGCGAGGTCGGGAAAGATGTCGGCGTGGTCGTATTCGAGATTGTTGAGGATCGCCGTGCGCGGGCGGTAGTGCACGAACTTGGAACGCTTGTCGCAGAACGCGGTGTCGTACTCGTCGGCCTCGATGACGAAGAACGCACTGTCGGTCAAGCGCGCCGATACGCCAAAGTCGACCGCCACGCCCCCGATCAGGAATCCGGGCTGCAAACCGGCGTGTTCGAGAATCCAGGCAAGCAACGCCGTGGCTGTGGTCTTGCCGTGCGTGCCGGCGACCGCCAGCACCCACTTGCCCGGCAACACAGTCTCGGCCAGCCACTGCGGCCCGGAGGTATACGGACGGCCCGCATCGAGGATCGCTTCGAGCAGCGGATTGCCGCGTGAAATGGCGTTGCCGATCACGAACACGTCGGCGTGCTTCGCGACGCCGTCGAGCTGCGCCGCATCGTAACCTTCGGTCAAGGCGATCCCGAGCGTCTGCAACTGCGTGCTCATCGGCGGATACACGTTGGCATCGCAGCCGGTCACGGTGTGGCCCGCCTGGCGCGCGATCGCCGCGATACCACCCATGAACGTGCCGCAGATGCCGAGGATGTGCAGATGCATGATCAGGCCGCGGCGAGCGCTTGCGTCGCGAGTGAATGCCGGCGCCACCCCAGCAGCAGCCAGGCGAACGCGATCAGGTCGAGCACGAGCACCAATCCGAACGCGAGGCGCAGGCCGCTTGCGGCGTCTACGCCGAGCGCGATACGCGACGCATCGACCAGCAGACCGATACCCCACTGTGCCGCAAAACTGCCGCTGAACATCAGCAGGTTGAGCGCCGTATTGGCACGCGCCGTCAATTCGCGCGGAAATCCCTGGCTCAGCACGGTGAATGCCAGCACGTTGACCGCGGAACCGAAGCCGTAGAGCGCCCACGGCAGGTACGTGAAGGGGAATGCGCGCATGACGATCAGAGCCAGTGCGAAGATGCTGAGGCCGAAGCCGGAGACGAACAGATGCCGCGCGGCGATGCCATGGCGCGCCAGGCGTGTTGCGAACAGCCCAAGGCCAAGGTAGCCGACAAGGATTGCAATCCCCATCACCAGCAAGTGCCGCGCTGCGACGTCGCGCGTGTAGCCGTCGACTTCGATCAACCAGGGCACCGACCACAGTCCCTGGATCGCCATGAACGATCCCATGGCGATCGCGGCTAGCGGGCTCAGCCACCAGAAGCGCGGATTGCGGAAGACGCTGCGCACACCACGCCATTGCGCGGCAAGACCGGGGGCGTTGGCTTGTCGCGGAATATCCGGTACGTTGAAGAACAGAATCGCCGCCGCGGCAAAGGTCGTCAGGGCCAGCGCGACGAAAATCCCGCGCCACGAGACCCACGCGAGCGCCGCCGCCAGCGGCGCAGTGGCGAGCAGCGCACCCAATCCCCCGGCGACCATCATCCAGCCGGACAGCGACGCTTGCCGATCCGCGGGATACCACATGGCGATCGCCTTGAGCGGCGCCATCAGGCACACCGCGACACCGGCGCCGATCAGCGCGCGGGCGAGCGCCAGGCCCGACAGATTGTCGCTTGCGGCGAACGCGAGCGCCCCGCAACCTGCGACGGTCAACAGCACCGGCTCGACGCGTCGCGGTCCGAAGCGGTCGAGCATCATGCCTGCGGGCAATTGCATGGCGGCGAACGCGAGGAAGTACGCGCTCGTGAGCAGGCCGAGCGACGACGCACTGATGCCCAGGTCCGCGGAAAGATCGGGCGAGATCACCGCGTTGACCGTACGAAAAACGTACGACAGCAGATACGCAGTCGCGAAGCCCGCGTAGAGACGGAGGAAATGCGGTGGCGTCACGAAGACTACGGGATCATGAACGGAAGATGAAATACACGGCGCCGACCAGGCACAGCCCGGCCCAGAGGTAGTCGAGCTTGAGCGGCTGGTCCATGTAGAAGAAGGCAAAGGGCACGAACACGAGCAGCGTGATCACCTCCTGCATGATCTTGAGCTGCCCCAGCGACAGAGCGGTGTAGCCGATGCGGTTGGCCGGCACCTGCAGCAGATATTCGAACAACGCGATGCCCCAGCTGACCAGCGCGGCGATCCACCAGACGCGGTCGTGCATGTTCTTGAGGTGGCCATACCAGGCAAAAGTCATGAACAGGTTGGATGCGGTGAGCAGCAGTGCCGCGGCAAGCGCAGGATGTTGCAGCAACGAAGTGGGCATGATCGAACGGATTGACGTCGCGGATCGGCATTATCGCTTATGTCTCCGATCGTAGCGACGCAAGGTCGTTGCTACTCCCGCCAGTCGTGTGCCTCCGGCAACGTCACCGCAATGATCACCCCTCGGCCGTCGGCACGATCATCGGCCCGGACGCTGCCGCCATGAAACTCGGCGATCAACCTGACGATGTAAAGCCCTAGGCCGAGGTGCGGCTCGTCGCCCGCGTGTTTGTCACGTACCGACACCATCGAATCGAACAACCGGCCGTGCATGGCTGCCGGGAGCGCCGGGCCTTCGTTTTCCACCGCGAGCCGCACCTGCGTTCCCGTCTCGGTATGGATGCGCGCGAGCTCCACCACGATCGGAGCCTCGCTATTCGCGAACTCGACCGCGTTGGCCACCAGCTTGTCGAGCATCTGCGCGATCAGCTCCGGCGCTCCGAGCACCGGCATCTCGTCGCCGGGTGTTTCGAGCACGAACTGCTTCGTCGGATAGGCGATGCGATACCCGTCGACGCTGCCGGCGACGACCTTGCCGAGATCGAAGCGCTCGCGCGTGGCATCGCCCAGACTCTGTTCCAGCCGCGTTGCTTCCGTCATCCGCGTCAGGATGTGGGTCAGGCGATTGAGTCCCAGCTGCGCGCGCTCGATGTATACCCGCGCCTCGTCCGGCAGCGTCGACAGCCGCAGGTTGTCGAGCGAACTCCTGACCACGGCGACGGGCGTCCGCAGTTCGTGCGAAAGCCGGCTTGCCATGTTCTGCTGGTAGCTCGCATGCTGCGCCAGCCGCGAGAGCACGCTCGAGAAGCTCCGCGAGAGATCGCCGATCTCGTCGCCCGCCGCGGAAGCAGTGACCGCGCCGCGCACGCGCCCCTGCTCGTCGATCGCGGCTTCCGCTTCGTCACGCAAGCGGCGAATGCGTGCCGACAGACGCGATGCGAACAGGGTCAACGCCACCGAGCCGACGAGCAACGTCGCCAACACGATCGAGAACAGGCGCTCGAACGCCCGGTTGCGCTCGGCCAGCACGGTGTTGGTGGTCTCCTCGACGATGACGGCACCGCGGACCTGGTCGCCCACCCAGATCGGGTGCGCGGCCGAGACGATGACCGCCTTGCCATCGGGCGTGAACCGCCGGTCGACGGTGAGTATGCCCGCCAGCGCACCGTCGATCTCGCGCGCGGGAAGGAGGATTCGCCCGCCCTGCTCTTCGTTGAAATCGTCGGTGGGCTGCGTGAGTACCAACGCATACAAGGGATGCAGCAATTGATCCAGCCACCGCCAGAAACGCGACAGCGTCGCGTCGGGCGGAATCGGGGTCGGCGAGCGCGCGCCCTTGAGACTGCCCGCGCGGGCGAGCACGTCGAGGTCGCGGTTGATGACCCAGATGCGCGCGGTGGTGCGCGACAGGCCCTGGATGATCTGTTCGATTTCCGGTGATCGCTGTGCGACCGCGGGTGGCGGAAGTGCGACGACAGGCGCAACGATTGGCGGGCCGGTCGCCGCCGTGCGCTCGGTCGCCAGCGTATCGCCCGGTACAGGGGCGGCTTCGAACAATCGCGGGCGATCATGCAGCGCCGTCGCCACCGCCTGCGCAGTCCCGGCGAGCGTGCGTTCCTGCGCGTCGCGAAGGAAGCGCTCGAGTTCGCGGACGTATTCGTAGCCAAGCCACGGAATCGCGAGAAATACCGTCAGCACCAGCAGCAGTTGCGCGCGAATGCCGAGCGCGATGCGACGCGACGATTTGATCGAAGCGGGCCAAGCTGCGTCGCGAGCATCCCTGAGTGCGCGAAGGCCCGGAGCGAGCCTCGAGGTACGGGGGGGCGAGCGAGGACTCGACAATCAGGGATCAGCGCGGTCTGCTTCGGGGTTCCAGCGGTATCCCATGCCGTAGACGGTCGCGATGCGGTCGAACTTGGCGTCGAGCGCCTGGAATTTCTGCCGGATGCGCTTGATGTGCGACGTAATCGTGCTGTCGTCGACGACGATGTTGGCATCGCGCATCAAGCTGTCGCGGTCCTTGACGTGCCCCGGATACTTGGCCAGCGTGTGTACCATCCAGAATTCGGTCAGCGTCAAATCGACGCGCTTGCCGTGCCAATACGCCGTCAGCCGCTTAGCGTCGAGGCGCAGCGGACCACGTTCGATCACGTCCTCCACCGCGGGCGGTGCGGACAGCAGATCACCGCGGCGAAACAGCGCGGCAATGCGCGCGGTGAGGTGCGGCAGGCTCACGTCCTTGGTCAGATAGTCGTCGGCGCCCAGGCGGAGCCCGGCCACGATGTCGAAATCCGAGTCGCGTGCGGACAGGAAAATGATCGGCAGGCTCGCCGACAGCGCGCGCAATTCGCGGCAGAGCGCAAAGCCACCGTCGATGTCGTCGGCGAGTCCGATGTCGATGAGCGCGAGGTCAGGCAGGCGCGTACGCAGCGCGGCAAGCGCGGTCGGGCGGTCTGCGTACGCCACAACCTCGTAGCCCTGCTTGCGGAGTGCGTCCGCATAGTTGGCGCGGATCGCGGGCTCGTCCTCGACAATAGCTATGCGGCGGCTCATGGCGGCTAAATATAGCAGCGGAGGCCGCCTGACGGGCTGCGCATTTCCAATTGCCACAATTCCGCCATGATTCTTCGTCGCGACGCCACGTTGCCCGCACGCGCCGGTCGCAATGCGCGCCTTCAATGACAGTGTGCCCGGATGAAGTGAATCAGGGCGCAACCGACAACCTGGAGAGCGGGCGATGCAAACAGCGAATGGCAGGGCGGGCGGCGAGATCGGCGCACGTGTGTGGCGTGAACTGGGTCAACTCGCACTTGAAGGGCTGGCAATCGGGATCGCCTTCAGCGTGCTGCTCGCTGCCGCCGTTTACATGGTGGCGCGATCGAACCACGGTGACGATTTCGCGACAGCGGCCCCGTCAGCGACGGAATTTGCCACCCGCGCCACCAATTGATCCACCCGCAGCCTGCCTCATTGCCGACCGGGGAGGACCCTTCGACCGGCCCACGTGCGGGCGACCCCATGCGCGCAACTCTGGAACGCGGGGTCGGTCGAGTCTTCCCCAGTCGTCAATGACGCCTATTTCTTGCGCCGTCCGAACGCCTTGCCGACGGCTACGCCGACGATCCACAGCAGCGTCGCCGCAATCATGCCGATGATCGCGGTGACGATGGCGCCGCCGACGCCTGTCCAGCCCAACGCGTCGACCAAGCTCCACGCGACATAGGCGCCGCCGACACCACAGATAATTATCGCGATAACGCCGGGGAGGTAGGAGAGCATTTGGCTGAACTCTGAGCAGGTCGCTCGCAACGCAATTCGCGGCGCAGTGCCGCGATTGCTCGACGCTTGCCGCGTTGTTGCGCAGCAAGTATAACAGCCGCATCCTCGTTGCCTCGGATCTGTCATGCGCCTTCGCCGCTGGGTTGCGTATCTCGTCGCGCTCTTGCTTGCAGCACTTCTGCCGGCGCAAGCGAGCGCCCAAGTTGCACTCAAGGGCCCGGTGCGCATCATCGTCGGTTTCGCCGCGGGTGGATCGTCCGACATCGCGGCACGCATGCTGGCCGACAAGCTCAAGGATTCACTCGGCGTCCCCGTGATCGTCGAGAACAAGGTCGGCGCAGGCGGACGCATCGCCGCCGAGGCCCTGAAGAACGCCGCACCCGATGGCACCACGTTCCTGCTCGTGCCGGTCGTCGTGCCTGTCCTTGCGCCAATCGTCTACAAGACGCTCAACTACGATCCGGCGAAGGACTTCGCGCCGGTCGCGCAGGTTGCGACGTACCAATTCGCGTTCGCCGTCGGGCCCAACCACCCGGCGAAGACGGTCCCCGAGTTCATCGCGTGGTTGAAGGCCAATCCGACGCAGGCAAATTTCGGCTCGCCTGCGCCCGGGAGCCTGCCGCACTTCTTCGGGCTCATGATCGGCAAGGCCACCGGGATCGAGATGACCCACATCGCCTACAAGGGCGGCGCGCCGCTGGCCAACGACCTGATGGGTGGCCAGATTCCCGCCGGGGTCGACGCGCTCTCCGACATGATCGAACTGCATCGCGGCGGAAAGATACGGATCATCGCGACGTCGGGCGCGCAGCGCTCGCTGCAGCTGCCGTCGGTGGCGACGTTCAAGGAGCAGGGTTTCGCCGCAATCGAGGGCACGGGCTGGATCGGTGTCTACGCGCCGGCGAAGACGCCCGCAGCGATGATCGATCAGGTATCGGCGGCGATCGCCGGTGCGCTCAAGAATCCGGAGCTGCGCGACCGTTTCGTCAACCTCGGCTACGAACCCACCGGCACGACACCCGAGCAATTGAGCGCGATCATGGCGGCGGATACCGCACGCTGGGGACCGATCATCAAGGCGTCGGGCTTTATCGGGGACTAGGATGAAACGACCCCCACGCTCGCTTTGTGCGGCTTCGCCGCATCCCGCTTCGCGGGACCAGCCTTCGGCTGTCCTGCGGCCTTCGGCCTGGTGCTCGCTGCCCCCGGCGGGGTGGGTCAGTTCCTCGGGGCGGCCCTTCGGAACTGACATGCCTGCGGTCCTGTCGCATCTCACGCTTCGCGCACGGTTGAATTCGCACCCTCGGACATGACCGCCGTCCGCAACGTCCTGTTCATCATGTGCGACCAGTTGCGCGCCGATCATCTCGGCTGCTACGGCCACCCCTATCTCGCGACCCGGAATATCGATGCGCTGGCAGCACGCGGCGTGCGTTTCGAGCGCGCCTTCGTGCAGTCGGGCGTCTGCGGCCCGTCGCGTATGTCCATGTACACGGGCCGCTATGTTTCCAGCCACGGTGCGACATGGAATCGCGTGCCGCTATCGATGGGCGAGATCACACTCGGCGAATATCTGCAGGACAGCGGCCGCACGCTGGCGCTTTCCGGCAAGACGCACGTGTTGCCCGATGCGACCGGTCTGGCCCGCCTGCACCTGGACGGCGGTAGCGAAATCGGTCGGCTGCTGGCGGCGGGCGGCTTCGCCGAAATCGACCGTCACGACGGGCATCATCCGGAACCCGGGCGCCCCTACGCGGCGTACTTGCGTGCGAACGGCTACGACTGCGCCGATCCGTGGTCGGACTTCGTCATCAGCGCCGTCGGCCCGGGTGGCGATATCGTATCCGGCTGGCACATGCGCAATGCCGGCTTGGCCGCACGCGTCGCCGAGCGGCACTCGGAGACGGCCTATACGACGAATGGCGCACTCGACTTCATTCGCGCTCAAGCAGATCGTCCGTGGGTGTTGCACCTGTCGTACGTCAAGCCGCACTGGCCCTATATCGCTCCAGCGCCGTACCATAAGCGCTATACGCTGGAACAGTGCCTGCCGGTCGTGCGCGATGCGCGGGAATTGCACTCGCAGCACCCGGTGGTCGCGGCCTATCGGCAGCAGGAGGAGTGCGCGAACTTTGCGCGCGACGAAGTGTGGCAGACGGTCCGCCCGACCTATCAGGGACTGATTCAGCAAATCGACGATCACCTTGGTCGCATCTGGGACGCGCTCGATACGCTCGGTCGCTTCGAGGACACGCTGATCGTGTTCACCGCGGATCACGGTGATTTCCTCGGCGATCATTGGCTGGGGGAGAAGGAACTCTTCTACGACACGGTGCAGCGCGCACCGCTGATCGTCTACGACCCCGACCGCGCCGCCGATGCCACGCGCGGCAGCGTGGAGTCGCGGTTCGCCGAAGGTGTCGATCTGACGCCGACGTTCCTCGATGCGCTCGGCGTGCCGATCGCCATGGAACGCATCGAGGGCAATTCGCTGTTGCCGCTGACCCGCGCACGCCCTCCGGCGGTTTGGCGCGATTTCGTCGTCTCCGAACTCGACTACGGTTATCGCAAGGCACGCCGAACGCTCGGCCGCGCTCCCAACGCCTGCCGCGCCTGGATGGTTCGCACCGAGCGCTGGAAATACGTGCACTGGCAGGGCTTCGGGCCGCAATTGTTCGATCTCGCCGCCGATCCGCAGGAGTTCGACGATCTCGGCGCCGACGTCAACCACGAGACGGTGCGCCGTGAGATGCGCGAACGGCTGCTGTCGTGGTTCATGGGCCTGAAGCGACGCGTCACCGTCACGGACAGCGCCGTGGACGCCGGCACGGACGCGCACAAGCATGCTGGGGTGCCTTTTGGAGAGTGGTAGCCCTCACCCCCGCCCCTCTCCCGGCGGGAGAGGGGTGCGCGACAGCGCGGGGTGAGGGAACCAGATGCCTAATTCAATGTTGCGTACACGTCCTCGTCGAAGCCAATGAGCTTCGGCCCGGGATTCTCGAGCACGGGTCGCTTGATCACGCTCGGCTTTTCAATCATCAATGCGATCGCGCTCTGTTCATCCTTGACGCCAGCTTGCGCATCCGGGGATAGCATGCGCCATGTCGTGCCACGGCGATTGAGCACGCGCTCCCATCCGAACGTGTCGCACCAGCGCTGCAGCAGTTCCCGCGTCGGTGGTGTCTTCTTGAAGTCGATGAACTCGTAGCGTTTGCCGTGCGCGTCGAGCCATGCCCTCGCCGCCTTCACCGTGTTGCAATTGACGATACCGTAAAGTTTCATCGCGAGTCCCTGCCTTGCTCCAATGCCGACCGCCAAGTATAAAGTCGATTGTGCCGAACACCCTTCGCACACTTCCAATGAACGATTCCGCACCTCCACCTCGCCTCGATCTTCACGCCCGACCCGCCGTTCGTGCGTTGGTGGCGTCCGAGATCCGCGAAGTCGCCAATGCGGGCATGGGCGACCCCGACATCCTGCCGTTCTGGTTCGGCGAACCGGACGAAGTCACGCCGGCGTACATTCGCGAAGCCGCGGTTGCGTCGCTGGACGCGGGTGAGACGTTCTACAACCAGAACTTCGGCATTCCCGAGTTGCGCGATGCCATCGCGGCGTATGTCTCGAAACTGCACCAGCCGGTATTGCCCGACAACATCGCAGTCACGGCGTCGGGGATGTCGGCATTGATGCTCACGGTCGAGGCGTTGATCGGTCATGGTGATCGCGTCGTATGCGTCACACCCCTGTGGCCGAATCTCACGGAAATCCCGAAGATCCTCGGTGCCGAGGTCGTGCGACAGCCGCTGGCGTTCGGCCCCGGCGGCTGGTCGCTCGACGTCGATCGCCTCATCGCCGCGCTCACGCCGGGCACCCGCGCAGTGCTGATCAACTCGCCGAACAATCCGACCGGCTGGACCCTCGATGCCGCGAGCCAGCAAGCAATTCTCGAGCATTGCCGCAAGCACGGAATCTGGATTGTCGCTGACGATGTCTACGAACGCCTGTGCTACACGGGCGGCCGCTGCGCGCCGTCCTTTCTCGATCTCGCGGAGCCCGACGATCGCCTGGTCAGCACCAACAGTTTCTCCAAGGCCTGGCTGATGACCGGCTGGCGCCTCGGCTGGATCGTCGCGCCGCCGGCGCTGATGCCCGATCTGGGCAAGCTGATCGAATACAACACGTCGTGTTCGCCGGTGTTCGTGCAGCGTGCCGGGGTCGTTGCCATCAACGACGGCGAGCCAACGATCGCGCATACGCTGCACCGGTATCGTCATGCGCGGAGCTTCCTTGTCAACGCACTCTGCGCGTTGCCGGGTGTGCAGGCCGCGCTGCCAGACGGCGCGATGTACGTGTTCTTCCGCATCGCGGGCGTCGGCGACAGCCTCGAATTCTGCAAGCGACTGGTGCGTGAGGCCCGTCTCGGCCTCGCACCGGGCAGCGCCTTCGGGCCCGAGGGCAACGGTTTCGTGCGTTGGTGCTTCGCGGCGAGCGAACAGCGACTCGCCGACGGCGTCGAGCGGCTGGCGTCATTTCTACGACGCTGAATCCGCGCCACGATTGCGCCATAATTCTTCCCTGCCGCGCCACACCGCGGGCGCGCTGCCGCCGCTTCCCACTGCCTCAATAGGGCGTAATCTCGCGCAAGGGTGCGCCGATGGCGCATCGCGGCCGGTGCTGTTCGTTCACAGGGGAGCAGGAATGAGGATCGGATCCATACCGCATGCGCGCCACTGGGTTGGTGCGCTGTGCGCCGCATGGGCGTGCGCGCTGTTCGCGCAACCCGTCGAGTTCTTCTCGCCCCAGGGCGAAGTGAAAGGCGTGCGCCAGGTGACGGCGCGCTTTGGGGCGGCCATGGTTCCCTTCGGCGATCCTCGCGAACTCGATCCGTTCGACATCGACTGCGCCGAAAAGGGCAAGGGGCGCTGGGCGGACATGAAGAACTGGGTCTACGACTTCGACCGCGACTTGCCCGCAGGTGTACGCTGCACCTTCACGCTCAAGGGCGGCATCACCGCGCTCGATGGCAAGGCGCTGGATGCGGGCCAGCGCTTCGAGTTTTCGACGGGCGGCCCCGCCATCGTGAAAAGCCTGCCCTACGAAGGCGCGCGCATCGACGAGCACCAGGTCTTCATCCTCGGCCTCGATGCGCCGGCGAAGCCCGAGACGATCCTCGATCACGCGCACTGTGTCGCCGCCGGCATCAACGAGCAGATCGGCGTACGCCTGATCGGTGGCGACGAGCGCAAGGCGATACTGGACAACCGCAAATCCTTCGCCGGTAGTTACCTGCGCTTCATGCTGCTCGATCCCGACCAGGGGCGCACGCGGAGCTTCCTGTTCCGCCTTCCTGCCACCGGCAGCGATGACGAAAAATTCCTTCGCCTTCGCGACGCGCCCGATTCGCCGTTGGTGACGCTTGCTTGCGCGCGCACGCTGCCGGCCAACGCCGACGTCAAACTGGTCTGGGGCAAAGGCATTGCCGCGACGACCGGTGTGACGACCGCCGCGGATCAGGCCCTCGCGTTCCGGGTGCGACCGATGTTCCGCGCGTCGTTTTCTTGTTCCCGCGTCAATAAGGATGCGCAGTGCATTCCCATCCAGGTCTTGACGCTTTCGTTCACGGCCCCGGTTGCGCGCACCGACGCCGCACAGATCAAATTGGTCGACGGCGCAGGCAAGTCCTATCCTGCCAGGTTGTCTCCGCAAAAGGACGGGGATACGGTCAATAGCGTGAATTTCGGCCCCGGCCTGCCGGAGCAGCAGACGTTCAAGCTGCAGATTCCCCCGGGGCTCAAGGACGATGCCGGCCGGCCGCTGGAGAACGCGCGGAGTTTTCCGCTCACCGTGCGCACCGACGAATATCCGCCGCTGGTGAAATTCCCGGCGCTGTTCGGCATTCTCGAAGCCAGGTTGCCGGGCAATGAGAAGCCCCTGCTGCCCGTGACGGTCCGGAACGTCGAGCCCACGCTCGATGGCAGTCTCGCCGATGGCACCGCACTTGCCGCCGCCAGAAAGGACGCCCGGGCACCGATCCCGGGACAGATCGCCACCATCAATACGGCCGACGACCTCGCGATGCTCGACTGGTTGCGGCGCGTCGAGCGCGGCGACAAGATCGATCGCGAATACGACGACAAGAAGGAGCGCTGGGTCACCAAGCGCTACGGGGCTGCCTATTCCATCTTCGGCGCGAAGGATCCGCGCACGCCGATCGCAGTACCGAAACCGCTGGGCGCGCGCGCGTTCGAAGTCGTCGGCATCCCGCTGGAAAAGCCTGGCTTTTACGTGGTCGAGCTGGCCAGTCCGAAACTGGGCGCCTCCCTGCTCGCGCAGAACAAGCCCTACTACGCGCGCACGAGCACGATCGTCACGAACCTGGGCGTGCATTTCAAGCTTGGGCGCGAGTCGTCGCTGGTATGGGTGACTCAACTTAACGACGCGACGCCGGTGCGCAATGCCCGCATCACCGTGCGCGACTGCTTCGGCAACCTGCATTGGCAAGGTCGCACCGGTGCGGACGGAATTGCGCGCATCGCCAAGGAACTGCCGCGCGACGATTTCGAATGTCATTCGGAATACAGCGGCTACTACATCGTTGCCCGCACCGACGCCGATATGGCGTTTTCGTTTTCGGCCTGGGGCGAAGGCATCAGCCCGTGGCGTTTCAACGTGCCAACCGGCAGTTATGAAGGACCGTACATCGCGCATGCCGTTCTGGACCGCTCGTTGTTGCGGGCCGGCGATACGCTGTCGATGAAGCTGTTTGTCAGGCGGCAAACGGGAGATGGTTTCGCGCTGCCACCGCGCGCAGCGCTCGAGAACCGCGTCACGATCCGCCACGTCGGCACCGATCGCGTCTACGAAATTCCCGTTACCTGGGATGGCTCGCAGCATGGCGAGTCCACCTTCACCATCCCCAAGGACGCCGCCCTCGGCACGTATCAGATTCTCGTGCATGACTCGCTGGCGGAACGGCGCCAACGAACCGAGCGCATGGCGGGAACGTTCCGCGTCGAGCAATTCCGCGTGCCGCTGATGCGCGGCCGCATCCAGCCGGTGGGCGCACCGCTGGTCAACCCCGCCGAGGTGAAAGTCGATCTCCAGGTCAACTACCTGTCGGGCGGCGGCGCCGGTGGGCTGCCCGTGCGCCTGCGCACGCAGGTCGAAGTCAAGAACGTTGCGTTCCCGGACTACGACGACTTCGCGTTCGCGAAAGGCAACGTCAAGGAGGGTCGCGAAGAACGCGGCGATTCGTTCGCGAGTTCCGGAGGCTACGATTTCGTCGAGCCGGAGATGGCCGACGACGACGCGGAACGCGACCCCAATGCGAGTGCGCGCAACGGCGTGAGTGAATTGCCGTTGACTCTCGATGCCTCGGGCGGTGCGCGCGCGACTATCAAGAACGTGGCCAAGGCCGATACTGCGCGCGACATGGTCGCCGAGATGGAATACCGCGATCCCAACGGGGAAACGCTTACCGCCGCCGCACGCATCGCGCTGTGGCCGTCGACGATCGTGCTCGGCATCAAACCCGACGGCTGGGCCGCGTCGAAGGATCGCCTCAAGTTCACCGTCGTCGCGCTCGACCTGCGCGGGCAACCGGTCGCCGGTGTCGCCATCAAGACCGACGCGTTTCAGCGCGAGTACTACTCGCACCGGCGGCGACTCATCGGCGGGTTCTACGCCTTCGACCAGGGCAGCGAAACCAAGCGCGTCGGCGACTTGTGCGCCGGCACGACCGACACGCACGGCGTGCTGATTTGCGAGACGAAGCCTCCCGCAACGGGCAACCTGATCTTGCGCGCCATTGCGACCGATAGCCAGGGTGCGCTCGCCGTCACGCGCACCGACGCCTGGGTCGCGAGCGGAGACGACGACTGGTTCGGTGGCTCGGACAACGATCGCATCGATCTCCTGCCCGAAAAGAAGCGCTATGAGCCGGGCGATACCGCGCGCCTGCAATTGCGCACGCCGTTCAAGGACGCGACAGTGCTCGTGACGGTCGAGCGCGAAGGCGTGCTCGACGCGTTCGTGCGGACCGTCAGGCGCGGCGAGCCGACGATCGAAGTGCCGATCAAGCCGGAGTACTCGCCCAATGTGTTCATCTCGGCGTTCGCGGTCCGCGGGCGCATCGGTGGCATCGCGCCGACGGCGCTGCTCGACCTGGCGAAACCCGCGTACAAGATGGGGCTCGCCGAGATTCGCGTCGGCTGGTCGGCACACGAACTATCGGTGAGGGTCGCTCCCGATCAGCAAGCGTACAAGGTGCGCGACAAGGCCCGTGTCGCGATCGAAGTGCGTCGGCCCGGATGGCAGCGCACCGCCGAAAGGATCGGAGATCGCTCTCGCCGCGGTCGATGAAGGCCTGCTCGAATTGTTGCCCAACGATTCGTGGAAACTCCTCGATGCAATGATGACGAGGCGCGGGGAGGAAGTGGGCACGTCGACCGCACAAATGCAGGTCATCGGCAAGCGCCATTTCGGCCGCAAGGCCATCGCCACGGGCGGTGGTGGTGGCCGCGGTTCGTCGCGTGAGCTGTTCGACACCTTGCTGACATGGAAAGCGCGCGTTCCGCTCGACGATGCCGGCAATGCCACGGTCGACGTACCCCTCAACGATTCGCTGACCAGCTTTCGCATCGTCGCGGTCGCGAGCGGTGGCGCGCAGCTCTTCGGCACCGGCAGCGCATCGATCCGTTCGACGCAGGATCTGATGCTGCTATCGGGTTTGCCGCCATTGGTGCGCGAAGGCGATCGCTTTCGCGCCATTGTCACGGTGCGCAATGCCTCCGAGCGCAAGCTCGCGGTGAGCGCCACCGCCACCGCGACACCCGGCGTCGGTACGCTGGCACCTCAGTTGCTCGACCTGGCGCCGGGTGAGGCGCGCGAAATCGCGTGGAACGCGGTCGTACCCGTGGGCGCGATGAAGATCGATTGGCAGATTGCCGCGTCGACGCGCGCGGAAGAGTCGGCGCCCGCACGGGACGCGATGAAGTTCTCGCAGACCGTCATCGCCGCAGTGCCCGAACGAACCTACCAGGCGACGATTCTGCAACTGACCGCACCGCAGTCGATCACCGTGCAACGGCCGATCGATGCCATTCCCGGCCGCGGCGGCATCGACGTGCGCATGCAGGCCAAGCTCGGTGGCGATCTGCCGGGCGTGCGCGAGTACTTCCAGTTCTATCCGTACTCGTGCCTGGAGCAGCGCGCCTCCACGGCGATCGGATTGGGCAATCCCGCGCAATGGAACGCGCTGATGGGTGGCATCACCGACTACATGGACCGCGACGGCCTGCTGAAATTCTGGCCGTTCCTGCGCGATGGCGATGACGCGTTGACCGCCTACATCCTCTCCGTCGGCGACGAGGCCGGTTGGGAGATTCCGGAATCGGCGAAGAGCCGCATCGAGCAGGCGCTGGTCGGCTTCGTCGAAGGTCGCGTCGTCCGGTATGGCGCGATGCCGACCGCGGACTTGTCGATCCGGAAGATCGCCGCGCTGGAGGCACTGTCGCGCAGCAAGAACGCGTTCAACGCGAAATGGCTCGACAGCATCTCGCTCGAGCCCAATCTGTGGCCGACCTCCGCGGTGATCGATTGGTACCTGATACTGAAGCGCCAGGCGAAGCTGGCCAAGCGCGACGAGCGCATGCGCGAGGCCGAGCAGATCCTGCGCTCGCGGCTGGACTTTCAGGGCACGACGATGCGCTTTTCCACGGAGAAGTCCGACGCGTTGTGGTGGTTGATGATCTCGGCCGATTCGAACGCCAACAAGTTGCTCATCGCCTTGCTCGACGCGCCTGCGTGGCGGGAGGACGTTCCACGACTGGTAACCGGCAGCCTGTTCCGCATGCAGCGCGGGCACTGGAACACGACGGTGGCAAACGCGTGGGGCGTGCTGGCGATGAACAAGTTCTCCGCAGGCTTTGAAAAGACCCCGGTGAGCGGAACGACCTCGGCGACGCTCGCCGGCTCGCGCTTCGATCATGCATGGAAGCCAGACGACGATACGAAACCCTTCCACGAGCGTCTGCCTTGGCCGGCGCAGCCCGAACCGCTGCAGGTGACGCAGGATGGCGACGGTAAGCCGTGGATAACACTCTCGAGCATCGCGGCGATTCCGCTGAAAGCGCCGCTGTCGAGCGGTTACAAGGTAACCAAGAGCGTGGCGCCGGTGCAGCAAAAGACGCCGGGACAGTGGTCGCGTGGCGATGTCGCCCGCGTCCACCTCGAACTCGAAGCGCAAGCCGACATGACATGGGTGGTCGTCGACGACCCCATCCCTGCGGGCAGCACCGCGCTGGGCAGCGGTCTCGGCGGCGATTCGACGCTTGCGCGCACAGGGGAGAAACGCGTCGGCACGGTCTGGCCTGCGTACGAGGAACGCACCTTCGACGCGTTCCACGCGTACTACCGCTACGTGCCGAAGGGTCGCTTCATCGTCGAATACTCGGTGCGTCTCAACAATCCCGGCGAGTTCAATTTGCCGGCGACACGCGTGGAAGCGATGTACGCACCTGAGATGTTCGGTGAATTGCCGAACGCCGAGTGGAGGGTGATGCCATGAGTTGCCGACGCGGAATATTGGCCGGCGTGTTCGCCGTCGCTACAGCCGCACTGCCGACGTCTGCTCAGGCGGCGCCGTCTGCGATTCCGACGTTTGCCGAAGTACGCGCCTCTTTCGCCACGTCCGAAGCCCAACTCCTCGACCGCAATGGAGCCGTGCTGGCCACACAGCGCGCCGATCCGCGGATTCGCCGCCTCGACTGGATCCCGCTCGCCGACGTTTCACCCGTGGTTGCCACCACATTGATAGCCGCAGAAGACCGCCGCTTCTACGAACACGCGGGCGTCGATTGGCCCGGGTTCGCCAGCGCGGCGTGGGACAGCGTGTGGCGCTCGTTGGACGGACGCGGTCCGCGCGGTGCGTCCACGCTCAGCATGCAGCTTGCCGGCCTGCTGGATCCCGCGCTCGCCATCGCCGGCAATTCGCGTACGTTGGGTCAGAAATGGGATCAGGCGCAGGCCGCGCTGGCACTGGAACGCACCTGGACCAAGCGACAGATCATCGAGGCCTATCTCAACGTGACTACATATCGGGGCGAACTGACCGGCATCGACGCCGCCGCGCGGGGGTTGTTCGGGAAATCGCCCGCGGGCCTCGACGCCCGCGAGGCCGCGATTCTCGTGGCACTGCAGCGCGGACCCAACGCCCCTGCCGTTACCGTTGCGCAACGCGCGTGTGCGGTGGCGGCGATTGCCGCGTCCGCAACTCGCGTGTGAAGACGTGCGCGCCACGGCGATGGTCGCACTCGCGGGCGCGTACCGGTTGGCGCAGCGCGAGAATCTTGCGCCGCATCTCGCGGCGAGGCTGTTGAAGACGCCCGGCGTACGCGTCGCGACCACGCTCGACGCCGACCTGCAACGCTACGCCGTCGACGTGCTGCGCGACCATCTCGCCGAGCTCGCCGACCGCGCGGTCGGCGACGGCGCCGTCATCGTGCTCGATAACGCCACCGGCGACGTGCTCGCGTGGGTCGGCAGCAGTGGTCAATTGTCTTCTGCTGCACAAGTCGACGGCGTCATCGCGCCACGGCAGGCGGGATCCACGCTCAAGCCTTTTCTGTACGCGCAGGCACTCGACGCTCGCCTGCTTACCGCCGCCTCGCTGGTCGATGACAGTCCGGTGGCGATCGCCACGGAGCGCGGCGCTTACATTCCGCAGAACTACGACCGCAGTTTTCGCGGCACGGTGAGTGTGCGCACGGCGCTCGCGAGCTCGCTCAATGTCCCGGCGGTGCGCACGGTGGAACTGGTCGGCATCGATCGCTTCTACGACACACTGCGTCAACTCGGCCTGGACTCGCTCAGCGAGCCTGCGGACTTCTACGGCGCGTCATTGGCGCTCGGCGGCGCCGACGTCACCTTGATCACTCTCGCCAACGCCTATCGCACGCTGGCCAACGGCGGGCAATGGAGCGCAACGCGCGTCGTCGCGCAAGCCACGGATTCGCCCCAGCGCCGCGTGTTCGGGCGCGACAGCGCGTTCATTATCGGCGACATACTCTCGGACCGCAGCGCGCGAGCAACGAGTTTCGGCTTGGAGAACGCTCTCGCGACCCGTGTCTGGAGCGCCGTCAAGACCGGCACGAGCAAAGACATGCGCGACAACTGGTGTGTCGGTTTCACGTCGCGCTATACCGTCGGCGTATGGGTGGGCAATTTTTCCGGCGCGCCGATGCGCGACGTCTCCGGCGTCACCGGCGCCGCGCCGATCTGGCGGGACATCGTGCATCGTCTGCACACAAATGAACCGTCGACGCCACCCCGCGCACCGTCAGGCGTCCTGCGGCAAACGGTGGCTTTCGATCCGCCGGTCGAAGCCGAACGAGGCGAATGGTTCCTGCGCGGCACGGAGACCGTCACGATGCGCGGGAACGGCGCACAGGGATTCGCCACCAGCGCGACGCCAACTATTCGCTATCCCGCCGCAGACACCATCATCGCGCTCGATCCCGATATTCCGTCCGATCGCGAACGGGTCGTCTTCTCCGCCTCGCCCGCGGTTCCCGGGTTGCAATGGCGCATCGACGACGTCGTGCTGGTCGCCGAGCGCGGACGGGCGGACTGGAAGCCGGTCCCCGGCCAGCACATGCTTGTGCTCGAGGACGCCGAGGGCAAGCCATTGTCGAGCGTGAAATTCGAGGTGCGCGGCGGCAAGTAGTGTTCAACTGACGGGGTCGACTCTGCTCGTGACCCTTGGACGTCGTCGGTTTTTCGGCATGGCAAGCGCGTGCGCACGTGCAAGACCGGGGCCGACGCGTGCACAATAGAACCCGTGGCGGCGTCGTTGCCACCTTCCATCGAGTCTTTGTCCGAAGGGTCACCCAATGAAATCGTATTTAGGTCTTCTTGCGCTGTCTGCATGTCTCTCCACGCCGCCGGTGGTTGCCCAGATATTTTCCTGGGATCCACTCAAGGACGTTGAAAACGCCCTGCCGGCGGGCGCGCCCCCCGAAGGCAAGATCATCCAGGCGAGGCAGCAGGTGCGGGAAATGGCGCAGGATGCGCTCTCATCGCTGTATGAAATCGCGCCCGGGACCAAGCGCGCTATCGACCGGTCGGCCGGTTATGCGGTGTTCAGTACCTTCGGCCTCAAGCTCTTTTTCGCCGGCGGCACCACCGGTAAGGGCATCGTCGTCAACAAGCGCACTGAGCGGCAGACTTTCATGAAGATGGTGCAGGTGCAGGGAGGCCTTGGCTTCGGCGTGAATCAGAATCGCCTGATCTTCGTCTTTACAAACGAGCAGGCATTACGCAACTTCATCGATCAGGGCTGGGAATTCGGTGGCCAGGCCAACCTCTCGGCGATGGTCAGTGGCCAAGGCGGGATGTTCAGCGGAGCCGCGGCGGTATCCCCAGGGGTTTATCTCTACCAGCTGACAAATACCGGGCTCTCGGCCTCGATCACCGTGTCCGGCACGAAGTACTTCAAGGACCCGGACATGAACTGATGCAAGGCTCCAGCCTCCGGCACGAATCCCACCCGGCCGCTGTCCAACCGTGGACGCGGTCGTCGACGTCGCGCCAGCGCCGGGTCGCAGCTGGCACGACTGGAGTATCGTAACGGATTGGCGAAGGCGACACCCGGCGGTGCCATCAGCGATTCATCGCGCGATTCGATCGCGGCCGGCGGCGCCTCATTCATCAGTCTGGAGATCGTTGAAATGACAACCTTGAACGTCAACGGTAAGGTACACAGCGTCGATGTCGAACCGGAAACGCCGCTGTTGTGGGTATTGCGCGAGCAGCTGGGGTTGACCGGCACCAAGTACGGCTGCGGTGTGGCGCAATGCGGTGCATGCACCGTGCTCATCGATGGTGTGCCGATCCGCACGTGCCTGCGCCCGGTCTCGACCGTCAAGGCCAGCGAGAAAATTGTCACCATCGAAGGCCTGTCCCCGCAAGCGGATCGCACCCTTTGCAAAAGGCGTGGATCGCACTCGACGTGCCGCAGTGCGGCTTCTGCCAGAGCGGAATGATCATGGCCGCGGCGGCGCTGCTCGTAGACAAGCCGAACCCGACCGACGCCGAGATCGAGGCCGCGATGACCAACATCTGCCGCTGCGGCACCTACAATCGGGTTCGCGCCGCGATCAAGGTGGCGGCACAAGGCGGGGATGCCAAGCGCGCCGGCCTGTCGATTCAACACACCGACGGGAGCACGACATGAGCGCGAATCTCTCACGTCGCCAATTTCTCGCAACGTCTGCTGCCGCTGCGGGCGGGCTCGTCGTCGGTTTCCACGTCCCGTTCGCCGGTGCCGCCACAACAGCAGGCGCGAGCATCCCCGAGATCAACGCCTGGGTCGTCGTCAAGCCGGACGATACGGTGGTCGTCCGAATCGCCCGCTCCGAGATGGGCCAGGGAACGCTGACCGGCCTCGCGCAGCTGGTCGCCGAGGAACTCGACTGCAGTTGGGCCAAGGTGACAACCGAGTACCCGACCCCTGGCGAGAACCTCGCGCGCAATCGCGTCTGGGGCAACTTCTCGACCGGTGGCAGCCGCGGGATACGCGACTCACAGGCGTATGTGCGCAAGGGCGGCGCCGCCGCGCGCATGATGCTCATCCAGGCCGCCGCAAATGGCTGGAGCGTGCCGCCGTCCGAGTGCACCGCCAGCGAAAGTGTGATCTCGCACACGTCATCCGGCCGCACCACGTCCTACGGCAAGGTCGCGGTCGAAGCGGCCAAGCTGACACCGCCGAGCGATGTGCCGCTGAAGGACCCGAAGGACTGGAAGATCATCGGCAAGCGGCTCGCACGGCTCGACACCGTCAACAAGGTGACCGGCGCTCAGATCTACGGAATGGATCTCAAGCTGCCGGGAATGCTGAATGCCGCCATCAAGGATTGCCCCGTTTTCGGCGGAACCGTGAAGAGCGTGGATGCCACCGCCGTGCTGAAGCGCAAGGGTGTGAAGAAAGTCGTTCGCGTGGGCGATTCGGCAGTGGCTGTCGTGGCCGACACCTGGTGGCATGCGAAGACCGCACTCGACGCGTTGACGATCGAGTGGGACGAAGGTCCGAACGCACGGGAGTCCAGCGAGCGCTTCGCACAGGTGCTGAAGGCTGGACTCGATGCAAACAATGCCGTCGTGGGCAATAAGGTCGGCGACGCGCCGGCAACGATCGCCGCAGCCCCGCGCAAGATCGAGGCGGTCTACTCCTACCCGCACCAGAACCACGCGACGATGGAAGTCATGAACGCGACGGCGCGCTGGACGCCGACGCGCTGTGAAGTCTGGACACCGACACAGAACGGCGAGGCGGCATTGGCGGCCACGTCGGAAGCCGCCGAACTCCCGCTCGCGAAATGCGAGGTGTACAAGCAGCTGCTGGGTGGGGGCTTCGGTCGCCGCGGCGCCACCGATTGGATACGCCAGGCGGTCGCGATCGCCAAGCAAATGCCGGGCACGCCGATCAAGCTGATCTGGTCGCGTGAAGAAGACATGACGCACGGGCGCTATCACCCGGTCACGCAATGCAAGTTGACGGCCGCCCTCGACGAGCGCGACAACGTGACCGCGCTGCACATGCGCATCTCGGGCCAGTCGATCCTTGCCGGCGTAGCGCCCGACAACATCAAGGACGGCAAGGATCCGGTCGTGTTCCAAGGGCTCAATCCGCCGGGACCGGAAAGTTCGATCGGCTACGCGATTCCGAACTTGCTCATCGACCATGCGATGCGCAATCCGCATGTACCGCCGGGCTTCTGGCGCGGCGTCAATCTCAACCAGAACACGATCTATCTCGAGTGCTTCATCGACGAAGTCGCCTACGCGACCGCGCAGGACCCTCTCGCCCTGCGGCGCAAGCTGCTCGCCAGCAGCCCCAAACATCTGGCGGTGCTCAATGCCGTGGCCGAGCGCGTGGCCTGGGACAAGCCGCCGCCCAAAGGCGTGTACCGAGGCCTCGCGCAGACGATGGGATTCGGCAGCTACGTCGCGGCGTGCGCGGAGGTGTCGGTCAGCGACGGTGGTGAGCTCAAGATTCACCGCATCGTCGCGGCGACCGATTCCGGCTATGCGGTGAATCCGCAGCAGATCGAAGCCCAGGTCGAGGGTTCGTTCGCCTACGGCCTGTCGGCGGCGCTCTACGGCGAATGCACGGTGAAGGACGGTCGCATCGAGCAGCAGAACTTCAACACCTACCAGGTCTTACGCATGAACGAAATGCCCGCCGTCGAGACGATCGTGATGCCGTCGGGCGGCTTCTGGGGCGGCGTGGGCGAGCCGACGATTGCGGTGGCCGCTCCCGCGGTGCTTGAACGCGATTTTCGCTGCCACCGGCAAGCGAGTACGCGATCTCCCACTGAAGAATCACAGCTTGAAGACGGCTTGATTCGAAGCGAGCATCGGACCGATACAGGCGAGCTGAGGGGACGTGAAAACCAGCGACCATAGCAAGCTGGACCGGATCGTGGCGGACGCACGCGCCAGCGCCGACAAGCGCGCGCAGGGTTACCGAGAACAGGCGCTCAAGATCTATCCGTGGATCTGTGGCCGTTGCGGTCGCCAGTTCGCGGGCGCCAATCTGCGCGAGCTGACGGTCCATCATCGCGACCACAACCACGACAACAACCCGCCGGATGGCAGCAACTGGGAACTGCTGTGCCTTTACTGCCACGACAACGAGCACCAGCGACAACTGGAAGCGACGGGAGGCAGCACGACGGGCAGTGGTCCGATGGGCGCCACGCATTCGCCGTTCGCGAATCTGAAGTCGCTGCTGGATGCCAAGAAGCGCTAGTTAGCCGAGCAGATCGCCGTCATTCCGGCCAAGCCGCGTCGCGGGCGCGAGCCGGAATCCATTTGTCTTCAGCGCCTATGGATTCCCGCTGGAGCCTGCCCTCGAGTGGGGTAATCGGGGGCGGGATGACGACTCTACACTCACGCCACCAGCGCGATCTCGACGCGCTTGTTGCGCTTGCCTTCGCTGCGGATCTTGAGCACGCGGATGGCCCCGATCTCTGCAATGTTCCGGACGTGCGTACCACCGCAGGGCTGCAGGTCGATGCCGGGGATCTTGAGCAATCGCACCCGCCCCGCACCGCGCGGCGGTTGCACGCTCATGGTCTTGACCAGTTCCGGTCGAGCGTCGAGTTCCTCGTCGGTGATCCAGACCGTTTCGGTATCCACCGCTCGCGCAATCAACGCGTTCGTTTCGTGCTCGATTTTCGGGGCGTCGAGCAGGCTCATGTCGATGTCGAAATCGAGGCGAGCTTTTTCCGGTGATATGTTGCCGCCGGTGACCGGCGCCACCACGACGCACGACATCACGTGCAGCGCCGTGTGCAGGCGCATCAACGCATAGCGGCGATCCCAGTCGATTTCGAGGCCGAGCGCTTCGCCGATCTCCGGCTGCGGCATCGCCGGGTCAGAGACATGCAGCACCGCGTCGATGCCGTCACCTTTGCGCGTATCGGTAACCACGATGCGCTCGCCGTTCTCGCGCACCAGCACACCGACGTCGCCCACTTGTCCGCCGCCCACCGGATAGAAGATCGTGCGATCGAGCTCGATGCCGCGTTCATGCACCGCCGTAACCTGCGCGCGTGCGGTCTTCAAATAGGCGTCGTCTCGAAACAGCAGCTCAGTGGTCATGGCATGCGCGGGAAACCATTTCACGAATGAGATATTAGCAGCACTTCGGCACGGCGACTCGCTGGCGACCGCCGATTCGACCGCAAAGAATCGTCACGCCACCACAACGGCAAGCTCGATTCTCATTACAATTGCGGCTTCGAATCGACGCGTCATCGAGAAGCTCATGCCCAACAATGGCTATCTGCGTCATCCAAGCTTGCATGGCGACACAACGGTCTTCGTCAGCGACGACGATTTGTGGCGAGTATCTGCATCCGGAGGAGTCGCGCGCCGGTTGACCGCCGGCCTTTCAGAACCCTCCACACCCTGCTTATCCGCCGATGGACAGTGGATCGCGTTCGTCGGGCGCGATGAACAACATCCCGAGGTGTATTTGATGTCCGCCGAGGGCGGTCCCGCGCGACGCATGACATGGCTCGGGCCGGACGTAATCGTGCGCGGATGGACGCCTGAGGGGCACATACTGTTCGTTTCGACCTACGGACAGCCGTTCTTCCGCAACTACAGGGCGTACACGCTCGACCCCGCCGGTGGGACACCACAGCTCCTGTCCTTGGGGCAAGTGAATCACCTCGCCTTCGGTCCCGGAAAGATCCGCGTCATCGGCCGCAATACGGCAGACCCTGCGCGCTGGAAACGCTACCGCGGCGGAACCGCCGGCCATCTCTGGATCGACGCGGACGGCACCGGAACCTATCGTCGCATGACCGAGCTCGGCGGCAATATCACGAGCCCGATGTGGCTGGACGGCCGCGTCTACTACCTGTCGGACATGGAGGGTGTCGGCAACCTCTACTCGTGCCTTCCCGACGGATCCGACGTGCGCCGGCACAGCGATCACGACGATTACTACGCGCGCCATGCGCACACCGACGGTCGGCGCATCGTCTACCAGTGCGGTGCCGAGCTATGGTTGTTCGATCCCGGCAGCGATCACTCGGAGCAAATCGAGATTCAGTTGCCTTCGCATCGCACGCAGGCGGCGCGCAAGTTCGTGCCGGCAGCCGAGCACCTCGGCTCGATCCACGTGCATCCCGCGGGTCACAGCGTGGCACTCGATGCCCGCGGAAAGCTATTCAGCTTCGCGCTGTGGGAGGGAGCCGTCCGGCAGCACGGCGACGATCACGCCGGGCCGACTGCGACATGGGCAATGGCTGGGCGATGGCTCGACGATCGTGGCCGTCAGCGACGCCTCGGGGGAAGAGCGCGTCGTGGTATTCGAAAACGGCCACGCGCGTTCGCTGCCCTGGGACACCGGCCACGTCGTCGCCATGCGCGCCGCGCCGCGCGGCCGTCGGGTCGCGCTCACGAATCACCGCAACGAAGTGATGATCGGCGATCTCGACAGTGGCGACCTCACGATCATCGATCGCAGCGATGCGGGCCGCACCGACGACCTCGCGTGGTCCGCCGATGGCGCGTGGCTCGCATACACATTCTGGACATCGCTGCGCCATTGCGCGATCAAGCTTCACGACGTCGCAGGCAAGACGAATACACTCGTTACGCAGCCCGAATTCCGCGACTACAGCCCGGCGTTCGATCCCAATGGGCGATATCTGTATTTCCTGTCGATACGCACCTTCGATCCGGTGTACGACAGCGTGCAGTTCGAGTTGAGCTTTCCCCGCGCGGCGCGCCCCTACCTGATCGCGCTGCAGGCAGGCGGGCGGCCGCCCTTCGATCCCGTTGCCCAAGGCGCTGACACTGGACGATGTCGCCGCGGCGAACGCCAGGGCGGACGTGCAATCACCGCCGCCTCCAGTCGATCTGGCAGGTATCGAGCGCCGAATTGCGGCGTTTCCCGTGCCGGAGAACCGCTTCGGACAGATCGCAGGCGCGCTGGGCGACCGGGTCGCCTGGACCGTGCTGCCGATCGTCGGTGCACATGGACGAGGCGGACACAAGGACGCCCCGGGTCGGCTGGAAGTCTTCGATTTCGCCACACTGCGTGCCGAAACGCTGATGGAAAAAGCCGATCGGTTCGCGCTGGGCGCGGACCATACCACGCTCGTTGTACGCGAAGGCAAGCGGCTGCGCGCCATCGCCGCAAATCGCAAGCCCGAAACCGACCGCGAATCAGGCCGGTCCTCGGAGGAACCGTCGCGCAAGAGCGGCTGGATCGATCTCGAGCGCATTCGTCTGTCGATCGAGCCGCGCCAGGAGTGGCGGCAGATGTTTCGCGAGGTGTGGCGGCTGCAGCGGGATCATTTCTGGGTCCCGAACATGTCCGGTATCGATTGGGAAGCAGTCTATCGCCAGTACGAGCCGCTCCTGGACCGCGTCGCGACGCGCGCCGAACTCTCGGATCTCATTTGGGAAATGCAGGGCGAGCTTGGCACGTCGCACGCCTACGAAATCGGCGGCGACCACCGACGCCCGCCACAAGTCGCGCTCGGATACCTGGCGGCCGACCTGCGGCTTGTCGACGCGGATGGCAGCTACGAAATCACGCGCATCGTGACCGGCGATGCGTGGGACGCCGGCGCCGATTCACCTTTGAATGCCGTGGGCGTGGAAGCCAAGCCGGGCGAACGCATCGTCGCGGTGAACGGGCAGCCGACGTCCCCGGAGCGCTCACCGCAGGCGTTGTTGGTGCATCAGGCCGCGACCAAGGTCGAGCTCACGCTCGCCACGACAAACGGCGCGCAACGGTCGACTCGCAGTGTGCTGGTGACGACGCTTGCCGACGAAATCCCCGTGCGTTACCGTGAATGGGTCGAACGCAATCGACGCTGGGTCCACCAGCAATCGCAGGGACGGGTCGGCTATTTTCATCTGCCGGACATGATGTCCGCAGGTTTCGCCGAATTTCACCGCTATTTCATCGCCGAATGCGATCGCGACGGCCTGATAGTGGACGTTCGCTACAACCGTGGCGGTCACGTGTCGCAACTGTTGCTGGAGAAGGTCGCTCGCAAGCGCATCGGGTACGCGACCGCGCGCTGGGGGCATACCTCTTCCTATCCGGAGGAAGCCGTCGCCGGCCCGGTCGTCGCGCTGACCAACGAGCATTCCGGATCCGACGGTGACATTTTTTCGCACGGCTTCAAGCTGATGGGTATCGGCCCTCTCGTGGGCACGCGAACGTGGGGTGGCGTGATCGGCATCTACCCGCGCCACACCCTTGTGGACGGAACGCAGACGACGCAGCCGGAGTATTCGTTCTGGTTCAGCGACGTGGGTTGGGGCGTGGAGAATTACGGTACGGACCCGCAGATCGTCGTGGATAACGCTCCGCATGATGCCGCTGCGCAACGCGATGTTCAGCTCGAGACCGCCCTCGCGACGACGCTCCAACTGATCGAACGAGGCAGTTTCGGGAAGCCGGAATTTGGCGAACGGCCCAACCTCCGGCGAGCGCCGTTGCCGCTGCGACGGTGACCCATCGGGATGAACGAGCACGCGGAGCGCTTGCGGCGGCTGCGCTAACGGAACGGATCCGGCATGCGCCGGAGCCTGATACCGACGTTGCTACATCAGGCCGCGGGCGCCTTGCGGACCAGCGTGGCCTCGCTGAACAGGGACGTCACGACGACCTTTTCGATATCGGGACTGTCGGGAACGACATAGAGGATCGGCGTCATCATTTCCTCGAAGATGCCGCGCAGGCTGCGCGCGCCGTTCTGGTACTCGAACGCGAGCTCCGCGATCTGATCGAATGCCTTCGGCTCGACGACGAGTTCGACGCCTTCGTTGCGGAAGATCTCCTGGAACTGGCTGTAGATCGAGTTCTTCGGCTCGATCATGATCCGCACCAGCATCTTGCGCGTGAGATCCTTGAAATGCGCGACGATGGGCAGCCGCCCGGTGAACTCCGGAATCAGGCCGTACGTGACGAGGTCGGTCGGCTTCACGCGCGAGTTCAACCGGTCCAGGATCTTCTGCGTGTCGTCCCGCACCATCGAAATGAACTTGTACGCCCGCGCCTGCGTCACAATCTCCGTCAGTCCCACGAATGCGCCGCCGCAAATGAACAGGATGTTGGCCGTGTCGATGTACTGCCCCTTGACCAACCTCACCTGAGAGCCCTCCATGATCTTCAGCAGCGCATGCTGCACGCTTTCGCCGGAGTTGCTCTGCGCCTGGCCTTCCGGCGCCCTCAGCTTGTCGATTTCGTCGATGAAGACGATGCCGTGCTGCGCCTTGGCGATGTCGCCCTCGGCCTTGTCGAGCAGCCGCTGCAGAATCGCTTCAATCTCTTCGTTGACGTAGCGGTTGTGCGCCAGCGATGTGGCTTCGGCCGTGACGAAGGGCACATCGAGAATTCGCGCCAGCGTTTCGCAAAGCAAGGTTTTGCCGGTTCCCGTCGAGCCGATGAGCAGGATGTTGCTCTTGGTGATCGGCGTGCCGTTGCGCCGCGAGGTGGCGACCTTCTTGAAATGCGAATATATCGCGACCGCGACCATCTTCTTCGCGTCGTCCTGGCCGATCACGAACTGGTCGAGCGACTTGACGATGGCACTCGGGGAAATGTGGGAATCGGTCAACGTCGGGCTCCGTTTCGAGGCGCCACTATAACGCTTCGCCCTGCAGCCACCGCCGGCCACGCTCGTACAGCGCCTCGACCTCGGCACCCTTGAGTCCCGGCATGTCGCGCTTGACGGTATAGCCGATCTTGGTCTGGATGTAGGCCAGGTGCCGGTACCCTTCCGGAAACGAGTACAGCAACTCCGTCTCGAGCTGCAGCTTGGCGGCGGGATCGATCGGGTCGATGCGATCCTTCTCGTAGATGGGCTGGCGCAGCACGACACCCCAACGCCCGCCGCGGCTCTCGAAGAAATCGTAGAACCGGCCCGTGCACACGACGTCGCAGCGCACGCCGTGCACGTCGCCGCGCTGCGATATCGTCATCTTGGTTTGCGCGATCGCACGATCACCGGCGACATCGATCGAGCTGCCCCCGAGAAAATGCAGGATGCTGACGCCGCGATTCCACCCTTCGCGGCTGACGCGAATGAATTCCTCCGCGCTGCCCTGAAACCACGTCGCCATCATGCGGCCGTCGTCGTGCCAAACCGTGCGAAAGCGCTCCCAATCGCCCGCATCGCGCCACAACGCCCAATTCTCCACGACTTCTCGGATGGTCAATCGGGCTTTGAGTTCATCGTTCACGTCGGGGCTCGTCGGTCGAAAGCGCAACTGAAAGGCAGGTTGTCGGTCCAATATTCAACCATGCGCAAGTGTTCTGCAAGCATGCGCGGGACGGATTCGTAGGCAAAAGCAGGGTCCTCGCGATTGATTTATCATGCAAGACCCCGCGCTACCTTTCACGGAACAATCAAAATGCCCTTCAGACCCTTGCGAGCGGCCGCGCTCGCTGCACTCGCGGCAAGCAGTTTGTTTCTCGACGCCACCTTCGCGGCTGCGCCGATGGTCAAGACCCAGGCACCGGGTTACTACCGGATGATGCTCGGCGACTTCGAAGTCACGGCCCTGTCCGACGGGACGCTGGGCCTGCCCGTGAGCACCCTGCTGACCAATACCACGCCTGAGCGTGTCAAGAAAGCGCTTGCGCGCTCGTCGCTCAAGGAGCCTGTGGAAACCTCCGTCAATGGCTACCTGATCAACACCGGCACGAAGCTCGTGCTCATCGACACAGGCGCCGGCGCGCTGTTCGGACCGACCGTGGGCAAGCTGATCGACAACCTGAAGGCAGCGGGCTATCAACCCGAGCAGGTCGACGAGATCTACATCACGCACATGCACGGCGACCACGTGGGCGGCCTGATGGCGGGCGACAAGCTGGTATTTCCGAACGCCACGGTGCGCGCCGACAAGCGCGACGCCGACTACTGGCTCAACAAATCCAAAATGGATGCCGCGCCCAAGGATGCCAAGGAAATGTTTCAGGGCGCGATGGCTTCGCTCAACCCGTACATCGCCGCCGGAAAATTCAAGACCTTCGATGGTGCCACCGAGCTCGTGCCCGGTGTCAGGGCAATGGCGGCTCACGGGCATACGCCCGGGCACACGACTTATGCCGTCGAGAGCAAGGGCGACAAGCTGGTGCTGTGGGGCGACCTCATGCACGTCGCGGCCGTGCAGTTTCCCGAGCCTGCAGTAACGATCCAGTTCGACACGGATTCCAAAGCTGCGGCGACGCAACGCAAGCTGGCCTACGCGGATGCCGCCAAGAACGGCTATTGGGTCGGCGCCGCACACATCGCGTTTCCGGGCCTTGGCCATCTGCGGGCCGAAGGCAGCGGCTATGTCTGGATTCCCGCGAACTACACATCGCTGCGCTGAACGGCTCTTTGCCTCTCCCCGGCGGATCGCACGGGACGATGTGTCCCGGCGTTGATCGCCGCCTTGTCCAACGATTTTCCTTGCACAAACGATCGACCAAGCGATGAGCCGTTGGCAGGATCAACCCCGCGACCGTCACGAATCGGTGACGATCCGCACGATCTGGCTGACGCTTGCGCTGTCCCTGCTCATCCACATTTCAGCGTTGCTTGTGCTGATCCCGCACCTGCAGAAGGTGGCCGAGGAGGAGGAACAGGGCGAAGCGAGCGCACCGGTGCAGGTACAACTCACGCCGCCACCGGCCGCTGCGGCCCCGGCAACGCCTGAACCGTCGCGCGAAACCCAGGCCGCGATCGCGCCGCCGCACACGCCCGCCCCCGAAGGTGGCGACGCGACCGACACCCACCCAGCCGATGGTTGTGCCCAAGACGACTGCGCCGCAGTTGGCCCTGCCCGTCCCACCGCCACCACCACCGCCGCCTCCGGTCGCCGTGGCACCACCACCTCCGACACCCGCGCCCGCGGGCGACCTGGCGTCGTTCATCGCCGCGCAACGTCGCGCTCGCGGCGAAACGACAGCATCGACCGTCGACGACGAAAAGGAACGCTACAACCGCAACATCGCGGCCAACCTGCCCACCGCGGCCACCGGCGCTGCGGGCCGGAACCTCAAGAACGGCGGCGGCATCTTCGAGATCAAGCGTTTGGCGTACGACGATGCGGTATTCGAGTTCTACGGATGGAACAAGGACGTGGGCCAGCGAACGCCACAGCAGTTCGAAGTGCGCAAGGGCAACAATCCCAACATGTGCATCGCCGTGATACGCAGGATGATCGTCATCATCCGCGAGCACGAGAAGGAAGACTTCGTGTGGGAATCCCATCGGCTGGGACGCAATGTGACGTTGTCGGCGCGCGTCTCGGACACGCCGGCCCTGGAAAATTTCATGCTGAACGAGTTCAACAGCTGCGCGCAGTCATGAGCACGGCGCCCGACGGACAGCCGATGCCACGTTGATGAGCACCGTCGCGTCCGACGCACAGGCTGCGCCCCCCGTCCCCTTCACCGCTTTTCTTGCGCTGTCCCTCGCTGCATTCGGCAGCGCGATATCGTTGCGGGTCAGCGATGCGCTGCTGCCGAGTCTTGCGAGCGAGTTCGCGCTGCCGCTCGGGGACGCATCGCACGTGATCACAGCGTTCGCTGTCGCCTACGGTCTCTCGCAGCTTTTCTTCGGGCCGGTGGGTGATCGCTTCGGCAAATACATCGTGATCGCCTGGGCGTGCCTCGCGTGTGCGGTCAGCGCATTGCTGTGCGGCTTCGCACCGACGTTCTCGTGGCTCCTGGTTGCCCGGGCGCTGGCGGGTGCCACCGCGGCGGCGATCATCCCGCTGTCGACGGCGTGGATCGGCGACGTGGTGCCTTACTCGCAGCGGCAACCGGTGCTCGCGCGCTTTCTCACGGGGCAGATTCTTGGCGTCTCCGCTGGCGTGCTCGCCGGCGGACTGGCGGCCGACTACCTGAACTGGCGCGTGCCGTTTTTTGGGATCGCGGCGATTTTCGTCGCCATCGCCGTGCTGCTGTTTCGCCTCGATCGTCGCCTGCCCGCCTATGCGCGCACCACGCACAAGGCGACCGGCGCCGCCGTGCCGCGAACGATCGCGGAATTCAAACAGGTTCTGGTGAAACCGTGGGCGCGAGTGGTGCTGGCAACGGTATTTCTCGAGGGCGCGTTGCTGTTCGGAGCCTTCGCCTTCATCGCGTCGCACCTGCATCGCGTGCACGGCGTGTCGCTATCCGTCGCGGGTTCGTTGGTCATGCTGTTCGGCTTCGGCGGACTGCTGTACGCACTCACGGCGGGCACGCTGGTTCATCGCCTTGGCGAGGTCGGCTTGATTCGATGGGGTGGCGTATTGCTGGCGGCATCGTTGCTCGTGACCGGGCTCGCGCCCGCGTGGGGCTGGGCGATACCCGGTTGTTTTGTTGCCGGCCTGGGTTTCTACATGCTGCACAACACGCTGCAGATCAACGCGACACAGATGGCGCCCGAGCGCAGAGGCGCGGCCGTGGCGGCCTTTGCCTCGTGCTTCTATCTCGGCCAATCCGTGGGCGTGAGCCTGGCGGGCCTCGTAGTCGAACGCGTCGGCACCGCCGCCGTGATCGCGGCGGGCGCCATCGGCTTGCTGGGCGCTGCCCTCAACTTCGGTCGCCTGCGCGCACGCCACCGCCCCGCCGATACGAGATCCTGATCAGTCGAACGATGCAGATCCACGTTCCCGATCCGCAATACACCGGCTCCCGACGGATGCGTACCAACTTCCGGGTGGCGGTCGAGATCGCGCTTGCCTTCGTTGCCCTGCTTTGGCTCATCCAGATGTTCAACTGGACGCTGGACCTGGAACTGCAGCGCTTTGGCGTTCGTCCCCGCAACGAACAGGGCCTGGTCGGCATTTTCGTGGCGCCGCTGCTGCACGCAGACTTCAAACACCTGCTCGCGAATTCCCTGCCGTTGCTCGTGCTCGGATCCGTCATGCTGCATCTGTATCCCCGCGCGGCGCTGCGCGTGCTGATCGCGGTCTATCTCGGACCGGGCATCATCGTGTGGCTCTTCGCCAAGGGCGGCGTGCACATAGGAGCGAGTGGCATCGCCTACGGGCTGGTGAGCTACATCCTCGTGGCGGGTCTGATCCGCCGCGACCGACGTGCGATCGCCGCCTCCCTGCTGGTCTGTTTCATGTATGGCGCGCTCGTGTGGGGCGTCCTGCCGATCGAGCCTGGCGTGTCGTGGGAAACCCATCTGTCGGGAGCCTTGATCGGCGTCGCTCTCGCATTCATCTTCCGCCATCTCGATATTCCTCCGCGCAGACGGTACTCATGGGAAGAAGAAGTCGCTGACGAAGCGGAACCGCCGACAACCGACGAGGAGGCGCCCGCCGCGGGCGACGGTGCGCGTCCGACACTGCATTGAGCCACGCCCACGGTGACGATTTGATACGATGCCGGGGTCCTGGCCACGTGCCTCGCGACTCAGGGTTGAACAATGAAGAAGACGGCCATCGTCTCGATCGCGTTGCTGTTGAGCCTCGCTTCGCTGCTCGCGTCCGCTGCGTCCGGTCCCGGGCCGAGCGTTCTCTACGATCGCGCCAAGCGCGCGATCGCCGCGGGCAACGTCGTTCCTGAACGCGATCTCGCGCCGCTGGTCGACGTGTTGCGCGGCCCATCGTCGGAAGAGGATCTGCGCACCGCGATCGACAGGATCGAGACACTTGCCGACGCAGGCGGCTCCAGTCCGGCCGCGGTCAAGCATTACCTGCTCGATCAGTCCACACCGCTGCTATTGAAAGTCGCTGCCAATGGCCCGTCGGTATTCGCGCGCGGCGATGCGGTGATGGCGCTGCGCAACATGGGTGCCTCGCGCGCGGTGCTGGAACAGGCGGCGACCATCGCCGAGCACGACCGTGACGACTACGTGCGCAGTCGCGGCGAGATCCTGCGCAACTTCATCAAGTCGATGCCGGCGGGCGGAGCCGCCGCCGACGTCAAGTCCGCTGGCGGCCAGCGCGAACAGCAGGCGATCGCATCGCTGAAGGCGCGCAAGCTCGGCGTTTCCGCGGACCAGTTGCGGCGCTCGTCGCTCGAAGGCAACGCCGTCGATGTCCAAGCGCTCCTCGACGCCGGCGTCAACGTCAACAGCGGCTCGACGCTCGGGGACAGCGCCATCTACTTCGCGGTGTTCTCGGGTTGCGGCAAGAATCAGGGCGAGACGGACGGCCTGGTCAACACCGTCAACGTTCTGCTCGCCGCCGGCGCCGACGTCAAGCGCAAGGACGACAACGGCAACAACATCCTGATGAGCGCCGCGCAGATGTGCGGACCGAAGATCGTCACCGCGTTGATCGCGGCTGGGGCGGACCTGAAGGTCACCAACGGTAGCGGCATGACACCGCTCTCGATGGCATTGCTGATGCGCCATCCGGATTCAGCCGAAGTGCTGGTCAACAAGGGCGCGCGCCTCACCGCGAGTCAGGTGCAGATGCTCAGCGCGTCGGTCGCCGACCCGCGGTCCAAGGCTATCGTGCAGCGCGCGGCCGCAAAGTAGGGCTCCATGAGCGTCATTCGCACTGTCGCCTTCGTTGTCGGCGCCGCGGCGTTTGCGTTGACGGGTTGCGGCAAGCAGGACCCGGGCGCGGTCGACAAGCAAGTTGCCACCGCGCCCAAGAAAACGATGGAGGAGAAAGCGCCGCCCTATACCTATCCAGCGCCGGTAAAAGGGCATTACAAGGAAATCAACATCGGGGAGTTCGACCTGGTCGACGGTATTGCGTATCCCGCCAGCGGCGGCGGTGGCACGGTGGTGTATGCAACCGACAAGCCGATCGCCTCGCCCATGCTCACCGATTCCGCCTGCCCGATGACGCAAGCACGCGTGCTGACCGAACTGCGCAACGGCCGCTTTGTCGAGGTGACGCTGGACGCTGCCGGGCGATCGAAGTACTTCGCCGCAGGCAACGCGTTCGGAGGGAGCAGCCGCGAGCAGGATGTCGGCAGCCATCCTTGGCAGAGCAAGCTCAAGCTCGACGCGGACCGCGCCAAGGGTGTCGTCGTGCACAAGCGCGACGGTCATTTCGAATTCGACCTGCCGGTGTCGAGCCCTCGGGGCGTCGAACGCAGCCAGGGCGACTGGATGGACAGCCGGCGCGCCGATCCTGCCCTGCCGAAACCCACCGAGCAGGCGGTGACCGCGGCGTACCTGGCGGTGCACGATGCCGCACTCAAGAAGGATTTGCGGACGCTACTGCTGGCGCTCGGCTTCGCCAGGGCCCAGGCCAACGCCATCCAAGGCCTGGACGGCATCGATGCCGACCTCGCGGTGTATTCCGACCGCTTCCTGACCACGGGTACGCCCGGTGAATTCACCGCCAGACCCGGCACCGCCTACCTGAGGGTCGCGGGCGTGAACGCGAAAGGCAAGAAATTTGCCAACTACTACCACTTCGTTCCGTGCGGCGAACACCTCGTGCTGGCCATGATCGCCGAGAATCCACAGTAGCGTCGCCCGCGGTCGTGCGTCGTGTCGGGTGAATCCAATGCGGCCCCTCGACACATCCAATCGCGTGAATCGCACGCGTTGTGCGAACCAACCGTCTGTTTTGGACATCCTAGTCCGACCCATCGAGGCTTTTCGCAAAGGCTTGTATGCAACTCGTTATCCGTGACCTATCGAAGCGCTACGCCAATGGCGTCCAGGCCATCGATCATGTTTCCCTGACCATTCCACCGGGCATGTTCGGCCTGCTGGGACCCAATGGCGCCGGCAAGTCCACCCTGATGCGCACGCTCGCCACGCTGCAGAGTGCGGACTCGGGCAGCGCGACGCTCGGCGACATCGATATCCTGCACGAGCCCGGCAAGGTGCGGGCAGTGCTCGGCTACCTGCCGCAGGACTTCGGCGTCTATCCCAAGGTGTCCGCGCTCGAATTGCTGGACCATCTGGCCCGGCTCAAGGGCCTGGTCGACCGCGGATCCCGCCGCGAGACCGTCGATGCGCTGTTGCATCGAGTCAACCTCTACGACGTCCGCAAGCAGAAGCTCGGCGGCTTCTCCGGGGGGATGCGTCAGCGCTTCGGCATCGCCCAGGCGCTGATCGGCAATCCAAAGCTCATCATCGTCGACGAACCTACCGCGGGTCTCGATCCGGAGGAGCGCGTGCGCTTCCACAACCTGCTCGCCGATATCGCCGCCGACGTCGTGGTGCTCCTGTCGACCCACATCGTCAGCGACGTCGCCGACCTGTGCAGCAACCTCGCGATCATCAACCGGGGCACGGTATTGCTGACCGGCGAGCCGGCGACGCTCGTCGCGGACATCCGCGGTCACATCTGGCGCCAAGGTGTCACCAAGACGGAAGCGGAGACGCTGAAGGCAACCGTGCCGATCGTCTCCACACGGCTGCAAGCCGGCCGCACGATCGTGCGCGCCTACAGCAAAACCTCGCCGGGCGCCGGCTTCGAACCGGTCGAAGCCGATCTCGAGGATGTCTACTTCTGCACCATCGCCGGCCATCTCGCGGAGCCGGTCAAGGCGGCAGCCTAACCATGAACATGCTGGCGATTGCGTGGTTCGATTTCACCCGCCGCCTGCGGATGGTGTCGACCTGGGTCTACTGCGCGCTCTACGCCTTCCTCGCCGGCTTGTGGATGGCCGCGGCAGGTGGCGCGCTCACGCGCGCCTCCGTCAATTTCGGCGGCGACAAGATCCTGATCGACGGTCCCTATGCGCTCGCGATCGGCACCGCCGTCCTGGGCTTCACCGGTGTCTCCGTCATCGGCTCGGTGGCCGGGCGCGCCGTGCAGCAGGATTTCGAGTATTCGACCTATCACTTCTTCTTTACCGCGCCCATCGCCAAGCGCGACTATTTCTTCGGCCGGCTGCTCGGCGCGTACATGACCCTCGCGCTGATCTTCATCGGCATCGTCCTCGGCGTGCTGATTGGGATTCACTGGCCCGGCGTCGATCCGGCGCGCGTGGTCGACGCGCCATCGTGGCTGAGCTTCGTGCGGCCCTATCTGTTCCTGCTGCTGCCGAACATGCTCTGGCTCGGCGGCTGCTTTTTCGTGTTCGCGGCGCTGACCCGACAGATGGCGCCGGTGTACGTGGCAGGCGTGATCACGCTGGTGGGCTATCTGTTCGCGGTCAACCTGCTCGGCGACATGGACAACAAAACCCTCGCAGCGCTCATCGATCCGTCGGGAGCAACTGCCGTCGACGTGTTCACGCGCTACTGGAGCGTGGCCCAGAAGAACACGCAGCAGATTCCGATCGAAGGCGTCCTGCTCGTCAACCGCGCCATCTGGCTCGGGTTCGGTCTCCTCGTGACCGCGATCGGCTATCGCGTGTTCAGCATGCAGGCCGTGACGACGTTTCGTCGCAGCAAACGCGCGCTTGCCGTCGACGCCGAACTGCCCGCGTCCCCGGCGCCTGCAACGCCCTTGCCGACAGCGAGGCTCGATCGCAGTCCCGGCGCGTTTGCCCGCATGCTGCCGGGATTGATCCGACTCTACCTCGGAGAAATACTGCGCAGTCCGCGCTTCCTCACCATCGTCCTCGGCGGACTGCTGCTGGTGATCGGCAACTCCACCACCCTGGGCTCCTTCTACGGCACCAACACGTACCCGCTCACGTACAAGGTGCTCGACCTCGTGTCCGGACTGTTCAGTCTGTTCATCCTGATCGTGACCGCGATCTACACCGGCGAGCTGGTGTGGCGCGAGCGCGACACGCGCGTGGACGACATCACCGACAGCACGCCGGCGCCGACCTGGCTCGGCTTCCTGGCCAAGCTGGGAACCGTGATGGTGCTGCAGGCGATATTGATGGTGGTGGTGATGCTGTGCAGCATCGGGGTCCAGCTCGCGAAGGGCTTCACGGGTATCGAACTCGGCCACTACCTGTTCGAGCTTTTCGTGCTCCAACTCCCCGGATACTTCCTCGTGGCCGTCCTCGCGCTCGTCGTGCACACGCTGGTCAACAACAAGTATCTCGGGCACTTCCTGGTGCTGATCCTGTTCCTGGTCATTTTCCAGTTGCCCAACCTCGGCTTCGAAGATCGCCTGTATCTCTACGGCACCTCGCCGCCCGTCATCTATTCCGATCTCAACGGCTACGGTCATTTCCTGCCCGCGGTGTTGTGGTTCCGGCTCTACTGGAGCGCCGCGGCGGTGCTCTTGCTCGTACTCGCCTATGCCTTCTGGGTACGCGGCCGCGACGGCGGTTGGCGCAACCGCACGGCCATCGCCCGGTCCCGGATGGGCACGACGCCACGTATCGTCGCCGGTGTCGCCGGCCTCGCCTTCGTGGCGTTCGGCGGATGGATCTACTACAACACGCACGTGCTCAACCCGTTCTACGCGAAGCACGATCTCGAGCGCCTTCAGGCCGACTACGAAAAACGCTACAAATCGCTTGCGGATGCGCCGCAGCCGCGCATCACCGCCGTCGACGTCAAGGTCGACCTCTATCCCGAGCAGCACAGCGCGCGCGTGTCGGGTACGTTGACGTTGGCCAACAAGTCATCGCAGCCGATTACCGACGTGTATGTGGTCTATCCGCGCAGCGCGATCGCGCATGCCATCGACTTCGGCGTCCCCACCACTTTGCTCGACAGCGCGCCTGAGCAGTCGTGGTACCACTACGCGCTGTCGCAACCGTTGGCGCCCGCGGCAACAACCTCATTCCGCTTCGATCTCGAATACGCGGCGCGCGGCTTTCGCAACAGTGGTGCGGACCCCATCGTGCTGGCCAACGGCACGTTCCTCAACGCCGGTCTCACCGCGGAAACCACGCTGATTCCGAGTTTCGGCTACAGCGAAGACGCCGAATTGCCAGGGGATGCCGATCGCAGGAAATTCGGCCTGGCACCCAAGCCGCGCATGCACGATCTGGATGACAAATCGTATCAACAGCGGAGCGCGCTCTCCCGCGACTCCGACTGGATCGACTATCGCGCGCAATTCTGCACCGCCGCCGACCAGCAGCCGCTCACCTCCGGCTACGTCGAGCGCGAGTGGACCGAGAATGGCCGCCACTGCATCGCGTACCGGATGGATTCGCCGATGGCCGACATCTACTCCTTCGTCTCCGCCCGGTACGCGGTCAAGCACGACGTGTGGCACGGTCCCACGGGCGATGTTGCCATCGAGATCGACTACCAGCCCGGCCACGAATTCAACCTCGATCGCATGGTCGCGGGCGTGAAGGATTCGCTCACCTATTTCACGGAGCACTTCGGACCGTATCAGCACAAGATCGTGCGCATCCTCGAGTTCCCGCGCTTCTCGCGGCAGGGAGGATTCGCCGAGTCGTTTCCCAACACGGTGCCCTTCAACGAGGCGATCGGCTTTACCGCGAAAGTGGACGACAATGATCCCAAGGACATCGACTATCCATACTTCGTCACCGCGCACGAAGTCGCGCATCAATGGTGGGGCCATCAGGAAGTTCCCGCGGCGGTGCAGGGCGCCGAATTCGTGATCGAAAGTCTCGCGGAATACTCGGCCCTGATGGTGCTCAAGCAGAAGTACGGCGATGCCAAGATGCGTCGCTTTCTCAAGTACGAGCTCGATCGCTATCTGCAGGGACGCGGCACCGAGCAGAAGCAGGAACAACCGCTGCTGCGCGCCGACGGCGCGGCCTACGTGCACTATCAGAAGGGAGCCCTCACGCTCTACGCGCTGCAGGATGCCATCGGTGAAGCAAAGATGAGCGACGCACTCTCTGCATTCGTCGCGCGCTGGCGCTTCAAGGGTCCGCCTTACGCGACTTCCCGCGATCTCATCGCTGAACTCCGGCGCGTGACGCCGCCCGCGCAGCAGGGGTTGATCGATGACTTCTTCGAGGCGATCACGCTGTACGACTTGCGCGCGGTGAGCGCCGACGCGAAAAAGCGTGCCGACGGGACGTACGACGTGAACATCGTGGTCTCGGGCAGAAAAATACGTGCCGACGGCGCCGGCAACGAGCAGGATGCGCCGCTCGACGCACAGATCGATATCGGTGTGCTGGACGACAAGGGCAACGTCCTGCGCATCGAGAAACATGCCGTGCGTACCGGTGAGAACCGCTTCACGCTGGAAGTATCGGGCGAGCCGGCCCGGGCGGGAGTCGACCCGCTCAACAAACTGGTCGATCGCGACGACAGCGACAACACGGTGGCCGTCAACCGCCCCTGAGTGTGGCTGCGGGACGACGCGACGACGCGAAGTCTTGCTCCGGACGGGCAGTCGAGGCACGATGCGCGGATGAACACCCATCGTGATGCCGAACACTGTCGTTGGGTCAGCGCTTTCGGCGTTGCGCTGTGTGCTGTTTTGAGTGCTTGCGGTGGTGGTGGTGGAGGCTCGAACAACAATCCGCCGCCCGCTCCTCCCGTGGTCAACGGTCCGGCTTGGGGTGGCTACGCGCGTGACGGGCAGCACTCGGCGCAAGGTGGGATCGCCACGCAGCCGCTCGCCCGCACACTGTGGAAAGCCGCCGTCGATGCCGCACCTCAGTATTCGCCGAATGGGTCGCTCCTGATCCACTATGGCTCGCCGGTCATATCGTCGCGCAACACGGTGCTCGTGCCCGTGAAGACCGGCGCCGCCGGCGGCTTCCGCGTCGACGCCCGCGCGGGCTTCGACGGCGCGTTGCTGTGGTCTGCCGACACCGACTACGTTCTTCCGCCGCACAATTGGACGCCGAGCTTCAACATCACGCTTACGACCGGCAATCGCGTTTACATTCCCGGCGCCGGTGGCAAGCTCTTCTACCGTGACAACGTCGATGCAGCGACGGGTGCCGTCCAGAGCGTGGTGTTCTACGGCGCCGACGCCTACAACGCGGCCAAACTGATCTACGACAGCGTGGTCATCATCAACACGCCCGTCACCATCGACGCGCAGGGCAATGCCTTTTTCGGCTTCATCGCGACCGGCGCCAACCCCGCGGGCCTGACGAGCGGGATCGCGCGTGTCGGCGCCGACGGCAAGGGCTCGTGGGTTGCCGCGAATACGACGGCCAACGACCCTGCCATCGGGCGCGTCGCCATGAATGCAGGTCCGGCCCTTTCGTCCGATGCGAAGACGCTCTATGCCGTCGTCACCACCGACGTTCCGCTCGATGCGAGGCCTTCCGGTTACCTGGTGGCGCTCGACGCCGCGACGCTTGCACCCAAAGGCGCGGTCTCGCTGCGCGATCCGGCGACGCAGGCGCTCGCCTGGATCAGCAGCAACAGCAGCGCGTCGCCCAGCGTCGGACCCGATGGCGATGTCTACTACGGTGTGCTCGAATCCAACGCGCCGGCACACAATTTTCGCGGCTGGCTGCTGCACTTCGACGCGACGCTGGCCGTCGCCAAGGCACCTGCGGCGTTCGGCTGGGACGATACGGCGTCGAGTCGTACCGGCGACGATGGTGCCTTCCTACGGTGGCCCGTCGACGTACCTGCTCGCGATCAAGTACAACAACTACGGCGGCGTCGGCACCGGCGACGGCAAAAACCGCATGGCCGTGGTCGATCCGAATACGGTGCAGGCGGACACGATCTCCGGCATTCCGGTGATGAAGGAGATCCTGACGATCCTCGGGCCCACGGCGGATGTCGGCTTCCCCGGCGGGGTCAAGGAATGGTGCATCAACACCGCTGCCGTCGACCCCTTCACGCGATCGGTGCTGGTCAACAGCGAAGACGGCATCCTCTATCGCTGGAATCTGGTGACCAACACGTTCAGCGAAAAGATCCGGCTGGCGAACGAGATCGGCGAGGCCTACACACCCACGGTGATCGGTCCCGACGGCGCTGTCTACGCGATCAACAACGCGACGTTGTACGCGGTCGGGCAATAGCGCGCCCGCTAGTCTTCCGTATAGACGCGCACCGGAACAGCCAGCGCCGCCGGCAGGCGATAGAGCGGCAGGAACGTCTCGTCCGATGGGGCCGGAGAAGGCGGCAGCGAGAGGACGCGATTGGCCGCGTAGCTGCTCTGCGTTTCCGGCTCGAGCGCGGCCGCGATCACGTTCGCCAGCGGCTGGTCCATCGGCACATAGAAATCACCGGCCTTGATCGTCAGCCGCGCGGGTTCGACCTGCGTCGTGATCTGCACCACGTTCGCCGCCCCATCCTCATCGTTGCGCCGCACGTCTTCCTTCTTCGACTCCTGCAGACGTGTGATCCGGTAGCGCTCGGCGTCCACGGTCGTGTCTTGCTGTACGCGCAGCACGGCAACGCCCAGATGCGCGAGGCGCATCGCGGCCTCGCCCTCGGAGGCCGCCAGCAGATAGGCATACGGCCGCGTTCGCTTCTGCCGCACCTGCATGTCGAGCGCCGAGCGCCAATCGACATCGACGTTCTTGTTGGCGCCGGTCTCCGGATCGATGAGCTCGAGCGTGTGCCGGGTCATCGTCGCCGCGCCGGCCACAACCAATTCGCCGGTGCCCGCGGCAGCGGCGACGTCCGCGCGAATCTTGCGCACGAGCGCCATCAGTTCCGGCCCGTTGGCCGCGGCAGAGTCGAGCATGGAGTTCATCGCGACGAGGTGCGTCTGCACCCGCCGCTTGTAGTGCGCGCGGCCGATGCCCACGCCGCGCGTCTCGATCAGGAAGCTGACGGCGTTGCGCAGTCCGGCGATGTTGCGCCCGGTGTCCGGCACGACGCCGCCCATCGACACCACCTTGTCGTTCATGTCGTAGCTCGACGCGTAGTACCACGACTGCGAATAGCCGGCGGCATTCAGCGCGTTGATCAACGGCTGGCGGAACAGGGTCTCGGCCGCGTTGGTCAGCGCCGGCGGAAGATTGGAGACCGTGGCGTACTGGATCAACGCGTCATGCCGCTGCAAGCCGCCGAATTTCTCGAACCAGCGCGTCTTCACGCCGAATTCGTGACAATCGAGCACGACGTCGGGCTGGTATTCGACGAACACGTGACCGAGCGCGCGTCCCTCCGGCGTGCCTTCGAGCAGATGGTCGCGATTGACGTCCGCGCCGTTCTTGAGGCCGCGCACGAAGTGATACGCGCCATCAGGATTGGCACGCGGCACGATGAGCACGTTGACGCGGTCCAGAATCCTCGCGCGGGGGTTGGCGCTCAATTCGGCAGCCAACGCCAGCGCGGCCTCGCCACCCGCCGGCTCGTTGCCGTGCTGCTGGCCGATGATCAGCACGGTCGGCTTGCCGTTCTTCTGCACGTCGCCGCCCGTGGCCGCGGCCGGTCGCGCAAAGACCAGCAACGGAATCGCGCGGTGCTCCTGCGAGTAGCCCGCGATGCGCACGCGCAGGTCGCGGGAGCGGCGACCGAGATCGTCGACAAAAGCTTCCAGCTCGCTCTGGCTCGTGAAGTCCGTCTTGCCCGGGGCGAATGCCGGGGTCGCGATATCGACTGCAGGATCGGCATACCGCGCGGCGACTGCGGGCGCTTCGACATACTCGCGCGCCGGATCGTACACGGCATGCACTGTGGGCGCGAACATCATTGCCGCCCATGCGACGCCCGCAACACGGGTAACGAGACTTGACCGCCGGATCATGGTCGACCCCGAATCTGTACGATCACGGATGCACGATGATACGCGCGCGCCCATCGATCGGCGCAGCTGTTACCCTTCGACCCCATGACACCCAGCGACCCGGAAAGCCTCGCGCAAGCTGTGCTGACGCCCTGCGCCGATGCGGCGGAGACCGCGCGCATCGCGGCGGCGACCCGCCGCTGGCTCGAGCGGGCCGTCATCGGTCTCAACCTTTGCCCGTTCGCCAGGGCCGTCCACAGCAAGCGGCAGATTCGCTACGCCGTCACCGCGGTAACGAGCAGCGACGCACTGCTGGCCGAATTGCGGCACGAGCTGGAACTTCTGGTTCAGGCGGACCCGGAAATCATCGAAACGACGCTGCTGATCCATCCTCGCGCACTCATCGACTTCGTCGAATACAACGATTTTCTGCGGCAAGCGGACGCGGTGGTCCGGCATCTCGGACTCGAAGGCGTCGTGCAGATCGCGAGCTTCCACCCGCGCTACGAGTTCGCGGGCAGCGCCAGCGACGACATCGAGAACTACACGAATCGTTCGCCGTATCCGCTGCTGCACTTGCTGCGCGAAGCGAGCGTCGACCGCGCCGTTGCCGCCTTTCCGGATGCCGCGGACATCTACGAGAAAAACATCGAGACCATGCGCCGGCTGGGACACGAGGGCTGGCGGCGCCTTTGGGTGATCGGTAATCCGGACGTGTAGGAAAGTGCTCCTGCCGCGCTGGTCACGAACTGCACGACAGCATCGAACATCCGGCCCGCTCGCGTGCCCAATCCGGGCGCCGCTGGGCGAATCGCTCCCGCCCGGGCTGGTCGTCGTAGGGGTGCCGCATCACTTCGAGCAGTTCGTGGATGCCGGCATCGTCGCCCTGCTCGGCGCGATCGATCGCCTCCTGCGCGAGATAGTTGCGCAGCACGTAGCGCGGATTGGCTGCATGCATGCGGGCGCGACGCAACGCCGGCATCGAACCATCGCGGACGACGCGCGCCGCATAGCGCATGAGCCATTCGCTGAATGCCGGCTCGGCATCGCGCCTCTTGGTCTCGTCGTAGAAGGCGTCATGCAGCGGCGCCAGCGTCGGCGCTTCGATGTCGACATCGGCGAGCGCGCGAAAGAACAGCGTCATGTCGACCTCCGCCCCGACCATCAGTTCGTGCAACGCACCCATCAGCTCGAGATCCTCGTCGAGGCATTCGGTCAATCCGAGCTTGGCCGCGACGTTGCTGCGTTCCGCCGCGGTGAACGCGCTCACATAGCGCTCCAGTCCCGCATGCAAGCGGATCGACAGACGTGAGCACGGGTGTCAACGCGCTCGCCAGGCGAGTGAGGTTCCAATAGGCGATCTGCGCCTGCTGGCCGAATCGGTAGCGGCGTCCGTGCGCATCGGTGGTGTTGGGCGTCCAGTCGGGATCGAAGTTGTCGATCCAGCCATAGGGCCCGTAGTCGATGGTCAGGCCGAGTATCGACATGTTGTCCGTGTTCATGACGCCGTGCACGAAGCCGACACGCATCCAGTGCGCGACCATCACCGCGGTGCGCTCGCAGATCTGCGCGAACCACTCGGCGCGTATCGCTTCGGGCAACGCCTCTTGCACGCCCTGGCGATTCCCGGAAAGCAACTCCGGGAAATCGCGGCGAATCGTGAAATCGACGAGCTTGGTCAGCAGCGGCACGTCGCCGCGAGAAGCCGGCAACTCGAAGTTGCCGAAGCGAATAAAGGACGGCGCCACCCGGCAGACAATCGCTCCCGGCTCGTCGCGCGGATGACCGTCGTAGAACATGTCCCGTTCGACCTGCTCCCCCGTCCCGACCAGGCATAGCGCACGCGTCGTCGGCACGCCCAGATGATGCATCGCCTCGCTGCAGAGGAATTCGCGAATCGACGAACGCAATACCGCGCGGCCGTCGGCGGTGCGTGCATAGGGCGTCGGCCCTGCCCCTTTGAGTTGCAATTCCCAACGCTCACCTGCGGCGTTGATAGTCTCGCCGAGCGTGATCGCCCGGCCGTCGCCCAGCTGTCCCGCCCAATTGCCGAACTGGTGTCCACCGTAATTGGCGGCGTACGGCTGCATGCCGTCGAGCAGCGCATTGCCGCTGAATATCCTGACAAACTCGGGCGACGCGACGTCCGCCGCCGTGATGCCGAGCAGCGTCGCGACTTCCGGTGAATAGGCGATCAGTCGCGGTGTCGCCACGGGTTCCGGGTCGACCCGCGAATACAGCGCCCCGTGCACCTGCCGCCGTCGCGGTCCGGCTTCGTCGTCACCTGGCAGCTCGCGCACGAAGGCGTTGTCGAAACGGAGCGCGCTCAATGCAGGCTGTGCGAAGATCGGGTCGACAATGGTCACGGCAAATTTCCGGTCGGTCGCGCGCGATGGCGGCGCGGCATCAACGAGCGCTTATTCTACCCCGACGACCAATGCTATCCTCCGGCCGATGAAATCGATGGTGTACGCAGCGCTCGCGGGTACGGTCGCGCTGGCCGCCGCCCCGGGACACGCGATTCCGGTCGTGCTCGCGGTTACCTTCACCCTCACCGACCTCGACTACAAGCCGCTGGCAGGCGTGCCGGTGCGCGTCGTCTTCGGTTCCGAGCCGAACTGGCAACAAGCCGACGGCGGTCATCGCCTCGTCACCGACGCCAAGGGCGAGGCGCGCTGGGAGACGCGGGTCGAGCTCGAAGAGCAAATGAAGAAAGTGCCGACGAACTTTGTCGGCAGCCTGTTGAGCGGACCGCAGAAAGCACAATATCTTCGGGTCGGCGCAGAAATGACCTACTTCGAACGACCGTGGCTGTACACGGTCGATCTCTATCGCTTTGCCGGCGGCGACACATTGCAGGACGACAGTGCGGTCTACACTCGCGACGAGCGCGGTGCGTTCACGCGCAAGGCGAAGCAGGACAAGAACGGGTGGACGATGGCGGACATGGGTGGGCTGGTGCTGACGATGCCCGGATTCGAAGCCTGGAATTTCGCGCTCGATCCCGACCCCGCCGATCCCACGCACAAGCGGTGGACGCTGAAGCTGGCGTTCAAGAAGGCGCCGGCGCCGGTTCGGCGCTAGGCCAACGAAGGTGCCGTGCGCGCTTGCGCGTCATCAAGGTCGATCGACAGATATGAAAGCGATGTCCCGCACCATCGGCATGGCAGCTCTCGCGTGCCTTTCGTCCGCCAGCATGGCGGCCGACCCTGCCGTCGATTGCAAGACGGCGAAGCTGCGTTCGATCGAGAGACTGATGTGCAACTCGCCCATGCTGCAGCGCCTCGATCAGGAACTCACTCGGCTGTACGCGCTGGCGACGTCGCCCAAGGCGGGTGCAGCGGCGCGCGGCATTCGCACGCAGCAGGCGGGATGGGTTGCACAACGTGCGGACTGCGCCAAGAGCAAGACGCAGGCCCAGTGCGTTCGCGATGCCTATCTCGCACGCATTGCTGCGATTCGTGCTCAAAGCAAGCCCGCGCGCTCCGCGGACGACAAAGGCATCAGCCTGGGGCCGTTCGCCTTCAAATGCGACGGTGCCGATGCGCCGCTCGACATGACCTTCGTCAACGTCAATCCCGGGCTCGCATGGGGCACGATCAAGGATCGGTCCTACCCGCTGATCCAGCAGCGTTCCGGCAGCGGTGCGCGCTACGAGGGTGACGGCACGCTGTTCTGGGAGCACCAGGGCGAGGCGAGGTGGCGCGGTACCACCAACTCGCCGGAAGTCATCTGCAAGCGCACGCCGGCCTGACGTCCGATAGACTAGTGCCCTGTCACCGGATTGCAGGACCCCGCGACCACCGGAATCTTCATGGACAATGAGCGAATCACCGTACGCGTCACCGATACCGGCAAGACCCTCGAGCTCGTGGTCCTGAACAAACGCGCCGACCGTATCGAAGTCGTGCTCGGCGAAGGCGTTCACAGCGTGCGTTGCGCGCTGACGCCGACGCGCAACACACTGGCCTACGCGGGTAGCGTGATGGGCCGCGAGATCATCTACGAGCGCAGCCGCGCCGACGTGCAGGCCGACATCGACCGGCTCAATCCGACGCTGCGCAACTCGCGGCGCTAGCACCACGCCGATGATCGTCGTTCACCACCTGAACAACTCGCGCTCGCAACGTGTGCTATGGCTGCTGGAAGAGCTCGGCCTCGAGTACGAGATCAAGCGCTACGAGCGCGATCCCAAGACAATGCTGGCGCCGGCATCGCTGCTCGCGGTACACCCGCTCGGCAAGTCGCCGGTCATCACCGACAACGCGCTGACGCTCGCCGAATCCGGCGCCATCGTCGAGTATCTGGTCGAACGCTACGGCAAGGGAAAGCTCGCGCCCGCGCCGGGAACGCCGGAACGACTGCGCTACACCTACTGGCTGCACTACGCGGAAGGTTCGGCGATGCCGCCGCTGTTGCTGAAGCTCGTGTTCAACCGCATCGCGAATGGTCCGATGCCGTTTTTCGCCAAACCCGTGGCCAAGGGCATCTCGCAGCGTGTGCTCGCGACGTTCGTCGACCCGCAGATCAAGCGGCATCTCGACTTCATGGAGGCGGAACTCGAGAAGAGCCGCTGGTTCGCCGGCAACGAATTCTCGGCGGCCGACGTCCAGTTGAGTTTTCCGCTCGAGGCGGCCGCAGCGCGGGCGGGGCTCGACGCAGCCAGGCCGAAATTGATGGCGTATCTCGATCGCATTCACGCGCGACCGGCCTACCGTCGCGCGCTGGAGCGAGGCGGCGAATACGGTCTCCTGAGCTAGCGAGACTCCCGCTTCGCCAGGTCATCGCGAAAAAACGCATCGAGTTCATCGCCCGAAGCCGCGTTGGCGAACCCATCGAATTTGCCGTCCTGGGCAATCAATCTCGCAGCGCGCATGAATGCACCCCAGGCGGTGCGGGCAAGCGCACCACCGACACTGACACGCCGCACCCCGAGCTCGGCGATGTCCCGCATGGTGAGCTCGGTCGCCCAGCCAACGAGCAGATTGACCGGCTTTGGCGCGACGCCCGCGACCACTGCGGCAATCTGGTCGCGCGTGCGTATTCCTGGAGCGTAGAGGCAATCGGCGCCCGCCTGTGAATAGGCCCGCAGCCTCCCGATTGTTTCATCGAGATCGGGTCGGCCCACGAGAAAGCATTCGGCGCGTCCGACCAGCAAGGCATCGCCACCCGCCTTGTCGATCGCCGTGCGCGCTGCGCGAATCCTCTCGACCGCAGTGCCGAGGTCATAGAGCGGTTTCGCCGCATCGCCTGTCGCATCTTCGATCGACAGGCCCGCCACGCCGGTCTCCACCGCGAGCCGGACGCTCTCCGCGACGCCCGCCGCATCATGCGCGAAGCCGCTTTCGAAGTCGGCATTCACGGGCAAATCGGTCGCCGAGACGATCTCGTCGAGGTGGCGAAGCGCCATGTCGCGCGGCTTGGCCGCATCGGGCCGGCCCATCGACCAGCCGAAGCCCGAACTGGTGGTGGCCAGTGCCTTGAAGCCGAGACTCTGCAGGTAACGCGCGGTCCCCACGTCCCACGGATTCGGAATGAGGAAACACCCGGTCTGATGCAATTGCAAAAAGGTACGCCGCTTGACGGCGATACTGCGTCGATTCTCGGCCATGCGGAGCACTCCCCGGCTGGTTGAAGTTCGAATTCTGCGTCAGAACCGATAGGGACATCCGAAATCGGTGCCAGCGATGGCAGTAGCTGACAGGCACCGACCGCGCAAGAGCCCCCGCCTCGCGGAGGAATACCCAGTCCCTGCCTGGCTATTGACGCATCATCGCTCAGCGGAAACAATCGGAGGCGAGAAGCGCCACCGTAGTGATCACCAGGAGCTCCCCATGTCGCTGACAACCACGGCCGCGCGCCGTGATCTCACGTTCCACCTCCATCCTGCCACCAATCTGCGGCAGGTGCAGACGGAAGGGCCGCTGGTCATCGTTCGCGGTGAGGGTGTGTACGTTTACGATGACGAGGGCCGGCGGTACCTCGAAGGTATGGCGGGGCTGTGGTGCGCGTCGCTCGGCTTTTCCGAGCGGCGGCTCGCGGACGCCGCTTACCGGCAAATGTGCGAGCTGCCGTTCTATCACAGCTTCGCGGGCAAGGTGCCGGCCATCAGCGCCGAGCTCGCCGAGCGCCTGATCCGGATCGCTCCGGCCGGCATGAGCCGCGTGCTGTTCGCCAATTCGGGTTCCGAGGCGAACGACACAGCCATCAAACTTGCCTGGTACATCAACAACGCGCTCGGCCGGCCGCAGAAGAAGAAGATCATTTCGCGGCAGCGGGCATACCACGGCGTCACGATCGCCACCGCGAGCCTCACCGGACTCGCCTTCGCGCATACCGACTTCGACCTGCCGATCGCACGTATTCTGCATGCCGATTGCCCGTACTATTACCGCGGCGCGCGACCGGGCGAGAGCGAGGAAGCGTTCGCCGTCAGGTTAGCGGATGCGCTGGAGGCGATGATCCTGCGCGAAGGCCCCGACACCGTTGCGGCTTTCTTCGCCGAGCCGGTGATGGGGGCGGGGGGCGTCATCATTCCGCCGGCGACCTATTTCGATCGCATCCAGCCGATCCTGCGCAAATACGACATCCTGTTCGTCGCCGACGAAGTCATCTGCGGCTTCGGGCGCACCGGCAACATGTTCGGTGCACAGACGTTCGACCTGAAACCAGACATCATCACGGTCGCGAAGGCACTGTCCGCCGGCTACCTGCCGATTTCCGCGACTCTCGTCTCCGGGAAGCTCTATGAGGTACTCCTCGGGCAAAGCGACAAGCTCGGCATCTTCGGCCACGGCTACACTTACTCTTCGCATCCGGTGCCCGCAGCCGTCGCACTGGAGACGCTGAAGATCTACGAGGAGCGCGACATCGTCGCACAGGTACGGCGGGTCGGCCCTCGGCTGCAGACGGGGATACGCAGTTATGCCGACCATCCTCTGATTGGCGAAGCGCGAGGAATCGGCCTCATCGGCGCGGTCGAATTGGTTCGGAACAAGACGACCAAAGAGAGTTTCGACCCGAAGGCCGGTGTCGCTGCGCACCTCGTGCGCCGTGCCCAGCATCACGGCGCGATCCTGCGCAACATGCCCGGCGACATCGTCGCTTTCAGCCCGCCGCTCGTCATCACCGAAGGCGAGATCGACGAACTGCTCACTTGCTTCGGCAAGGCCCTCGACGACACATGGACGATGGTGCGGGAAAAGAGCCTGGTGTGAGCAAGCCGCGACGTGCTTGCGGCGCGCCATGAGCGAGCCCATCGTCCGTTTCGTGCGCATCGGCAAGACTTACGATGGCGTCACGCGCGTCGTCGACGAGCTCGATCTCGATATCGAGTGCGGTGAGTTTCTGACGCTGCTCGGACCCTCCGGATCGGGCAAGACGACGACGCTGATGATGCTGGCCGGCTTCGAATCGCCGACATCGGGCGAGATCCTGCTTGATGGCAAGCCGTTGTCGCGCATGCCGCCTTACAAGCGCCAGATCGGCATGGTGTTCCAGAACTACGCGCTGTTCCCGCACATGACCGTGGCGGAGAACATCGGCTTCCCGCTATCGGTGCGCGGCGTCGTCCGCGACGAAATCGCGCGCCGGGTCGCACGCGCACTCGATATGGTGCAACTGGGGGCGTTCGGCAGCCGGCGCCCGTCGCAGCTCTCCGGCGGACAGCAACAGCGAGTCGCCGTTGCCCGAGCACTGGTGTTCGAGCCGAAGCTCGTGCTCATGGACGAGCCGTTGGGCGCGTTGGACAAGCAATTGCGCGAACAGATGCAGCTGGAGATCCGGCGGTTGCACCGGCGGCTGGGTGTGACCATGGTGTACGTGACGCACGACCAGCATGAAGCGCTCACCATGTCGGATCGCATCGCCGTCTTCCATCGAGGCAAGATCCAGCAGCTCGCGGGACCGGAGAAGCTCTACGAGGAGCCGATCAATGCGTTCGTCGCCCGTTTCATTGGCGAAAACAACCGGCTCGATGGCCAATTGGAGTCGGTCAACGGAAAACGATGCACGGTGCGGATCGCCGGCGACGCCCGGATCGAGGCGACGCTAGCCACGCCCCTAGCGCCAGGTACCCGAGTAACGGTCTCATTGCGGCCGGAGCGGGTGCAACTTGCCGCGGTGACGCATACAATCCCGAGAACACCCGGATGCAACCTCGCCGGCACGCTGCGCGAAGTAATCTACCTCGGCGATCACGTGCGCGCGCGGGTTGCATTGCCGGGCAACGATGATTTCACGGTCAAGCGCCCCATCGATGAGGCGTACAAGCTGCCTCAAACCGGCGGCGCGGTCGAGTTGGCGTGGGTACCGGAGCATTGCCGGGCGCTCGCGCGGGAAGACGAAGCGGTTCAACCCTAAGGAGGGACGAAATCATGTTTTGCCGATTGCTCAAGATGGGCGCGCTGGTGGCCACGGCGCTTCTGCTGTCCGCCGCGGCTGCCGCGCGCGACCTTACGGTGGTTTCGTGGGGTGGCGCGTACCAGGATGCGCAGCGTGATGCATATTTCAAGCCGTTCATGGCCACCGGCACCAAGATGGCCGAAGAAAACTGGGACGGCGGCGTGGGCACGCTGCGCGCGAAGATCCAGGGCGGCAACAACAACTGGGACGTCGTGCAGGTCGAGTCCGAGGAGCTCCTGCTGGGCTGCGAAGAAGGCCTGTTCGAGAAGCTCGACTGGACGAAGCTGGGCGGCAAGGAGAAGTACCTGCCCGATGCGGTCAACGACTGCGGCGTGGGTGCGATCGTCTACAGTTTTGTCCTGGGTTATGACGGCGACAAGATCAAAGGCGACACGCCGAAGAATTGGGCCGACTTCTGGAACCTGCAGAAATGGCCCGGCAAGCGTGCGCTCCGCAAGGGCCCGAAGACCACGCTCGAGATCGCGCTGATGGCCGACGGCGTCGCACCGCAGGACGTTTACAAGACACTTGCGACCGAGGCCGGCGTCGAGCGAGCGTTCAAGAAGCTCGACCAGATCAAGAGCAGCATTGTCTGGTGGGAAAAAGGATCACAGCCGCCGCAACTCCTCGCTTCGGGTGAAGTCGTGATGACGGACGCCTACAACGGCCGCATCGCCGCCGCCAACGACAAGGACAAGAAGAACTTCAAAATCGTGTGGACGAACAACCTCTACACGATCGACTCGTGGGTGATCATGAAGGGCACGCCCAACAAGGCCGATGCGGATAAATTCCTGGTCTTCGTCAACGATCCGCAGAACCAGAAGAACCTCCCGCCGAAGATTCCGTATGGGGTGACGGCGAAGGCCTCGACCGCATTGATCGACAAGAGCGTGCTGCCGAACCTCGCGACCGCCCCACAGAACATCGCCAGCGCGCTCTACATCAATGACAAGTTCTGGCTGGAGAATCTCGACAAGCTGAACCAGCGATTCAACGCCTGGGTCGCCAAGTAGTTCGCCTGCAGCGAGCAGGAAACGCCCGTGATCTGCCGTTCGATGCCGGCGATCACGCGGCGTTCCCGCGACGGATCGTGGGACAGGGCTGACCCGTGAGCAGCGCTGTCGCCGGCGCGTCAGGCGCCCACCCGGCTGCCGCATTGAGGCGGGCGCTGCGCAAGAGCGAGCGGCGAGAGCAACTGAAGGCGCTCGCCCTCGTTTTGCCGCTTTTGCTGTTCTTGCTGATGTGCTTCGTCGCGCCGATTGGCGCAATGCTGGCCCGCGGCGTCATGGATACCGACATCCCGCGCATCCTGCCGCGGGTATCCGCGGAACTCGCGCGCTGGGACGGTACCGAACTGCCTCCCGAAGCCGCGTACGCGGCACTGATCGCCGACATTCGCGCGGCACGCGACGCCGGCACGCTCGCAAGCGCGGCGACGCGGCTCAACTATGACGTTGCGGGCTTCCGGTCACTGATGTTCGCGACGGGTCGCGTGTTGCCCGCCGAACTGACGGTTTCCGCGCGCGAGACGCTGCTCGCCATCGATCCGAAATGGGGCGAGCGCGAAACATGGATGGCGCTGCGTCGCGCGGTGGGACCGATCACTGACTTCTACCTGCTCGCGGCGCTCGACATGCGGCACGATGCTAGCAACGCGATCGTCGGCGCCCCGCCCGAGCAGGCGGTATTCCGCAACGTGCTCGGCAGAACGCTGTGGATTTCGGCCATGGTCACACTGGTGTGCCTGCTGCTCGGTTATCCGGTTGCGTTCTTCATCGCCCAGCAGCCACCGTCCCGCGCGTCGCTGCTGCTGTTCCTGGTGCTGCTGCCGTTCTGGACCTCTCTGCTTGTCCGCACGGTGGCCTGGGTCGTCCTGCTGCAGCGCGAAGGCATCCTCAACAACCTTCTCCTCTCGCTCGGGCTCATCGCCGACCCGATCCGGATGATCTTCAATCGCTTCGCCGTCTATGTGGCCATGGTGCACGTCCTGTTGCCGTTCATGGTGTTGCCGCTCTATGCCGTCATGAAGGGAATCTCGCCGTCGTACGTCCGCGCCGCATCGTCGCTCGGCGCCCCGCCGGCAATTGCGTTCCGGCGGGTCTACCTGCCGCAGACGCTGCCGGGCGTGGCTGCCGGTTGCCTGATCGTGTTCATTCAGGCGCTGGGCTACTACATCACACCCGCATTGGTGGGGGGCGCAGACGACCAGATGATCAGCTATTTCATCGCGTTCTACGCGAGCAAGACGGTGAACTGGGGCATGGCGGCAGCCCTGTCGATCATGCTGGTTGCGGCGACGCTAGCGTTGTATGCCGTCTACAACCGTCTGGTCGGCATCGAGAAGATGCGGTTGGGGTAGAGCGATGCGTGACGACAACGACACCCTTGGCCAACGCATAGCACGGGTCGCGCTCGCGCTGCTGACCGCGGCAGTGCTCGTCTTCCTGGTCGCCCCGATCCTGGTCATCGTGCCGCTTTCCTTCTCATCCGGATCATTCCTCTACTACCCGCTGCCTGGTTTCAGCCTGCGGTGGTACCAGGATTTCTTCGCGTCGTCGTTCTGGCTGCCGTCGGTGTGGAACAGCCTGATCGTCGGCACTGCGGCGACGCTCCTCGCGACGCTTCTCGGCACGCTTGCGGCCATCGGCATCTGGCGCACGCGGTTCCCGGGCCAAGCGCTCCTGCTGGCGATCCTGATCTCACCCATGGTGGTGCCGGTGATCATCGTCGCCGTCGGCGTCTATTTCGCGTTCGCACCACTTCGGCTGACCGACGGTTATGCCGGTCTCATCCTCGCGCATACCTCGCTCGCAGCGCCGTTCGTCGTCGTCACGGTGCTGGCAACGCTCGCCGGGTTCGATCGCACGCTGCTGCGCGCGGCAGCCGGTCTCGGCGCAAGGCCGCTGACGACGTTCCGGCGCGTCATGCTGCCGCTTATTTTGCCCGGTGTGCTTTCAGGGGCGGTCTTTGCATTCGCGGCGTCGTTCGACGAGGTGGTTGTCGCTCTGCTGATCGCCGGCCCCGGTCAGCGCACGCTGCCGCGCCAGATGTTCGCCGGCATCAACGACAACATCAGCCTGACGATTACGGCAGCGGCGACAATGCTCATCGCGATATCGCTTGTCTTGATGGTCTTCGTCGGGTGGCTGCAGCGTCGTGGGGAGCGATTGCGACGGGCTGCCTGATGAACCCGCGCAGAAACTACGAGTTGCCGAGTGGCTCGCGCAGCGACTGGATGATCCGTCGGTCGAATTGCTTCCGCTGGTCGGCCGTCAATACGGTGTAGAGGGCGCTCATCCGCTCGAGCGCCAAGCGCGTCGCATCGGCGCGCTGGGTATCGTCATCGGCGATCGTGCTGAGCACTGTGTCGCCCGTTACGGTGCTTCCCTCATCGATGCGAAATGCCGAGAGATGGCGGTTGCGCAGGCGCCCCGCCTCTGCGGTGTTGCGGACCTGACGCTCGAAACTGTCGAACAGTGGTGTCTGGTCGGCCGTAAGCTTGAGATCGATGCGCAGGGACGGCAGCTCGCGCTCGATGGCGATGACCGGATCGAGCAGCGGCGGCGCGGCGCGTGGACCGGAGTCCCCCGGCGCAGTCGAGTGCCCCGATCCACTATCCGAGCGGTTGCGGGGTCGCCCGCCATATTGCGCATTGGCGCTCGCTGCGAGGGCGCTCGCGAAGGCTGCCGAAGCCGAGATGAATGCTCGCCTGGAGTACTTCATCGAGGCAGGATCAGCGCGGACCCTTACACGCCCAGGTCGGTCGCTCACGCTAGAAGGCAAAGTAGGGGCCTACACCGCCGGGCGTGCTGCGGGTTTCGATGGCCGTGTACACGGATCTTCCGAAGAAAAACGGCGCGCCCCAGGCAAAGCTCGTCGTGTCCGGGTTTGGCGCCGCCAGATTGTCGAAGGCGTTGAACGTCGGGTTGGCGCTGAACAGCTGGTCGGCGTTGGCGACAGTGAACGCCGCGGCGCGCGCCACATTGTTCACGCCTTGCAGTGTCGCGGACAAACTCTGCGTTGACGGCGGACAGTACAGCCCCGCTCCACCGCCCGTGCACAGCGGATAGGTGCCGGTGCCGAAAAACAGCACGCTCGAGCCGCTGTCGATGTAGCTGTTGGCATACGACGTTCCGTTGAACGTTGTGCCGATGGTGCCCGTGTTCGGATTCACGGTCAGGATGGAGGCGCTGCCGAGTCCATTGTTCGCCTGGGTGCCGATGCCGAAGATCAGCGAACCGGTCGCGGACGCTGCGCCTGCCGCGGCGACCGCCGGAAGTTGAATGACTGCGCCGTTGTTGTCGGAACCGAACAGCGCGACCGGATTCTGCAGCTGCTTGTTGAGGGCGGTCTGCGTCGCGCGACAGCCACTCGAGGCGCAACTGTAATAGGTGCCCGGAATCGCCTGCTGCGCGCAGCCCGGGCCGCAATCCTGAAGGAACAGCCCGACGCCAAGCAAGCCGTTGGCGCCGAACGTCGGGACGCTATTCTCCGGTGGTCCGCTGCTTGAGCACTCGAAGGGAACCGTAGCAAACGCGGGATCGCCGATGACCTGGATCGGCAACGCACTGGCTCGCTCGCCAGCGATGCTCAAGTCGGCGACTTTTACGGGCCCCCAGCTGTAGCCGTCCGCGAACTGCGCGCACTCGACCAGCGGATTGCCACTCGCATCCTGTTGCTGCGGCAGCGAAAGGCCGGACGCGAGCACCGACGAGATGATGCGCAGGCCGACAGACCCGGTGTCGACCTGGACGTGATCGATGGTCTGACAGTTGGTTGTCGAACCCGGCGCACAGATCGTCACAGTCGTGAACATCAGGTCCGGAACATCCGCCGGGCCGCCATCCACGGTGATCGGCTGCACATTCTGTGTCGGCGTCGTCGGCGACGAGCCATTGCCACCTCCCCCTCGCCCCCGCCCCCGCAACCCGCTACTATCAGCAGCACTGCCAACGAGACGCCGGCACGCAATCGATGCGACAGCGCGCTCATTGCACATCGCCCGCGGACATGCCTTGCGGCAAACTTTCGGGAACGTACGCCTTGCCGGCGAAGGCGCGCATGCGCCCGCCGGACTGCACGACCAGCCCGGGCAACTGAATCGACACCGGTCCGCGCACGTTGCGCCTGGCGGCCAGGGCGGCAACATACCGGTCGAACTGCGGCCCGAGAAGTTGGCGCAGGTCCGGCATCGAAGGCCCATCCCACGCTATCGCGAAGACCGTTCCACCGGATCCGACATATTCACGTACCGTCGTCCCCGACGGACCCCGCAGTTCGTGCATCGTGTACTTCTCGTTGGATAATGTACGCAAGGTGGCGTTGATCTGCGACTGATCGGCAAAAACGCTTGCTTCGATTTCACCGAGGGTCGCTCGCGCCGGCAGCGTCCCAGCCGCCAGCAGCACGACGACACCGGCGAGCCTTGCTGCAAGCTTAAGAAAAATCGGATTCGCTCGGACGTTCATGCGGCTCGATGCAATCGGAGATACGTGCAGTGCAATGGCCCAGGTGGCGCAGCAATCACGGAGTTCGATGGGAAATTTGCGGAGCCGTCTTTGGAGGCATCAGGCACATCTTAAGTTCCACCCAACCACCACGACGCCATTATTTGTAACGGACTGTGACCAGGAATGGCTACACCGCTCCAAACTTCCAATGCCGTCCTGGAGCAGCGGCGAAAAGCGCCCTCGTGTATTCGTGCTGCGGGTTGGCGTATACCTCGGTGATCGAACCGGATTCCACGATCCGCCCGCGCTGCATCACCGCGACCCGATCGCACACCTGCGCAGCGACGCGCAGGTCGTGCGTGATGAACAACATGGCCAGGTTGAGTCGTTCGCGTATCTCGTCGAGCAGCGCCAGCACCTGCGCCTGCACCGATACGTCGAGCGCTGATACCGCTTCGTCGGCAATCAGCAGGTCCGGTTCGATCGCCAGCGCCCGGGCGATGCAGATGCGCTGGCGCTGGCCGCCCGAGAACTCGTGCGGATAACGATCGAGCGCGCCTGCATCGAGTCGCACCAGCTCCAGCAGGCGTCGCGCCGACGCGAGCGCTGCCTCGGGCGTCGCACCGTAGTTCATCGGACCTTCGACCAGCGCATCCCCGACGGTGCGGCGCGGGTTGAGTGAGCGATAGGGGTCCTGGAATACGATCTGCACGCGCCGGCGCAACGGACGCAATGCGTTCGCGCCGAGCCGGGCGATATCGATGCCATCGAGCACGATATCGCCGGCCGTCGGCTTGATCAGCCGCGCAATGCAGCGCGCGACGGTCGACTTGCCTGAACCCGATTCACCGACGATGCCCAGCGTTTCTCCACGCCGAATGTGCAGGTCCACGTTGTCCGCCGCCAGGACGTCGGCACCACGCCGCCACCAGCCTCCCAGCACGTAGGACTTTGCCAATCCTTGCGTACGGACCACGATCGGCGCATCGGTGGCGATCGAGCGGTGGCGCGGCGTCAGGCTCGGCACCGCGCTTATCAGCATGCGTGTGTACTCATGCTGCGGATGCGCCAGCAGTTCGCGTGCCACGCCGAATTCCACGACCTCGCCCTGTCGCAACACGGCCACGCGTTCGGCGATCTCGGCGACCACGCCGAAGTCGTGGGTGATGAACAGCACCCCGGTGCCGTGCACGCGCTGCATCTCGCGGATCAGCGCAAGGATTTGCGCTTGTGTGGTCACGTCGAGGGCGGTCGTCGGCTCATCGGCGATCAGCAGGCGTGGATTGAGGACCAGCGCCATCGCGATCATGATGCGTTGCCGCTGACCGCCCGAGAGTTGATGCGGATATGACGCGACCATCCGCCCCGGGTCGGGCAATCCGACGTCATCGATGATTTCCAGCGTGCGCTCGCGTCGCTGCGGCGGTGCCAGCGCCGTATGGGTTGCGAGCACCTCGTCGATCTGCTCGCCGCAGCGCAGGACCGGGTTCAACGCCGTCATCGGTTCCTGGAAGATCATCGACATGCGCGTACAGCGCAGCTGCCGCAGGCGCTGCGGGCTCGCCGCTAGCACATCCTCGCCATCCAGCAGGATCTTGCCGTCGGTCGGTCGCAATGCGCTCGGCAGCAACCCCATCGTCGCCTGCGCGATAACGGATTTGCCGGAACCCGATTCGCCGACGAGGCAAACCATTTCACCCGGCCCGACCGTCAGGTTCGCGTTCGACACCGCGTGCGGGCGTTCGCCACTCGCCGGCAGCGCTATCGTCAGATCCCGAATGTCCAGCACCGGAGTGCTCATGGACATCTCACAGTTGCTTGCGCATGCGCGGATCGAGCGTGTCGCGCAGCCCGTCGCCGAGCAGGTTGACGGCCAGCACCGTAAGTGCGAGAAAAATTCCGGGGTAGAGGATGTTGTGCGGATATACGCGGAACAACGTGCGCCCTTCCGCCATGATGTTGCCCCACGTCGGCGTCTGCGCGGGGATGCCGACGCCGAGGAACGAGAGGATGGCTTCGATCAGAATCGCGGAGGCACAGATATAGGTCGCCTGCACGATCAGCGGTGGCAGCGTGTTCGGCAGGATGTGCCGGATGATCAGCGGCAGAGTCGGCGTGCCGACGGCGATGGCGGCTTCGACGTATGGCTCTTCGCGGACCGACAGCACGATCGAGCGCACCAGGCGGACGACGCGCGGAACTTCGGGAATCACGATGGCCACGATGACCGCAAGTAATCCCGCTGAAGAGAGCGACACCACAGCGATTGCCAGCAGGATGGCCGGTATCGCCATCAACCCGTCCATCAGGCGCATGACGAGGCCGTCGAGCCAGCGGACGTAGCCCGCCGCCAGGCCGATCACCAGTCCGATGCCCACTGCGATGAGCGCGACCGCCACACCGACCAGCAGCGAGGCCCGCGCACCGTAGACCACGCGGCTGGCGACGTCGCGTCCGAGTGAATCGGTGCCCATCCAGTGCCGGACCTCGATCTTCGTCCCATCGTCGGCGCGGACTGTCTCCATTGCACCCGGCGTCTTGTTGCGGAACGTGGGATTGATGGCGGACGGATCGAAGTTGGCGAGCCAGGGCGCGGCAACGCCCATCGCCACGACCAGCCCGAGGATGACGATGCCGAACACGACCGTCGGATTGTGCAACAGGCGATGCACGACGCCTCTCGCACGTGGCGCGGCGGCGGACTCGATCGGAAGGACGCCCGCTGTCATCGTCAATACCGGATGCGCGGATCGAGGAACGTGTACGCCACGTCGACCGCGAGGTTCAACAGGACGTAGACGGCGGAGAACAGCAGGATCACCGCCTGCACCGTCGGATAGTCGCGCGCCAGCACGGCGTCGACCGTCAGGCGGCCCAGGCCCGGAATGCTGAATACGCTCTCGGTGACCACGACGCCACCGATCAAGAGCGCCACGCCGATGCCGATGATCGTCACGATGGGCACGGCGGCGTTGCGCAACGCGTGCTTCATGAGGACGACTCGATCAGGCAAGCCTTTCGCACGCGCGGTGCGGATGTAGTCCTCGCCCAGCACCTCGAGCACGCTCGTGCGCGTAATGCGCGCGATCAGCGCAATGTAGATCACCGACAGCGTGATGCTCGGCAGGACCAGCCGCTGCAGGAACCCCCAGAAGCCTTCGCTGAGCGGCTGATAGCCCTGGACCGGCAGCCAGGACAGCTCGATCGAGAAAACATAGATCAGCACGTAGCCGACGACGAACACCGGCACGGAAAACCCGAGCACCGAGAAACCCATCACCAGGCGGTCGATCCACGTGCCCTGCTTCCACGCGGCGAGCACGCCCAGCGGCACGGCGATCACGACCGAAAGTATGATCGTCGTGGTGGCGAGCGCGACGGTCGGTCCGATGCGATCGACGATCAGGTCCGCGACCTGCTTCTTGAAGAAGAACGATTCGCCGAAGTCGCCGGTGAGTGCGTGGCCGATCCAGATGAAAAACTGCGCGACGATCGAGCGATCGAGCCCGAGCCGCGCGCGAATGTCGATGATGTCCTGCGACGTGGCAGCGGCGCCGGCGATGATGGCGGCGGGGTCGCCCGGGGTGAGCCGGAGCATCGAAAACACCAGCACCGCGACGATCGTCATCACGGGGATCGTCGCGAGCAGGCGCCGGGCGATGTAGGCGAGCATTAGGGCCCGTTAACGCTATGGACACAGACGCGTTGCAGGGCGCTACCTCCACGCATCCGCCGCTCCTTGGATCCCGGATCTCGCTACGCTCGTCCGGGATGACGCATTTGTCTCCAATCGCGGGCACGTTCGTGCCCGCTGTTGGACAAATGCGTCACTTGCCGGTCTTCGTCACGTTCCAGAACACGGTCACGGGCGCGATCACGAAGCCGTCGATGTTCTTGCGCACGGCGGCGGGTTGATACCACTGACCGAGAAACACGTGCGTCGGATCCTGCGTCCAGCGCGCAACGACCGCTTCGGCGATTGCCTTCTGCTTCGCCGGGTCCGTTTCGCGCGCGAACTGATCGCGCAGCTTTTCGATGTCTGCGTCGCAGGGCCAGCCGAACAGCGCCTTGTCGCAACTCGCGTTGAGGAAGGCGGTGCTGACCGGATTGAGGACATCGGCCGACACCCACGACGTGAGAAAAGCGCTCCAGCCACCCTGCGACGGCGGCTCTTTCTTGGCGCGTCGCGCCACGACGGTCTGCCAATCCATGTCCTGCATGTCCACCTTGAATCCGGCTTTTTCCATGAGCGACTTCGCGACCGGCGCGAGGTTGGTCAGCACCTGCAGGTCGGTCGAGTGCAGCAGCACGATCGGCGTGCCGTCGTAGCCGGCTTCGGTCAGCAGTTGCTTGGCCTTCGCGAAATTCGATTGCAGCAATCCGTCCATGCCCTTGGTCGAGCCCAGCGGCGTGCCGCAGATGAACATCTCGAGGCACACCTTGTAGTACTGCGGATCGCCGATGGTCGCCTTGAGGAAATCTTCCTGATTGAACGCGTAGAGGAGCGCCTCCTTGACCTTGGGATTGTCGAAGGGCTTGACCGTCGAATTGAAGCGGAAAGCGTACTGGTTGCCGAGCGGATTGATGTCGACCAGCTTGATGTTGGCGTCTTTTTTCAGCACCGGCAGCAAATCGTGCGCCGGTTGCTCGATGTAATCGATTTCTCCGTTAAGCAAGGCATTGACCGCCGTCTGCTGGTCTGCGACGGCGCGCCACTCGATGCGGTCGATCTTCACCACCTTGCCACCCGCCATGCCCGAAGGCGGTTCGGCACGCGGCTTGTACTTGTCGAACTTGACGTAGACCGCCTTGTCACCGGGCTTCCACTCGTCCTTCTTGAAAACGAACGGGCCGCTGCCGGTGAAATCGCTGATCTGGTCATTCGGGCTCGTTTCGGCGACCCGCTTCGGCATCATGAACGGCGCCGCCGACGACGGCTTGCCGAGCCCGCCCACCACCAGGCCGGTGGGCGATGTCAGGTTGATGCGGAAAGTCTTGGCATCGACGATGGCGAAGTCCTTCACGAAGCTCATCATCTTCTGGCCCATCGCGTCTTTCGCGCCCCAGCGCTTGATCGACGCAACGCAGTCCTCCGCCGTCACCGGTGCGCCGTCGTGCCACAGCAATCCGTCGCGCAGCGTCAGCGTGTAGGTGAGACCGTCGGCGCTGACCGCGTACTTCTCGAGCATCTGCGGCTGGACCTTGCCGTTCGCGTCCGTCGCGAAGAGCGTGTCGTAGATCATGTAGCCGTGGTTGCGCGTGATGTACGCGGTGGTCCAGATCGGATCGACGATCTTCAGGTCCGAATGCATCACGACCCGCAACGTGGTCTGCGCTTCGGCGGCCGGCAGGGCAAACGCACTCAGGGCGGCAATGGCCGCGACCGCGGCAAGCTTCAGGTAATCGGTACGGGACATGGGACTTTCCTATGGGGAAGCATGCGAGGGAGCACGATAACCAACCGAGGGCGACAACGCAATGGGCGTCGGCAGCGAATCGCCCGCCTCAGCGATCAGCGTGCAGTTATAGTAGAGTTGCTTCCGGCTTCGTGTGCGGCAATGCGCAGGTCCGTGCGATCAGGCGTTGGACGGTAACGTAGTTCTCGAATTCCCTGCTCTCGATGACTCCAGACGAAATCCTGCAGGAGGGACTGCGTCTCCACCAGTCGGGGCAGTTGGTCGAGGCGGATTCCCTCTATCGCCGACTACTCGCGTTAGAGCCCCGGCATCCCGGGGCAATGCACTATCTTGGCCTGCTCGCGTACCAGGACCGTCGATTCGGGGATGCCGTCCGCCTGATTGGCGATTCGATCAGTGTGCAATCCGACAACCCGGCGGCGCACAGCAATCTCGGCAATGCCCTGGCGATGCTGGGACGGCATGTCGAGGCGGAAGACGCCTTTCGCAGCGCAGTGGCGCTCGATCCCAGGCTTGCGGATGCCTGGTTCAATCTCGCCAATGTCCAGCGCGAACAGCAACGACTTGCTGATGCGGATGCGTCCTACCGGCGCGTTATCGCGCTGCAGCCGCAGCACATCGGAGCCCTCAACAACCTCGCCAACGTGCTTCTTATTCAGCAGCGCAAAGCAGAGGCCGCGGAAGCCTTTCACTATCTGGGCAACGCACTGCAGGACGCCGGGCGCACTTCAACCGCGGCGCAGGCCTACCAGCAGTCGATTGCGATTGTGCCGAACGCCGGCGTCGAGGTGAAGTTGTCGTTCCTCACCCCGGCGATTCCAATGTCGGTGGAGGAAATCGATCGGACACGCGAGCGCCTGTTCGCCGGGATCAGCGCCCTGACCGCGAAGGGTATCCGGCTGGACGATCCGCTGCGCTACGCCAGCAGTGCGATCTTCTACACTGGTTACCACGGCCGCAACGACCGGGAATTGCGCAGGCAATTCGCGGATTTCTACCTGACCGCAAGCCCCCACCTCGCGTGGCGCGCCCCGCACTGCGAGAACTACATCGGCGGCGGCGAGCGGCTCCGGATTGGTTTCATCTCGAGAAACTTCCATCCCGAGCATCCGATGACCAAGCTCTTCGGTGGGATCATCGAACATCTCGACCGCCGCCGGTTCGACGTCACCCTGTTTCGCTTCGATCCCACTACGACCCAACCCCTCCCCGAAACGCGGGTCACGGTGCTGGAGAACGATATCGAAGCGGCGCGGGAGTCAATTGCGCAGGCGCGACTCGACGTGCTGTTCTATACCGATATCGGTATGGAGCCGACCACCTATTTTCTGGCCTTCAGCCGGCTCGCACCGGTGCAGTGCGTCACGTTCGGCCATCCGGTGACGACAGGCATTGCCAACGTCGACTACTTCCTTTCCGCGCAGGAAATGGAAACCGGCGACGCGCAGGATCACTACACCGAGACGCTGATCCGACTGTCGATGGTACCGATCTTCTTCAAGCGGCCGTCAGTTGCCGCCATCCCGCCGACGCGTGCGGGTCTGGGGCTGCCCGCGGAAGCGAGGCTCTATTTCTGCGCACAGAACCTGATCAAGTTCCACCCCGAATTCGATGCCGTCCTGGCGCGCATCCTGCAGCGCGATCCCAAGGCAGTGCTCGTGCTGATCAACAATAGCGGGCCGTTGCGAAGCCTGCTGATGGACCGTTTCCGGCTCTCGATCCCGGATGCGCCGAAGCGCGTCGCATTCCTGCCTTTTCTCAAACTCGACGCGTTGCTCGGCTTTCTGTCATCCGTCGATGCCATCCTCGACACCCCCGTCTTTGGCGGAGGAACGACGAGTCTCGAGTTTTTCGCGGTCGATGCGCCGATCCTGACGTGGCCAGGCAAATTTGCCCGCAGCCGTATCACGCATGCCCTTTATCACCAGCTGCATCTCGCCGGCCTTGGGGCCGAGACCGCCGCCGACTACGTCGACCTGGCCCTTCGCCTTGCGAGCGATCGACCCTGGCGGTTGCAGTTGCAGGAGGAATTGCGGCAGAAAAAGCACGTGCTCTACGAGAATCCCGCGCCGGTGCGGGAAATCGAGCAATTCCTGGCGGCCGCCGTCACGGCCGCGGCGCACGGGGGCAAAGTAAAGGATTGGACCGGTGGCGGCACATAGGCGCGCTCGTCGTCGGCACCGAATTCGTGCAGCGGTGACGTCTACCGCGCTGCGGGCTCGCGACCCACCGCCTGCCGTGCGAGCATCCAGCCCGGATACTCGCTGGGCAGCGCGCTGACGCGATCGAGCGTCGCGAGGTCGTCCGCGCCGAGCTTGACACTCGTTGCCTCGATGTTGTCGCGCAACTGCTCTTCGGTCCGCGCGCCCACGATAATCGTCGTGACGTGTTTCTGCGCGAGGAGCCAGGCCAGAGCGACACGCGCCACGCTGACCCCGTGTGCCGCGCCGATCGTGCGCATCGCGTCGATGCAGTCGAACGCGCGGTCACGGTTGACCGGTGGAAAGTCGAAAGTCTTGCGACGCGACCCCGCCGGGCCGTCCTGTTGCCGCGAGTACTTGCCGCTCAGAAAACCGCCGGCCAGCGGGCTCCACACCATGAGTCCCATCTGCTGGTCGGCGAGGACCGGGACCAGTTCGCGTTCCAGATCGCGTCCGGCGATCGTGTAATACGCCTGAAGCGATTCGAAACGGCTCCAGTCGTGCGCGACGGCCAGGCCGTTTGCCTTGGCGATGTGCCACGCGGCGAGGTTCGAGCAGCCGATGTTGCGGACCTTGCCAGCGCGCACCAGGTCGTCCAGCGCGCGCAGCGTCTCGTCGAGCGGCGTCAACGCGTCGTAGCCGTGAATCTGATAGAGATCGATCCAGTCGGTGCCGAGGCGCTTCAGCGTGCCGTCGATCGACGCCATGATGTGGGCGCGGGACAGTCCCACGTCGTTGGGACCGGGCCCCGCGCGCCCGCGAACCTTGCTCGCCAGCACGATGTCCTTGCGCCGCGCGCCCAGCGCCTTGCCGAGGATGCGTTCGGAGTCGCCTTCCGCGTAGACGTCGGCCGTATCGAAGAAATTGATTCCGGCATCGAGGGCCACGCCGACCAGCCGATCGGCGTCCTGCTGCGCCGTGCCGCCGATGTGTTCCCAGATGCCGCTCTTGCCGCCGAAGGTCATCGAACCGAAACACAATTCGGAGACGAAGAGTCCCGTGCGGCCAAACGTCGAGTAACGCATGATGAGGTCCTGACAATGAAGGAGTTGATGCGAGGGCGCAGATGATAGCGCACTCGGTAACACGACGCAGAATCGTGTTTGCCCGCCGCCGCTATAGGAACCCGATCGACAGCCAAGGCACGGCCGCGATGATCACCAGCGCCACGAACAGCGCCGCCAGATAGCGCCACACACGCGGCATCGCGACGTCGGGCGAAACCTTGCCGATCGCGCAGGCGGCATAGAACCCGACACCGAAGGGCGGCGCAAAGAGTCCCAGGCCCATCGCGAAGATCACGACCATCGCGTAGTGCACCTCAGAGATGCCCAGGGCACGTGCCACCGGGAAGAGGAGTGGACCGAACAGCACGATCGCCGGAATCCCCTCGAGCACGCTGCCGAGCACGATGAACGCGACCACGGAAATAGCGAGGAATCCGGCCTTGCCGCCAGGCACCGACGACATCACCGTAACGAGCTGGCGCGAGAAACCGGATTGCGTCAGCGCCCACGCCATGCCGGTGGCACAACCGATGATGAGCAGGATCGCACCCGACAAGGCCGCTGTGTCGACCAGCATTGGGAGCAGTCGCTTCACGTCGAACTGCCGGTAGACGAGGAGCCCTACGATGACCGTGTAGACGATGCCGACAGTCGACACTTCCGTCGCCGTGGCGACGCCCTCGACGACGACGGTGCGAATGACCACCGGCAGCGCGAGTGCCGGCAATGCGATCAGGAGCGCCTTCGCGATCTGCCCGCCGGTGGCGCGCGCGATCCCGGCGGTGCTCTCGTGCCGAGTCTGGAAAAAGACAACCACGCCCAGCGCAATCATGCCGACGACGGCGGGCAGCAGCCCTCCCGTGAACAGGGCAGCGATCGATACGCCGGTGACGGAGCCGATCGTGATGAGCACGAGGCTCGGTGGAATCGTCTCCGACATCGCGCCCGATGACGACAACAGCGCGATGAGGTCGCCGTCGTGCGCGCCGCGACGCTTCATCTCCGGGAAGAGCGCCGGTGCCACGGCCGCCATGTCGGCGGCCTTCGAACCGGAAATGCCGGATACGAGGTACATCGCACCCAGCAGCACGTACTGCAGGCCGCCGCGGACGTGCCCCAGCAGCGACGCGAGAAAATCGACCATCGCCCGGGCCAGGCCGGTCATCTCGATCAGCGCCCCCAGGAACACGAACAGCGGTACGGACAGCAGGATCAGCGTCGACATGCCTTCGTCCATCCGACTGACGACGATGGTGAGAGGCGTGCGCGTCGTCAGCGCAAGGTAGGACAGCGTGGCAATACCGAACGCAAACGCGATCGGCACACCCATGACCACGCACAGGGCCACCATGACGACGAAAAAGATGATGAGGTTGATGTTGCCGAGGGTCACAAGCACCGGCCGCAGCAGCCACATGCCGACGATCACGCCCGCGAGCACGGCAACGGCGGAAACGACCTGCCATGGGCTTGACCGCTCTGCGAGCCGTACCAGCGCGATCAGCATCATCAATGCGGCGCCGACGCCGATGGCGGCGACGCGCACCGAGTCGCGAAGTTCAAGCGCCGGCGTGGTGATCAGCCATTGATTGGTGATGTACTCCCACGACGGCGAGAGGATCAGCAGAACGAACACGATGACGATGAGCGCGCTGAGCGTTTCGACCCATGCGCGCCATTGCGGGCGGAGCAGGTTGACGAAGGTCGCGAGTCGCATGTGCTCGGAACGCCGCAACGCGATTACGGCACCCAGCATGGCGAGCCACAGGAACAACACCGAGGCGAGTTCGTCCGACCAGGTGAGCGGCTTGTTGAAGACGTAGCGCGAGACCACGCCTGCGAACAGGATCACGATCTCGGCGACGACGAGCAGCGCGGCCGGAATCTCGGTAACCCAGCCGAGCGCGCGGTCGATACCGACGAAGCGCGATGGCGCGACGACGATGGACGAGGTCGGCTGCATCGGTCAGTAGAGGCGACGGATCACGCGCGGTCGATGGCGATCAGCCACCACGCGTGGAGTCACGGCGACGATCGCGCGATCAGGCCAGCTTGCCCGAATACTGCTCGAGCTTCGCCCACGCCTCAGGCCCGAACTTGGTCTTCCACTCGTCGTAGAAACCGGCCTTGGTCAGCGCGGCGCGGAACGGTCACCTTGTCCGGGCTGTTGAACACGAGCCCCTTGGACTTCAGGTCCGCTTCGACCGTGTCGTTGAGCTTGGCCATGTCTTCGCGCTGCTTGACGACCGCTTCGATCACGTTCTTCGAAATGATCGTCTGCAGGTCCTTCGGCATGCCCGCCCACATCTTGCCGTTGGCGAGCACCCACTGGCCGTCCCACATGTGTCCGGTCATCGAGCAGTACTTCTGCACTTCGTAGAGCTTGTGATCTGGATGATCGACAGCGGGTTCTCCTGGCCCTCGACCACCTTGGTCTGCAGGGCCGAATAGACTTCGCTGAAGTTGATCGACGCCGGCGACGCGCCGAATGCCTTGAACAGCGATGTCCACAGCGGACTGACCGGCACGCGGATCTTGAAACCGTTCAGATCGGCCGGCGTGACGATCGGCTTGGTGCTGCTGGTGATCTGGCGATAACCGTTGTCGAGGCACTTCTCGAACGTGAAGAGTCCGGCCTTGGCATGGCCTCGCGGATGAACGCACCGAGATCGCCGTCCATCGCCGCCCAGACGGTGTTGTAGTCCTTGAACGCGAACGCGACGCCGTTGATGCCGGCGAGCGGCACCAGCGTCTGCAGGATGAGCCCCGACAGCGGAAAGATGTCGATCGCGCCCGAACGCACCTGCGACAGCATGTCGGTGTCGCCACCCAGCTGATTGTTCGGGAAGACCTGGATGTCGACACGACCCTTCGTCTCCGCCTTGATCTTCTCCGCGGCTTCCTTGACACGGATGGTGCTGGGGTGCGTGACCGGAATGTTGTTGGCCCATTTCAACTGGAACTCGGCGGCCTGCCCGTAAGCGGACCGGAGCCCGGTGACGGCAAGCGCAGCGGCGCCCCCCAACGTCTGCACGAACCTGCGGCGATCGATCGTCATGGTGCTCTCTCCTCGTGGTTGTTATGCGGAGCTCAATTGCTGGTTTGCGAGCGGTCAGTACATGCACAGGCCGCCGTCGGCGACCAGCGTGGCACCGTCGACATAGGAGGCTTCGGGTGACACGAGGAAGGCGATGGCACGAGCGATTTCCTCGGGCCCGCCGGCACGATTCATCACGCTCATCGATTCGACACGCTTGCGGTGCACCTCATTGGCGAACACGTGCGCGATCATCGGCGTCATCGTCGCGCCTGGCGCGATGGTGTTGACGGCGATGCCTTTGTCGGCAAGCGCGCGCGCGGCGTTCTTCGTGAGCGCGAGCACCGCGCCCTTGCTCGCGGCGTACGCAGCCGTCCCGGACAAGCCTCCACCGCGCAAGCCCGCGACGCTGGCGACTGTACAGATGCGCCCGCCCGGCTGCATATGCCGCGCCGCTTCGCGCATGCACAGGAATGTGCCGACCACGTTGTCGTTGTAGACGCGGCGAAACGTGGCGGCGTCGAGTTCCATGAAGGGCGTCATTTCCGCGACCCCCGCGCTTGTGACAAGCGCGTCGAGTCCCTCCAGTACCTTCACCGCTTCCTCGAATGCTGCGACGACCGCGTTTTCATCGGCGACGTCCAGCTCCATCGCGACATGCTGCGTCCCGGTCGCCGCGATGACGGCGCGGACACCGGGCCCGTTGCAGTCGATGCCGACGACCCGATAGCCGCGTGCGGCGAGTTCGGTCACCGTGGCGGCGCCGATGCCGCTTGCGGCACCCGTGACTATCGCTGTTCTCGGTTGGGTCATGGAGGTGAATCCTGTGGACTGGCGAGTGTAGCCAATGCGCAGAGCACAGGCTAATTTGGCGACGGCGACCGCAGCAACGCCGTCGCGGTCGCGACGACCGCCGCGATCGTAACCCGCGACTCGTCTTCCAGCGGCTTCGAATAGCCGGAAGGAATGCGCGGCGCGCCCAGCCGGCGGATGCGGCATCCGGTGGCTTCGGCCGCCGCCGCGGCAATCTCCGCCCCAAAACCGCCCACCTGTACGGCTTCGTGCACGACCAGTAGATGCCCCGTTCGCGCAGCGGAAGCCAGGACCATCTCGCGGTCCCACGGCCACAGCGTGCGCAGGTCGATCACGTCGGCCTGAATGCCGGCAGTCGCAAGCTCGGTCGCGGCCGCGAGGCACGTGGGCACCGCTTTCGACCAGCTGACGATCGTCACGTCGCCGCCTTCGCGCAGACGTCGCGCGACGCCAAGCGGTACCCGCGTGCCGGAAACCACGTCGCCCTCGACAGCCCACAGTTCCTTGTGCTCCATGTAGACGACCGGATCACCCGATTCGAGCGCGCTCGCCAGCAGCCCGTAGTTGTCGTCCGGCGCCGATGGCGCCACGACGACCAAGCCGGGAATGTGCGCGAACCAGGCCTCCAGCGACTGCGAATGCTGTGCCGCCGATGCGGTCCACAACCCGATCGGCATGCGCACGACCAGCGGCACGCGGCCCTGGCCGCCGAACATGAAGCGGTTCTTCGCGGCCTGGTTGACGAGTTCGTCCATCGCGCACAGCGCGAAATCGACGACGCGCATCTCGACCACCGGCCGCAGACCGGCGAGCGCCATGCCGACCGCGGCGCCCATGATCGTTGCCTCCGAGATCGGCGTATCGATCACGCGATCCGCGCCGAATTTCTGCTGCAACCCTCGATACTGCGCAAAGATGCCGCCGCGGCCGAGATCCTCACCCAGCGCGACGACCGCAGGATCGGCTTCCATCGCTTCGCTCAGCGCCGCGGCTGCCGCCTGCGAGTAGTTCATCAGCGCCATTGGCCTGCGCCCGTGGTTTGGACGTCCGTGTAAGCGGACGTTGGTTCCGGCCAGGGTGCGGCTTCGGCCTGCGCCATCGCCACATCGATTTCGGCCTTCGCGACCGTGTCGATGACGTCGAGGGTATCGGCGACGACGCCCCGATCGACGAGCGCACGACGCGCGACGAGCAGCGGGTCGAAGGCGAGTGCAGCATCGACTTCCGCCTTGTCGCGATACGCGCCGGGATCGACCGACACGTGCCCCTTGAACCGATACGTTACGGCGTGCAGAAAGCGCGGGCCCGCGCCGCCGCGCACTTCGGCGACGAGGCGTGCCGCCGCCGCGTCGACGGCCTCGACATCGTTCCCGTCAACTTTCGTGCCCGCCACGCCGATGCTCTCGGCTCGCGCACTCGCACCGGGACCGCCGGTCATCGGACCAGTGGGTGTCGTCGCCGAAATTCGGTTGTCCTCGCACACGAACAGCACGGGCAGGTGGTACACGACGGCCCAATTCAACGCTTCGATGAATGGCCCGCGATTTACCGCGCCGTCACCGAAAAAACACGCGACGATTTCCTTGCGGCTGCGAATCTTGAGAGCGTGTGCGGCGCCGACGGCGATCGGCATGCCAGCAGCGACCACGCCGTTAGCCCCGAGCATCCCGACACCGAAATCGGCGATATGCATCGAGCCGCCCTTGCCCTTGTTGGTGCCCGTTGCGCGGCCGAACAATTCGGCCATCATGCGATTGACATCGGCCCCTTTGGCCAGCGTGTGGCCGTGGCCGCGATGGGTGGAGGTCAGCAGATCCTCGCGCATGAGATTCGCGCAGACGCCGGTGGCGACCGCCTCCTGCCCGGTCGACAGGTGCAGCGGCCCGCGTACCAGCGCCGGCTTGGCGGCAGTGGACAGGCCCCATGCCTGGACGCCACCCTGGCTGGCGATCTCGGCCGCGTTCTCGAAGGCGCGGATACGCGCCATGGTGCGATAGTGCGTGAGCAGCCGGGCGGTCGGATCTTTATCTGTGTTCATGGCCGGCCGAAGTTTACGCGAGGCAGGCGCCGGGCGCCTCATCGATCAGCGCCCCAAGCCGATGCGACGATCCAGCGGCAGGCTTCAAGTGCCGCTGCGAACTTCGTGCTCGAGTGGGCTGCCGGCGGCGTAGGCCGAAATACTCGCAATCGTCGTGGCACAAATCGTTCCGATTGCTTCGCGCGTGAAGAATGCTTGATGACCGGTGACGATCACGTTCGGAAATGACACCAGGCGCTGGATCATATCGTCGGGAATGATCGAGCTCGAGAGGTCTTGAAAGAACAGATCTGTCTCCTGCTCGTACACATCGATGCCAAGCGCACCAAGCTGTCCCGATTTCAGCGCCGCGATCACGGCCTCGGTATCGACGAGCCCTCCGCGACTGGTGTTGATCAACATCGCTCCCGGTTTTGCCTGTGCGAGCGCATTCGCATCGACCAGGTAATGGGTCTCGGGGGTGAGCGGGCAATGCAGCGACACGATGTCCGATTGTGCGGCGAGCTCCGGCAGCCGCACGTATCGACCGCCGATCCGTTCGAAATCGGCGCTCGGCATTTTGTCATAACCAATGAGCTCGCAGCCAAACCCGGTCATGATGCGAGAGAATACGCGTCCTATCTTGCCGGTGCCGATCACCCCCACCGTGCGCCCGTGAAGATCGTGGCCAAGGAGCCCATCGAGCTCGAAATTGCCATCCCGCGTCCGGTTGTAGGCGCGATGGATCTTGCGACTGAGCGCCAGGATCAGCGCCACAGCGTGCTCGGCGACCGAAAATGGCGAATATTCGGTCACGCGAACAACCTTGACGCCATGCGTCGCCGCCGCCTTCAGATCGACATTGTTGAAGCCGGTGCATCGCAATGCGACGAGCCCCGTGCCGCCGGTTGCCAGCGCGGCGAGCACCGACGCATCCACGCGATCATTGACGAACACGCACACGGCACCGCAGCCAGCAGTGAGCGCCACCGTCGACGTTTCGAGGAGATCCTCGAAGAAGACCAGCTCATGGCCTGCTTCCGCATTGGCCGCAGCGAGCAGTTCGCGGTCATAGCGTTTGGCGCTGAAAACGGCCACCTTCATGTCTGGCTCGCGTTGATCGACTGGCAGGAAAGAGCGGCTACCACTTCGGATCGATCGGCGTGATCGCGCTCGCACGTGCCTCGATCGCTTCGGCGCAGGCGAGGCAAAGGTCCTCGCGAAAGCGCGGTCCAATGATCTGGACCCCCATCGGCAATCCTCCGGCAAGCCCGGTCGGCACCGCGGCGGCCGGCAGCCCCAGCACGGGCACCGCCATCATGGTAGCGCATTCGCGCCACAGCGCCGCCGTGCGCGCGGCACTTTCGATATCAAAGCCTTGTTCGTAGACGGGTTCGGCGCAAATCGGCGCGAGCACCAGCGGGACGCGCTCCATGAACAGCGTCCAGTCGCGCACGAGCCGGCTGCGCTCGGCGAGCGCCTTCATGTACGCGAGTTGCGTGGATGGAGGCACGTTTTCGAGCTTGAAGCGCACGGCCGTGCGGATGCCGGCATCGCCTTCCTTCTCGATCACCGGCAGCATGTAGTCGCGGAATTCCGGCACCTGCATCTCGAACCACAATTCCTTGGCGCGCGTGAAGCCAGGCGTCGGCTCGTCGACGATTTCGTAGCCCGCTTCAGCCAGCCAGCGCGCGGCCTGCGCGATCGCGGCGGCGACATGCGGATGCAGTTTCGCGCCGCCAAGCTCGCCCGGCGCGGTCACCACCGCGACGCGCTTCGGCAATGGCGGCCCGTCGAGCGGGGCCGGCACCCACCACGGATCGCGCGGGTCGCGCGACGCCATCGCGGCAAGCCCCAGCCGGACATCGGCGACGCTGCGTGCCAGCGGTCCTTGCACCGACATTAGCTGCGACGACAGCGAGCGCTCCGCCGTCTGCGTTGGATTGAAGGCCGGGACACGCCCGAACGATGGCCGGATGCCCACGAGCCCGCAGGCGTAGGCCGGAAAGCGCACGGACCCGGCGATGTCGTTGCCGTGCGCGAGCGGCGTGATGCCGGCGGCGACGGACGCCGATGCGCCCCCCGATGAGCCGCCGGGCGTATGCGTCTTCGACCACGGGCTGTAGGTGCGCCCGCGCAGATCGTTGACCGTGTCGAGGCGGAAGCTGAATGCAGGGGTATTGGTGCGCCCGATGATCACCGCACCCGCACGCTTCCAGTTGGCGACGATCGGGCTGTCGGATTGGGCGACGATGTGCTGGAAGCCGACGACACCGTTGGTCGTCGCGCAGCCTTCCTGATCGACGTTTTCCTTGATCGTGACGGGCACGCCGTGCAGCGGCCCCAGCGGGTCGCCGGCGGCAACGGCACGATCGGCTGCCGCCGCCACAACGCGTGCCGACGCCGACAGGTCGACCGTGACCGCGTTGAGTTTGGGATTGACCTCCGCCATGCGCGCGAGGCATGCGTCGAGCGCTTCGCGCGCGGAAATCTCGCGGCCGCGTATCGCCGCAGCGATGCGCGTTGCGCTCCAGCGCCAGATCGGTTCGGCCACGGCAGGATGCTCCTTGGGCGGGTTTGCGCGGAGGCGGGTTTCCGGCTACTCTCGCCCGGCGCGAGCGTACCATGTCGCCCTGCGCCAACGCACGACGCCACGCAGCGCGGGAGTGACGATGGGTCTGATCGCCGTCGGTGGATTCCAGCACGAAACCAACACCTTCGCGCCGTCGAAGGCCGGGTACGCCGCATTCGAGGATGGTGGCGGGTGGCCACCATTGGTTGCGGGTGACTGCATCGCTCCGCGTCTGGCCGGGGCGAATATTCCTGCGGCAGGCGCCATCCGTGCGCTGCACGCACTCGGGCATCGCACGGCCGGACTCGTGTGGGGCGCCGCGTCGCCCTCCGCGCATGTCACGCGCGATGCCTTCGAGCGAATCGTCGGCGATATGCTCGCGCGCCTGGCGGCGCTGGGGCCGGTCGACGGCGTCTATCTTGACCTTCACGGCGCGATGGTCACGGAACATCTCGACGATGGCGAAGGTGAACTGCTGGCGCGCGCGCGAAAGATCGTCGGTCCGCGCGTGCCCGTCGTCGCGAGCCTCGATCTGCATGCCAACGTCACGCGCGCAATGTTCGCGCTTGCCGACGGGATGGTCGCTTACCGAACTTATCCGCACGTCGACATGGCAGCGACGGGCGATCGCGCGGCCCAACTCCTCGATCGCATACTGAGCGACGGCGAGGCGCCCGCACGATCGTTTCGCGCGCTGGATTTCCTGACCGGCCTGCCCTCGCAGTGCACGATGATCGAGCCGGCGAACGGTCTCTATCGCATGCTGGAACGATTGGAGCGCGAGCACCGTTGCGTCCTGTCGTTCACGCCCGGCTTTCCGATGGCCGATTTTCCGGAGTGCGGCATGGCGGTGACGGGCTACGGCATCGACGCTGCGCGCGCTCAGACCGCGACCGCCGCACTTGCGCACGCCATTGCCGACGCCGAGGGCGACTTCTCGATGGAATTGTTCGCGCCGGACGCCGCCGTGGCGCGCGCGATGCAGCGTGGCGAGCCGGGCGCACCGGTGGTGCTCGCCGACACGCAGGACAATCCGGGCGCGGGCGGCAACGGCGACACGACGGGACTCCTTGCCGCGCTGCTCGCGCGCCGCGCCCCGGGTTCGGTGCTGGGCCTCTTGATCGATCCCGCGTCGGCGGCCAAGGCGCATGCGATCGGCGTCGGTCACACGGTACCGTTTGCGCTCGGCGAAATTTCGGGCGTGCCCGGCCACCACCCGTACGAGGACGAATTCAAGGTGGTCCAACTCGGCGACGGCCGCTTTACGTGTACCGGCCCGATGTTCCAGGGCTTCCGCATGGCGCTCGGCCCGATGGCCGTGCTCGAGAAGGACGGCGTGCGCGTCGTGCTGGCGTCGAAGAAATGCCAGGCCGCGGATCAGGAAATGTTCCGCCACGTCGGCATCGAGCCGAGAGAGCAGCGCATACTCGCGCTCAAGAGCTCGGTGCATTTTCGCGCGGACTTCGAGCCGATCGCGCGCGAAGTGCTCGTCGTCGCTGCACCCGGCCCTGCCAAGGCCGACCCGACCATGTTCTCCTGGTCGCGGTTGCGGCCCGGGTTGCGTCTCAAGCCGATGGGTCCTGCGTTCAGGCCGCCGGCGGTTGCCGCCGATTAGGGCCTGAGCGCCGGTTCATGCCTCGCCGCTACGTCATCGCGCTGATCAAGCACGAGACCAACACCTTCTCCCCGATCACGACGCCGATCACGGCGTTCGGACACGGCAACGGACCGGCGTTCGGCGATGCCGCGCGGCTGCGCTTCACCGACACGAATACGCCGATGGGAGCCTATCTCGACATCGCCAAGCAGGAAGGCGCCGAGATCGTCACGCCGGTGGCCGCCGAGGCGTGGCCATCGCAACAAGGCCTCGCGCGCGACCTTCGAGCAACTCGTGCAGCCGCTGGAAGCGGCGGTGCGCGAAGGGCTGCGATGCAGCCTTGCTCGACCTGCACGGGGCGATGGTGATCGAGGACTGCGACGACGCCGAGGGCGAAATCGTCAAGCGCCTGCGCGCCATCGCACCCGATCTTCCGATCGCCGTGACGCTCGATTACCACACGAATCTGTCCGCTGACCTGGTCGACAACGCGACCGTCATCACCGGCTACAAGACGTACCCGCACGTCGATATGTACGAGGTCGGCAAGCTGGCCGGTGACATCATGACGCGCACGCTCGCCGGGGAAGTCGCGCCGGTCATGGCATGGGGCTGGTTGCCCCTGCTCGCATCGATCATGCGTCATGCGCCCGACGACGGACCTTCCGGCGACATCGTGCGCTACGCGCGCGAGATGGAAGCGAGCGGCAACGTGCTGGCCGCGACGTTCCTCGCGTCATTCCCACACGCCGACACGCCCTACACGGGCGTATCGACCATCGTCGTCGGCGATGCAAAGCGCGGTGGCGCTGCGACCGCGAAGGAAGTCTGCGATCGCATGCTCGCGATCGCTTCAAAGCGGCGCGCCGAGTACGCCTTCGTCGCTCCACCGCTGGCGGAATCGGTCGCGCGGGCGAAGCAACTCGGCACGGCGGCGTCCACTGGCCCCGTGCTGCTGATCGACCATTGCGACAATTGTGGATCGGGTGGCGCGCAGGACGTGATGATGGTCGTCGCAGAGATCCTGCGCCAGGAACTCGACGATGTCGCCATCGCCCCGATTCGCGATGCTGCCAGTGTGGCGCAAATGATCGCCGCGGGCGTCGGCAACGACGTGAATCTGCAACTCGGTGGCAAGACGGACATGCCGTCGATCGGGCTCAAAGGGGCGCCGCTGCAGGTGCGCGGACGCGTGCGGACCATCACCGACGGCGAATTCGTCATTACCGGCCCCATGTACACCGGCATCCGCACGTTTCTCGGGCGAACCGCGGTACTGGATACCGGTCGCGCGCAGATCGTGGTCACCGAACGCGCCCACGAACCGATGGACGTCGGCGTTTTCACGCACTGCGGCATCGATCCGCGCCGAAAGCGGTACGTCATGCTCAAGTCGCGGATACACTACCGCGCCGGATTCAAGCCGATCGCCGCGCATATCGTTGAATGCGCAGGCGCCGGCGTGACCAACGCCGATCTATCCGTCTATCGCTACGAAAAACTCAGGCGCCCGATCTGGCCGCTCGACCCCCTCTCCTGAGCTTTGCGAAATGACTCACTATCAGCAAAGCTCAGCCCTCACCCTTGCCCCTCTCCCAGAGGGAGAGGGGTCGCTGCCATGACTCCAGCCCGCATGCCCGCGTACGACCTGCTGATCGACATCGGCAACACCTTTCTCAAGTGGGGCCTGTTTCGCAATACTGCCCAGGGCAGCGCTCGCGAGAATCGCTTCGAATCGGGTCACGTGCTGCTCGAGGAAATACCGGCGCTCGCCGCGCAATTCACGCGGTTCCGGACCCCCGCGCAGATCGTGATTTCCAACGTCGCCGGCACACGCGTACGCTCGATGATGATCCGCGTCATCGAAGTCTGGCCCGATGCGCCGTCGCCGCACTGGGTGATCCCGCAGCAGGAGCAGTTCGGCATCGTCAATCGGTATCGCAACCCGGCGCAACTCGGCAGCGACCGCTGGGCGGCGCTGATCGGCGCACGCCAGCTGCTCGGTGCCAAGCCCGCGCTGGTCGTTGTCTGCGGCACCGCGACGACAATCGATTTCCTGACCGCAGACGGCGTGTTCGAGGGCGGCGTCATCCTGCCGGGCGTGGGCTTGATGCTGCGCGCGCTGCACCTGCATACGGCGGCGCTCCCCGACGCCGATGGCGAATACGTGGAGACGCCGACCCAGACCGTGGATGCGATCGCCAGCGGCTGCCAGCACGCGCAGGCGGGCGCGATCGAGCGCCTCTACCATCTGCACGCGGCGCAACAGCCCGGCCTGATCTGCCTGCTTTCCGGCGGTGCGGCACGCGCGCTCAGCCCAAGACTGACGATTCCCTTCGAATTACAGGACAACCTCGTGCTCGAAGGACTCTACCGCATCGCCCAGGGCCTTCCCGCATAGCGCCGGGCACAGCTGCTGCACCTTGCGCAGCGATCGCAGTATCATTACGGGTTCCACTGAGGAGAACAAACATGGCTGAAGCGAGAGAAGTCGTCATTCTGAGCGGTGTGCGCACGGCGATCGGTGATTACGGCGGTAGCCTGAAGGACATCCCGCCGAGCGAACTGGCAGCGCGCGTGGTGCGCGAGGCGGTGAGCCGCGCCAAGGTCGATCCGAAGGACATCGGTCAGTGCGTCATTGGCAATGTGATCCACACCGAGCCTAGGGACATGTATATATCGCGCCTGGCCTGCGTCAACGGCGGCCTGCCGGTGGAAACCGGCGCGCTGACCTTGAATCGCCTGTGCGGCAGCGGCGCGCAGGCCATCGTCTCGGCCTCGCAGTACATCCTGCTTGGCGACTATGACGCCGCCGTTGCCGGCGGCGCTGAAAGCATGAGCCGCGCCGCGTACGCCAACCTCACGCAACGCTGGGGTACGCGCATGGGCGACGCCAAGGAAATGGACATGATGGTCGGTGCGCTCACCGACCCGTTCGACACGATGCACATGGGCGTCACCGCGGAAAACGTCGCCACCAAGTGCGGCATCACGCGCGACCAGCAGGACACCTTCGCGGTGGAAAGCCACAAGCGCGCGGCCGCGGCCATCGCCGCCGGGCACTTCAAGAGCCAGATCCTGCCCATCGAACTCAAGAGCAAGAAGGGCCCGATCCAGTTCGACACCGACGAGCACGTGCGTGGCGAGTCCACCGTCGAGGGCATGGGCAAGCTCAAGGCCGTGTTCATCAAGGAAAATGGCAGCGTCACCGCGGGCAATGCGTCGGGCATCAACGATGCGGCGGCCGCGATCGTGTTGATGGAGAAATCGGTTGCAGCGAAGAAGGGATTGAAACCGATGGCGCGGCTGGTCTCGTACGGTCACGCCGGCCTCGATCCGAAGATCATGGGGCTCGGACCCGTCACCGCGGTGAAGAACGCGCTCGCCAAGGCCGGGCTCAAGCTCGAGCAGATGGATGTGATCGAATCCAATGAGGCGTTCGCGGCGCAGGCCCTCGGCGTCAACAAGGAACTCGGCATGAACCCGGCGAAGGTCAATCCGAATGGCGGCGCGATTGCACTCGGCCATCCTATCGGCGCGACAGGGTGCATTCTGACGGTCAAGGCAATGTACGAGCTGCACCGCACTGGCGGGCGCTATGGTCTCATCACCATGTGCATCGGCGGCGGCCAGGGCATCGCCGTGATTATCGAGCGGATGTAGCGCGGCGAAACGGCGCCCGGACCGCAGTCGCCGATGAGGCCGTCGGTCAATACATGACCTGGTCGATCGTCGCACGATCGACCAGCGGGGCGTTCGGTGTCGCCGTCGCCAGCCGCTTTTTTGCCGTGGGCGCGCTGTGTCCGCACGCACATAGCGGCATCGGTGCGCTGGCGACGCAGGCCTTGGTGAATCCGCTCTACGGCCCGCGTGGCCTGACGATGCTGTCGCAGGGTCTCGACGCGGGCGACGTCGTGTACGCCCTGGTCGACGCGGACGGCGGACGCGATCACCGGCAGCTTCACGTCATCGACGCCGAAGGCAACATCGCGGCGCACACGGGAGTGCAGTGCATCGAGTGGTGCGGGCAGATTTCCGGCGACGGCTTTTCGGTCGCGGGCAACATGCTGGCCGGGCCCCAGGTGATCGAGGATACGGCGCAGGCCTACGATGCAGGCAACGATCTGCCCTTCGCCGAGCGATTGATCGCGGCGATGGAAGCCGGCGAAGCCGCGGGCGGCGACAAGCGCGGCAAGCAGGCCGCGGCATTGCTGATCTGTTCCGCCGAGGCTTACCCGTTTCTCGACCTGCGCGTCGACGATCACCCCGAACCGCTGACCGAATTGCTGCGGTTGTACGTGAAGAGTCTCGAACGCTACCAGCCCTTCGTCGCCTGCCTGCCCTCGCGCGCGCGGCCGGCAGGCGTGACCGATCGGTCGCAGATCGAGGCGGAAATCGAGCGCTTCCACGCCGCCACGACGGCGCGGGGGCCGCATGGAGTTCCGCCCCGCGGATGACATGACCGCACTGCTCGAGATCCGCGACCTCAAGACCTGGTTTGCCGTCGAAGGCGGCGGCGAGTTTCCCGCAGTGGATGGCATCAGCCTGTCGCTCGATGCGGGGCACACGCTCGGCATCGTCGGTGAATCCGGCTGCGGCAAGAGCGTCACGGCATTGTCGATCATGGGGCTCGTGCCGCAACCTCCCGGACGAATCGCCGGCGGCGAAATCCTGTTCGAAGGCACCGATCTCCTGCAGTTGCCGCCGGTGGCGATGCGCGAACTGCGCGGCGACCGCATCGCGATGATTTTCCAGGAGCCGATGACATCGCTGAATCCGGCGTTCACCGTCGGCGACCAGATCGTCGAAGGCATCCAGCGCCATCGGCCGATGAGCCGCGATGCGGCCAAGGCGTTGGCCATCGAAATGCTCGCCCGCGTGCATATCCCCGCACCCGAGCAGCGTTTCGACGACTATCCGCACAAACTTTCGGGCGGGATGCGCCAGCGCGTGATGATCGCGATGGCGCTTGCGTGCAAGCCGAAGCTTCTGATCGCCGACGAACCCACCACCGCGCTCGACGTCACCATCCAGGCGCAGATCCTCGACCTGATGCGCACGCTGCGCGAACAGACCGGCACCGCGATCATCCTCATCACGCACGATCTCGGCGTCGTGGCCGAGCTCGCCGATGACGTCGCCGTCATGTACGCGGGTCGCGTCGTCGAGCGCGCGAAGGTCGCGGATCTGTTCGCGCAACCGCAGCATCCGTACACCATCGGTCTGCTCGGCTCGATCCCGCGCCTCGACGTCGAGCAGGACCGGCTCGCCGCGATCGAGGGTCAGGTACCGAATCCCCTCGCACCGGTGGGCGGTTGCCGGTTTCACCCGCGCTGTCCGTTTGTCGTCGAGCGATGCCGCAGCGAAGAGCCCCCGATCGCCGACGTCGGCGGCGGGCACCTGGCTGCGTGCTGGCGCGTGCCCCTGGCCGCCGATGCGAGTGTTGCCGCGTGAAATCCTCGACCGCAACCGCGCTGCTGCGCGTCGACAACCTGGTCAAGCACTTTCCGGTGCAGCAAGGATTGTTCGCGCGGCAATCCGGCGCCGTGCGCGCGGTCGACGGCGTGAGCTTCGAACTCGCGGTCGGCGAAACGCTCGCACTGGTGGGCGAATCCGGCTGCGGCAAATCGACGACCGGCCGCCTGCTCCTGCGTCTGCTCGAACCGACCTCGGGCACGGTGCACTTCGACGGCGTCGACCTGTTCGCGCTCGACGCCGAGGCCATGCGCGGGCAAAGACGTGCGTTGCAGATCATCTTCCAGGACCCTTACGCATCGCTCAATCCGCGCATGACCGTCGGCCAGACGCTGACCGAGCCACTCGCGCTGCATGGCGTCGCCGAAGGACGGCGGAGCGAGCGTCTTGCCGAACTGCTGCAGCTGGTCGGTCTCGCTCCGCAACACGCCACGCGCTATCCGCACGAATTTTCCGGCGGCCAGCGCCAGCGCATCGGCATCGCCCGCGCGCTCGCCGTCGAGCCTCGGCTGATCGTCTGCGACGAGCCGGTATCGGCGCTCGACGTATCGATCCAGGCCCAGGTAATCAATCTGCTGGTCGACTTGCAGCGCCGCCTGGGACTGTCGTACGTGTTCATCGCGCACGACCTCGCGGTGGTCAAGCACATCGCCACGCGAGTGGCGGTAATGTATCTTGGCCGCATCGTCGAATACGCGGACAAGCAGGCGCTGTTCCGCGCACCGCGCCACCCGTACACCCAGGCGTTGCTGTCGGCGATACCGATCCCCGATCCCGGCGCACGCAGGCGGCGCATCATCCTCGAAGGCGATGTCCCCAGCCCGAGCCACCCGCCATCCGGGTGCCATTTCCGAACGCGCTGCCCATACGCACAGCAGCGGTGCGCCGATGAAGACCCGTCGCTCACGGCAGATAACGGACACGCGGTCGCCTGCCACTTCTGGCGGGAACTGGCCAGGGCTCGCGGGACGCCAGCATCGGCGACCACGCCGCCGCGAAACCCGCGCCTCGAGCGCCTCCAAGCAGCATTTCGCGCCGGTGCACCGGCGGCGGAAATGTAGCCGCGCGCAGCCGGGGAAAATTCGCTAAGATCGTTGCAAGTCCCAATCAACGTGCCGCATGGCGCGGTCGCGGAGCCAAACATGCGTCTCAAATCGTTGCTGCTCTCCCTTTGTGTACCGATATTTGGCATGTTCGCGGCGGCCGATGGCTCCACGCAGACGCTGCGTTTCGGACTCGCCGAAGATCCCGATGTGCTCGACCCGACTCTGGCGCGGACCTTCGTCGGACGGGTCGTGTTCGCGGCGCTCTGCGACAAGCTGTTCGACATCGACGACAAGCTCAACATCGTCCCGCAGCTCGCCACCGGTTATGAGTGGTCGGCGGACAGCAAGGCGCTGACGATCAAGCTGCGGCCGGGTGTCACCTTCCACGACGGCGAGAAGTTCGACGCCGCCGCCGCCAAGTTCAACATCGAGCGGCACAAGACGATGGCCGGATCGAATCGGCGCGGGGAACTCGCGCCGGTCGCCAGCGTCGACGTGGTCGACCCCATGACCGTACGCCTGAACCTGTCGGCGCCGTTCGCGCCGCTGCTGGCCCAACTTGCCGACCGCGCCGGCATGATGGTGTCGCCCAAGGCAGCGCAGGAAGCCGGCGACAAGTTCGGGGTGAAGCCCGTGTGCTCGGGCCCATTTCGCTTCGTCGAGCGCGTCGCCCAGGATCGCATCGTGCTCGAGCGCTACCCGAACTATTGGAACAAGGCCGACATTCATCTGGACAAGGTCATCTACGTCCCGATCGTCGATTCAACGGTGAGGCTCGCGAATCTGAAAGCCGGTCAGCTCGACTTCATCGAGCGGATGTCGCCGTCGGACGTGCCTGCACTGAAAACCGACAGCCGGTTCAGAATTTCCACGATCACCGAAATCGGCTACCAGGGCATTACCATCAACGTCGGCAAGAGCGACCTGGCGCAGAAAAACCCGTTGGGGAAAGACGCCCGGGTGCGCGAAGCGTTCGAGCTCGCGCTCGACCGCGATGGCATTGTGCAAGTGGTGATGGAAGGCGCGGCGGCGGTCGGCAACCAGTGGGTCGCGCCGGACAATGCCTACTACGCGAGGAACATGCCGGTCCCGAAGCGCGACGTGGCCAAGGCAAAATCGCTGCTCGCCGAGGCCGGCGTGCCGAACCCGAGTTTCACGCTGGTGACGCCGACGACGTCCGACGCGCAGAAGATTGCCCAGGTGGTCCAGGCCATGGTCAAGGAAGCCGGCTTCGACGTGAAGATCCAGTCGACCGAATTCGCGACCTCGCTCGACATGGCCGACAAGGGCCAGTTCGAAGCCTATGTGCTCGCATGGAGCGGGCGGGCGGACCCGGACGGGAACATCTTCAGCTTCGATGCGTGCAAACAGCCGCTCAACTATGCGGGATACTGCAAGCCCGAGGTCGACGAAATTCTGAACAAGTCGCGCACCACACGCGATCCGGCGGAGCGGCGCAAGACGTACGAGCAACTCGCGGCCATCGCTCTCAAGGACCGGCCCATCGTCTATCTTTTCCATCGCCACTGGCTATGGGCATACAGCGCCAAGGTATCCGGCTTTCGCCCGGTTCCCGACGGTCTTGTGCGCTTGCAGGGGTTGAAGCTCAATTGACCGTCGGTCCCCGCTTTTTTCGCGGGGACGAATGTCGAGGAAGCAACAAGGTGCGGGACCTGCCTTCGTGATCAACTTCCTCGTCCAGCGGGTGGCAACGATCGTCCCGACGCTGTTCTTCGTCTCGATCCTGATTTTCGGGCTGCAGCAATTGCTGCCCGGGGACCCGGCGCTGATCCTCGCCGGCGAAGACCATGATCCCACCGTCATCGCGCACTTGCGCAGCACGCTGCACCTGGACGATCCGCTGCCGATGCGTTACGTGTACTGGGCCGGCGGCGTGCTGAAGGGGGACCTCGGCGAGTCGCAGCGCATCAAGAAGCCCGTGCTCGACCTGATCCTGGAAAAGCTCCCGGTCACCCTCGAACTCGCCTGCATCGCCATCGTCATAGCGCTGCTGATCGGCGTGACCGCCGGTATCGTGTCGGCAGTTGCCAAGGACACGGTCTGGGATTACGCGGCCAACATCTTCGCCCTGTGGGGCTTGTCCACGCCCAACTTCTGGCTGGGCATCATGCTGATCCTGCTGTTCTCGGTCACGCTGGGATGGTTGCCCGCGTCGGGCTACGTCAGCCCGTTCGAAGACCTGAGAGCGAATCTTGCGGCGATGATCATGCCGGCGTTCGTGCTCGGCAATGCCATCGCTGCGGTGCTGATGCGCCACACGCGCAGCGCCATGTTGCAGGTCCTGTCGTCCGACTACGTGCGCACAGCCCGCGCCAAAGGACTCGATGAGCGCGTCGTCGTGCTCAAGCATGCGCTGCGCAATGCGCTGATTCCGGTGATCACGCTCGGCGCGCTGGAGTTCGGCACGCTGTTATCGGGTGCCGTGCTGACCGAGCAGGTGTTCTCCATTCCGGGTTTCGGCAAGCTGATCGTCGATGCGGTGTTCAATCGCGACTACGCTGTGGTGCAGGGCGTAGTGCTGTTCACCGCCACGGCATACATCACGCTGAACCTGTTCGCGGACATCGCCTACGTTCTGGTGAACCCGCGTCTGCGTAGCTAGCCATGGCCACGATCGCCATCAATCTGCCCGTCTACCGGGAGCTCACGCCGGGACAGCGTGTGCTGCGGCGTCTGCGCCGGCGACGCGGTGCCATGCTGGGTCTCGTCGTCGTGATCGGATTCATCGCGCTTGCGCTCTTCGCGCCCTGGATCTCGCCCTACGATCCACTGCAGACGTCGTGGAGCGCCGTGCGCAAGGCGCCTTCCGCCGCGCACTGGTTCGGTACCGATGAAATCGGGCGCGACGTACTGGCACGCGTGATCTGGGGCACTCGCGCGTCGCTGCTCGCGGGCCTGGTCTCGGTGTGCATTTCGCTGGCGCTTGGTGTGCCGATCGGGTTGCTCGCCGGCTACCTCGGCGGCTGGGTCGATGCGCTGATCTCGCGCATCACCGATGCGATGCTGGCCTGCCCATTTCTGATCCTGGCGATCGCGCTGGCGGCGTTTCTCGGCCCGAGTCTCACCAACGCCATGATCGCGATCGGCATCTCCGCCACGCCGGTGTTCATCCGGCTGACGCGTGCGCAGGTGCTCGCCGTCAAGGTCGAGGACTACGTCGAAGCGGCGCGCGCCGTCGGCAATTCGCACTGGCGCATCGCGTTGCGCCACATCCTGCCCAACGTGGTTCCACCGCTGATCGTTCAAGCAACGCTCGCCATCGCCGCCGCGGTGATTGCGGAAGCGAGCCTGTCGTTCCTCGGACTCGGACAACAACCTCCCGCGCCGAGCTGGGGCAGCATGCTCAACACCGCCAAGAATTACATCGACAACGCACCGTGGATGGCAATATGGCCCGGGTTGTCCATCTTTCTGCTGGTGCTCTCGTTCAATCTGCTCGGCGACGGGCTGCGCGACGCGCTCGATCCGAGAAGGCATTGACGTTCATCCCGAGGAGACCAAGATGAAGCTGAGCGGTTCGTGTCACTGCGGCGCGGTCAAGTTCAGCGTCGAGTCCAAGACGCCGTATCCCTACATGCGCTGCTATTGCTCCATCTGCCGCAAGACCGCGGGCGGCGGCGGCTACGCCATCAATATCATGGGCGAGACGGCCACACTCAAGGTCCGTGGATCGCGGAACATCGCCGTCTATCGCGCGCGCATCAAGGAAAAGGGCGCCGCGCGGCCCACGCTGTCGAAGGCTCGCCGTCACTTCTGCGCCAAATGCGCAAGCGCGCTATGGATATGGGACCCGCAATGGGAAGATTGGGTCTATCCGTTCGCCTCGGCCATCGACACGCCGCTGCCCAAACCGCCGGAGGAGGTCGAGATCATGCTCGACTATGCCGTGCCATGGGCCGACATACCGAAGGGACGCGGCCACAAGCATTTCGACGAGTATCCCGACGAGTCGATCGCCGACTGGCACCGCAAACGGCTGCTAGAGGTCGCCTAGCCCGCTCGCGCGGGGTCGTCTTTCGCCAGGACGTCGCACGCCCAGTCGCTCCTTTTCCAGTTCGGCACCGGCGTCGGGCTGCCGGCGCGCGGGACGTACGGCGAACGCTCCACCAGCGCAAACCGGTGGATGTAGCGCGGGCAGTTCGGGAATACCTTCGTCACCGCGATCCGGACGATGAATTGGGCCTCCGGGCAACCGGCAAGCCACGGGTCGTCGACGTCAATGCTGGCTTCACCGGAGAGGCGCAGACGGCGGGGCGTCTCGAAATCGATGAACAGCAGTCCCACCTTGCGGGTCTGCAGCACGTTGCCCATGGACAGGAACATGCCGTTGCCATCGAAATTGGGAAACGCAATCGTGCGCGGATCGATCACGCGCACGAACCCTGGATCGCCGCCTTTGTAGGAACAGCTCGGCGAGCCTTGGGCGTCGGTCGTCGCGAGGAAGAACATGTCGCGGCTTTCGATGAAAGCGCGATCCGCGTCGCCGATACGGTCAGCCACCAGACGCTCCTCGATGCGATCGGCGAGGCGACGCGTGTCGTAGCGATCCTGCAGTTCGCGACTGCGATCGTGGTAAAAATCACTCATCGGTTATCGAACAGCATCGGCACGGATGGGGCCGCGCCCGGCAACTACAATTCGGTGAACCCGATTTCGCGCAGGAAGGCGCCCCGCTCCTGGGTGCCGAGGTGTCCGGCGACGAGCTGCACGAACTCGTGCTGGTTACCCGCTTTCTGCGCCGCGCGGTTGACGACGACCTTGGCGATGGGACCAAGATAGGCCGCGAGGCGCATGGTGGTCTGGTCGACGAAATCCTTGTCGAGCGGAAGCGTCTGCGTCTTCGCCGTCTGGCCGGTCGCGACGACTTGCGGCGGATGGGTGCCCCCGGGCGTACTGTTCATGAAACGCTGGCGTCCGGCGGGATCGGTAATGCTTTCGGCCAGCAGCGTATAGAGCTCGCTGACGTCGTGCGTCTGTGCGGCCGCCTTGCGAATCATCACCTTCGCCATCGGACCCAGATAGGTCGCAAGTTGCCGCTCGATCGTCCGCAGCACGGTTTCATCCCATGCAGCTGCCGCAGGCGGTGGGCCCATCCTGACGGCAGCAAGGTTGATCTCGGTGGCGCCGAGAGCATCATCGGCGACCAGCGCGTCGCACGACTGCCGCAGCGCCCGATTGAACGCGCGCGCATTCTGAAAGCGCGCCTCCGGATTTTTTTCGAGCGCGGTGGCAACCACCGCATCGATGGTGGGCGACAGCGACAGGCGCGCGATCGTCGAAGGCGGCCGCGGATTCTCGTGGCAGATCTTGTAGCCGATGGTTTCGAGCGCTCCCGCGAACGGTTTCTCGCCCGTGAGCAATTCGTACAGCACCACCGCGGCGCTGAACAGGTCCGAGCGCCGGTCCACCGTCTGGCCCTGACACTGCTCCGGCGACATGTATGAAGGCGTGCCCATGACCATGCCCATGGTCGTGAGGTTGGAGGTGTCGATGCGGGCGATACCGAAATCCGCCACCTTGAGTGCCCCATCCTTGGTCAGGATGAGGTTCGCGGGCTTGATGTCGCGATGAACTACGCCACGTTCGTGCGCGAAGTCCAACGCCTGCAAGAGCTGGGTCATCATCGCGGTGATCTGGCCCAGATCGAAATTCGCGCCGCGGTTGAGAAAGTCCCGCAACCCCGTACCCTCGACGAATTCCATGACGATGAACGCGTTGGCATCGTCCTCGCCGTACTCGTACACGCTGACGATATTGGGATGCAGGAGACGTCCCGCCGCGACGGCCTCATTCTTGAAACGCGCCATCGATTGCTCGACGAGGTCGGGATCGACGAGGTCCTTGCGCACGGTCTTGATCGCCACGACACGCTCGATCCCCGGGTCGAAGGCCTTGTACACGACGCCCATCGCGCCCTTGCCGAGGACGCTCTGGATGTCGTACTTGCCGATTTTGGTGGGATCCGCCATGCGCAGGGGTGTTCCTAGCTTTCCAGCATCTTGATCGCTTGGACCATGCTCGCTTTCATCCGGTTCAACGCCTCGGTGAGCACGCCGATCTCGTCGCGGTTACGCGAACGGAATTCGCCGGCGTCGAGGTTGCCCAGGCTCACTTCGTCGGCAAGCTTCGACAGGCGCTTCACGCGGCGGATGACGACTGCATACAACAGCACATTGAGCATGATCATCGTGAAGATGAAAATACCGGCCAGCGAGAACAGGAATACCTTGAGCGTGTAACTCGCCCGCTGGACCGGCACCGCCATCGGCACGGAGACGACCTGCGCGCCGATGATGTCGTTCACTTTCCAGCCAAAACCGTTGTTCGAGCCGTAGGTCTCGATCATCGTGCGCGGCGCCGCGTCCGGTGTGCTGTGACAGACAAGACACGCAGGATCCTTGATCTGGATCGGCCGAGCGAGAAAGAGTGAGCGGCCCTCGGGCGTATCGCGCTCGCCGGTGAATTCGACACGCGTAGGGTTCTGGCGGAACGCGTTGACGACATCGACCTCCCAGTCCGTCGCGTGATCTCGCGGATTGGTCGGGTTGAGCGTCGCCTCCTTGTACGCGTACTCGGGGTACTTCTTGCGCATGTCGTTGAACTGCTCGGTCGCAGCGAACGCCGGCACGGATTGCGGCAAAAACTTGTACTTGAGCTGCGTTTCCAGCAGCGGCTTGACCTGCGTGTTGGTGTAGGTGCGCGTCGACGACGCAGCTTCGATCATCAGCCGCGCGTGCTGCAGGACTTCCTCGCGCGCGTTGGACTGGAGCACGGTATAGGCAACGAAGCCTGCCAGGGCAAAGCCGACGGCGAAAATGGCAATCAGCGCTGCGTTGAATTTCCAGATCAGATTCACGTCGACTCCAGTTGTCCTGCGGTTATCTGCCAGCGTCCAGCCGTCGGCACGTCGGATAGGCTATTTGCCCGCAGCCTTTTCCCATGGCCATCGCCAGGTTCGCTCGGGCTCGGCCTTCTTCTCTTCCTTCGGCGGGTCCACCTTGGCCGCTGCCGGAGGTGGCGGCGCCGGCGGCGTTGCCACCGTCGCCCACTCCGGGGTCGCCTTGCTGTTCGCCTCTGCCGCTGCCTTGAAGGCGGGATCCGCGAGTTTGGGCTCGAACCGCTTCATGAAGCTGACGCGATATGGCCCGGTGAGCCACGACTGCACGTCCGCATAACTGGCTTCGCGTTCTAGCACAGGTTCCCTCGGCGTCGCAAAGCGTGTCGCCCGCAACGGGAGCGCGTCCATGAAGTCGCGGGGCAGTGCGGCAACAAACGCGGACGGGGCACGCTCGGCTGACACGAGCGGCTTGCCGGCGGCCCGGCTCACAAACCCGACCCCCTTGACTTCGACACCGGCATTGTCGGATTTTCCGGGTTCGACCACCCTTGCACTACCCGTCTCGACAAAAACCTCGAGGGTATCACTCGCGATACGGACCACCGCCGCGGCATCCGCCGTCAGCACCGACCCCAGCCCGGTGCGCACGCGCATGCGCGTCGCGGTGGGCTTGGTATCGATCTTGAGCCAGCCTTTCGTTACCCAGAACTCGGCCAGCGGACGTTGTTTGGCGTCACCGGATGTCAGAGAAACGACGTAGAGCGCGCCCGGGCCGATTAGGCTCAGTGCACCGGCGTCGGTCATTTCCAGCTGCAATTGCGCCTTTTCAGGCACGTCGATGACATCGGAATCCCGGATGCGGACCCCCTCGACCAGCGTAAACCAGGCCGTCCCACGCAGCAGCCTTGGCTTGCCGTCGAGCAGCGTCACCGTTCCGACGTCCGCACCGAAACATGGCATCGCCGTCACCAGGCAAAAGCAACCCAAGGAGAGCCATTGCATCTTCATTTCAGGGATTTCGCGGCCGCGCGAACATTTAACGGCGCAGAGCGAAACATACTAGGCTGCGCCCCTCATCAAGTCAACGTGAATACTCCTCTTTCAGCTTGCGGAAAGCCCCCTTATCCCGCATGCCTTATACTTCACAAATTACGGTGACCCTACCCGGATGAGCACACCCACACACAATCTGGTCGTTCTGTTCGCCGACATCACTGCCAGCACCAAGATCTACGAGACGCTGGGCAATGTGGAAGCCCAGGCCACCATCGACCGATGCCTCGACATCGTGAAGCGAATATGCGAGGACGGCGGCGGCCGGGTCGTAAAGACCATCGGCGACGAGGTCATGGCCACCTTTCTCGTGGCCGACCTCGCGGCGCAGGCCGCGATCGAAGTCCAGATCAACATGTCCAAGCAGCGCACCAGCACCGGCGCGCCCATTGCGTTGCACATCGGCTTCCATTCCGGGCCGGCGATCGAGGATGCGGGAGACGTGTTCGGCGACTGCGTCAACGTCGCCTCCCGGCTGACAGAATTCGCGAAGGGCGGCCAGATCTTCACGTCCGCCCACACCGTCGCCGAACTGTCGCCCGCCATGAAGAAGCGCACGCGCGACCAGGACGCGCACACGCTCAAGGGCAAGGACGAGGACATCAGCCTGTTCGAGCTGACATGGGAGGAGTCGGAAGACGAGATGACGATGATGTCGCCGCGGAAGGCCATGGCGGCGGCGAGCGTCAAGCTCAAACATGGGACGCGCCAAATCGAGCTCGGCGCGGGCAACTCGGTGCTGACGCTGGGCCGGGACCAGCAGAACGACGTGATGATCGCCGATCGCAAGGCATCGCGGCTCCACGCGCGGATCGAGCGCCGTCGCGACAAGTTCGTGCTTGTCGATCACAGCTCCAACGGCACCTACGTGACGGTCGAAGGCGAGCCCGAACTGACCCTGCGGCGCGAGGAGCTGGTGCTGCGCGGCCGGGGTCGCGTCAGCTTCGGCCACGCCCACCAGGACGATCCGACCGAATTCCTGGATTTCACCTGCGTCGACTAGCGTTCTACTTTGAACCGGCGCTCGCACGCCGCTGCCTGTCACCCGCGAGAAAAGGTTCCGGACGTGCGATGCCGAACCCCTGCGCGTAGTCGACACCGATGCGGCGCAGGCCCGCGAGAATGAGGTCGCTCTCCACGAACTCGGCGATCGTCTGCTTGCCCATCACGTGACCGATCCGGTTGATGGCCTCGACCATTGCGCTGTCGATCGGGTCCGACAGCATATCGGCGACGAAACTCCCATCGATCTTCAGGAAGTCGACAGGCAGATGCTTGAGATAGCCGAACGATGACATGCCGGCGCCGAAATCGTCCAGCGAAAAGCGACAACCCAGCGCGCGCAGTTCCGCGATGAAGTGCGCCGCCTTGCCGAGGTTGGCAATCGCGGCCGTCTCGGTGATTTCGAAGCATACGCTCGCGCCGGCGATGCCGGACGATGCAAACTCGTCGCGGATGAAGTCGAGAAAGCGTTCGTCGCCAATCGACGCCCCGGAAAGATTGATCATGTAGATCGTCGCCGGGTCGGTCCGCGCCTGCACGCTCGCGATCGTGGTGAACGCGGTGCGAATCACCCACCGATCGACCGCAGGCATCAGGCTGTAACGCTCCGCGGCGGGAATGAACGCCATGGGCGGGACCAGCTGCCCGCGCTCGTCGACCATACGCACCAGAAGCTCGAACAATGCGCTCGGCCGGTCCGGGTCGTTCACCGCGACGATCTCCTGGGAATACAGGCAGAAACGGCCCGAATCGAGCGCGCCGTGGATGCGCGCGACCCATTCCATCTCACCATGGCGCACGGCGAGTTCGCTGTCCTTGGCGTGGTAAACCTGCACCCGGTTGCGACCCTTTTCCTTGGCCATGTAGCACGCGGCATCGCCGGCGCTGAGCACGTCGGCGAGCGTCATCGCACCATCGGCGATGCTGACCAGACCGATGCTGACGCCGATGGTGAACGTGCGCGCATGCCACACGAAGTGAAAATCGGTCACGGTCTGGCGCAATTCGTCCGCGATCCTCGTCGCGTGCTCGGGCGCACAGTTCTCGAGCAGCACGCCGAACTCGTCGCCGCCCAGACGCGCCAGCGTGTCGCCTTCGCGCAGCCGCTCCTGGAGCAACATGCTGATCTGGCGCATGAGCTCGTCGCCTGCGGCGTGTCCGGAGGTATCGTTCACGAGCTTGAACTGGTCGAGGTCGAGATACATCATCGCGTGGTGACGGCCCTGCTCGCGCGCACTGGTGAGCGCCAGGCTCAAGCGGTGCTCGAACTCGCGGCGATTGATCAGACCCGTGAGCGCGTCATGGCTCGCCTGGTACGACAACTGCGTCGCATATTCACGCTCGCGCCGCACGTCATGGAGCACCAGCACCACGCCCACGATGTCGCCCGCACGGTCGCGAATCGGCGCGGCGGATTCATTGATCGCAATCTCGGTGCCATCGCGCCGCAGCAGCAGTACATTCGCCGGAACCTTGATGCTGGATCCCGCGCGCAACACGACCTCGACCGGATTGGCCAGTCGCTTGCGCGTCGTCTCCTCGAGGGTCTGGCACACGACATACAGGGACTGCCCGCGGGCCTCGAACGCGCGCCAACCCGTCAGCGCCTCGGCGACCGGATTGAGGTAGTCGATCAGGCCGTTGACGTCCGTGGTGATCACGGCATCGCCGATCGACTCGAGCGTCACTTGCGCGCGCTCCTTTTCGGCAAACAACTGTGCCTCGGCGAGCTTCCGGTCGGTCACGTCGCTGACAGATCCCGCCATGCGCTCGGCCCACCCCTTCGCGTTGCGCACCGAGCGGCCGCGCGCCCGAAACCAGCGGTATTGACCGGACTTCGCCAGGCAACGGAATTCCAGATCGTACGTGCTGTCGTCGCGCAAGTGAGCGCGGAGTGCTTCCACGGCACCAGCGCGGTCGTCCGGATGCAGCAATGCCAGGAATGCGGCCGGCGTGTTCTCTACTTCATTGTCGGCGTAGCCGGCGAGCTCCTTGCTTCGCGGAGAGAGGTACATCTCGCCAGTGTTTACGTTCCAGTCCCAGAGACCGTCGTTGCTGCCGATCACGGCAAGCGCGAATCGCTCTTCGCTGAGTTGGAGGGCGTTCTCGAACGCCTCGCTCTCGCGCAGCATCCGCCGCGAGAGCATGACGCCAAGCAGGGCGAGACTGATCGCAGCGCTGAGCGTCACGATCACCAGCATTACCTGGGCGACGCGCGATGCCTGTCCGAGCGTGTACGAGAACGCGTCCTCAAGCGGCGTCAGGTCGCGGTTGATACCGTCGATGCGGTCGAGGACTGGACGCAGCTGGGCGGACTCGGCGTTCGCTTCGATCAGCAGCCGAAGTTCGCCGGCTGCCGCGACCAGCTCGGCGATCTTGCGATCCGCCTCGGCCCAGATCGCGATCGCCCGGTCCATGTAACTCACGTTGCGGAACACGCGGAACAGCCGGATCATGCCCGGAATGTCGTCGGCGTGATTCCTGCCGGCGGCAAGGCCTTGCCGCGCAACTGCAAGGTCGGGGACCGGCTTCTCCAACTCCTCCCGTGCGGCACGATCACCCAGCGGAACGGCGATGGCTTCCCTGAATCGCTGGTAGGCCTCCGGAGAACGGGTACGCGCGTAGTTGTGCAGGTAGAACGTCGCGTCTTTCTGCGCCTTGGACCACAGGCTCTCCCCACCCACGTATGCGCGAACCGACGAAAGGATGTCGACGCTGCCGATGCCCAGCAGCACAAGCATGACCACGATCGCGAGAAACGGCCAGACGATCAGCAGCAGGCGGCGGCTGATTGGAAACCGGTTGATGATTCGCGGATGGCGCATCAGTGGGCGAAACCCCCGGCGTCAGCCAGCAGCATGGCCTGTATGGTGTCCCCCGTACGGCCCTACGCGCCGTTTCCCCCGAAGGGGGCGAGTGGCCTCCTTGCAGTCGCCGGCCCACCGAAGCAGTTCCCTGTCGGCCACCGCCAGCACTCGCGGACGCGCTCTTCGCGCCTTGGCTTCGCCCCGCTCGTGCAGGCGTCCCTGGGACGGCCCTGCGGCTCTTGTATGCGCGCCGCTCCCCGAGAGTGGCCTCCTTGCAGTCGCCGGCCCACTGAAGCAGTTCCCTGTCGGCCACCGCCAGCATTCGCGGACGCGCGCTGCACGCCTGGCTTCGCCCGCTCGGCAGGCGTCCTTGGGACGGCCCTGCGGCTCTCATCTCGGCGCCGGATGAATGTTGTCCACCCAGTGCACTTCTTCCGGATTGGGCTCGACGTTCGGCAAATCCAGGTTCACGACGACCGGTTCCTGTCCGCTGCGGACGAGCACGCAGGACAACGGCTCGTCGTCGTTGGCGTTGATTTCCTGGTGCGGAACGTAGGGAGGTATGTAGATGAAGTCGCCCGGGTTCGCCACGGCAGTGAATTCCAGGCGATCGCCCCATTTCATGCGCGCCTTGCCGCTGACGACATAGATCACGCTCTCGACCGGGCCATGGTGATGCGCACCGGTCTTCGCCTTCGGGTGGATCACCACGGTGCCGGCCCACAGCTTCTCGGCCCCGGTGCGCGCGGCAGTGATCGCCGCGGCACGGTTCATTCCCGGCGTCTGGGGCGTGTTGACGTCGAGTTCATCGCCGTGCACGACGACCACGCCTCTGTGGCGCCACTTGGTCGGTATCGGTTTGGTCATGGTTCTTCCCGGCATTTTGAGAACACCGCACGTCCTTGCCGCCGATGGTGCCACCGCGCTATTCATGACTAACGGCGAGGGGCCCGGTTTCGACGCCAAGTGTAAGCCAAAAGCCCGCAGCTCCGGTATCCGAAGAGCGCTGCCGGTCATGCGCGCCGGTCCCTTGCTACAATGCCGGTCCTGTTAACAAGGATGCTTCCATGACGATCTCGATGTATCAGGCCTCGGTGCCGGTTTTCATTCGCATGCTGACCAACCTGAAAGGGATTCTGGGAAAAGCTGCCGCGCACGCACAGGCGAAGAAAATCGACGAATCCGTACTGCTCAATGCGCGCCTTTATCCGGACATGTTCCCGCTGGTGAAACAGGTGCACATCGCCACCGATTTCGCGCGCGGTACCGGCGCCCGGCTATCGGGCACCGAACCTCCTTCGTACGAGGACAACGAGAAGTCGCTAGCCGAGTTGGTCGCCCGCGTCGAGCGCACGCTCGATTTCCTCCGTGCGCTCAAGCCCGCGGCCATCGACGGCTCGGAAACGCGCGAAATCGTGCGACCGGTTCGCGGCGAACCGAAGAAATTCACAGGCATCAACTATCTGCTGCAGTACGCGATGCCAAACTTCTACTTCCACACGACAACGACTTACGCGATCCTCCGACACTCCGGCGTGGAACTCGGCAAGGGCGATTTCATCGGCGCGCTCGACTAGCCCTGCGCACCTAACGCTCCAGCGCCAGCGCCGGCGCCAACCCGGGTGGTGGCGACACGACCAGCGTTTGCAGTAGCCGGTACGCCATTTCATCGCAGGGCATCACCAGCCGCGGCGACGTCGCCTTCACCGTCGCAGCGAACGCGTGCAGCCACTGCCGCGGGGTCGATGCATCATCCAGATACGCAAGCTTGGCGACGTAGCGACTTTTCTCGGCCAACGAATCCTTCGGCGTCAGCAGGACGACCTCGAAACCTGCCCGTGCAAGCGCCCTGGGCATGCGGGCGGTCCCGAACCAGCGTGTCGCAGTGGCAACCAGCAGTATGGGCGTCGTCATCGACGTCAGCCGAGTTGCGCTGCGAGCCTTCGTCGCGCCAATTCAGGGTCCAGCGCCGTGCGCCGGGCGAGATCATCGACCTGATCGTCGCCGATCTTGCCCACCGCAAAATATCTCGCGTCCGGATGCGCGAGATAAAACCCTGACACTGAAGCCGCCGGCAACATGGCATAACTCTCGGTCACTGACATCCCGATCTTCGAGACCTGCAGGAATTCGAACAACGGCGCCTTCACACTGTGTTCAGGACACGCGGGATAACCCGGCGCCGGGCGAATCCCGCGATATTCCTCGCGTATGAGCGCCTCGGTGTCCAACGCCTCCCCCTTCGCATAACCCCAGAGTTCGCTGCGCACGATGCGGTGAAGCCATTCGGCGAACGCTTCGGCGAATCGATCCGCGATCGCTTTGAACATGATCGCGGCGTAGTCGTCCCGTCTTGCGCTGAATTCCGCGAGTTTTTTCTCCATCCCCAGGCCCGCCGTCACCGCGAACATGCCCGCGTAGTCGGCGACACCGGATCCTTTGGGCGCGACGAAGTCGGACAGGCAATAGTTGGGCTTGCCCGAAGGCCGCTGGTTTTGCTGGCGCAGGTTGTGCCAGGTCAGTGCGACCTCGGTACGCTGCTCGTTCGCGTAGAACTCGATGTCGTCGCCGACCGCATTGGCCGGCATCAAGCCGACGACGCCGTTTGCAGTCAGCCAGCGACCATCGATGATGCGCTGTAGCATCGCCTTGCCTTCCGCGTAGACTTCGCGCGCGGATTCGCCGACGATCGGGTCGTCGAGAATCGCCGGAAAGGGGCCGGACAGTTCCCACGTCTGGAAAAATGGACCCCAATCGATGTAGCGCGCGAGTTCCGCAAGATCGGCGTGACGAAACTCGCGCCGGCCGACGAGTTCCGGCCGCGGCGGCACGTAGCGCGCCCAGTCGGCACGGAAGGCGTTGGCGCGCGCCGCAGCCAGAGAAATCAGCGCCGGCCCCTTGCGGTTGGCGTGCTGGATGCGGATCTTCTCGTAGTCGTCGGCAATCTCGGCGACGTACGCCGGCTTGAGCTCGTCGGAGAGCAGGTTGCTGGCGACGCCGACCGCGCGCGATGCGTCGGGCACATATACGGTGACCCCCGCATAGCCGGGTGCGATCTTGACCGCAGTGTGCACGCGCGACGTCGTTGCGCCGCCGATCAGCAACGGCTGCTGCATGCCCAGCCGCTGCATCTCCTGCGCGACGTGCGCCATTTCCTCGAGGGACGGCGTGATCAGCCCCGAAAGCCCGACGATGTCGGCATTGCGTTCGATCGCCGTGTCGAGGATTTTCTTGGCCGGCACCATGACGCCGAGATCGATGACGTCGAAGTTGTTGCACTGGAGCACGACCCCGACGATGTTCTTGCCGATGTCGTGCACGTCACCCTTGACGGTGGCCATGACGATCGTGCCCTTCGGCTTGCCCGCATCGCCCGATTTCGCCTTTTCCGCCTCGATGTACGGGACGAGATGCGCCACCGCCTGCTTCATCACTCGCGCGCTCTTGACCACTTGCGGGAGGAACATCTTGCCCGCGCCGAACAGGTCGCCCACGACATTCATGCCCGCCATCAGCGGCCCCTCGATCACCTGGATCGGCCGGGCGTATTTCTGCCGGGCCTCCTCGGTATCGTCGATGATGTGCGCGGTGATGCCCTTCACCAGAGCGTGCGACAGGCGCGCTTCGACACTGCCGGATCGCCACGCCTCGTCCTCGACGCTCGCCTTGCCCTTGGCCTTGTAGGTTTCAGCGAACGCGACAAGTCGCTCGGTGGCGTCCGGTCGCCGGTTCAGCACGACATCCTCGGCCAGGTCGCGCAAGGTCGGGTCCAGCTGATCGTAGACCCCGAGCTGACCGGCGTTGACAATGCCCATCGTCATCCCGGCCTGGATGGCGTGATAGAGAAACACCGTGTGGATCGCCTCGCGCACGGGGTCGTTGCCGCGAAAGCTGAAGCTGACATTCGAGACGCCGCCGGACACCTTCGCGTGCGGCAGGTGCTGCCGGATCCAGCGCGTGGCGTTGATGAAATCGACCGCGTAGTTGTTGTGCTCCTCGATGCCGGTCGCAATGGCGAAGATGTTGGGATCGAAGACGATGTCTTCAGGCGGAAACCCGACCTTGCGCGTCAGCATGTCGTACGCGCGCTGGCAGATCTGCACCTTGCGCTCGAACGTGTCGGCCTGCCCTTTCTCGTCGAACGCCATCACGATCGCGGCGGCGCCGTAGCGCTTGACCAGGAGCGCCTGTCGCAGGAACTCCGCTTCGCCCTCTTTCATCGAGATCGAGTTCACGACCGGCTTGCCCTGAACGCACTTCAGGCCGGCCTCGATGACGCTCCACTTCGACGAGTCGATCATCACGGGGACGCGCGCGATGTCCGGTTCGCCCGCAATGAGATTGAGGAACCGGACCATCGCCGCCCGCGAGTCGAGCATCGCCTCGTCCATGTTGACGTCGATGATTTGCGCGCCGTTCTGCACCTGCTGGCGCGCGATCTCCACCGCGCCGGCGTAGTCTCCGGCGAGGATCAGCTTGGCAAAGGCGCGCGAGCCCGTGACGTTTGTGCGCTCGCCGACGTTGACGAACAGCGAGTCATCGTCGATGGTCAGCGGCTCGAGGCCCGCAAGTCGCATCGCGCCCGACGACGTCAGAGCAGCACTCATCGGGCTATCCGCGTCGCGAGCTTCAGACCAGCACCTGTTGGGCTTCGCTGCTCTCGATCCGGCGCGGCGGTACGTTCTTCACCGCCTCCGCGATCGCGCGAATGTGCGCGGGCGTGGTGCCGCAACAGCCACCGACGATGTTCACGAAGCCATGGCGCGCGAACTCCCCCAACAGTCGGGCGGTGGTCGCGGGCAACTCGTCGTAGCCGGTGTCGCTCATCGGATTCGGCAATCCGGCATTCGGATAGCAGGAGACGAACGTGTCCGCCACGTGCGCGATTTCCTCGATGTACGGCCGCATCAGCGCCGCGCCCAGCGCGCAGTTGAGTCCCACGGCCAGCGGTCGCACATGACGCACGGAATTCCAGAATGCTTCCGGCGTCTGTCCGGACAGGGTGCGTCCGGAAGCATCGGTGATGGTGCCGGAAACGATCACCGGCAATTTCATCCCATGCTGATCGAAATACTGCTCGATCGCGAAGAGAGCGGCCTTGGCATTCAACGTATCGAAAACGGTCTCCACCAGCAGCAGATCCACGCCGCCTTCGACCAGGCCATCGATCGCTTCGGTGTAGGCTGCAACGAGGTCGTCGTAACTGACGTTGCGGAAGCCGGGATCGTTGACATCGGGCGACAGGGTCGCCGTGCGGTTGGTCGGGCCGAGTGCCCCGGCGACGAATCGAGGCTTGTCGGGTGTCTTTGCAGTCCATGCGTCGGCACGCTCCCGCGCGAGCCTGGCTGCCGCAAGATTGATCTCGCGGACGCGATTTTCGAGCCCGTAGTCTGCCTGCGCAATGCTGGTGGCGTTGAACGTATTGGTCTCGATGATATCGGCGCCGGCGTCGAGGAAATCATCGTGGATCGAGCGGACGACGTCGGGTCGGGTCAGGACGAGCAGGTCGTTGTCGCCCTTGAGATCACGGCTGTGGTCGTGCAGCCCGCACAACGCCGGACCGCGATAGTCGGCCTCGGCAAGCTTGCAGGCCTGGATCATCGTGCCCATCGCTCCATCGAGAATGAGGATGCGCTCTTCGAGGAGCCGGGTAAGAAGGGCGGTCTTGTCGTTCGTGGCCATGGCGTCGTGTCCCAAACAAAAAACCCGTTCAGCGTGCCGCTGAGCGGGTTTCAGTGGAAACTGAGTCGAAATCCGCTTTAGCTAGATTTGTATAGCGCCCGCAAGCTGCGGGGTTTCCCCCGAATCAAATCGGCGCTTAAGGACGAACATAAGGGCTGTCCTCGCGATTGTCAACCGGTGCGCGTGATGGCGGTAAGATCCCGGGATGGAGGTATTCCATGCTCGACCCTGACATTCGCCGGTTGCTCGACACGGTATTCAACGTCGCCCCGGTTGCAGGTCCACCGGACGTCGCGCAATTGCGCGCCGCGGCGGAAAAGGCACCCGCCCTGTTTGGCGGGGAACCGCTCGCGCTCGCATGCGTCGAGGACATGCACGTCGCGGGCGCTGCCGCCGCGATCGGGCTGCGCGTCTATCGCCCGTCGGCAAGCGCCGCGATGCCGCTCGTGCTTTACGCTCACGGCGGCGGATGGGTGACCGGCTCGCTCGAGTCCCACGATCGGCTGTGCCGGATCCTCGCCATGCGCCTGCAGGCCGTCGTCGTTGCGGTCGACTATCGATGTGCACCGGAGCACGTATTTCCGACTGCGCTCGACGACGTGGCGCTGGCATGGCATTGGGCGCGGGCCAACGCCGGGAACCTCGGCGCGGATGGCAAGCGGTTCGCGGTCGCCGGCGACAGCTCGGGCGGCAATCTCGCCGCAGCCTTGACGTTGCGCCTTCGTGCAGCCGGTGCTCCCCAGCCGCAACTGCAGTTGCTGTTCTACCCGGCCCTCGACGCGACCTGCTCACGCGCGTCCTATCGGGAATTTGCGACCGGCTTCAACCTCAGTGGAACCCAAATGGCGTGGTACTGGGATGTGTATCGGTCCGGTGCTGCCGCGAACGTGCCGGAGCTGTCGCCATTGGCCGCTGCCAGTCTCTCCGGCCTGGCCCCAGCCGTCATCGCCATTGCGGAAAACGATGTGCTGCGCGATGACGGTCTCGCGTATGCGCAACGACTCGAGGCAGCCGGCGTGAACGTGGATCTGATTCGCTGCGATGGCATGATCCACGGCTTTCTGCGCTGGACCGGCGTGGTACCCGCGGCATCGAACTGGATCGACGCCATCGCCGTCGCCGGGCGCGCCGCGCTCGCTGTGCGCGTTTGAAGCGCTCCTGGGGTAGTGCTAGATTGACGCCATGAAGCATCATCACCGCAGCAGACTCTCCGGATGGCGCAAGGAGGGACTGCCATGGGAACAGACCTGAATACGGATCTCATCGGAGCCGACGCACGGCCTGCGCCGCGCAGCCATGTTGGTCCGCCCGCTTATGGCCCGCTGTGCACCTTGTTCTATGACGCGGACAAACCGCGCGCGACCGAGGACGAACTGGCGTGGTATCGCGCGCGCCTCCCCAGGGACGGCGGGCCGATCCTCGAGGCCATGGCGGGGTCCGGACGCCTGCTGATCCCGCTGGCCGAAGAAGGGTTTCGCATGCACGGCGTCGACAGCTCGGAAGCGATGCTCGCCAGCTGTGGCACACGACTGCGCGAGGCGGGTCGCGAAGCGCGCCTGTTTCGCCAGAACATCGCCGCGCTCAACGTTCCTTTCCGCTATGGCGCCACGATCATCGCAGCCGGGTCTCTGCAATTACTGCTCGCGCCGGATGCCGTGCGCGCGGCGCTTGCCCGCATCCGTGCGCACCTGATCGAGCCGGCGCTCCTGTTGCTCGATCTGTTCGTGCCGGAAGCTGCGCTGCATCCGCCCGGTGCACCGGTGGTCGAATTTCGCAGCGTCACCCTGCCCGACGGCTCGCAGGTGGTGCTTCGCTCCGAGACGACGTGCGATCCCGAACGAAGGCGCATCCAAACCGCCAGCCGATACGAGCGCAGGGTCGCCGGCCAGATCGTTTCGCGTGAGGACGAGCAGATCGAATACACCTGGCATGCGGAGGAGGAGATCCTGTCGCTGCTGCGCGCGGCCGGCTATGGCGATGCCCGCATCGAGCCCCCGGCGTGGCCGCGCGAATCGGGACGCTATTTCGGCGTCAGAGCCAGGGCCTGATTCGCCGTCGTTGTTGCGAAATTGCCACCGCGCCAGGTCGGCCGTAGCGTTGCAGGCGTCCCTTTCTGGCTTGGGGGCAACAGCCATGCTACGGTACCTGCCAACCGTTCTCGGCGTACTAGAGCCCCAATGAGCCTGATAAAGCTTGCTGCGCGCAGCGCAGTGATCGTCTTCGCGTGCATATCCGCGGTTATTGCGGCCCCGTTCCAGAACGGCAGCTTCGAAATCGGTACCGACCCGGGTGGCAGCTTCCTCACTCTGCCGAGCGGTGACAGCACCGACATCACCGGGTGGACCGTCATCAGCGGCAACATCGATTACATCGGCGGCTACTGGCAACCGGCGCAGGGCTCGCGCAGCCTGGATTTGATCGGCGACCAGTTCGTCGGTGGCGTACAGCAGACGTTCGACACCATTCCGGGTGCGACCTACAGCGTGTCATTCGACATGGCCGGCAACCCGGCCGGCGGTCCCACGATCCGGCCGCTGGCGGTCACCGTTGCAGGTAACACCAACAACTTCACGTTCGACATCACCGGCGCAACCCTGGCGAACATGAACTGGACGACGCACCAGTTCACTTTCGTCGCGACAGGCACGACCGCGACCATCCAGTTCGTCAGCGATCTGACCGGCGATCCGGCGGGGTGTTGCTATGGAGCGGCGCTCGACAATGTGCAGATCGCGGGGCTGCCGGACCTAACCATCGCCAAGAGTCACATCGGCAACTTCACGCAGGGACAGGCAGGCGCGACGTACACGATCACCGTCACGAATGCCGGGGCCGGGCCGACCAGCGGAGCCGTGTCGGTCGTAGACAGCCTGCCGTCGGGACTCATCGCAACGGCGATCAGCGGCAGTGGCTGGAGCTGCGTGCTCGGAACGCTGACCTGCACCCGCAGCGACGCCCTTGCCGTGGGTCTGAGCTATCCAGACATCACCCTGACCGTGACGGTCGCCAACAACGCACCGGCCCTGGTGACCAATACAGCCACGGTTTCTGGCGGCGGCGATATCAACCCCGGCAACGATTCGGCCAGCGACCCGACCATCATCGTCCAACTCGCCGACCTGACTATCACGAAGAGTCACAGCGGCAGCTTCACGCAGGGACAGAGCGGTGCAACGTACACGATCACGGTCACGAACAGCGGTGCCGGTCCGACAGTAGGGACCGTAACCGTCACCGATACCCTCCCCGCGGAATTGACTGCGACGGCAATCAGCGGCACCGGCTGGAATTGCGTACTCGCTACGCTGACCTGCACCCGCAGCGATGTGCTCGCTGCCGGCTCGAGTTATCCGGACATCACGCTGACGGTGACAGTAGCCAACAACGCGCCCGCTTCGGTGACCAACGCGGTCACGGTCGCCGGCGGCGGTGAAATCAATACGGGCAACAATTCGGCCAGCGACCCCACCACCATCATCCAGATCGCCGGCCTTGCGCTCAGCAAGACCCACACGGGCAACTTCGCTCAGGGCCAGATCGGCGCCACGTACACGCTGACGTTGACCAACACGGGCGCGGGTCCGACCGCGGGCGCCATTACCGTCACCGACACGCTGCCGGTTGGCCTGTCCGCCACCGGATTCAGCGGCAGCGGCTGGTCGTGCTCATTGGTGCCGCTCAGCTGCACGCGCAGTGATCCACTGGGTGCAGGCGCAAGCTATCCGCCGATCACCCTGATCGTAAACGTCAGCACCAATGCGCCGCCGGCGGTGACGAATACGGCACTAGCCACCGGGGGCGGCGCACCGCCGGCGCCGAGCAATACGGCGAACGATACAACGCAGATTGTGCCGGTGCAGGTGGCCCACACCGCGATTCCGACGCTGCAGGATGCGATGCTCGCGCTGTTGTCGCTGTGCATGCTGGCGCTTGCTGCTTGGCGACTGCGCAGCCGCGGCGCGTGAGCGCGGCGCTCAGTTCACGCGCTGGGCGCGCGGAGCAGCATCAGGTTCATGGCGACCATGGTCAACACCTGCTCGCCGCGTTGATTACCGACTTCGATCGATGCTCGGATCAGGCCACGGTCAGGTTTGCTGCGTGAAGGGCTGGCGTCGAGAACGACCACGCGCACGCGGAGTTCGTCGCCGGGCCGCACGGGCTTCAACCACCGCACTTCGTCGATGCCGGGCGAACCGAGACTGGATGCTTCCGAGAGATATTGCTCGACCAGGCGGCGCATGGTCAGCGCGATCGTGTGCCAGCCGCTGGCGATCAGACCACCGTAGGGACCATGTGCAGCTGCGACAGGGTCGATGTGGAACGGTTGCGGATCATAGCGGCTCGCGAACGCGATGATCTCGGCTTCGTCGACCACCACCGTGCCGCACTCGAATATCGCGCCAACAGGGTAGTCCTCGAAGTACCGCGCCGCCATTGCCTACCAGCTCCCTGAACTGCCGCCGCCGCCGGAGCTGCCGCCACCGCCCGAGAATCCGCCGCCACCCGAAGACGAACCGCCCGACGAGCCGCCGCTGGACATGACGATGCCGCCGATGCTTGTCGTGCCCTTGATCTTCAGATCGTGCGCTGCCTTCGCGTACCACTCGGTGCGCGAGAGGATCAGCTTGGCGATCGGATAGCCGATTACATACGTGCCGAGCAGGAACAGCGTGCCGCGCGCTCCAACGATGATGAGCGGAAACATCGCCCAGAACGGTATCAGGAACACGTAAAGGAACCAGCCGACGCCCGGCGTCATGATGCCGACGAACGTGAACAGGCCGATGATCCCGAAAATGAAGGCGCCGAGGAGAATGCGCATCGGCCACGCCAATTCCGGGCCATCGACCTGCACCAACGACCTCGAGCTCGAACTCGCCGGGGGATCGCTGCTCGCCGCGCTCATGTCGCCCTTGCCTTCCAGCTGCGCGATGATCGCGTCGACACCCGCCGTAACGCCCTTGTCGTAGTCGCCGCTCTTGAACGGCGGCGTCATGACGTTGCGGATGATGCGGCTCGCCACGGCGTCGGGAAGCGTGCCTTCGAGGCCGTAGCCCACTTCGATGCGCATCTTGCGATCGTTCGGCACGACGATCACCAGCACGCCGTTGTCCTTGCCTTTCTGCCCCAGTTTCCAGTTCTCGAACACCTTGGTGGCGTACTCCTCGATCGAGTCACCGCCGATCGTGGGGACCGTCAATACCACGACCTGATCGCCCGCCGCTTGCTCGTGCGCCTTGAGCGTGGTGGTCAACGCGTCTCGCGTCGCGGGTTTGAGGATCTCGGCGTTGTCGACGACCCGTCCGGTAAGAAACGGCACGTCGGCACCGGATGCGAAGCCCGCGCAGGCCAGCATGAGCAACACGCCGACCGCGAACCGTTGCGTCGCTGGCCGCAACGTCACCGCGGGCCCCGCTCTTCGATGGGTCGATTGCGCAGCTCATTCGCTGCATCCGACGGATTTGCGGGAACTCTTTCGCGCAATATCTCGTCGAGGCGTGCGAGACCCTGCACCAGTGCCTCCGCGATGCGTCCCGACGCGAGCGCCGGCGTCATGCGGGCAATCACCGAACGCCATTGCGGTTCGCCGACCCGACCATGCAAACCCGTGTCGGACAGAATCTCGACCTTGCGCTCGAACAGGCAGACGAGCACCAGGATGCCGTTGCGGCCGCCTGTAGCGAACAACGCCTTGCGCAGGAACATCGATTCCGCGTATTGCCGAACCTCGGCGTTGCGTCGCGAAACCGTCACGAACAATCGCGCATACGCGGGCACGACCATCGCGAGCAGCGCACTCGCGGCGCCGACGCCCAGAATCGTCACGGCGTGCAGCAGGGCCGCGTGCGCACTCACCCAGTCGGGACGCAGCCAGTCGGCGATGACGGCCGCGAGCGCCGCAAGCACGGTGCCCATGGCAAAGGCGCGCCACGGGAGTTCCGCGTAGACGTCGGCCTTGCCGATGACGGCGGTGATCACTTGCACGCCCGCATGCGCTTCCAGTGCGGCCGTGCGCTGCTCGATGTCGTCGGCCTCGGTGCGCGTCAAGTACATGCGCGTCGGCCTTCAGCGCGCAACGCGTGGCGGCGCAAGGTCCAACGACATGTAGACGACGTCGGGCAACGGATTTGCGTAGTACGGCGGGCAGTCGCGGAACCCGAGTTCCGCATAGAGCGCGCGCGCGGGCGTCATCCACGCCAGCGTATCGAGCTTCAGTTGGCGGTAGCCGATGGCACGTGCTTCGGCAATGAGCGCTTCGCTGAGCCGGTGACCCCAGCGCTGACCGCGATGCGTGGGGCGCACGTACAGACGCTTGACCTCGCCCGTCCGCGGCGAGGTCGCGGCCGCCTGCTCGGCTGCATCGAGCGGTCGCAAGGCGATACACCCAAACGCGAGGCCCCGCATCCCCGCCAGCAGCAGGCGTCCGTGCGGCGGCGCGTAGCTTCCGGGCAAACCGGCGAGTTCCGCGTCGAACCGCTGGAAACACAGATCGACCTTCAGCCATTGCGCGTATTCGAGGAACAGCGCCCGTGCCTGGGCGATGTCTGCCGCCGAATCCGCATGCCAGATTGTCGCGGTCGCGGCGCCAACGTCGCGATCCGCGGCCGAGTTCAGCTGGTCTTCTCGCACGATCCGATCTTCACTTCACTACCGGGGAATCCGCCCTGCATGTCCTTGAGTCGCAAAACCGCAGGCGCCGGCGGATCGCGGATAACCAACGCGGTTTGCTGCACGGACTGCACCCGCTGACCGACTCGCGCGTTCTTGACGCCTTGCGCCTCCAGGGCCGACAGGCGCGCCTGTGCCGCCTCCTCGGTGCGAAAGGCCCCCAACGAGACCGCGAGCCGCTGCGGTCCGGCGTCGACGACGCTCGCTTCTTTGATGCCCTGCGCTTTGAGTTCGTCGACGCGTTTGTCCGCCGCGGATTTGTTCGCTGCCGGCGGCAGGAAGAGCCAGTAGTTGGCGACAACCTCGACTCTTTTTGGGACGGTCAGCTTGCCAAGGTCGAGAGGCTCGATGACCGCGAGTGCGCGTGCGCGATCGGCATCGGAGAACGGTCCCCATTCGACGCAAACGTCGGCGAGTGCAGCGACCTTGGCCGGACCAAGCGCTGCGACCTGTTGCGCAGTCAGCAGCTTCACCTTGTCCGGCTGCACCTGCTGGCTCAGGCGCACGCCTTCGCCGCCCCCTACGCTGTCGAGCTTGATATAGAGGAACAGCGTGATGTTGGCGGCCAGCAGCAGCAGGACGAGTGTTCTCATTGGCTCAGTGCCAGGGCGAGCGCGCCCTCCAGCACCAGATTATCCACGACCTCCACTGGCTCGGTAAGGTGCGGCGCGATTTCGCCCGCGGCGCCGCCGAGAATGCACTTCACCGTGACGCCCTCGTCGCCGAGGCGCCAGCGCATCTGTTCGATTGCGCCGCATACCGCCTGCACCGACCCCGACATCAGTGCGTCGGCGTTGTTGATCGGAAAATCCTCGTACCGGCCCGGAGGGATTTTCAAGGACGTGTTGGCTGCCAGTGCCTGCAGCATGAGATTCAACCCCGGCAACACGATGCCGCCCCGGAACGCGCCCGCGGCATCCAGCGCATCGACCGTGATTGCCGTGCGCACGTTGACGACTACACACGGTGGAGGAAAGAGTTCCTGCGCGACCAGCGTGCGCGCGGCAATCATTGCGGCCCAGCGATCCGCACCGAGTTGCGACGGCAGCGCATAGCGATTGCTGACGCCACAGGCCGCCTCGGTGGCAATCAGCCACTGCGGCATCATGCGCCAGCGCGTCAGTTGCGCTTCGACGCGCACACGCATCGCCTCGCCGGCGACATTGATGCCAACCACGCGCATCGGCCGCTGCAGGTTTTGCCAGTTGCGCAACGCGAGCGTGCCGATATCCTGGTTGGCCACCGTACCCTGCGCGGCCCAGCCGTGCTCGCCGGCGAGCCCCCACGCTAGGCGACTGTGCCCGCAATCGAGGACGAGGATCACCGTCCGGCACCGCGCAACGATACTTCGCCATTGACGAAGCGCAGGCGCTGGCCGCCACTGTCCAGCAAAAGCGCACCATCGACATCGACGCCGGCGACGTCTCCCCGCACGACACTGCCATCCGGCAGCAGCACGTCGACCGTCTCGCGGCTGAGCGCATGCCGCCGCTGCCACTGCTCGCGGAAGACCGCGAAGCCGTCGCAGGCGTAACGCTCGAGCGCGTGCGCTATCGCCGCGCCGATTCGCGCGATCAGGACGTTGCGATCGACGTTGCCGCAGATCGCCGTCAGATCGGTGACCGGCTGCGCGATGTCTTCGCGCACCGCTTCGGGCAAGCGCACATTGATGCCGACCCCGACGACCACCAGCGAGGGGCCGAGCGCGTCGCCCGCAAGCTCGACCAGGATGCCGCCGACTTTGCGCCGGCCGTGCACCAGATCGTTGGGCCATTTGAGTCCGACATCCGCGCATCCGGATGCGTCGAGCGCTTGTACGATCGCGACACCGACCGCGAGCGGGAGTCCTGACAGGAATCCGGCTCCCTGCTCGAACCGCCAACCGAGCGAAAAGGTGAGGCTGCCGCCGACGATCGATCTCCACTGCCGTCCGCGTCGGCCACGCCCGGCGGTCTGGCATTCCGCGACCAGCAGGAGTCGGTGAACGCCAGCATCCGGACTGCGGCGCAGCAGTTCGCTATTCGTCGAATCGATCTGCTCGACGATCTCGACTTGCAATGGGGTGGCATGTACGGCCAGTTCCCGCACGATCGCGGCATGATCCAAGCAACGCATATGTGAAAGCAAGCCCGACAGGCTCCGGGCCAGCGTTATGCCTTCAGCACGCCGCGCCGGATCTGATCGAGCTCGATCGACTCGAACAGGGCGCGGAAATTACCCTCGCCGAAGCCTTCGTTGCCCTTGCGCTGGATGATCTCGAAAAAAATCGGACCGATGACCGTCGTCGTGAAAATCTGCAGGAGCATCTCGTCTTTCGCCGGGGCTCCATCGAGGAGAATGCTGTTGCGCTTCAGCAGCGCGACATTTTCCTTGTGCCCAGGCAGTCGCGTCGAGAGCAGGTCGTAGTACGTCTCCGGCGTCTGCTGGAAGGCAACCTGCCTGCTGCGCAGCTGTTCGACGGTCGAATAAATGTCTTCGGTGCCGAGCGCGACGTGCTGGATGCCTTCGCCGTGGTACGCCACCAGATACTCCTGAATCTGGCTCTTGTCGTCCGAGCTCTCGTTGATGGGAATGCGAATCTTGCCGCAAGGGCTCGTCATCGCCTTGCTCTTGAGCCCCGTCAGCTGCCCCTCGATGTCGAAATAGCGAACTTCTCGGAAGTTGAACAGTCGCTCGTAGAAGCCGGCCCATTCGTCCATGCGCCCCCGGTGTACGTTGTGCGTCAGGTGATCGATCGCCGTGAGGCCCGCACCGCGTGGATGCTGATCGACGCCGGGAAACGGCACGAAGTCGATGTCGTAGATCGATACGCCGCTGCCGTCCGCGCCGGGATAGCGATCGACGAGGTAGATCAGCGAATCGCCGATGCCCTTGATCGCCGGAATGTTGAGTTCCATGGGGCCGGGCCGCGCCTCCACGCCCCACGCGCCCTGCTCGACGGTCCGGCGATACGCGAGCGCCGCGTCCTTGACCCGAAACGCCATCGCGCAGATCGACGGGCCGTGCACACGCGCGAAGCCCTGCGCAAAGCTGTCTCGCTCGGCATTGACGATGAAATTGATGCCGCCCTGCCGATAGAGCAATACGTTTTTCGAACGATGCTTCGCGATCGCCGCAAAACCCATCTGCTCGAACAGGCGACCCAGCGCCGCCGGATCGGGCGCGGCATACTCGACGAATTCAAACCCGTCGGTGCCGAGCGGATTGTCCCAGAGCGAAGGTGTCGCGGGTGGCATGGTGGCCTCCTCAGGTGATCTTGACGCCGGCAAGCTTTTCCTGGGCTTCGATCAGCGATGGCACGTACTTGTCGCCGAGCCCCATCAAGTTGGCATTGACGAGGCTCTGGTGCACCGCCTCGCCGACGATCGCCGACACCGGCAGCGATTCGGCGAAATGCGTGTAGTAGCGCAGGTCCTTCATCGCGTTGACGAGCGTGAACTTGAGGCCCGCCATGTCGCCCTCGAGCATCCTGCCGACCATCATCTGGAAAATGCCGGAGTTGACCGCACCCGCCGAGATGATTTCGTGCAGCTTGCGAATCGACACGCCCGACTTCGCGCATGCCGCACACGCCTCGGCGGTCGCGGTCGCAATGGCCTGCGCGATGAAGTTGTTGATGAGCTTCAACATGTGGCCGTGACCGGGCGGCCCGACATGAATGACGTTCTCGCAATAGGCGGACAACACCGGCTTCAACTGAGCGAAGGTCGCATCGTCCGCGCCGACCATGGTGTTGAGGCGCCCCTCCTCGGCTTCCTTGGGCGTGCGCGCGAGCGGCGCGTCGACGTACTTCACGCCTTTTTTCGCGAAGTCCTCGCGGATCTTCGCGGTCGAAGCGGGTTCTGCGGTCGAGGTGTCGACGACGATGAGGCCTTCCCGAGCCGCGCTCATGATGCCGTTCTCGCCATAGACGATCTCCTCGATCTGCGGCGAGCCCGTCACGCACAGGATCACGATATCGGACGCGCGCGCAAGCTCCGCGCTTGTCTTCACTTCTTTCGCGCCCGCAGCGAGGATGTCTTCCGCCGGCTTGCGGTTGCGATGGATGCGCACCGTGAGTGGGAATCCCTTGCTCACGAGATTTTTCGCGATGCCATGGCCCATGAGCCCGAGGCCGATGAAGCCGACGCGCGGCTTGTTGCTGGTCATTGTCTTCTCTCCGTAGAAAATGGACGCTGCGGGTGCGCCCGTACCGCGCGATGAGTTCGCGTCTGCATCGATTGTACCGTGCCCCGCTTGGACTCAGTCGACGGCCACCGGCTCCGCCTGAGGCACGCTGGCCCGCCAGCGTTCGTACCACGTGAGCACCACGCCACTGCCGGCGATGATCACGATCCCGGACAACGTCCAGCCGTCCGGAAATGCACCGAAGACCAGCCAGCCGGCGAACGTCGACCATACCAGCTGCGAGTACGTGAACGGCGCAATGGCGGAGGCCGACGCTACCTGGAAAGCCTTGATGAACAACAGATGGCCGATCAATCCCATGATCCCGATCCCTGCAAACAGGAGAATGTCGGAGATGGGATACCACGCCTGGTAATGAAAGAATGGCACGCCGACGGACAGCAGGACGGTACCCACGAGGCTCGGAAAGAACAACAGCACCATCAGGTTCTCGCCGGCCATCTTGCGCGTGAGAATCTGAAACGTCGCATAGAGGGCCGCAGCGCCAAGGGCGAAGAACGCCGCCGGATGCAGTACCTCCGTGCCGGGGCGCACGATGAGCAGCATGCCGATAAAGCCCGCGACGACGAACGCCCAGCGCGGACGCGTCAGGTGTTCGCCAAGGAACCATCCCGCCATCAGCGTGACAAGCATCGGCGCCATGAAATTGAGCGCGGTCGCCTCCGCCACTGGAAGGAACTTCAGTGCCGAGAAAAAGCAGGCGCCCGAAGCGACCAGCAGGATACCGCGCACGAGATGCAAGGGGGCCCGCTTCGTGCGGACGAGATCCCAGCGCAGCCTGGGTCCCCATATCGCGAGGATCAGCAGCGATTGCATGCCCCACCGCGCCCAGACGAGCAACGGTATCGGATAGCGCTGACTAAGATGCTTGACCGTTATGTCAACCGATGTGAAGCACGCACTTGCGAGCACGACCAGCAGCACGGCCGACAGCGAAATATGCGTCGGTGACTTCACTGGGACTGGGGAGAGGGAGTTTCTGTCAAAGGGGCGACGTGCGGCACTGCGGCGCCAGGACGACCGGCGCGAAGGCGATTTTACGCTATCGGCCGCCCGCAACGCATAGCGCGGTCGCGAGCGGTGACAACGCCGGCGGCGAAGGCGTAGCAGCCTGCTGCTAAACTCTCCGCTCCTTGACCGCACAGCAAACCGCCGCGCGGCCGTCCAACGCAATCGAGGAGACACGATGAACACGACGCGCACGGTACTGCGCACCCTGGCAACGCTCGCGCTGGCGTTTTTCGCTGCGAGTGGCAGCGGAATCTCCGACGTGCAGGCCCAGCAGGCCGCCCAGCGCAATCGGGTGGTCATTCAGGTCAGCGACGCCGACCCCGGCAAATGGAACCTCGCGCTCAACAACGCGAAAAACATCCAGACCGATCTCGGCGCCGCCAACGTCGATATCGAAATCGTCGCCTACGGTCCGGGTATCGGCATGCTCAAGCTCGACTCGACTGTCGGCGGACGTGTCGACGAAGCAATGGCCGCGGGCGTCAAGGTGGTCGCGTGCGACAACACGATGAAGGGACAGAAGCTCACGCGCTCCGACATGCTCAACGGCATCGGCTACGTGCCGGCAGGCGTGGTCGAATTGATGTCGCGCCAGCAGCAGGGTTGGGCGTATCTCCGACCCTAGCTGTCAGACACGGGATGGTGCCGAACCCGGCGTGCCCAGATCCCAGAACAGTCCGGTCATGATTTGCAGCCCTTCGCGCGCAACGCTGGCGAGCATGTGTTCGTTGGGTGCGTGCTGCGAACACGCCGGGTAGGAGTGCGGCACCCAGATCGTCGGCAGGCCCAGGACGACGGCAAAGCAGTCGTTCGGCAGTGAGCCGCCGAGATTCGGCAGAATTGCGGGCGGCGAACCGGTCGTCGTCGCAACCGATGCGCTGGCCCAGCGCACCCAGGGATGATCGGGATCCAGGCGCGTCGCTGCCATCGGCTCCATCGTCCCCTGCGCCACCTTGACCATGCCAAATCCATGCGCATCCAGATGCGCGCGAATCGCCGGAATGAACGTGCGCCACTCGCATCCTGCGACAAAACGCAGCTGAAGATTAGCAATCGCACGCGGTGGTATCGCGTTCACCGGACGCTCGGGATTGCCCGTACGAAACGCGAGTACTTCGAGCGCGTTCCAGCCGAACACGCGCTCTGCCGGCGTCAGCGACGGCTCCCCCCAGCCTGCATCGATGGCGGGACCGCCAGGTTCGCCGGGCTCGATCGCCGCCAACGCGCGCCGCACGGACTCGGGTATGAGCTCGGGGCGCAGCGCGTCGACAAGGATGCGTCCACGCTTGTCGACCAGGCAAGCGATCGCGTTCGCCAGGATGGTCCCGGGATTGGCCAGCAGCCCGCCCCAGTTGCCCGAATGGTGCGCACCGTCGCGCAGATCGACTTGCAGGTCGAAGTTGAACGCACCGCGCGAACCGAGAAAGATCGTCGGGCGTTCGGACGCAAGGCGCGGACCATCGGAGGCGATCAGCACGTCGGCGCGCAATGCATCGGCATGATGCACGCACGCCGCGTGCAGGCCAGGTGAGCCGACCTCTTCACCCATTTCGATGAGCAATTTCGCATTGAAACCAAGGCGCCCTCGCAACTCGAGCACACGGCCGAGTGCGGCGAGGTTGATCGTGTGCTGACCCTTGTTGTCCGCGGTCCCGCGACCGTACCAGCGACCGTCGACGACGGACACTGTCCACGGAGACAACCCTTGCCGCCATTGCTCGTCGTAGCCGGCGACGACGTCGCCGTGGCCGTACATGAGCACGGTCGGAAGCGTCGGATCTTCGAGCCGCTCGGCGAACAGCATCGGCGGTGCGCCGGCGACCGGATTGGGCAAGATCGACGCGCGGAATCCCAGACGCTCGACGCTTGGCCTGATTTCCTCGGTCAGATAGCGCGCCAGCACGTCGCCGCTGCGTGCGTCCTGGCTCTCCGTGCGGTAGGCGACCCGTCGCTGCAGGTCGGCGAGCAGCGCACCAGCATCGAACCATGCGGCGGCGGCAGTCAGCACGGCAGTGCGCGTCGCGGGCATCAGGAGATATCCGAGTTGGGTCGGTCAACCTGAGGTTGAAAGGTTCCGGCAGGCATCAAACTTGCGGAGCAAGACCAGGTTCGCATCTTCCTGCGAGCATTTCGGCTGCCATGAATCCCACCATACTCCCTCTCCAGAAGTACCTGGATGCGCTGTACGAAAAATATCGAGGCCTCACCGCCGGCGCGGTAGCCAACTACATCCCCGAGCTCGCCAAGGCCGATCCGGATGCATTCGGCATCTGCATCGTCACCGCCGACGGCTATGTCTATGAGATCGGCGACTACGATCGCGAGTTCACGATGCAATCGGTGTCCAAGCCTGCAGTTTACGCCGCGGGACTGGCGGATCGAGGCCGCGAGGGCGTCCTGCGCAAGGTGGGCGTCGAGCCGAGCGGGGAGGCCTTCAATTCGATCAGCCTCAATCCCCAAACCGGTGCGCCACTGAATCCCATGATCAATGCTGGTGCAATCGCTATGGCGGGCCTGGTCTCCGGCGACAACGCGGCGGAACAATGGCAACGCATCGCCGACGTCATCGCCACGTTCTTTGGACGCCCCATCACGATCGACGATGCGGTGTACCGTTCGGAAAGCGAGACCGGTTTTCGCAATCGCGCGATCGCCTGGATGCTGAAGAACTTCGGCATCATCGATGGCGATCCCATGCCGGTGCTCGAGAATTACTTCCGGCAGTGTTCCGTTCGCGTCACCTGTCGCGATCTCGCCTTCATGGCCGCGACGCTGGCGAATGGCGGCGTGCACCCGTTGACGGGAAAGCGCGCGGTTCCGGCGGAGGAAGTGCAAACCGTGCTCAGCATCATGGCGACGTGCGGCATGTACGACTATGCCGGCAGCTGGCTGTACGATGTCGGCCTGCCGGCCAAGAGCGGCGTGAGCGGTGGCGTGATCGCGGTCCTTCCGGGCCGTTTCGGCATCGCCATCTTCTCGCCGCGTCTCGACGAGAACGGCAACAGCGTCCGCGGCATCGCCGTCTGCACCGAGATCTCGCACGAGTTCGGACTGCACATATTCGGCGCCTCGATTTCACCCTCGCTGGTGCTGGGCCGAAGCTTCTCGGCACAGGATGCGCCCTCGCGCCGGGTGCGTACGACGGCGATCGCAACGCAACTCCGGCCGCGCGCGTCGCGCATCAAGGTGCCTGAGCCTCCAGGGAGAGGTCGCCTTCGATGGCGCCGAGTTCGTCGTGCGCAAGATCATCGAAATGGCGCCGGAGGCCGACAGCTTCATCCTCGACATGCATCGGGTCAGCTACATGACCGACAGCGCCACCCGGATCCTGCACGACCTGCACCAGATGCTGGCGATACAGGACAAGGCGCTCGTCTATTCGCGTATCCGCGGTCGAGCGGTCGTCGAGGATGCGCTGACCCGGACGCTCCCGGACGGGAGCAAGGGCTATCTGACTTTCGAGGACAACGACCTCGCGGTCGAGTGGTGCGAGGATCGCTTGCTGAAGGCGATCACGGAACAACCGGCGCCAATCGACTCGCTGGTGCCGTTCCCGTTGTTCGCCGGAATGTGCGAACAGACGCTAGCCCTGCTGCAGGCACGCATGGAGCCGGTCGAGTACCCCACGGGCGCGACCATCATCGCGGCCGGGCAGGAAAAGGACGACCGCGTATTCCTGATCCGCGAGGGCGAAGTCAGCGTCGTCCTGTCGCTCGCCCACGGCGCGCATCAGCGCATCGCAACGCTGTCGAGCGGGATGACTTTCGGCGAGATGGTCATGCTCGGCCAGGCTGCCCGGAGCGCCAATGTGCATGCCGATACCGCGGTGCGGTGCTGGACCCTGCGCGCGCGCGCGCTCGACGAGCTCGCGATCGCGCATCCCGAAATCAAGATTGCCGTACTGACCAACCTGTCGCGTGACCTTGCGCAGAAATTACGCCAGGCCAATCAGCTGATCGGGGTGTTGGCGGATTAGTCGATGGAGCGGGTGAAGGGAATCGAACCCTCGTCGTAAGCTTGGGAAGCTTCTGCTCTGCCATTGAGCTACACCCGCTGTTGCTGCAGACCTTCGTGCGTTCGCTTCCCTTACCCGCGTTCGGGTGAAGGGATTGTGCCACGCTCGCCTCACGGCGATCGAGGCATCCCTCGGCGTCGCCTCGGGACCCGCGTGTCTCACTTGGCAAATGAGGCCACGCGGTCCTGCGCGGTCCTCGCATTGCTCGGACCGCTGGTGAGCTACACCCGCAGTACCACGAATCTTACGGTGGAAGCCGCGGGATCCGCAAATTCAAGCACCAGGCTCGCTGGTGACGCGAGCCGCCTGTGTATTGCACCGTCGAAGCTCGCGACGCCATTCGATCGCCCCGCTGTGTGTTACAGCCCCGGACAGCTTTTTGAAAGGGGAAACCGCGTATTTGCATCAAATTGCGTCCATTACCCTCCCGTGGTCCGATTGGTCCATAATGTTTGATCATTGGGACCGACCGCGGCGCCATGCAGCTCTGCGGCGGGAATTCCCGGCCTGCATCGAGGTCTATGCGATACCGCGCGGGACGCACGCGCCAGGCAAGGCCTTTGGAGGATGGGTGCGAGGCACCACTGCCCGCCCACGGAACATGTCGACAAGAAAGAAGGTTTTTTCGGGCATTTTCGCGCTTGCGCTTCTGGCAGCGGGCGTGTTTTTCATTTTTCAGGCCAATCGCGGTCCCCGCGCGGAGACGCAGAAAAGCGCGCCGGCGGTTCCCGTCACCGCGGTGTCGGTCGTACAGAAAAGCGTCCCGGTCCGCCTGCTCGCGATCGGCAACGTCGAGCCGTACACCACGGTCGCGCTCAAGGCCCGGGCGGACGGCCAGCTCGTCGGCGTCAAGTTCAAAGAAGGCGACGAGGTGCGCCAGGGGACGGTACTGTTCGAGATCGACGCACGCCCCTTCGTCGCCAACCTCAAGCAGGCGCAAGCCAATCTGCTCAAGGACAAGGCGCTGTACGATCGTGCCACGGAACAGGAAAAGCGGTACAAGGACCTGCTCGCCAAGAATTTCATCTCGCCGGACGCGTACGAGCAGGTGCGGACGAATCTCGAGACCGCCGCCGCCGTCGTAGCCGCCGACGATGCCGCAATCGAGAACGCGAAGTTGTCGCTCGATTACGCCACCATTCGCGCACCGGTCACCGGCTACGCGGGTCGCATCCAGATCCAGCAGGGCAACCTCGTCAAGGCCAACGACACCAATCCGCTTGTCACAATCAATCAAGTCGTCCCGATCTACGCCTCGTTCTCGGTGCCTGAGCAGAATATCGCCGAGATCCGAAAATACCTGGCCGCCGGCGAGCTCAAGGTGCAGGCAACCTTTCCGAACGCGGCGCATGCACCGGTCGCCGGCAAGCTGTCGTTCATCGACAATTCCGCCGACATGACAACGGGCACGATCAAGCTCAAGGCCGAGTTCCCGAATACCGACAAGGCGCTCTGGCCGGGACAGTTCGTCAACATCGTGCTGACGCTGTACGAGCAGAAAGATGCGATCGTCGCTCCGTCGGCCGCGATTCAGAGTGGTCCCAACGGCCAGTACGTGTATGTCGTGAAGCCCGACATGACCGTTGAATTGCGCAATATCAAGATCGCGCGGGCGGAGGCCAACGATACCGTGGTCGCGAGCGGATTGCAGGCGGGCGATCAAGTCGTCGTGGTCGGCCAGTTGCGGCTGGCCCCGGGAACCAAGGTAAATCTCGGTCAGGGCGCCAAGGCGTCATGAACATCGCGGAGGTTTTTGTCCGTCGCCCGGTGATGACCGTGCTGGTCATGGCGGCCGTATTGATTTTCGGCATCATCGCCTATCGCCTGCTGCCGGTGAATGCACTGCCGAACGTCGATTTCCCCACCATTCAGGTTTCGGCCCAGCTCCCGGGCGCCAGCCCGGAGACGATGGCGTCCGCGGTCGCCACGCCGCTCGAAAAGCAATTCTCGACAATCGCGGGCATCGACTCGATGACGTCGGCCTCCACCGACGGCCAGACGACCATCACCTTGCAGTTCACGCTCGATCGCAACATCGACGCTGCCGCGCAGGACGTCCAGTCGGCGATTGCGGCTGCAGCGCGATCGCTGCCGCCCTCGATGCCGACGCCGCCGACACAACGCAAGGTCAATCCTGCCGACGCACCGATCCTGAACATCGTGCTCTCGTCGACGACGCTGCCGCTCGCAACGGTGGACGATTACGCCGAAAATCTGCTCGCGCAACAGATCTCGACCGTCAGTGGTGTGGCGCAGGTTGCCGTCTACGGCTCGCAGCAGTATGCGGTACGCATCCAGCTCGATCCCAACGCGCTCGCGACCCGAGGTATCGCGTTGACGGACGTCGAGCAATCGATCGGCAACAACAACGTCAATCTGCCCACCGGCACGCTCTACGGGCGCGACAAGGCCACGTCGATCCAGGCGACGGGGCAACTCATGAACGCCCAGGCTTATGGGCCGATGATCGTCGCCTATCGCAACGGCGCCCCAGTGCGCCTGAACGAGATCGGGCGCGTCTTCGACAGCGTCCAGAACAACAAGATCGCCGCCTGGTACAACGGCACCCGCGGGATCATGCTCGCGGTGCAGCGACAGCCGGGCACGAATACCATCGAGATCGTCGACGCGGTAAAGAAGATTCTGCCGACATTCGAGTCGCAACTGCCGCCCGCCATCAAGCTCAACGTATTCTATGACCGTTCGGTCTCGATCCGCGCGGCGGTTCGCGACGTCCAGGAATCACTGTTGCTCGCGCTCGTTCTCGTGGTTGCGGTCATCTTCGTTTTCCTGCGCAGCGTTTCCGCAACGATCATTCCCAGCCTGGCACTGCCATTGTCCATCGTGGGAACGTTCGCGCTCATGTATGCGTTCGGTTACAGCCTCGACAACCTGTCGCTGATGGCATTGACCTTGTGCGTCGGCTTCGTCGTGGACGACGCCATCGTGATGCTGGAGAACATCACGCGGCACATGGAGATGGGCAAATCGCGGATGCAGGCGACGCTCGACGGCTCGAAGGAGATCGGCTTCACCATTGTTTCGATGACGATATCCCTGGTCGCGGTGTTCATCCCCGTGCTGTTCATGGGCGGCATTCTCGGGCGCCTGCTGCGCGAATTCGCGGTCACGATCATCGTTGCGGTCCTCATATCGGGTTTGGTGTCGCTGACGCTCACGCCGATGCTTTGCAGTCGCATGCTCGCCGACGAACATAAGAAGAAGCATGGTCGTATTTACGAATTCAGCGAGCGCATGTTCGACGCGTTGCTCGGGGGCTACCGGAGGTCGCTGGCCCTGGTCCTGCACCATCAACGACTCACCCTCGTCGTGTTCGGTCTGATCACGGTCGCTACCGGTGTGCTGTTCAGCACCATGTCCAAGGGATTCCTGCCGGCCGACGATTCCGGCCAGATACTCGTCTTTACCGAAGCGGCGCAGGACGTTTCGTTCGATGCGATGGCGAACATGCAGCGGGAAGTCGCCGAAATCGTCAAGCAGAATCCGAGCGTCGCGGCCGCCATGTCCTCTATTGGCACCGGCGGCCCGAGCCCGTCGCTCAACGTCGGGCGCGTCTTCGTGACGCTCACGCCGCGAGCGGGCCGGCCGAGCGCCGAGGCGATCGTGCAGCAACTGCGCGGGCCCCTGTCACGCGTCAGCGGCATCAAGGCGTACGTGCAGAACGTTCCGGCGATACGCATCGGCGGCCAGCTGACCAAGAGCACGTACCAATACACGTTGCAAGGTACCGACACGACCGAGTTGTATTCGTGGGCACCGCAGATACAGGAGAAGTTGCGCTCGCTGCCCGGACTGGTCGACGTCACCAGTGATCTGCAGATCGCCAAGCCGCAGGTCACGGTGGACATCGATCGCAACAAGGCGTCCGCGCTCGGCGTCACGGCTCAGGCCATCGAGAGCACTCTGTACGACGCCTACGGCCAGCGCCAGGTGTCGACCATCTACGCGCCGACCAATCAATATTGGGTGGTGATGGAGCTTGACCCACGGTATCAGACCGATCCCTCGGTGCTCTCGCTGCTTTACGTCCGTTCCTCGACCGGCGCACTCGTTCCGCTCAACAGTGTCGCGACGCTCAGGCCGACCGTCGGCCCCCTGGCGATCAACCACCTCGGCCAGCTTCCTTCGGTGACGATTTCGTTCGATCTGAAGGCCGGCGTGGCAATCGGTGACGCGATCAACGAGATCAACAAGGCAATCGCCGAAATGCGCTTGCCGACCTCGATCACCGGGATCTACCAGGGCACCGCAAAAGCGTTCGAGTCGTCGCTACGCGGCATGGGCATCCTGTTGATTCTGGCGATTTTCGTGATCTATCTGGTGCTCGGCATCCTGTACGAGAGCTTTATCCATCCACTGACGATTCTTTCCGGATTGCCGACGGCCGGCTTCGGTGCGCTGGTCACGCTATGGTTGTTCGGGATCGATCTGAACATGTATGCGTTCGTGGGCATCATCATGCTGGTGGGCATCGTCAAGAAGAACGCCATCATGATGATCGATTTTGCGATCGAAGCTCAGCGCAAGGAACCCGTCGCGCCCGAAGACGCGATTTTCCAGGCGTGCATCACGCGTTTCCGGCCCATCATCATGACCACCATGGCCGCGCTGATGGGCAGCCTGCCGATCGCGCTGGGTCTCGGCGCGGGTGGCGATGCCCGGCAGCCGCTCGGGCTTGCGGTTGTGGGTGGTCTCGTCGTCTCGCAGGTTCTGACCTTGTACATAACGCCGGTCATCTATATCTACTTCGAACGCTTCCAGCAGTGGCTCGGCACACGGCGCACAAGTGCCGTCGTGCCCGCCGGCGCCCAACCCGCGCACGCCGCAGCGGATTGACCACCGCGTGTGTATGATTGCGACTCGCGCCCGCCGCGTGCGAGCGCCCAAGACAGTACATATTCAAAATAACCCAAACCCATGTGCACCGATGCCTCGCTACTCGGTGCGCCGGTCAGGCGATAGCAATGAAAATCGGCATGATCACCGACAGCCTGCCGGGCATGGACTTCGACACGCTCGTGGCCACGGCGGCGCGGCTCCGACTCGACATGCTCGAATTCGGCTGCGGCAACTGGTCATCGGCACCGCATCTGGATCTCGACCGCATGCTGGAAAGCGACACCGAGCGACGCAACTTCAAGGCACGTCTCGCCGATCATCGCATCGACATCAGCGCGCTCAACTGTTCTGGCAATCCGCTCCATCCCGGTGAAGCCGGAAGACGGCACGATGAAGTGACACGCAAGACGATCAAGCTGGCGAGCCTGATGGACGTGGATCGCGTCGTCATGATGTCCGGCTGTCCCGGCGCCCCCGGCGACAGCCACGCCAACTGGATCACGACCGAGTGGCCCCCCGAAGTGCGCGAAATCCTGCGCTGGCAATGGGACGAAGTGCTTATTCCATATTGGCGCGACCTCGTGGCCTACGCGAACAGCCTGGGCATCCGCAAGTTGTGCCTGGAGCTGCATGGCCACCAGAACGTCTACAACGTGCGCACGATGCTGCGGCTGCGCGATGCCGTCGGCGAAACGGTGGGCGCGAACTTCGATCCCAGCCACCCGATGTGGATGGGTGCCGATCCGCTCGCGGGGGCGCGCGCGCTTGGCGATGCGATCTACTACATCCACGCCAAGGACACGCGCGTCGACCCGGTGATTGCGGGAATTCACGGCGTCATCGAAACCATCCCCGGCGATCGTTTCCAGGAACGAGCGTGGAACTACATCACCCTCGGCTATGGTCACGGCGAACAATGGTGGCGCGAATTCGTCGCCGTGCTGGCGGCGGTCGGCTACGACGACGTGTTCAGCATCGAACACGAGGACGCGATGCTTCCCGCGCTCGAAGGCGTCGAGAAGTCGGTCGCTTTCCTGCGCAACGTGCTCATCAACCTGCCCAAATCCGACCGCTAGGCAGCACGCCGCACCATGAATGAAATGTCCGCTACACGCAGCGTAGCCATCTTCGATCTGGGCGGTGTGCTGCTGCACTGGGACCCACGCCACCTCTACCGCAAGCTGTTCAATGGCGACGATGCCGCCATGGAGCACTTTCTCGCGAACATATGCACCAGCGAGTGGAACGAGCGCCAGGATGCCGGGCGCACGTTCGCCGAGGCGACACGCGAATTGCTGCCGCGTCACGCCGACAAGGTCCACCTCATCGAAGCTTTCGGCAACCGTTTCGACGAAATGGTCCCCGGCCCGATCGAAGGTACCGTCGACGTGCTTGCCGAACTGAAGCAGCGCAACGTGCCCGTCTATGCCATCACCAACTGGTCGGCTGAGACGTTTCCGTCACAGCGCGACCGCTTTGCATTTCTTTCCTGGTTCCGTGGAATCGTGGTCTCCGGCGAGGAGGGCGTGATGAAACCCGATCCGCGCATCTTTCGCATCCTATGCGAGCGCCATCGGGTTGCGCCGGAATCGGCCGTGTTCATCGACGACGTGCGAGACAACGCGGCCGCGGCTTCCGCCCTCGGCATCCATGGCATTCACTTTCAGTCACCCGATCAACTTCGGCGGGAACTCGCCGCCGTTGGATTGCTCCCCGTGTCGCCATGAACGTCACCCTCGGCATCAATCCGATCACGTGGACGAACGACGATATGCCCGAGTTGGGCGGTGACATACCGCTTGATGTGTGTCTCACGGAAGCGCGACTCGCCGGCTTTTCGGGAATCGAGATGGGCGGTAAGTTTCCTCGCGATGCGGCGACGCTGCGTCCGATCCTCGAACGTCATGGCCTCGACCTCGTGTCGGGCTGGTACAGCGCGTACCTGTGCCGCCGGACCGTCGACGAAGAATCCGCGGCAGTCGAAGCACATCTGTCCTTGCTCGCCGCAATGGGTTGCAAAGTAATGGTATTTGCGGAAGGCCATGGCAGTACCGACGGCGATCCCTCGGCGCCATTGTCCCGGCGCCCGGTGCTCGAGGAGCGCGACTGGCCGCAGTTCTGCGCGCGGCTGAATGCGATCGCGAAGCGTCTGCGCGAGCGCGGCGTGCGTCTCGCATTCCATCATCATATGGGAACCGTCGTACAGACCGAGGCCGAGATCGATCGCCTGATGGCGGAAACGACGCGCGATGTCGGGTTGCTGCTGGATACCGGCCATCTGGTATTCGCGGGCGGGGATCCGGTGGCCGTTGCGCGCCGACACGCGGGACGCATCGTCCACGTCCATTGCAAGGACGTGCGCCGTAACGTGTTGAACGGCGTGCTGGCCGGCGACCGCAGTTTCCTCCGCGCGGTGCTGGACAGCGTATTCACGGTTCCGGGCGATGGCTCGATCGACTTCCGCGCGGTGCTCGCCGAACTCCGCCACGGGGGATACCAGGGATGGCTGGTCGTCGAGGCCGAACAGGATCCGGCAAAAGCCCATCCGTTGACTTATGCTCGCATGGGATTCGCCAATCTTTGCGCCGCAGCCAATGCGGCTGGCTTTACGCTGTCACTGCGCTGACGAATCGTATTCGAGATGATCGACTTCTGCCTGGTCGGCGCAGGGTTCATCGGTCCGGTGCATGCCGCGAACCTCGCGGTGCATCCGCGCGCGCGACTCGCCTGGGTGGTCGATCTCAACCTCGCGACCGCCAAGGCGCTTGCCGAGAGGCACGGTGCGCGCGCAACCGACAACCTGGACGAAGCGCTGGCCGACCCGAGAGTGCGCGCAGTCATCATCTGCACCCCGCCGCGCACGCACACCCCGATCCTGCAGTCGGCTGCGCGCGCGGGCAAAGCCATATTCTGCGAGAAGCCGATCGATCTGGACATGGCGAAAGTGGATATCTGCGGCGCGACGCTCGCGCAAGCCAAGGTGCCCTTCTGCGTCGGCTTCAACCGACGCTTCGACCCGACGCACCGCGCGCTGCACGATGCGATTCGTGCCGGTGAGATCGGGCGGCCGGAGATGCTCATCCTCTCCAGCCGCGATCCGGAAATCTCCCCGCCGGACTACGTGGCGGCGATGCCCTATGGCATCTTTTACGACACGATGATCCACGATTTCGACATGGTGCGGTGGTTGCTCGCCGACGAGCCGATCGAGATCTACGCCCGCACCGCGTGCATGCTCGATGAAAGAGCAAACCCGCATCGTGACCCGGACACCGCGATGGTCTTGCTGCGCATGGCCAGCGGTGCACTGGTGCACGTCAACTCGAGTTTCCGTGCGGTGTATGGCTATGATCAGCGCATCGAGGCCTTCGGCGAGAAGGGCATGCTGGTCTCGGGCAATCAACATCCGACCACCCTGGAGCGCCACGGTAAGCACGGCATCCGCCGCGACCCGTTGCTGTACTTCTTCATCGATCGCTATGCCGAATCGTACCGGCGCGAGCTGGATGAGTTCGTGCAGGCGCTCGCAACCGGCACCGCGCCGGCGATCGGTTTCGACGATGGTCGCCGCGCGCTGATGATCGCTGAAGCCGGCGTGCGTTCGGCCAAGACCGGCGCTCCGGTACCACTCCCAGACTGAAAGCCTGGCGCCAGCTCGGCTTTCAGCGTGTTCGCGTCGGTTTCCTTCGGACGTGATTGGTAGCAGAATCCGTCAGCGCACCTGGTAACCGGTGACAGCCGACGCTCGCAGGTGTGCACAACCAAGGGGAACTGACGATGGCAAAGTATCTGTTCGAGGCGAACTACACGGCCGAGGGGGCCAAGGGTATCGCTCGCGAAGGTGGCACCGCTCGCCGCGCCGCGGTCGAAAAGGCGGTTACTGCGCTAGGTGGCAAGCTCGAGGCGTTCTATTTCGCGTTCGGCGCCACCGATGCCTACGTGATTGTGGATCTTCCCGACAATGCGACGGCGGCGGCGATGGCGCTCGCGGTCGGGCAGTCCGGGCTGGCATCGACCCGGACCACGGTGTTGCTGACGATGGAAGAGGCCGATGCGGCGACCAAGAAAAACGTCCCGTATCGCGGTCCGGGGCGTTAGCAGACCAGCCCCAGGCGGCGCCGCGTGAAACCAGCCGGCGTCGCCAATCGCGCGCATCCGTTTCCATACGAGTCGCCAATGCGCGAAATAGTGGCGGAAATGTCATGCGCCTGAAATCCAGAGTTGCTTTGATCACCGGTGCAGCGCAAGGCATCGGCGCCGCCTGCGCGCGACGCTTCGCGCTGGAAGGCGCGCCGGTCATGCTGGTCGATGTCGATGAGGCGCAGGGTTCAGCACTGGCCCGCGCGTTGTCCGGCGAGGGCCACGACGCTGCATTTGTGCGCGCGGACGTGTCCCGCAAAGCCGAGGTCGATACGGCGGTAGCGGCGACGATCGCCCGCTTCGGTCGCATCGACATCCTGGTCAACAACGCCGGCGTCACCCATGCCGCCGAATTTCTCGAGGTCGAGGAAGCGGATTTCGATCGCGTGATCGCGATCAACCTCAAGTCCATGTTTCTGATGAGCCAGGCTGTCGCGCGGGTGATGGTGAAGCAATCATGGCCCGACACGCGCAGTGGCGCGATCGTCAACATGTCGTCGGTCAATGCGGTGCTCGCGATTCCGAATCAGGTGCCGTACGTGATTTCCAAGGGCGGGGTCAACCAGTTGACGAAGGTCTCAGCGATCGCGCTCGCGCCCTTTGGTATCCGCGTCAACGCCATCGGCCCGGGAACCATCCTGACCGACATGGCTAAGAAGGCGGTGCTCACCAACGATGAAGCACGCCGGAAGATCCTGTCGCGTTCGCCGCTGGGACGTTGCGGCGAGCCCGAGGAAATCGCCGCGGTCGCTGCGTTCCTCGCCAGCGACGACGCGTCCTACATGAGCGGGCAGACGATCTATCCGGACGGCGGACGCCTGGCGTTGAACTACACGGTAGCCGTAGTCGACTGAACCCGACTGGATTGCTTAAGATACCCGTGACGGACTGACGGTCCCGCGGCGCAACAACTCGCGCCGTCCCACGAGCACGCGAATCAGTATCACGGCCACCACCATCAACACGATCAATACGGACGCGTACGCGGTTGCGTACCCATATTCACCCACCTCCGCACGACCGACGATGTTGACCGTGGCCATGTCGAAGCGCGGACTGGTCAGGAATATGACGGCGCTGATCGAGGTCATCGCGCTGACGAAGCTGTAGATCAGCGCAGCGACCACCGCCGGCCGGATCAGCGGCAGGACGATCCGCCGTATCGTCGTGACCGTGGTCGCGCGTAGCGTCGCTGACGCCTCGTCCAGACTGGGATCGATCTGGCTCAGCGCCGCCAGGCCCGCGCGCATACTCGTGGTCATGTCGCGGAACACGAAACAGCAAACCAGGATCAGTCCCGTGTTGACGAGTTCGACGGGCGGCGTGTTGAACGCGATGATGTAGGCGATGCCGACGACCGTTCCGGGAACCGCGAAGTTCAGCATCGCCATGAATTCGAAGGCGCGCTTCCCGGTAAAACGCTGGCGGTCGAGCAGATACGCGACGGTGAGACCGAACAGCGCGGTCAGCGGTGCGGCAATCAACGCGATGGTGAGCGTCGTGAAGAAAGAACTCCACGCGCCACCGCTAAAGAGTAACCTGCCGCCTTCGAAGTTGACGCCGAATGCCGTCACGTAGTGACGCAGCGTCAGCGCGTGGTTGAGCCCCCATTTCTCGAAAAAGCCGCCGGTGAAGATCATTGCGTAGATGACCACCGCGAGCGCCGCCCAGGGTAGCGCGAGGCTCGACGCCGCCGCGACAACGAATCGCGGCAATGGCGCCCGCAAACCGCCATCGCCCTTGCCCGCGACGGTAACGAAGCTGCGCCGCGCGAGAAGCCTTCGTTGCAGCACGAACAAACCCAGCGAGAAACTCAGCAGGATCACGGCCAGGACGGAGGCACGCCCCGGGTCCTGCTGCACGCCGACGACGGCAAAATAGATCGACGTCGACAGCACGTCGAGGTTACCACCCAGCAACAGCGGATTGCCGAAGTCGGCCAGGCTTTCGATGAACACGATCAGGAACGCATTCGTGATGCCCGGCGTCATCAGCGGCAGCGTGATCGTGGTGAAAGTGCGCATCGGCGACGCACGCAGCGTTTGCGCTGCTTCCTCCAGCGAGGGACTGATGCCCTCGGCAATGCCCAGCAACACCAGGAAGGCCACTGGCGTCAGCGCCAGCGTCTGCGCCAGCCACACGCCGGGCAAACCGTAGATCCAGCGCGTCGGGCGGATACCGAAGCCCCATTCGAGCACGGCGTTCACCGCACCGGAACGGCCGAATAGCAGGATCAACGCGAGACCGATGACGAACGGTGGCGTGATCATCGGCAGGATCGATAGCACGCTGATCAGCCGGCGTGCCCGGAACTGCGTGCGGGTCACGACGAGGACGAAACAAAGCCCGAGCAACGTCGCCGCGCACGCCGTCATCAGGCCGAGCTGCAGGGTGTTCCAAACGATGCCCCCAAAGCCCCAGATCTTGCTGCTGGCGACACGGGCGAGCAGCGCGCCAAGCGAAAAATTGCCGCCGGGGTCGAGAAATGCATGGAGGAACATGCGCGCCAACGGGTAAAGCGTGAACAGAGCGACCAGCGAGATCGCCACGCCGATCGCGCCGGCGACGAAAGCGTCGCCCTTGACCCAGCCGCGAAGCGCGAGCCCCGTGCACAAGAGCATCAGCCAAGCAACACTGACGCAGAGCGCACCATAGCCCAGACCCGGTTGCCGCCGCGGGAGCTCGCCAAACACCTTCGCGAGCGCGTTCCAGGCCCAGCCATTGATGTCTATCGCCAGCGCGATCGCGGCGACACCGATCGCCCCGGTGCCGCCGATAGCGATCAGCGCTGAAGCCACTCGCGATCTAGCCGTCGCACCCGCCGCCGGCCTCGATGAAACGATGAGAGCGGCCAGCAGCGCGAGGAATAGTGGCAGGAACCAGAGGCGCCCGTGCCGCAGCAGTTGGATCAGCGCGGGAGCGGCGGCCGGGCCCAAGGGATATTGGCTCAGCCATTGGAAGGAGAAAAATCCGCCGCCGCCGATGGCGTTCCACGGCAATACCGCAAACCCGAACCACGCGACCGCGGACCAGATGCTGACGGTTCGGCGCATCGCGCTACCGCAGCGCTACACGAGGTCCGTTCGTGCTGAGCCAGTCAAAGCAGGAACGGACACGAAACATGCTAGGTTGCGTGCTCGCCCGTTCGCCTTCGACAGGCTCAGGGTGAACGAGATCTCACGAAGCACTTTCCTGGGGTCATCCGCCGCCGTCGACGCCGTTATTTCGGCGCCTTGAAGACTTCGTTTTCCCAGCGCGTGAGCAGGCGTTCGCGACCTTCCTTGGAGCCGTACTTGTCGAGATCTATCTTGAGCAACTTCACCTCCGACATCTTCGGCGCCATCGGATGGATCTGGGCGTTCTTGTTCGAAGGAATCTGGAACTTGCCGACCGTCAGCGCCACGTTCTGACCCGCAGGCGACAACACGAAATCCATCCACTTCTTCGCACCTTCCGGGTTCGGGCCGCCCTTGATGATTGCTGAGGAGATGATTTCGTAGCCGGTACCCTCGCACGGGGCGACCGTCTTGATCGGATAGCCCTGTACGGTCTGTGCCACCGAGTCATGCAGGAAGGTGATGCCGATGGTCGTCTCGCCCTTGGCCGCCGCGCGAATACCTGCGCTGCCGGAGCGCGTGTACTGATTCACGTTCTTGTTCATCGCGGCAAGAAACTTGAAGCCTTCGTCCTCACCCATCAGTTGCAGGATGGTCGAGACCGTATTGAAGGCGGTGCCCGACGTGCCGGGATTCGCCATCTGGATCTCGTTCTTGTACGCCGGATTGATCAGATCCTTCCAGCATTTCGGCTCCGGCATCTTGTACTTCGCCAGGAGCTCGGTGTTGTAGCCATAGCCGAGCACGCCGGTGTAGATCGGCGTCTGGAAATACTTGTTCTCCTCGGCGATGCGTTGCGCCCAGTCATGCAGATCCGCGACGTTGGGTGACTTGTACGCCTCCAGCAATCCCTCGGCGGCCAGCGCCTTGGCCGACGCCGATTCGGCGGCGTGATAGACGTCCGCGCGCGGGTTGGCTTTCTCGGCGCGGATCTGGGCGAGGCTTTCACCGTCCGTGCGGCGGATGAACACCGCCTTCTGCCCCGTGGTCTTCTCGTACGCGGCTTTCATCGCCTCGCACCAGTCGACTTCGTAGTTGCACAGGACCGTCACTTCCTGCGCGAACGCAGGCATCGCGGCTGCGCACAGCAACGCGGCGCCGAGTAGCGCGGTCCGCGCGAACCGACCCAGATGTCGCAAGCAATTCATGTTCTCCTCCCCGCTTTGAATGTGCCCGGCCGGCGCATTGCCGCCTACGGGAAACATTAGCACTTGTCGCCGACCGGCGCGAGGAACGCGCGGGGCGCTTGCCCGCATTGCAGGTTTGGCGTAAGTTTCGATCTCTACGCTAGGGGTCCTGGCAATCTGCGTTGCCCGGTGAGATCACACCCTTGGTACCTGTGCGGATAATGCCGGCGCAGGGAAGCGTGCAGCATCCTCTCCCCGCTCCCTGCCCGTGCCGATGCCGCCGCTGCAGAGGAGCGCCATGAACGCAAACGACCAATTCTTCGCCCGCGACGCGCACGTCGACGACGCCGCGATCGCCCCGCTACCCAACTCGCGCAAGATCCATGTCACCGGATCGCGGGCGGATGTGCGCGTACCGATGCGCGAGATCACCCAGTCGGATACGCCGGCGAGTTTTGGCGCGGAAAAGAACCCGGCGCTCGTGGTGTACGACACGTCAGGACCCTACACCGATCCGGACGCGAGCATCGACATCCGGAAGGGCCTGCCGGCGCTGCGCGCAACGTGGATCGACGAGCGCGGCGACACCGAGGCATTGGCGCAGCTATCGTCCGCCTACGGTCGCGAACGCCTGGCCGAACCCGAGCTCGCCGGCATGCGCTTCGACCTGCACCGGCAGCCGCGCCGCGCCAAATCAGGCGCCAACGTCTCGCAGATGCACTACGCACGACGCGGCATCGTCACGCCGGAAATGGAGTTCGTGGCGATCCGCGAAAACCTCATGCGCGAAGAGGCACTGCGGACACTGCCGGAACTCGTCACGCGCCAGCATCCCGGCCAGAGTTTTGGCGCGTCGATTCCAGCCTTGATCACGCCGGAATTCGTGCGCAGCGAAGTCGCTCGCGGTCGCGCGATCATTCCCAACAACATCAATCATCCGGAAACCGAGCCGATGATCATCGGCCGCAACTTCCTGGTGAAGATCAACGCCAACATCGGCAACTCGGCCGTGTCGTCCTCAATTGCGGAAGAGGTCGACAAGATGACCTGGGCGATCCGGTGGGGTGGCGATACGGTGATGGATCTGTCGACCGGCAAGAATATCCACGAAACGCGCGAATGGATCATCCGCAATTCACCGGTACCGATCGGGACGGTTCCCATCTATCAGGCGCTGGAGAAGGTCGACGGCAAGGCCGAAGATCTCACCTGGGAGATGTACCGCGACACGCTGATCGAGCAAGCCGAACAGGGCGTGGACTACTTCACCATCCACGCCGGCGTGTTGCTGCGCTACATCCCGCTCACGGCCAAGCGAATGACCGGGATCGTCAGCCGCGGCGGCTCGATCATGGCCAAGTGGTGCCTCGCGCATCACAAGGAGTCGTTCCTGTACACGCACTTCGAGGACATCTGCGAGATCATGAAGGCGTACGACGTGAGCTTCAGCTTGGGCGACGGATTGCGACCCGGCTCAGGGTACGACGCCAACGACGAGGCGCAGATGGCGGAGCTGGCGACGCTCGGCGAACTGACGCAGGTCGCGTGGAAACACGACGTGCAGACCATGATCGAAGGCCCCGGTCACGTGCCGATGCACCTGATCAAGCACAACATGGACGAGCAACTGCGGCTGTGCGGCGAAGCCCCGTTCTACACGCTAGGGCCGCTCACGACCGACATCGCGCCGGGCTACGATCACATCACCTCCGCGATCGGCGCGGCGATGATCGGCTGGTATGGAACGGCGATGCTGTGCTACGTCACGCCAAAGGAACACCTCGGGCTGCCGAACAAGACCGACGTCAAGGACGGCATCATGGCCTACAAGATCGCCGCCCACGCCGCCGATCTCGCCAAAGGACACCCTGGGGCACAAGTGCGTGACAACGCGCTGTCGAAGGCGCGTTTCGAGTTCCGGTGGGACGACCAGTTCAACCTCGGACTCGATCCCGACAAGGCACGCGAATTCCACGACGAGACGCTGCCGCAGCACGGCGCCAAGCTCGCGCACTTCTGCTCGATGTGCGGGCCGCACTTCTGCTCGATGAAGATCACGCAGGACGTGCGCGACTACGCGGCGAAACTCGGCGTCGACGAGAGCGCCGCGCTCGAAAAGGGCATGGAGGCCAAAGCTGTCGAGTTCGTGAAGAAGGGCGCGGAGATCTATTCCAAGGCCTAGGGCAGCCGCGGCTGCGCGCGCGTGCGCCCGTCCTCGCTCTGGCAGGCGGCTTCGAAGCAGCTGCGCCGAGCGGCCGCTTGATTCGCAGCACCGCCATGCCGCCGTCGTCGCGAGCGATTTCCGCCTTGAGCCACGCGCCGAACTGCTGCAGCTTGGGCAAGCCGGCGCGCGACGGCGGGTAGACCAGGTAGTACCGCGTCGGCGCCGTTACCGTCGCCTGGAACAGGCGCACCAGTACACCGTTGGCCAGGTCGTTACCGATCAGCGACGTGCGCGCGAGCGCAATGCCCCGCCCCTCGATCGCCGCCTGTATCACGTGCGAGTCGTCGTTGAAGATCGGCCCGCGCGTCGGCTGCGGCCAGTCGAGCCCGGCGGCGGCGAACCACGGCTGCCAGGACTCGTAATCTGAGCGCAGCAGCACGTAGCGCGCGAGATCCGCGGGGCGCGCCGGCGGTCCACCGCCGATGCGCGGGCTGCACACCGGGAAATAAACATCGTCCATCAGGTGCTCGACGGTGAGGCCCGGATAGTTGCCGCTGCCATAGCGGATGGCGACGTCGACATCGTCGCGGCGGAAGTCGGCGAGCGACGCGCTGGCGCGCACGTCGAGGTCGACCTGCGGATGCGCCGCCATGAAGCTGCCGATGCGCGGCAGCAGCCAGCGCGCCGCGAACGATGGCATCACGCTGACGCGTAGCTGCCGCGGATTGGCGCGCTCGCTCACCTCGCGCACGGCATCGGCCAGGTCGGTCAGCGCCGCGCGCACACGGCCGGCGAGACGTTCACCCTCGTCGGTCAAGCGTATGCCGCGCCCCGCACGTTCGACCAGGCGCACACCGAGATCGGCCTCCAGCGCCTTGATCTGATGACTGATCGCTCCGTGGGTGACATGCAGAGTCTCGGCGGCGCGAGTGAGGCTGCCGGTGCGGGCTGCGGCTTCGAACGCCCGCAGGGCGGACATCGGGGGCAAATGGGTCGCCATGGCGCATTGTTAGATATGTTAGCTATGCTCACATATTAGTGGAAAATCCATCGCTTGTCCCTCTAGGCATTCGCTCCTAGCATTGTGACTGTTTTCCCAGCCACTACAGCGGAGACGTAAATGACAAGTATGCTCGCATTTGGGACCCCGGCTCTGGGCACCTACTCCATGAAGTCGGGGGAAACGGTGGTCGTGCCGTCGCACGCCAAGGTGAGACTGCGCGTCCACGACGGTGTCATCTGGGCCACCAGCAGCGGTGACCTCGATGACGTCTGGCTGCGCGCCGGCCAGGAACACGCGCTCGCGGGCAAGGGGCGCACCGTCATCGAGTCGACAGCACGCGCGACCATTGAACTGGTTCCGGCCGCCGCCAACGACGGGGTGGTCGGTCAGCCCGCGCTGCACTGGCAGCGCACGCCGGCGTGGCTGGACGGTGCCGGCACGATGATCGCACTTGCAGCCATCGTTGCAGTCATGGCGACGGCAGCGGCGCAGGTCGCACTGTGATGGATCGCGGCGGGGCCGCCTACGCAAACGAGACTATTTCCCGGCGCTCGTCGCCGCTCTTCGATCGGCCATGTGCCGCAAGTACGTCAGCAGGTCGGTCAATTCCCGATCGCTGACGATCTTGGCGCTGAACGCGGGCATGCGTGCGTTGGGCCATTTGCGCAATGATTGCGGATCGCGTATCAAGCGCCGGAGCGCATCCGGGCGCATGTAATCCGTGGGATTGTACGGAACGTTCAGATCGGGGCCCACGGTCGCGTCGCCCCCCAGATTTATGGTGTGACAGACCGAGCAGTTCTTGACGTAGACCTCGAAGCCGCGGCGAGCCGGGTCGCGCGCGGACAACGTCGCCGCCGGCGCCACCATCGGATAACGCTTGGCGAGCGGCGCGACGGATTCGATGCGGACGATCTGGTACGGCCACTGTTCGGGGACGATCGCACCGGCCTCCGGTCGCTGCCACACCAGGTAGAACGGTCCTGCCGTCGCCGGGTCGCTCGCTTTGAGCGCCGGCCACGGCGCATCGGTTGTTTCGACCGCCAGATACGCAACCGCACCATCGCCGCGCGCCAGCAGTGCGGCGGCGGGAAGGGAGGCGACAAAACCGTCGCGAGTCACGAAGCGAATGGTCTCGTCGGGCCGGACACCGCCCAGCACATCGGCCACGGGCACGGCTTGAAAGGTCATTTCACGCTGATAGGCGACATCGTGGGCGACCGTGAGTTTGCCCGCGGCGGGCAGCGCCAATAGCGCGGCGGGCGCGTAGCCCAGCGTGTTACCGCCAACCATCACAGTCAATACCGGCTCGTTCGCCGACACACCGCAAGCGAGGCCGACGCCGAACGCGACAAGCGCTAGTGCGCGCATCGTGTTCACTCCGCGAGCGACTGCAGCCGAACCACGTAGCCGCCGGACTTCTCGTCACGCTCGAGTTCCAGCGCACCGCGTCGCTGTGCTTCTTCGAGCAGACCGTTGAACGAGCGGAAGCCATAGAAGGACTCGGAGAATCCCGGCTTGCGACGTTTCAACGCCTGCTTGACCATCGAGCCCCATACCTTCTCATCTTCGCCACGCTCCGCGATCAGTGCTTCGACGGTTTCGGCGATCATGTCCAGCGCTTCCTGGCGCCGGGCGTCATCGCTTTTCTTGGCCGGCGCTGCGCCCTCCGTGGCGACCGCCTGCTTGCGCGGCGCTCGCCTGGCGGCAGTCTTCTTCTGCTCGCGCACCAGATCGTCGTAGAAGATGAATTCGTCGCAGTTGGCGATGAGCAAGTCCGAGGTCGAATTCTTCACGCCGACGCCGATGACTCTTTTCGCATTCTCGCGCAACTTCGACACCAGCGGCGAGAAGTCGGAATCGCCACTGATGATGACGAACGTGTCCACATGCGCCTTGGTATAGCAAAGGTCGAGTGCGTCGACGACCATCCGGATGTCCGCCGAATTCTTGCCCGATTGGCGTACATGCGGGATCTCGATCAGTTCGAATGACGCCTCGTGCATGGGCGCCTTGAACGTCTTGTAGCGGTCCCAATCGCAATATGCTTTCTTGACCACGATGCTGCCCTTGAGCAGCAGCCGCTCGATCACCTTGCCGATATCGAACCGCTCGTACTTGGCGTCCTGCACGCCGAGCGCAACGTTCTCGAAGTCGCAGAACAGGGCCATATTGGTTACTTCGGTTGGATTCGGCATGACGCTCCCGGAGCAGCGGGTCCAGACAAGAAAAGGGCGAGGCGGGATAGAATGGATGGTGCAACCTAGCACGATAGCAGTAACCCCGCACCATGGAAACGGCCGGCGCCACGGCCGCGTCGACCACCGGATACCTACGTTGAGCGTTGCGCAACATGCCCACGACTGCCACTCTCCCGTTGCTGTCGCTGCTTGAAGCCCGGGTCCTCGGCGTCCTCGTCGAGAAACAGCACACGGTTCCCGACACCTATCCGCTTACGTTGAATGCACTGACGGCAGGTTGCAACCAGAAGAGCAGCCGCGACCCGGTGCTCAACGCGAGCGACGCCGAAACGCAGGTCGCCGTCGACCGCCTGCGCTCGCTCTCGCTCGTCGTCGAATCGAGCGGCGGCCGGGTCATGCGTTACGCGCACAACACCGAGCGCGTGCTGGGAGTGCCGTCGCAGGCCGTCGCCTTGCTCGCCACGCTCATGTTGCGCGGCACACAGACCGTCGGCGAGCTGCGCATCAACAGCGAACGACTGCACCGATTCGCCGACGTGTCCGCCGTCGAGGGATTCCTGCACGAGCTCGCAGAACGCCCGGAGCACCCGCTCGTCGAGGAGCTTCCGCGCGCACCGGGCGAGCGCGAGAACCGCTGGACACATCTATTGTCCGGTCGTACCGCCGAAACGCGCGCGCCCGGTCCGTTGCCCGGGCCAGGCGCGGAAAGCCTTGTCACGTTAGGCGAAATCGCGGCACTCAAGGCAAGCGTCGGCGAGTTGCGCAGCGAAGTCGACTCGCTGAAAGAGAATATCGCCCGGCTCCGCGAAGAACTGGGGGCCACCTCGAGTTCCTAGGCGTCCTGCCCGTCGCAATCCGTACCGCGGGACATCGAAAAACCCGCTGCACCGCGCGGCGTATAATTGACGGTCCTTTCCGGCGGAGGAGTACAACCATGGGCATGCTCGACAGCTTACTTGGCGGACTGATGGGCGGCGCAGGCGGCACAGCGCAGCAAGGGCAGAGCCCGTTGATGATGATGGCGCTGCAACTGATTCAGCAGAATGGCGGCCTCCCGGGGATCATCAGCAAATTGCAAAACGGCGGCTTGGCGCAGCAGGTCGGATCATGGGTCGGCACGGGCCAGAACGTCCCCGTCAGCGGCAGCCAGTTACAGGAGGTCCTCGGCAGCGGCTCGATCGGAGAGCTCGCGCAACAACTCGGCATGTCGCACGGCGATGCGAGTTCCAATCTGGCACAGGTGTTGCCGCAGCTCATCGATCACCTGACGCCGCACGGGCAAGTGCCGGATGACCACGGCGACATGCTGGCGCAGGCGCTTTCCGCACTCACCAAGCGCACAGCCTAGGTCGACACGGTAGAATGCACGGGCCGGACAGCCTATGCTGCCCGGCCTTTTTTTATTGTGTGATCCATGTACCTTCCTGATCTGCTGACCGCGGCGATTCTCGGCGTCGTCGAGGGCCTCACGGAATTTCTTCCCGTTTCCAGTACCGGTCATCTGATCGTCGCCGGATCGTTGCTGGGCTATACCGGCGACAAGGCGAAGTTGTTCGAGATCGTCATCCAGGCCGGCGCGATTCTCGCCGTCTGTTGGGAATACCGCGCCAAATTGCTCGCCGTCGCGGGGGGTGTGTTCAACGACCGTTCGGCACAGCGTTTCGTGCTGAACCTGCTCATCGCGTTTCTGCCCGCAGCGGTCCTCGGCCTTGCCTTCAGCAAGGCGATCAAGGCGCACCTGTTTGCGCCGGTACCCGTCGCCACCGCGTTCATCGTTGGCGCATTCGTCATCCTGTGGGCGGAGCGGCGCCAGCAACGCAATCCGGCGACAGTGCGTATCGACAGCGTCGATGACCTCCGCTGGTCCGACGCATTGAAGATCGGCTGCGCGCAGGCTTTCGCGCTGATTCCGGGCACGTCGCGCTCCGGCGCCACGATCATCGGCGGCATGCTGTTCGGGCTCTCGCGCACCGCCGCGACCGAATTCTCGTTTTTTCTGGCGATCCCCACGCTGCTCGCGGCGACCGCATACGAATTCGTGAAAAACCGTGCGCTGCTGGCCAGCGGCGACCTATCGATGATCGCCGTCGGTTTCGTGGTCGCATTCGTCAGCGCCTTCCTCGTGGTGCGCTGGCTGTTGCGTTACGTCGCTCACCACGATTTCGTGCCGTTCGCGTGGTATCGGATCGCCTTCGGCGTCGTCATCCTGGCAACATCCTATTTCGGGCTGGTTCACTGGGATTAGCAGCGTTGATGCAGGACAGGGCGGGCCCGGCGCTCGCCATCATCGGCGTGCTCGGCTTTTCGTTCAAGGCCATTCTCGTCAAGCTCGGGTACTCGCTGGCCCCCGTCGATGCGGTGACTCTGCTGGCATTGCGGATGATCTATGCGACGCCGTTTTTCGCGGTGATGGCCTGGTGGGCAACGCGCCGCGAAGGCACAACTCCGATCGCGCGCAGCGACTGGGTCCGCCTCGTGTGGCTGGGATTCGTCGGGTACTACATCTCCAGCCTGCTCGACTTCATGGGACTCGAGCACGTCACCGCGTCGATCGAGCGGCTGATTCTATTCCTCTATCCAACCATGGTCGTGCTGCTATCCGCGGTGCTGTTCAAGCAGCGCATCGGCGGTCGCACCGTGCTGGCGCTTGCGCTGTCGTATGCAGGCATCCTGCTCGTCTTCGCCCACGACCTGCGCCTCGGCACCGATCCGCACGCGTTGTGGCTCGGTGGCGGCCTGGTGTTCGCCAGTGCCCTAAGCTACTCGTGCTATCTAGTCGGCGCCGGCCCCGTCATCGCGCGGTTGGGAAGCCTGCGGTTCATCTCCTGGGCGATGCTGATTTCGTCAGTGTTCGTGATCGGGCAGTTCCTCGCCACGCGCCCTATTGCCGCACTCGCCGCGCCATCGTCCATCCAACTGCTTTCGTTGGCGATGGCAATATGCTCGACTGTGCTGCCGACCTTTCTCATTGCCGAGGCGATCAAGCGCATCGGCGCGAATCAAACGTCGTTGATCGGCTCGCTCGGACCGGTATTCACCATCGCGCTGGGTTTCTGGATCCTGGGTGAGCCGGTGCACTGGATACAATTGGCAGGCGCAGCGCTCGTGCTGGCCGGCGTCACCCTGGTCACACTGCGGCCGAGGGTGCGGTAGCGGGCGGCGCCGGCGCTATACTGTTTGGTTCCCGGAACCGCTTTGGTTCCCTGCCACTGGATTCCGCAGGAGATCGCATGGCCCCCGATAGCACCGAACGCACATCACCCATTACCCTCAAGGATGGCGCGCTGTTGCGGCAGCAATGCCTGGTCGACGGCCAATGGATAGACGCCGACGCGCGCACGACCTTCAACGTCGTCAATCCGGCCACCGGTGTGCGCATCGGCACTGTTCCGGATCTAGGCGCCACGGAAACGCGCCGCGCTATCGAGGCCGCCAACAAGGCTTGGCCGGCGTGGCGCGCCAAGACCGCCCGGGAGCGCTCGCAGATCATCCGCAAATGGTCCGAGCTCCAGCTGGCGCACGCCGACGATCTTGCGCTGATCCTGACCACCGAGCAGGGCAAGCCGCTGGCCGAAGCCAAGGGAGAAATCACCATCGGCGCCGCATACACCGAATGGTTCGCCGAGGAGGCACGACGCGTCTATGGCGATGTGATCCCCACGATCGGCAACGATCGGCGACTGGTCGTCATCAAGGAGCCGGTCGGGGTGTGCGCGGCGATCACGCCCTGGAATTTCCCGTCGTCGATGATCACGCGCAAGGTGTCGCCTGCATTGGCGGCGGGTTGCACGGTCGTCATCAAGCCGGCAGAGGCCACGCCGTATTCGGCGCTGGCCTTGGCTGAGCTCGCGCAACGCGCAGGCTTTCCACCTGGCGTGCTGAACGTTCTCACCGGTGACGCGCCCGCGATCGGCGGCGAGATGACCTCGAACCCGACCGTGCGCAAGCTCTCCTTCACCGGATCGACCGAGATCGGCCGCTTGCTCATGAAGCAGGTTGCCTCGACGGTGAAGAAAATTTCACTGGAACTCGGCGGCAACGCACCGTTCATCGTGTTCGACGACGCGGACCTCGACGCGGCCGCCGACGGCGCGATCGTCTCCAAGTACCGAAACGCGGGCCAGACCTGCGTGTGCGCCAACCGGTTGTTCGTGCACGACAAGGTCTACGATGCGTTCGCCGCCAAGCTCGCCGATCGCGTGCGCGCGCTCAAGGTGGGACCAGGCACCGAACCCGGTGTAACACAGGGGCCACTCATCAATCGCGAAGCGCTCGACAAGGTCGAGGAGCACGTCGCCGACGCAACGTCGCACGGCGCGAAGATCGCGGTCGGCGGGAAACGCCATGCGCTCGGAGGAACGTTCTACGAGCCGACGGTCCTCACGGGCGTCACCGCCGATATGAAGATCTTCCGCGAGGAGACGTTCGGCCCCGTCGCCCCGCTGATACGCTTCTCCACCGACGCCGAGGTCATCGAACTCGCCAATCGCACCGAGTTCGGGTTGGCGTCGTACTTCTACTCACGCGACATCGGTCGCATCTGGCGCGTGGCCGAAGCGCTGGAGTACGGCATGGTCGGCGTCAACACCGGCATGATCACGACCGAGGTCGCCCCTTTCGGTGGCGTCAAGCAATCGGGCCTCGGTCGGGAAGGGTCGATGTACGGCATCGACGAATACGTCGAGATCAAGTACGTGTGCATGGGCGGTATCTGACCTCCTGACGCCCGGGCCGTACCCAAACGCCTCGGGACAATCCGATCAGAATGTCGGGGCTGCCGCCTCGGGTTCCGCCTTGGGCGGCGGAAAGTGCGCCGGGAAGTAGTCGGTGTCCGAGGTTGACGACGTCGCCGCCGGCGCTCGGCGTCGATGTCATTTCGTCCGGCGCGTGTAGTGACATGCCCGAGTGCGGCGCTTCCACCGCCAGCGCGATCACACCTAAAACCGCAACCCACACCGCCACCTTGAGCGGCGTTATCAGTCGGATCCGAGTCCCGCTTCGTATCCTTTCTGTCGTTCATGATCTACTCCTCGAAGTTCCCGCCGTCCATGGTGCGAAGGAACCGCACCACTCGTCGGGTTCCGGTTACAACAGATCGTGGCCGGACGACTTCAGGTTAGATGAACGTACACTACAGCGCAGCCGCGAAAGCAGCGCGACCCATGCGCAATATTCACGCGCGGAGGAGCGCGTCGACCTGCGGCCCCCGGCCACTACCAGCCGGCAGGCGGCTTCTTGAGGACGGTGATGGTCCGGTCCTGGATGGCGAGATAGCCTCCGCCGACCAGATCCTTGAGCAGCCGGCTGATCATGTCGCGCGACGCACCGACGCGTTCCGCGATGTCCTGCTGCGTCAGCTTTTCCGGCACGATCGTGACGCCGTTGCGCTCTACCGCAAGCGTTGTGATAAGGCGCACCAGCCTGCCGTAGACGTCGGATAGTGCGAGGCTCTTCACGTTCTCGGTGGTGATGCGCACGCGCTGAATCAGCTTGCCGATCAGGTGCATGGCGAAATCTGGGTGAGCGAGCATGAAATCCCGGAAAGTCGCGCGCGTGATGATTGCGCAGGTCGTCGGCTCGACGGTCATCACCGACGCCGAGCGGGGACTCCCGTCCAGCGACATTTCGCCGACATACTCGCCGGGGCCGAAAAAACTCAGCACGATTTCACGCCCGGCCGCGTTGCTGGCGTACACCTTCACCCGTCCTGACAGCACGATGTAGAGCGACTCGCTGATGTCGCCCTCGTTGATCAGAATCGCGCCCTTGGGGAATGTGCGAACAACACCCTCCTGCGCGATCGCGCGGAGGGTTTCCTCCGCGAGCGGCGCGAGCAGATCGTTGGGCGAGGAGTCGGTCTTGGGCATGCCAAGCGGTAGTACGGTGGTCAGCCTGCCCTGCAATCGTAGCACGGACGCCGAGATCCGGATTCGCGACGCCCGGAGTCAGGCGCCGGTAGCTGGCAGCCAGGCGGCGTGTCGACGAGTCACTAGGAAAACTCGAACTGCCTACCCTGGGCAGTACCGTCAAGCTTGCCGAAGCCATAATACTTGCCGTCGACAGGCTCCTGGCCGTCGGTAGCGGCAACCGAGGGATTACTTGGAAAACTCGAATTCGCTGGCCACTGCACCATCCTCGAGTTTACCGAAGCCATAGTATTTGTCGCTTGCCTTGAAAATGTAACGACACCATTCCTCGGCTCTCATCCCGCTCCACTGGATGGTTACGCAGTACGTGCCCTTGTCCGAGATGCTCCAGGTGCCGTTTCCGGAAGATGGACGAGCGCGCCCGCCTGTCGATCCCTTGGAATCCGACGAGGCCGCCACCGTCCCGTTGAGGTTGTTTTCCCAATTGCGCGTGCTGCCGGCGTTGGTGAGGTTGACGACCTTGGCGCCAGGCATCAGCTGTTTCAACTCATCCGCACTTAGCTGCACGGCATTCTTCGCCTTCACATCCGCCAGCGTAACGGTTTGCGCTGCGACGACTGAACAGACTCCCAGTGAAACGATCGCGACCCCTGTGCGAAGCATGTTTTCTCCCTTCAGTGAGTGATCACTGCCAACATCAAACGATGGCCGGCCAGATCAGTCGTACTTGCGCGTATCGTCGATGACCTTGCCGTCGTTGGCAAGGTCTCCGGGTGCGTGGAAACGGACCTCGCCACGCAGTTTCGTGACGTCGCGCAACGTGGCGACGATGGAGCCCGCGTCGGACGAAGCGTTGTCCGCCACCTCCACGTGCAACGTCATGCGATCGCTGCCCTCCTGATTGTCAACGACCAGTCGAGCCTTCAGTATTTCCGGATGGCGCCGGGCAACCGCCGCAACTTGTCCCGGATGCACGAACATGCCCTTGACCTTCGTTGTCTGGTCGGCACGCCCGAGCCAGCCCTTGATGCGCATGTTGGTGCGTCCGCATGGCGATTTGCCTGGCAGGACCGCCGACATGTCGCCCGTGCCAAAACGGATCAGCGGATAGTCGGCATTGGCCAGCAGCGTGACGACGACTTCACCGACTTCTCCCGGCGTCAACGATTCCCCCGTTCCCGGACGCACGATCTCGACCAATGCGCCTTCATCGACGATCAGCCCTTCGCGCGCCTCGGACTCATAAGCGATCGCGCCCACATCAGCGCTGGCGTAGACCTGGTATGCCGCAATGCCGCGCGCACCGAGCGCGTCGCGCAGGCTTGGCGGAAACGCCTCACCGGACACCAGCGCCTTTTTCAGGCTCGGCAGCGCAATGCCCTGCTCGTCGGCTTTTTCGAGAACGATCTTCAGGAACGAAGGCGTGCCGACGTAGCCGTCGGGACGAAGTTCAGCCATTGCTTGCACTTGCAGCTCGGTCTGGCCGGTTCCACCACGAAACACCGTGCAACCAAGGGCCCGGGCGCCGCTTTCCAGCATGGCCCCACCGGGCGTCAGGTGATACGAGAAGCAGTTGTGCACCAGATCGCCTGCGCGAAATCCCGCGGCGAACAATGCCCGCGCCAGCCGCCAGTAATCGGCCGTCTCGCCTTCGGGCTCGTACAGCGGCCCCGGCGACGCAAACACGAGGCACGCGCGTCGCCGCGCGTCGCCCCAACCGCTGGCGGAAAAGCCGCCGAAAGGCTTCTCGGCCTGTTGCAGGTCGACAAGTTCCGATTTGCGGATGACGGGCAATTGGGCAAGCGCCGCTCGCGATGTTACGGACGCGGGGTCGATATCGCGGAGAAGACGCGCATAGGCCGGGGTGTTCGCCTTGGCATACGCAAGCTGTGCCGGGAGGGCGGCAAAGATCGTTCGTTCCCGGATTTCGGGATCGAGCGTTTCGAGAGTATCGAAGTACTCCACGAGCTCGGGCGGATCCTTGAATGCGTGAAAGAGTGAGCTGGGGTGCGGGCTGCTAGCCCTCGGCAGGAATCAGGCTAACCATCGCTTTCGGCGTCGATAGTGCTTCACGTCACGGAAGCTCTTCCGTCCCGCCGTCGACAAACCGAGATAGAACTCCTTCACGTCCTCGTTTTGCGCGAGATCGCTGGCAGCGCCGTCCATGACGACACGGCCGCTTTCGAGGATGTATCCATAATCCGCAAAGCGCAGTGCGATATTCGTGTTCTGCTCCGCCAGGAGAAAGCTCACCTTCTCCTTCTGGTTCAGGTCGCGCACGATGTCGAAGATCTCCTCGACGATCTGGGGCGCCAGGCCCATCGACGGTTCGTCCAGCAGGATCATCGATGGCTGCGCCATCAGCGCGCGACCGACGGCCGTCATCTGCTGTTCGCCGCCGGAGGTGTAGCCGGACAGACTCGTACGACGATGCTTGAGGCGCGGGAAATACTGATAGACCTTGTCGAGCGCGTCGCGAATATCCGCGCGCGTTGCCTTGCGCGTAAACGCACCGGTCAGTAGATTTTCTTCGACCGTCAGGTGCTGGAAGCAGTGGCGGCCCTCCATCACCTGGCACACACCCATGCGCACGAGCGCGTTGGGGGTGAGCCGATCGATGCGTTCGCCGCGAAACTCGATCGTTCCCTTGGTCACCTCGCCGCGTTCGGCCCGCAACAGGTTGGAGATCGCCTTGAGCGTGGTGGTCTTGCCGGCACCGTTGGCGCCGAGCAATGCAACGATGCGGCCCTCCGGCACGTCGAGCGACACGCCCTTCAGCACGAGAATGACGTGGTCGTAGATGACCTCGATGTTGTTGACCGAGATCGTACGGCCGCTGCGAATCGCGGCGTTGGGACCCCGTGGAGTCCTCGATCGATCACCGTCGCGCCGCCTGTGGCGGCCCTCCCGCGATCGGAAGGTACGTACCAATCGCACGATCAGCCTTCCTTGCCGCAATCGCGTGGGATGATCTTCTTGCTCGACGGCGTACTTGCCCGCCTTTCCTCGACCATCTTGCGCACCAGTCGCGGTCACCGGTCATGAACGGCGTCACCTGCTTGAAGTCCGTTGCCGTCCCACATCTGGAACTTGACCATGCCCGAGCCCTCGTGATCCGCGCAGGACGTCTTGATCGGCGGGAACAGCCCCGGGGCACCGAGTTCCTTGATGCGCGCCTCGGTCAGGTTGAGGTGCTCGAAGCCCCAGCGCAGCTGTGTCGGCGTCATCACCTTGCCCTTGCCGAACTTGTCCTGCGCGACGCGAATCGCTTCGACGACGATCATGCCGTAGACGACGCCCCGCGTGTGATAGACGAGCCCAGCCGCGATCTTGTCCTCGAGGTTGCCCTTGCCGGCGCCGTAGACCTTGGTCTTGACGATGTCCTGCATCACCGGGAAGCTGGTGCCGGGCGCAGAGAACGCTGCGCTGACGTACCCCTTGGCCGCGTCCCGGCCGGAATCACGTCCTCTTCCGACCCTGCCCACCACACGCCGAGCATCTTGTCGCGCGGGAAGCCGATCTTCGCCGCCGTCTTGATCGCCACGGGTTCATCACGCCGAAGCCCCACAGGATGATGTAGTCCGGCTTGGCCTGACGAATCTGCAGCCACTGCGATTCCTGCGTGTTGCCCGGCGGCGTAACCGGTATCTTCAAGAGTTCGAAGCCGAGCTTGGTGGCCAGCGCTTCGAGCACAGGAATCGCTTCCTTGCCGTACGCCGATTCGTGGTAGAGATACGCGATCTTCTTGCCCTTGAGCTTGTTGTCGCTGCCTTCCTTGCCGGCCGAGGTACGCGATCATCGCCGCCGTCTGATCCCAGTACGTGGTGCCCACCGGGAACACCCACTCGAACACGCGTCCGTCGGCGGAGTCGCCACTGCCGTAGCCGAACGTCGTCATCGGAATCTTGTCCTGCGCCACGCGCTCGAACAGTCCGTAGGCGATGCCGGTGGACAGCGGCTCGATCGGTCGGTCGCGCCGCCGTTCTTGGTCTTGAGGCGCTCGTAGCATTCGACGCCGCGCGCCGCGTTGTATTCCGTTTCGCATTCCTCCCAGGTCAATTTGACGCCGTTGATGCCGCCGCCGAGATTGATCAGGTTGAAATAGTCGATGGCGCCGCCGAAGTAGCCGGAACCACCCGCCGCATAGGGTCCGACGCGATAGCTGAAGTATCGGAATGAACTGCTGCGCCTGCGCGAATGCGGTCGACGCCGCAACGATGAGCGCAAGACCCAGCCACGCTTGTTTGACGAACTTCATTGTTTTCCTCCTAGGAAATTCTGTTGCTTGCCAACCTATAGTACAGCCTGCAAAGCATCGGGGAGACGCGAAACCGTGTCAATGGGAAGCGGACCAAGGTTGCACGGACGTCCCGATTGCAGCATTCGGTTCTTCTGTTGCGACGCATCAATGCGGGAAAGGCCAGAGGCGCAGCTTTTCCTTGGCGATCTGCCAGAGCCGCGCGAGCCCGTGCGGTTCGACGATCAGGAAAAAGATGATGAGGCCGCCAAAGACCATCAGCTCGAGATTCGAGGCGACGCTACTGGCGATGCTGAAATGCAGAGACTCGTCCAGAAAGCGTGACGGTGGTGCTGAGCAGGATCGGCAGCAGGGTGATGAACGCGCTGCCCAGAAATGCACCGAGCACGGTGCCCACGCCGCCGATGATGATCATGAAGAGTATGCGGAACGACAGGTCGAGATTGTAGGCTTCAGGCTCCACGGTGCCGAGATACGCGTAAGCGAACAGGGCGCCGGCGACACCGCAATAGAACGAACTTACGGCGAACGCCAGCAGTTTGGCGCGCATCAGTTGAATGCCGATCACTTCGGCCGCAACGTCCATGTCGCGCACGGCCATCCATTGTCGTCCGATGTTGCCGCGAGCCATGTTCTTCGCGGCGAGCGCCATCACCGAAACGATCACCAGCACGAGCAGGTACTTGGCTTGCGGCGTCGCGAACGTGTAGCCGAGGATCACCATCGGCTGCGCGGTGATCACGCCCGACGAACTGTAATTGGTGAACCAGCCGATCTTGGTCAAGACACCAAAGGATGAAGAATTGTGCCGCCAGCGTGGCCACGGCGAGATAGAACCCGCGGATGCGCAGGCTGGGCAGGCCGAACATGATGCCGACGGCCGCCGCGGACAGGCCGCCGCCGGCAAAGGCGACCAGCAATCGGAATGCCGGGTACGCGCAGCACGAAGTTGTACGATGCGAATGCCCCGACTGCCATGAACGCCGCGCTGCCGAGTGAAAGCTGGCCCGCGTACCCGGTCAGGATGTTCAGCCCCAGCGCCGCCAGCGACAGAATCAGGAACGGAATCAGGATCGCCGAGAAAAGATAGGCCGACGCGGTCAATGGAATGACGATGAACGCGACCGCGAGGATGACCGCCATCGCGATCCGGTCCTGCCGGATCGGAAAGATGGCCGAATCCGCCGCGTAGTTGGTCTTGAATTGTCCTGCTTCGCGATAGAACATCTTGGGGCCCTGTTCTAGATCCGCCGGATGATCTTTTCGCCGAACAGGCCTTCCGGCCGGACCAGCAGGAACAGCAGCGCGAGCACGTAGGGAAACCAGCCTTCGATGCCGCCGCCGACGTAGGGACCGAGGTAGACCTCGGCGAGTTTCTCGGATGCGCCGATAATCAGTCCCCCGACGATTGCGCCGGGAATCGACTCGAAGCCGCCGAGGATGAGCACGGGCAATGCCTTCAATGCGACAAAGGTCAGCGCGAACTGCACGCCGTTGCGCGCGCCCCACAACATGCCTGCCACCAGCGCGACGCCGCCCGCGACCGCCCATACGATTGCCCAGATCTGCTGCAACGGAATGCCCACGGCCAGGGCTGCCTGATGATCGTCGGCGACCGCGCGCAATGCGCGTCCGATGCGCGTGCGGTTGAAGAATACGGCCAGGGTGGTCACCAGGACGGCCGCGACACCGGCCGCCAGAAGATCGAACTTGGACACATTGATTCCGGCCTGGTCGGAGATCCACTGCAGCGGTTCGTCCTGCACCCCGAGATCGAGGCCGCGCACGCTGGCGCCCCAGACGAGTTGCGCGACACCCTCGATGAGGAAGGACAGGCCGATGGTCGCCATGAACAGCGTGATCTGCGGTTGGTTGACCAGCGGGCGCAACACGACGCGCTCGATCGCGATGCCCAGGATGATCATTACCACGAGCGTCGCCGGCAACGCGGACCAAAAGCCGAGTCCGTGCTCGGTGAGACCCACGAACGTGAGCGCGGCGAAGAACACCATCGATCCCTGCGCAAAGTTGAATACGCCCGACGCCTTGTAGATCAGGACGAACCCGAGCGCGACCAGCGAGTACATCACGCCGCTCAACAATCCGCCGATCAGGACTTCGAGAAAGAATTGCATGCGCAGGTTGCGAGTTAGTGGGCGACGCCCAGGTAGGCGTCGATGACCGCTTTATCGCCGCGCACCGCCTCGGGTGGCCCGTCGGCGATCTTCTTGCCGTAGTCGAGCACGACGACGCGATCGGAGATGTCCATGACCACGCCCATGTCGTGCTCGATGAGGACGATCGTCGTGCCGTATTGCTCGTTGACGTCCAGCACGAACCGGCACATGTCCTGCTTTTCCTCGACGTTCATGCCGGCCATCGGCTCGTCGAGCAGCAGCAGCGTGGGTTCGGCCGCGAGCGCGCGGGCGAGTTCGACGCGCTTCTGCAAACCGTAGGGCAGTCGGCCGACGGGCGTCTTGCGGATATGCTGAATCTCGAGGAAGTCGATGACCTCCTCGACCTTGTGCCGGTTCTCGAGCTCCTCGCGGCGCGCGCGTCCGATGTAGATCGCCTGCTCCAGAAAGGTTGCGTGCATCTTGAGGTTGCGGCCGGTCATGATGTTGTCCAGCACGCTCATGCCCTTGAACAGCGCGATATTCTGGAACGTACGGGCGATACCCTGCATCGCCGCGTTGTGGGTGTTCATGTCGCGCCGCACTTCACCGCGAAACGTGATCGTGCCCTGCTGCGGGTGGTAGACGCCGTTGATGACATTGAGCAGCGAACTCTTGCCCGCGCCGTTCGGTCCGATGATGGCGCGAATTTCGTGCTCGCGCACATCGATGCTGATGTCGGTCAGCGCCTTCACGCCGCCGAACGATAGCGAAATGTTGTCGAGCTTGAGTATCACCTCGCCGACGCGTCCCATCGCGTCGACAGGAGTACCTTGGCGCTGCGCGCTCATGCTGCCTTGCGCGCCGCGGACACGGACTGGACACTTGCTTCGGCGATGTGCAGATCGGCCGCAACCATGCCGCTGCGTCCGTCTTCGAATCGCACCTGGGTCTCGATGTGCTGCTCGGTCTTGCCGGAGTAGAGCGCGTCGATCAGCACCGCGTATTTTTCGCCAACGAATCCTCGCCGTACCTTGCGCGTGCGGGTCAGCTCGTCGTCGTCCGGGTCGAGTGCCTTGTGCAGTATCAGGAAGCGGTGGATCTGGGAGTCGGCAAGCGATCCTTCGCGCGCAAGCTCGGCGTTCACGGTTGCCACGCATTCGCCGATCAGCTTGTACACCTCTGGCTTGGCGGCGAGATCGGTATAGCCGGAATACGCGATGCCGCGGCGTTCCGCCCAGTTACCCACCGAACCAAGATCGATATTGATGAACGCGCAGACCTTGTCGCGGCCGTTGCCGAAAACGACGGCTTCCTTGATATGCGGAAAGAACTTCAGCTTGTTTTCGATGTAGTTCGGCGCAAACATCGCACCGCTCACAAGCTTGCCGACGTCCTTGGCCCGATCGATGATCTTGAGCTGCCCGCTGTCGTCGACAAAGCCGGCGTCGCCGGTATGGAAATAGCCGTCGGCATCGATGGATTCCGCAGTAGCGTCGGGTCGTTTGTAGTATTCCTTGAGCAACATCGGACCGCGTACGAGCACTTCGCCACCATCTGCGATCTTCAACTCGACACCGGGCGCCGGGTTGCCGACGGTGTCGAACCTGACTCCACCGTCGGGCTGGAGGCAAACGTACGCGCAGGTCTCCGTCGAACCGTAGAATTGCTTGAGATTGATGCCGATCGAGCGGTAGAAGCGGAACAGGTCGGGACCGATCGCCGCGCCCGCCGTGTAGGCGACGCGGATCCGGCTCATGCCGAGCACGTTGCGCAATGGCCCGTAGACGAGCACGTTGCCGACGAGATATTGCAGCCGGTCGCTCAGCGCAACCGGCTTGCCGTCGAGAATTTCTGCACCGCACCGGCGCGCGAGCGCAGTGAAGTGATGGAAGACCGCGCGCTTGAGCGCGCTGGCGTCTTCCATCCGGATCATCACCTGCGTCAGCAGATTTTCGAACACGGCCGGGGGTGCGAAATAGTAGGTCGGTCCGATCTCGCGCAGATCGATCATGGCGGTCTCGCCCGACTCGGGGCAATTGATCGTGAACCCGGCCACCATCCACTGCGCGTACGAGAACAGGTGGTCGCCGACCCACGCCATGGGCAGGTACGACAGCACGCTGTCGTCCGGCCCGAGAGCATCGAAGCCGCGCGCACCGTCAGCGGCGGCGATGAATGCGCGATGCGTCTGGCGCACGCCCTTGGGCTTGCCCGTGGTCCCTGACGTGTACAACATCGCTGAAACGTCGTCAGGCCGGCCTTTGGCGATTTCCGCCTCGTAGAAGTCCGGATGCGCGCGGTCGAATTCGCGGCCGGTTTCCAGCAGCCGGTCCAGACTCGTCACGCCCTCGTAGTTGCGGAGACCGCGCGGATCGTCGTAGAAGATGTGCTTGAGCGTCGGCACGTCCGGGAGCGACTCGAGCATCTTGTCGACCTGCTCCTGGTCCTCGACGACCGCGTACGCGATTTCAGCGTCGTTCAGGACATATACAAATTCGGCCGCCGGGGCGTCCTGGTACATCGGCACCGGAACGCCGCCCAACGCCTGCGCCGCGGTCATCGACCAATACAGGCGCGGCCGGTTGTCGCCGATGATGGCCAGGTGCATTCCTCGCTGGAATCCCTGTGCGGCGAGGCCGCAGGCGAGCGCGCGCACGTTCTCCGCGACCTGCGACCACGTCCAGGTCTGCCAGATGCCGAGATCCTTTTCGCGTGTCGCAGGACGATCGCCGCGGACGCGCGCGTGCTCGAGCAACAACCTGGGGAAGGTATCGAGACCTGCTTGCATTTCCTCCACTCCAAATCTCGAAATCGCTGCCGGCGTGAGCACCGGTCTGGCCCGCTATCTTAAAGGAAAGCGGGTCAAATCAGGACTTTCCCTGTCTCCCGCGCGACGCTTCGATCCGCATCCTTTGCTACTGCGCCTTGATGCCGGCTGCTTTGATGACTTTCGCCGAGTCATCGATCTCGGCTTGCACGAATTTGCGGAATTCGGCCGGCGTCATCGGCATGGCCTCGGCGCCGAGATTCGCGAAGCGTTCGCGGACGTCCGGTAACTGCACCACGCGATCGATGTCCTTGTTGATCTTGTCGACAATTTCGGGGGGCGTTCCGGCGGGGGCGAACACGCCCACCCACAGGTTGTAGTCGAATCCCGGCAACCCGGCCTCGGCGATGGTCGGTACGTTGGGCAGCGCACTCGAGCGCTTCGACGTGCTCACGCCCAGGGCGAGCAGCTTTCCCTCACGAATATTGGGCAGCGCGGCCGAGATCGGCGAGAAAAAGTAGGTGACGCGCCCGGCGAGCGTGTCATTCAGCGCCTCCGGCGTGCCTTTGTAGGGTATGTGCACGACATCGATGCCGGCGGCGAGCTTGAACTTCTCCGCGTTGATATGCGTGCCGCTGCCTGTGCCCGCCGACGCGAAATTGAGTTGTCCCGGCTTCTGCTTCGCCAGCGCGATCAGTTCCGCCACGGTCTTCACGCCCGTCGCCGGTGCGACGATGAGCACGTTCGGTTGCCCGGCCAATGGCGCGATCTCGACGAAATCCTTGGCGGTGTCGTAGGGCAGGGACGGGTAGATCGACGCGTTGTAGGCCTGCGCCGCAGAATTCACCAGCAACGTGTAACCATCCGGCGGGGATTTCGCTACGACCGCCGCACCGATCGTGCCGCCGGCGCCGGGCCTGTTCTCGACGATCACCGACTGGCCCCACATCTCGGAGAGTTTCTGGCCGAAGGTACGTGCCAGGATATCGGTCGCGCTGCCCGCGGTGAACGGAACGATGAGGTGTACGGTCTTGTTGGGATAACCCTGCCCCAGCGCCGGCAGTGCACCAAACAACACCAGGGCGACGCCTGCAACCCAGCGACCCAGCTTCATGTCCGTCTCCTCATGTCAGTTCCGAAGGGCCGCCCCGAGGGACTGACCCGCCCCCTCTTGGGGGCAGCGAGCACAGCGAGCGTGGGGGTCGTTTCATCCCAGTCCGTCGCCGACAGGCACGTTCTCCGGTTCGAGTTTCAGTCCCGACGCCTCGGCCTGCAGCACCAGCAGCTTGGCGAAGTCTTCCTCGGTCATCCCGCGCCCGATGAGCGTCTGTACCATGTCGCGCGTCAGGGCTGCGAGCGGCATCGGCACTTCGAATCGCTTGCCGGCATCGAGGCCGAGGTCGAGATCCTTGCGCAGGAGATGCGGCGTAAACGTGACCTTGAAATCGAGATTCACGAAGGCGGGTGTCTTGTAGCGCGAGAACGTCGATCCCATGACACTCTGGTTCATGAAGTCGAGGAAAGCGTGACGCGGCACGCCGGCTTTCTGCGCCAGCACGGTGACCTCGGCCAGCGACTGCGTCACGACGCCGAGGAACACGTTGTGGCAGATCTTCACGATGCGCGCAAGTTCGCCCTCGCCGACGTAGCTGGCAGCGGGCGCGATCATTTTCAGGTAGGGCAGCGCCGTATCGAACGCAGTCTTGGGGCCTGAGCAGACGAACGACAAGCGACCCGCCTTGATGACTTTCGCGTTGCCGGACACGGGTGCGGCCAGCAGGCCGATACCGCGCGCCTGCAGCAGCGCGCGCAGTTCCGCCGAGCCTTCGAGCGATATCGACGAGCACTCGACGATCATCCGCGGCTTGCCGGCACCGGACAGCAAGCCGGCGGGCCCCGTGATCACCTCCTTCACGTCGTCCCAGGTCGACACCATGCAGAAGACGATGTCGCACGCGGCGAGGTCCGCCACCTTGTCCGCCACCTTCGCGCCGAAGGCCGTCAGCGGCTCGGCTTTGGTGCGCGTGCGATTCCACACCGTCACATCGGCACCGCCCTTGGCGAGCCGGGCCGCCATTTCGTACCCCATGCGGCCAATGCCGATCCAGCCGATTCGTTCGCTCACTCCTTCATCCTTTCACTCTTTCAGTGCTTCAATAGGGATTCGCAATAGGCAGTTCTTCCGCCGGGTAAAGCGAAATGATCTTCGGTCCCGACGGCGTGAGGATGACTTCCTCCTCGATGCGCGCCGCGGAGATGCCGTCGCTCGCCGGACAATAGGTTTCGACCGCGAACACCATGCCGGTCTTGAGTTCGATCGGTTCCTTCAGCGAGTTGAGGCGAGAGATCAGCGGCCGCTCGTGCAGTCCGAGGCCGAGCCCGTGGCAGAAGTTGAGCCCGAAGGCATCCATCTCGCTGGCAAACCCGATATCGCTCGCCTTCGGCAGCGAGCGAGCGATCTTGTCTGAACTCACCCCCGGTTTCAGGAGGTCGATGGTCCGATCCATCCACTCGCGCGCCTTGCGATACGCGGTGCGCTGCGACGGTGTCGCACGGCCGACGTTGAACGTCCGGTAGTAACACGTGCGATAGCCCATGAACGACTGGATGATGTCGAAAAATGCCTGGTCGCCCGGACGAATCAGGCGATCGGTGAAGTTGTGCGGGTGCGGGCTGCAGCGCTCGCCGGAGATCGAGTTGATCGCCTCGACGCAATCCGAGCCCATGCCGTACAGGCGGCCCGTGGCCAGCGCGACGATCTCGCTTTCCTTGACGCCGGGCTTCAGCGCTTCGGCAATGTCCTGATAGACGCCATCGACCATCGCCGCGGCCATGTTGAGCAGCGTCAATTCGTCGATGTTCTTGACCTCGCGCGCCTGCAACAGCGTCTGTTGGCCGTCGCGCACTTCGATGCCCAGCTTCTGCAATTCGAACAGCATCGGTGGCTCGACCACGTCGACGCCGAGCGGCATGTTACCGACACCCTCGGAATCGAGGATCGACTTGATTTCGCGCGCCGCGTCGCGAAACAGCGTTATGTCGCCGCCCACGGCACCGCGCAACCCCAGCAGGCCCGCGCGGCAGTGGTCGTGGTGCAGCCACGGCGCGTGCAGGCGATGATGTTTGGCGGCGGAGCCGAAATCCCAGATGTACGGATCGCCATTGCCGGTCAGCAGCGAGTAGCGCGTCAGCTTGTCACGCGCCCACTCGCCGATGACGGTGCTGGTGGTATAGCGGATGTTGTGCTGGTCGAAGGAGAGCAACGCGCCGAGCCCCGAATTCGCCAGCGCTGCGCGCGTTCGCGCCAGACGATAATCGTGCAACCGGCGAAAATTGACACGCTCCTCGAAGTCGACCTGCGTATGCCCCGGCGCCTGCAGCGGGCGATCCCATCTGTGGTGCGGGTCGATGTCGTCCGGCCGGACGATCCTGGGCTCTTTGGTCTTCTTCGCCATCGCCATGTTCCTGTTCGCGCCGCGACTAGCGCTTGCCGAATGCTTTTTCGTAGTACGAGAGGTCGACGTACTTCATAGGATCATCGAGCTTCTTCGCCGGCTGCCCGTACTTGCTGCGCAGGGCGAGAACCGTGCGGATGCCGTCGATGTCGAGCGCGACATCGCGCGTCACGCCGCCCTTGTCGGCAAGCAGCAGATCGTAGGATTGCTTGGCCAGCGTCGGCGTCATGTCGCGGATGTTCGCGACCAGCAGCGCTTCTACGACGTCGCGATTGGCCCGGTCGTAGATCCAGTCGACACCGGCGCGATAGCCGCGCATGAAGCCGAGCAGGGCGGCTTCGTTCGCCTTCGCCCACGAACGGCGGGTTGCCCCGACGGTGCCCTCATAGGCCCCGAGCGATTCGGCGACGGCCAGCTGATTGAAGCCCCGGTTCTTGGCGAGGATTTCGAACGGCGTGCGCAGCAGCGTGGCATCATGCTTTCCGGCAAGCAAGTCGCGGTAGCGATTGGATGTGCCGCCCGCCCGCACGTAGCTGACATCGGTTTCTGCAAGTCCGTTACGCGCGAGCAGCTCGCGCACGACAAAGGCGTAGCCGGTCGTCATTGCATCGACCGATACGGTCTTGCCCTTGAGATCGGAAAAGCCCTTGACCGCCGGGGCGCTGACTACCGAGGCAAAGCCACCGTCGTTGCCGAGGAAGGCAAACAGATCCGGGTTGTCGGCTATTTTCGCTTCGCCCTGCCCTTCCTGATAGGCAACGACATTGTCGATCCCGGCCAAGCCGATGTCGTACGCACCGTCGAGGAGCTTGGTGATGAGATATACCGAGTTCGGCGTGTAGGAGAGTTGGACACTGACCCCTTGAGCCTCGAAGAAGCCTTGCCGCTGCGCCGCCCAAACGGGCAGGTTCCATCCACCGTCGAACGCGATGACTCGTAGCGGCGTCGGCATTGCCGGGGGCGTCTGGGCGCCGACACCGAGTGCAGCAAACAGCGCCGCGAGCGCGACCGCCACGAACCCACAACGCACGATCATCGCCTCCTGAAGATCCTTCGCCTGCGTCGCGCAGGCCGGGCCAGGAAGCGATTAAATCACATCGGCGTGCACACCGCGCGCCGACCCTATTGCAGGTGTGATGCCGCCCGCGGCCTGACGTGTGGGCGCACGCGCTCGGTGCGTCGCGGCGGATGCACGACGATGCCCGCGATGATGCAATCGACGAGACGTGGCGCGTCTTTTGCGAGATCGTATACCGTCGGGTCCAACACCCATTCGCGCATGAGCCCCCCCATGCAGGCCTGCAGCAACTGCGTCGCGAGTGCGGCGTCCGTATTGGCGGGCAGACGTCCCAAACCCATGGCACGGCGCACCAGCTTCTCGACCTGCAGCAGGCAGTCGCAGCGCTCGCGGTCGCGGCGTCCGACGACTTCACCCAGCTCGCCGCACATTTCGGTCTTTAGGAAAATGATTTCGAACACGGCCTTGGCGCGAGGATCGGTGGCCAGGTGTCGCAGCGCGCCGACCATGAGGTCGCGCAACACGCCGAGAGGATCGGCCGTGCTTTCACCGCTTGCAGCGGCAAGCATGGCATCGAGCGGCAACGTCGCCCGCTCGCACATCGCCGCGAAGAGGGCCGCCTTGTCCTTGAAATGCCAATAGACCGCACCGCGCGTCACACCGGCTGCCGTCGCGACTTCGGCCAGCGATGTCCGGGTGACACCGTGCTCCCGAAACACCTTTTCCGCGGCATCGAGCAGTTGCTCGCGGGTGATTGCGGCCTCCTCCTTCGTCCTGCGTGCCATGGCATCCCGTTACAGGTGGTTGTCAGACAGAATGGGCTTTACAAACATTCACGATTGTATGTAACATTTGGGCCAGATGCAAGTCATACCCGTATCCGCTTAGCCGCGTCCTACGCGCCTGTCGTCCCATCCAGGAGTCGATTTATGCTTGCCAAGCAACCCCCGGCTGCGCTCTTCATCGCGATTCTCGTTCCGGCGTTGGTCCTCAGTGCCTGCGGCAAGGGGCCGCCCGGCGGCGGTTTCGCTCCGCCTCCCGCGCAGGTGACCACGCTCGTCGTCGTCCCCAAGGACTTTCCCACGGCCTTCGAGTACGTCGGCCAGACCCTCGGCTCCAAGGATGTCGAGGTCCGTGCGCGTGTAACGGGGATCGTCGAGAAGCGGTTGTACCAGGAGGGAGCCCCCGTCAAAGCCGGCCAGACGCTGTTCACCATCGATCCCAAAGTCTACGCCGCGCAAGTGGCGGCAGCGCAGGCAGACCTCAGCCGCGCCGTCGCCCAGAAGGCGCAAGCCGACCGCGAACGGGCGCGCCTTGTGCCTCTCGCCGAGCGCAAGGCAATCGGGCAGAAGGAAGCCGACGATGCGACGTCGAACGCCGAACTGGCGGCGGCGAACGTGCAGGCGATGCAGGCCAAGCTCGACGAACTGAACGTGAACCTCGGTTACACGAAGGTTACGGCGCCGATCTCGGGGCTATCCAGCCGGGCGATGAAATCCGAAGGCAGCCTCGCGACGGCAAACGACACGCTGCTTACGGTGATCTCGCAGGTCGATCCGATCTGGGTCGGGTTCAACGTCTCCGAAAACGACCAGCTGCGTTTCACCCGCGCCGTCGCCGAGGGCGCGCTCACCCTGCCGAAGGACAATGCGTACGAAGTAGTGGTCAAGCTCTCCGACGGCCAGGTGTTTCCTCGTCGCGGCCGCATCAACTTCTCGGACACGCGCGTCAATCCGACGACCGGCACCTATGAGATGCGTGCCGAATTGCCCAATGGCGACCTGGCGCTGAAGCCCGGCCAGTTCGTTCGCGTGACCTTGCGCGGCGCGGTGCGCAAGAACGCGATCGCCCTCCCGCAAACCGCAGTGCTCGATGGCCCGCAAGGCAAGTTCGTGTACGTCGTGGGCAAGGACAAGGACGGCAAGGACATCGCCGAACAACGGCCGGTGGTCGTCGGCGACTGGGTCGATGCCGACGGCAGCAACCTGTGGCAGATCGATTCGGGTCTCAAGCCCGGTGATACGGTCATCGTCGACGGCATGGCGAAGCTCCAGCCCGGCGGAGCGATCGCTGTCGGCGGCGGCGCACCCAAGGCAGCCGCGCCGGCCGCGCCGGCGCAGAAATAAGCGCGAGGGCCTTCACTCATGTTCTCGCGCTTCTTTATCGACCGGCCGCTGTTCGCCGCGGTCATTTCGACGTTCCTCGTCATCGCGGGCCTCGCGGCGATGCGCGCGCTGCCCATTGCCCAATACCCGGAGATCGCGCCACCCGTCGTCACGGTGCAGGCCGTATACCCGGGCGCGTCGGCGCAAACCCTCGAGCAGACCGTCGCGTCGCCGCTGGAAAACGCCATCAACGGCGTGCCGGGCATGATCTACATGAGTTCGTCGTCATCGGCGGCCGGCACTGTCCAGATCCAGGTCACCTTCGATATCGGAACCAACGTCGACATCGCGGCGGTGAACGTCAACAACCGCGTCAAGCAGGTCGAGCCGCGTCTGCCCGAGGAAGTCCGCCGGCAGGGCGTCACCGTCGAGCGCGGCAGTTCGGCGTTCCTGCAGGTGCTTGCGTTCTACGCGCCCGACGGGCGCTACGACGATCTGTTCACGTCGAACTACGTCACGCTGAACGTGCTCGACAATCTGAAGCGCCTGCCGGGCACGACCAACGTGCAGATCTTCGGCGCGAAGGACTACGCGATGCGCATCTGGCTCAAGCCCGAGCGCCTCGCGCAACTGAAGCTCACACCAAACGACATCATCGCCGCCGTCAACGAGCAGAACGCCCAGTTCACCGCAGGCAAGATCGGCCAGTCACCCGTCGCGAAGAACCAGGATCTGGTCTACACGGTGACCACGCGCGGGCGGCTTGCCGATCCCAAGCAGTTCGAGCAGATCATCGTGCGCTCCAACCCCGACGCGTCGACGGTCAGGCTCGCCGATGTCGCGCGCGTGGAACTGGGGTCGAGGGACTACGAGTTCATGGGACGCTTCAACGGCAAGCCCGCGACGCTCGTCGGCATCTTCCTCTCGCCGGGCGCCAACGCACTCGAGGTCGCCAAGACCGTTGAGGTCGAGATGGCTGGCATCTCGCAGCGCTTTCCGCAAGGTCTCACCTACGCCATCCCCTACGACACGACGCGCTTCGTCAGGGTATCGATCGGCGAGGTGCTGAAGACGCTCGGGGAGGCGATGCTGCTCGTATTCCTCGTCGTCTACCTGTTCCTGCAAAGCTGGCGTGCCGCGATCATTCCTTTCGCCGCGGTGCCGGTGTCCCTGATCGGAACCTTCGCCGGGATCTACATGCTCGGCTATTCGATCAACACCCTTACGCTGTTCGGCATGGTGCTGGCGATCGGTATCGTGGTCGATGACGCGATCGTCGTGCTCGAAAACGTCGAGCGCATCATGCGCGAGGAAGGTCTGTTGGCGCGCGACGCCGCGATCAAGGCCATGCGCGAGGTGACCAGCCCGATCATCGCCATCGTGCTGACGCTGACCGCGGTATTCGTCCCGATCGCCTTTCTCGGCGGCTTGACCGGCGAGCTGTACCGCCAATTCGCGGTGACCATCTCGATCTCCGTGGTGATCTCCGGCCTCGTCGCACTGACGCTTTCTCCGGCGCTGTGCGCGTTGATGCTCAAACCCCACGAGCCGCCGAACCGCTTTTTTGCGGCGTTCAATCGGGGGTTCGAACACGTCACTCATCGCTATACCGACGGGGTCGTCTGGATGCTTCGGCGAGGCGCCCTCGGCGCCGTGCTCTTCCTCGGGATGGTTGCCCTGGCCATCGGCCTGTGGCGTATCACGCCGGGCAGTCTCGTCCCGGACGAGGACCAGGGTTTCTATATTGCAGCGGTCATACTTCCCGATGGCGCGACGCTCGAACGCACGTTCAAGGTCGTGAATCAGGTCGAGGAAGCCATCCGCTCGAACCCGAACAACCAGGACATCATCGCGTTCACCGGCTTCGATTTCATCGGCGGGGGATTCCGGAACAATGCGGCGACGCTCTTCGTCACGCAGAAGCCGTGGGACGAACGCAAGGTCACGGCCGCGCAGCTGGTCGGCGAACTGTTCGGCAAGACGGCAGGCATCAAGGAAGCCCTGGTACTCGCCTTCAACCCGCCGCCGATCTTCGGATTGGGCACCGCCGGTGGTTTCGAATTCTATTTGCAGAACCGCGGTGACGGCGGCGCCAAGCGTCTTTTCGAGGTGTCGCAGGCGTTTCTGGCGAAGACCCACGGCGATCCAACGCTCGCCTATACGCAGACGCTGTGGCGCGCAACCGTGCCTCAGCTGACGATCGACGTCGACCGCGAGAAGGCGAAGACCCTCGGCGTGCCGATCTCGGACATCTATGCTGCACTGTCGGCTACGCTCGGCAACTACTACGTCAACGACTTCAACAAGTATGGTCGTGCCTGGCAGGTATTGATGTCCGCGGAGCCGGATGCGCGGCGTCGTCCGGACGATATCGGCGCCGTGTACGTCCGTTCCGCCAAGGGCGAGATGATCCCGCTGTCGTCGCTCGCCAGCGTTCGCTATTCATCCGGACCCGACACGCTGGAACGCTTCAACAACCTGCCGTCGGTCAAGATATTCGGGTCCGGCGCACCGGGCGTGAGTTCCGGCCAGGCGATCGCGCGCATCGAGCAGATCGCCAATGAGACCCTGCCGTCCGATTTCAGCTACGACTGGGGCGGCACTTCGTATCAGGAGAAAAAATCCAGCGGATCGTCGACGTATGCGCTGGGCCTCGCCGTCGTGATGGTGTTCCTGATCCTGGCCGCACAATACGAAAAACTGTCGCTTCCGCTGTCGGTGCTCCTGGCCCTTCCCTTCGGGACCTTCGGCGCGCTCGCAGCCATCTGGTTGCGGGGCCTCACCAACGACGTCTACTTCCAGATCGGCCTGGTCACACTGCTCGGTCTCGCCGCGAAGAACGCGATCCTGATCGTCGAATTCGCGGTGATCAAGCACCACGAAGGATTGTCGCCATCAGGCGCGGCCATCGAGGCGGCACGACTGCGCTTCCGCCCGATCCTGATGACGTCGCTCGCCTTCATTTTCGGCGTGCTGCCGCTGGCGATCTCCACGGGTGCAGGTGCCGGCGCGCGGCATTCGACCGGGACGGGCGTCATGGGCGGCATGTTGGCAGCGACATTCCTCGCGGTGTTTTTCGTCCCGTTGTTCTACAAAGTCGTCGTCGAAAAACGCCTCACCGAAAAGCGCAGCCACGACGAACTCCTGGACGAGGTCAAACATCTGCGCGTGGTCTCGCATCACCTGCCGCAGACTCCCGGGCATCCACCCATCGCCCGACGTGGAGAGGATCATGTTTAAACCTCTTGTTGCCGTTATTTTCGCCGTCGCCGTGGCGGCGTGCACCACCACGCCAACCGCGCCGCCGGTGCTCGATCTGCCGCCGGCCACCGTCAGCGATCCGTCACTCGAGCAATGGTGGACGGCTTTCGGCGATCCGACGCTGAACGCGCTGGTCGACGAGGCGCTCGCCAACAATCTCGACCTCGCCGCGGCGATCGCTCGGGTCGATCAGGCTCGCGCGCTTTACAAGGCCGCGGAGTTTACGCAGCTGCCCGAGGTGAATGTGAACGCGGGCGCGAGCCGCTCCCGCTTCAGCCTGGACCAGAATCCTCCGCTACCATTCGGAACGCCCCCGATCGGCAACAACTTCATCGCCAACCTCAACGCGTCTTACGAGCTCGATCTCTGGGGCAAGTACCGTACCGCGACCAGTGCCGCGCAGAACAATCTGCTGGCGTCCGAGTACGCCCGCGAGACGATTCGCACCGCGGTTGCGGCCGAGGTTGCGCGCGCCTATTTCCGTCTGCTCGCCTCCGATGCGCAGCTTTCGCAACTCAACGACACGCTGAAATCGCGCACCGAGACCGTCGACTTGCAGAAGGACCGCTATCAGGCCGGCGTGATCGGCGACTTCGACCTCACGACGGCCGAGGCAGAGCGGGCGGCGGTCGCGTTCGATGTCGCGCTGGCCGTGCGTCTGGTCGCGGAAAACGAGGCTGCATTGGCGGTTTTGCTCGGCCGCACGCCCCGCGAAGTGTTCGCGCCGCAGTTCTCGCGCGACGTGCGCATGACGTGGCTGGTTGCGGTGCCGACATTGCCGCCGGGATTGCCGTCGCAGATGCTCGAGCGGCGACCCGACATTCGCGATGCCGAGAAGCAGCTCGCCGCAGCGAACCAGCGCATCGACGTCGCTCGTGCCAACTATTTCCCGGCGATAACGCTGACAGGAAACGTCGGCTCCGAATCGGCGCTGTTGAAGAACCTCTTTTCGGGCCCCGCGATGATCTGGGGCATCGGTGCCAGTCTCGTGCAGCCGCTGGTGGGCCTGACGTTGGTCAAGGCCGACGTCGATTTGAAGACCGCGCAACGCGACGAAACCGTGGTCCGGTATCGTCAGACCGTGCAGTCGGCGTTCAAGGATACGCACGACGCGCTGGTCGCCAACCAGACGACGCGCGATGCGCTGGCCGCGCAGACGGAGCGAAAGGACAAGCTGCAGCGCGCACTCGATCTTGCCAATGTGCGCTACACGTCCGGCTATTCACCCTATCTCGAAGTGCTCGATGCGCAGCGGCAGTTGCTTCTGGCGCAGACACTGCAGATTCTCGCCGCACGGGATGTGCGCTTGGCGGTGGTCGACCTCGCCAAGGCGCTGGGCGGCGGCTGGGACTACAAGACGGCTGTTGCGGGGCCTTGATGCTACTGCAATTGCGGCTTGCGCAGGAAGTCGTGACGATCGGCGGAATGGACGCGGACGTGCATGACCTCGCTGTCACGCGCCAGCGTGAGCGGGACATCGACACCGGCCGCACCGACGCCCCAGGTCTTGCGCAACAGGTCCGCCAGGCCGGATGCACGTTCGCCCCCGACCTCGAGCACCACGTCGCCTAGCTGCACACCCGCCGCCTCCGCGGGCGCGCCTCGCGCGAGTCCACCCACGACAAGCCGGCCGTCGGCCTCCGCCGTATACATGCCGAGCCACGGCCGCGCCGCGCGCGCACTGCGGCCGAACTTGAGCAAGTCGTCGAGGATCGGTTCGAGCAGATCGATCGGGACGAACATATTCCCCTGCACCGTGCTGCCGCTGACCGCCTCCTGCACAAACAGCGAACCGATGCCAAGCAGGCGCCCCTCGCTGCCGATCAGCGCGGCGCCGCCCCACTGCGGATGCGCGGGCGAGGTGAACAGCGCCTCGTCGAGCAGATACTCCCAGTAACCGGCGAACTCTCGCTTGGCAAAGAGGCTTGCCTTGAGCGCGTGCGTACGCCCGCCATGGCCGACGACAATCACGTCGGCGCCTACGTTGGCTGACCTCGCGGAGCCACGCGGCAGCGCGGGCGCACTCAGGCGTCCCAGCGGTTGTACAAGACCGAAGCCGGTCGTGAAGTCGTAGGCGAGCGCGTGACCGGCGACGACCGCGCCGTCGTGCGTCGTCAGCCAGATCGTTTCCGCTTCGGTGATGACGTAGCCGATGGTCAGGATCAGTCCATCGTCGCGAATGACCACACCATTGCCGACTCTTTCGGTACCGAGAATCGACGCGGTGAATGCGTCCTCGGGAATCTCGGCGCGGATCAGGACCACCGACCGCAGCGCGGCATCGAGATCGAAGGGCAGCGCATCGGCCTGCGGCTGCAGATCACGAGGAAAGGACCACTCGGTCGTATCGGCCATCTGTTGCGGTTAACCGTTTGGACAAAGAGGGCGCCGCCAGTCGACGCTCCCCTAGTTTACCTTCAAGCAATCCCGCGCGACATCGAAGCAAGTCAAAAAGGGCTTGCGCCATTATGACAATAGCATTATGCTTGTGTCATACAGTCGGTTGCGTTCACCTCCCCGCAGTACCAGCAACCGCCACAGCGATTCTCCCGTCCTCCCACCTTCGCCGGCATCGTCCGCCGGCATGGTCCTGCAACACCTAAAGGAGAACCGCTATGGATACCGCAACACGCATCAGCCTGCTCGCCATTCTCGTCATCGTGTTCGCATTGGGTGACGTGGTCGCACAATCTTTTTCGGGTCCCACGCGCCATCGCGCCCCGCGTACCCATTCGTTCCCACCGAAACCGCCCCCGAACCCGGCGGGCACCGCGTTCGGCGATCCGCTGCCCGGGCTCAATGCGGCGCAGCTTACGGACTTTGCCAATGGCGAGGACGCCTTCGAAGAGGAAGACACGCCCGCCAGCGGCCTGGGCCCGATCTTCAACAATGTGTCATGTGTCGCCTGTCATTCGGTTCCTGCCACTGGCGGAGGCAGCACCATACTGGAGACGCGCTTTGGGCACACAGTGAACGGTCACTTCGACCCGATGACGTTCCGGGGTGGGTCGCTGTTGCAACTCTCGGCAATCGACCCGCTGGTGCAGGAAAAGATTCCATTCCTGGCCAATGTCACGGCGCAGCGGCAGACCACGCCCCTCTTCGGCCTGGGCTTGATCGAAGCCATTTCCGATCGGACCATTGTCGGCAATGCGCTCGCACGCAAGCCGGACGGCGTCACCGGTCGCGCCGCGATGGTGCAGGACGTCGCGACGGGCCAGACGCGGGTCGGACGCTTTGGGTGGAAAGCACAGGTCGCGACGATCCTCACTTTCTCCGGCGACGCCTACCTCAACGAGGTGGGCATTACCAACCGTCTGTTCCCGACGGAGAACGCGCCTAACGGCAACACGGCGCTGTTGGCGCAATACGACACGGTCGCTGATCCGGAGGATACGACCGACCCCGTCACCGGCAAGGCCGACATCGACCTGTTCACGGACTTCATGCGCTTGCTTGCGCCCCCGCCTCAGTTGCCGTTCACGCAGGCGGCCAAAGCGGGTGAAGGCTTGTTCGCGCAAATCGGTTGTTCGACCTGTCACCAGCCGTCGATGTTCACTGCGCCAAACCAGATTGCGGCGCTCGACCGGAAGGAGGTGAGGCTGTACTCCGACCTGTTGTTGCACGACATGGGAGCGCTCGGCGACGGCATCGAACAGGGTCCGGCCGGCGCAAGAGAGATGCGCACCGCCCCGCTGTGGGGGCTGCGCGTGCGCACGACGTTGTTGCACGACGGACGCGCAACGACGGTCGACAAGGCGATCAGGCAGCACGACGGCGAAGGTTCCGTCGCACGCGACCGCTACGTGCGCCTGCCTCCCACGCTGCAGAATCAGTTGCTCGAATTCCTGAAGTCCATCTAGTCGCAATCGGCGGCCGCGCAACAGGCGCGGCCGCTTTCGGTGTTTGCGGCCGATGTCGGGCTTCGACGCCGAGAAGGTCAACGCCGAGTATTTTCCGGACGGTGGCTGGCAGGTCAATTTCATCTGCAACCGCCGCTATCGCGTCGCCGGCAAGCTGTTCCCGCGCAATCTGCGCTTGAATTTCGACGAGGCGTGCCGCATTCTCTGAAGCGTGTCCGCCGCGATCCGACCCGCGTCCGTTATCATTGGGTCGGCACGCATCCGGGCGCCTCTCCCAATGAACCATGTCCCCTGATCTCATCGCGTTGATCAGCCAATACGGGCTGGCAATCGTTTTCGTCAACGTTTTCATCGAACAGATCGGATTGCCCATTCCGGCGATCCCGACGCTCGTCGTCGCCGGCGCGCTGGGTGCTACGGGACAGCTGTCGCTGCCGCTGGTATTCATCGTCGCCCTCGTGGCATGCCTCCTCGCCGACAGCGCGTGGTACGTCATCGGTCGCATTTACGGCAACAGCGTCATGAAGACACTATGCCGCATTTCGCTCACACCGGATTCATGCGTCAGCGAAACGCAATCGCGCTTCGAACGTTGGGGCGTGAACGCGCTCCTGGTCGCGAAGTTCGTACCGGGACTCTCGCTCATCGCGCCGCCGCTGGCGGGCGCTACCCGCATCGGTGTGCCGACCTTTCTGCTGTTCAACGGCATCGGTGCCGCATTGTGGGTCGTCGCCGGCATCGGCGGCGGAGCGCTGTTCGGCAGGCAGGTCGAGTACATCCTGGCGAAAATGCAGGACTACGGAACGATCGCCGTGATCGTCATCGCCGCGTTGCTCGCCGCCTACATCGCGTACAAGTGGTGGGAGCGGCGCCGCTTCTACAACATGCTGCGCATGGCGCGCATCAGCGTCGACGACCTCTACCGGATGATCGCTGGCGGCGAGCGACCGGTCGTCGTCGATGTGCGTTCGCATATCGCGCGCAGCCTGCAGCCGCGCCGCATTCCGGGTGCATTGCTGGTTCCCCTCGACGCGGTCGAAAGGCATGTCAAGGACCTGCCGCGGGACCGCGACATCATCCTGTATTGCACGTGTCCGAACGAATCGTCCGCGGCAAACGCCGCCAAGCTGCTCATGAATCACGGCTTCACGCGGGTGCGCCCGCTCCACGGCGGTCTCGATGCGTGGATCGAAGCGGGCTACGAGGTCGATGTCCTGGTCGACGTCGAGCCGGGGCAAACCACGTCGAATACCGAAAGCATGCAGGTCTGACCACCATGTCCGGCATCAACAAAGGGCGGATACTCGCCGAGGCGCTGCCGTACATCCGCGCGTATCACGGCAGGACGCTCGTCGTGCGCTTCGGCGGGAAGGCGATGACCGACCCCGTGCTCAAGGCCGGGTTCGCGCGCGACATCGCACTGCTCCGATCGGTCGGCATGAAACCCATCGTGGTGCACGGCGGGGGTTGGCGCGTCGATGAACTGACGCAGCAGATGGGCATCGAGAACCGGCGCCATCGCGGCGTGCGGGTGACGGATGAACGCACGCTCACGGTCGTCGAAATGGCACTCGGTGAACTCAATCAGGAATTGGCCGGCCTCATCAACAGGCACGGCGGCCGCGCGGTCGGGCTCAACGGTCAGGATGGTCGTTTCATCCACGCACGACGCAAGACCATCGAGGGCGACCCCACCGACCTGGGCTTCGTCGGCGAGATCGACGGGATCGATACCGCTCTGATCGACCTGCTGCTATCGCGCGAATTCGTTCCCGTCATCATGCCGATCGGCGTCGGCGCCGATGGCACCGCTTACCACATAAACTCCGATTTGCTTGCAAGCAGTCTCGCGCGCGCACTGCAAGCGGAGAAGCTGATCCTGCTGACCAACATCGCCGGCGTGCACGGGCGCGACGGCAAACTGATCTACATCATTACTGCAAGCGAGGCCGAAGCGTTGTTGCGCGACGGCGTGGTGCAAGGCGGCATGGTGCCGCGCGTGAGCGCCGCACTCGACGCGGTGCGCGAGGGCGTGCGTTCGGTGCACATCATCGACGGGGGCGTCCCGAGCGCACTGCTGCTCGAAGTACTGACGGCATCAGGAGTCGGCACGGCGGTGCGCTCGGACGCCGGCCCGCACTTTCTCGAAGACAGTCGCGCGTACCTTCTTGCCGAGTGATGAGATTTGAAAAGCGTCGCGAGGAGGGCGAGATGCGAGGCGCGAGGTTGCGAGCAACCGGAGCGTACATGGCGTACGTGAGGATTGCGACCGAGCAACAAAGCAGATCGCCTCCGCAGCAGCTTTTCCTAGCCGGCCCACCCAAGATGGCCGAGGAAGTCCCGCGTGCGTTCGGTCAGCGGAGCATCGAAGATCTGCGCCGGCGGTCCCTGTTCCACGATACGTCCAGCATCGAACACCGCCACCCAGTCGCCGACGCGGCGCGCGAACGTCATCTCATGCGTCACGACGACCATGGTCATGCCTTCGTCCGCCAGCGTCTTCATCACGCTCAACACTTCGCCGATCGTCTCCGGATCGAGCGCGGAGGTCGGTTCGTCGAACAGCATGACGTCGGGTTCCATCGCCAGGGCGCGGGCGATGGCGACGCGCTGCTGTTGGCCACCCGATAGTGCCGACGGATAGTTCGCGGCCTTGTCGGCGAGGCCCACTTTGGCAAGCATCGCGGTCGCTCGCCGCCTTGCCTCCGCCACATCCTTGCGCAACACGGTGCGCGGCCCTTCCGCCACGTTTTCGAGTGCGGTGAGATGCGGAAACAGTTCGAAGCTCTGGAATACCATGCCCATGCGCGTGCGCACCGCACGCAGAGCGCGTTCGTCACGCGGCAGCATCGCGCCCTCGAATTCGATGTCGCCGCCGTCGATCGACTCGAGACCGTTGGTGCAGCGGAGCAGCGTCGACTTGCCCGAACCCGACGGACCGATGAGACACACGACCTCTCCCGCATGCACGTCGAGGTCGACGCCGCTCAGCGCCTGGAAACTTCCGTAACGCTTGATCACGCCGCGATAGCGGATGATCCTTGCGCCCGATGCCATGGCGCGAAGCACGTGCGGCGTGCGTCCGTCATTCCGTCACCGCAAATCGTCGCTGAATCCAGTCGACCAGCTTCGCCTGCGGATACCCGAGCAGCCAGTAGATCGCAGCCATCGCGGTCAGCATCTCGAGCACGCGGTACGTCTGGGAGCGAATCTGCATGGTCACGTACGCCAATTCACTGACAGCGATCACCGACACCAGCGACGTGTCCTTGAACAGCGAAACCCACGTGCTCGCGAGCACCGGCAGCACGCGACGCAGTGCCTGCGGCACGAGCACCCGACGCAACGCCTGCGTCCGGCTCATGCCCAGCGCCATCGCGGCTTCCACTTGCCCGCGACGCAGCGAATTGATACCCGCGCGGAAAGTCTCGGCGTTGTACGCGGTCACGTTGAGCGCGAGTGCAGCGAGTCCGGTGGCGAGCGGCGACAAGCCCACGCCCGTCGAGATCGGCAAGACGTAGAACGCCCAGAACACAACGAGAATCAGCGGCAGGTTGCGGAACAGTTCGACATATGCCGTGGCGACCGCGCGCACCGGTGTCCAGGCATAAAGCCGCAATGCCGCCACCACCAGGCCGCACGGCACCGCGATCAGCATGGTCGCCACCGTGAGGAGGATGGTCGTGCCGGTCGCTGCAAGCAGTTCTTGCCGATGCTGCCAGACCACGCTCCAGTCGAAGGTCATTGGACTATCGCCGCACTCATGAACGGCCGAGGTGCGCCACGCGGCGATAGAACATGTCAACGCCACGCGTCACCGGAAACAGAATCACGAAATAGATCAGCATCGCAAAGGTGTAGACCTCGATCGGCTGAAAGCTCTGCCCAGCCAGAGTCTCGGATTGCCGCATCAACTCGGGCACCGCGATCACCGACGCGATGGCCGTGTCCTTGATGGTGATCGACAGCAGTGAACCGAACGCGGGCAGCATGCGCACGATCGCCTGCGGCAATACGATCCGGCGCACGATCTGCGCGCGCGACATACCGAGGGCGAGCGATGCACGCGTTTGTCCGGGACGGACCGATTCGACGCCGGCGCGCACGATCTCCGCGACATACGCCGCCAGGTGTACGGTCAGACCGATCAACGCCGCGAAGAACGGCGGCATGGTCAGGCCGGTGACGATCGGCAATGCGAAAAAAGGTCCACACCAGAACGACCAGTACCGGGATTGCGCGCATCGAATCGATGTAGAGCACGACGATCGAACGCAGCCAGCGCGGTCCGTACAGGCGCAGCAGTGCGACGACAAAACCCGCCGCGATGCTGGTCAGTCCCGACACCACCGAAAGCACCAGCGTGACGCCGATGCCGGACGCCAGGAAGCGCCAGTGCTCGGTGATGACGGAAAAGTCGAAGTCCATGCAGCTCCAGGTTGCCGGCGAAGCGCCTGCAGCCGCCGGCACGACGCACCCTACTTCATCGTATCGACGACCCTCGCCTCATCGGCCTTGAGCTTGGCTTCCAGTTCCTTCTCGACGCCGCGCGCCCAAGTGAGGAACGCCGGCTGGTTCTTGTCCACGGCCATGCCGACGGGCGCGGCTTTCTCGGTGCTGTTCTGGCAGTTGTTGTCCTTCGGCAGGACGGCGAGCTGCTTGAGCTTGCGCCCCATCGCGACCCATGGAACGCGGTTGATCGGAACGGCGTCGGCGCGGTTCGCCATCACTTCTTCGACCGGTGCCGTGCCTGACCCTGGAACGCCGCGCAGTTGTGCCTTCGGAAAACGTTCCTTGACCCAGCCTTCTTCGCCGCCGCCGGTGTAGTAGGCGATGGTGATTTCGGGCTTGTTGAGATCGTCCACCGATTTCGCCGCGGCGAATTTCGGATTGGATGCCAGGCCGAACATGCACACGCTGGTGTTGGAGTAGATGATGAAATCGACAACCTTCAGGCGATCGGGTGTCTCCGCGAGCGGCGTCACCGAAATGTCGACCTGATTCGACGCGAGCACCGGAACCTTGGTCTCGTGGCTGACCGGGACGGCCTCGAGTTTGACATTGAGACGCTTGGCGTATTCGTTGGCTAACACCCACGCCGGCCCGCTCCAGGCTTCGCCCGATCCGGACGTGTTCTCGACCAGCCACGGCGCGTTGGCCAGCACGCCGACGCGCAGGACGCCCGCTTTCTTGATCGCGTCGATGCGCGGGCTGGCGCCGGGCGCGGGAACCGCGATGTCGGCGTAAGTCGTTACGGCAAAGGTAAGTGCGGCAAAGGCGATGCCGCAGCGAACGACGGATTTCATGGGACTCCTCCAAGTGGTCGGCGGGCGCAGCACGGGTCCGTTCGATCGATTACGACGGACTAGCGGCAAGTGTAATGGAAATGCCGTCTTCCATGCTTCCCGCCGCGTGGCAGAATCGGGTACCAGCAAGCGGATGCGGGCACTGACGTGGATCGACAACTGCATCGCTCACGAAATCACGCCGTGCATCCCGCAACCTCGTGTGCAGTTGACGGGCAACGCTGCACATGAACACCCACGCCAACCCACGCCGTTTGCCTTCGCCGGGCATCGTCATCGATCGTCGCACGCTCTTTCAGTGCGTCGTGCTGTCGATGCTGCTCCATCTGTGGATCGTTCTTCTCTTCGGCACGACGACTTACAACGGAGCACGCGGCGAACGCGGCTTCGGCGATGTGTTCGATGTCACGCTGCGCGCCCTCACCGAGGAAGGCGGACCCGGCTTCAGGTTGGCCCCTGGCGCCGATACCGCTTCGCCCGGAACGGCGCTCCTGCCGCGCGCGGGTAACAGGACGCCCGCACCGCGAGCCCGTGATTTGACGCGTCCAGCGGAGACCGTTGCGCCGCTGCCGACACCGGGCGTTGGTGTGCCGGAGAGCACGACTCCTGCTACCGAAATTTCGCCACCGCCCGCGAACGCGGCACCCACGATCGCACCGCCCGCCGTGGAGCCGCTGCCACGTTTGAATCTCGACGCGCCGGAGGTGGTCGACAAACCCTACGTACCGGCCACGCCGCCGCCACCGATCGAACGAGAAGTCGCACCACCGATCCCGGTCCGCCCAAGCGATGTCGTTCCTCCTCCGGCACCGCTCGAGCGAATCGCGCCGCCGCCGATCGAGCGCGAGTCGGCGCCGATTCCGGAGACCGAGCCCCGCGATACGCTGCGCCCGCCGTCCGTCGAGATGAAGCCCGCCGTCATTCCCACGCCGCCGCCCGCTGACGTGAAGCCTCGAGATGCTCTACCGCCACCGGCGCCCGTCGAGACCATCACGCCACCCACCGTCGAACGCGAGATTGCGCCGGCCCCCGAAACGAAGTCGCGCGCGGTGCCGCTTGCGCCCGCGGTGCCGACAGAACGAGCGCCCACACCGAAGATCGAGGCTGAACCGGCGCCCCCAGTCGTAACGCCGCCACGCGTCGCGCCGCCGGAACCGGTAACGCGGCCCGAACCCAGCAGTCCCACGCTGCAGCGCGACGTGTCTCCGCCCGTCGCCCCCGTCGCGCCCACGACTGCACCCGCGCCGCGGAGCTCGCCCGGCGAGACCACGCCGCGGCCTGCAGAACGCATCGCACCGGAAGCGCGACCACCGGCGCGAACGGACGGAGCGCCCGCCGAATCGCCGCCGCGTTTGCGCTTCGGCGCACCCGAGCCGGACGAGGACATGTTCCAGCCGCGGCGCGACGTCGTTACGCCGCCGACCGAGCCGGGTGGCGCGCCTCGCATCGATCTCGACGAGGCCAAGAAGCGCGCGGCACGCGCCGTGGTGCGCGAAGGCTCGGGGTCGCGGGGATTGTTGTCAGTCGTGCCGCCTCCGCCGGAACGCGAGGCGAAGGACGCGCGCCCGCTCGAAAAAGCCGTCAAGCCCGATTGCCGGACCGCGTATGCGAACATGGGCTTGCTCGCGGCCGTGCCGCTGGTGGCCAGTGCGATCGGCGACAGCGGCTGCCGCTGGTAGCGATCCGCCTACATCACGAAAGACGTCGCATGCGAACCGTTGTTGCAGTCTTCATTGCGTTCACAAGTGTCGGCGGTGTATTTGCGCAGGTGCCGCCGTCCGCGGCGGAGACTGCCGCCTATACGGGACTACTGGCCGCAGCTGCGCGCGGAGACGCGGCGCAGATTCCTCGCCTGGTCGCGACTGGTAGCGCGGTCGATGTCCGCGACGCGTACGGACGTACACCGCTGCATGTCGCGGCATATGGCGGCAAGCACGAGGCGATGCGAGCGATGGTGAAGGCCGGGGCGAATCCGAATGCCCTGGAGCAAGATCGCTACGACATCGTCACCATCGCCGCGGTCGCCGACGATCTGCCGACGCTGAAAGTCGCGCTCGAGATCGGCTGCAATGCCGGCAATATCACTAGCCGCTATGACGGCACTGCGCTGATCGCTGCGTCGCACCTCGGCCACGTCGAAGTCGTGCGCGAACTCATCCGTGCGGGCGCGCCGCTCGATCATGTGAACAACCTCGGCTGGACGGCGCTGATCGAATCGATCGTGCTCGGTGATGGAGGTCCGCGCCATACGGCAACATTGAAGGCGCTGGTCGACGCGGGTGCCAATGTGAACTTGCCCGATCGCAGCGGGACCACACCGCTTGCGCTCGCGCGCGGACGAGGCTACGTCGCAATGGTCGCGATCCTGGAAAAAGGCGGCAAGTAGCAGTCCCGAAGCGGTTCGCGGTTCGGGGCTATCGCACCACTCTTTAGTGTGTCTGCGTTGCGGGATGCGTCGTCAGGAGCGGCACGGTGAACGCGAACGTGGAACCCTTGCCCAGCTCGCTCTCGACCCAGATCCTGCCGCCATGGAGTTCGATGAACTTGCGCGAGATGGCAAGGCCGAGCCCGGTGCCCTCCACTCTTTTCGACGCCGCCCCGACCTGGCGGAACTCCTCGAACACGGTTGCCTGATCCTCGGGCGCGATGCCGACACCGGTGTCCGTCACCGCTATCTCCGCGCTGCCGTCGCGAATGGCGGCACGAACCTCGATGCGTCCACCCTCCGGCGTGAATTTCAACGCATTCGACAGCAAATTGAGAAGCACCTGCTTGACCTTGCGTTCGTCGGCGTGAACTGTCACCAGCCTTTCGTCGATGGTGCGATCCAAAGTGACCTCGCGCCGGTGCGCACGTTCCCGCATCAGCATCAGCGTGTTGTCGATGGCGGTCGGCAGGTTGAAGTCGCTCAGGTTCAATTCCATCCGGCCCGCTTCGATCTTCGACAAATCCAGGATGTCGTTGATCAGGCCCAGCAGATGTCGGCCCGAGTCCAGAATGTCATTCAGGTACTCCGCCTGCTTGTCGTTGACCTCGCCGAACATGCGTTCCGCCAAAACTTCGGAGAACCCGATGATGGCGTTGAGCGGTGTGCGCAATTCGTGCGACATGTTGGCGAGAAACTCGCTCTTGTGCTGGCTTGCCACCTCGAGCTGCCGGCCTTTTTCCTCGATCTCCCGGAACAGGCGCGCGTTCTGGATTGCCAATGCCGATTGCGTCGCGAAGGTCTTGAGCAGATCGATCACGTGCGGAGCGAATTCGCCTGGGGATTTCCGGTATACGGCCAGTCCGCCGAGCAGAAGGTCCTCGCGCAGCAGCGGTATGGCCAACAGCCCCCGACAACCGACCTTGATAAGTAGCTGGCGAACGCGACTTTGGTAGGCCCGATCGTCCCCGATGTCATGGATCTGCACCGGCTCACCGGTCACCGCCATCCGTCCCAATGCGCCTTCACCCTTGCGGATCGGGGTCGCGCGCAGCACTTCGACCAACTCGTCGGGCAGCTGATCCGATGTGTGCAGGTAAAACTCCTCACGCGCATGGTCGTACTCGTAGATGGACCCGGCGTCCATACCGGCAAGTTGAGTCGCACGGGATACGATCGTGCTCAGCACGGTCTCCAGGTCGAGTGTCGAACTGACCGCTTGTCCAACCTCGCCGAGCGCCTTGAGTTCTCCGACGGAGCGCGTCAGCTCCTTGGTACGCGACTCCAGTTCGTTGAACAGCCGTACGTTCTCGATGGCGATTGCCGCCTGGTCGGCGAAGGTCTTGACCAGCGCGACCTGCTTTTCGCTGAAGGCCCGTATTTCCATACGCCAGAGCTGGAGGGCTCCGATCGCGCGATCCTCGCGCATCAATGGCACAGCAAGGGCGGTGTGATGTCCGATCCGTTTCTGCAGTTCGCGACCGACCGGGAACTCCTCCTCCGATGCTGCGGCGAGATCCTCAATCTGAAACGGGGCGCCGTCATGAATCGCACGGCCGGCGACGGACCCGGGAGTCAGGGGCATGAGTTCGCCTTCCTGCAGGGTGGTGGTCTTGCCAAAGGCGGCCGCGCATCGAAGCGCATCACCATCGACCAAGACGATTGTGGCCTGTGCCGCATCGCAAAGCATCAACGCACGCTCGGCGACCGCATCGAGCATCGGCTTTACGTCGCCCGGCGAACTGGAAATCACGCGCAGGATCTCGCTCGTCGCGGTCTGCTGTTCGAGCGCCTCGGTCAGGTCGGTGTTGCGCGATTGTAGTTCTTTGACCAGCCGCACGTTCTCGATGGCGATGACAGCCTGATCCGCGAACGTCTTCAACAGTTCGACCTGCGAGTCCGGGAATGGACCCGGCGCTGGCCGACCGACGGTAATGCCACCGATCGGGTTGCCGTCACGCATCAAGGGAACGGCAAGCGTGCTGCGAAATCCTCCGGCGATTGCGCTGGTCTTGTCCGCAAAATCAGGGTCCTCGAGTACGTCCGGGATCGCGACCACGCCGCGAGTCAGGATGGCGCGCGAAGCAGTGATGTCGCTGCTGGGCGGCCTTGGGAAAAGCTTGCGCACGGCGTCTGCGCCCGCCGGATCCGCAACGGCGATGGCCGCGAGATGGATCAATTCACCGTCGAACCTCGTGACCGTCGCCGAACTGGCACCG
>CAVSEH010000014.1:0-59476 GCA_963726935.1 uncultured beta proteobacterium
TGCTCGACGGATATCGTTACGTTGTATCGAACAAGGGACGCTTTGCGAGCGGAACTGCGTAACCACGGCAGTCACCTGCGACGCAATGCGTCATATCCGGCTGGTCGCCGACACAAGGCTACTGTAGCCTCCACTTGTGTCGCACCGACGCGCGGTGCACTGCATCTGAAAATCGGTAATCGCCAACCGCTGATCTGCTGCCTGGACTCCAAGCTCACGCATGTCGGCATGCGAGTTGCTCCCTTAGAGGCATTGGGGGCTTGAAGCGAAGCGCGATGTCGACACCGTGCACTGTGCCGATTGTGTGAGACAGGATGCTATTCGAGACGACCGACAATTCGCGCCCCCAGCGGATCGTTACTTGGGGACATTGAGATGCGAAGCCGTACCGCCAGCGTATCACCGTCAGATCGCGGCGCCAGGATCTCGGCGCTCACCATGAGCGGCTTTACGCCTTCATCGAACTGATGATCGCACTGACAGTGGCCGCCGTCCTTCTCATGGAGGGCGTGCCATCGTTCTGTCGATTTCCTTCGCAACAGCGAATTGGTCGACGACAGAATCGATCGTCAACGGCCCTCGCTTGGCACGTTCGGAAGCGGCCGTAGAACAAGCCCGTGCGATTCACGCTCGCCGGCGGGGCAGTCCAAGCTGGAGCGTCACTCAGATGAGTGACAACTCCGTCATTGAAACATTCTCCAAGATGAAGGCGGTGTCAACACTGTCGTCGCGATTCAGCCGGACACCGCGGTTGGGATCACCTTCAATGGCCTGGGGCGTGTTGTTGCTGTGCCGGTTGGTGGTAGTCCGAACCTCCAGCAACTCGACATAACTTCGGCATTGAGCGGAAGCGCTCGACCCCGCGGTCTACGTCGACGATGCACGTGGAGTTCGAGCATGCGACCCATCACCGGCTTTGGCAGTGCTGGTACCACACGATGCGAGAGCTTGCTCAGATGAAGTACGAGCAACGATTTCGCAATCACCAGCGCGGCAGCTATCTGCTCGAGGCGTTTATCGCCGTACTGTTATTTCCTTCGGAGCACTCGGGCTGGTTGCCGCGCTTCGCAATTCGATTCGTGCAACCAATGACGCGCGCTACCGTACAGAAGCCGCGAATCTGGCAAGCGCAATGGTCGCCGACATGTCGACGACGACCACAGCGCAGGTCGACGCGCAGTTTGGACAGAGCGGATCGAAACTGTCGACTTGGCAGACCAAAGCAGCAAGCTTGCTTCCAAATGCCGCGACCAATCCACCTACGGTCGACCTGGACACAGCCCGGACTGTCCACGCAAAAGCTGCACCAGTTGTCGGGCACGGTTTTCTCGCAGCTTCCTGGCGCGACGAAGTCGCCACCAATACATATTGACGGCACAGATAGGCAAGAACACGTGAGTTCGGCAACCGACTTCAGGCGTGGCGACAGGACGGTGTCGGCCTGGTCGAAACGATGATCGGGTTGGTGATTGGCATGCTGGTGGTGCTCGTGGTCTTCAGAAGATCTATCAAGTACACGAAGGGCAGAAGCGAACGGTAAACAGGTGGAAGCGACGCACAAAACGCCAGCTACGGGCCTTCCTGATCGGGCGGGACATCTCGATCGCGGGCCATGGCATCGCCTCTTCCGCCTCGGTCTTGGATATGGATGCGTTGTTCCGTCCATCCCGGTCGCTATTCGGCGGCGCCACCGACAACGATCCCGATCCGTGACGATTTTGAACTGCGGCTCTTCGCTCGTCGACCCCCATGGCCTTCCTCAACAACGCAACGATCGCGTCGCGTCGAGCGCCGGGCCCTACCAGGCCTTCGCCGGTCGGGTTCAGCCCGAAACGATTTCATCGTTTCAGTCCGGGCACGAGTTGCAGGCTGTCCACGATCAATGCAAATGGGATCGTCGTTTCGAGTACGACCGGCTACACTCAGGATCAGCCACACGCCGATCACCGGGAACATGGCCACGACTTACAACGCAGTCAAGCGGCGCTCGTCAAGCTCGGTGCGGCGGCTTCCGCGGGCGCCGATACGACGGTCGGTCGCATCGTGTATTCCGTGAATACGGTTACAAGTACGCTGCAATCGAAGACCAGCTCCCCACAACGGGGCCGTCAATCCGGTGGTGAGCGACGTCGTCAACGTCAAGGCACAGTTCGGCCTGAATACGGCATGATGGCGCGATCGATACGTGGCAAGCCGCATCGGGCAACTGGTCTGCTGCAAACCTGCCTACGCAGCCCCTTGCAACCCTCCAGCAAGTCCCGCGCAGTGCGAGTGGCCATCGTGAGCGCGCAGCCCACAGTAGGCAAGGACGGCCGTCACCGCGGGCCCGCTGTCGATTTTCGGTGGCGCGGTCTCGATGACGCTTACTGCAGATCAGCCACACTACCGCTTCAAGGTTGTCGAGACGATGGTGCCACTACTCAACGCGTGTGGAACGCGTCATGACGGGCCGTCTTGATTTCGCGGCACTCAACGTTGCAGACGTGATGCTCTCGTCGCCAGGCGGGGATCGTGCTCTTCATCGCCCTTCTGGTCCTCGTCGTGATGAGTTCTCGCGACGATCGGGCTGCTTCGTTCCACGGACACCGCAACGGTTGTTAGCGGCACTCGGCTTCGCCCAGGCCGCGATCTCGGCAGTGGATCGCAGTGTGGAGCGATCGGTGCATGCCTTGTTCGATGCCGCGCTCGTCCCGGACAAGACGGCTAGCTACCTGGCCCAGAACTACTACGCGTGCGTGCAGGCCGCTGCAGGCGGCTGCATTGCCTCCGGCACAAGCATTCCCGAGATCCCCACCGTTTTGAAAGAACCCTTCAGTGCGAGCGCCTTTGCCGCCGCGGGACTCAGTTCCGATCTGCTTCCGGCAGATGCGGGTGGCAACAAGAGCTACTACGTGATCGAGCGCATGTGCCTGAACCCTGGCGTGCCCGTGGGAACAACTGCAATCTCTCGAGTAGCGCCTTCGGCGCCGACCCGGGAACGCAACACTATCAAGGCCTGATTCGACCGGGTGACGCCTACTACCGAGTGACGATTCGGGTTGAGGGGCCACGTAATACGGTGAGCTATGCGCAAGCCATCCTCAAATAGCCTCCCTTTTGCCGGGAACGACGGGACACTGTAATGACTTCGGCCACCAAGTTTGGATTGACCTCGTACTTTGCCATCGCAGCGGCGACCTTCGCGGTGTGCGCCCCAATGGCTCGCAGCGCGACGATCACGCCGACTCTTGCGGAGAAGCCGATCCAGGGCATCAATCCCGTGAAGCCGAACATCGTCTACACGATGGACGATTCGGGCAGTATGGCCAACGAGTACCTCCCGGACTATGCGGGCGAACAGGCTTCCTTCTGCCGTGACGGTGCGACTTGTAGTGGTGGCAATGCGGTCCCGACGCTGGCAGAACCGCCCATCCGCAGCAACGCCTTCAACAAGATCTACTACGATCCGTCGCAGACTTACGGGGTCGGCAAGAAAAGTGACGGAACCGATATGGCTTACGAGAAAGCGTCAATCGGCACGTGGACGCAGATTTTTACCAATCCTTACGCAAACTACCCAAGTGCGAGTAACAGCTCGACAGTCAATCTTGCGCCAACATCCGGGACGCCGACGGCGGGACTCAACACCAATTCCGGTAGTTACCCGGACACGATCTGGTGCTGGAAGACCACGACCACCGCCGCAGACTACAAGACTGCGGATACCGACGGATCGGTGTGTCGCCGGAATGGTCGTTCGTACAGCCTTGTCACGACAGGTGGCAACACCATGCCTGCAATCACCGCGGGCTACAACTACCCGAACAACAGCAACCCTCCGGTCAGCTGTTCCGGCTCGCAAAAGTGCAAGTTCGTCAATTCATACACGGTCTATGGCTATCCGTACTACTACACAATTAACCAGGTGCAGTTCTGCTCGGCTAAGGACAGCAACGGCTGGGGCACGACGCCGTGCGTCAGCCGGTGGGATCCGACGACCTACAAGTATGTACGCTACGGGACCAGCGGGCTGACATTCGATCCGCAGGCGTTCACGCGCGTCGATATCCTTCCGACCGGCATACTAGTCAACGGCGTGTCGGCGGCAAATCCGAGTGGTCGGACCTATGCCCAGGAGATCGACAACTTCGCCAAATGGTACGCGTTCGACCGCACCCGCACCCAGGCGATGAAGACCGCGGGAGGTATCGCTTTTTCGGCACTCGATCAGAATTCGCGCGTCGGCTTCAACACGCTCAATAGCTATTCGAGCAAGTTCATGAACGTCGCCGACTTCACGACGGCGAACAAGGTCACCTGGTTCACGAAGTTCTACTCGGTGTCACCGTCGGGCACCACGCCTTCCATCGATGCGATGTGGCGAGTGGGCGAGTACTTCTCCAACAGAGGTGCCAGCGCAAGCCTGCCGAGCCCAACCGATCCCCTCGACGCGGTTACCGGCAAATGCCAGGCGAATTATCACTTGATGTCAACCGACGGCTATTGGAACCAGACCGTGGGCAGCTACACCGGCTTGGCGGGCGCGATCGGGAATCAGGACCTGACGGTACCGGCGCTGCCGGTGGCCAACACGGGAACCGGATTCACCGCCGGCCAGCAATTTCCGCTGCCCTATCGGGAAGGATCGGGCTCGAATTCCATGAGCAATGGCATGGGCGACGTTGCCATGTATTACTGGATCCACGATCTTCGTCCGACCGTCGCTGACCAGGGTAAGGACGCCGTCGCCCCGTGGCAGCACGTGGTGTTCTATGGGCTGTCTATTGGCGCCGAGGGCACGATTCCCTATGCTGCCAGCCCTCCCACGAACGTCGCTTGGCCCAAACCCCAAAGCAATTCACCGTCGGGAATCGACGACCTTTGGCACGCCGCCGTCAACAGTCGCGGCAAGTACTTCGATGCCCAGAATCCACGCCAACTCGCCGAGAGCGTAGTGAGTGCGCTCGCTGACTTCACGGATCAGTCCGGTACCGGGACAGGTATCGGACTCTCCGGGGCGCAACTAAGCGTGACCAATCAGTACGGTTACCGGACGAGCTACGAGGTCGGAGTCTGGGGCGACGTCAAGAAGTATCTGCTCGACATCAATTCGGGAGTTCTGCCCGTTGACGCGAACGGCAATCCCGTCAATGCGGCGATTTGGTCCGCTGCGACACAACTCGACGCGCAGGCAGCGGTGACGGGTACAGCGCCACAAGTGGTCGGCTGGGACGTCAACCGCAAGATCCTGACGATGAACGACCAAACGAATGCCGTCGTTCCGTTCCGGTTGGCCAACCTGTCCACGGCCCAGCAGACGTCGCTGGTCGCCGGATGGTCGGGCGTGACGCCCGTCGTGACCGCGCAGCAGGTTCTGAATTACCTTCGCGGCGACAAGTCGAACGAAGGCATCAACACGAACAATTTCCGCACGCGAGCGCACGTCCTCGGGGACATCGTCTATTCGGGCGCGGTTCCGGTCAGCGCACCCAACCAACCCTATGACGAGGGTACAAACCCGGGCTACGCCACGTTTGCGTCTGCGCACTCCTCGCGCGCCTCCGCCGTGTACGTCGGCGCGAACGACGGCATGCTGCATGCATTCGACGACACCACGTCGAACGGGGGCAAGGAAACCTGGGCCTATATTCCCAAGACACTCTTTGGCGGGGGCGATCCGAACGATACCGGCCACGCTTCGACGTCGGCCTTTCAGCTTGGCGCGCTTACGTACCGGCGTGGCGGCATACCGCTGTTCTCGCACAAGTTCTATGTCAACGCGACACCGCGCGTTTGGGACATCGATTTCACCAATACGAACGTCTCGAATGTTTCGGGCCCTCCGGCCACGGGCAACGATTGGCGCACGGTCCTGGTCGGCGGGCTTGGGGCGGGCGGTCGCAGCATCTACGCGCTCGATGTCACCAATCCGGTCGCGGTGACGGACACTGAATCCAGCATTGTTTCATCGGGGCGCGTGCTGTGGGAGTTCACGGAGTCCAACCTGGGTTACGTGTACGACTCACCGACCTTGGTGAAGACGCGGCGGTACGGGTGGGTCGCCCTGATTGCGTCCGGGTACAACAATCCTGGAGGCAAAGGCTTCCTCTATGTGTTGAATCCGAAGACGGGTGCATTGCTCAAGAAGCTGGGCACCGGCGCCGGCAGCGACACAGCTCCGAGTGGATTAAGCACCATCCGTGCCTTCGTCGGTAGCCGTAAAGATCCGTACGTGTTGCAAGCGTATGGCGGCGATCTTCTCGGCAATGTATGGCGATTCGATCTTTCCAGCTCCGATGACAGTCAATGGAAAGTGGAACTTATTGCGAAGCTGGCCGACCCCAATGGAAAGGCGCAGCCGATCACGACGGGCGTGCGAATCGAAATCGACCAGAATAATAACGTCGACCGATATCTGTTTGTCGGTACAGGCAAGCTGCTGGACCAGAACGATCTTTCCGACACCTCGGTCATCAACTCCATGTACGTGATCAAAGACGGGACGCGCACGACCCCTGCACCGGCGCCAGCAACGCCGTACTCGCGCGCGAACCTCAATGCCGTGAGCGGCAGCAACGTCGCGGGGTTCGCAACTACACCAACCGGAAATGGCTGGTATCAGGACGCGCTCAATGCCAACGAAAAGATCATTACGGACGTATATGCGGACGTGCAAGTCGTCGTGTTTGCATTCTCTCGTCCTTCGAATGATCCGTGCCTTGGCGCGCTCGCGGCCACGCTCTATGCGCGGGACCTGACCACGGGCAATTCAGTCCTTCAGGCCGCCGACGGTAGCACCACGGTCATTGCGAGCGCCGACATCGGCTCGGGTCTTGCAGGCGTGGCGCTCGTGCAAGCCGAGCAAACCCCGACAAATCTTGCCCCGCCGGTACACATCATGGCGACTACGTTGACAGGGGGCGTTTACAGCTTCGGCGTCAACCTTTCAACCACGGCGGGTACGAAGCATCGCGTGTCCTGGCGACTGGTGAACAACAATTGAGAAGCCTGAGAAGGTATATCCGCGACCAATGCCGACGCGCAAGCGCGAATGGCATATGAAACGGCCTTCAATCAGCACTGGGTGCTCGCGGGGCAATCCTGCCCTGGGGTTCACCATGATCGAGGTAATGATCGTTACGGCGATCGTCGCGATCCTGGCCGCCATTGCCTTACCGAACTACAGCGACTACGTGAAACGCGGCAAGATCATCGAAGCAACCAGCGGCCTGTCCGACATGCGAACGCGCTACGAGCAGTTCTTTCTGGACAATCGCACCTACGTCGGCGCGTGCGCGCAGTTCGGGGCGACGGTGCAAGCGACCGTCAAGGCGTTCACGCTGAGCTGCACAGCGGGGGAATCGGCGACCGCCTATGCCGCGACGGCCACCGGCAATTCGACTGAGGGAATGAGCGGGTTCGCTTACTCGATCAACCAGCAGAATCAAAAGACCAGCACTATCACCGCATCAGGATGGTCTGGCAATGCAAATTGTTGGGCAGTACGGCGGGATGGTTCGTGCAGTTGACCGGCGCACTGTGCTCTCGCGCGTAAGCGCAGCGAACAGGGCGGGCGGGCACAAGCACGACGTTTGCAATCTACAGCGATGCCAATGCCAGAAGCACCACGCCGCCCGATAGTTCCGAAGCGGACGGTGAAGAGCGCTGCGCGGCATTGCTGTCCGACCTAGAGCGTCACATCCCGCTCGACGTCGCTGTAGTCTCCAATACGACTACACCGACATGCGGTACACCGCTTCCGCAAATCGGCGGTCGCCGACCGTTCATCCGCTTCGATTCCCAGCCGATGGTGTCGGCATACGTCTTGCAAGATGTATCGCGTCGCGGCGGTCGATACGAGGTCTCGGCGCGATCAAAGCACGACAGCATCGCCGGCAGAATGTGTCCTACAAATACGGGATTCAACCATGAAGCGCTACACAAGCATGACGCATAAGACTTTGCATCGCGGTGCGGCCGCGGTGCGGGGTTTCACCTTGATCGAACTGTTGGCGACGATGACTGTGTTGGTGATTCTGACTAGCCTTGCGGCGGCGTCGATGAGTTCGACGGTGAGCAACAACCGGATCTACGCGGCGCAAACCGAATTCCTGGCATCACTCGCGCTCGCACGGAGCGAAGCGGCGCGGCGTGGAGTGAACGTGCTGGTCAGTGCGACCGCGCCGGTCACCGGCAATGCCTTCGGCGGCGGCTGGAGCGTGTGCCTGGATGCGGACGGTGATGGCGCCTGCGACTCCGATGCAAGCGCGTTGCTGCGCAGGCACGAATCCATTCAGTCGACGATCGTCGTCGGCTCATCGCCCACGACCATCGGCTTCAGCCCGGTCGGGTTTCTCACGCAGAACGGCAGCGTCGATATCAAGGTCTGCGCGAGCGATGGCTCGGTAGGTGGGTACGACATCTCGATCCAACCCAACGGCATGGCCGACATCGCCGATGTTGCCGCGCACACGAGCCCCTGCAGCTAGCCATGAACAAGCGTACACAGACCGGAAGCGGTCTCATCGAGTCGCTGATCTCGATCCTCGTGGTCTCGGTCGGCTTTCTCGGATTCGCCGGACTGCAGCTCAACGGCCTCGCCGCCGCCAACGACTCGCTGTTCCGTAGCAAGGCGGTCTATCTGTCCTATCAGATGGCCGATCGGGTGCGCGCGAATCTGCCCGCGGCGGGCAGTGGAGCGTACAACAGCTTCACGAGTCAGACTGCGCCTTCGCCCGGCTGCACCGTCGCCGTTAATTGCACGGCGACCCAGATGGCAGCGAACGATTTTGCGGAGTGGCTGACTGAAATCCAGTCGCCAACGGTATTGCCCTCGGGCGGCGGTGTCATCTGCCTCGACAGCAGCACCGACGCCGACGATCAGGACGCGACCCCCGCCAACCCGATGTGCACTGGTACCGGTAACGTGCTCCGGATCAAGGTGTGGTGGTCCGAGAAGGGTCAGCAGCACCACTTCGCGACGAGTTTCCGGCCATGAGCGCGATGGGCCGCCCCGAGCGCGAATACCGCAGCGCGCAGCGCGGAGGTGCTCCAGTGAGCGCGAATACCGCAGCGCGTAGCGCGAAGGTACTCCAGTGAACGCGCGCGCAATCCGGGGGATGGGGCTGGTCGAGCTGATGGTGTGGGTGGCTATCAGCCTGCTGATCACAACCGTGATCGGGACCATCTACGTCAACAGCAAGCAGGTCACACGCGTCAACGACACGATCTCTCGCCTTCAGGAAAGTGGCCGCTTCGCCATCCACCTGCTCGATCGCGACATGCGCATGGCGGGCTTCCGCGGCTGCAACGGTGCTGCCGTCATCCCGGCCAACCTTCTGAATTCGACGGCGTACGCGTACAAGTTCGACACCGGTCTCCAGGGCTTCGCCGGCAGCGGCGGCGTGTGGTCGCCGAGCCTGGACTCCAGCATCAGCACGCTGTCGCCGGCGCCATTGAGCGACACCGATGTCGTCACCATCCGGCACATCGATGGTCCGGGCGTGCCGCTGGTTGCGACGATGACAAGCCAGACCGGCGACATCGTCGTCGCGGCCGGCAGCAATCTCGCTGCGGGCGACATTTTGCTCGTCGCTGACTGTTCCGCCGCCGCCATCATCAATGCCAGCGCCTATAACTCGGGCAGCGGCGCAATCAGCCATGCCGTCGGGGGCGCGGGGGTGCCGGGAAACACGACCGCCGATCTCGGTCATATCTTCGGCACGGATGCGTCGGTCTATCGACTGGTGACGCGTACCTATTACATCGCGCCGAGCGTCAAGCGAAGCGGCACCAACACGCTGTGGGCGTACAGCGTGCCCGCCTACGACGGTCAAGCGCAGCCGGAGGAAATGGTCGAAGGCGTCGACAAGTTCTCGTTGCTGTTCGGCGAGGACATGGACGGCGATCGCGCCGCCAACCGCTACGTTACGGCCGACGCCGTCGGCACGTGGGGCAATGTCGTCAGCGTCAAGGCGCTCGTGTTGCTGGCGACGGCGCGCGACAACGTGGCGACGGCACCACAACCATACACCTTCAATGGTGCCACGACGACGCCCACCGACAAGAAGATGCGGTCATCGCTGTCGTCGATGATTACGCTGCGCAACCGGGTGCCCTGATGGAGTTCGCGCGCACCGCCTCTCCGCGGGTCCGCCAGTCGGGCATGTCGCTCTTCCCGGCGATGATGTTCCTGCTCGTGCTGTCGGTGCTGGGCGTCTCGGCGCTCAACAGCACGCTGATGCAGGAGAAGATGGTTTCCAACACCAAGGATCTGAACGTGGCCTTCCAGGCGGCCGAGGCAGGGCTGCGCGACGCGGAAGCCGACGTCAGTCGCAATGTCGATGCTGCTACCCCGTTCACATCGAGCTGCGCGAGCGGGCTGTGCACGCCGCCCTCGACCTGGCCTTCACCCTCGTCGGCCGACATTTCCAAGGTCGTCGACTGGAGCGACAGCAGCAAGACGCGCGCGTACGGCGCGTACACCGCTGCCCCGGCCATGCCGACGGTCGCAGCACAGCCCCAATACGTGATCGAGCGGCTGTCGACACTCCCCGTATCGCCGGGCGGAAGCATCGGATTGGGCTGCGGTTCCGGATGCGTACATTCCGGCGGCTCGGCGTACCGCCTTACCGTCCTCGCGACCGGCGCACGTCCGGAAACGCGTGTCGTACTGCAGTCTACTTACATCGTGAAGGCCGCTCCATGAACGCACTGAAACGAGCCGTCGTCGTGCTTGCAGCGCTGCTGCTCGCGAATCCGGCAACGGCGGCGCTGCTGTCGATCGCCCAGTATCCGTTGTTCCTCACGCACCGGACGCTGCCGAACGTGCTGGTCATCTACGACAATTCCGAATCGATGGACGGCACCATGGCGGGCAAGCTCATCGCCGGCGACGATCCGACCACGCGCGGCAACATCGCCCGGAGCGTGATCCGCAACACCGTCTCCAATTTCTCGGGACAGTTCAACTGGGGTCTCGAATCGTTCGGCATCGGCGGTGCGGGACTGTATTCGACGTATCCGTACTGGCTGGGCAACGACAAGACGATGGTCTTTACCGACGATTGCGTGAGCGGGATATCGGCGTCGAACAATGGCCTGCGCTGCATCGATAATCCGCAGTGGGCCGGCAGCGTCGGCGACCGGTATGTCACGTACGACCGCGCCAGCGACGACCCCGACATCAACGACGTTCTGTACATCGGCTACTTCGGCTCCGGCGCCTGGGCGACGACCGCCGGCGGCGGTGCCTACAACTTCTACTTCACGCACAATCCCGGCACGGCGTTCGAAGCCAACATGGCCAATTATTGGGCCACGTTGAGCTTCACGCCGACCGACGCCGGATACATTCCGTACAACCCGCCCATCTCGCGGCAACTGTATGCGTATCGTGCGTGGGGCTTCTACGCCGGGGTCAACGGCCAGGGTGTGATCAACGAGCCGATCCGGGCACCGAGCGCCTCGGGACACCTGGCCAATATCCAGGCGTTGCTTGCGCCGGAGACGCCGTACGGGCCCGAGATCAAGAATGCCGCCGTGTTCACGCCGCTCGCCGGCAGCATGCTCACCGCGAATCAATACTTCACCGGCGGTTCGTCGCCGATCAGCCTGTCGTGCCAGAAGAGCTTCATCATGCTCGCGACCGACGGCAATCCGACCTCCGACTTCTGGGGGAACATGTACCCGCTGGACCAGCAGGTCAACTCGTACAACGCCGTGAACGGCAGCTGGACTTTCTCGCGCGCCGCCAACGATGTCTTTGGCCAGATCAGCGCGCTGCGCACGGTGACGGTCGGCGGGTTTGCGCACGACATACAGACCTACGTCGTCGGCATGGGCGACACCGTGGCCAATCCAAGCTCGGTCGCGGCCATGAACCAGTTCGCGAACCTCGGCGGGACGGGCACGGCGTACCTCGCGCAGGACAGCACGTCGCTCGCCGCCGCGTTTCAGGCAATCGCAGTCGATATCGAATCCAAGACCGCGGCCGCATCGTCGGTGTCCCTCAACACGGGTTCCTGGGGCACGGGCACCAACCTCTATCAGGCGCGCTTCAACAGCGGGGACTGGTCCGGGCAACTGATCTCCTACGCGATCAATGCCGATGGCTCGATCGGCGCGCAGCAATGGGACTCGGGACAGGTGATCAATGGCCAGAATTGGGATACGGGCCGCACGATCCTGACCTATAAGCCGTCGGCGGCGCTGGGTTCCCGCGGCATCGGCTTTCGCTGGCCAACGAACTACCCGGCGACACCGTCGGCGACGGAAATGGACTCGGCGCAGGCCGACCTGCTGAATGCACCGGCCGCAATCTCGGGCGGCGGATTGAGCAACGTGGCGTTGTCGAGCGCTGGCGCGTCCGCCACGGCGTCGACCTACTACAACTCCGGATACGGGCCCGGCGGCGCGATCAACGGTGATCGCAGCGGCAGCAACTGGGGCAACGGTGGTGGCTGGAACAATGCCAGCTATGGCAATTTTCCCGAATGGCTGCAGGTCAATTTCGGCGGCCCGAAGAGCATCACGCAGGCGATCGTGTACTCCGTACAGGACCAGTATTGGGCGCCGTCCGAACCGACCGATACGATGACTTTCAACAACTACGGTGTGGTCGACTTCGCCGTGCAAGGCTGGGATGGCAGCACGTGGACGACATTGGCCACGGTGACAGGCAACAATCTGGTGAAGCGCACCGTGAACTTCTCCGCCTTCACCACGGATCGCATTCGCATCAACGTCACGCGCGCCGCCGACGGCTACGCGCGCCTCACGGAGGTCGAAGTCTTCGGCATCGCGGTCTCCGGCGGTGCCGACGGTTTCGGCTCGCAACGCTTGCAATGGCTTCGCGGCAATTCGGCCAATGAAGCGACCACCTGCGGTACATGCAACCCGTCGTTCCGCAACCGACCGACCAGCAAGCTCGGCGACATCATTCACTCCGCACCCAGCTACGTGGCCGCGCCCGGCTCGGGCTATCCCGACAGCATGGAGAGCACGCCCTACAGCAGCTTCGCGGCAGCCAACGCGAGCCGACCGGCGATGATCTACGTGGGCGCCAACGATGGCATGGTGCACGCATTCTCCGCCAGGACCGGCGCCGAAACCCTGGCCTATGTGCCGACGTCGGTCTACAAGAACCTGAGTGCATTGACGGCGCAGAGCCTGTCGTCCGCGCCCGGCGACGCCGGTCGCGCACCACTATCAGGTCGACGGTTCCCCGACGGTCAGTGACGTCTACTACGGCGGCGCATGGCACACGCTGCTCGCCGGTGGCCTGGGGGCGGGCGGACAGGGCATCTTCGTGCTCGACGTTACCGATCCGACCAGCTTCACGCAGGCGAACGCCCGATCGATCGTGCGCTGGGAATTCTCGGACGCCGACGACGTCGACATGGGTTACACGTTCTCGCAGCCGATCATGGTCAAGACCAACAACGGCCGCTGGTCCGTGATCGTCGGCAACGGCTACAACAACAGCGAGGACGACGGTCAGGTGAGCGGCAGCGGCCACGCCGTGCTCTACGTGCTCGACGCGGAGACCGGTGCGGTGCGGGCCAAGATCGATACCGGCGCGGGCTCCGTCGCGACCCCGAACGGCCTCTCCGGGCCGATCGCCATCGACTCCAATGGCGACGGAATCGCCGACTACGTCTACGCCGGCGATCTCAACGGCAACATGTGGAAATTCGACCTGACGTCGTCGAGCGCCGGTGCATGGACGGTGGCGTTCAGCGGCTCGCCGCTGTTCTCGACGCCGGGCCAGCCGATCACGGTCCGTCCCGACGTCACCCAGTTTACGCAGGGCGGCTATCTCGTCGCGTTCGGCACCGGGCGCTACGTCGATGCGAGCGATGGCTCGACGACCGACACGCAGGCGTTCTACGGCATTCGCGACACCGGTGCGGCCGTCGGCTGGACTCTCGAGCCTGGTGCGGCAGGCCGTGGTCAGCAGCAGCGCGACCGGCAGCGACGGCAACACGTATCGCCTGACCACGCACGCGGTTGGCCCAGCAACGATCGACGCACCGTTATCCGGGGACAATGCCATCCCGTTGACGGACTACGTCGCCAGCAAGAAGGGCTGGTACATCAACATGCCGGCGTCCGGAGAGCGCGTCGTGAGCGATGCCAACATCCGCGCCGGGCGCGTCGTGTTCAACACCCTGATCCCCAACACCGATCCGTGCGGCTTCGGCGGTTCGGGCTGGGTGATGGAGGTCGACATCATGACCGGCAATCGCAACGACTCGCCGACGTTCGATACCAACAACGACAAGCAGATATCGGGGGCGGACCTCGACTTGAACGGGACTCACGACAACGCGAGCGGGCGCCTGGTATCCAGCATTCCGGCGGCTGCAGGCTTCCTGCGGGCGCCGACGCAATCGGGCAAGCCGCCGTTCGAGAACAAGTACGTCAACACGTCATCGGGTTCGGTGGCCGTCATCGGCGAAACCGCCGGCCTCGGTGCTGCGGGCCGCGCATCCTGGCGCCAACTGCAATGAAGGACACATCCATGAATCGCATCTTGCTCGCCTTGACGCTTTGCGTGGTCACCGCGCCGGGCTATTCGATGACGGCAACGGTTCCGCCGGGCACCTCGTCCGGTTCGCCCGCCGCACCGGGAGCCACCGCCAACGCCGCCACGGCTGACGCGGCGACCAAGGCAGCGACGACCGCCGCCACCGGCAATCCGGCGCCGACCGCAGCATCGGTCACGCGCCCGGCCGCTGTCTTGTCTGCGCCCGGCGTGCCGATGAAGGCGAGTGCGGCATCCGGTGCGAGATCGGGTGTTGCGCCCTCGAAGTCGACAGTGTTCATGCCCGGCCCCAACTCGAACTCGGGTGCCATGGCGCCGGCGCCAAACAGCGCCGGGTGGACCCGTGCCGCCGACCAGAAGTCGGACATGCGCCGCGGCACGCTCGAATCGGTCAACGCCGGCACATTTAAGGTCTTCGGGCAAAAGCTCAACTTCAATCCGCAGCAGGTAAAGGTATTCAATCGCGACGGTCGGCCGGGCAGCGTCTATGCCTTGAAGAGCGGCGCGAAGGTGCGGTTCGTGCTCGATCCGAAAGACCCCGCGCAACGGCGGGTTGCCGTTATCTATGTGGACTGAGATGATCATGCGTCAACGCGGATTTACGATGGTCGAGGTGGTGATTGCGTGTGCCTGCGTGGCGATCTTGTCCGCGCTCGCCTATCCGAGCTACGTCAATACGGTGCAAAAGAGCCGGCGCTCCGACGCGAAGTCCGCGCTGGTCGGTGCCGCCGGACAATTGGAGCGCTACTTCACCGAGCGCAACACGTATACGACCGCGACCTTGGGCAGCAGTGGCGTGTACCCCAGCACCAGCTTGAACGGCTACTACACCTTGACGCTGACCAACGCGACCGCGACGACTTACACCCTGAGCGCGGTACCCGCCGGGGCGCAAAGCAGCGACCCATGTGGCACGTTCACCTACACCGCACGGGCGCGAAAGGCGTGACCGGCACCGTGCCTGTCGGCGATTGCTGGTAGAACGTCAGCGACGTCGACGCGCGAAGCTTTCACGCAATCGCGCCCCATAGGTGTTTGCGGCAAGGCCCGCGAACACCAGTGCGACGCCCGCCATCTGCAGCGGTGCGAGCGTTTCCCCCAGCAACCACACGCCGCTCGCGAGGCCCGACACCGGCATGAGGAGCGAAAACGGCGCGATCAACGCCGTCGGATAACGATGCATCAGTCCGGCCCACGCGGCGAAACCGATCAGCGTTGCGCCCCACGCCAGGTACAACACGCAACCCCAGGTGAGGGCGCTGGCGGAAACGACAGCATGCCAGGCCGCCGGGCCGCCTTCGAGCGCATACGACAACGCCGCGAGCGGCAACGGCGCGACCAGGCTCGACCACACGACCAGGCCGAACATGTCGGCTTCGTGCTCGCCCGCGGCCCGCTTGGCGACGACGTTGCCGACACTCCACGCGAACGCAGCGACGATCACCAGCAGGAAGCCGACGAGTGTCCCGGTGGGTTCGCTCGCGAATTTGTAGCCGCCGAGCAGCACGATGCCCGCCGTCGCGATCGCGGCGCCGACGAGGTTGTGCCGTTGGAAATGGTCACCCAGAAAGCGGATACCCAGGCCGATCGTGAAGAATACCTGGCACTGGATCACGAGTGACGCCAGGCCCGCGGGCATGCCCAGTTTGATGCCGAGAAACAGCAAGCCGAACTGGCAGACGCCGATGGCGAAGCCGTAGGCGACGATGTAGCGCCACGGGATGTCGCGGCCGCTTGACGAAGAATACAAGGGGAACCGCGGCGAGGAAGAAACGCACCGCTGCCAGCGCGAAGGGCGGGATCTCGCGCAGGCCGACTTTGATCGGAACGAAGGAAAAGCCCAGCAGCGCGACGATCGCCAGCGTCAACGCCAGGTCACGCGGCGCGAGGTGCGCTTTCAGCCCGGTTGCCGTCAGAGATCGACAACGCGGCGCGATTGCAGCGATTCGCGCAGCGCCAGCGCGATGCGCGTGGCCTCGGTGGCGTCGTACAGCGTCAACGCCGGTGCACGATTGTCGAGGACCGCCTGCACGAAATGGTTCGTCTCGTGCAGGAAGGCTTCTTCGAAACGCTCGTAGAACGTCGGCGTGCATTCGTTGCGGATGCCGTGCGCGTCGGCGATGTCGACGCGGTTCAGGCGCGGATTCTGGCCCACGGTGAGCCGGCCGCCGGTGCCGAAAATCTCCGTCAGTGTTTCGTGGCCGTGGGCCATCGTGCGCGAGGCGTAGAAGCACGCCATCTTGCCATCGCTGAACTCACAGGTTGCCACGCCGTTGTCGACGTCGCCGAATTCGCGCAAGCCGTCGTGGATGGCGACGACACCTGTCGCGAACACCCGCACGGGTTGCGGATTGCCCAGCAGCCAGCGGGCGAGATCGATGTCGTGCACCGTGCAGTCGAGGAAAATGCCGCCGCTGGTCGGTGCGAAACGCACGAAAAATCCCGAGGGGTCGTTCATGTCGAGATTTTGCGAGCGCACCAGGAACGGGGTTCCGATCGCTCCCGCCTGTATCTTGTCGTAGGCGTCACGGTAGCTCGGATCGAAGCGCCGGCCATAGCCGATCATCACCTTGAGCTGCGGATGCCTTGCCGCCTGTGCGGAGACGCGCGCACAGTCGGCGAGATCGAGCGACAGCGGTTTTTCGCAGAACACGTGCTTGCCGGCCTGCAGTGCCAGGATGATCTGCTCGGCATGGAGCGAGGTCGGTGTCACGAGGAACACCGCGTCGACCTCCGCATCGGCGAGCACCGCAGCGTACTCGGTGTACACGCGCGGGACACCGAGGCTTGTCTGCGCCCATTTCAGCTCGTCCGCGATGGGGCTGCACGCGGCGACGAGTTCGGCGCGCGGGACGCGCTGCGCCAGGTTCTCGGCGTGGCGGCGGCCGAGCCGTCCCAGGCCGACGATGCCGACGCGCAAACGTGCGCTCATGTGCTCCCCCCGATGCGTCGCTGCGCGCCGCTTCCCCCAAGGGGGGCGGGCGTCCTTGGGGCGGCCCGTCGGCGCTCAGTCAGCTTCGATGACGCGCTTCTCGCGCCAGGAACGGGTGGCGGCGTCGGCAAGCTCCAGCGCCTTGAGGCCGTCCTGGATCGTCGTGATGACCGGTGTGCCGTCGCTGATCGCGGCAAAGAAATGCGCCATCTCGTTGGCGTAGGCGACCCGATATCGCTCCAGGAAAAAATGCTCGGGTTTGTCCTGGCTGACGCTCTGTGCCGTCGACGCGACCACCTCGGTCGGTTTGTGATTCCCCGCCTGCAACATGCCCTTGCTGCCGAGCACCTCGAAGCGCTGATCGTAGCCGTAGGCCGCGCGGCGGCTCGTACTGATCTGGCAGATGCGCTGGCGCTTCGTGCGAATGGTCACGGCAGTGGAGTCGATGTCGCCGGCGCCGCCGATCGCCGGATCGGTCAGGCAACTGCCGGTCGCGTAGACGCTCGCTGCCTCATCGTCGAGAATCCAGCGGAAGATGTCGAAGTCGTGGATGAGCATGTCCTTGAAGATGCCGCCCGACCGGCCGATGTAGTCGATCGGCGGCGCGCCGGGATCGCGGCTGGTGACGATGAGCATTTCCGGCTCGCCGATCTCGCCGTCGACCAGGCGCTTCTTCAGTGCGGCAAAGGTAGGATCGTAGCGACGCTGGAAGCCGATGAGGCAGGTGACGCCGGCGCGTGCGACGACCTGGGCACAAGTGCGCGCACGCAGGATGTCCAGGTCCACCGGTTTTTCGCAGAAGATCTGCTTGCCTGCGGCCGCCGCGCGCTGGATGAGGTCGGCGTGCGTGTCGGTGCTCGAACAGATGATGACCGCGCGTACCGCTTCGTCCGCGAGGGCCGCTTCCACGGTGCGCACCTCGGCGCGGTGCTTCGCCGCCAGATCGACAGCCGCGGCACGATTGACGTCGACGATGTATTTGAGCTTGGCGCCCGGCAATCGGGCGATGTTGCCCGCGTGAATCTGGCCGATGCGTCCGGCGCCGAACAGTGCGACTTCGATCATGCGGATTCCCTCTATGTTAGACGACGCCAAACCGTCGGAGCGCCGTGAGGGCCGCCGTTGCCAACTGAGGGCCCGCAGTGAGCCCCGAGATAGTACACAGAGGTACAGCGAGGGGCGAGCGAGGAAACGACAAAGCCATCGGGGCGCTCAGACGGTTTTGAGCATCCATTCGTGGGCGGGGTCGTTCTTGAAATACCATTCCCGCTTCGGTCCCGCCATCACGTTCAGGTAGTACGATTTGTAGCCATAGGGCACGACGACCGGATGGTAGCCACGCGGCACCATCACCACGTCGTGGTTCTCGACCGCGAGCGCTTCGTCGATGGAGCGATCATCGGTATACACACGCTGGAACGAGAAGCCCTGCGGTGGATCGAGCCGGTGATAGTAGGTTTCCTCCAGCGAGCTTTCGAGCGGCAGGTTGTCGGTGTCGTGCTTGTGGGGCGGATAACTCGACGAGTGCCCGCTCGGCGTGATCACCTCCACCACGAGCAAATGCTCGGCCGGTGCGGTCTGCGGCAGGATGTCGCACACGAAACGCTGATTGAGTCCTTCGCCGCGCGCAAATCGCTTCATCGTGCCCGGCTCGATCAGTCGTGCCGGCAACGTGCCGCCGCCGGGGGCGCTGGCGACGCCGATCTCCGCCGCGTTGTGTGCCCGCACGCTCGCGCCCTCCGCCCGCGGCAGGTACACGGCATACGGTGCCCGATCCTCGAACACGCTGGACCGGCTGCCGATCTCGCGCCAGGTCTGGTCGTTCGTTCGCACGGTCACCGTGCCGGAAAGAACGACGATGCACAGTTCGTCGGTGGGCCTGGCCGGCAGCACGAGTTCCTCGTCGGCACGCAACCGATAGGCTGCGAATCCGACGTAACGCCATCCCGCCGACTGTGGCGTGACCTCGACGATCTTCGCTCCGCTAGGCGCCGCCTTGACGAGTAGATTCATGCTGCGACCTCCGTCACCAACTCATGCAAGTGCCGGAAGCCCTTCTCGGCATAGCGATAGCTCGGTGCGACGACCGGATCCTGTTCCGCTTCGACAACCAGCCAGCCTTCGTAGCCGTTGTCGTAGAGAAGTTGCAGCAACGGCCGGAAGGCGATGGCGCCGTCGCCGGGCACGGTGAATGCGCCGTTGATCACGGCCTCCAGAAAACTCCAGTTGCGGTTGCGCGCAAGCTTGACCACATCCGGGCGAACGTCCTTGCAGTGCACGTGACAGACGCGCTTGACGTACTTGGCCAGCATCGCCACTGCATCCCCGCCGGCGAAAGTCATGTGGCCGCTGTCGAACAGCAGGCCGACCTCATCGCCGACCCGGGCCATCAGTTCGTCGACATCGGCTGGCGTTTCGACATAGGCGCCCATATGGTGGTGATAAGCCACGCGCACACCGTGCGAAAGCGTGTAGCGCGCGAACGCCGTCAGGCGCTCGCCGTAGCGCTGCCATTGCTGCGCCTTGAAGAAGCGAGGGCGCTTGTACAGCGGCTCGGCCGCGCCTTGAATGCTGTCCGCCACTTCTCCGTAGACCATCACCTTCGCCCCGTTGTCGGCGAGCAACTTGAGATGCGGACCGACGGCGGCGATCTCCTCGTCCACCGAGCGTTTCGCGAGCCGGCCCGAATACCATCCGGACACCAGCTCCAGACCGTGCTTCGACAGCACGCTGCGCAGCGCTGCCGACTCCCGGGGAAATTTGTTGCCGAGTTCGAACCCCTGGTAGCCGATCTGCCTGCCTTCGCTGAGCGCGACTGCCAGCGGTGTTTCACCGCCGAGGGAAGGCAGGTCGTCGTTGCTCCAGGAAATCGGGTTGATGCCGATCTTGACGGCGAATGGTGGCTTCATTTCCGCCTACCTTGCTGATTCATCGTTTCCGTTCGTGGTGAGCTTGTCGAACCATGAACGGACCGGTTGTCGTCTCATCGTTGACCGTCGACAGGCTCAGGTACGGCTGGCGGCGAAGTGCTGGCTCATGGCTGCTGGCGCTGCTTGTCTTCAAGATATTGCGCGCGGACGGCGCGCACCTCTGCGCGCTCTGAAACTTCGGGCACCGCGACCTCCCACCACCACCCGCCCTCCACGGTAGTGCGCGCCGGATCGGTCTCGATGCAGATCACGGATGTGCGATCGGCAGCGCGCGCACGCTTCATCGCCGCTTCGAGTTCCGGAATCGTCTTCACATTCTCGGCGATGGCGCCCATCGACGCGGCGTTGGCCGCGAAGTCGATGCGCGGTGCCCCGGCGGGGCCTTGCACGCAGTCGGCGAACAGATTGTTGAACGGCGCGCCACCGACTGCCTGCTGCAGGCGATTGATGCAACCGTAGCCGCGATTGTCGAGGACGACGATGATCAGTTTCCGGTCCAGGAGCAGGGATGTTGCGATCTCGGCGTTGAGCATCAGGTAGCTGCCGTCGCCGACCATGACGACGACTTCGCTCTGGGGGCGCGCCATTTTGGCGCCCAGCCCCCCGGCGATCTCGTAGCCCATGCACGAGTACCCGTATTCCATGTGATAACCACCCGGCATTTCGGTGCGCCAGAGCTTGTGCAGTTCGGCGGGCAGGGTCCCTGCGGCGCACACGACGATGTCGCGCGTGGTGGAATCGGGCGCGGAGCGTTGCACGGCGCCGATCACGTCGCCGTCGTAAGGTAGCCTTGCGTCGCGCACGCCGGTGATCCGAGCGATCGCCGCACGCCAATCGCTCGCGAGCGATCGCGCCTTGTCCTGCCAGGTCGAGTCCGAGCACCAGCCTGCCAGCGCGTCCGACAGCGCTTCGAGTCCCACGCCCGCGTCGGAACAGACCGCCGTGCCGTGCCACTTCAACGCGTCGAAAGCGTTGACGTTTACGCTGACGATCTTCGCTTGCGTGAACAACGAATGCGATCCGGTCATGAAGTCCTGCAGACGCGTGCCGACCGCGATCACGACGTCGGCCTCGCTGGCGAGCGCGTTCGCGGCCGGCGAGCCCGTCACGCCGACCGCACCCGCCTGCAGCGGATGATTCCATGGCAGCGCGCCTTTGCCGGCCTGCGTTTCCGCAACGGGAACGCCGTGTTCGTCGGCGAACCGGCGCAATGCGTCGCTGGCCAAACCGTAGAGCACGCCGCCACCGGCGATGAGCAGCGGTCGACGGGCCGAGCGGAGCATCTCCACCGCGCGCGCAAGTTCCTCGGCGCTCGGTGGCGGCGCGCGGAACACGACGGTGTTCGGCGCGAACATCGCCGCGGGATAGTCGTAGGCCATCGTCTGCACATCCTGCGGCAGCGCCAGCGTGACCGGACCGCATAGCGCAGGGTCGGTAAGCACGTGCAGCGCGCGCGGGAGCGCCGTCAGCAATTGCTCGGGGCGGACGATGCGATCGAAGTAGCGCGACACCGGTCGCAGGCAGTCGTTGGCCGACACGGTGCCGTCCTGGAAGTCTTCGACCTGTTGCAGCACCGGGTCGGGCGCGCGCGAGACGAACACATCGCCGGGCAGCAGCAGCACCGGCAGCCGGTTGACGTGCGCAAGCGCCGCCGCGGTAACGAGATTGGTCGCGCCCGGTCCGATCGATGTGGTGCAGGCCATCATCCGCCGGCGCATGTGCGCCTTGGCATAGGCGATGGCCGCATGCGCCATCCCCTGCTCGTTGTGCGAGCGGTAGGTCGGCAGATCGCTGCGATGCTGGTAGAGCGCCTCGCCCACACCGGCGACATTGCCGTGACCGAAGATCGCGAAGACGCCGCCGAACAAGGGCACGTTGCCTTCCGCGGTGTCGACGCGCTGTGCGGCGAGATAGCGCACGAGCGCCTGCGCCATCGTGAGCTTGATCGTCGCGCTCATCCTGATGCTCGCGTGGACCGGCCCTCACCCCTGCCCCTCTCCCCGAGGGAGAGGGGTTCGAGTCGAGGTGCGTCGTCGTCACCCGCGCGCGCCTCTCGCCAGTGCCGGATCAGCGCTTCATGGCGTTCGCGCACGCGGCGCTTGAGCGTTGCGTCGTCGCACTCACCGGCCAGCCATGCACGCGATGCGTCGTGAAAGATCGTGCGGCCCACCGCAAAACCGCGGCAGGTCCTGCTGGCCCGCGCTTCGCGAAAACCGGCGACCAGTTCCTCGATTGGCGCGGCCAGGCCAAGCAATACCACGCCGCGGCAATACGGATCGCGTTCGGCGATCAACGCGTCGATCGCCTGCCACTGCGTCGCGGACATCGGCTCGATCTTCCACCATTCCGGATAGATGCCCAGGTTATAGAGACGCTTCAAGGAACGCAGCACGGTGTCCGACGCGCGCGGGAGTTCCGTGGGTGGAATGATTTCGAGCAGCAACTCGTGTCCGCTCGCCTGCGTCGCCTCGTAGAGCGCCTTGACCTGCGCCTCCTGCTCCAGGCGGTTGTCGATATCGTCGTCGGGGTGATACTTCACCAGGCACTTGACGATGTGTTCGTGCGGCCACGCGATCAATTGTGTTCCGATGGATCGCCCGCGATCGAACTCGAGCGGATTCGACCCGGGCAGTTCCACCGGACGACCGATCCACCACCCGCGCCCGGTCGCCGCGTTCAGCGCGTCCTGCCCGTAGCGATCGTCGCACAACAAGCCGACGCTGCCGCGCAGATCGAGCGCAGACTCGGTGTCGGCGACCGCGTCGACGAACAGTTGCTTGAGCTGCATGATCCGCGATTCATCGACACCCGCTTCCTGCGCGAGCGCGAAGAACTGGTTGCGATGGTCGAAGGCGAAGGCGAACACTTCGTCGTGTCGTGGTCGCGGCGCGGTCACGCGGTGCAGGCGCGTGAGCATCGCGTCCTGGTCCGGGCGGGGAATATTGTCGGCGTTGGCGAGGAAGTAGTCGAGTTCGATGCGGGTCGGCATCGCCGGCGCGCAGCCGTGGCGCGATACCACCAGCGCGCCGCAGGCGTTGGCGTACCGGCAACACGCATCGAAGTCCTCGCCGCGCACCCAGCCGGACAGGAACCCCGACGAAAACGCATCGCCAGCACCGAGTACGTTGAGCACCGCGACGTTGACGCCTTTGCCGTTGAACGCTTCGTCGAGCGATGCGGGAATCGCGCCATCGATCACCGCACAGCCCATCGGCCCGCGTTTGACGACGAGCACGGCCTTGCTGACCGCACGCACGGCGATCAGCGACGCCATGATGTCGCTGCTGCCGCCGGCGATGTTGAATTCCTCGATCGTGCCGATGACGAGGTCGATCTTGGGCAGAATGCGCTGGATATGCGCCGTGACGGTTTCGGAGCGGATGTAACGCGTCTCGCCGTCACCGCGATTGGTGAGTCCCCACAGCACCGGCCGGTAGTCGATGTCGAGCACGGTGCGCACGTCGTTCTTGCGTGCGCGATCGAGCGCGAGATTGCTGATCCGGTTGATGTATTCGGTGGAGAAATGCGTGCCGGTGATCAGCAGTGCCCGGCTGCTGGCGATGAAAGGCTCGTCGACATCGGCTTCGGTGATCGCCATGTCGGCGCAGTTCTCGCGCATGAAGATCAGCGGGAAGGTGTCCTTGTCCTTGATACCGAGCACGACCGCTCCGGTCAATCGCTCCGGGTCCGTGCTGACGTGGGTGACGTCGCAACCCTCGCGAGCGATGGTCTCGACGAGGAAGCGGCCATTGCCGTCGTTGCCGACGCGCGAGATCAGCGCGGCCTTCAGACCGAGGCGGGCGCATCCGAACGCCGTGTTGGCGGACGATCCGCCGAGGTACTTGGCGAAACTCGTGACGTCCTCGAGGCGCGCGCCGATCTGCTGAGCGTAGAAATCGACCGCGAACCGGCCGAGGCAGATGACGTCGAGCACGCGGTTGGCGGCAAAGCGGGTGGAGTTTCGCATGGTCTCTGGTGGGGTACGGATGGCCGTTCGCCAGGGCTGCGAAGCCGTTGACGCGCGTCGATGCCATCGCCGGGCGACTCTTGCTGGCGCGCTTGCCGGGAATCGAGAATTTTCGCGGAGATCGCTCTTTACCGCAAGCGGCTTCCGTGACGCGACGTCCGTATTGATTCGATAGCATATGATGTGCGAAACGCGCCGCCGTGCGCCTCCCGTTCCACCCATATCATAGGGACCGATGTCGATAACCGCCCGCTATGCCCTCGCGCAAGCCGTTGCTGCCAAGGCCGGGCGCCTAGCACACGACTATTTCGTTCGTCGGAGCACGCTGGCGGTCGAGGCCAAAGGTGCTCAGGATTTCGTCAGTCATGCCGATCGCGCGGTTGAAGCGCTGATTCGCGCCGAGATCCAGCGCGAGTTTCCCGGGGATGCTTTTCTCGGGGAGGAATCCGCGACGGGCTTCGCCGGCACCGATGCGAATCTGTGGATCGTCGATCCGATCGACGGCACCCACAACTTCCTGCGCGGTGCGCGCTACTACTGCATATCGATCGCCTACGTGGAGCACGGACGACGCGAGATCGGCGTCGTCTGCGACCCCGAGCATGACGAGGTCTTTCATGCTCGCCGCGGACACGGCGCGTGGTGCGCGCGCCGCGGTGGTGAGGAGCGCCTGCATGTCAGCGCTTGCGACGCGCTGTCGCGTGCGTTCGTCTGCCTGGGACATCACGATCGCGGACCGGACCCGCGCTATATCGCGATACGTCAAAGGATGATGGATAGCGGCGTGGCGATGCGCAACATGGGCGCCGGCGCGCTGCAACTTGCGCACGTCGCCGCAGGCCGCTACGACGGGTTCGTCGAATTATCGCTCAACGCATGGGATGCGATGGCGGGCCTGCTGCTCACCGAGGAAGCCGGCGGTCACATCGCGCCGTTCCCCGGGCCTGGCGGCCTGCGCACGCCGGCACCGGTGCTGGCGTGTGCGCCGGGGATTGCGGCGGAGCTCACTGAACTCGTCGGCGTTTGGTAGCGGCGATACAGGCCCTAGTCCGTCGCCCCGACGCAGGTCGGGGCCCAATTGCGATCTCGTCCTCGCAGCCACCGAACTTGGATCCCGGCCTTCGCCGGGATGACCAAGATCAACTTGGATCCCGGGTCTCGCTCGCGCTCGCCCGGGATGACGGAAATATCGTCGCCCCGGCGCAGGCCGGGGCCCAATTGCTATATCGCCTTCGCAGCCACCGAACTTGGATCCCGGCCTTCGCCGGGATGACCGAGATCAACTTGGATCCCGGGTCTCGCTCACGCTCGCCCGGGATGACGCATCCGTCTCCAATCGCGTGCGAGGCTTCGTGCTCTTGCTCTTGGACAGCTGCGTCACTTCTTCTTCGCGAAGTCTCCGGCGAAGAAGGCCGCGAACGCATCCGGCTTGATGTACCTGCGGAACGCCGCGTTGACCTGCTCCGGCGTCAGCGCCTCGATCGCCTTGTCGATCTCGCCGGAATACGCAAACGTGCGTCCGAGATACGCTTGATCGGCCAAGCCGCCGGCCAGTCCGGCGTCCTGGCTGCGCGAGAGTCGGCGTTGTTGTAACACGCCGTCCTTGGCAGCGGCGACCTCGGCCGGTGTGAAGCCGTCCCGCAGGGCCCGCTCGAGTTCCTCCTGCACGCCGGTACGAAGGCGCCCGAGATTTTCCGGGGCGTAGAGCGCGAGGATCGCGAGCGCACTGTTCGGCTCGAAGCTGCTGACGCGCAGCCCCGAGTTGATGCCGTAGCTGATGCCGTCTTTCTGGCGAATGCGGTCGTTCAGGCGCGAGTTGGCCGACCCGCCGAAGATGTGGTTGGCGACAAGCAGTGCCGGGTAATCGGGATCCTTGTCGGTGAGTGCAAACCCCGTCTGCCCGTAGAAGAACGCGTTCGCCTTGTCCGCCATTTCGATGGTTTGCGCCGTCGGCTTTTTCACGATCAGCGGCTGTGGCACGCGCGTGAACGGGGCGGGCGAGTTCCAGCTGCCGAACAGCCGCTCGAGCTGCGCTTTGACGGCGGGCGCGTCGAAATCGCCGACGATGGCAAGCTCGGCTGCCGAAGCGCCGTAGAACTCACGATAAAAACGCTTGAGCGCGTCGACGTCGGGTGCCTGCAGCTCGGCGATTTCCTCGTCCACGGTCGGCGCATAGCGATCGTCGCCCTTTGGATAAGGATTCTCATAACGTTGCTGAGCACGCACGACGACCGATCGGGGATCGGCGCGACTTTGCTCGACGCCGGCGATCGCCGCGCGCTTGAGCGTCTCCAGCTCCGCGGGTGGAAATGCGGGCGACTGCAGCACTTCGGCGAGCAGCTCCAGGGTCGGCGCCAAGTTGGCACGCACCGTCTGCCCGCTGGCGGATGCGCCGGTCTGCCCACCTTGGACCTGTAGCGTCGCCTTGAGCTTGTCGAGGGTGTCTTCGATCTCCTGGCGACTGTGCTTGGTGGTGCCGCGCATGAGCATGCCGCCGGTAAGCGTCGCCGGTCCCGACTTGCCCGCGACGGAAGTGACATCGCCGTAGTGCAACCGCAGCGAAACGTTCACCGTTTCGCCACGGGTCTTTTTCGGCAGCAGCACGACTTTCATGCCGTTGGCGAGCGTGAAGCGCTGGGCGCGCGCGTCGAGATTGGCCGGCGTCGCATCGAAGGCTTCGCCAGCGGCGATGGCAGGATCGCCCTTGTAGTCTTTCACGAGCGCCGAGATATCGACGGTAGGCGGCACGGGCGAACGATCCGGCGCAGCATCCGGAATGAATTCGCCCACGGTGCGGTTGGCAGGCTTGAAATAGGCCACGGCAACGCGATCGACATCGCCCGTCGTCACCTTGCGCCACTGATCGCGCCGCAGGAAGAACAGGCGCCAGTCGCCGTCGGCGATCGCCGATGACAGCGCGATACCCAGACGCTGCGGATCGTTGAGTGTCTCGTCGATGTCCTTGAGCACCTTGGCGCGGATGCGATCGAGTTCGACCGCGGTGATCGGCTGCTGCCGGACGCCTTCGATAGTCTGCAGCATCGCGACGCGTGCCGGATCGATCGGATCCTTTTCCGGCACCTGCGCGAGGAACATGACGAAGCCCGGGTCGTAGCCGGTGAAAAAATAGTCGTCGACGGCCGAGGCCTTCTTGCTTTCGACCAGCGACGCGTATAGCCGTCCACCGGGCGTGAGCGTCATGATGCCGGTCGCGGCTTCGAGCGCCACGGCGTCGGGGTGCGCGCCAGGCACGGTGTGATACAGCGCGGAGATCCATTGCGTGCTGGCGACGCGGCGGACGATGACCTGCCGGTCGCCGTCCTGTACCGGCTCGTCGGTGTAGAGCTTGGGCAGGACGCGCGTCGGCCTCGGGATGACGCCGAAGTACTTGGTCACCAGCGCGAGTGCCTTGTCCGGATCGAAGGCGCCCGCGATGACCATGACGGCGTTGTCCGGCTGGTAGTAGTTGCGATAGAACGCCTGCAGGCGTCCGATGTCCACACGCTCGACGTCGGTTCGCGCGCCGATCGTGTTCTTGCCATAGTTGTGCCAGTCGAAACCCGCCGCCAGCGTACGCTTGAGAAGCACGCGCAGCGGGTCGGTCTCGCCCATCTCCATTTCGTTGCGCACGACGGTCATCTCGGTATCGAGATCGGCGCGCGCGACCTTGGAGTTGACCATGCGGTCGGCTTCCATCGCCAGCGCCCAGTCCAGGTTGGCGTCGGAGGACGTGAAGGTCTCGAAATAGTTGGTGCGGTCGTAACTGGTGGTGCCGTTGAAGTTCATGCCCCGTTGCGCGAGCGCAGCCATGATGTTGCCGCTGGTCGGCGTGCCCTTGAACACCATGTGCTCGAGCAGATGCGCCATCCCGGTCTCGCCGTAGTTCTCCATGCGCGAGCCGACGAGGTAGGTGATGTTGACCGTCGTCTTCGGACGCGACGGATCAGGAAACAACAACACGCGCAGACCGTTGGCGAGGGTGTATTCAGTGATGCCGTCGACGGTCGCACCTTGCGTCACGCCAGCCGGCAGCGCGAGCGAGGATCCGGCGAACAAAGCGAGAAATGCGCACAGCGCGAGGCAGCGCCAGGCCTGGCGCACGGAGGAGATGGAAGTCATCGGGATCGGGCGGCTCGAATGGGGGCTGGAGTATAGCGGTATGGCGCCACCTCTGACCCGGGAAGCTGTCCCTTGGTTCCGTGCCTCCGGGGGTCCGTTGCGTTCGCCGTCGACCGCAGTGTATTGACGTTTACGTAAACGTAATATAGTGTATTCGCTGCGGGCCCGAGCGAGTAAGCTTGCCTTCCCGCCCGCGTCGACAAGAGGCACCTTGCTTCAGGAGAGTCGCTCGTGAACGACATCGCGCTCGCGAAAAAGCCGCCGGTCATCAAACCGCAGCACAAGATCCGTTTCGTCACCGCCGCCAGCCTGTTCGACGGCCACGACGCGTCGATCAACATCATGCGGCGCATCCTGCAGGCGACCGGCTGCGAAGTGATCCATCTCGGCCACAACCGCTCGGTCGAGGAGATCGTGACCTGCGCGCTCCAGGAGGACGCGCACGGCATCGCGATCTCGTCGTACCAGGGCGGCCACGTCGAGTTCTTCAAGTACATGCTCGACCTCCTGCGCGAGCGCGGCGGGGCGAACATCAAGGTCTTCGGCGGCGGCGGCGGCGTCATCGTCGCCGACGAGATCGACGAGCTGCACCGTTACGGCGTGACGCGCATATTCTCGCCGGAGGATGGTGCGCGCCTTGGTCTGCAGGGCATGATCAACGAGATCGTCACGGCGTGCGACGCGGATCTTGCGCAGGACTTGCCGAAGGACCTCAACGCACTCAAGGGCGGCGACCGGCGCGTGCTCGCGCGCTTCATCACCGGCCTCGAGGCCGAGGCGGTTCCGCCCAAGCTTCGGGACGAACTGCTGCGCGCGGCGGAGGCGTCCAAAGCGCCGGTCCTCGGCATCACCGGCACCGGCGGTGCGGGTAAGTCATCACTCACCGACGAACTCATACGCCGCTTCAGGCTGGACCAGGACGACAAGCTGCGGATCGCGGTCATTTCCATCGATCCCTCGCGCCGCAAGTCGGGTGGCGCCCTGTTGGGTGACCGCATCCGCATGAACGCTATCCACCACCCCAACATCTATATGCGCTCGATGGCCACACGCGACTCATTTGCGTCACCAGGCAGCGAAATCTCCAAGTCGCTGCCCGACGCGATTGCGGCATGCAAGGTGGCCGGCTTCGACCTGATCGTCGTCGAGACATCGGGCATCGGCCAGGGTGACGCGGCCATCGTGCCGCTGGTGGACACCTCCCTGTACGTGATGACACCCGAGTTCGGCGCGGCGAGCCAGCTCGAAAAGATCGACATGCTCGACTTCGCCGACTTCGTGGCGATCAACAAATTCGACCGCAAGGGCGCCGCCGACGCCCTGCGCGACGTGCGCAAGCAGTACCAGCGCAATCGGGAGTTGTTCGCGCAGGCACCGGACACGATGCCGGTGTTCGGGACCATCGCCGCACGGTTCAACGACGACGGCGTCACCGCGCTTTACCAGGCGCTCGGCGAACGCCTCACGCAGGAAGGACTGAAGCTCGGGCCCGGCAAGTTGCCGCGGATCACGACGCGCGCGACGACGGCGCAGAACGTCATCGTCCCGCCGGCACGGTCACGCTATCTCGCCGACATCGCGGAGACCGTGCGCGGCTATCACGGTTGGGCGCGGACGCAGGCGAAGGTCGCGCGCGAACGGCAGCAGCTGAAGGCAGCGCGCGCGATGGTGGACGAGAACCTGCCCTACAAGGAACGGCTGGCGGCCAGCGCGCATGTGTCGGACGTCGAAGCGGCCCGACAGCTCATGGCCACCACCACGAGCACCGAGCACATGCTCGACGCGCTCATCGACGAGCGCGAAAAACGCCTGGAGCCACGCGCGCGCAAGCTTCTCGACATGTGGCCGCAGACCAGGGCGGCGTACACGGGCGACGAATATGTCGTCAAAATCCGCGGCAAGGAAATCCGTTCCGCACTGACCACCGTGTCGCTCTCCGGTACGCACGTACCCAAGGTCGCGTTGCCGAAGTACGAGGACGACGGCGAAATCCTGCGCTGGCAGTTGACGGAGAACGTGCCCGGCAGCTTTCCGTTCACCGCCGGCGTGTTCGCGTTCAAGCGCGAGAACGAGGATCCCACGCGCATGTTCGCCGGCGAGGGCGACGCGTTCCGCACCAACAAGCGCTTCCATCTGCTCGCGGACAACATGCCGGCCAAGCGGCTGTCGACCGCATTCGACTCCGTCACGCTGTACGGCAATGATCCGGCGGTTCGTCCCGACATTTATGGCAAGGTCGGCAACTCCGGTGTGTCGATCGCGACGCTCGACGACATGAAAGTGCTCTACTCCGGCTTCGACCTGTGCGATCCGAAGACCTCCGTGTCGATGACCATCAACGGTCCGGCGCCGACGATCCTGGCGTTCTACATGAACACCGCCATCGACCAGCAGCTGGACAAGTTCCGTGAGGAGAACGGGCGAGAGCCGACCGACGACGAAGCGCAGAAGATCAGTGCCTGGGCGCTGTCGACCGTGCGCGGGACGGTGCAGGCGGACATCCTGAAAGAGGACCAGGGCCAGAACACCTGCATCTTTTCCACGGAATTCAGCCTCAAGGTGATGGGCGACATCCAGGAATACTTCGTCCAGCACGACGTGAAGAATTTCTATTCGGTGTCGATCTCCGGGTATCACATCGCGGAGGCCGGAGCGAATCCGATCAGCCAGCTCGCCTTCACGCTGTCCAACGGGTTCACCTTCGTCGAAGCCTATCTCGCGCGCGGCATGCACATCGACGACTTCGCCCCTAACCTGAGTTTCTTTTTCAGCTACGGGATGGACCCTGAGTACGCGGTGATCGGCCGCGTTGCGCGCCGCATCTGGGCGGTGGCGATGCGCGAACGCTACGGCGCCAACGAGCGCAGCCAGAAGCTCAAGTTCCACTCGCAGACCAGCGGGCGCAGCCTTCACGCGCAGGAAATCTCGTTCAACGACATCCGCACCACGCTACAGGCGCTGATCTCGACCTACGACAACACCAACAGCCTGCACACCAACGCCTACGACGAGGCGATCACCACGCCCACCGAAGAAAGCGTGCGCCGGGCGATGGCGATCCAGCTCGTCATCAACCGCGAATGGGGCTTGGGCAAGAACGAGAATCCGAACCAGGGTAGCTTCATCATCGAAGAGCTCACCGACCTCGTCGAAGAAGCCGTGCTCAAGGAGTTCGAGGCGATCTCGGAGCGAGGCGGCGTGCTCGGCGCGATGGAAACCGGCTATCAACGCGGCAAGATCCAGGAAGAATCGCTCTACTACGAGCACAAGAAGCACGACGGCAGCTACCCGATCATCGGTGTGAACACCTTCCGCAATCCGCACGGGGATCAGACTCCGAAGAAGCTGGAACTCGCGCGTTCGACCGAGGAAGAGAAACAGTCGCAGCTGAAGCGGCTGGCCGAGTTTCATGCGCGCAACGCCCAGGCGGCGCCGGCCGCGCTGGCCAAGCTCAAGCGTACCGTCATCGAGAACGGTAACGTCTTCGCGGAGCTGGTGCATACCGTGCGCGTCTGCTCGCTGGGGCAAATCACGAAGGCGCTGTTCGAAGTCGGTGGGGAGTATCGCCGGAGCATGTAAGCCGGGCGCCGTCACCGAAGGCCGCGATCATGAGTGAGGCCAGCGCACGCCGCCCCAAGCGAGACCCCAGCCGGACCGCGGAGTCTCTCGAGCGGGGCCGCGCCTGCTTCGAGCGGCACCAATGGGATGACGCATTCCAAGCCCTGTCGGCAGCGGATGCGGTAACGTCGCTGGGTGTCGACGACCTCGACCGGCTCGCCTGGTCGGCCGGGTTGACCGCGCGCGACCCCGAGATGCTGTCGGCGCTTGAGCGCGTGTACAACTTGCGTCTCGAGACGGGCGAACGTCTGGCCGCGGCGCGGGCGGCATTCTGGCTGGGGTTTCGTCTGTTTGCGCGTGGCGAAGTCGGGCGCGCAACCGGGTGGCTGGGCCGCGCCCAGCGGCTGGTCGACGCTGAGGAGCGCGAATGCGCCGAGCAGGGTTATCTGCTCCTGCCGCTTGGTCAACGGCATTTGAACGCGGGTGAATTCGTCGAGGCGCATGACGTCGCGGCGCGTGCCGCGGAGTTCGGCGATCGCTTCGGCGAGGCGGATCTCGCCGCGTTCGCTCGCAATCTGCAAGGCCGCGCTCTGCTTGCTGCCGGCCAACTCGAACGCGGATTCGCCCTCCTGGACGAGGCCATGGTGGCTGCCACGTCGGGAGAGTTGTCGCCGGTGGTAACCGGAATCATCTATTGCAGTGCCATCGCCAGCTGCCAACGGGTCTACGCGCTCGACCGCGCTCGCGAGTGGACGCAGGCCCTGACCGCTTGGTGCGAGACGCAGCCGCAGCTCGGCATGTTCACCGCGTACTGCCACGTCCATCGGTCCGAGGTCATGCAGATGAGCGGCTCCTGGCCGGAGTCGGTCGCGGAGGCGCGGCGCGCGGTTGCGCTTTGCGTACGCGACGTCGAGCGCGACGCGGCCGGCCGTGCGCACTACCAGCAGGGCGAAATCTATCGCTTGCGCGGCGAATTCGCGTCAGCAGAAACGGCCTACCGCGATGCCAGTCGCGTCGGCGTCGAGCCGCAGCCGGGCCTGGCGCTGATGCGCCTGAGTCAGGGAAAAACCGATGCCGCGGCGACCGCCATTCGGCGAATCGTTGCGGCAAGCAGCGGTAGCCTGCCGCGCGCACGTTTCCTGCCTGCGTACGTCGAGATCATGCTCGCCGTCGGCGATCTGCAGGAAGCGGACGCAGCGAGCCGGGAGCTCGCACAGCTGGCGCTCGACTGCGGCCTGGAGGTCATCGTTGCTATCGCCGCGCATGCCGACGCCGCGGTCCACCTCGCGACGGGAAATCCCGGTGCGGCGCTGAATCCGGCGCGGCGCGCCTTCGCCATCTGGCAGGGGGTCGGTGCGCCATACCTCGCAGCGCGCCTGCGGGTGTTGCTGGCACGCGCGTGTGTCGCGCTAGGTGACATCGAAGCGGCGCGGCTCGAAATCGACGGTGCGCGCGAGGTGTTCGCGCGACTCGGCGCGCGCCCCGACCTGGCGGCGCTCGACACGATCCAAGACGCGATCGCTCCCGACCGCGAGGAACTCGCACGCCCGCACGGATTGACCGGACGCGAGTTGCAGGTGCTGCGTCTGGTCGCCCGCGGCAAGACCAACAAGGTCATCGCTCGTGAACTGGCGCTGAGTGAAAAAACGATCGACCGCCACGTGAGCAACATCTTCACGAAGATCGATGTCTCGTCGCGCGCAGCGGCGACCGCATTCGCCTACGAGCACAAACTGATCTAGTCGTCGCGGGTGGGTGAAATTACCCATTGCCGCTCGTCATTGTCGTGGGGCATTCGCCCGAAGTCGCATCACGTCCTCGGCCGTACTCTGTGCACACCAACCACAGATCGAGGAGTGAACGATGCGTACCGACACCGAACTGATCGACCCGGCCAGCGCCGAGCACCTGATCGAGGAAGGCGCCGCAGCGATTGCGGCGACACGCTGGATGGCATCGAGCGCTCAGAAGGCGACTTCAGGCCGACAAAGCTTCGATGTGATCGTGATCGGCGGCGGCCAGGCGGGTCTAGCCGTCGGCTATCACCTGGCGCAGGCAGGCCTGCGCTTTGTCATCCTCGACGCGAGCGAACGCATCGGCGACTCCTGGCGCAAACGCTGGGATTCGCTACGACTGTTCACGCCGGCGAAGCTGGATGGTCTGGTCGGGATGCCCTTTCCGGGGCCGCGCAACGCGTTTCCAACCAAGGACGAGATGGCGGACTATCTCGCCGCCTATGCCGCGCGGTTTCAACTTCCAGTGCGCAGCGGCGTGCGCGTCGATAAGTTGTTCAAGCAGGGCTCGCGCTACGTCGTCCAGACCGGCGCGCTCGAACTGGAAGCCAGTCAGGTGGTGGTGGCGATGGCCGGTTACCAACGCCCGAAAGTCCCACCGTTCGCGCCGGCGTTGCCGGCGGAAATCGTGCAGATGCATTCGAGCGCCTACCGCAACCTGAGCCAACTCCGACCGGGTGGCGTGCTGATCGCGGGCGCCGGGAACTCGGGTGCCGATCTCGCGATGGAAACCGCTCGGGGCGGCCATCCGACGTGGATGGCGGGTCGCGATACCGGTCATGTTCCATTCCGTCCGGAATCGTTCCTTGGACGCAACCTGTTCGCGCCGCTGGTGCTGCGTTTTATTTTCCATCGTGTGTTGACGATACACACGCCGCTCGGCCGAAAGGTGCGACCGAAAGTGCTGGCCAAGGGAGCCCCGCTGATTCGCGTCAAGCCGGTCGATCTTGCGGCCGCAGGAGTCCAGCGGGTATCTCGCGTCGTCGGCGTCCGCGACGGCCGGCCGCTACTCGCGGATGGCCAGTCGTTGAGGGTGACCAACGTCATCTGGTGCAGTGGCTATCATCCGGGGTTCGACTGGATCGACCTTCCGATCTTCGGCGAGGACGGCACGGTGCAGCACAACGGTGGCGTGGTTGAACAAGCGCCGGGCCTTTATTTCGTCGGCCTCACATTTCTCTACGCGATGTCGTCATCGATGATCCACGGCGTCAGCCGCGACGCAGCGCGAATTGTGAAGGTGATCGCCGGCCGTCACGCAGTTGTAAATAACCGAATACTATTGAATACATAGCAAACATCAATTTGCATTATCGTAGCCGCGGCCGTAAAGTAGCTCTTCGGATGAACGGGTCAATCGTAGACAGCCAGAGGAGACAACCATGACGACCGAAGCAAAGTGCCCATTCCCGGGTGGCGCTCGCAAGCCCACGACAAACGCAGGCTGGTGGCCCGAACAACTGCAGCTGAACGTCCTGCACCAGCGCTCCTCGCTGTCCGACCCCATGGGCGAGGCGTTCGACTACGCCGAAGAATTCAAGAGCCTCGACCTGCAAGGCCGTGAAGCAGGATCTCCTGGCGCTGATGACCGACTCGCAGGACTGGTGGCCGGCGGACTTCGGCCACTACGGACCTTTGTTCATTCGCATGGCGTGGCACAGCGCCGGCACGTACCGCACCGGCGACGGCCGCGGCGGCGCCGGCAATGGCAGCCAGCGCTTCGCGCCGCTCAACAGCTGGCCGGACAACGTCAACCTCGACAAGGCGCGTCGCCTGCTCTGGCCGATCAAGCAGAAGTACGGCCGGAAAATCTCCTGGGCCGACCTGATGATCCTCACCGGCAACGTCGCCCTGGAATCGATGGGATTCAAGACGTTCGGTTTCGGTGGCGGTCGCAAGGACATCTGGGAACCGGAACAGGACATCTACTGGGGACCCGAGGGCAAGTGGCTGGCCGACGAGCGCTACAGCGGCGACCGTGAACTCGCCAATCCGCTCGGTGCCGTGCAGATGGGCCTGATCTACGTCAATCCGGAAGGCCCGAACGGCAACCCGGACCCGCTCGCGGCGGCGCGGGATATTCGCGAGACGTTCGCCCGCATGGCGATGAACGACGAAGAGACGGTGGCGCTCATTGCGGGCGGCCACACCTTCGGCAAAACCCACGGCGCCGGCGATGTGAAGCACGTGGGGCGCGAGCCGGAAGCAGTCGGCATCGAGGAGCAGGGACTGGGCTGGACGAACAGCTTCGGCACCGGCAAAGGCGCAGATTCGATCGGCAGCGGCCTGGAAGTCACCTGGACCTCGTCGCCGACGCAGTGGAGCAACAACTTCTTCTGGAACCTGTTCGGCTACGAATGGGAACTGACGAAGAGCCCGGCCGGTGCGCATCAATGGAGACCGAAGAATGGCGCGGGCGCCGGTACCGTGCCGGATGCCCACGACCCGTCCAAGCGTCACGCGCCTTCCATGCTGACCACGGACCTCAGCTTGCGGTTCGACCCGGTCTACGAAAAGATTTCACGGCGCTTTTTCGAGCATCCGGATCAGTTCGCGGACGCCTTCGCCCGGGCGTGGTTCAAGCTGACGCATCGCGACATGGGCCCGCGCGCACGCTATCTCGGCCCGGAGGTTCCTGCCGAAGAGCTCATCTGGCAGGACCCGATCCCGGCGGTCGATCATGCGTTGATCGATGAAAAGGACATCGCCTCGCTGAAGGCCAAGATCCTCGCGTCCGGCCTGTCCATCTCCCAACTGGTCACGCACGGCCTGGGCGTCTGCTGCGACATTCCGCGGCAGCGACAAGCGCGGAGGAGCGAACGGCGCGCGCATTCGTCTGGCGCCGCAGAAGGATTGGGAAGTCAACCAGCCGGCCGAACTGGCGAAGGTCCTGCAAAAGCTGGAAGCGATCCAGAAGGACTTCAACAGCGCACAGTCGGGGGGCAAGAAAGTTTCGCTGGCTGACCTGATCGTTCTGGGCGGCTGCGCAGCTGTCGAGGCAGCTGCGAAGAAGGCCGGTCACGACGTCGAAGGTTCCCTTCTCGCCGGGTCGCATGGATGCCTCGCAGGAGCAGACCGACGTGGAGTCGTTCGCCGTACTGGAGCCGATCGCAGACGGATTCCGCAACTACCTGCGGAAGGGACTCGAGGGATCGGCGGCTGAGCTGCTGGTGGACAAGGCGCAATTGCTGACGCTGACCGCCCCTGAGATGACGGTCCTGATCGGCGGCCTGCGCGCCCTGAATGCGAACGTTGGCCAGTCCAGGCACGGTGTTTTCACCAAGCGACCCGAGACCTTGACCAATGACTTCTTCGTGAATCTCCTCGACATGAAGACGAAGTGGCAGAAGTCCGCCACCTCTGAAGGCGTGTTGGAAGGGCGCGACCGGACGACGGGCGAGCTCAAGTGGACGGGCACCGTCGTTGATCTCATCTTCGGTTCGAACTCCCAGCTCCGAGCTCTCGCGGAGGTCTATGCGTGCAGCGACTCGCAGCAGGTGTTCGTGCGTGACTTCGTGGCGGCGTGGAACAAGGTGATGAACCTCGATCGCTTCGACCTAGCGTGATCTCGGAGGGCCAGTCTTAAAGGCCCTTCGCGCCGGCCCGCGCCCGAAGAGCGATTGCGGCGCAAAATCGCGCTGCGATCGCAACCGGAGAAACGGTAGGTGCCAGGAAGAACGACGCAGCGCTCCGCCCGGTGGAAACATGCGAAAATTGCGCATGGATCCCGGAACCACTTCAGCCCTGGTTACCCATCCGGGTGCGCATCACGCGCTGCCGTGGTTGCTCGCCTACATCGGTCCCGACGTGTTTCTGTCGCTCACGTCGGCGCTCGCGGCCGCCGCCGGGGTGATCATGATGTTCTGGCAGCGGCTCGTGGGATGGGCTCGCAACCTGTGGCGGATCTTGCTGCGCCGGAAAGCATAGCCGAGCGCCAGACGCTTCCAGCGTGACGGCCACGACTGTGTAATCAATGAGCTGGGTCGGTGTGACCGTTGGTGTTGCGTGCCTGTTCGGCGCGGCCGTGGTGTATCTGTTCCTGTACTTGCGCTGGGAGCACGAGCGCACCCGCGGGATGGCCTACTTCGGCCGGCCGTTGCTCGAACGACGCTCGCTGAAGCGGCAAATCTACTGGTACTCGCTTCCCATCCGGCCGCTGATGCGGTTGCTGGCTTTGCTGACTCGCAAGCGATCGACCATGCCGGCGTTCCAGTACAACGGCGTGAGCGGCCCGCCCAGGGTCAGCAGTGCGCAAGTGTTCGAGCGGGCAAGCAACTATCGTCCGCGGCCGGAGGACGTCTTCGTCGTCACCCAAATGCGCAGCGGGACCACATGGATGCAGCAACTCGTCTATGAAATCGCCGCGCGTGGCCGCGGCGACCTGAGCGACACGGGTCACGGTCATCTCTACGCGGTCAGCCCGTGGATCGACGGTGTCAACAGTGTGACGGTCGAAGGCGCGCCCGTTGTCGGCGAGAAGCCGATACGCATCATCAAGACACACTTGCCGACGGTCCTTTGTCCATTCAGCGACGAGGCGAAGTACATCTACGTGGCCAGGCATCCGGTGAGCTGCTTCGCCAGCATCGTCGATTTCAATCGCTCGATGCTTGGACCGTTCCTGCCGCCGATGGCGACACTTGTCGAATGGTATTGCAGCGACCGGATGTACTGGTTGCCTTGGCCACGCCACGTCGACGGATGGTGGCGATGGGCCGAAGGTCGCGAAAATGTACTGTTCGTCCATTATGAAGAGATGAAGCGCGATTTCGCCGCGGCCCGCGATCGGGTTGCGAGATTCCTGGGCTATGTCTTGACGCCCGACGAGCAACGCCACATCGATGCACGATGCAGTTTCCAGTACATGCACGACCACGAGGAATGGTTCGACATGGCGCCGCCCACGATGTTCTCGGTGACGGGCGGGCGGTTCCTGGCAAGCGGGAAGGAATCGCGGTACGACGACGTGACACCGGAGGTCCGCCGGCACGTCCTGGACTATTGCCGCAGCGCGCTGATCGGTAGCGCCTACCCTGCAGGGCAATTTTATCGTGACCTTGCGCCTACCCCATTACCCACTCCCGCCGACAGCGCGCACGTCGCAGGCGCATCGGTCTGACGCCGGCGTCATGAGCGCACCGCCTACCAATCGTACGCGCCACCTGCTCGTCGTCGGCTTGTGGCTTGGGTTGGCCTACGGGCTGGCGGAGGCGATCGAATTCAGCGTGCTCGCGCTGATCCCGGGCGCTCTTTCCTGGCGCAACGGGAACTCGACGCGCATTCTCTGGGTCGCGCCCATCGTCTATGGCGTCGTCGGCCTCGCGTCGGCTCTGCTGATATCGGGATTGGCACGCGTCATGGAGCGCGTGGATTGGACGAGGATTTTCGTATTCGTCGCGCTGGTCGGCGGCGCTTATCTCGGCGCGCGACTGCAGGGCCAGATCTTCGCGCCCTGGGCGAGCCTGCTGCTCGCACTGGGTATCGGCTTCCAATTGACGCGCATCTTCGTGCGTCGGCGCGACCAGATACTCGCGATCATGCACAGGAGCCTGTTGCCGCTAATCGGTTTGGTCGTCGTGATCGCGATCGGCGAAGTGGGAATCACTGCATTTCTGGAGCAACGGGCGCTCGCGCGGTTGCCGGCAACCGAGTCGCGCCCCAACATTCTGATACTGGTGGCCGACACCTTGCGCGCGGACCATCTCTCCGGCTACGGCTACCAGCGTGCGACGACACCACGCATCGATCGTTTCGCCGCGGAAGGTCAATTGTTTCTCGATGCCTACTCGTCATCGTCCTGGACGCTGCCATCCCATGCTTCGCTCCTTACGGGACGGCGGGTGCACGAGCATCAGGCCGGACGCGAAGGCCATCCCTATCTCGACCGCAAGTTTCCGACACTCGCTGAAGTCCTCGGCGAAGCCGGCTACGTATCCGGTGGATTCGTCGCCAACACGTTCTGGTGTGGACGACAGACGGGGCTCGATCGCGGCTTCGTCCACTATGAAGATTTCTACGGCAAGCCCGGCGACGCGCTGGCCCGCACCGTTCTTGGCCGCATGATGGCGTACGAGGTGCTGCCGCACGTCGGCTTTCTCGACATCCCGGGTCGGAAAAGTGCGGGAGACATCAACGACCACATATTGCGCTGGATCGACAGCGTCGGTGATCGACCATTCTTCGTCTTCGCGAACTATATGGACGTCCACGGCCCGTACATTCCGCCGCCTTCATACGACGGGCACTTTGCCGGCCGACCGCTGGAACAGCGCTGGGGCAGCAAGATCGATGTCGGCGCCCTGGAATCGAACGTCACCGCAGGCCCTGAGGTTCTGCGCGGGTGGATCGATCGGTACGACGAGTCCTTGCTCTACCTCGACGAGCAGGTTGGGCATCTGCTCGACGAACTCGCCCGCCGCGGCGTGCTCGACAACACCATTGTCATCTTCACCTCGGATCACGGCGAAAGTTTCGGCGAGCACAATCTCAAGTATCACGGCCATAGCCTGTACCAGGAGCAGATCAGGATTCCGCTCGTCGTCCGCTTCCCGCCCGGGATATCCGCGGGCAAGCGCGACCCGCAGCCGGTCGCTCTCGAGCAGATCCCGCGGCTCATCGCTGAACTGGTGGGGCTCAAGGACGCCCCGTTCCCCGGACGATCGCTCCGTCGCGTCGCGCCGCAGGAGGTCGAGGAAGTGGCAGTATCGGAGGTGACGCGCCGCCGCGGCATTCCGTCGATATGGCCGACGTCCTCCGGCGGGCTGCGATCGCTTCAGACCGATCAATGGCAGTTGATCCTCAAGGACGTCGGCGCGGCGGAGCTGTACGACCTCAAGGCGGATCCGGCGCAGGCAAGAAATCTCGCGGGCGAAGAGCGGTTTGCGGATACGCTGACGAGACTCGAGCGGCGATTGGCTACCGAGGTACCAAAGACCACGCCGCCCGCCCGTCGGGATTGATCGGCGGTCGCACCCGGGCTATCGCATTCCCACCTTGGCGCCAGCGATGACGTTGCCCGCGTCGCGTGGCGCGGCACGCCAATACTGCTGCGGGGCCTGGATCTGGGCGCCGAGCGTGGCCGCCGCGTGCCACGGCCAGCGGGGATTCCACAGCAGCGCACGTGCCATCGCCACCAGATCGGCGTCACCCGAGGCGACGATCGCTTCTGCCTGCTTCGCATCGGTGATCAGTCCCACCGCCATGACCGGCATCGACGTCGCGCGACGAATCGCCCGCGCAAGCGGCACCTGATAACCCGGGCCCAGCGTGATTTTCTGCGCGGGCGAGATACCGCCGCTCGACGCATCGATCCAATTGCAACCCGCGACTTTGAGGCGCTGTGCGAGGGCGATGGAATCGTCGATCGTCCAGCCGCCGTCGACCCAGTCTGTGGACGAGATGCGCACACCGAGCGGCTTGTCCTGCGGCCACGCGTCGCGTACCGCGGCGATCACTTCCATGGGAAAGCGGATTCGATTGTCGAACGAGCCGCCATACGCATCGTTCCGCTGGTTCGACAACGGCGACAGGAATTCGTTGAGCAGGTAGCCGTGCGCACAGTGCAGTTCGATTGCATCGAGGCCGAGACGCTCCGCACGCCGCGCCGCCTCGACGAAATCGTGCTTGATCTGCGCGAGGTCGATCGCGTCGAGCACCGCGGGCAGCGGCTCATGCGGGTGCAGCGAAATCGCCGACGGCGCGACGGGCAGCCATCCGCCCTCGGCCACCGGGATCAGTTGTCCGCCCTCCCACGGCAACTTCGACGAACCCTTGCGGCCCGCATGCGCCAACTGGATGGCTACGGGGATCGCCGGTGCGTTCGCCCGCGCGATGGCCAGACGTTCGCCCAATGCCTGCTCGCATGCGTCGTCGTAGAGCCCGAGACAGCCAAACGTGATGCGACCAACGGCCGACACCGCGGTGGCCTCGATCGTGAACATGCCAGCGCCCGACTGCAATAGCTGGCCCCAGTGCACGGTGTGCCAGTCGGTCGCGCAGCCGTCGACGGCCGAGTACTGGCACATGGGCGATACGACGATGCGGTTGGCGAGGGTAAGTTTCCGGAGCTTGAAAGGTGAGAACAGGGCGGGAGACATGAGTAAGGACGATCCTGCCGAGGGGTAATCGGCTCTACTTGCGTTTGGCTTTGGCCCGTTGCAGAGAAATCGCTGTTTCGATAGCCTAACATCTCTCCTGGGCGGGGTCGCCCCGCCCCGTGATAGGCTGCCGAGGTGCGCGCGACTGACGTGTGCGCCGATCTCTCGAGAACCATGATGCGACTGCACCGAATCGGACACTTCGCCCTGTTCACGGCGCTTGCCGGCGTCGTGTCGACAGCGGCCGCCGACGAGAAGCTCAGCTACCCGCCTGCCGCGAAACGGCCCGTCAGCGAGACTCTGCACGGCGTCACCGTCATCGATGACTACCGTTGGCTGGAGGATGACGCTTCGCCCGAGGTCAAGGCCTGGGTACGGGAACAAAATGCGCTGACGCGCAACGTTCTGGACGCCGTCGCACAGCGGCCGGAGATCGCGCGACGGGTGGGCGAACTGATGCGCGCGCAGACGGTGTCCCGACACGGCATCCAGTATCGGGGCGGCATCGTGTTCGCGCTGAAGGACGCGCCGCCGAAAAATCAGGCAACGCTGGTCGCGCTGCCACGAACGCTCGACGTGAGCAGGGAGCGCGTCGTCGTGGACCCGACGGTACTCGATCCGAGCGGTCGTACGGCCATCGATTTCTACAAGGCGTCATACGATGGGAAGCATGTGGCGGTGTCGCTGTCGTTGAACGGTAGCGAAGACGGAACCGCCTACGTCTTCGAGGTGGACACCGGCAAACGTCTGGGCGATACCGTGCCGCGCGTCGCCTATCCGACCGCAGGCGGAAGCATCGAATGGGCGGCCGACAGCCGGGGCTTTTACTACACACGCTATCCAAGTCCAGGAGAAAGACCCGAGGCCGATCTGCCGTTCTATCAGACGGTGTGGTTTCATCGGCTCGGCACGCCGGTCAGCGCCGATCGGTATGTGATCGGTCGCGAGTTTCCGCGTATTGCCGAGATCGAATTGCTGGGTAGCCGCGACGGTCGCGAACTCGTGGCACAGGTGAGGAACGGCGACGGCGGCGACATCGCGTACTACCTGCGGCGCACAAGCGGGTCGTGGCGCCAGGTCGCCGGGTTCACCGATGGCATCAAGCAGATGAGCGTCGGACAGGACGGTCATCTCTACGCGCGCTCGGTCAAGGATGCGCCGATGGGGCGCGTCCTGGCGATCCCCCTCTCCGATGCGCGGCTTGCGCGGGCACGGATTGTCGTCCCCGAAGCGAATCTCTCCGCCGATGGGTTCACGGTAGGACGCGCACGACTATTCGTGCAATACCGGGATGGCGGTCCGTCGCTGCTCAAGATGTTCGCGCTCGATGGCAAGCTCCTCGGCGAACTTCCCGCCGAGCCGCTGTCGGACACCTCCGTCGACGCGGTGCTCGACGGCGACGATGCCATCGTTCAGACGACGAGCTTCATCACGCCGTCGACGCGCTATCGCTACGACGCCGCGGCCGACCGCCTCGTGGCAACCGCACTCAACGGCCGGCCGCCCTTCAACTTCGACGATGCGACCGTCGAGCGCGCCTTCGCCGTGTCGAAAGACGGCACTCGCGTGCCGGTAATGCTCCTCCATGCAAAGGGCATCGAGTTCGACGGCAGCCATCCGACATTGCTCTATGCGTACGGGGGCTACGGGATCAGCATGACACCTCGCTTCGACCCGATGAACCGCCTCTGGCTCGACTACGGCGGCGTATACGCGCTGGCCGGCATTCGGGGTGGCGGAGAGTACGGGGAGGCATGGCACGCGGCCGGCATGCTCACCCGCAAACAGAACGTCTTCGATGACTTCGCCGCCGCCATGCAGTACCTCGTCGAGCGCAAGGTCACCACAGCCGCGCGCCTCGCCATCATGGGCGGAAGCAACGGCGGACTGACGATGGGCGCGGCGTTGACGCAGCACCCGGAGTCGATGCGTGCCGTGGTGAGCGAAGTCGGCATCTACGACTCGTTGCGGTGGGAAACGCAGGCTAACGGGGAATTCAACGTCACGGAGTACGGCAGCACGAAGGACCCGGCCCAATTCAGGGCGATGTACGACTATTCGCCGTTGCAGCGCGTGCGGGACGGCGTCAAGTACCCGGCCGTCCTGTTCACAACCGGGGACAACGACGGGCGCGTCGCGCCGTACGAATCGCGCAAGATGACGGCACGATTGCAGGCGGCCACTGCGTCGGGCCTGCCCGTGCTGTTGCGCACGGAAGCCGGCGCGGGACATGGCTACGGCACCGCGCTGTCATTACGAATCGAGGAAGCTGCCGACACCTACACATTCCTCGTCGATCAACTCGGCATCCCGGGACCGGCGAAGTCGCAATGAGGGATGATCGTGCAGCGGCCGCGCCGCAGAGCGGAAGCGGCACGGCCTGATGGAACAGCATCGTGCATGACTGCCTGTTTCGGAACGCACTGATATTCGACGGCACGGGTGGATCACCCGCGATCGGCGATGTCGCCGTCACGGATGGGCGCATCGCCGCTATGGGCATGGCCCTCGCGGCACCCGCGCGCACCGTGATCGCGGCCGACGGCCTCGCGCTGATGCCGGGCATCATCGACAGCCACACCCACTTCGATGCCCAGATTACCTGGGACCCGTACGTCCGGCCGTCGCCGGCGCTCGGCGTGACCACGGCGGTGATCGGCAATTGCGGCTTCACCATCGCGCCGTGCAAGCTGCAAGACCGAGACATCACGATGCGCAACCTTACCCAGGTCGAGGGCATGTCGCTGGACGTTCTGAGGCAAGGCATCGCCTGGGACTTCGAGACGTTTCCGGAGTACATGGCGCAACTTCGACGCAGGGGTAGCGCGGTCAACATCGCCGCGTACGTCGGCCACAGCAGCGTCCGGACGTATGTGATGGGAGGCGACGCATCGATGACGGGCGGCGACGGAGTCGGAGATCACCCAGATGCAGGCGATCGTTCGCGACGCGATGCAGGCTGGTGCGGTGGGATTCGCGAGCAGCACGTCTCCCGCACACAACGGTGAGGGCGGTTTGCCGATGCCATCGCGCCTGGCGGACGATCGTGAAATGCGTGCGCTGGTCATGGCAATGGGCGAGTCCGGGCGCGGTGTCTACATGCTGACCAAGGGCGGACACACGTCTGTGCCGTTCCTGGAGTCGCTGGCCGCTGACAGCGGCCGACCGGTCATGATTGCCGCTTTGCTGCACAACAGCACCAATCCGCAAGCGGTGTTCAACGACCTCGACGCGATCGCCGCCGCCAACGCGCGGGGTCATCCGCTCATCGGCCAGGTGTCGTGTTGTCCGCTGACGATGGACTTCACGATGCGCTCGCCGTATCCCGTCGAGGGACTCGCGAGCTGGAAGCCCGCGCTCGGCCTGCAAGGCGATGCGCTCCGCGCCATCCTCGGCAGCAAGGGCTTTCGCGATGGCGTGCGAGCGGAGCTCGCCACGACGACCACGTTTCGGCTGTTCAACGGCGAGTGGGACAAGGTCCAGGTAGTGGAAACAGCGACCGCCGCTCACTCACGCCACGAACAGCGATCCATTGCCGACATCGCGCGCGACGAGAACCGCGATCCGCTCGACGTGATGCTCGATCTGGCGATCGAGGAAAACCTCGATACGGTGTTCACTGCGCAACTGCTCAATACTGATGAAGTCGCGGTCGGTCGCATGCTCAACCACGCGCACAGCATCGTCAGCTTGAGCGACGCCGGCGCGCACCTGACGTTCTTTAACGATGCCGGGTTCGGTTTGCACCTGCTCGGCTACTGGGCCCGCGAGCTGGGCGCGATGTCGATGAGCGAAGCCGTGCGCCGGCTGACCAGTCAGCCGGCGGCGGTGTTCGGCATGCGTGGCCGCGGCGTGCTTCGGGAGGGCTACGCGGCGGATCTCGTGCTGTTCGATCCGAAACGCGTGGCACGCGGACCGAAGCGCCGCGTATTCGACCTGCCCGGCGGCGCACCACGTCTGACGACCGATGCAGTCGGCGTGCACGGCGTGTGGGTCAACGGGCGCATGGTTGCGGACGCGGATGGGCTCGTAGCGTCGGCGCCGCTTGCGGGCGAGCTCCTGACGGATTTTTCGTAGGGTCAAGGCGAAGGAGCGCGTTGCGCTCCGGTCAACGAATCGTGCCCGGGGAAGCCCACCGTTGTCGTCGCGCCCGACGGCGCGAGCGAGCATGATTCGATGAACGCTTCCATCAAGTGATGCACCCGATCCGCGTGGGTAACAGGCGCCATGTGACCGGCGTCGAACCACCACGCACGGCCATCGGGAAGCGACCGATTCAACAGCGCCACGATGCGCTTCATGAACCCCGGGCTGCGCGTGCCAGCGAGGGTTAGCGTCGGTGCGACGATCGAGCGGCAGTCGGACGGGCGCATCGGCCAGCGCCACGCCGCCGCGAAGTCGAGTGGCACTTTGGCGACTCGCCGCGCCATGTTTGCCTGGGCCGGCAGCGACAGGGATGCATAGCTGCCGTCGCCGCTCCAGAAGTCGACGAACACCTTCGCCGCCTCGTGCCTGAGCCCGGTCGCCACGAGGTGAGTGATCCTGTCCGACAACTGCCTGATGATCGAGAAGTCCGCATCGTCTTCGTCCAGCATGCGAAAGGCCACCGGCTCGTAAAGCGACAGACTCGCGACGCGTTCGCCCCAGCATTGTGCGAGTCGCAACGCAACCAGGCCGCCGTACGAGTGCCCGACGATGTGAACGCGAGCGTGCGGCCCGACCACGCGGTCGATGTGGCCGGCGACCAGCCGCAATTCATCGTCGAGTGAGAACGAGGTGGTGGCAGCGCGGCATTGCGTTGTCGCCATAACCCCAAAGGTCGAGGGCAATCGCTTGAAACCGCGACGCCATCCGCTCGGCGAGCGCTACCCATTGCGCTTTCGAGCCGAGTGACGAGTGCAGCATGACGACCGGCGCACCCGTCCCGGCAACGAAACAACCGGGTCGTTCGTCGGATCGCGGGCCGGGCGCGCGCTCGACCTGGATCGCCTGTGACGATGTATGAGGGTGCATGCTCAGCGGCTGGCGTTGGTCGCCGCCGACCGGGGCAGTGCGCCGATGCGGCCGATCGCCTTGGATACCAGGGGGCCTACGGGATACGCCATGGCGACGGTGGTCGCCGCGAGCGTCGCGTGGGTTGCCGGCCTGGCTGTCAACGCGAACAGTCCCAGGATGAGTGCCGCCACCGCCGCAGTCGCCACGGCGGCAATGCGATCCGTACTTCGGTTGCCTTTTCTCATTGTCATATCGTCGTTCGTTCGCACCATTGAATTCTCGTGCCAACGCTGGCCCGGGGTCATGGGAGCAGTGTCCCAGGCCGACGCCGAGGGTAGGCGACGCCATGGCAAAGACGTGGGACCGAAGTCCCGAATCCGAGTGTGAATATTACGGACGTCGCGTACCAATGCCCGCGTTGCGGGCCAAGACGATCGCCTGCGCGCGATTCTCGACGTCGAGCTTCGCGAAGATATTCGTGACGTGATTGCGTACGGTCTTGGCGCTGAGTCCGAGCTGGGTCGCGATCTGGAGATTGTTCCGTCCTTGGGCGATCAGTTCGACGAGCTCGCGTTCGCGTCGCGTCAGCGCGTCGAACTGTGCCGTCCCCGACGGCGTTGCGGGCACAAAGGCGCGGAACTCATCCACCCATCGTTGCCATGCCGGCTCGTTCGCCAGCGGCAGGTGATTCTGCGTCTCGAGTTGGACAAATCGCGCACCCGGAATATGCGTCGCAACGAACCGTCCTTCCTCGAACGGTACCCGCGCATCCTCGACGCCGTGAAACACGAGGGTCGGGCACGCGACCTTGGACAGCAGCGCCACGACGTCGATCTCGTTGAATATGCGCATGAACCGCGCGGCATTCTGCGGCGATGTGGAAATGCGTTCGAGATCATTGAACCACTGATGCTGCTCGGGTGAGCCGCCGGGGATGAACTGGGTCGTGAAGAATTGCCGGAACGCGGGATTGTGCTGGCCCCACCCGACTTCGGCGAGCCGGATCATCACTTCCGCCTCTTCCTTAGGGCTTGCCGATCGCGACCAGTGGAGCCTGCCGCGCGCGTAGCCGCCGTGCAGAATCAGATGGGTGACGCGCTCGGGATGACGCACCGCGTAGGCGATCGCGATCGACGCACCCTGCGAAATTCCGAGCAACGGAAAGCTATCAAGACCACACGCGTCGACGACCGCTTCGAGATCGCGGACCCAGTGCTCGAACGAGAGCTCCGCGTCCCAATCGGACAACCCGCACCCGCGCTCATCGTAGCGGACGAGCGTATGGCCGCGCGCGAGCTCCTGCAGCAGGTGCATCCATACGGGGCTCTGCCAGTCGAATTCAAGATGGCTGAGCCAGTTCGACGCCTTGACCAGCGGCGCACCGGAGCCCGAAGTGGCGTACGCGATCCTGGCGCCGTCGGGACTTGCACAAAACCGGATCTGTTGGGTCAGTGCCGGCATCGGGGTCATGTGGCTGCGGCGACTACGGTGACGATGAGTATGCGCCGTTCACCAGGCGGGTGCGCATTCCCACATCGAATTCTAGCCTGAGACAAAGGTGCGGTAAGGTGTCGCGACGTTACGTCTTGAGCCGGTAGCCGGTCCTGAAAATCCAGGCGACGATGACGAGCGACAGCGCCAGGAATCCGAGCGCCATGCCGAGGCTGACCGCCACGCTTACATCGGCGATGCCGAAGAAGCTCCAGCGAAAGCCGCTGATGAGGTAGACCACGGGATTGAACAGGCTGATCTTCTGCCAGACGGGCGGCAGCATGTCGATCGAATAGAAGCTGCCGCCGAGAAACGTCAACGGGGTGATGATCAGCAGCGGCACCAGCTGCAACTTCTCGAAGCCGTCGGCCCAGATGCCGATGATGAAGCCGACGAGGCTGAAGGTCACCGCCGTGAGCACCAGGAAGATGACCATCCACAGCGGATGGACAATCTTCAGGGGTACGAACAGGGTGGCGGTCGCCAGAATGATCAGGCCGAGGATGAGCGACTTGGTCGCCGCCGCGCCGACGTAGCTCACGACGATCTCGAGGTACGAAACGGGCGCGGACAGGAGTTCGTAGATCGTCCCCGTGAACTTGGGGAAGTAGATGCCGAACGACGCGTTGGCGATGCTCTGCGTCAGCAGCGACAGCATGATCAGCCCCGGGACGATGAACGCGCCGTAGCTGATGCCCTCGACGTGCTGGATGCGCGAACCGATCGCCGCACCGAACACGACGAAATACAGCGAGGTGGACAGCACCGGGGAGATGATGCTCTGCATCAGCGTGCGCCGGGTGCGCGCCATTTCGAAGCCATAGATCGCCCGCATCGCGTGAACGTTCATCGGTCCTCCCGCACCAGGCTCACGAAGATGTCCTCCAGCGAGCTTTGCGTCGTCTGGAGATCCTTGAAGCGGATCCCCGTCCGGTCGAGGTCCTCGAGCAGCGCCGCGATGCTTGGCTGCTTGCCCTGGGTGTCGTAGGTGTAGATCAAATCGCTGCCGCCCGCGGCCAATTCCAGATGGTAGTCGACGAGGGCGGGGGGAACCTGCGCCAGGGTGTCTTGCAAGTGCAGCGTCAATTGCTTCTTGCCGAGCTTGCGCATCAGCTCGGCCTTGTTTTCCACCAGGATGATCTCGCCCTTGCTGATCACGCCGACACGGTCGGCCATTTCTTCGGCCTCGTCGATGTAGTGGGTGGTCAGGATGATCGTCACACCTTGCGCGCGTAGTGCGCGTACCAGCGCCCACATCTCTCGCCGGAGTTCGACGTCGACACCGGCAGACGGCTCGTCGAGGAAGAGTATCTGCGGTTCATGCGAAAGCGCCTTGGCGATGAGCAGCCGCCGCTTCATGCCACCCGAAAGCGTCATGATCTTGTTGTCTTTCTTGTTCCACAGGGACAGATCCTTGAGCAATTTTTCGATATGCCCAGGATTCGGGGATTTCCCGAACAGGCCACGGCTGAAGGAGACGGTATTCCACACCGACTCGAAGGCGTCGGTCGTAAGTTCCTGCGGGACCAATCCGATGATCGACCGTGCGGCGCGGTAGTCGGTAATGATGTCGTGGCCATCGACCGATACCCGGCCTGCCGTAGGATTGACGATGCCGCAGATGGTGCTGATCAGCGTCGTCTTGCCCGCGCCGTTGGGGCCGAGCAGTGCGAAGATCTCGCCTTGGCGAATTTCGAGATCGATATCCTTTAGCGCCTGGAAACCGGAGGCGTAGGTTTTGGAGAGCTTGGCGACGGAGATGATTGACTGCATGGATGCGACGATCGATGACGGCTGGGGATGCGTCGATCTGTGGACTGAGCGATCGAGGGCCGTAGTCTAGCGCATGTTCGGTCGTCGGCACCCGGCTCGGTGTTCTTGGCCGCGACTCGAACGTGCCTGAAACGTCCGGGAACCACTCCCGCAGACAGTGTGTGCAGGATAGACTTCAGCCACAGTACCCGGAGCCGAATTTGAGCCAAGTTGCCGCTGCCAGTGCGCAGCGCCCCTCGCACCGTTTCGGTCGGTTCGAATTGCAGCCCGCCGAACGGCGACTGCTGGACAACGGATTGCCCGTTGCCATCGGCGCGCGCGCGTTCGATGTGTTGGTCGTTCTCGTCGAGCGGGCGGGGGAACTGGTTTCGAAGAATGAACTCCTGACGCGCGTCTGGTCCGGTTTGGTCGTCGAGGAGAACAACCTGCAGGTACAAGTCTCGACGCTGCGCAAATTGCTAGGCGAAAGCGTGGTCGCCACCATTCCGGGGCGCGGCTATCGCTTCCTGCTTCCGGTCGAACGTGGCGACGCGATGCCATCGGACAATTGGTCCGGCGTCGGCGCGCCCGCTACGTCGGCTGCGGCGTCGATCCGAACTCGCGTGCCCACGAATCTGCCTGCGCAACTGCTTTCGCTGTATGGCCGTGCGCAGGATCTGGCGACGATCAAGACGCTCCTGCGCCAGCATGTCGTCGTGACGATCGTCGGCGCGGGCGGTATCGGCAAGACGCGCGTCGCGCAGGCCGCGGCAGCGGAGGTCGCTGTCGAATCGGCCGCCGACTTTCCCGACGGGGTCTGGTGGGTCGAACTGGCCGCATTGAGCGATGGCGCGCTCGTGCCGTCGGCCGTCGCCCGGGCGTTGGGCGTGCAGCTTCCGGGCGACCGCTTGCCGGGCGAGGCGATCGCTTCGCTGCTCGCGTCGCAACAACTCCTGCTCGTGCTCGACAATTGCGAACATCTCGTCGATGCCGTCGCCGAGTTCATCGAATCCGTGCGGAGCGCCGCGCCCAAGGTGCGCTTTCTCGTGACCAGCCAGGAAACGCTGAAGGCGACGGAAGAACACATCTATCGCGTAGGGGGCCTCGCGGTACCGGCCGACGATCGCGCTGCGAATGCGACGCAAGCTGGTGCCGTCGAACTCTTTGTCGCACGCGCGCAAGGAGTCGATCCGAATTTCGCGTTGACGCCGGCGAATGCACCGGCGGTCATCGAGATCTGCCGGCGGCTGGACGGCATTCCGCTCGCCATCGAACTCGCCGCCGCGCGCTTGCCGCTGCTCGGCATCGAAGGCCTGCGCGCGCGTCTCGACGAGCGCTTCAACGTGCTCACGGTCGGTTCGCGCGTCGTGCTGCGCCGACACCAGACGTTGCGCGCGACGCTGGAATGGAGCCATGGTCTGCTGACGACTGGACGAGCAGCACGGTCTTCCGGCGGCTCGGCGTGTTCGCCGGGAGTTTCACGCTGGAGTCCGCGCAGCACGTGGTCAGCGACGAGCGCATCGACATCTGGGCAGCGCTCGATCATCTCGGCGCACTGGTCGACAAGTCGCTCGTGCTCGCCGAGGGCGATCCGGTGCCGCGCTACCGGCTGCTGGAAACGACGCGCGCCTACGCAGTTGAGCGCCTGGCCGAAGTTGGCGAAACGGAGCGAACGCTGCGGCGGCATGCTGAAGCGATGCTTGCGCTGCTGGCGGCTTACGAAAGTGACGAGCGGCGCTGGCGAATCACGCCTGCCGACAACGTCGCTATCGCAGCCGAGCTCGACAACCTTCGCGCGGCCCTCGGATGGGCGGCCATGAGCGCCGCAGGCGCCGATCTCGTCGTGCCGTTGGCGGGCGTGTCATGTCGCGTCTGGTTGACCACGGTCCAGCAGGCCGAGGGCCTTGAACGGCATCTGGCGTTACAGAGCCGTTTGCACGACGGTGTCTCGCCGCGCGACGCGGCAGGGTACTGGCTTTCGCTGGCAAGGCTCGGCATGGCTTCTTCCGAGCCTCGTGCAACCTTCGACGCGGCGTTGCGGGCTGCGGACCTCTACCGGTCTTTGGGTGACGACAGCAGGCGCTACGACGCACTCATTTGCGCTGCCGTGCTGGGAACCAAGACCCAGGAGAGGGAGCGGGCCATTGACGAAGCCGCCCGGCTGGAACGCGCGACCTGGCCACCGCGGCAGCGCGCCGGACTGCTCTACGCCCGGTGCTGGTGGTGTGCGGCACTCGGTCGCTGTGATGAAGCGCTCGCCTGCGCGCAACAGCGCGTGGCAATCTTTCGCGAGGAAGGGAACCCGGTCGCCGAACAGAACGCGATGTCCAACGTCGCCGCGATAGAGTTGCTGTTCGGGCGGTCCGAAAGCGCGCTGGAGCATGGACGCGCCGTCATCGCACAGCTCTACGCCCTCGGCGCCGGCGCTGGTGCCGGGTTTCCGTACTGGATCGTGATGATTGCCTCGATCCTGCTCGATCGACTCGACGAGGCGGTCGAGGCAGGGCGCAAGGCGCATGCGCTGCTGTTGCATGAAGGCGACGAAAATCGGTTGCTGGCGGCGCTCTCGCTGCTTGCAGCAAAGCAGGGACGATTTGCCGCTGCAGCGCATATCCTCGCGCGCGATGATGCCAGGCTGGCGCGCACGGGCGAGGGCGTCCCTCCGCTTGCGGCGCTATTGCGTGCCCGCGTCGGCCCCCTGCTGAAGGCGGCCCTCCCCGCGCCCGAACTCGCGCGCCTGCAAGCGGAGGGCGCCGCGATGCGCGGCGAGCAGGCGTTCAGGCTGGGATTCGGCGAAGACGTCTCGTAGTCGTTATTCGTCCTGCGCGAAGTTCGTTGCGGTACGAGCTCCGCTACCGGGTGGCGAGTTGAAGCGCCGTCGTCGTCGTGTAGTACTTGGCGAGCATGTTTGGCACCTCCCATTCCGGCAGCGCTCCGTCAGCGACATAGCGCAGGAACAGTTCGGCGACCTGCCCGAAATGGGCCTCGTGACCAACGTGATAGGACGCGGGAACCGTGACTTCCCACCCCGTACTCGCACGCTTTAGACCAATCCCCGGAAACTTCGCCTGCACCTGCGCCATGGCGCGCTCCAGCGCTGTTGCAAACGCCGCGGGTTCGATCGTTGCAAGCGGCTCGATATAGAGAACCGGTTGATAGGACTGTTCCTTGCCTTGCCGGATCACCAGGTTCGCGCTCGCACCGCGCATCACCGAAAAGTGCGTATCGCCCGCGCCCGCGGGCGCCTCGAAATTCCAGAGCACCGACACTTTCGCGTGGACGCCCCGGAGCGTGTAGTCGATCTCGCCGTTGGCGTACGTGTGCAGGTTGCCGTCGGTCCCCACATCCTTCTGCAACCAGGTTGGGAAACGTGTCAGATTCGTCACGCTCGAGAATTGCGCAGGACTGATCGCCGTCGGCCACCGCCGCGCGCTCAGCACCCGAACATCCGTGTGATAGTCGATGATCTGGTCGGGGAAACACTCCCACTGCACAAGATCGACCAGGTGCGTGGTGATGTCGACCAGACCTTCGCCCTGTTGCACGGTGTCGAAAAACCACGCCGGCCGCCTGAGCGGCGCGCCCGACACCATTTTGGAAAAATGGTGGACGCTTTCCTTGGTGACGGCGGGATCGCTTTGCGAGCCGTTGAGGAGTCCGCCGAAAACCGGTGCAATCGTCGAGAACTCCTTCTGCAGCATCGTCGTGATCTCGTGCCGTTCGGTCATGATGTCGTAGAGCAGCACACCGTGCTTGCGCGCAGCTGCAAACGCTTTCTCGAGCGCAACGAAGCCGGCCGCGTCGATCGCCATCGGTTTGTCAGCGAGTGTGTGGAACCCCGCCTCGACCGCGCGGGTGAGGTATTCCGTCTTGCGCCGGTTGTTCCCAGCGATAACAGCCACGCCGCCGCGCTTCTCCGCGGCGAATCGTTCCAAGAAATCCATGCCGGTATGCAGCTGCTCGTCCCAATGCGTCGGGTGCTGCGCTCTTGCGTTGTAGCTTTCAATCTTGCGCAGGTAGTCATCGAGGTCCGGCCCTTCAGGGGCATATACGTGCACCGTATCGTCGACGCCGGCGTACATCTTCTTTTGCAACAGCGCGGCGTGGAAATGACCCGGATCCAGGATGGTTAGCTTCATTCGTGGTCAGACCTTGTTGTCATCGTTTTCCTATCGATGCTCGGCACGCGATGGTGCCGGCTGATCTTCGCCCATACGGGGCTACCGCAGCGCGGGAATAACCCCGGCAAAGGCGCTGATGACAATCGCGTTGGCGATGTCGATCAGAAAGGCGCCGACGACCGGCACGATGATGAACGCCTGCGGCGCGTAACCGTAGCGCTCGGCGATAGCCTGCATGTTGGCGATGGCAGTGGGGGTCGCGCCGAGCCCGAATCCGCACTGGCCGCCCACCAGCGCCGCCGCTTCGTAATTCGAGCCCATGACGCGAAAGGTGATGAAGGTGGTGAACAACGCCACGCCGATGGCCTGCAGGGCGAGGATCGCGAACATCGGCAAGGCCAGCGCCGCGAGTTCCCAGAGTTTCAGACTCATCAACGCCATGGCGAGAAACAGCGACAGCGCGACGGTGCCCGCGAAGGAAAGCGCTTCGCCGTCGATCTCGTGGAGTTTCGCCAGCGCGAGTCCGTTCCGAAGCACGGCGCCGACGAACAGCGTCCAGACGAACGTCGGCAGCGTGAATGTCGGATTTTCGGTCAGGCGCGAAATGGTCGTACCCAGCGCAATGCTGGCCGCGATCAGCATGATCGTCACCGTCAGTCGCTGCGGCGTAAACGGGCCCACGGATGCGGCGGCGTCGTGCGCGAGCGTTTCGGTCCGGCCAACGCCAAGCGGCATACCGCGCGCTTTCAATTGCTCGATCAGCCGATGCGTGACCGGTCCGCCGATGAGCCCGCCCATCACCAATCCGAAGGTGGCCGCAGCGAGTGCAATGCCGGGCGCCGCGGTGAGACCGAAGTTCTGGGCGAAGCGTTGGCCCCAGGCCGCGCCGGTACCGTGACCGCCCGACATCGTGACCGACCCCGCGATCAACCCGATGAGCGGATCGATGCCCATCGCCAAGGCGGCGCCGACGCCGATCGCGTTCTGCATGACCAGCATGCCAACGACACAAGCGGTGAACAGCAGCAGTGCGACCCCGCCGCGCGCCAGCATGCGCGCGTCGGCGCCCAGCCCGATGGTGGCGAAGAAGGCGAGCATCAATCCGGGTTGTATCGCCGTGTCGAAGGTCAGGCGCACGCCACTGACGTGCAGGATCGTGGCCAGCACCGCCGTGAGGAGACCCCCCACGACGGGCTCAGGAATCGAGTACGTGCGCAGAAAAGCGATGTGCTCGATCAACCTCCGGCCGACGACCAGGACCAGCGCGGCGATGGCCAGCGTGGCAGGGATTCCGAATTGCCATTCCATCGTTATGCGAGAGCACTCGTCGATGCGAGGGCCGTGGCACAAAGCGGCTCGCAGGCCCGCGTCGACCGGGTCATGACTGTATCACGATCGGTACGGCCGCTCTCCGGCGGGAATTTACGATGGCGAAATTGTCCGCGCGACGATACGATCTGGGTCGCGCTTGCCGGTAACGCGCAAACCGATGCTCTGTGTTGGACCTGGCGCCATGACGACGAAGCGAACATGACGGTACCCCAAGGCGATCTTGCGCACGACGTGGCAAGCACGGCTGAGCCTTTCGATAACCCGGATGCGCATATTCCCGGCGACCGCAGGATCGCTCTCTCCATGGGGAGAAAGATTTCCGAGCGTGCGCGGGGCGCGGCACTGTTCGCCGATATTTCGGGCTTTACGCCGCTGACGGAGGCCTTGGCCAACGAACTCGGAGCGCATCGCGGCGCCGAGGTGATCACGGCAAACCTCAACCGCGTCTTTCACGCGCTCATTGGCGAGCTCGATCGCTTCGGCGGCCGAGTCATCTATTTCAGCGGCGATGCGATCACCTGTTGGCTCGACGGCGACGACGGCGCGCGGGCCACCGCCTGCGCCCTCGCCATGCAGGGCACGATGGCGCGCCTCGACGAAGTGATCACGCCTGCCGGGACAAGGGTGCAGCTGGCGCTGAAGGTTGCCGTCGCGGTGGGCGCTGCCCGCCGGTTCGTCGTCGGCGATCCGGACGTGCAGCTGATCGACGTCCTCGCGGGACGACTGATCCACGATCTCGCCGCCACCGAGCACACGGCGAACAAGGGTGAGGTGGTCCTCGATTCGTCGGCGCTCGAGGCACTCGGCGATCGCGTCGAGATCGGCGAAACGCGCGTCGACGAGTCGAGCGGACGCACCTATGGCGTGGTCAGCCGATTGACAGTCGTGGTCAAGGACACCCCAGGGCGGATCCTCGAGACGAAGCTTGCGGACGCGGTGGTCCGGAAATGGGTGCTGCCCGCGGTGTACGAGCGCATCCGCACGGGACGCGGCGAGTTTCTCGCCGAGCTGCGGCCGGCGTTCCCGCTGTGCGTTCATTTTTCTGGCATCGACTTCGACCGCGACCGCGATGCGATTCGGAAGCTCGACGCGTTTATACGTTCCGTGCAGCGAATTCTGACGTCGTACGGCGGCAATCTGCTTCATCTGACGATCGGCGACAAGGGTGCGTACCTGTTCGCGGTCTTCGGGTCGCCGGTCGCACACGAGGATGACGCGGCACGCGCGGCGGCGGCCGCGCTCGAATTGCGCGACCTCGAGTCCGCGACGGCGGTCACTGGCATCCAGGTCGGCATCGCCTACGGACGCTTGCGCAGCGGAACATGCGGCCACGCGCATCGGCAAACGTTTACCTGTCTTGGCGACGCCGCCAATCTTTCCGCGCGGCTGATGGCGACGGCGCCACCGCGCGGGATCTATGTGTCGGAATCGATGCGCCGCGCCGCCGGCGATGTCTTCACGTGGGAACAGCTGGCGCCGATCACTGTTAAAGGCAAGTCCGAGCTGATCCCGGTGTTCGCGCTGACCGGTTCGAAGCGGCGCGCCTCGCGCCGACAGGCAGGCTACGAGCGCCCCATCGTCGGTCGGCTCGCGGAGCTCGAGAAGATCGGCGCGAAACTCGACGCGGCTGTCGATGGCAAAGGTGGCGTCGTCGGGATCGCGGCAGAGGCGGGCATGGGCAAGTCGCGCCTTGCCGCAGAATTTGCCCGGGCGGCGCGACAACGGGGCACGCTCGTCGCGGTCGGGGAATGCCAGTCGTTCGGTACCAACACAAGTTATTTCGTCTGGCGCGAGATCTGGTCGACGCTGTTCCGCCTTGACGACAGCCTATCCGAGGCGGATCAAGTGCAGGTGGTCCTGGCCGCGCTTGCCGCGATCGACCCTGCGCTCGTGCCGCGCGCGCCGCTGCTCCAGGGGATTCTCGACCTGCCCATCCCCGACAACGATCTCACGGCCCAATTCGACGCGAAGCTGCGCAAGACCTCGCTCGAAGGGCTTCTCGTCGAATGCCTGCGCGCTCAGGCGAGCGAAGCACCGCTGGTGCTGGTTCTGGAGGATTGCCACTGGCTCGATCCGCTCTCGCGCGATCTGCTCGAGGTGCTCGCCCGCGCGCTGACGGATCTTCGTGCTCTGCTCGTGCTCGCCTACCGTCCGAGCACCGACGTTGGCGGCGGGCTGGGCATCGAGCGCTTGCCCCACTTCGACGAAATTGTGCTTGCCGAGCTCGACACTCATGACGCGTCGCTGCTGATCCGTTCGAAGCTCGAGCAGATGCTCGGTGCCGGCACGGAGCCGCCGCTCGCCCTCGTCGAACTCGTCACGAAACGGTCGCAGGGAAATCCCTTCTACATCGAGGAACTTCTCAACTTCATCAGTAGCCAGGGCGTCAACCTGCAGGACGAAGCATCGCTCAAGAGGCTGCAGCTTCCCGAGAGCCTGCATAGCTTGATCTTGAGCCGCATCGACGCGGTCGGCGAGGCGCCGCGCCGCACGCTCAAGGTGGCGAGCGTCCTCGGCCGCGTCTTCCGGGCTCCGATGCTGCCCGGCGTGTACTCCGAGCTCGGCACCTTCGACGCGGTCAAGGCTCACCTGGAAACGCTTGCCACGCAGGATCTCGTCAATCTCGACCAGGAGGCCGAGCAGACGTACCTGTTCAAGCACGTCGTCACGCAGGAAGTCGCCTACGAGAGCATGCCTTTCGCGTTCCGGTCCATGCTGCACGAGCGCGTCGGCAGTTACATAGAGAGCGCCGAGGCCGACGGGATCGAGCGCCAGCTCGACCTGCTCGCCCACCACTTCTGGTACAGCGAGAATCTGGCAAAGAAGCGCGAGTACCTCGGTCGCGCCGGCGATGCGGCCCAGGCTGCCTACGCCAATTCGGCCGCGATCGACTACTTCGAGCGCCTTGCGCCTCTAGCGGAGCAGGGTACGCGCGTCGACGTGCTGCTCAAGCTCGGCAAAGTGCTCGAGCTCGTCGGCAACTGGCGCCGGGCGGAGCAGGTCGATAGCGAGGCGATGGTGCTCGCCGAGAATCTGGGCGACGACAGCGCCCGCGCATCGTGCGACGCGGCGCTCGCCGAGGTCGCGCGCAAGCAGGGGCGCTACGACGAGGCGGTCGAGCGGCTCGATCGTGCAGCGCGCCGGTTCTCGACCGTGGGTGACGAAAGTGGCGTCGGGAGGGTGCTGCATCTCGCAGGGACGGTTGCGGCGCAGCGGGGCGATTACGCGAAGGCGGTCGAGAATTACGACGCGAGCCTCGCGATCCGGGAGCGGGTCGGGGACAAGGCGAGCATGGGAGGCCTGTTGTCGAATCTCGGCATCATCGCCGAGTATCGCGGCGATTACGACGACTCGCGCGCGCTTCCACGAGCGCTCGCTCGCCCTCCGTACCGAGATCGGCGACCGATGGGGTATCGGTTACTCGATGAACAATCTCGGCATGATCGATGTGCTGCAGCGGCGTTTCGCGCAGGCGCGCGAGTGGTTCGAGCGCTCGCTGCTGATCAGTCGCGAGATCGGCGACACCTGGATGTTCGCGCTGTGCCACAACAACCTCGGCAACGCGACGCGCGGCCTCGGCGACTACGAGGCGGCGCGCAAGCACTACGCCGAGAGCCTGCGCGCCTATCAGGCCTACGACGACCGCTGGGCGCTGGCCTTCCTGCTCGAGGACATCGGCATTCTTGCCGCCTTGGGTGGTGACGCTCCGTCAGCGCTCGAGCTGATGGGTGCGGCCGATGCAATGCGCGAGGCCATCGGCGCTCCGCGTGCTCCATCCCTCGAGAAGGAGATCGAGCAGCAACTTGCGCCTGCGGTATCCGCTCTGCCCGAGCAGGATCGCGTGGCGCATCGAACGCGCGGGC
>CAVSEH010000015.1:0-115480 GCA_963726935.1 uncultured beta proteobacterium
GATGGCGCGCCCGACAGGAGTCGAACCTGTGACCTTTGGCTTCGGAAACCAACACTCTATCCAACTGAGCTACGGGCGCACGCGGAGGCATTCTACGCGGCGCCCCAAGGGCAGTCCACCGGGAGCAGGCGCGGCTCCCGGCGGGCAGTGAGGCACGATATAATGGGAGGTTTGTCGCGGCAGCGCAGCGAGGCTTCGCGACGGCAACCAACGTCAGGAACCACCGATGAGCGACGAGCACACCTCCTTTATCAAAACGCCGAAGCAGCTTGCGATTGTCGTATTGCTCTCGTTCGCCGTGCCTATCGGCCTGATCGTGCTGCTCTCGCAACTGGTCACGGGCATGATGCCTGCAAGCAGCCGGGAGACCGACACGCAGGTGCTTTCGCGCATCCAGCCGGTCGGTCAGCTCGCATTCGCCGACGCGACGCCGTCCGGCAACAAGACTGGCGAACAGGTGTTCCAGGCGGTCTGCAAGACGTGTCACGAAAGCGGGCTCGCCGGCGCACCGAAGTTCGGCGACAAGGCAGCATGGGCGGTGCCGATCAAGTCCGGTTACGACGTGCTGATCCAGCATGCGATCAACGGCCTGCAGCGGCAAGGCAAGGTGATGCCTCCGAAGGGTGGCAACCCAGACCTGACCGACACGGAAGTCGCACGCGCCGTCGTGTATATGGCTAATGCGGCTGGTGCCAGCTTCAAGGAGCCCGCTGCTCCGGCTGCGACAGCCGTCGCGACGGCATCTCGGCCTCGCCTATCGCCACGGCCACAGCGGCGACCGCGGCCACTCCCCCAGCCGCAGCCGCACCGACTGGCGCAGCTGGTGCGGCACCACTGGACATGAAGACGGCCGAGTCGATGATGCAGAAGGATGGCTGCGCCGCCTGTCACGCTGTCGACAAGAAGATCGTCGGACCGGCTTACCAGGACGTCGCGGCGAAGTATCGCGGCGACAAGGATGCGCTCACGAAACTCTCGCAGAAAGTGAAAGCGGGAGGCTCGGGCGTCTGGGGCGCAGTGCCGATGCCGCCCAACGCGCAGGTATCCGAGGCCGACATCAAGGCGTTGGTGAGCTGGATCCTGACGCTCAAAAAGTGAGCGACGCCGCCAACAGGGCGGCCGGAACGCGCGGGCACCGATGAGTCATTACGTCATCGGTGACATTCAGGGTTGCCACGACGAGTTTCGGCAACTTCTGGAACTCATCGCCTTCAGCACGACGCAGGACCGACTGTGGCTCGTCGGGGATCTCGTCAACCGCGGTCCCGATTCGCTCGGGGTGATGCGCACGGTCATGGGGCTCGGCGCTGCGGCCGTCACCGTACTCGGCAACCACGACTTCCATTTGCTCACCGTCGCGTCCAGACACCGCAAGCCGCATCGGCACGACACGCTGGGCCCGATACTCGACGCGCCCGATCGCGATGAACTATTGGCGTGGCTGCGTGCGCGACCCTTGGTCGTTCGCGATCGCGACCTGCTGCTCGTTCACGCCGGCCTGCTTCCCTCGTGGACAGCCTCCACCGCGGTCATGCTTTCACGGGAAGTCGAAGCCATGATGGCCTCCGACCAGCACGACGATTTTCTGAGTCATCTCTACGGGGACTTGCCGGCGCGCTGGGACGACTCACTGGTCGGTTACGATCGGCTGCGCGTGATCGTCAACGCCTGCACACGACTTCGCTATTGCGCTGCCGACGACACGATGGAACTTGCGGAAAAGCGCGGACCCGCGTCCACGCCGCCCGGCTATGCGCCCTGGTTCGCTCACAGCGAACGCCGCTCCGCCGACGTGACGGTATTGTGCGGTCACTGGTCGACACTGGATCTGATGCTCGCACCACGCGTCGCGATGCTCGACTCGGGATGTCTCTGGGGCGGAATGCTTACCGCACTCAGACTGGACGATCAGCGGGTATTCCAGGTTCCGAGTCGCCAGCACCTAGTGCCAATGCCGCGCGAATAGCCCCTTCAGCCTCACGGGACAATTCGCGACGGTGCCGGCCCGACGCGGGCAACGGCGGCGGCAACGTCAGCTCGACGACGAGATTGCGCACGCCGAGCACGCGCCAGAACGAAGCCATGAACGTGGTGTCCCCGACGTACGCCGGCGCGTCGCTGTACGTTCCGTCGGTATGACAGTAGCGGATCGCGATCGACTGTACGTGGCCCTCCGCATCGACCACAGGCTGCAGCAGAGAGCCGTGAAACGGCAGCAGCGTCGTGCCATCCGTTGTCGTTCCTTCCGGAAAAATCGTGATCGTGTCCCCCGCGGCGAGCACCTCTCGAGCCTTGTCGTTGATCCTGTGCGCATCACGGCGACTCTCACGGTTGAGGAACAGCGTCCCGCAGCCGGCGATCAAGAGGCCTACCAGCGGCCAGCTTTTCAGCTCCGCCTTGGCGATAAATCGGCCCGGCTCCACCGTGTTCAGGACGAAGATATCCAGCCAGGAAATGTGATTGGCGACGATGAGCAGGTTGCCCGGAAGGCCTTTCGTCGGCAGTCCGCGTACCCTCGCTTCAATTCGCATCAGTCGCAGAAGCTTGTGGCTCCACCGCCTGATAAGCACGCGACGCCTCGGCAAATCGATCAGCGGAAACACGAACGCGGTCGTTGCGACGCCCTGGAAGACGTGTGCGCTTACCCGGATGTAGCGGTAGAGGCGCAACGGCATCGGCGTGCGCGCGGCGGAACGCTCGCCAGATTTCACGCCGGATCTGCTCATCAGCATTTCCGGCACAACGCGACCCTCACTACCAAAGCGAGCCCCCGAAGCACTCGGCGTAGCGTGCCGCCAGCCGTTCGCGGTCGACGACGTGATTCTGACCGCCGCGCGAAGCGATCTTGACCGAGCCCATGATCGACGCGAGCCGGCCTGTGCGCTGCCAATCCCAGCCGTGCGCGATGCCGTAGAGCAAGCCGGCCCGGTACGCATCACCGCACCCGGTGGGATCGACGAGCGCCTCCGGCTTGACGCTGGGTATATCGAGGACGAAGCCGTCGGTGTAGATACGCGAGCCGTCGGCGCCAAGCGTGACGATCAAGGCATCCACCCGCGCCGCGAGATCGGGTTGCGAAAGGCCCGTCCGCTCGCTGAGCAACCTGACCTCGTAGTCGTTGACCGCCAGATACTTGGAAGCATCGATCATTTCGACGAGCTCGTCGCCGGAAAACAGCGGCAGCCCCTGTCCCGGATCGAAGATGAAGGGGATGCCCGCGCTCGACATCTGCTGCACGTGTGCACGCATGCCCTCGCGGCCGTCGGGTGCCACGATGCCCAGTGCGATGTCGTCGACGTCGTCCACGCGATTGGCGTGGGCGTGATTCATCGCTCCCGGATGGAACGCGGTGATCTGGTTATCGTCGAGATCGGTGATGATGAACGCCTGCGCGGTGTACGTGTCCGGAATCGCGCGCACGCCGCCGGTGTCGATGCCGAGTGACGCGAGGCGCTCCGGATAGGCGCGATCGTCGCCGCCGACCGTGGCCATGACGACCGGCTCTCCACCCAATGCCTTCAAGTTGTAGGCAATGTTACCCGCGCATCCTCCCCACTCGCGCCGCATCTCGCCGACTAGAAACGAAACCGACAGAACGTGCGTCTGTTCGGGAAGGATGTGCCGCGCGAACCGGTCGGGGAAGACCATGATCGTGTCCAGCGCGAGCGAACCGCAGACCAGAGTGCGTGGCGCCATGAAAACCCGTGATTGAGTGAAGAAGGGAGAGGGTGAATGAGGGCGGCGGTGGAGTGGCGAGGCGGTGTGCTCAGTCTGTCGGCCTCGCTTCGCTCACGCGCTTGGATCGCGCCCGATCTCGCGCACGATGTATTGCTGGCGCCGTGACACGGGGAGAGCCTCGGCGACGCCGCGCAGCAGCACCTCCCAGTGCGCGTCGCCGTCGGCCGAGACGCGTCGCTCGAAACCGCGAATGGCGTCTCGTGCCACCAGGCAGTTACGGTGTACGCGCACGAAGCGGGCGCCGAACTCGTCTTCGAGGCGAGTCAGCGATTCTTCGAGCAGATATTCACGGTCGGTGGTGCGAATCGTGATGTATTTCAACTCCGCTTTCAGATACACGATCTCGTCGAGCGGCACGAGGACAACGCGTGACCGCTCGGTGACGGACAGGAATCGGCGCGCCGTCGAGGGGAGCCGATCGAGCTTGGTATCGGACAGCGGCCGCAGCCGCGGTACCTTGTCGAGCGCGGACAACAAGCGCTGCACGCGCACCGGCTTGACCAGATAGTCGATCGCATGGACCTCGAACGCCGCGATCGCGTGCTCGTGATAGGCCGTCGTGAAAATCAGCACCGGCGGCACCGGAAGTTTCAGCAGATGCCGCGCGAGCTCGATACCGTCCATGTCAGGCATGTGGATGTCGGTGAGCACGAGGTCTGCAGGCGTCGTACCAAGCAACGCCAGCGCTTCGCGCCCGCTGCCAGCCTCGCCGACAACGCGCAGCGGGACGACGCTCGTGCAGTCATCGAGCAATTCCCGCAGCCGTCGCCGCGCGGGCGCCTCGTCGTCGACGATCAGCACTTTCAGCGGGGCATCAGCCATACGCGCTCTTGTCGCCCGAAACCGTCCGATACGGCATGCGGATGTGCACTTCGTATGTCTCCCGGTTCACTTTGCTCTCCAGCCCCGCTTCGGCATCGAAATGCAATGCCAGCCGTTCGCGGATGTTGGCAAGCGCCATCTTGTTGCCGCTCCGGTGCCGGCTGCCGGACTGGAACGGGTTGCGCAGAATCGCGTGCACTTCGCCGCGGCGAAGGAAGATATTAATCGCGATGACCCCGCGGGCGCTAGAAGGTTCGATGCCGTGATACACCGCGTTCTCGAGCAATGGCTGCAGCACCAGCGGCGGCACCAGGGCATCCCTGGGCATGTTGTCGACATGCCAATCGATGCAAAGGCGGTCGCCGAGACGCAGTTTTTCGAGATCGAGATACTGCCTGCAGAGCGCCACCTCGTCGACCAGCGGCGTCAGCTGACGATTGTCGGCCATGAGAACGCGGAACAGGTCGGCCATGTCCTCGAGCGCGGATTCGGCGCGGCGCGGCTCGCTGCGGACGAGCGACAGCACCGCGGTAATGCTGTTGAACAGGAAGTGTGGCCGAATTCGCGCCTGCAGCGCCTGGAGACGCGCCTCGACGATCGCTGGCGACAGCGCCTTGGCGCGCAACGCGAAGTAGTAGAGCAACCCCGCCGCCATGGTGAGCGCCAGGAAGAGACGCCGCAGCAGCACGGCCGTTGTCACCTCGCCGAAGTTCGCCGCCAGCGCGGTATTGAAGCCCAGTGTCACCGCGAAGGTCAGTCCCAGGACGACAATCGCTCCGGTACGGTAATCGAGGCGATCCAGCCACCGCGCAATCGCGTACAGGACCAGCAATTCGACGAGCAACTGCGGCTCGACCATCGACGACATTTGCAGCCAGGCTTCGGAGATCGCCTTCCAGTGCAATTCGCTGGCGACTGCGGCGACGAATACCATCGCATTCACCGCAAGCAGGATGCGCAGAATCGTGCCGAGATTGCGCAGGTCCGGAAGCGCGAGCGGGTCCGTGTTTTGATTTATAATGGTACGCATCGTTTGCCGCTCTGCGCCGCGCGACAAGATTGCGGATCCGCGTGGCGAGCGCATCAGCCGCGGCACTCCACGATCGTCGCCGCCCGGCTATTGTGGGGAAGAGGTCCGGGTGAGGCAAGCGATGACCGCGAGGGGCCGTCACGAGCACGTCCATGCGAGCGGGGCCAAGCCCAGGCTCGAAGCGCGCGTCCGCGAGCATGGGTGGCGGCCGACAAGATGCTGCGACCGACATCGACGTGCCTGCAATGGGGCCGCGAATACGGGAGCGCAGGCGCGAATGTAGTCCCATGAGCACACCCGACTCCGACCACAAGCCTGTACGCGGATGGTCCGGCCGCTTCAGCGAGCCGGTCGCTGAGCTCGTCAAGTTGTACACCGCATCGATCGATTTCGATCAACGGCTGGCTGATGCCGACATTTCGGCGTCGCTTGCGCATGCCAGGATGCTCGGCGCGACCGGGGTGCTGACGCCCACCGACGTGAAGGCCATAGAGCGTGGCATGCAGCAGATCCGTGGCGAAATCGAGCGTGGCGAGTTCGCCTGGTCGCGCGATCTGGAAGATGTCCATCTCAATCTCGAAAAGCGACTCATCACGCTGATCGGCGACGCCGGCAAGCGGCTGCATACCGGCCGCTCGCGCAACGATCAGATCGCGACCGACCTCCGGTTGTACGTGCGCTCCGCGATCGATGCGCTTACCGCACGCATCCGCGCGCTGCGCATCGCATTGCTCGACCTGGCCGAGGTGCATGCGACCACGGTCATGCCCGGCTTCACGCACCTGCAGGTCGCGCAGCCGGTCACGTTCGGACATCATTTGCTCGCCTACGATGCGATGCTCGCGCGCGATGCCGAACGGCTCGCGGACTGTCGCCGCAGGGTCAACCGGTTGCCGCTCGGCAGTGCCGCGCTGGCCGGCACGAGCTTTCCCGTCGACCGCGCGCAGGTTGCTCGCGAACTCGGCTTCGAGGGCCTGTGTCCAAATTCGCTCGATGCCGTGTCCGATCGCGATTTCGCCATCGAGTTCGCCGCGGACGCCGCGTTGATCATGATGCACATGTCGCGATTCGCCGAGGAATTGGTGCTCTGGTCGAGCCCGCGCTTCGGCTTCGTGCGCCTGGCCGATCGCTTCTGCACAGGCAGCTCGATCATGCCGCAGAAGAAGAATCCCGATGTCCCCGAACTCGTGCGCGGCAAGACCGGCCGGGTGTACGGCCACCTGGTTGCCCTGTTGACGGTGATGAAGGCGCAGCCCCTGGCCTACAACAAGGACAACCAGGAAGACAAGGAACCCGTATTCGACATCGTCGACACGCTGGGTCCCACGCTGGCCATCATGGCGGACCTCGTCGCCGGGGGTATCAGGGTCGACACCGAGCGGATGCGTGCCGCGGCCAACGAAGGTTTCGCCACCGCGACCGATCTCGCCGACTATCTGGTACGCAAGGGCTTGCCCTTCCGTGACGCGCACGAGGTCGTCGCGCTCGCGGTGCGCCACGCCGAGACCGAGCGACGCGACTTGGCGGATCTCCCGCTCGCGACGTTGCAACGCTTTTCGCCGCTGATCGCCGACGACGTCTTCGTGGTGCTGGCGCTCGAAGGTTCGGTGGCCAGTCGCAACCATCCAGGCGGTACCGCACCCGAGCAGGTACGCGCAGCGATTCGCGCCGCACGTGCGTCGCTCGCGTCCGCTTGATGTTCCTTCCCAAGCCGCTCATCAATCAGATCAGGAGTAACGATGGCCATTAGCAAGGTCGCATTTCTTGGACTCGGGGTCATGGGCTCGCCCATGGCCGGGCATCTCGCGCGTGCGGGGCACGCGGTAACGGTCTACAACCGTAGCAGCGCCAAGGCGGTGCAATGGGTCGAGAAAAACGGCGGCCGATCGGGTGCGTCACCGGCCGCCGCGGCGACCGGTGCCGACATCGTGCTGATGTGCGTGGGCAACGACGACGACGTGCGCGCGGTCGCGATGGGGGCCGATGGCGCCTTGAGTACCATGACGAGCGGAACGATCCTCGTCGACCACACGACGGCATCGGCGAGCGTAGCTCGGGAAGTCCATGCCGCGGCCAAGGCGAAAGGCGTGCGGTTCCTGGACGCGCCGGTGTCCGGTGGCCAGGCAGGGGCCGAGAACGGCAAACTGACGATCATGGTCGGTGGTGAAGCGGATGCATTTGCGGCCGCCGAGCCGGTACTAGCCACCTATGCAAAGGCTGTCACGCTCATGGGCGGTCCCGGAGCAGGCCAGCTCACCAAGATGGTCAACCAGATCTGCATCGCCGGACTGGTGCAGGCTCTGTCCGAGGGACTCAACTTCGCAGCGCGAGCGGGCCTCGACGTGGAGCGCGTGCTCGACGTCGTCGGCAAGGGCGCTGCGCAATCCTGGCAAATGGACAATCGCGGCAAAACGATGGCGGCCGACCAGTTCGATTTCGGCTTCGCGGTCGACTGGATGCGCAAGGACCTGTCGATCTGTCTCGCCGAGGGGCGCAACAACGGCGCGGCGTTGCCGGTCAGCGCGATCGTCGACCAGTTCTACGCCCGGATCCAGGCGCGCGGCGGCGGACGCTGGGACACGTCGAGCCTGATTCGCCTGCTGCGCGACTAGCGCGAGCTCGTGGCACGAGGAGGCCGCGCCGATCAGCCGTCCCCGGGCGGGCCAGAGGGATCGATGGCGATTTCGTAGGTGATTTCCGCCGTCTTGGCGAGCATCAGCGTCGCCGAACAGTACTTCTCCTTCGACAGCTTCACCGCGCGCTCGACCTGGGACGGGTTGAGCTCCTTGCCCACGACGCGGTATTTGAAGTGTATGCGCGTGAAAATCTTCGGGTCATCCGGCGCCCTTTCCGCCTCGGCGTCGACCGTGCAGTCGGTAACTGCCTGCCGGCCCTTCTTCAAAATCCAGACGACGTCGAAAGCCGTGCATGCGGCGGTGCCCGCAAGAACCAGCTCCATTGGACGTGGTCCCAGGTTGCGTCCGCCGGCGTCTGGAGATCCGTCCACGACAAGTGCGTGCCCGCTCCCCGTCTCGGCCACGAAGCTCACCCCCTCGATCCACTTTATTCGCGCTCTCAATTAGTGCTCCAGGACCGCAATTTCGCGAGAAGTAACTTTCTGAATTCCACTTTGGTGTCGTGGACAAACACTCATATTGCATTGCAAGAAAATCTTGCGTTGTGCAGCGCAGTATGCAAGAATTTAGTCGTTCGTGGTCTGGGATCCTCCTCCTTTCCCTCTACGGACAAATTTCCTCCATTCTCCTCCTATGGCGGGAAATCCTCAGCGCGGCCTCACGGCCGCGCCTTTTTTTGGCGACGACCCTGGGGATCGCGACGCCCTCCCTTACCCTTGGTTTGACAGGGATTCCCGCCATGCATTATGATGGAAGACTTTGCTAAAATCGATTCAGAACGGCATTTCCCCATGAAAACCTACTCTGCCAAGCCGGGTGACTTTACGCGCGACTGGTACGTCATCGACGCCAGCGACAAAGTGCTCGGTCGGCTCGCCAGCGCGATCGCGCATCGGCTGCGCGGCAAGCACAAGCCTATCTTTACACCGCATATCGACACCGGCGATTTCATCGTCGTCACGAACGTCGAAAAGATCAAAGTCACCGGCAACAAGGCCGAGGACAAGCTCTATCACCGGCACAGTGGCTATCCCGGCGGCATTCGTACCGTCACCTTTGGCCAGATGCAGCAGCGCTTTCCCGGCCGTGCGCTGGAAAAGGCGGTCAAGGGCATGCTGCCCAAAGGTCCGCTCGGATACGCGATGATCAAGAAACTCAAGTGCTACGCCGGTCCTGCGCATCCGCACACGGCGCAGCAACCCAAGACTCTCGAACTGTAAAGCCAAGGCTCGGTCATGATCGGCAACTACTACTACGGCACCGGCCGGCGCAAGAGCGCCGTGGCCCGTGTGTTCATCAAGCAAGGCTCGGGCAAGTTCATCGTCAACGAAAAACCCGTCGATGAATTCTTCACCCGCGAAACGGGGCGCATGGTCGTGCGCCAGCCGCTGAAGCTCACCAACCACGAAGTCACGTTCGACATCATGGTCAACGTCAACGGCGGTGGCGAATCGGGGCAGGCCGGGGCGGTGCGACACGGCATCACGCGCGCCCTGATCGACTACGATGGGCAGCTCAAGCCGACGCTATCGAAGGCCGGATTGGTGACGCGCGATGCGCGCGAGGTTGAGCGGAAGAAGGTCGGTCTGCACAAGGCGCGCCGACGCAAGCAATTCTCCAAGCGCTAGCGGTAGGATCGCTCTTGCATTCGTTCAAGGCCGCCGCGAGGCGGCCTTGACGTTTTGAGGGCACGCGTAGGTCGCGCGCCGTGGCCCTGATAATGCCAACGTCATAGAATGACCACGCAGTGCTAGAATCGGAAATCTGCCCGAGAGGTCAACGATGATCAAGATCGGAATTGTCGGCGGCACCGGCTACACGGGTGTCGAATTGCTCCGCCTCCTCGCGGTCCACCCGCAGGCTTCGGTGGTTGCGATCACCTCGCGCAAGGAAGCCGGCATGCCGGTTGCAGAAATGTTTCCCAACTTGCGCCGCATGGGCGCGATTAGCGAGCTGCGCTACAGCGATCCGGCGAGCGCCGACCTCCGGGCCTGCGATGTCGTGTTCTTCGCAACACCGCACGGCGTCGCAATGAGCCAGGCACGCGAGCTCGTCGGGGCCGGGATCAAGATCATCGATCTCGCCGCCGATTTCCGGCTCAAGGACCCCGCCGAATTCGAGCGCTGGTACAAGATGCCCCACTCGTGCACGGACTTGCTCGCCGAATCCGCGTATGGATTGCCGGAGATGCATCGCGCGGCGATTGCCAAGGCCCGGATCGTCGGCAATCCCGGTTGCTATCCAACGGCGATCCAACTCGGCTTCCTGCCGCTGGTCGAGGCGGGCATTGTCGATCCCGCGCATCTGATTGCGGACGCCAAATCGGGGGTCTCCGGCGCCGGGCGCAAGTCCGAGCTCGGGCTGATGTTCAGCGAGGCATCCGACAATTTCAAGGCCTACAACGTCGGGGGCCATCGCCACCATCCGGAAATCGTCCAGGGCCTCAACGGGTTCTCGAAGGCGCCGGTCACCCTGGTGTTCACGCCGCACCTGACACCGATGATCCGCGGCATACACGCCACGCTTTACGCCCGCTTGACGGACCCCGGTGTGGACCTGCAGTCGCTGTTCGAAAAGCGTTATGCCGGCGAGGCATTCGTCGATGTCATGCCGCCGGGCAGCCATCCGGATACGCGCTCGGTGCGCGCCGCAAACGTCTGCCGGATCGCCATTCATCGCCCGCGCGGCGGCGACACCGCGGTGATTCTTTCGGTGATCGATAACCTGGTCAAGGGCGCCGCGGGTCAGGCGATCCAGAACATGAACCTCATGTTCGGCGTGCCCGAGGCGACCGGGCTGACCGCCCCGCCGGTGCTGCCTTAGGGTCTGTCAGCGCATGGCCACAAACGCGAACACGCCCTCGCGCCCACGATGAACATGCGCGTGTTCGGGCGCAAGCTGCGCCAGACATTCGGCATCAGTGCTCCGCGCATGACGGTACGCACCCACCTTTCCTGGCGCTGGAAGATACCGGCTTTGCTCGCGCTGGTCGGATTGGTCGGAGGCATGTGGTGGTGGGGCTTCGACTTCGGCCAGTTCCTTGGTGGCTTCAATCGGAGCGCTGTCGCCGAAAAGCAGGCGCAGCTCGAAACCGACCTCGCGGAGGCCAGGAGCGAGAACGCGAGGCTCCGCGTGAAAACGTCCGAACTCGAGAGCGACCTCAACATGACCCGCGGTGCGCAGGCCACGCTGTCGAAGCAGACGCTCGAACTCCAGAGCGAGAACACGCAGATCAAGGAGGAGCTCGCGTTCCTCCAGAACCTGGTCAGCGACAACAGCAAGCAGGGCACGATCCTGATCCAGCGCCTGACGGCGGAGCGCGAACGCGACGATGCGTATCACTACAGTCTGCTCATCGTGCGCGGGGGCAAACCCGTCGATGACTTTTCGGGTCAGCTGACGCTCGAAGCGAGCATTCTCTCCGACGGTCGGCCGGCGGTGATCGCCCTGCCTGATGACCAGCCGGACGCAGCCGCCGCACTGAAGCTCAACTTCAAGTATTATCAGCGCATCGAAGGTACGCTCCGCATCCCACCGGGCAGCCAGTTACGCGCGCTGCAGGCCAAAGTGATGGAAACCGGACAACCGACGCCCAAGGCGACCCGCAGCTTGAATCTTTCCTAGGAGAGCCCCATGTTCGAACGCAAGAAGTCGCAACCGCCGCAAAAGCGGCTGGACAGCCTGATCGGTGCCGGCACCACCGTACAGGGCGATATTCTGTTCAGCGGTGGGCTGCGCATCGACGGCACGGTCAACGGCAAGGTCGCGACCATCGACAATCAGTCGGGAACACTCGTGATCAGCGAGCACGCGCGAGTGGAAGGTGAAGTCCGGGTCTCGCATGTGGTTATAAACGGTGCCGTGGTTGGCCCGGTCACCGCGAAGGACTACCTTGAACTGCAGGCCAAGGCCCGGGTCCAAGGGGATGTACTGTACCGATCGCTCGAAATGCATGTCGGCGCGATCGTCCACGGCAAGCTGATGCATGCCGAACCGGAATCGGCGTCGATCGTGGAGTTGAAGCGCGCGTCCGGCGAATGATTACATTGACCCGCCGGCAGGCGCGGCCGATAATTTGGGCAGAGCAGCCCAGGAGCAAACGATGAATGCAATGACCGAGATGCCCGCCCCGCTGGTCTTTACGGATGCGGCGGCGACGAAAGTGAAAACCCTGATCGACGAGGAAGGGAACCCCGACCTCAAACTGCGGGTCTTCGTCACGGGCGGCGGCTGCTCCGGCTTCCAGTACGGCTTCACGTTCGACGAAGCAGTCAACGAGGACGACACGTCGATGCAGAAGAACGGTGTCACGCTGTTGATCGACCCGATGAGCTACCAGTACCTGGTCGGTGCCGAAATCGACTACACCGAAGGCCTCGAAGGTGCGCAGTTCGTGATCAAGAATCCGAACGCTACGTCGACCTGCGGCTGCGGATCGTCGTTCTCGCCCTGAGGCGACACGCGCACTTACTCGAGGCGGGGGCTGCGGCCCCCGTTTGTTTTTCTACGCAGGGTAGATCGCCCCCAGCACCCGCAGCCCGCGTGCACCCGTAACGGCCGGGAGGTTGCCCGGTCGCCCGGCAAGCGCCTCGCGCGCGAGCCACGCAAAGGCGAGCGCCTCGACTTCGTCGACGGGCACGCCGAGCGCGGCAGTGGTCGCCACGGTGCGCGGATGCAGCGCTGCTGCCAGATCGCGCATCAATGTCAGGTTGTGCGCGCCGCCGCCGCAGACCAGGACCTCCGTTGCCCCGACGCAATGCTTGACGATGGCATCGGCGATCGTCTGGGTCGTCAGTGCGGTCAGCGTTCGCTGCACATCCGTGGGTGCCGGCGAGGCGGTCAGGAACCGCTGCAGCCAGCGCAGGTTGAAGTGATCGCGTCCCGTGCTCTTCGGTGGTGGGTGATCGAAGTACGGGTCGGCCTGCATGTCACCAAGCAGTGCCGCAATGACGTTGCCACGCGCGGCCCAGGCACCTTCGGGATCGAAACGCTGACCGGTGTGGCGCTCACACCACGCGTCGAGCAAGGTGTTGCCCGGGCCGGTGTCGAAGCCGTGTACGCTTCCCGACGCTGGCAGATCGGTGATGTTGGCGATGCCGCCGATGTTCACAACCACGCGATGCCGATCCGCCATACGGAATAGCGCTGCGTGGAATGCCGGTACCAGCGGCGCGCCTTGGCCGCCCGCGGCGACGTCGCGACTGCGAAAATCCGCGACCACCGTTATGCCTGTCGCCTCCGCCAGCCGCGCGGGGTTGGCGAGTTGCGTCGTAAAGCCCTGATCGGGACGATGGCGGATGGTCTGCCCGTGGACGCCGATGGCGGCAATCCGCGACGGTTCGAGGCCCGCGGCAGTCAGCAGTGCCGAAACCGCCGTGGCGCAGGCGTCCATCAAACCATTGGCCGCAAGCGCAGACCGACGCAGCTCGTCTGCCCCTTTGCGTTGTAACGCGGTCAGTTCGTCGCGCAGCGCGGCTTCGAAGCCGACGTGTACGTGGGCCAGAGTTCGGCACGGCGGAACGCCGAAGTCGGCAACCACGCCGTCGACGCCGTCGATGCTCGTGCCGGACATGAGCCCGACGTAGAGCGTGGAACCCAAGATCCGCGGCTGCTAATCTGCGCCAGCGAGCATGGCATTGCGTCCGAGCGACAGTTGCGCGGCAAGGGGCGCTACGCGTGCGACGAAAGCGGGCCGTTCGGCCGCGGACATCGTTTGCCCCTTGGGCATCGCGACCGTGAGCGGATCACGCTGCTCGTTGCCGACGCGAAACTCGTAGTGCAAGTGCGGGCCGGTGGCCCAGCCGGTCTGGCCGACATAGCCGATCAATTCACCCTGGGCGACCCGCGCGCCAGCCCTGACGCCTGCGGCAAAACGCGACAGGTGCGCGTACACGGTCGAGAATGCGCCTGCATGCTGCAGTATGACCACGTTGCCGTAGCCGTTCTGCTGGCCGGCGACCATCACCTTGCCGTCGCCCACCGCTCGTACCGGCGTCCCGCTCGGCGCAGCGAAATCGACCCCTTTGTGTGCCCGCCACGTCTGCATGAACGGATGAAAGCGCGCCAGTGAGAATCCGGACGTAATGCGTGTGAATTCCAACGGAGAGCGGAGGAATGCTGCTCGCAGGCTCTTGCCGTCCTCCGTGTAGTAGCCCTCGCTGCCGTCAATGCCGCGCCAAAGAAACGCGCGAAATGTCGTGCCTTTGCCGACGAACTCGGCTGCGACCAACTTGCCGGCACCCGCAGGATACCCGTCGACCTCGCGCATTTCGTACACGACGGTGAAGCGATCACCACGTTGCAGGTCGTGGTGGAAATCGACGTCGCCGGAAAAGACATCGGCAATCTGGCTCGTTATCGCGTCCGGCAGACCCACCGCATCCGCAGCCGCAAACAGCGACGAACGGATTTCGCCCGCGCGGAGCTCCAGGCGCGTAGTCGCAGGGGGTGCCTCGTTCGACGCGATGAAGTCGTCAACGCTGCGTCGCACGGTGAGCAGGTCGCCGTTTTGGGTAAGGTAAGAAAGCGCAAGGAGATGGCCGTCTTCATCGGTCTGGACACGCACCGACTTGCCAGGCTTGAGCTGATACAGCGTCCGCGCGCGTGGATCCGTGCGCAGGAATTGCTGGGCCGGCTGGTCGGCCACGGACAACCGTGCGAGCACGCTGCCCATCGTGTCGCCGCGCTGGATGCGCTCCTCGCGCCAATAGCCGTTGTCGCGCACCAGAGGCTGCAACGCGGGGGACGTCAGGTCATGCCGCACCAGCTGCGTCGGCGTATCGGGAAGCATCGTTCCCGGCGCGAGGCCGAATGCCGCCACGATGCCCGCGCCCATCAGGACCACGCCGGCGACGATCCGGCCCGGCGACACTTGGCCGCCGATTTGCTTCAGGCTTTGCGCTAGAATTCGCAACTTGCTCAAGATCGATTCGTCCCAACCCGCGTTGGCGCCCGCCTCCAGGCAAACGGCCGGATTGTAGCAGACTCGCCACGGCCCCCATGCAGCCCGATATCGCCCACCAGCTAGCCGTGTTCAAGCGCGGCGCCGACGAGCTGATCGTCGAGTCCGAACTCGTCGAAAAACTCAAGCGGGGCAAGCCGTTACGCATCAAGGAGGGTTTCGACCCCACCCGTCCCGACCTGCATCTGGGCCACACGGTGCAATTCAACAAGCTGCGCCAATTGCAGGACCTCGGTCATCACATCATTTTTCTGGTCGGCGACTTCACGGGGATGATCGGCGACCCGACCGGCCGCAACATCACGCGGCCGCCGCTGAGCCGCGATGAGCTTGTCGCGAACGCGAAGACCTATACCGATCAGGTGTTCCTGATCCTGGATCGGGAGAAGACCGAGGTCGCATTCAATTCGAAGTGGCTGTCCGCGCTCGGCGCCGACGGCATGATCCGGCTTGCTGCCAAATACACGGTGGCGCGGATGCTCGAGCGCGACGATTTCGCCAAGCGCTACCGGGAAGGGCAGCCGATCGCCATCCACGAGTTCCTCTATCCACTGGCGCAGGGATACGACTCGGTCGCGCTCGAGGCCGATGTCGAGCTTGGCGGCACCGACCAGAAGTTCAACCTGCTGGTCGGCCGCGAACTCCAGCGCCACCACGGCCAGGAACCCCAATGCATCCTCACGCTGCCTCTGCTCGAGGGGCTCGACGGCATCAACAAGATGTCCAAGTCGCTGGACAACTACATCGGCATCACCGAGGCGCCCGAGGAAATGTTCGGCAAGCTCATGTCGATCTCGGACGATTTGATGTGGCGTTACTACGAGCTCCTGTCATTTCAACCGTTGGCCGAGATTGCGAAATTGAAGCGCGAGTGCACCGACGGCCGCAACCCGCGCGATGCGAAAGTACAGTTGGCGCAGGAAATTGTTGCCCGTTTCCACTCCGCTCGGGCCGCCAGCGACTCGCTGGCCGCGTTCGAAGCACGCTTTCGCGATCACGCGGTACCCGAAAACATGCCTGCGGTGACGTTGCACGCCGGGCAGGCCCTGCCGATCCCCCAGCTCTGCAAGCAAGCCGGGCTCACTGCGAGTACCTCCGAAGCATTGCGGCTCATCGAGCAGCGCGGCCTGAAAATCGACGGGGATGTCGTCACCGACAAGACGCTATCCGTCGCCGCCGGCAAAACGGTCGTCGTGCAGGCGGGCAAGCGCAAGTTTGCACGCGTCACGGTGACCTGATGCGAAGGCCGTAGCGCACGCGTTCAGCCGGAACACCATGCTGTCCGTCATCATCTGCAGCATCGACCCCGCGAAATACGCGGCAGTCACGGCCAACTACGCCAAGGTGCTCGCAGGGCATCCGCACGAAATCATCGGCCTGCACGACGCCCGTTCGCTGGCCGAGGCTTACAACCGCGGCGCAAGGCGTGCGCGTGGCGACGTCCTCATTTTCAGTCACGACGATATCGAAATCGTTTCGCCCGATCTGGCCGGCGCGATCTCGCGCGCAACTGCGGCGCTCGACGTCGCGGGAATCGTCGGAACGTCCAAAGTGATCAGCGCCTACTGGCCAAACGCCGGCCATCCGTACCTGCACGGCTGGATCAGTCAGCCCGCGGGTGACGGCACCGGTTTCTACGTCGGCGTGTTCGGCGTCGACGGCCTGGTGACGCCGCATTTGCAGGCGCTCGACGGCATGTTTTTCGCCGCCCGGCGCCACGTGGTCGAGAAATCGCCGTTCGATGAGGCAACCTTCGACGGCTTCGACGGGTACGACATGGACTTTTCCTTCGCGGCGTACCTCGCGGGTTTCAACGTCGGGACCACAGCGGAGGTTGCACTGATCCACGCGTCGGGCGGCGATTTTGGCGAAGCGTGGCAGCGCTACGCGTTGCGGTTCGATCACAAGTACCGCAACCACCTGCCCCCGGCGCGTCCCCCTCCGAACTGGTCGTTCGGGCGTGCGCTGGTTTCTTCGCGCGAGGCAATCGTGCGCGAGTTCCCGCTCGAGAAGCTCGTCGCAACGACGCGGCGACTGCGCGCCGCATACGCGCCCCCCGCGCGCTGAAGAGAGGCTGGCGTCAGGCGATGCCGGGATTGCCGGCGACGCCGACAAGCTTGGGAACGTTCAGCTTACGCGGCCCAAGCGACTTCTGCCCGCGGAGGTAGCGTGCCATGACGTCCCAGATCGGCTCGCCCCCCGCCGCCTTGGCGTCTTCCGAGACGGGCGCCCATCCGGCGACCTTGTATTTCTTGTCCGCCTCCAGCGGCTTGCCTCGGAGGCTCATTGCCGATATTCGGCTACCCATCGCGGCATTGGGATCACACGTATATTCCATTCCGCCGACCCGCACCATGTCACCGCCTTGCTGATAGTAAGGATCCGGATTGAACAGATTGTCGGCGACATCCTCGAGAATCGTCTTGATCGTCTCGCCGCTCAACTCGTTCAGCGTGACATACGGATACGTGATGGCGGTCTGATCGAGCAGGTGCTCGTACGTGATGGCCTGGCCCGGCAACAGCGAAGTACCCCAGCGGAAGCCGGGTGAGAACGCGATTTCCGCATTCTTCTCGGCCATCAGACCGTCGAGGATCACCTGATCGAAAGTGCCGTTGAAATTACCGCGGCGGTAGAGCGTGTCTTCGGTCACCGCCAGCTTTTCGCCGAGCTTGCTCGCGTAGGGAGCACGCGCCTTGTCGACCAGTGCCGCCATGGCGGCATCCTCGCGCAGCAGGTCCGCAAATATCGGCAGAAGCTTGTAGCGAAATTGCGCAGCGCGGCCGCTGCGCACGTCGACGTCGAGCACGGCGAGGAACTTGCCGTTGCAGCCGGCGTTGGTGACCAGCGTCTGCCCGCGCGCGTTGGCAACGAGCGAGGGTTGCGGCACGCCGTCGTGCGTGTGTCCGCCCAGTATTGCGTCGATGCCGGTAACGCGTGATGCGAGCTTCAGGTCGACGTCCATGCCGTTGTGCGACAACAACACAACCAGTTGCGCGCCCTTGGTCCTTGTCTCGTCGACGATCTTCTGCATCTCCTCTTCGCGGATACCGAACGTCCAGTCCGGTACGAAGTAGCGCGGATTGGCGATCGGCGTGTAGGGGAACGCCTGGCCGATGATCGCTATCGGCACACCGTTCTGCTCGCGCATCGTGTACGAGGGAAATACCGGGTCGCCGAAGTCGGCTGTCCTTACGTTCTGCGCGACGAATTCGATGGCGCCCTTGAAGTCGCCGTCCACGACCCGCTTGACGCGCTCGGCGCCGAAGGTGAATTCCCAGTGACCGGTCATGATGTCGACGCCGAGTAGCTTCGCGGCGTCGATCATGTCCTGCCCCTGCGTCCACAGGGCGGTCGCGGAGCCCTGCCAGGTGTCGCCACCGTCGAGAAGCAAAGCGCCGGGCCGGCTCGCCTTGAGTTGTTTGACGAGCGTTGCGAGGTGCGCGAAGCCACCCGTCTTGCCGTAGACTTTGGCGGCCGCATCAAACTCGAGATAGGTGAAGGCGTGCGCGTCCCGCGTGTGCGCCGGGATACCGAAGTGCCTCAGCATCGCGTCGCCGACGAGATGCGGTGGTCGTCCACGCGCGCCACCGATGCCGATGTTTACGTTCGGCTCGCGAAAGTAGGTCGGCAGCAGTTGCGCATGGCAGTCGGTGAAATGCAACAAATGGACGTTGCCGAATACCGGAACTGCATACGTCGCATCCGCGGCCCGCTGTGCCCGCACGCCGTCTGCCGTGAGGGCCATTCCGGCCGCGGCGGCGGCGGAAAGCATCTGCAGAAACTCGCGCCGGTTCACCGCGCGAATATAGCACGCACACTTGCCGCGGCATTGCCGCCGCGGGTGGTTCAGTTTGTCGTAGCGGGCCGCGCTGTCGTAGCGGGCTGGTTGTCGTTGTCGTAGCGGCCTGCGCAGCGTTGCGTTGCGCCATCCTTTCCTGTGCAAACGCCTGTAGCTCATCGAGCGTGACGTAGCCTCTTTTCGTCTTGTCGATTTTATCGAAGTTGCGCGCCACCTTCGGCATCTTCCCGGTAGCTTCCTCGAGCGTGAGCTTGCCGTCGTGATTGACGTCTGCGGCGGCGAATCGGTCGGCGAGGGTGTTAGCCGCCGGCGCCGCACCGGGGGTGGCGGACGCTTTCGCTGCGCCAGGTGCAGCGGGCGCTTTCGTTGCGCCAGGTGCAGCGGGCGCTTTCGTTGCGCCAGGTGCCGCCGACGTCTGTGCGAACGCGGTTGTGCTCCCCAACAGCAGCGCAAGGTAGAGGGCGGGACGGTATTGATATCGCTTCATTGAATGCTCCAAAAGTTGATGCTTGATTTATCTGGCTCGTAGCCGACTCTCTGCAAGTGACGTTGGTGCGCGAAGCTGTGTGGATGACACCATGGTTGGACTCCACGCTAGCACAATCGACCCTGCTTCCGCGCAAAGGTTCATCCCCGTAACACGCATCCTCGTTTCCCCGCCTTGGGAAGCTGCGGCCTCGATGATGCGCCAACCTCCGACTAACGCGGGATGCAACCTCCCGTTGGCCCGGCTTGGTTACAGGACGTAACCCGTACACAATTCGGTTACAACCGGTAACAGATTTGCGGCGGGAGACTCAGCCGATAGTGGCTAAAGACTCGTCCACCGCCAAGGCGGGGGCTCAAGTACTGCTATCTCACCACACACATCGCTACTTGGATCCCCGCCTTCGCGGGGATGACCAATAATTCGTCGCCCCGGCGAAGGCCGGGGGCCAAGTACTGCTATCTCACCGCACACATCGCTACTTGGATCCCCGCCTTCGCGGGGATGACAGCGCTGTTTCCAATCGCGCTCGCGCAACGCGCGGCGCTCCTGGACAGCGCTGTCACTTGTTGACGGGGGATGCGGGGTCCATCAGCAGTGCGGTGACATCCTTGATCTGCTGCTCGGTAAGGATCGCGTTGTGACCGAAGCGCGGCATGTTCGAACAGGCCGCGAATGCGTCGGGATTGTAGATCTTGCCGTAGGCGTAGCGCTGCGTCTCGACACCGAATCCGCGCAACTTGGCAAATTGGTACAGGGTGGGTCCGATCGTGCCGTACGAAAGCTCCTGCGGCGCAAGTTGATGGCATGCGTAGCAATTGGCGCCGACCGGTCCGGCGGGATCGTCGGAAAATTGCTTGCCACGTCCCTCCTGCGCGATCTTCTCGCCATTCTTCCAGTCGCCGAGCAATTTCCCGTCCGCCGGGTACTTGATCAGCGCGAGATTGAGCTTCTCGATCTTTTCCACGACATCTTTCGATGGCGCCTTGCCGTCGAGCGCACTGCACACGCGTTGCGTCTCGTCCTGGTCGAGGCGGTCGAGCCCGGCCTGGCCGCTTGCCTTGAACGAGGTCTTGAGCATCGCCGCCGCCTTGGCGGAGGTTTCTTCCTTGGACGGAGCGGTCGCGCAACCGACTGCCACCAGCACGACCGTGGTGACAACAAGAATCGTCCGCGCGTTCATCGCTCGCCCTTCAGCGCTTGATCGCCGGGGCGTCGAACGGCGCACCGTTCGCGTTGCGGGCGAGGAACATCGTCAACGCGATGGACGCGTCCGACCCGAAGACGAGTTCGGGGAAGCGCTGCTGGCGGAAGCAGTCGTACAGTCGCCATTGGAACGAGCGCAACTCACCCTGCGACACGCGGTATGCGGGCCACGTCGTATACGCCTTTTGCGCCCCGTCCTTCGTCGTCAGGTTCGGCAGGTCCTGCAAGCGGATCCGCTTGCCATCGTCGGCATGGCACGTCACGCAACCGAAATCGTGCGGGCCACCGCGAAAATAGAAGATGCGCTCGCCGATGCGATACACCTCGGCTTCCTTCGGATTCGCAAGACCGACGTTCATCGGGATGCCGCGCGACTCCGATGTCACGTAGGCAACGATTGCCTCCATATCCGACTTGCGCTCGTTGCCGTTACCGAACAACTGCTTGCGCGAATCGGCATCGCTGAACCCCTGCAGCGTCACCATGCACCAGAGGATCCGCGTCTCGAGGTCCATCACGCGATCGGCGTCGGAGAAATACCGCGGCAATTGCGCGTAGGCACCCTTGACGACACCGGGCCCCAGCCCTACGTCGCACTGTTCGAGCGATGCCTGCTTCGGCCCGCGTTTCTGCTTCCACAGCCCTTCGCCGCGCACCTCCCACAACTCGGCCGGATTGCCGTCCTGAAGCGCGGCGCGATACTTGGCGATCTCGTCGACTGCGGAATTCTGCGCGCGCAGCGCAGGCGCGCCGACCGCGGCGCCAATCGCCGCGGCCAGCAGCGCGGTGCGAAGGGCGATCGTCAATGCCGGACAGATACGCACGAAACCGGCGAACTTCACGCGATGGCCGCTTCGTCGGTGCGCGTGTCTCCACGGTTGTCGACCCAGGTGATCACGATCTTGTCACCCTTCGCACCGCCTTTGAACTTGAACGACAGGAACGGGTTTTTCGACACCGCGGTGCCCCATTGTGCAGCGAGCACGGTCTTGCCGTTCCACGTGGCCATCACATTCTGGATGAACCACGCGGGAATGGTCTTGCCCTGCGCGTCCTTGCGCTGGCCTGTTTCCATCTCGTGGCTCATGAGCACCTTGACCTCGGTCGTGTCGCCGGTGACATTGGCGCGGATTTTCATCGGGTCTGCCATGTCATCCTCCGCATCCGCCCAGCGTGACCTTGACGTCCTTGGCAGCGACGTAATATTTGCCGTCGGCCTTGACCAGCGCGTAGATGTTCGAACTCTGTCCCATCTTCACGCGCGTCGTCACCGAAGGCTCCGTGCCCGCCGGAATCTCGAACACCGCCGCAAGCATGTTCGGGTTCTTCTCGATGAGGATCGCGATGGACTCTGTCTTGGGGATGTTGCTGGTGATCCCGATCGGAACGACGGCACCGTTCTCGGCAATATCCGGCGTCTGGAAAAATACGATGTCCTTGCTCTGCGCGGAGTCGCCGCCACCGAGCGCCTGCATCGTCTCCGCCATGCTGTGTGTCTCGAAGGCCGCCTTGTTCCAGGCCTGGGTTTGGGCATGCGCCAGCTCCGGGCGCAGCCAGCCCGCTGCCCCGAGCAGCGCCAGCAGCGTTGCGCCGCCGCCCGTTTTCAAGGCCGCTCTGCGACCCTCGTCGATGCGTTCGGTATTCATTGCGGGTCCCTCGATTCGATGATCGCCACTGCGCACGCAGCCCGGCGACCGACTGCATCGGCTATTGTGCCCTGTCGGGTATCCGTTCGACAACCTTACGTGCGCCGCAGGAATTCCGGAGGGTACCCCGGTGTGTGCCGCCGATGGTCAATGAATCGTGGCTGTCGTCAGGAAACGCAACAGGGCGCCCGACTTCAGCCGATAGAGTCCTTCGCCGACGTATTGCGCGTCGTCGAGGTCTTCGCGAGTGAAGGCAAGCTCGGTGTCGCCATGCTTGAGTTCCATGACGACATCCTCGGCGACCGTCGAATCGTCCGGGGCCCGCAAGTAGCCGGTTTCGAAGACAATCCCGTTGAGTTGCACGAAATCGGCATCCTGCATTGCTTCGGCTAAGTTGGTGAGCATCATTGCCATTCGGCGTTCCGCGCACCCTTGATCGTGGGCGCCATGGCTTCTACATGAGGGCGCGCCGGGCGGGTTCAAGCCCGCAGGAACAACACTCAGGCGGGCGCGACGAGCGAACGGACGAAATTGGGCAGTGCGAACGATGCGCGGTGGACTTCGCCGTTGTAGTAGCGGAGGTCGCGGATCCGGCGCGTTGCGACCCGACGGTCCGCTTCGAGCGGGCTCAAGTAGGATGGATTCAGCGTCGACGAGGCGCAGGCCATCATCCAGAGCCCCCCGTAGAGCGGAATCGAGGTGAGATAAGGCACCACTACCGCAAATGTCGCCCGCAGGTTGGCGATGATGGCGCGAATGCGCGCGGGATGGGCGACAGGGGAACCGACGTGCAGCGTCATCGCGCCCGTGGGATTGAGCCGTGCTGCGCACGCGCGGTAGAAGTCCGCGTCGTACAGCGACTCCGAAGGTCCGCCAGGGTCGGTGAGGTCGAGCACAATCAGGTCGAACGTCTCCGTCGTGCTTCGAACAAACCCAAGACCGTCCTCGACTTTGAGCTTGAGCCGAGGGTCATTGAGCGCGCCGCGGTGGATCTCCGCGAAATACTTGCGCGCAATGTCGATGACGGCCAGATCGATCTCCACCAATGTCACGGTCTTCATCGATGGATATTTGAGTAGCTCCTCGGCCGAGCCCCCGTCTCCACCACCGACGATCAGTGACGTCTCCGGTGCGGGGTGCGCCATGGCGGCGACGTGAACGAGGTTCTCGTGGTAGAAGAACTCGTCCTTCTCGGACGTCATGAAATGCCCGTCGAGGCGGAACAATTTGCCGAACGATCGGGTGTCGTGCACTTCGACCATCTGATACGGCGACGCGAAGCGCTCGAACTCGCGCGACGACCTGACGAATATCCCCGTATCTTCGGTCAGATACTCGGTCAGCACCCCGGGCACGAGATCCGGGCTGCCGGCTTCGTCAGGCATCGCGCCCTCCGCGGTGGATCGCCTGGAATCTCGCGTCCGCCGGGTGCAATGCCTGTTCCATCGCTTGGAACAGGCGTTCCGCCTTGGCGGTATTGTCGGTCGTGTAGTTACACACGAACACGTCGATGGTCACGAAGCCGTGTTCCGGCCACGTATGGATCGCAAGGTGGGACTCGGCGAGCAACACCGTGCCGGTTACCCCAGCGGGCGAAAATTGATAAAAACTGTCGCCGACGACGGTCATCCCGGAAGCAGTGGCAAGACGCACGCAAAGCATGCGCAGCGCATCGGCGTTCGTGATCTCCGGCATATCGGCGTTGCAGCCGTACCATTCTCCGAGCAGATGGATGCCGTCCATGATGTCTTTCTCCCCAGCGACAGTTCTAATGCCGGGTGTCGTGCCGGCTAAACTCGCTATTATTGCCCAAATTCGATGCCTGGGCGATAATTTTAGCTCTTTGCCGCAACACTTTGCGCCGGTGAACAGTTTCGGCGCACCCTCAGGACCCATCAGTTTCCGATCATGACGACACCGCTCGCCGCGTCCGACGAACCTGCCGTTTCAGCACGCACATCCGCGCGTGAGACGGCGCCGCTCGCCAACGCCATTCGCGCGTTGGCCATGGACGCAGTGCAGGCAGCGAACTCCGGCCATCCAGGTATGCCTATGGGCATGGCCGAAATCGCTGTTGCGCTCTGGCATCGGCACTTGCGCCACAGCCCGACGAACCCGAGGTGGGCCAATCGCGATCGGTTCGTGCTCTCCAACGGCCACGGTTCGATGCTGCAGTACGCGTTGCTGCACCTCACCGGCTACGCGCTGCCGCTCGATGAAATTCGGCGCTTTCGCCAGCTGCATTCCATGACGCCCGGGCATCCCGAGGTGGGCGTCACGCCGGGGGTCGAGACGACGACGGGCCCTCTGGGACAAGGCCTCGCCAACGCCGTGGGCATGGCGCTCGCGGAACGTCTGCTCGCCGCCGAATTCAACCGCCCGGGTCATGCCATCGTCGATCATCACACTTACGTCTTCGCCGGCGACGGCTGTCTCATGGAAGGCATTTCGCATGAGGCCTGCTCGCTCGCGGGCACGCTCGGACTCGCGAAGCTCGTCTGTTTTTACGACGACAACGGGATCTCGATCGACGGTGAAGTGAAAGGCTGGTTCACCGACGACACCCCACGGCGCTTCGAAGCGTACGGCTGGCAGGTCATCCCCGGTGTCGATGGCCACGATGTCGATGCCGTCGACGCGGCGATTCGGCGGGCTCACACGAGCACCGAACGGCCGACATTGATCTGCTGCAAGACGATCATCGGCAAAGGTTCACCCCATCGCGCCGGTACCGATCTCGCGCACGGACAGGCGCTCGGCGAGAAGGAAGTCGCCCTCACTCGCGAAGCACTGGGCTGGACCTTTCCGCCATTTGTGATTCCCCAGTCGATATACGACGAATGGAACGCGCGTGTCCGTGGCGCGGCGCTCGAGCGCGAATGGGACGCCCGCTTTGCCGCGTACAAGGCGGCGCACCCGGCGCTCGCCGCCGAATTCGAACGGCGCATGGCAGGCGCACTGCCAACCGCCTTCGGCGAGTGCGCTCGCGCGCTCGTGCATCAGCAAAACGAGAAAGCCGAGACGGTCGCCACGCGGAAAGCCTCGCAGCAGGCGATCGAGGCCTTGGCGCCGGTGTTACCGGAATTGATCGGGGGTTCGGCCGATCTGACCGGATCCGTGTTCACCAACTGGTCCGGCAGCAAAGCGGTCGTCGCGCGCGAAGCGGGCAATTACGTCAATTTCGGGGTGCGCGAATTCGCGATGAGTGCCATCGCCAGCGGGCTCGCATTGCACGGCGGTTTCATCCCCTATGTCGGGACCTTCCTCACCTTTTCCGACTATGCGCGCAATGCATTGCGCATGGCGGCGCTGATGAAATTACGCTCGATATCGGTGTACACGCACGATTCGATCGGACTCGGCGAGGACGGTCCCACGCATCAGTCCGTGGAACATGCGTCCAGCCTCCGCCTGATACCCAATCTCGATGTCTGGCGCCCATGCGACACGGTCGAGTCGGCGCTTGCGTGGATTGCCGCGATCGAGCGCGAGAACGGACCGAGCTGCCTGCTGTTCACCCGCCAGAACGTGCCTTTCAATGCGCGCGACCGGGAGCAGATCGAAGCGATTCGCCGCGGCGGCTACGTGCTTCGCGATGCTGCCGACGCGAAGGCGGTGATCCTCGCCACGGGCTCCGAAGTGTCGTTGGCGGTCGGTGCGCAGAAGGTGCTCGCGGATGCCGGAATTCCGGTGCGCGTGGTATCGATGCCATGCACGAATGTGTTCGATCGGCAGGACGCGGCGTGGCGCGAGAGCGTGCTGCCCCGCGGTATACCCCGCGTCGCGGTCGAGGCCGGCATTACCGACTTCTGGCGCAAGTACGTCGGCGCCATCGACGATCCCCATGGCGCTGTCGTCGGCATCGATCGCTTCGGCGAATCGGCGCCGGGCGGCGTGCTGTTCAAACATTTCGGATTCACCATCGAAAACGTCGTCGCGACGGTAAAGAACGTTCTCTGAGTCCTTCTACGCTTTCGAGACATCGACGTAACACCGCGCATCCGGCTTCCCGGACGTGGGTCATTCTGGAGATAGTGCATGACGATAAAAGTTGCCATCAATGGCTATGGCCGCATCGGCCGCAATATCCTGCGCGGTCACTACGAGGGCGGGAAGAAGCACGACCTCGCGATCGTTGCGATCAACGACCTGGGCAGCCCGGAGACCAACGCGCACTTGACGCGCCATGACACTGTCCACGGCAAGTTCCCGGGCAAGGTCGCCGTCGATGGTGACGCCATGGTCGTCAACGGCGATCGCATCAAGGTCCTCGCTCAGCGCAACCCGGCCGAGCTGCCCTGGGCAGCGCTCGGCGTCGACGTCGTGCTCGAGTGCACGGGCCTGTTCACGACCAAGGAAAAGGCGTCGGCGCATATCAAGGGCGGTGCGAAGAAGGTGATCATCTCCGCGCCCGGCGGCAAGGATGTCGATGCCACCGTTGTCTACGGCGTGAACCACCACACGCTCAAGGCCGCGCACACCGTGATATCCAATGCGTCATGCACGACCAACTGCCTGGCGCCGCTGGTCAAGCCGTTGCACGACAAGATCGGTGTCGTGTCCGGGCTCATGACCACGATACATGCATACACCAACGACCAGGTCTTGACCGACGTCTACCATGAAGACCTGCGGCGCGCGCGTTCCGCGACGATGAGCATGATCCCGACCAAGACTGGCGCCGCGGCCGCCGTCGGCCTGGTACTGCCCGAACTCAACGGCAAGCTCGACGGCTACGCGATCCGCGTGCCCACGATCAACGTCTCGGTGGTCGACCTGTCGTTCATCGCGGCTCGCGACACGACCGTCGAGGAGGTGAACGCGATCATGAAGGACGCGTCCGAGAACGGCCCGCTGGCGAGCGTGTTGAACTACAACACCGCGCCGCTGGTCTCGGTCGATTTCAATCACGACCCGGCGTCGTCGACCTTCGACGCGACGCTGACGAAGGTCTCCGGTCGGCTCGTGAAGGTGTCGAGCTGGTACGACAACGAGTGGGGATTCTCGAACCGTATGCTGGACACCACGGTGGCATTGATGAACGCCAAGTGATGAACCCCTTCACCGCGCACCCGGCGTCCGTTGGCGAAACCTATGGCGAGCACTGTCGATTCGCGTTTCGCTTCGGTGCGCGGATGACCCTCGGCGGCGTCGCGGCAATGATCCACGCATTGCTGCCGTTCCTGTTCATCACCACCGCGAGCCGGACCCTCGACGAGTTGAACGCGCTGCGTACGCGGGGCGCGCGCGCCGACGCGGCACCTCGGTCGTGAGAGTCGACGATATCGTCATTCGACCGGTCACGCTGGCCGACACCGCGAGTCACCGCGAGTGTCTGCAGGAGGTGATGGCCGAGCGGTGCTGGCTCGCCTTCGTGGAGCCGTTCTCGCTGGCGGACAGCGCAGCTTTCGTCGCCCGCAATATCAGCGTGGGCAACCCGCATTTCGTTGTCGCCCACGGTGAAGACATCGTGGGCTGGTGTGATATCTGTCGCCAGATAGCACCTGTTTACGCGCATGACGCAACGATGGGCATGGGACTGCGCCAGGGCTATCGCCGGCGCGGGCTCGGCGAAAGGCTGCTCCGCACGAGTCTCGACGCCGCGCGCCGAGCAGGACTGGAGCGCGTTTCGCTGTCGGTGTACGCCAAGAACACCGGCGCGGTCGCGTTGTATCGCAAGGTCGGATTCGCCATCGAGGGAACGAAAGTCCGCGGCAAGAAGCTCGACGGCGAATATGACGACGTCCATCTCATGGGCTTGTTGTTGACGGGTGCGCAATGAATTTCAAACGGCTCGCGGACATCGATGTTCGCAACAAGCGCGTGTTCATCCGCGCCGACCTCAACGTTCCGCAGGACGATGCCGGGGCCATCACCGACGACACGCGCATCCGTGCGTCGCTGCCGGGCATACGCGATGCGTTGGCTCGCGGCGGTGCCGTGATGGTGACATCGCATCTCGGTCGACCGACCGAGGGCCAGTTCAGCGCCGCCGATTCGCTCGCTCCGATTACGGATCGCCTTGGCGACCTCCTCGGTCGCAAGGTGCCGCTCATCCGTGACTGGACCGGTGGCGGCGCGTGGCGCGACGCGCTCAGGCCCGGTGATGTCGTGCTGCTCGAGAACTGCCGCTTCAACGTCGGCGAAAAGAAGGACAGTGACGCGTTGGCGCGGCAGATGGCTGGATTGTGCGACGTCTATGTCAACGACGCCTTCGGTACGGCGCACCGCGCGGAGGCGACGACCCACGGCATCGCCAGGTTCGCCCCGATCGCGTGCGCCGGCCCGTTGCTCGCCGCCGAACTCGATGCCCTCGGCAAAGCCCTGGCCAAACCGGCGCGTCCGCTGGTCGCGATCGTCGCGGGCTCCAAGGTGTCGACCAAGCTGTCCGTGCTGACGCATCTCGCTTCGATCGTCGACACGCTGATCGTCGGTGGCGGCATTGCCAACACCTTCATCCTCGCGGCAGGTGGGCACATAGGCAAATCGCTCGCCGAAGCCGACTTGGTGGACCAGGCGAAGGACATACTCGATCGCTTCCCGGGCAAGGTTCCGATCCCGATCGATGCCGTGGTCGCGCGCGAATTCAAAGCCACGGCCGCGCCGAGACTCAAGGCTATCGAGGACGTGCGGCCCGAGGATCTGATTCTCGATATCGGCCCGCAGACGGTAGCGGGGTTGAAGACGATCATCGCCAACGCGGGGACAATCGTGTGGAACGGGCCGGTCGGTGTCTTCGAATTCGACGGCTTCGCGGGCGGAACCAAGGCCCTGGCCGAAGCGATCGCCGCATCGGGCGCCTTTTCGATCGCGGGCGGCGGTGACACGATCGCCGCCATCAACAAGTTCGGCGTCGCCGATCGGATCGACTACATATCGACCGCAGGCGGCGCTTTTCTCGAATTTCTCGAAGGCAAGACGCTGCCGGCGGTCGCAATGCTCGAATCACGCGCCACCGGCTGACGCCTCAGCGCCCACCCAGGAGACTCCATGCAGCGCGCCACCAAGATCGTCGCCACGCTCGGCCCGGCAAGCAACACGCCTGACATACTGATGCGGATGATCGCCGCCGGCGTCGATGTGGTCCGCCTGAATTTCTCGCACGGGACCGCCGGCGACCATCAGGAACGGGCGCGCATCGTCCGCGAGGTGGGCCAGAAACTCGGCCGCACCGTCGCGATCATGGCCGACCTCCAGGGACCGAAGATTCGCGTCGGCAAGTTCGCTGACGGCAAGGTCACGCTTCAGCCGGGCCAGACATTCGTGCTCGATGCCGACTGCGAACTCGGGAATGCGGAGCGCGTCGGCCTCGACTACAAGGAATTGCCGCACGACGTTGCGCCCGGCGTGATCCTGCTGCTCAACGACGGCCTCATCAAGCTGCGGGTCGATGCGGTGAAAGGCAACGCCATCACGACGCACGTCGAAGTCGGCGGCGTGCTGTCGAATAACAAGGGCATCAACCGCCAGGGCGGCGGGTTGTCCGCGCCGGCCCTGACCGCGAAGGACATGGACGACCTCAAGACCGCCGTGTCGATCAACGCCGACTACGTCGCCGTATCGTTCCCGAAGAACAAGGAAGACATGTACATGGCGCGGCAGCTGCTGCGCGCTGCCAATGGCAAGGCCCTGCTGATCGCCAAGATCGAACGCGTCGAGGCGATCACCGCGCTCGAGGAAATCATCGATGCCTCCGACGGCATCATGGTCGCCCGCGGCGATCTTGCGATCGAGGTCGGCAATGCGACAGTCCCCGCACTGCAGAAGCGCATGATCCGCGTAGCGCGCGAGCATAACAAGCTCACCATCACCGCAACGCAGATGATGGAGTCGATGATCACGAATCCGGTGCCGACGCGGGCCGAGGTGTCCGACGTCGCCAACGCGGTGCTCGATGGCACGGACGCAGTCATGCTTTCTGCCGAGACCGCGGCGGGTCGTTTCCCGGTGGAAACGATCGAGGCCATGAGCCAGATCTGCATGGAAGCGGAGAAGTCCACGACGGTCGAACTCGATCGCGACTTCCTCAATCGCACGTTCACGCGGATCGACCAGTCGATCGCGATGGCCGCGCTGTTCACCGCCTTCCACCTCCGGGTGAAGGCCATTGCCGCCCTCACCCAATCCGGTTCAACCGCACTGTGGATGTCGCGGCACAACTGCGGCTGCCCGATTTTCGCACTGACGCCGGACGTCTCGTCGCAGCGCAAGATGGCGCTCTACCGCAACGTCCGCCCACTGTTCCTGGAGCAGAGCGACGACCGCGACGGCGTGCTGCGCGCCGCCGAAGATCTCCTGCTCGAAAAAGGGCAGGTGCAGCGTGGCGACCTGGTCGTGCTGACGATCGGCGAGCCGATGGGCAAGTCCGGCGGAACGAATGCCCTCAAGCTGGTCCGCGTGGGCGAGCATCGCTAGCCCCGCACCCATTGCAGCGATGTAACCGCATGGTTACCATCGCGCATGACCCGTCCTGCAGTCACCGCCTCGACGAGCGCGCGCCCGACCCGGCAGACGCGTGACGCGGAGCGCACTCGCGCCGCAATCCTCGACGCCGCTACGCAGGAATTCGCCCGGCATGGTCTGGGCGGTGCGCGCGTGGACCGGATCGCCGCCAAGGCGGACATCAACAAGCGCATGCTCTATCACTATTTCGGCGCCAAGGAAGCGTTGTTCCTGGCGGTGCTCGAAGCCACCTATGCGCGTATCCGCACGGCCGAGCTGTCGCTATCGCTGCTTGATGCTGATCCGGTGGAAAGCGTGCGCCGACTGGTAGCCTTCACCTGGCGCTACTATCTCGCGCACCCGGAGTTTCTGACACTGCTCAACAGCGAAAACCTCTACCGGGCGCGCCACCTCAAGCGTTCCCGGAGATTGCGCGCCATGAACTCGCCGCTCATCGCCACGCTGGGTGAAGTGCTCAGGCGCGGCGAACGCGACGGCGTATTCCGCAGCGGCGTCGATCCTTTACAGCTCTACGTCTCGATCGCGGCTTTGTCGTATTTCTACCTTTCGAACAACCATACCCTGTCGACGATCTTCGGACGAGACCTGAGTACACCGACGGCACGGCGCACGCGTCTCAGCCACATGACCGCCATGGTGCTGGGTTATTTGCGGCCATGACAGGCGAAATTCGAATGAACGCACCTGCTCGCTTTGACGACGTCGCCGCCCTTGAGGAGTTCATGACACGACCGTCGCCTCAGTTGATCGAGGATATGGCCCGCGTCACCGGAGACATCGTCGTTCTCGGTGTCGGCGGGAAGATGGGGCCGACGCTGGCGCGCGCGGCCAAGCGGGCCGCACCGGGCAAACACATCATCGGCGTCGCGCGCTTTTCTTCGCCGTTGCTACGCTCCCAGCTCGAAAGCCACGGCATCGAATGCATCAGCGCCGACCTGCTCGATCGCCGCCAACTCGATGCTCTGCCAGACTGCGCGAACGTGATCTTCATGGCCGGCAGGAAGTTCGGCGCCACGGACGACCAGCCTGGCACGTGGGCGATGAACGCGCTGGTACCCGCGTGGGTCGCACAGCGTTATGCCCAGTCGCGCATCGTGGCGTTCTCGACGAGTTGCGTCTATCCGTTCGTCGACGTCGCCGGACCTGGCGCAGCGGAGGACACGCCGATAGGCCCCCCGGCGGGCGAATACGCCAATTCGTGCGTCGGTCGCGAACGTATGTTCGAGTATTTCTCCCGGGTGCACGGCACCGCCGGACGGCTGATCCGTTTGAGCTACGCGATCGACATGCGCTACGGTGTTCTGCATGACGTCGGACGCAAGGTGCTCCGTGGCGAGCCCGTCGAACTCGCCATGGGTCACTGCAACGTGATCTGGCAAGGTGACGCCAACGAGTACGCGTTACGCGCGCTCGCGCATTGCACGACACCCACGTCGCCACTCAACGTCAGCGGGCCGCGTCACGTGTCGGTCCGGACACTGGCGCAGGAATTGGGCGAACGCCTCGGTCGAACGCCGCAGTTCACGGGCGCGGAATCCGCCACCGCCTGGCTGATCGACACCCGCCGGGCGCGCGAACTGCTGGGCGAGCCACGCATCGACGTGACGACGATGGTCGACTGGTGCGCCGATTGGCTGCGTCGCGATATGCCGTCGCTCGATAAACCCACGCATTTCGAGGCGCGGGACGGACGTTACTAGGTCACGAACACATGGGACTGCATCGCGACGATCTGGATCCACGCGTCGGTCAGGCGCTTGCCGACGGCGTGGTTATCCCCGCGCATCCGCTTGCGCTCGACCGTGCACGCAAGCTCGACGAACGCGGGCAGCGAGCACTTGCCCGCTACTACGTCGATGCCGGTGTCGGGAGGACTCGCAGTCGGCGTCCACACGACGCAGTTCGCCATTCGGGACCACGGCCTCTACGAACCCGTGCTCCGCATCGCGATGGAGGAAGCACAATCGTGGACAGTCCGGCCGTTGGTCATGGTCGCCGGTGCCATTGGATCAACGAGGCAAGCCTGCGCCGAGGCGGCGATCGCCAGAAGCCTCGGCTATCACGCCGTTCTGCTCAGCCTTGCCGCGATGTCCGATGCTTCGGACGACGAACTCATCGCCCATTGCCGTGCCGTCGCGGCGGAAATGCCACTGATCGGGTTCTATCTGCAGCCTGCCGTCGGAGGACGGGTGCTTACCGCGGCATTCTGGCAACGCTTCGCTGCACTGGACAACGTCGTGGCGATCAAGATCGCCCCGTTCAATCGCTACCGGACAGTCGACGTCCTGCGCGGCGTGGTCGCCGCGCGTGCCGAGCGTCGGGTGGCGCTTTATACGGGCAACGACGATCACATCGTGCTGGACCTGCTCACCCCGTTCGCGCTGAGGCGGGACGACGAGACTGTGACGTTGCGGATCCGCGGCGGCTTGCTCGGACATTGGAGCGTCCAGACCAAGAGTGCCTGCGATATGTTCGAACGCATCAAGGCGTTGGGGGAAGCATCAAGCGTGCCGTCTGCCTGGCTCGCGCTCGACGCGCAGGTCACGGACTGCAATGCTGCGGTGTTCGACGTGGCCAACGGCTTCGCAGGCTGCATCGCCGGTTGCCACGAAGTGCTGCGCCGCCAGGGACTGCTGGAAGGCATCGAATGCCTGGACCCGGCCGAGACCTTGGGCCCTGGCCAAGCGGCCGAACTCGATCGCGTCCTGGCGGCGTACCCGCACCTGGACGACAGCGCGTTCGTCCGTCAGCATCGGGAACGTTGGCTCACCGAGTGACGGGGTCATCGACATCGCATCTGTCGGTGGGTAGTTGACAACACCACCCCCGCCACCAGAAAATAAGTAACCAGATAGTTACACGGCAACGCGCAGCACGGTTCGTCTGCAGTACGTCGAAGCGAAAAGAAGGGGACGGATTCCCCGCGCCGATTTCGACGCCCATACGTCTCATCCGGAGGATTCAATGAAACAACTTCGCTTTCGCACACTGATTCTGCTCGCGGCCGTTGCTGTTGCCGGCGCGACGTCGGCGTCGGCCGCCGAGTGGAAACCGACGCGACCGATCAACCTGATCGTACCCTGGGCTGCCGGCGGGTCGACCGATCAGGTGACGCGCGCCACCGCGGCCGAACTGGAGCCGGTGCTGGGCCAGAAAATTGTCGTCATCAACCAGCCGGGCGCCTCCGGCTCCATCGGTACGAAGAGCGCGCTGGACGCGCCGAAGGACGGCTACACATGGACGGCGGGCGCAGCACAGGATCTCGGCGCATATGAATCACTGGGTCTGCTCGCCACACGCATCACCGACTGGAACCTCTACCTCAACGTCGCCAACGTTCAGGTGATCAGCGTCAACGTGAACTCTCCGTACAAGACGGTGAAGGAGTTGCTCGACGCGATGAAGGCGAAGCCGGGCCAGATCTCGGTCGCGACCGCGGGGGTCACGTCCGCCGGTCACAACGCGATGGAAGCGATCGCCAAGGTTACCGGCGTCACGTACCGCCATGTCACATACGACGGCGGCAATCCGGCGGTGCTGTCCACCGTTTCGGGCGAAACCGAAGTGACGACGCAGCTTGCCGTCGAACAGGCCGACATGATTCGCGGCAAACGCTTGCGCCCGCTTGCGACGGTAAGTGACAAGCCGCTGGAGCTCGAAGGTTTCGGCACGATTCCTCCCTTGTCTTCCGTCATCCCCGGGTTCTCCTCGCCGGCCAACTATTTCGGCATTTTCATTCCGAAGGGCGTTCCCGACGACGTGATCGAGACCTTGAACAAGGCCTGGGTGACGACCATCGCCAAGAGTGAGGCACTGAAGAAGTACGCGCAGAGCCGCGGCGCGCTCTTCGCGCCCCTGTATGGCGCCGAAGCACAGAAAGCCGTGTTCCCGGCGGTGCAGGCCAATGCGTGGCTGCTCTACGACAGCAAGAAGGCAAAAGTCGCACCGGATACCGTCGGCATCCCCAGACCCTAGCATCGTCGGAATCCGCGTCCCATCCTGTCCGATGGCGGGATGGGATGCGTCATCGACCCATGCAATCCCCTCCAGAACAACCCGCCGCCGGCAGCGCGTCGCACCACATTGCGCAGCCCGCGGCGCCGCACTCCGATTTCATCGCGTCGCTGATCTGGATCGCCTTCGGCGTCGCGGTCGCGATCGGCTCGTGGCGCATGGACCGCCTGGAGAACCAGGACGTCAATCCGTACACGGTGCCGGGCCTGCTGCCGGGCTTGCTCGGCATCGCGCTGATTTTTTTCGGGCTGCTGCTGCTGTTGCGCGCGTGGCGGCAAGGCGCGCTCGATCCCGGCGTTCCCCGCGCCGTGCCGATGTCGATGGCCGAGCGCAAGCGCTTGTTGATCGTGCTCGGGCTGTGTCTCACGTTCGGCGTAGGCCTCGTCGGGCGTGGTCTGCCGTTCTGGCTTGCGGCGGCAATCTTCGTATCGACGACCATCTCCATCCTCCAGTATCCGCAACGTCGCGCTGCGAACCAAGTCGCGCGCGGCATCGCGACGGCAATCGCCATCGGCCTCGGTGCCGGCCTTGCCATCACGCTCGTGTTCCAGGAGTTTTTCCTGGTGCGCCTGCCCTGATCGCAACCGACGCGAGAATACAGGAGCCACCGTGCTGCAAGGTCTCGAATCCCTGGGGCAAGCGTATCTCAGCTTTCTCAATCCGACGTCGCTCGCCTACGGTCTGGGCGGCGCACTGCTCGGCATCATCGTCGGCTGCATGCCCGGCCTGTCCGCGACGCTGTGCATCGCGCTGCTGACCACGCTGACGATCAAGCTGCCGGCGAACGACGCGATCCTCATTCTCATCTGTTCTTACGTCGGCACCCTGTATGGCGGCTCGCGTTCGGCCATCCTCCTGAACATCCCCGGCACGGCCGCCAACGCGGCATCGTGTGCCGACGGCTACGCGCTTGCGCTGCGCGGCGAGGCCGGCCGCGCGATCGGCATCGCGACGTCCGGCGCGTTCTGCGGAACGCTCTTCGGTGTGCTGTGCCTTGCCGCCTTCACGCCGATACTGGCCGAAGTGGCGCTGTCGTTTGGCGCCTTCGAATTCTTCTGGCTGGCGCTCTTCGGTGTCACCATGTCCGGCAGCCTGGTCGGCAATGATCCGCTGAAGGGTTGGCTCATGGGCGCGCTGGGCCTTTTCGTCGCGCAGATCGGCCAGGAAGGCCTGTACGCGCACGACCGTTTCACGTTCGGCATTCATGAATTGTCCGGTGGCATCGCGCTTATCCCCGCGCTGGTCGGTGCCTTCGGATTCGCCGAAGTGCTGACCACGCTTGCCGACCCGGTGGAACGCAAGCTGGTGGAACTGCGCGATTCGATCCTGCCGCGTTTTCGCGAAGTGGCTCAATACTGGCGCACGGTGCTTCGGTCGGGCGCGATCGGCGTCCTGACCGGCCTGATGCCTGGCGTGGGAGAAGATTCCGGCGCGTGGATGTCGTACGCTGCGGCGAAAGCCACGAGCAAGGAGCGCCATCTGTTCGGCAAAGGCTCCATCGACGGGTTGATGGCCGCGGAAACCGGCGACATGTCATCGATCCCGGGACACATCATCCCGGCGCTGGCCCTCGGCATTCCCGGGTCCGCGCCGTCGGCGGTCCTGTTGGCCGCAATGATTCTGCATGGGATACAGCCCGGGCCCATGCTGATGATCGAGCATCCGCAGTTCGTCTACCACGTCGTCGCGATGACCACGCTCGCCACGATCTGCATCCTGATCTTCGGCCTGTTTCTCGTCAGGCCATTGCTCTATGTCCTGCGCATCAAGCGCAACGTGCTGATGCCGATCATCTTCCTTCTCGCCACCGTCGGCGCCTTCGCCACGCAATCACGCCTGTTCGACGTGTATTCGATGCTTGCGGTGGGCGTCGGCGCGTTCTTCCTGCGCCGCAAAGGGTACCCGATGGCGCCCTTCGTGCTGGGCCTGGTCCTGGGCAGCCTGCTAGACAAGAGCCTGCGTCGCGGACTGGTGCTGTCCGACGGCAGCATCGTTCCATTTTTCACGCGGCCGATCTGCATGGTGCTGGCTACCGTGACGATCTTCACGATGCTGCTGTATGTGCCGTCGTTCAATCGCGCCGTGAAGCGCGTCACGGGCGCCATCACCGGCTCGCTCAGCGCCCTCGTCGGACGACGCGGATAAGATACCGTCGACGATGGACGCGCCGACGTTTCGTATCCTGGCGATCGATCTACTCGAGCGCGGCGTGACGCTGCGAATACCGTTTCGCTTCGGCGTCGCGACGTTGACCGCGTGTCCGCAGGCTTTCGTCCGGGCCCGAATTGCGCTGAATGACGGGCGCGAAGCGATCGGTCACAGCGCGGAATTGCTGGCGCCGAAATGGTTCGACAAGAATCTCCGGCTGAGCAACGACGACAACTTCGACCAGCTGCGCACGTCCCTGCGGACGGCGCGCGATGCTTACCTCGCGGACCCCGCCTCGCGTGCCGCCTTCGCGCACGCGTCGGCGCACTATCAGGCACAGATCGACGTGTGCCGTCGCAAGGAGCTCAATCCCCTCATCGCCTGTTTCGGCACGGCACTGGTCGATCGTGCCCTGCTCGATGCGCTGTGCAACGCGCTCGGCGTTTCCCTCCAGCAGGCGATCAACGGCAACCTGCCGGGCATCGACTCGACATTGACGCCGGACCTGCGCGGCTTCGCAATCGACGCATTTATGGCGAGCCTGCGGATGGCGTCTCACGTGGACGTCCGCCACACGGTAGGGCTGCTCGACGCGATTGCCGATTCCGATCTCGCGCACCCCGTCGGCGACGGTTTGCCGGAGTCACTCGAGCAAGTGATCGCGGTGTACGGCAATCGCTACTTCAAGCTCAAGGTAAGCGGCGATCCCGAGGCGGACATCGAACGGCTCACGCGCATCGCGGGCGTGCTCGATCGCCTGCCCGAGTACATCGTCACCATTGACGGGAACGAACAATACGCCGATGCCGATGTCGCATCGACATTCTGGCAACAAGTCGAGCGTACCCCTGCCCTGCGCCGCGTGGCCGCCGCGACGCTGTACATCGAACAACCGTTGCCACGCGCAATCACCCTCGATGCCGACATCACCCCACTTGCCCGCGCGAAGCCGGTGCTGATCGACGAGGCGGATGGCACGCTCGACGCGTTCCCCGCCGCAATCGACCGTGGTTATACCGGCGTGTCGAGCAAGAACTGCAAGGGGTGCTACAAGTCGCTGCTCAATGCCGCGCGCTGCGCCGCGCTGAATCGCGATGGAGTCAGCCGTTACTTCATGTCCGCGGAGGACCTCACCACCCAAGCCGGACTCGCCGTACAACAGGACCTTGCGCTCATCGGCACGCTCGGCTTGACGCATGTGGAACGCAATGGGCATCACTATGTGCACGGGTTCGCCGGCCAGGGTGCCACCGCGCCCGAGCAGGAGGCATTCCTGCGCGCACATCCCGACCTCTATGAAGGCCACGGCAGCGACGTACGGTTACGCATTCGAGCGGGCCGGGTCGCACTCGCCTCGCTCGCCGCGCCTGGATTTGCCTCCGGAGCGGTGCCAGATCCCGCGACACTGTCGCCACTGCGCGTAGGATCGTCGTCATCACGGCCAGTCACTGTCTGATCGACTGCTTGTCACACGGAGCCCTCTTTGGAAACCATTCGACTCGGCATCATCATGAACGGCGTCACGGGCAGGATGGGTACCAACCAGCACCTGATCCGCTCGATCTGCGCGATTCGCGCGCAAGGCGGTGTGACGCTCGCCGATGGGCGTCGCGTGATGCCCGATCCCATGCTCATCGGTCGCAACGCCGACAAGCTCGAGCGACTGGCCAAGGCCAACGGCGTGACGCGTTGGTCGACCGACCTCGGCGCTGCGCTCGCGAACAAGGACGACACCGTCTATTTCGATTCGGCGTCGACCGGATTGCGGCCCGCGCTCATCAAGCAAGCGATCGCCGCGGGCAAGCACATCTACACCGAAAAGCCGGTGGCGCCCACGCTGGCCCAGGCGCTCGACCTCTACAAAGCCGCCAAGGCCGCGGGGGTAAAACACGGTGTCGTCCAGGACAAGCTGTGGCTGCCCGGGCTGCTCAAGATGAAGATGCTGATCGACTCGGGTTTTTTCGGCCGCATTCTGTCGGTGCGCGGGGAGTTCGGCTACTGGGTATTCGAAGGCGACTGGCAACCGGCACAACGTCCCTCGTGGAACTACCGCAAGGAGGACGACGGCGGCATCATCGTCGACATGCTGTGCCATTGGCGCTACGTGCTCGACAACCTGTTTGGCGAGGTAAAAAGCGTGAGCTGTGTCGGCGCCACGCACATTCCCAGGCGATGGGACGAACAGGGACGCGAATATCCGGCCACGGCTGACGACGCCGCTTACGCGACATTCGAACTCGCCGGCGCGCACGGGCCGGTGATCGCCCAGATCAACAGTTCGTGGACGACGCGCGTGCGACGCGACGACCTGGCGACGTTTCATGTCGACGGCACGCTCGGCTCTGCGGTCGCGGGACTCACCGACTGCTGGACCCAGGCGCGCGTGAATACGCCGAAGCCCGTGTGGAATCCTGACGTACCGCAGACGATCGACTTTTTCGGCACCTGGCAGAAGCTGCCGAACAACGCGGCCTACGACAACGCGTTCAAGGTCGAATGGGAGCTTTTCATCCGCCATCTTTATGACGGTGGTCCGTTCCGCTGGGGGCTGCTCGAAGGTGCCAAGGGCGTTCAGCTCGCCGAGCTTGGACTCAAGAGCTGGGCCGAGCGGCGGTGGCAGGACGTGGCGCCGCTGGAGGCCTGACGTGGCGAGCATCCGCCTCCCACGCACCGACGGCACCTTGCACGAGTACACGTTGCGGGCAGCTCGGCGCTGGGCCCCTCCGGTACCCGGCGCTCATTACAACCGCGTCGCGTATGCCGCGGCACACGTCGTCGCCGATCCGCTGGCCGCGGCCGATCCATGGGTCCAGCCCGCGATCGATTGGGACGCGACACTCGCCTATCGTCGCTATCTCTGGTCGCTCGGCTTCGGCGTGGCCGAGGCGATGGACACTGCACAGCGCGGCATGGGACTCGATTGGCCGACGTCGCTGGAATTGATCGACCGATCGTTGCGGCTCGCACGGGATACGCCCGGCGCGGTTATCGCATGCGGTGCCGGCACCGACCATCTCGAACCGCGCGCGACCACGACCATCGACGACGTCATCGCCGCGTACGAATTGCAGTGCGAAGCGATCGAAAGCCGTGGCGGCCGCATCATCCTGATGGCCAGTCGCGCGCTCGCGGCGTGCGCCAAGTCACCCGACGACTACGTCAAGGTCTACGGACGGATTCTGGCGCAAGTGCGCGAGCCGGTCATTCTCCATTGGCTGGGCGACATGTTCGATCCGGCGCTCGCCGGCTACTGGGGTCACGGCGCTATCGAGGCGGCGATGGACGTTTGCCTGTCCGTGATCCAGATGCATGTCGCCAAGGTCGATGGCATCAAGATCTCGCTACTCGACAAGGACCGGGAAATCGTCATGCGCCGCCGCCTGCCGCTGCGCGTGCGCATGTACACGGGCGACGATTTCAACTTCGCGGAATTGATCGCCGGTGATGAGCTGGGTTATTCGGACGCCCTGCTCGGCATCTTCGATCCGATCGCACCCGTCGCGGCGGCGGCGCTTGCCGCGCTGGGGACGGGCAATCGCGCCGAATTCGACGCGCTCCTCGCGCCGACCGTCCCGCTGTCCCGCCATGTCTTCTGCGCGCCAACGCGCTTCTACAAGACCGGTGTCGTATTCATCGCCTGGCTCAACGGACACCAGAAGCACTTCATCATGGTCGGCGGCCAACAGAGCGCCCGCAACCTGATGCACCTGGTCGAACTGTTCCGACTGGCGGACGTTGCCGGCGTGCTCGTCGACCCGGATCTCGCCTGTGCGCGCATGAAAACGCTGCTCGCGTTCCACGGCCTGGACACAACGCGATGACCGCAGGCGCCCACCGATGAACGCCCCCGACCCGGAGCTGCTGTCGATCAACACGGCGACCGTGCGCAAGCAATGGTCGCTGCCCGAGATCGTCGCCGGGTGCGCGCGCCATGGCATCCGCTTCATCTCTCCCTGGCGCGATCAGGTTGCCGCCGCCGGCCTCAAGGAATCTGCACAGCGCATTCGCGATGCGGGCTTACGCTTGTCCGGGTACTGTCGCGGTGGCATGTTTCCGGCCACTGATCGCGCGGGACGACGCGCGGCGCTCGATGACAACAAGCGCGCGGTCGACGAGGCCCTGGAACTCGGCGCGCCGTGTCTCGTACTGGTCGTCGGCGGGCTGCCCAAGGATGGCGAGGGCAAGATCGCGTCGAAGGATCTCGCGGGTGCGCGCGAAATGGTCCGTGACGGCATCGGCGAGTTGCGCGAATACGCACACCCTGCCGGGATGCCGCTGGCCGTCGAGCCGCTGCATCCGATGTACGCAGCGGATCGTGCCTGCGTCAACACGATGGAACACGCGAACGACCTTTGCGACGAACTCGGTGCGGGGATCGGCATCGCGGTGGACGTCTATCACGTTTGGTGGGATCCGCATCTCCAGCGCGAGATCGAGCGTGCCGGCGGGCATTCGAAGCGCTTGCTCGCTTATCACATCTGCGACTGGCTCGTCCCGACCGCCGATCTTTTGCTCGATCGCGGCATGATGGGCGACGGTGTGATCGACCTTCCGCGCATTCGCTCATGGATGGACGCCGCCGGATATCGGGGCCCGCACGAAGTCGAGATTTTTTCGGCCAACAACTGGTGGCAGCGCGATCCGGACGAAGTCCTGCGAACCGCCCAGGCACGGCATCAGGACTGCAGTTGAAGCACACAGGTCTCCGCTACGACATACGGGCCGACCGCCGCTGACCTCGTTGCGGCTCTGCGGTAATATCGCGGGTCACGCAACGCTGCCCGAAGGAGAATGCCATGCCCATCGTCTCAATGCGCCAATTGCTCGACCACGCCGCCGACCACGACTACGGCCTGCCTGCTTTCAACGTCAACAACCTCGAGCAGGTACAAGCCATCATGGCCGCCGCCGCGGAGACCGACAGCCCGGTGATCATGCAGGCGTCTGCCGGTGCCCGCAAATACGCGGGCGAGATCTTCCTGCGCCATCTGATCCAGGCCGCGGTGGAGTCCTATCCCAACATTCCGGTCGTCATGCATCAGGACCACGGCCAGTCACCCGCCGTCTGCGCGTCGGCAATGCAACTCGGCTTTTCGAGCGTGATGATGGACGGGTCACTGAAGGAAGACGGCAAATCGATCGCCGACTACGACTACAACCTGAGCGTCACCAGGAACGTGGTCGACGCCGCGCACGCCATCGGCGTCACGGTGGAAGGCGAATTGGGATGCCTGGGATCGCTCGAAACCATGAAGGGCGACAAGGAGGACGGACACGGTGCCGAAGGTACGATGACCCGCGAAATGCTGCTTACCGATCCGGACCAGGCGGCGGACTTCGTCAAGAGCACGCAGCTCGACGCGCTGGCCATCGCTATCGGCACATCACACGGCGCCTACAAGTTTTCGCGCAAGCCCACCGGCGACATCCTCGCGATCGATCGCATCAAGCAGATCCATGCCCGCATACCGAATACGCACCTGGTGATGCACGGCAGTTCGTCGGTCCCGCAGGACCTGCTCGAGGTGATCCGCGAAAATGGCGGCGAAATGAAGGAGACCTACGGGGTGCCCGTCGAGGAAATCCAGGAAGGCATCAAGCACGGCGTGCGCAAGGTCAACATCGACACCGACATACGCCTTGCCATGACCGCGGCAATCCGCAAGTTCTTCCGCGAGAATCCGTCGAAGTTCGACCCGCGCGAATACCTGAAACCGGCCACGGCCGCGGCAAAGGCGATCTGCGTGGCGCGGTACCAGCAATTCGGCTGCGCCGGCATGGCGTCGAAGATCAAGGCCGTGCCGCTGGAGAAAATGGCTGCACGCTACAAGGGCGGCGAACTGCGCCAGGTAGTCAACTAAAACTCGCCGGAACCGGTGCGCGGGGCATGCGCGCCGGGGCCGCATCACGACTACCAGGTCGCGAACATCGCCGCGACGGCCGCGGCCATGGTGCCGGTCGCGAGCCACCCGAGCGCCTTTAGCCACCGGGTGACGGTGAACCGGCCCATCACCTTCGCGTCGTCGGCGAGCAGCATCATCACGACCATGATCGGCACGGCGATCACGCCGTTGATCACCGCCGACCAGAACAGCGCCTTGATCGGATCGATCGGCGAGAAGTCGAGCGCGACGCCACCGAGCGTTGCCAGCGCAATGATGGCGTAGAACTCGCGGGCCTCGAGCAGCTTGAGGTCGAGCCCGCGTTTCCACTCGAAAGTCTCGGCAACGGCGTAGGCCGCCGAGCCCGCGAGCACCGGGACGGCAATCAACCCGGTACCGATGATACCGAGTGAAAACAAGAGGAACGTGAATTCGCCGGCGAGCGGGCGCAGCGCCTCGGCTGCCTGCGCCGATGTCTGGATGTCGGTGATCCCGGCGACGTGCAGTGTCGCCGCCGCGCCGAGGATGATGCAGAAGGCGACGATGTTCGAAAATCCCATCCCGATATAAGTGTCGATCTTGATGCGTCGCAGGTGCGCGTCCGCGCCCTCCGGTGAATGCGCCAACGCGCCGGCATTCGGGTCGGCGTCGAGCTCCTCGACTTCCTGCGACGCCTGCCAGAAGAAGAGGTAGGGGCTGATGGTGGTGCCGAAGACGGCCACGATCACGGTCAGATACTGGGTCGTCAGTGCAAAGTGAGGCGTGACCGCGTGTGCGGCGACCTGACCCCAGGGAATGTCCATGGTGACTACCAGCACCACGTACGAGAGGAGTGCCAGCGTCAGCCATTTGAGATAGCGAATGTAGCGCTGATACGTAAGGAATACCTGCAGCAGCAGGCACGTCACCCCGAACACCACCACATACACGCGGGAGGGGCCACCAACCAGCAAGCGCAATGCTTCGCCCATCGCCGCGATGTCGGCGGCGATGTTGATCGTATTGGCGCCGACGAGCAGGGCGACGATCGTGTACAGCACCGGACGCGGGAAATGACGCCCGATGTTGGAGGCCAGACCGTGGCCGGTGACACGTCCAATCCGGGCGCTCACTAATTGGATCCCGACCATGAGCGGGTAGGTGAACACGACAGCCCACAGCGTCAACAGCCCGAATTGAGCGCCGGCCTGCGAGTAGGTTGCGATGCCCGATGGGTCATCGTCGGCCGCACCGGTGATCAAACCGGGGCCGAGCTGACGTGCCCAGTCACGCATGGTGCCTCTCATCATGTTGCTCCGCCGACGGCGCGGCGAGTATACCGCAGCGTCGGGACGCGGCCACGACCCAAAAAAAAGCCCCGGCGTTTGCCGGGGCTTTGCTGCTCAGGGACAGGTCCGATTCTTGGTCGTCACTTCCAGTCGGACTCGATGTCGCGGTCCTTGTGATCGCGCAGGAAAATCAGACCGACAACGAAGGTCATCAAGGCGACGATGATCGGGTACCAGAGGCCAAAGTAGATGTCGCCGACTCCATGCCACGAGCGCGGTCGCGAGCAGCGGCAGCATGCCGCCGAACCAGCCATTGCCGATGTGATACGGCAGCGACATCGACGTATAGCGAATCCGAGTGGGGAATAGTTCGACCAGGAACGCCGCGATCGGTCCGTAGACCATTGTTACGTAGATCATCATGATGACCAGGATCAGCATCGTCATCGGGTAGTTGATCTTCGATTTGTCGGCTGCGCCTTGCGGATAGCCGCCGGCCTTCAGCACCTCGGCGTATTTCTTGTCGTCGAAACCCTTTAGCTCGACCGTGCCGATCTTCGTGATAACCGTATCCGGCGAATCCGCGGGCAGCACTGTCGTCGTGAACGACAATCCGGCCTTCGTCAGAAAATCCTGAGTCTTGTCGCAATCGCTGAATTTCGACCAAGGCCCGACAAAGATGTGAAAATGGCAATCTTTCGCAGCAACATTTATCGATGTCGAGGTTTGGTAGGTTTCGAGCGCGGGATTCACATAGTGCGTCAGCCCCTTGAACAGCGGGAAGTATGTCACCGCAGCGATCAGGCAGCCCGCCAAGATGATCTTCAGCCTGTCCGATCTTGTCCGACAGGGCACCGAAGAAGACGAAGAACGGCGTGCCGATCAGCAGCGACAGCCCGATCAGTGTGTACGTCGTCTGGCCGTCAAGTCTTCAGCGTGATGATTAGGAAAAACAGCGCGTAGAACTGGCCGGTGTACCAAACGACGCCCTGCCCGGCGGTGGCCCCCAGCAGCGCCAGCAGCACATACTTGTTGTTCGGATACTTGAGAAAGCTGTCGCGCAGCGGAGACTTCGACCCCTTGCCTTCCGCCTTCATCCGCTGGAACACCGGCGACTCGTTGAGCTTGAGCCGGATGTAGATGGAGAAGATCAGCAGGATCAGCGAAACCAGGAACGGAATCCGCCAGCCCCAGGAGGCAAAGTCCTTCGCCTCCATGATGCCGGAGAACCGGCAGATGCCGATGACCAACAGCGCCAGGAAGAATCCCAGCGTTGCCGTTGTCTGGATCCAACTGGTGTCGTAGCCACGCCGATTTTGCGCTGCGTGTTCGGCCACGTACGTCGCCGCGCCACCATACTCACCGCCCAGCGCCAGGCCCTGCAGCAGGCGCAAGCTGACCAGCAGCACCGGCGCCGCCCAGCCGATCGACTCATAAGTCGGCAGCAACCCGACCAAGAAGGTCGAGAAGCCCATGATGACGATGGTCACCAGAAACGTATATTTCCGGCCGACGAGGTCGCCGATGCGCCCGAATATCACTGCGCCGAATGGCCGCACGAGGAAGCCGGCAGCGTAGGTGGCAAACGCGGACAAGAGTGCCGCCGTATCGTTGCCCCTGGGAAAGAAAAGCGCCGCGAAGAACGGCGCCAGCGTTGCGTACAGGTAGAAGTCGTACCACTCGAAAACGGTACCGAGCGACGACGCAAATATCACTCGCCGTTCTTCGCTCTTCGAACTCAACTGAACGTGCGCCGCCGCTGCCGGCCGACTGGCTGTGCTCATCTTTCCTCCTCCTGAAGATTACCCGTGCTGAAAATATCGGCAACCTGGCGACGGCAAAAACGCGCTGGTTGTTATGTGCGCGAACTCCATCTTAACGGCCCAGGTCACTACGCAATGCCGGGAAGCTTACGGGAAACCGGTTGGGAAAGGCAAGTAAATGCGGCAACGCGCGATGGCCGTCGTGCGAAACTGTGTTTCGGCGACGCGACACCCTCGACAAAGGCCGTTACGGCATGACGATGATGCAGCGCAATGTCAACGTCATCGCCAAGTCGACGCGCACCGGAGCGATACTATTTGTTCATGCAGAACGGCAAGGCGAGGGCTTGTAACACTTCTCCGGTCTGTCGCATCTTCGGCGAGGGCGACGAACGAAATCGGGCCGCCCTCCGCCGGCAAGTCGAAACTGAGTTGCTCGCGCATCACGCCACTTGTATCCGACAGGTGCTCAGCATGCCACTGCCGGACCACGTGGTCGTGCATCAGCCGCTTGCCCCGGTTCTCACCCGCCGTGACCTGGCTCACAAGTCCATCCTGGACCAGCGCCACGACGACCTGTGCGTGCGCGCGATCGCGAGCGTCGGGCACGCTCACCCGCACGTCGACCCGAGCCTTGTCGAGCTGACGGTCCGCCGCAAGTTCGATGTCGGCGCGTGAAGGGCGCGCGTTGATCGCAACGATCGACGCGGCAGGCTCGCCGCGCACACTCCAATTCCGGAAATCGCGCCCTTGCAAGAGCACCTGTGGCGTATAGACGTACTCGGTCCCCTGGCGCCGCTTCTGCTCATATTGTCTCGCAGTCATGCCGGCATTCGCGAATCGGTCTTTCCAGCCGAGGCGATCCCAGTAGTCGACGTGAAGAGACAGCGCGATCGCCGAGTCCCGAGGCACGTCGATCTTCGACAGCCATCGATCGGCAGGCGGGCAACTGTCACAACCTTCGGACGTGTAGAGTTCGATGACCGCAACCGCCTGCCGCGGACTGGTCGCCCGGCAGTCGGTACCTGCCATCACCGGCAACGCAGCCAGCATCGTCGTGACCCACAGAAATTTCCGCGCAACGTCCATGAAGCACCCGCCTGTCGAGTTTGAGCAGTGTTAGTCGCCTTGAGATGGAGATCGCTTACGACGCGAGCGAAATGTCCTTCGTGCTAGCATAGCGCGACCGCGCGACCCAGTTATATGGGCGTCTCTGGGCCGCGCGTTGACTCACTGCAGCCAGGTCAGAGGAGCCAATCGCATGGGCATTCTTGGGATCATCGGCACCATCATCGTCGGGTTCATTGTCGGCCTCATCGCGCGAGCGTTCATGCCGGGCGTCGACAAGCTGGGCTTTCTGCTTACCACCGCGCTGGGCATCGGCGGTTCCGTCGTCGGCGGCTTCATCAGCAGCATGATATGGAAGTCGCCGGACGGGAAATTTCATCCCGCCGGCTGGGTCATGTCGATCCTCGGTGCGATGCTGCTTCTGTGGGCATACAACAACTTCATGCGCTAGCACCGTGACACCACGCCGCCGCGGCGACCGGATCCGGCGGTCGCCGGGTTCCTGCGCGTCTAGTGCGCCCGCGCAGCGGCCAGAATCGTTTCGATGACAACGGCGCGCCGCGTTCGCAACGCCGCTGGCGAGGTCATGTCGTGCTTGAAAATGATGCTGAAGCTGTGTCGGTTCGACACGTTGTAGAAACATAGCGAGCTGATCGACAGATGCAAGTGGACCGGGTCGATATCGTTCCGGAACACACCTTCGCGCACGCCCATGTCCAGCACACGGCGGACAGCGTCGATCGCGGGAACGTTGAGCTCCTGAATCGTGCGGGATTTCGCCAGGTGCCTGGCCTCGTGAATGTTCTCGATCGCGATAAGGCGCACGTAATCAGCGTGCGTTACATGGTGATCGAAAGTGAATCCAACGAGTTCCCGCAACGCATCGACCGCCCCCAGGCCGTCGAGCCGAAGGCCGCCTTCGATTTGCCGTAGGTTCCGATACGCTTCCTCCAGAACGGCGATATACAGGCCCTCCTTGCTGCCGAAGTAGTAATAGATCATCCGCTTGCTCGACTTCGTCTGCGCCGCGATGCGGTCGATGCGCGCCCCAGCCAAACCTAGTGTCGCAAACTCGCGCGTGGCCACGTCCAGGATGTCGCGCCGGGTCTGATCGGGGTCGTTTTTCCGCCGCAGCGGCTGCTCATGGTCTACTGCTGCCAAGCTCATCGGTAGCTCGCTTTCCGGATGCGAGTGCGGGCATCCAACATAATCATATGATTTAAAAGATTTTATAACCGAGTTCGCCACAGTCGGTACCGCATCGCGACCGCGAACCGCCTCGCTTGACATGTACGAACTAGTTAGTTTACATTCAACCACACTTCGCGGCCGACGTCCAATGCCGCGGGGATCTCGGAGGAGCCGGAGTGATGCGAGTGGGGTGCTCCCGCCCGTGAGCCGATCAAGTAATCAGGTCCGCAGGGCGCCCGCTGCGGGTCGCGCCGGGGGCGTTTGCCGGTCGAAAACCGTCTCAATAAATGGTCGATAATCGCACGATTTTTCGATGATCGCACTTGACAGGCAAACACGGCCAATCGTAATCTGTTCACAAATCGCACAATAGTTCGATAATCGAACATTGGGAGGAGACGCTGTGGCACCGATACATGCCCTGCTTGTGAATGATCGTGGGAGCCGGCAGTGATCCGCGGCACCACGACGTTGATTGCGCATTTCGGCGACCCCATTGCACCGGTCAAGTCGCCGATGATCTACAACCCCTATTTCGAAAGCGCCGGCATAGACGCCGTGGTCGTGCCCATGGGCGTGCGCAGCGCCGACTATCCGGCGGCGCTGAAAGCCGTGTTCCAGTTCACCAATATCCGCGGCGCGCTCGTGACCATGCCGCACAAGGTGGCGACGGTCGGCCTCATGCAAGAGTGCACTACCGCCGTGCGCATCGCCGGTTCCTGCAATGCTGTCCTGCGCAGGCCTGACGGATCGCTGCTCGGTGATCTCTTCGACGGCGCGGGTTTTGTTCGCGGCGCGGAGCGCAAGGGTGTACGCCTCGCCGGCGCCCGTTGTCTGGTGGTCGGCACCGGCGGTGTCGGCTCGGCAATTGCGGCGGCGCTGGCCGCAAGCGGTCCTGCGGCCATATCGCTCTTCGACGCGCATGCGCCCGGCGCCGAGGCGCTGGCGTCGAGACTGCGCCAGCACTATCCGCAGATCGAGGTGCGCACGGCGTCCAACGACCCTGCGGGCTTCGACGTTGTCGTCAACGCAACCCCGCTGGGCATGAACCCGGACGACCCCCTGCCACTGGATGTCTCGCGCCTGTCATCGCGCGCCTTCGTCGGCGAAGTCGTCATGAAGCAGGAGATCACGCCGCTGCTGCGCGCCGCGCGGGAGCGCGGCTGCCAAATCCAGATCGGGACGGACATGCTGTTCGAGCAGATCCCGCTCTATCTGGAGTTCTTCGGATTCGGCAAGGTGACATCCGACGAGCTCCGCGCCGTAGCGATGCTGGCATGAAAACCAATCCGGGAACAGCCGTGCAGAAGGGGGAATCAAAGTGGGCGAACTGATACAGCTCATCGTGTCGGGTACGGCGACCGGCGCGATCTACGCGCTGGCAGCACTCGGCTTCACGCTCTTGTGGCAGGCATCGGGAACCATCAACTTCGCGCAGGGCGAATTCGTGATGGTACCCGCCTTCATCATGCTGTTCTTCATGCAGACGGCGGGCGCGCCATTGTGGCTGGCGTTCCTGCTCACCTGCCTGGTAGCCATGGTGCTGCTCGGCTACACGTTCAAGGTCGCGATCGTCGATCCGCTGATCCGCCACGGCGTGATCCCGCTGGTCATCGCGACGCTGGGCCTGTCGATCGGTCTCAAGCAAGTGGTGAAGGCCGGCGTGACGGCGCAGGCCGAGCCGTTCCCGAGTCCGTTCCCCGATGGCCTCCTCGCGTTGGGCTCGATCAAGATTTCCTACGCCGATGTCGGCACGTTGCTGATCGCCGGACTGATCGTCATCGGCCTGCAGATGTTCCTCAATCGCACGGTCACCGGACGCGCGATGCAGGCCGTCGCGCAGAACACGGACGCGGCCAAGGTGCTCGGCATCAACGTCAAGAGGATGGTGCTCTACACGTTCCTCATCAATGCCGTGCTCGCGGTGGTCGCCGCCATGCTGGTCACGCCGACCTATCTGGCCAAGTTCGACATGGGAGAGTCGATCGGACTCAAGGCGTTCTATGCCGCCATCATCGGCGGCTTCAATCAGACGCGCGGCGCGCTTCTCGGCGGCGTGCTCGTCGGGGTGCTCGAGAACCTGATGGGGGCCTACGTCTCCCCCGCCTACAAAGAAGGCGTCGCCCTCATGTTGTTTCTGGTGGTGATCATCTTCAAGCCCGAAGGGTTGCTGGGCAAGACCGAGGAGCGCAAGGTATGAGCAAGTCCCAGACAATCGCCCTGGCGATCGGACTCGTGCTGATCGCCTGCCTGCCACCGTTTCTCAAGAACTACGGCATCTACCTGATGTCGCTGCTCTGCGTCTACCTGATGGCCGCGTTCGGGCTGAACCTGATCGTCGGCTATGCGGGGCAGATGTCGATCGGACAAGCGGCGTTCTACGGCATCGGTGCATACATCGCCGCCATTCTCACGACCAAGATGGGCATTTCATTCTGGGTCGTGTTGCCGATCGCGGCCGTCGTCTGCTTCATTGTCGGCCTTATGCTCGGGTTTCCGGCGCTGCGCGTGCAGCACCATTACCTTGCCTTCGCCACCCTCGGCTTCAACGTCCTGGTGTATCTGGTGATGCGCAACGAAGAGAAGCTGACCGGCGGCACCTTCGGCATCGCCAATATTCCGCGGCCGTCGCTGTTCGGCTATTCGCTGGACGGTTCGTTGCCCTTCTTCTACTTCACCTATGTCTCCGTAATCCTGTTGGCAACGGTGTTGTGGTTTCTGTTGCGCTCGCCGTGGGGCCGCGCCTTTGCAGCGTTGCGCGACAATCCAATTCGTGCGGAAAGCACCGGCGTCAACATCACCGCGTATACGCTGCTGGCGTTTGCGATCGGTGCCGCCTGCGCCGGTATCGGCGGCGTGTACTTGACGGCGCTGGTCAACTTCATCGAACCGGGACAGTTCAATCTCTCGGTGTCCTTGATGATGCTCCTCGCGGTTATCGTCGGCGGCTCGGGCCGCTTCTTCGGGCCGGTGCTCGGCTCGGTGATCGTCATTCTGCTTCCCGAATGGCTGCGTTTCCTCAAGGACTGGTATCTCGCGCTCTTCGGTTTCGCCGTCATCGTGCTGATGATTTTCCTGCCGGGTGGCCTGCTCTCGCTTGGCGATCGCTTCAAGGCGCGTGGAGGTGCGAAGTGAGCAAGCTTCCTTCCTTTCTCGAAATCAAGGAGATGCGCAAGCACTATGGCGCAATCAAGGCCGTCGACGGCGTCACCATGTCGATCGGACCCGGCGAAATCGTCGGCGTCATCGGGCCGAACGGTTCGGGTAAGACAACGCTGTTCAACAGCATCCTCGGCCAGATCAGCCCGACCTCCGGTAGCGTCGAATTCTGCGGCGAGGACATCACCGGGATGTCCCCGCTGGATTTGTCGCGTCGCGGTGTGGGACGCACCTTCCAGACGCTGCAGGTATTCGTGAAGCTGTCGGTGCGCGACAACCTGATTGCCGCTGCGCAGGAATTCAAGGGGACCATGCCCGGCCGGCTGTTTGCGCCGCCCGATGCCGGGCTCGGACACCACGCGGACGAAATGATCGAGCTGTTCCGCCTGAAGCATGTCGCCCATCTGCCGGCCGGCAGCTTGTCCTACGGCCAGCAGAAGCTGATCGACATCGCCATGGCTTTCATGCCGGCGCCGCGGCTCGTCCTGCTCGACGAGCCGTGTGCCGGCGTCAACCCCAGCCTGGTCGATCAGCTGCGCGAACTGCTGGTCGAACTCAACAAGACGCAGGGTGGCAGTTTCGTCGTCATCGAGCACAACATGGACTTCATCATGAAGCTGTGTCCGCATGTCGTCTGCATGGTCGAAGGCAAGGTGCTGGCCGAGGGCCCGCCCGCCGAGGTGCAGGCCAACCGGCAAGTGCTCGAAGCCTATCTGGGCAACTAGGGAGCAGGGACGACATCATGGCCGAGAAGATCATCGAGTTCGACAAGGTCGTGGCGGGATACTCGCCAAGCCTCACGATTCTCAACGAGACGACGCTGGACGCGCGCAAAGGTGAGATCACGCTGCTGATCGGGCCCAACGGCGCCGGTAAATCAACCGTGCTGAAGACCCTCTTCGGCATGCTCACTCCTCGTGCGGGCGAAGTCAGATTCGAGGGCAAGCGGATCAATGGCAAGCCACCGCGCCAACTGCTCGCCGATGGGATCGCTTTCGTACCGCAGGGACGCAATCTGTTCGGCTCGCTGTCGGTACGGCACAACCTGGAGCTCGGCGGCATCACATTGCCACGCAGCGAGTTGTCGGGCCGCATCGACGAGGTATTGCAGCGCTTTCCGCGGATCAAGGAGCGCATCGACAACCAGGCGTCGACGATGTCGGGCGGCGAACAGAAACAACTCGAGATCGGCCGCGCGCTACTGCTGCGACCCCGTGTACTGTTGATCGACGAACCGTCGATCGGCTTGTCACCCAAGCTCGTGCAGGAAGTCATGACGATGCTGCGCGGACTCGCCGATGCCGGCACGACGGTCCTGATGGTCGAGCAGAACGTGCGGACAGCGCTCAAGTATTCGAATCGCGCGCTGGTGCTGGAGATGGGGCGCCTCGCGCTCGACCGGCCGGCGTCCGAGCTGCTGCACGACCCCGACCTCAACCGCCTGTTCCTCGGCGGTCACGCCAAGCCCGCTGTAGCGGCGTGAGCAACATGCGGCGCACGGGCAAGTCGGCAGATTCTCAGCTTATCGATGTCGCGTAATCCGCTCTCTCTCGCCGCGCTCACAGTCCTGGAGCTCTCGCCCGCGGACATGGTGTCGTGTGCGGCGGATGCAGGCTACCCTCACGTCGGCTTGCGTCTCATTCCCGCGACCGATCGCGAGCCGACGTGGCCCATCATCGGCGATACACCGCTGGTCCGGGAGGTGGCGCGAAGACTCGTCGATACCGGCATCAAGGTACTTGACATCGAGATCTTTCGCCTCAAGCCGAACACGCGGGTCGATGACTACCGCGCTGCGCTCGAAACAGGAGCAAAACTCGGTGCGCGCCATGTCCTCGTCGCGGGCAACGATCCTGACGAGTCGCGCCTGGTTGAACGCTTCGCCGCGCTGTGCGACCTCGGTGCCCCGCTTGGCCTCACCATGAATCTCGAGCCGATGCCGTGGACCGACGTGAAGACGCTGCAGCAAGGTGCGCGGGTGATTGCCCACGCGGGACGGCAGAACGCCGGCGTACTTATCGACCCGATTCATTTCGACCGCGCCGGCAACACCGCAGCGGACATCGCTTCGGTTCCACCGCAAGGGTTTCACTACGCGCAGCTATGCGACGCGCCCGCGGAACGTCCGACGGATACCGAGACGCTCCTGTATCAGGCACGTGCGGAACGGCTCATGCCGGGTGACGGCGGACTCGATCTGAAAGGGATCCTGCGTGCGCTGCCGGCGGGCCTTCCGCTTGGTCTCGAAATACCCATGCAAAAGCTCGCTGCGAGCGTCGACGCCGTCGAGCGCGCACGGCGAATCCGGGTCAAGACGGAAGTACTGCTCGCCAATCTGTAGTCCCGCCGCGGGAAATTCGGCGCCTGAATTTCGACGGCGCGCGAATTTGGACGACCTATAATCCGGTCATGTCCAAGCTGCCATCCCAGGAAGTGATGTACCGTGCGCTTGCTGCGCGCGATCCGGCATTCGACGGCATCTTCTATGTCGCGGTCAAGACCACCCGGATCTTCTGCCGCTCGGTATGCCATGCGCGAACGCCCAAGCGCGAGAATGTCGAATTCTTCCCCAAGCCGCACGATGCGTTGTATGCGGGCTACCGTCCTTGCCTGCGGTGTCGGCCGCTGGACCAGGGGCGGCAGCCGCCACCGGTCGTCGAGCGATTGCTCGCCGCAGTCGATGCCGATCCATCGGGAAGATTGCGCGAATCCGACCTTGCTGGCATGGGCATCGATCCGTCGAGCGCACGACGCGCGTTCCAGCGTTACTGCGGCATGACTTTTCACGCCTACCATCGCGCACGCCGCATGGGATTGGCGTTAACCGGCATTCGAGAAGGAAAGAACATGATCGATCTGCAACTGGACCATGGCTTCGAATCGGGCAGCGGCTTTCGCGAGGCGTTTGCGCGCACGTTCGGTACGGCCCCGAGCAAGGCCCAGGCAAACGCCGTCGACTGCCTGTACGCGCAGTGGTTTGAAACACCCCTTGGGCCGATGCTCGCGCTCGCCAACGACGAAGGCCTGCATCTGCTCGAGTTCGTCGATCGGCGCGGTCTCGAACGTGAACTCGCGACGCTGCGCTCGCGCTTCATCCATCGTATCGTGCCAGGCACGCACCGCTATCTCGAACAGATCAGCGACGAGCTCAACGCGTATTTCAGCGGTCGCTCGTTGCGATTCGCAACACCCGTCAAGCTCGACGGCTCGCCGTTCCAGCGCGAGGTGTGGGCCGCGTTGCGTGCGATCGCGCCCGGTACGACGCGCAGCTACGGCGAAATCGCGGCGACGATCGGGCGCAACACCGCGGTGCGTGCGGTGGGTCGAGCGAATGGCGACAACAAGCTCGCGATCATCATTCCGTGCCATCGGGTCATTGGCGCCAACGGCACGTTGACGGGATACGGCGGCGGCTTGTGGCGCAAGGCATGGCTGCTCGAGCACGAGCGGGCGCACAGCAAGATGGCCGCTGCGGCCTGATGCGATGCCGGTCGCGGACATCGCGCGCCTGCTCACGCTGGCGGCACTTTGGGGCGGTTCTTTCGCGTTCATGCGCGTCGCGGTCGCGGCGCTCGGACCGCTTTGGCTCGCCTCGAGCCGCGTCACGCTCGCGTTTCTCGCGCTCTACGCGCTCGCGTTGGTGCGCCGTGACGTGCCGGCGCTGCGCGCGCATTGGCGCGACTACCTGACCATCGGCATCATCAATACCGCGCTGCCGTTCGCGCTGTTCTCGTTCGCCGCGCAGCATGTCACCGCGTCGACGGCGGCGATACTCAACGCGACGAGTCCCTTCTTCGCGACGATCATCGCCGCGTTGTGGCTGAAGGATCGCGTCACGCCGGCGAAGGTCATCGGCATGATCCTTGGCATGGTTGGCGTCGTGCTGCTGGTCGGATGGCAGCCGGAAGCGATGTCCACGCACAAGTTGATCGCCGTGTCTGCGTGTCTGGTCGCCGCCTTGTCTTACGGGGCTGCGAGCGTGTTCGCCAAGGCTCGCCTGACGGGCCTGCCCAGTTTTGCGATCGCGCTCTATAGCCAGATGACTGCAATGATCGTGCTGGCACCCGCGCTACCGTTCGTGCCACCGCCCGGATCGATCACACCGCTGGTCGCGGCCAATGTCCTGGCGTTGGCAATCGCATCGACCGCGATTGCCTACATGCTCTATTTCAAATTGATCGCGACCATCGGCCCGGCACGTGCGTTGACCGTGACCTTCCTGATCCCGCTGTTCGGCGTGCTATGGGGATTCCTGTTCCTCGACGAGAAAATCGGTGCGAACACGCTCGCTGCATGCGCGCTCATCGTCTGCGGCACCTGGCTTGCCGTACGGAATGTGCGCGCGGACGTTCGGCGCGCCGCGACCACCTAGCGGGAAATCAGACGAGTTCTGCCGCGGGTCCGAGAATCTGCTCGCGCAATTCGCGATAGCGCGGCAGCGTGGGCGGATAGACGCATAGATACTTGACCTGGGCGGCCTGCAGACAGCGCTGCTTGATGATCTCGAGCTTCTGATCACGCGGATTCTGCACCTGCTCGGGTTCGCGCGCGTCGACGATGGCGACGATGGTCATGTCACGATCGCAGACGACGAAACCAACGTGCTGGTTCGCGATCTTGCGAAACGCACGCAGCCGTTCCATGCCCTGAGGACCGATCTTGACCTGCAGCACGTCGGCGAGCCGGACGCGAGCGAAGATCTCGTGCCGGGGAAATGCGGCTTTCAGGAGCAGATAAACGACGTTCTCGGCCTTCGACAGAAACCTTGGCCGCAACAAATACAGCCCGGGAAGCTCGGCGCTGGACAGCAGGCGCGTCGTCTCCCCCTCGGTCCATTGTGCGGTCGTGGCGGGGCCCTCCGTGGATCCCTTGCCCGCGCCCGGGGTGCGCTGCCGGCGCATCAGGCCGACCAGCACTGCGATCACCAGCGCGCTGATCGCGAGAGCGAAGAGCATTCCGGAGGTCATCGAGTAGGCTCCAAGTCGAGGCGTGAGTTCAGCGCAGCGCTATTCGCGTTTGTTGTGGCTCGTGGGTGGGGGCTACGCCGTCGCCCGCGTAGTCTAATCCATTTCGCCTGCAAACGGGCGGGCTGCGCCTTGGCCAAACACAGTGCAGAAAGACGAAGCCCCGCATACGCGGGGCTTCGCCAGAACTTGGATCCCCGCCTTCGCGGGGATGACCATTTCGTTTCCCAATCGCGACCCGTGCTTCGCCGGGCCGCTCTTGGACGAAATGGTCACATATCCATATCGCCCATGCCACCCATGCCGCCCATCCCGCCGCCGCCGCCACCCCCCATCGGCTTATCGTCTTTCGGCGACTCGGCGATCATCGCTTCAGTCGTCAGCATCAGGCTTGCGACCGATGCCGCGTTTTGCAGCGCGAAGCGCGTGACTTTGGTCGGATCGACGACGCCCATTTCGACGAGGTCGCCATACTGGCCGGTTTGGGCGTTGTAACCGTAGTTGCCTTTGCCTTCGACGACCTTGTTGACGACGACCGACGGCTCATCGCCCGTGTTGGCAACGATCTGCCGCATCGGCTCTTCGAGCGCGCGCAGGATGATCTTGATCCCGGCGTCCTGATCGGGGTTGTCGCCCTTCAGGCCCTTGAGGTTGGCACGAGCACGCAGATACGCAACGCCACCGCCCGCCACGATACCTTCTTCAACCGCGGCACGCGTTGCATGCAGGGCGTCTTCGACGCGCGCCTTCTTTTCCTTCATTTCGACTTCGGTCGCTGCGCCAACCTTGATCACCGCAACACCGCCGGCGAGCTTGGCAACACGTTCCTGCAGCTTTTCCTTGTCGTAGTCGGAAGTCGCTTCGTCGATTTGCACGCGAATGTTCTTCACGCGCGCCTCGATGGCAGTTTTGTCGCCGGCACCGTCGATGATCGTCGTGTCTTCCTTGGCGATCTCGATGCGCTTGGCGCGACCCAGGTCCTTCAGCGTGGCGTTTTCGAGCTTGAGCCCGAGCTCTTCCGCGATGACGGTACCCCCCGTGAGGATGGCGATGTCCTCGAGCATGGCCTTGCGGCGGTCACCGAATCCCGGCGCCTTGACCGCGCACGTCTTGAGAATGCCGCGGATGTTGTTCACGACCAACGTCGCCAGCGCTTCGCCGTCGACGTCTTCCGCGATGATCAGCAGCGGCTTGCCGGCCTTGGCGACCTGCTCGAGCAGCGGCAGGAGATCGCGAATGTTGCTGATCTTCTTGTCGTGCAGCAGGACCAGCGCGTCGTCGATGATGGCGACTTGCTTGTCCGGATTGTTGATGAAGTACGGCGAGATGTAACCGCGATCGAATTGCATGCCTTCGACGAGCTCGAGCTCGTTCTCGAGACCCTTGCCGTCTTCGACCGTGATGACGCCTTCCTTGCCGACCTTGTCCATCGCATCGGCGATGGTCTTGCCGATCGAGTGGTCCGCGTTGGCCGAAATAGCACCGACCTGCGCGATTTCCTTGCTGGTCGTGCACGGCTTGCTGATCTTCTTGAGCTCTTCGGTGACCGCGATCACGGCCTTGTCGATGCCGCGCTTCAGGTCCATCGGGTTCATGCCGGCGGCAACGAACTTCATGCCTTCGGTCACGATCGACTGCGCCAGCACGGTGGCGGTCGTGGTGCCGTCACCCGCGACGTCGGACGTCTTGGAAGCGACTTCCTTGACCATCTGCGCGCCCATGTTCTCGAACTTGTCCTTGAGTTCGATTTCCTTCGCCACCGAGACGCCGTCCTTGGTGATCGTCGGCGCACCGAAGCTGCGCTCGAGCACGACGTTGCGGCCCTTGGGACCCAGCGTGACCTTGACGGCGTTGGCGAGGATGTTGACGCCAACGACCATTCTGTTGCGGACATTTTCGCCGAAGCGAACGTCTTTAGCTGCCATATCTGTTTCTCCTGATTTCTGTAGTGGCTACGCTGTGATGGTTCAGGCAACGACGCCGATGATGTCGTCTTCGCGCATGTGCAGATAATCCTGGCCATCGATCTTGAATTCCTGGCCCGAATACTTGCCGAAGAGAATCTTCTCGCCGACCTTGACGCCCATGGGCATCAGTTTGCCGGTGTCGTCGGTCTTGCCCGGACCGGCGTAAACCACTTCGCCCGTCGAGGGCTTTTCCGCTGCGGTGTCGGGAATGACGATGCCGCCGGCGGTCTTCTTCTCTTCTTCCAGGCGCTTTACGATCACGCGATCGTGCAATGGGCGAATCTTCATGTTAGGGCTCACTCCTTAAACAAAATTGACTGGAATCAGTTGGTTACGGCTAGCAACTTGGATCACGCCACGGCCGCGCATGACTACTCGCAGCCGTAAAGGCGTTCTGTTAGCACTCATCACTGCCGAGTGCTAATAATATGGGATGGGCGTACCAAAATCAACCCCTTATCGGCACAAAGCATCCCGTCGCGGCTCGTTGTGCTATGGTTTCCACGGCGCGGCGGACGATCGAGCCTCGTCGCACCACCCAGAGAGAGCGACATGGCGAGCCCCTTCCCGTCCCAGACCGTTCCACCTGCAGGGTCCGACGCGCCGCCGCCGCTGTCGCCCCGAGGTGTGGCAGCCGGGAACGGCGCGTCTTGGTGGGGGGAGGCCTGGCGGCTGTTCGTGCCCTCGGCCTGGGTATGGGTGCTGATCGTCGTGATTCTGTTCGTGCTCAGCATGGTCCTGGCCTTGGTTCCCGTGGTCGGACATCTCGCCAGCCAGGTCCTGTTTCCTGTCTTCATGGGCGGATTGATGCTCGGCTGCCGCGCGATCGACCGTGGCCAGCCCCTGACCGTCAATCACCTCTTTGCCGGGTTCAGCGAGCGTGCCGGACCGCTGATGGTGCTTGGCTTGCTGTACACCGGCATAGCGGTCGCGATCACGATCACGGTTGCCGGCATCCTTCTCGTGTCTTTCGGCGCGGCGGTGCTGACACAGCTATTTCGGCTTTCGGACCCCTTCGCCGCCAGCGCGGTGCTCGGCGGTGCCTTCATGGTCGTGCTGATAGGCGCCATGCTGTTCCTGCTGCTTTTCCTGCCCCTGGTAATGGCCGTATGGTTCGCGCCGGCGCTTGTTATGCTGCGCGGTCTCGAGCCGTGGGCGGCGATGAAAATGTCGTTCAGCGGTTGTATGCGGAACGTGATGCCGTTCCTGGTCTACGGTCTTATCGGTATCGTGCTGGCGGTGGTGGCTACCATCCCGTTGGCCTTGGGATGGCTGGTCGTGGGGCCGCTGTCGATCGCGTCGATCTACACGAGCTACTGCGACATCTTCGAGGACGCGAGTTAGGGCCTGTGCACGGGCCCTAGTTGAGCCCCGGGCGTCCGCCCACGATATCGCGGATCTTGGTCTTCAGACTCGGCGGTGCACTGTCGCGCAGGAACCAGCGCATGTGCGTCGTGTCGCCAATCGCGGTGAATCCGTGCGGGAGCAACAGGTGATGCACCGCGCCGCGATAGCGCGAACCGCGCGGGATGCGCACGACCCAGGTCCTTTTGCCATGCGTCGTCGCGAACAAGGCATCGATGAGGGCGCGCCCGTGACCGTCACCCCGACGGCCGAGTTCTAGACCAGCCAACCATAGCTCGTATCCGCCCTCCAATGCGCGAAACAGGCCGAAGCCTGCCGGCGGGTTGCCGCTGTGGCGATCATCCGGCCAGAACACATAGCCCGGAACCGCCACCGAATCCATCCGCCCGGTTTGCGCATCCTCCTCGACGAAATAGCCATGCGAGAGCGCCCGCTTGAGCTTGTCGAAAAAATCCACCGACTTCGGTGTATCAACCGCCAGACTGGACTCGAAACTCCCCTCCGCGGCGGATTGGCGAATCAGCGTCCGCAGCATGGCAAGGTGACCCACGTGGGCGGGAGCGAGCATGGTTCAAGCGATGTTTGCTGTCACGATCGCCAAAGCTAGCGCGTCGCTTGAACGATGGGTACATCGGCTTACAAGCGGTTGTCCCCGCGCCACGAGCGGTAGGCGACGGCGCGCCTGGGCGTGCCGACAAGTGGGCGCCCAGAACCTGTCTCAAAATCCCGGCGCAACCAGTCTTTGGGACGGGTTCTAGTGAGCTTTGTCCCAGTTCGGGCCGACACCAACGTCGACGACCAGCGGCACGTCGAGCGTCCCGACTCCGCTCATCAGCTTCGGCAGCTCGATCTTGATCCGGTCGAGTTCGTCAGCGGGCACTTCGAGCACGAGTTCGTCGTGGACCTGCAACAACAACTTGGTACCGAGACTATTCGCATCGAGCCATTGCTGGAGCGCAATCATTGCGAGCTTGATCAAGTCAGCCGCGGTACCCTGCATGGGCGCGTTGATCGCGGCACGCTCGGCGCCTTGTCGCCGCGGGCCGCCGCCGGCGTTGATGTCGGGCAACCAGAGTCGGCGCCCGAATACCGTTTCCACAAAGCCCTGCGCGTGGGCAAGTTCACGCGTCCGTTTCATGTAGTCGGCGACACCGGGATAGCGTGCGAAATACTTGTCGATGAACTGCTGTGCCGCGCTGCGTTCGATGCCGAGTTGCGCAGCGAGCCCGAACGCGCTCATGCCATAGATGAGCCCGAAGTTCACGGCCTTGATGTAGCGCCGCTGCACCGCCGTAACGTCGTCGATCGTTACGCCGAAAATCTCGGCGGCAGTGGCACGGTGAATGTCCGCGCCCTTCGCAAAAGCTTCCAGCAGCGACGCGTCCCTGGACAGGTGCGCCATGATCCGCAACTCGATCTGCGAGTAGTCGGCGGACACCAGCACGTGCCCTGCCGGCGCGATGAACGCCTCCCGAATCCGCCGGCCCTCGGCCGTGCGCACCGGAATGTTCTGCAGATTCGGTTCGGTGCTTGCAAGCCTGCCCGTCACCGCTGTCGCCTGCCCGAAGCTGGTATGCACACGACCGGTGCGCGGATTCACCATCTGCGGCAACTTGTCGGTGTAGGTGGACTTCAACTTGGTCAGCCCGCGATGTTCGAGCAACATCTTGGGCAACGGATAGTCTGCAGCGAGTTGCTGCAGTACGTCTTCGTCGGTCGACGGCTGGCCGGTCGCCGTCTTCTTGACTACCGGCAGCTTCATGCGTTCGAACAGGATTTCACCCAGCTGCTTGGGTGATCCCAGATTGAACGGTTGACCGGCCGCCTGATGGGCCTGCTGCTCCAGAATCATGATCCGCTCGCCGAGCTCACGGCTTTGTGCGGCAAGCAGCGCACTGTCGAGCAACACGCCTTCGCGCTCCATGCGAAACAGCACCTCGCGCGTCGGCATCTCGATCTGTGAATACACGAAGTCGAGGTTCGCATCGGCAGCGACCTTGGGGTGAAGCACGCCATGCAACTGCAAAACGATGTCGGCATCCTCGGCCGAGTAGTCGGTCGCGCGGTCGAGCGCGACCTGCTCGAAGCCGATCTGGTTCGCGCCTTTACCGGCAACGTCGGCATAAGCAATCGTCTTCACGTCGAGCAGCCGCAGCGCGAGGCTGTCCATGTCATGGGGCCGATGTGACGCAAGCACGTACGACTCCAGCATGGTGTCGTGTGCCACGCCCGCGAGCACGATGCCGTGATTGGCGAGGATGTGCTGGTCATACTTTACGTTCTGTCCGACCTTCCTAGCCCGCGCATTCTCGAACCATGGTTTGAGCTTGCCGAGTACGTGCGCGAGGGGAAGTTGGTCCGGGACGCCCGCGTACGCATGCGCGACCGGAATGTAAGCCGCCCGCCCCGGTTCGATCGCGAAGGACAAGCCGACCAGGCGCGCCTGCATCGGATCCAGGCCCGTCGTTTCGGTGTCGAAACTGACCAGAGGTGCCCGTTCTATCGCCGACAGCCAGCGTTCCAGCGACGCCTCGTCCGTCACCAATTCGTAGTGACGCGGGACGGGCGCGCGGACGGTCGACGGCGCGGCTGCGGTCTCCGTCGATACCGCCGGCGTCGGCTGCGCGGCGGGCGCAGGCACGTTACCGACATCGAGATCCTTGGCCCATGTCTTGAATTCGAAGCGTTCGTAGAGCGCCTTGAGCTTCGCCGGATCGACAGCCTGCGGAGTGAGGTCGGCGGGTCCGAACGGCAAGTCGCAGTCGGTCTTGATCGTCAGCAACTTCTTGCCCTGCGGCAGCCATGCCAGCGCAGCGCGCAGGTTCTCACCGACCACGCCGCCGATATCGCCAGCGTGTGCGACGACGTTGTCCAGCGTGCCGTACTCCGCAAGCCACTTGGCGGCGGTCTTCGGTCCAACCTTGGCCACACCCGGCACGTTGTCGACCGCGTCACCCGTCAACGTGAGCAGGTCGAGCAGCTGATCCGCTCGAACACCAAACTTGGCAACGACGCTTTGTTCGTCCAAGACCTCGTTGCTCATGGTGTTGACCAGCGTGATGCGCGGCGAGACGAGTTGCGCGAGATCCTTGTCGCCGGTCGACACGACGCTGTCCATCGCTTGCGCTTCAGCCTTTCGCACCAGGGTGCCGATCACATCGTCGGCTTCGACGCCGTCGATCATGAGCAACGGCCAGCCTTGAACACGAATCAACTCGTGCAACGGCGCGATCTGGCGCACGAGATCGTCGGGCATCGGCGTGCGATTCGCCTTGTACTCGGGATACCAGTCGTCACGGAATGTCTTGCCCGGCGCGTCGAAGACGACGCCGAAATAGTCCGGCTTGCCGTCCTCGATCAAACGGCGCAACATCGAAATCACACCGCGTATCGCCCCGGTCGGTTCGCCGCGCGACGTGCGCAGATCGGGCAACGCGTGAAACGCGCGGTACAAGTACGACGAACCGTCAACGACAACGAACTTGGGCATGAGCGATGATTCAGACGAACAAGATTCCTGAGATGATCGACCCTCAGGCGATGTACTCGACCAACGGGCAGGAAGCGTGGCGAGTGCTGGGCATTATGGCAGAATTCGCCGTCGCGACCGAACGCCTGCGCGGCGTGCGCCCGGCGGTAAGCATGTTCGGAAGCGCGCGCATCAAGCGCGACCATCCGTACTACGAGAAGGCCGAGCGCATTTCGCGCCTTCTGTCGGACGCCGGCTTCTCGGTGATTTCCGGCGGCGGACCGGGGCTGATGGAAGCCTTCAACCGCGGCGCGCACGCCGGACGCTCGCCGGCGATCGGCCTCAATATCCTTTTGCCGCACGAGCAGGCCGGCAATCCGTTCCAGGATGTCGGCATCAATTTCCGCTATTTCTTCGCACGCAAGATGATGTTCGTCCGCTTCGCATCCGCCTATGTCGTGCTCCCCGGAGGATTCGGGACGATCGACGAATTGACGGAGTGTTTGACGCTGGTGCAGACCGGCAAGAGTCGCAAGATACCGATCATCCTGGTGGGCGGCGAATTCTGGGGCGGGCTGCTGGACTGGATGCGCAACAAACTGGTCGGCGAGGGAATGATTGCGGCGGCAGACCTCGACATGATGCGCGTGATCGAGGAACCCGAAGCGATCGTCGAGGCGATCTTCGATTATTACGAGAGCCGCGGCTTCCAACCCACCCGGTCGGAGCGCGACAAGATGCTCAACTTGTAGCGCGAGGCGCCGCGGCGATGGGGGAGGCTAACCTGCGCAGCAGGTTAAGCGCGGCGGCCGACACCTGAGCCTTTGTACGCCCACCCGGTCGGAGCGCGACAAGATGCTGAATCTCTGACGAGGCACTCGAAGTTTTCGTTCTGGTCGGTTCTGTTAAAATCAGCGCATGGGAATACTGGATTTGCAACGATGCGCAAGTCGCTGACGCGGGTGCTGGTCGTGCTGGCATTGCTCGCGACCGCGCATGCGCATGCCGCCACTGCTCCGCCCCCGCCCGGGCTGGAGCCACTGCCCGAGGCGGAGCCACCGCCGCCTGAAATCGCCAACGATCCGGAGCTCGAGCCGCAGATCACTGTCGTGCGCCGCGACAATGTGACCATGGAGGAGTATCGCCAAGGGGGCCGGCTCGTGTGGGTCAAGGTAACGCCACAAGTTGGGCGCCCCTACTTTCTGATTCCCGAAGGCGCCAACGGCGCGATGGTCCGTCGCGATAGCCTCGACTCCGGGCTCAGGGTGCCGATGTGGTTGCTGTTCACCTTCTGATCCCGAAAACCTAGGGCCCATTCGCGCAGCACACTGGCGCCACGCTCCGGCGGGCGGGAACGCGGCCACTACTGATGTCTGTCTACACACCCGTTTCCCCCGCTGAACTCGCCGCCTGGCTGACGCGCTATGGGCTGGGCGAAGTGCACGTGTTCGAGCCGATCGCCGCTGGTATCGAGAACAGCAACTATTTCCTCACCGCCGACAAAGGTCGTTTCGTTCTCACGCTCTATGAGCGGTTGCCGGCGGAAGAGTTGCCTTTCTATCTGAATCTGATGGCGCATCTGGCGCGCAACGGCGTAAAGGCACCTGCGCCCGAACCGGACCGGAGCGGAGCGCTGTGGAGTTTTCTCAATGGCAAGCCCGCCGGGTTGGCAACAAGACTCGATGGCGCGCCGGTCCTGCTGCCCAGCGTGGCGGATTGCGCGGCAACGGGTGAAACACTGGCCGTCATGCACCGCGCGGTCGCGAACTACCGCAGCAGACTCACCAACCGTCGCGGACCCGGATGGTGGCGTCAGGCGGCGCGCTCCGTGCGCCCGTTTCTTTCACTCGAGCAAAATGCGTTGTTGGCGGCCGAGATCAAGTTTCAGACCGGATTCGCGAAGATGCAGTTGCCACGTGGCGCGATCCATGGCGATCTTTTCTGCGACAACGTCCTGTTCGATCGCGGCGAGGTCTCCGGGGTGATCGACTTCGGATTCGCCGCAACCGATGCACTGGCGTACGATCTTTCCATTGCGGTCAACGATTGGTGTACGGTCGCGGAGGGCAATCGCGCCGGTGCGCTCGACAACGATCGCGTCGATGCGATGGTTCGGGCTTACGCGCGCGTCCGCGCGCCGAACACGGAGGAGCGAGCCGCGTGGCCTGTACTTCTGCGCGCCGCGGCTCTGCGCTTCTGGCTATCGCGCTTGTACGACCTCCATCTGCCGCGCCCCGGCGAATTGACGCATGCGCACGATCCCACCGTGTTCGAGCGAATACTGCGTGCTCGCGTCGACGCGATGCCGCGCTTCCCTGACATCACTGCGCCGTGACCAGACCGCCCATTGAATTTGCTCGCCGCGATGCCCGGCAAGGCATCGAATGGCTGAAGCAGGCCGCCAGGATGTTCAAGCGCAATCCGCTCGCCTGGTTGTTGCTGCTGTTTACCTACTACCTGCTGGTAGGTTTAGCGGAACTGGGGCCTTGGGCACGCATCGGTCAGGTTGTAGCCCCGATACTGAAACCGGTGTTCGCCGTCGGCTTTCTGGCCGCAGCGTGGACCCAGGAGCGTGGGGGTTCACCGAAGTTCGAGCATCTCTTCCGTGGCTTTCGCAGCAATCTTTACGCGCTGATACCCCTGGGCATCGTCTTTTGTGCGGGGATGTATATCGCCCTGCTGGCGACCGTGCTGGTCGATGGCGGCAAGCTCATCGGATTGCTTTCCGGTGCGGAAAAGCCGACGGAAGAGACGATGCTGGGCGGGCAACTGCAACTCGCGATGCTGTTTGGCGGTGTGTGCGCCCTGCCCACGCTGTTCGCGCTGTGGTTTGCGCCCGCGCTGGTCGTGTTCGAGGATGCAAGTGTCGCGACGGCACTGAGGACGAGCTTCCGTGCGGCGATCGCCAACTGGCGCGCGGTGGCGACGTATGGCTCGCTGGTGTTCGCCTTCGGCGGCGTTCTGCCGGGCCTGGTGCTGTCGATCGCTCAGATGCTCGGCGATACGGTGGCCGGCACGTTGGCGCTGTTCGTGGTCCTGCCCTACCTTTTCGCCTTCATCGCGACGCTGCACATATCCGACTACGTCAGCTACCGCGATGTGTTCCACCCGGATGAACCGGTATCGACGGAGCCACGACAGGAAAGGTGACGCCGCGTCGTTGCGCTACCTCACGCGGGTTGAAGCTTGGCGTACTCCAGCGCGAGCCATTTGACGCCCGCCTCGCGGAAGTTCACCTGTACTCGTGCATCGCTGCCGCGACCTTCGGCATCGATGATGATCCCCAGACCGAACCGCGTGTGCTTGACGCTCTGGCCAATTCGCCAGCCGGGCTGTGCATGAGCTTCGCCGCGGGTAACTGCAACCGTGCCCGAATCGAACTCGCGGGGATCGCGTCCGGACCTCGGCGACAACCATTGCAGGGTACCCGCTGGAAGTTCATTCAGGAATCGAGATGCAATGTTGTATCGGAGTTGGCCGTGCAACATTCGGCTTTGCGCGTGGGTAAGGTAGAGTCGGCGCCGTGCACGAGTCACCGCAACGTAGGCGAGGCGTCGCTCCTCCTCCAGCCCGTCGTGCTCGGAGAGGCTGTTTTCGTGCGGGAACAGGCCCTCTTCGAGGCCCGTGACAAATACGGTGTGGAACTCCAGCCCCTTGGCGGAATGTACCGTCATCAACTGTAACGCGGGTCGTCCCTCGGCCGCCTGCGTCTCGCCCGCTTCGAGGGCGGCATGCGAAAGAAAAGCGGTCAGCGGGTCGAGACCTTCGTCGCCGACCGCACGCTCCGCTTCGCGCACGAAACTGTTCGCCGCGCTCACGAGTTCCTGCAGGTTCTCGATGCGTTCCTGGCCATCCTTCTCGGCCGCGTAATGCGTAAGCAGTCCACTCGCGTGAATCACGTGCTCGATCGTTTCCGCAAGTGGCAATCCGTACGTCGCCGTGCGCACGCTCTCGATCATGTTGACGAATGCCACGACGCTCGTGCCGGCCTTGCCGCCCGCCGGCGCGCTGCACGCCGCCTGCCAGAGGCTGGTCCCCGTGATGCGGGCGCGCTCCTGCAATGATTCCAGTGTCCTCGCGCCCACGCCGCGCGGGGGAAAATTCACGACGCGAAGAAACGCACCATCGTCACTCGCGGCGGCGACGAGACGCAGATACGCGAGCGCGTGCTTGACCTCGGCGCGTTCGAAGAAACGCATGCCGCCGTACACGCGATACGGCATCCCGGCATTGAACAACGCGTGCTCGACCACCCGCGATTGCGCGTTCGACCGGTACAGCACCGCGATTTCGGCGGGCGAAACACCTTCGTCGACGAGTCCCTTGACGATTTCGACGATGAACGCCGCCTCATCGATGTCCGTCGGCGCGACGAACGCGCGCACCGGCTCGCCGCGCGCGTCGGAGGTCCACAGATTCTTCCCCAGACGTCCCAGATTGTTCTTGATCAGCGCATTGGCCGCATCGAGGATGTGCCCGTGCGAGCGATAGTTCTGCTCGAGCTTGATCAGCTTCACCGGCTTGTCGGGTGTACCGAAATCGCGTTCCAGATGCTGCATGTTCGCGACGTTCGCACCGCGGAACGCATAGATCGATTGATCGTCGTCACCCACCGCGAACATCGCCGTGTCCGGCCCGGTAAGCAGGCGCAACCACTTGTACTGCAGGACGTTGGTATCCTGGAATTCATCGACCAGGATGTGCGAGAAACGACGGCGATAGTGCTCGCGCAAGCCATCGTGCCTGGTAAGGAGTTCGTAGTTGCGCAGCAGGAGTTCCGCAAAATCGACCACCCCCTCGCGTTCGCATGCCTGCTGATAGAGCGAATAGTGCTCGACCTGCCGGCGCGTGAATTCGTCGTGCGCCTCGACCTGGTTCGGGCGCAGGCCATCTTCCTTGGCCGCATTGATCAGCGACTGCAGCTGGCGCGAAGGAAAGCGCTCGTCGTCGATGTTGTGCGTCTTGTACAGCCGCTTGATGAGGGCAAGCTGATCCTGCGTGTCCATGATCTGGAACAACTGCGGCAATTCGGCGTCGCGATAGTGAGCGCGCAACATGCGATTGCACAGACCGTGAAAGGTGCCTACCCACATGCCGCGGGTGCTAATCGGCGTCAGTGCGGACAATCGCGTCAGCATCTCCTTCGCCGCCTTGTTGGTGAAAGTCACGGCGAGTACGGACAGCGGTGTCGCCTGGCCGGTCGCGAGCAACCACGCGATCCGCGTGGTCAGCACGCGCGTCTTGCCGCTCCCCGCGCCAGCGAGGATCAGCGCCGAGCTGTGCGGCAGCGTGACCGCTTCGAGCTGTTCCGGATTCAGGTTGTCGAGGAGAGGCGATGCCATGGCGATCGGGTTGCGGGGACGGTACCGGACGAGGGCGACCTGGCGCCGCGCGTGAACCGTGATTATAGGCGATGCGTGTCGCGCAGCGGACGTATAATCGCGGTCATTTCCGCTCGCCTCGATCGCCAATGTCTCAAGCTACGCGCATCAGTCCCGCCGCAAATTCGGCCACGACGCGCGCATTCGTGCAGTGGATTCGTTCCGCGGCTCCCTATATTCATAGTTTGCGCGGCAAGACGCTGGTCATCGCCTTTGGCGGCGAGGTGGTTGCCGACGACACATTCCTCGGCATCATCCATGACCTCAACCTGCTGCACAGTCTCGGGGTCCGGCTCGTCGTCGTGCACGGCTCGCGACCGCAGATCGAGGCGATCCTCAAGCAGCAGAACATCGCGAGCCATTACAACCGCGGCTTGCGCGTCACGGATAGTGAAACCCTCGACTGCGTGCTCGAAGGCACCGGCCACGCGCGCAGCCGCATCGAAGCACTGCTTTCGCTGGGTGTTGCCAACTCGCCGATGGCCGGAGCGCGCATTCGGGTCGTCGGTGGCAATTTCCTGACCGCCAAGCCGATCGGCGTGCTCGATGGTGTCGACATGCTGTGGACCGGCGAAGTCCGCCGCGTCGATGTCGAAGCGATGCGGCAGCGGCTGGACGACGGCGACATCGTGCTGGTATCGCCCGTAGGGTATTCGCCGACCGGGGAGATCTTCAACCTGGCCCTGGAGGAAGTCGCCACGCAGGTCGCCGTACGGCTGACCGCGCACAAGTTGATTTTTCTGATGGAAACCGACGGCGTGCGCAATGGTCGCCGGCAGTTGCTGAGCGAGCTTTCAACGCGCGACGCCGAGGCACTCCTCACCCATCGCAGCAAGCTGCCGGCTGACGTGCGCCACTACCTGCCGTGCGCGATCCGTGCCTGCGACAATGGCGTCAAGCGAGCGCATCTGCTGTCGCGCCACAACGACGGCGCGCTGCTGCTCGAACTGTTCACGCGCTCGGGCGTGGGCACGATGATTGCGGCAACGCCGCTCGCTCATCTGCGCAACGCGACGATCGACGACGTAGGTGGCATCCTGGCGATCATCGCACCGCTCGAGGAGCAGGGCATTCTCGTCCGTCGTCCGCGAGAACGCCTGGAAATCGAGATCGAGCGGTTCGTCGTTGCCGAGCACGACGGCATGATCATCGGCTGCGCGGCCCTCTACGCCTTTCCAAGCGAGCGAGCGGGTGAGCTCGCGGCGCTCGCGGTGCATCCCGACTTCCGGCGTGAAGGCTACGGCGAGTTGCTGTTGCACGAAATCGAGCAGCGTGCACGCAAGTTGAAGCTCTCCCGCCTGTTCGTGCTCACGACCCGTACGTCGGGGTGGTTCATCGAGCGAGGATTCGTCGAGAGCGATCCCGGACGCCTCCCGCAGCAGAAGCGCGATCTATACAATTGGCAGCGACGCTCGCTGGTGTACGAAAAGGCGCTGGCCTGAATCCAGCCTGGACCCATTTGATTGGCGCAAGGAGTTCGCAATGGCACGCACAGTACACTGCATCAAGCTCGGCCGCGACGCCGAAGGTCTCGATTTTCCGCCTTATCCCGGCGAACTCGGCAAGCGCATCTACGAGAACGTCTCGAAGGAAGCCTGGGCGCAGTGGCTCAAGCATCAGACGATGCTCGTCAACGAGAACCGGCTCAGCCTCGCCGATCCGCGCGCGCGAAAGTATCTTGCCGAGCAGATGGAGCGTCATTTTTTCGGTGGCGGCGCCGATGTTGCGGCGGGCTACGTGCCGCCGAAGGACTAAGCACCGTCACAGAACCAGCGGTCGTCGGGTTCGCCCTTAGCGAGCCTAACCGCCTTCGCCCTTCGGTCGCCGCGCATAGAAATCGGCGACCTCGTCGATCTCCTTGGCCGACATCGAACGGGCCATGTTGCGCATCTGACCATGGCTGTCGTTGCGTCGCGTTCCCTTTTGAAAGTCGTTGAGCTGAATGACGAGGTACTCCTTGGGCATCCCTTCGAGCCAGGGCGCGCCGAGCTTGTGGTCGGTACCGCCGTGACATCCGATGCAAGGCGCGATGTTGCGCAATGGGTCACCAACCCGCACCAACGCGGGCGCCGAGCTCTCGCTGTATCGCGCGGGTGCCGTGCGCGCCTTGGGCAGCGAGTCGTAGTAGGCCGCGATGTCGGCGACGTCGCGGTCGGAGAGGTTGTGCGACAACGCTTCCATGAAGGAATGGATACGGTGGCCGTGCTTGTAGTCCTCCAACTGCTTGATCACTACCTCCGGATATTGCCCCGCGAGGTTGGGCGCGTTGGCCTCGCTCATGCCTTGCACCCCATGGCACATGCTGCACTGCTGGAGCGCGATCGTCGCGCCCCGCCCGACGGCGTCGCTCGAGCCCGGCAGCGCCATCGCAGCTGCGAGGACGACGCTGGTGGACGGCTGGCCCGCCTTGTCGGTTGCCGTGGCGGCGCCCCAGTTGGCGGGCAATCCCGCCGCCCGGCAGAGGCTGGCCCAGAGGCCGCTCGCGGTGTAATCGCGCTGCACCGAGGGCAGCACCACGAATCCCACGAGGAACGACAGCACGGTGAGGACGACGAGCGACACGACGCTCCAGCGGAACCACGGGTTGCGCCCACGCATAGAGGCGGTCGTCTTCCATCACGGCCCCCCGATGGTAATCGCGGGCACAGACGTCTCCTTGAGCACCGCGAGCTGCACGATCGGGTAGCCGTAGTTCACGATGGTAAGCCCGATCATCATCGCCACCCAGAGACCGAACGCGTTCAACGCCGCAGGCGTGCGCTCGTTCGCGTAAGCCGTGCGACTGAAAGTGTACGGCGCCGGCGTCGCGGCGGTTCTGCCGGCGCGGGCGAGCACGTACACGAACAGAAACGCCGAGATCACGAGCAGCAGCCCGCCGAGCGTCGACGCGGTAACCGTCCACGCCTGAGGTTGCAACGCAGGGTTGGAATAGTCGTAGTAGGCCATGCGGCGAGGCATGCCCAGCAATCCCACGAGGTGCCACGGCATCGAGAGTACAAGCATGCCGACGAACCACAGCCACAGCTGCGTTTTGACGAGTCCCGGCGGAAGCGGTGCGCATCGCGTCAGCTGCGGCCACAGGTCGTAGGCGACCATGAAATACATGATCACGATGGCGCCGCCGAAGATGAGGTGAAAGTGCCCGGTCACCCACTGCGTGTTGTGGACTGACTCGTTGAGCTGGTAGCTCATGTTGATGATGCCGCCCGCCCCCCCGAAGCCCAGCATGATGAACGAGAAAGTCACCGCCAGCATCATCGGGTTGTCCCACGGCAGCGCCTTCACCCAACCCAGCAGACCGACACCGCCGCGTAGCCGGCCCGCGATCTCGACGGAGGCCACGATCGTGAACACCGTGAGGAGCGTCGGCACCGACACCAAGGCGGTCATCACCGCGTGGACGAACTTGAAGCCCGCGCCAACCTGCGGATCGGCGAACAGGTGATGGATGCCGATCGGCATCGAAAACACGAGGAACAGCACGAAGGCCACGCGGCCCATCGTGTCGCTGTACAGCCTGCCGCCGATCGCCCGTGGAACGATGGTGTAGAACGCGATGTACGCCGGCATCAGCCAGAAATACACGATCGCGTGCAGTGTCCACGAAAAGAACACGCGCGACAGGCCCGCGTCGATGGTGCTCTTGAAGCCGAGCGCGACCGGCAAAATGAGAAAGAGCACTTCGATGGCCGCGCCGACCGACGTCCAGGCCCACAGGTACGCGCCGGTCACGTTGCCGAACATGGCGAGCGGTATCGCGGCGCCCGGATTGTCCTTTTTCCAGGCGCGCAGATTGATCGACATCAGCGCAACCCAGATCCACGAGCCAACCACGACCAGCACGACGCCGATGTAGTAGAAGGGGCTCGCGATCATCGGCGGGTAGAACGTGTAAAGGACGGACGCCTTTCCGCTCGCCACGGTGGCGGCGGCCATCACCGTCCCCGCGACGACGAGCCAGAATCCGGCCCAGGCCCAACGCAAGCCGATGAGTGGGCGCTTCAACGCGAGCTCCGTGATGGCGTATCCGAAGCCCATCGCGACGAGGGTTGGAAGCACGTAGGCCATGACCGTCCCGTGCGCGGTCACGGAGCGGTAGTAATGCTCGGGGTTGCTGACCCATGCATGCAACGGGCTGCGCACGTACATCTGCCATTCGCCGAGCACGATGGCGAGCAGGAAACCCGCGAAGGCGACCCAGAAATGGGCGAGTACGAGCTTCCTAGCGAGAAACACAGCTCACCCTTTCTCCGCGGCGCGTCCGGGCGAGGAACTCGTCGGGCGCGATGACCTGTACCCTCGCCCACATTGCCTCATGGCCGGTGCCGCAGTACTCGTGGCAAGGCATGAGGTGCTCGCCAGTCTTGCGAAACGTCGTCGTGAACGTGGCTACGAACCCCGGCACCAGCATCACGTTCGCGTTGGTCGTGCCGACGATGAAGCCGTGCACGACGTCCGTGCTCGTGCCGCGGAACGTGACGGGCGTTTCCGCGGGAACGACGATGCATTGCGGCTCGAACGAATATTGCTGGGCGATGAGCCGCGTGATCACCCTGCCGTCGGGAGCAACACTCGTTCCGAGATTGCTTTCGACGAACTCTCCTGTGACGTGAAGGTTGCGCGGGTCGATTGTCTCGACGCGCGAAGGCGGCATCGCCGCCCATTGCAGCCCGGTGAAAATCATCATCGCCACCAGCAACACGATGATGATGCCGACCACGAACGCCCAGCGGCGCTCGGCGGCAGCGGCGACCCCATGCGAGTCGGGCAGCCCACCGGGAGGCACCGCGGCGGCATTCACTGCACGACCCCTCGCGGGAGGTAGACGAGGAAATAGAATCCGAAATAGATTGCTACAACGATCGCCGTGGCGATGCCCGCCAGCGCAAACGCGCCGGAGGGTCCACGCCGGACGATTTCGTCGACCTTCGCGTCGCTTTGGTCGTCATCCCTCTGTACGGACATCACCGTCTCTCCTCATTCGGGCAGAAGCGTGCGCAGCTCGTTCGCTTGCGTGGCCGTGACCGGCGTGCCGTTGTTCTCCCAGGCCACGCGGATGTAGGTCACGACGGCGGCGACCTCCGCGTCGTCGAGGATGTGCGCGAACGGCGGCATGCCGTGCGGTCGCGGATTCTTGCGCGTGCCCGGCGGATAGCCGCCGTTCAGGACCATCCGAATGGAGTTCACGGGCGAGGCCATCGTGATCGATTGATTGCCGGCGAGCGGCGGAAACTGCGGCGGCTGTCCCTTGCCCTCGGCACCGTGACACATCGCGCACTGCGTCGCGTATACCTTGCGGCCGGTTTCCATGACGTTCGGACTGACGAGACGCGCCTGACTGGTCGGCGGCGGCTCGGAGTCGCGCTGGGGCAGTGCTTTCAGGTACACCGCCATGGCTTCCACGTCTTCGTCGGAGATGTACTGCAGGCTATTGTAGACGACCTCGGCCATGGGACCGTACACCGTGCCGCGATTCGAGATTCCCACCTGCAAGAGGTCGGCGATGTCCTTGATGCTCCAGTGGCCCAGGCCCGCTTCGCGGTTGCTGGTGAGCGACGGCGCATACCAGTTCTGGTTCGGAATCATTCCGCCCTCGAACGCTTCCGACTCGCTCGATCCGCCGAGCCTGTTGATGGCGGTATGGCACATCGCGCAGTGGCCGAGGCCCTCCACGAGATAGGCGCCGCGGTTCCATTGCGCCGATTGCTTCGGATCCGGGACGTATTCGCCTTCCTTGAAGTACAGGGCGCGCCAGCCCACGAGAAGATCGCGCTTGTTGAACGGGAACCGCAGCTCGTGCGGCCGGTTTTGCCGCTGCACCGGCGGAACCGACATGAGGTATGCGTAGATCGCATCCGAGTCCTCGCGGGTGACCTTGGTGTACGACGCGAACGGCATGGCGGGATACATGAGCGATCCGTCGCGCGAGATGCCGGTGTGCATCATGCGATAGAAATCGTCGGCGCTCCATTTGCCGATGCCCGTCTCGTCATCGGGCGTGATGTTCGGCACGTAGAGGTTGCCGAACGGGGTAGGCATGGCGCGACCTCCGGCGAAATCCCGGCCTTCCGGCGCAGTGTGGCACGCCACGCAGTCGCCGGCGCGGGCAAGATACTCGCCGCGCGCGAGGAATTGCGTGGTCGCGCTGGTCGCCGTCGCGGTCGCGGGCGCGGCGGTTTGCGGCAGCATGCCCGGGCGAAGCAGCGTCCAAGCGATTGCGCCAAGAATCACGAGCACGACCGCGGCGATGGCGATGCGAAGGGCGGTGCTCATCAGCGCTGGCTCCCGCACGCGAGCGGCATACGAACGAGATTGGGCGAGTCGGGCGAGGCGTCCTTCGGTCCTTCCTGCTGCGCCAGCCACACCGAGACTGCAGCGATGTCGGACTCGGACAGCCGCGATGCAATGCGCTTCATGCAGTCGGGTTCCACCGCGTGCCGGCTGCCGACACGCCAGCGCGTGAGTTGAGCAGCGATGTAGTTGGAACGCAGCCCGACCAGGCCCGGGATACCGGGCTCCATGCCTGTCAATCGCGCTCCGTGGCATGCGACGCACGGCGGAATGCCCTTGCTCGCATCGCCCGCGGTCGCGATATTGCGGCCACGAGCCAGCGTCGTCGCGTCAGCCGCCGTCGCATCCTTCGCCTCGAACGGCGGGCGCTGCTTCGCGTAGTACTCCGCCATTTCGCGGAGATACGCGTCCGGCAGATACGCGACGAGGTAGTTCATGGGAGGGTACTGCCTCGTCCCGTCCCGAAACGCGATGAGCTGGTTGTAGAGATAGCCCGCGGGCTTTGCGGCGATCCGGGGAAAGGAGCCGCTCTGGGTACCTTGCCCGTTCTGCCCGTGGCAGGTCACGCATCCTTGGACCCGGGCCTCCATCGAATCCACGCTCTTGAACGCCGGCACCGCTTCGTTCTGCGCCAAGCCGATCGAAGGGTGGAGGCAACACGCAGCAAGCACGGACACGGCCCAAGCTTGCCGCGGCAGCGCGCGCGCACGTCGGTTCGGTGGCGTCGTCATTCGAGAACCGTGACTGAGCGTCGATGGACGCGCGCCGATTCTAGCACCAATAAGGCTACGCGCGGATCACAGGATCGCAGGAGCCCGCGAGCGCGCAGGTGCTCGCCCCCATGGCGCTGTTGGGCACCCGTGAATGCCTATTCTCACTGAATTCTGCTTTTCGCGACGAGTGCAACGAACAGCGAGTTTGCAACGTGACCCGGTGAATCGCCCAGGAAATCGGCATGCTCAGTTTGCCTCGACTGCAGTCGTCGAACCCAATAAGATCGAACCGTGGCATTTGGATCGATGGAGAACGGAAGAGCTATGACAACTATCAACGCACCAGCGATCAGCCGCTATCCTGTCCCGAAACTCGAGGATTTGCCCGATGATATTCGCGCGCGAATGCTCGAAGTCCAGGAGAAGGCGGGGTTCATTCCCAACGTCTTCCTGACACTGGCCCATCGTCCCGACGAGTTCCGCGCGTTCTTCGCCTACCACGACGCGCTGATGCTCCGTGAATCGGGCCTGAGCAAGGCTGAGAAGGAGATGATTGTCGTTGCGACATCGGGCGCCAACGATTGTCTCTACTGCATCATCGCCCACGGCGCGATCCTCCGCGTCTACGCCAAGGATCCACGGGTCGCCGATCAGGTGGCGGTCAATTACCGGAAAGCCGACATCACCGAGCGTCAGAAAGCGATGCTGAAATTCGCGCTCAAGGTGGCTTTGCATTCGATCGAACTCGTCGAGGCAGACTACGACGAGGTGCGCGCGCACGGGTTCAGTGACGAGGACATCTGGGACATCGGCGCCATCGCGGCCTTCTTTGCGCTCTCCAACCGCATGGCCAACTTGATCGCCATGCGCCCGAACGACGAATTTTTTGTGCTCGGGCGGATCCCGAGGAGCAAGTGACGACTCGCGCGCTCGGCCGGCCAATTCAGTCTCAATCGAAGCTGCGGCGATAGTAGATGCCGAAGCTGCCGACGACGCCCGCCTCGGCGCGCAACGTCAAGGTTTTTGTCAATGCGTATTCGATGCGCAGCGCGTTCGTCGCGACGGTCAGTCCTTGTTCGTACACCAGACTCAAACGGTCGGTCAGGCGCTTGCCGAAGGTGACGACCTGCCCGCGCGTAGCCCCGGTGGCGGTCGCGGTGCTTGATTCCGCGAACGAGATGTCGTCGAGTCCCATCCGATTGGCGAGCTCCTGATTCAGCGGTCGCTGGCCTCGACCGAGCAGCGCGGCCGACGCCGCGGAAAGTGCAACGATATCGCCGCTCGAGGCGCGATCCAGCCCCTGGCCTGTAATCAACCAAGCCAGCTTTTCGTTGTCCGGAACAGGGGGATTCGAGACGAGGCGCACACGCGGAAAGCGCGCATTGCCCGTGACTTCGACGCCTGCCTCGACCTGCAGGTTCTTGCGTAACGCGACAATGTCGAGCGCAGGGTTGTCGAGAGGTCCGTCGAAGATCAACTGCCCGCGGTCGATGGTGAGCTTTTGGCCGAGCGCGAAGTAGGTGCCATTCACCGCCTGAATCGTGCCCGCACCGGTCAGCGCGCCATTAGGCAGCGTCGAAACCCGCACTTGGCCTGTCAGGCCGGTGTCCAGACCTTCGCCCGTGAACGTGAATTTGGATCCAAGGTCGACGGTCACGTCCAGCTTCAGGGGCAAATCGCCGAGGCCGGATGCCGGCGGTGGCGGGCGCGGGCGGCCGACGATCACCACGTCGTCGGCAAGCGTGCCACCCGCTGTTTGCTGGTACTCGACGAAACCCTCGTCGAATTTCACGTTACCCATGAGGTCGATCTTGCCGTCCACGAGTGCCAGCGTGCCGTTCCCGCCGACGATCAGGCGCATGTCCGGCCGACTCACTGCACGGAACTGCTTGGCCTGCCAGGTGATCTTCGGCGTCGCACCGCTCGCCGCGGTCGCGACGAGGGTGCCTTGCGCAGAAAACGTTCCCTCCCCCGCAGCGATCGAGAATTCGTCGAGCAGCAACTTGCCGCTCTCGATTCGCGTGCGCAGTCGGCCGGAATTCAGCAGCACTCCATATCGCGGCAGGTCGATGCGAATGTCGTCGCCGGTGACACCGCCGTCGAGCACGATGTTGCCGAGCGTGCCCTTTCCCGTGACGTCGATACGCCCGCGGCCGTCGATCACCGCGGTGGTCCCCAGCCACGGCTGCAGTGGCTGCAGCGACGGAAGATCTGCTTGCAGCGACAGCGTCACGGGCGCGTTGCGTCCGATATGTCCTGGCGCAGCGCCGGCATCCTCGCCAACGGTAAATGTCAGATTGCCTTTGCCGCCGCGTGCGGAACCGTATTGAACGCGGGCCGTCGTGGCGTCGTTCACGAACTGGGCGACGCCTTCGAGCATTGTGATGCCAAACCCGAGGGTTCGCGGATCGATGGAGGCGACGTTTGTGGCATAGAGGTCGCCCTGATCGCGCGCCAACGTGGATCTCACCATTGAGCCGGGGCGATGCGGCAACCGACCAATCGCCCTTCAGCGTCAGCGTCGATCGCAGCGGCATTTGTTGTCCAGCCAGACGCACCAGCGACGGTGAGCGGAATCGCAGTCGAAGGTTCCGCGCGAGCTGATGCGTCCGTCGTCGAGAGAAAAGTCGGCAATCTCCGCATGCCCTTCGGCGATGCGGATGCTGGCGTTGGTCAGACGCACATAGCTGCCGGCAAAGGCGAGAGTCGCCGGGGCCGTGAGTGCAACGGCGTAGCTCGCCTTGGTTGTCGAGGCGATCCAGCGTTCCCGCCCAGCGGAACGGCGTCGCGGCGCCACCGGTTCCGGGATCCTGCAACCCGCCCGTCGCGGCGGCTTGCATGTCGATCCCCTCGCCTTTCAGAGCAACCTTCACCGTGTGGTGCGCGAGACTGCCGGTGACATCGATGTTCGCCGCCGAGAACGTGCCTTGGGGTGTCTTTAGGCCCGTGGCGGCGATCGACACCGTCACGGGACGCGCGGCGAGCGCGACGTCGCGGCCCGGCTGGTCCGGCGGCGCAACCATCGCCTTGCCATCGACCGACGCAATCGCGAAGAGCTTCCCCCACACGAGGTTGCTACCGTGTATATCGACATCCGCACCGCGAAGCTGCGGCTCCAGTTCCACCGAACCGCTCGCACGCAACGAGCCGCCCACGACCTCAGGCAATCGCGCGACGAACGCTGACGGCACGAGCGGACGCCATGCCGCGAGGTCGGGTGCGCTCACCGCGAACGTCAATCGGTCCCCGGCGCCTCCCGCATTGCCGGACGCCGTCAGCTCGCCCGAAGCGATGTGCAGACTCACGGTCGCATCGCGAACCCGTCTCGCCGCAAAATCGCCGCGCACCTTTCCCGAAAGAGCTACGCCGCTCAATTGGCTTCCCGCAGCCACCACCAATTCACCAACCGCTGCCCACCTTGGATTGAGCGCACCGGTGGCCGTGAACGTCGTGTCCAGCGCTCCTTTCGGAAATGCGCCGAAACGCGACGGATCGAAGCGCCGCGTGCTGCCGGTCACGCTGAACGCTCGCGCCCCATCGAGTGCGACCCGACCGCGACCCGTGACCTCGCTCGTGCCCGCAACCACGCGCAAACTGGCGATGTCCACCTGGCGATCCCGCACGGCTGCGGCGAACGCGAAGCTCATGCCCGCCTGGCGCAGGTCGCCACGCACGTTTTGTGCGGTACCGGTGACATCCGCGACAAGTGTTCCGCTCAACGCGGTCGCACCGAGCGCACCGTGGATCCGTTGCAGGTCGATGTCGGTAACGTCCAGCGCGAACGTCGCCGGCTTGCCGTCGAGGGCGAACGTGGCGTGCCCGGTGGCACGTCCGCGACCGGGCATCGTGGCGGTGGCATCGCTGAGCTCAAGCTCGCCATCGGCCCAGGAGAAATGCGCATTGAGCGTCGCCAGCGGAATCCGATCGGCGTCGATCGACCCCGCTTCGGCATTGCGCACGTCGATCGTGCCGGCAAAGCGATCACCGGCAGGCACAGCGTTGAGCGCGAGACTCAGGTTGCTTTTCGGCAAGGCATTCGACCAGCGCGCGAGATCGACACCGTCGACGTTGACCGCAGCCGCGGTGAGCGGGACAGCCGCGAATGGGCTGACCTTCGCGTTGGCGGTCCCGCGCGCACCGCGCACGATCACATTCGCATCCAGGCCTAGCGCTTCCAACGTGCCGCTGACATTGGCACGCGCGGACGCGTCGCGATAGTCGCCATCGCCGACGAAAGCGAGCGCTCCGGCAATGGCAAACGGCGCGGTGGCGCCAAGCACGAGGTTGCCGGTAAGCGTGCCCGCGGGGGTGATGAATTCGAGATCGCTTATACGATGCTGCGTCGCCCCGCCGGTGTAGCCGAACTCGAGGCCGGTGACCACGCCTTGGCGGCCGCCCGCCGTCCAGTCGATGCGGCCGATCCCCGCGCGCGCGATCCTGACTTCGAGCGGGAGCGCCAGGTCGTTCGGCAGTGTGCTCGGCCCGGACGACGGGTTCAGCGTCACCACCAGATGTTGCGCTGCAAATCCTTGTGCATTGAAGCGGCGCGAGAACAGATCGGTGGGACTCCACGTCAGGGCGACGCCGGTGGCTTCCAACGTGACGTCGTCGCCGTGCCACTGCAGGCGATCGATATGAACCGTCGACAGCAGCGAGCCGGTGGCACCCTGGACCACGAGGCGGCCATTGCTGCGCGCCATCGCGCGCTCGAGCAGCGATTCGAGCGCCGCCTGCGTGCCCAGGAACCACACGGCGGCGGCAACACCGACAACGATCAGCCCCAAGAGCACCGCGAAGACGCGCCACAACCGGCGCACCCATCGGGACGCCTTGCTCGAAACGGGTTCAGGGGTGGACGCTGTGGTCATTAGAACGAGAGCCCTACGGAAAAATGGATACGGAACTGGTGGACTTCCTGTCCATACGCGAGGTCGAGTCGAAACGGGCCGATCGGCGTGCGCACGCGCGCACCGACGCCATAACCGTAGTCGACCGTGGCGGAATGCAGCGAGTCGACCGCATTGCCGGCATCGATGAAGGTCGCCAGTGCCCCAGCTCGGCGCGAACCAGTGCGTGATTTCCGCGCTGGCCACGCCATAGTAGCGCCCGCCGACCGTGGCACCATCCTGTTGCACACCGAGGCTGTCGAAGGCGTACCCACGCACGGTGGTGTCGCCGCCGGTACGGAACAGGAATACCGAGGGGATCCCCACGCGTGAGCGTGCAAGCACGGCCCCGCCTTCACCGCGCAGATAGAGTTCATTGGAATGACCGAGCGGCAGCCAGTACGCAAACTTTCCCACGACGCGGCCGAACCCTTCGGTCGACACGCCCGGGATACCACCGCCACCTGTCAGGTTCGCCATCCAGCCCCTGGTCGGCAGCAGCAGGCTGTCGGTGCGCCGCCAGGTGTATTGAGCTTCACCGTAGAGGGCATGCGAACGGTCGGTGTCGCCTCCCGACGGCTGCTGCTGGTTGATAAAATACCCGACGCTGAACGCAGGCGTATTGCGCTCGTCGATGCTCTCGCGTCGCACGATGATGCTGGCGGTGTGCGTTATCAGGCCTTCGATGTCCGTCCGCTCGATCCCACCCAGAAGCGAGTCCTGCCAGCCTTGGGCATTGGGTGGTCGCACGAAACGGAGGTTGACATTCTGCACCTTGGTTTCGAGGCGCGCATCGGCGTAGAAACGCAGGGCATCGCCGTTGACATCGAGGTCACGGTAACTGGCGCTGAGGCGATACTGCGTATCGGTGGAATATCCTGCGCCGAATTCGAGGTGCCGCGACGGTGCCTCGATCACAGCCAGCGTCACCGGGGCGTTGTCGGCGAGCGCGGGGTCGGTTGCGATGGCGGCTTGCACGCCGGCAAAGTATCCGGAGCCGAGCAACCGCCGTACGTAATCGTCGAGCACGGATCGGCTATAAGGCTGGCCGCGCTGTAGCGGGCTGAAATTGCGGACCATCTCCGCGCTGTATCGGGACAGTCCCTCGACCACGATATCGCCGATGAAGAACGCGGGACCACTGTCGATCGACAATGTGAGCGCGGCGGTTGCGGCCTCCGGGTCCACCCGGGCCTCGCTCGACGTCAATCGTGCCGAGACGTAGGCGTTTCCCGCCATCGCCGAAACGACGTCGCGCTTGGCGCTGGCCCATCCAACCTGCGTGAAGATGTCCCCTTTCGGCATCGACCAGCCGTCCCTTGCCGCGTTGATGGCCTGGGTTCCCAGTAGCGCGTCGGTGGTTGCCGGGCCCGTCACGTCGATATCGACGCTGCTCACGTGCGTCGGCGGGCCCGGTACAACGGTCAGCGTTACGCTGATGGGCGTCGTGCCGCGGTCCATCGCAATGTCGACGGTGGCGGAAAAATAGCCCTGCGCCGCGGCTGCCTCCTTCGCCTGGGGCACTGCTTCGCCCGCTAGAGCGTCGAGCAGCTCTTCGGTCATGTCCGTGTAGCCCTGCCAGCGCACGAGGTTGACGCTGGTCACGACCGCGTCGCGGACCGAGTCGGGCGCAACCACTTGCACACGGTAACGCACAGGCTCCGTCGCTTGTGGCACCGGTGGCGGTATGTTCGTCTGGCCGAGATCTTCGGCAGCAGCTACCAAGCCAACGAGTGCGAGCGCCCATGGCACGAGCGCGAGCAGCCTGGTCCAACGGGGACGGCGCGCAATGGGGCGAAGACGGCCTGTGCTCCTTTCTTGGGGAGCCATCCGCGCTTTATATCATGCGCAAAAAGCGCGTGTTTTGGCGTCGAAGCGACTAAGTCTCGTACACCACGTGCCCGGCGACCATGGTAAGCCGGACTTTGCCCGCCAACTCCAGACCGAGGAACGGCGTGTTCTTGCCCTGGCTGCGCAAGGCACGTCGATCGACAGTCCACCACGCAGCCGGGTCGAACACGCAAATGTCGGCGGGCGCGCCGATGGCGAGGTGTCCGGCATCGATGCCAAGCACGCGAGCCGGGTCGGCGGTAATGCGACTCAAGGCAACCGGCAGCGGAACTTTGGCCTCGGTCGCCCACTTGAGTGTCAGCGGCAGCAGCAATTCCAGTCCGGTTGCTCCCGGTTCGCTCTCCGCAAACGGAAGCTGCTTCGCATCGTCGTCGACCGGCGTGTGATCGGAGCAGATGAGGTCGATCGTCCCGTCCGCAAGACCGGCACGCAGGCTGTCGCGGTCGCGTCCGCTGCGCAACGGCGGCACCAGGTGGCAATGCGCGTTGAACCAGCCGATGTCGGTATCGGCGAGGTGCACGTGGTTGGCGGCCACATCACAGGTCACCGCGAGCCCCGAGCGCTTGGCTTCACGCATGCGCACAACACTTTCGTGCGCAGAGATTCTCGCGATGTGCACCTGCGCGCCGGTCGCGCGAGCGAGCGCGAAGATCGTGTCGAGGGCGATCGTCTCGGCCCAAGGCGACACGGCGGCGAGCCCCAGGCGCGTCGCGACTTCTCCGTCGTGCGCGACGCCGCCGCGCGACAGATGCGCGTCCTGCGGCCGCAGCCACACGCGATAGCCGAATGTCGCTGCGTATTGCATGGCGTGCCACAGTACCTGCGTGTCGGTGATCGGCACATCGGCCTGCGAGAAGGCGATACAGCCCGCATCCGCGAGCTCGCCCATTTCGGTAATCGTCTCGCCCTTGAGTCCAACCGTCAGCGCGCCGACCGGATAGACGTGTGCACGATTGAGCGAACGCGCGCGGTGCTTGAGCATCTCGACCAGTCCCGGCTCGTCCAGCGGCGGATCCGTGTCCGGCGGGCACGCGAGACTGGTCACGCCACCGGCCACGGCGGCATCCATCTCGGACTCGAGGGTCGCCTTGTATTCGAAGCCGGGCTCGCGCAGGCGCGCCGCAACGTCGATCAGGCCGGGACCGACCACCAGCCCCGTCGCATCGACGACTCGATCTGCCCGCCACGCGGGCGGCGCGTCGCCGATCGCAACCACGTGACCGTCGGCCACGAACAGCGAGGCATTGCGATCGACCGCGTGCTTCGGATCGATCAACCGGCCGTTTCTGATCTCGATCTTCATCGGCATCTACTGATTACCGGCCAGCATGCTCATCACGGCCATGCGCACCGCGATGCCGAACGTCACCTGCGGCAGGATCACCGAGTGCTCGCCGTCGGCCACCGCCGAATCGATTTCCACACCGCGATTCATCGGCCCCGGATGCATGACGATGGCGTCGGGCTTGGCCAGCGCGAGCTTTTCGGCGGTCAGGCCGTAGTGCTTGAAAAACTCACCCGCGGAGGGCAGCAGCGACCCCTTCATGCGTTCGTTCTGCAAGCGAAGCATCACGATAACGTCGGCGCCGTGGAGCCCTTCGGCCATGTTGTGGAACAGGCGGACGCCGAGACTTTCGAGCGCGGTCGGCAGCAGCGTTTGCGGGCCGATCGCCCGGACCTCGGGCGTGCCCAGCGTCGTCAAGCCGTGAATCAGCGAGCGCGCGACGCGGGAGTGCAACAGGTCACCGACAATCGCCACCGTGAGCCCGCGAAAGTCCTTCTTGTAGTGGCGTATCGTGAACAGGTCGAGCAGACCCTGCGTCGGATGCGAATGCCGGCCGTCGCCCGCGTTGATCACGTGGATGTGCCGACGATCGGTTTTCGACAGGTGCTGTGCGATCAGATGCGGCGCGCCGCTCTGCGCATGCCTGACCACGAACATGTCGGCATTCATGGCCACCAGGTTGTCGATCGTATCGAGCAGGGTCTCGCCCTTGCTGGTCGACGACACGCCGATGTTGAGATTGATCACGTCCGCGGACAGGCGCTTGGCGGCGATCTCGAACGTGGTTCGCGTGCGTGTACTGCTTTCGAAGAACAGATTGAACACCGCCTTGCCACGCAGCAAGGGCACCTTCTTGACGTCGCGTTCGGCAATCGAGACGAAGGGTACGGCGGTATCGAGAATGCGACGAATGACCTCCGCGGGCAGTCCCTCGAGTGTCAGCAGATGGGTGAGTTCGCCGTTTTGATTGAGTTGCGGGTTATTCACGCGGCGCGCCCCCTGCAACCTCGACGGACAACTCGAGGCGGGCATCAGGATGGCGATTCAGCACGATGGACAGATCGCGAGCGACGGCGACGCGCGCGCCGACGTACGTGGCCTCGATCGGCAGCTCTCGTCCCCCACGATCGATGAGTACGGCCAGTTCGATGGACTCGGGCCGACCATAATCGAACAACTCGTTGATCGCGGCGCGAACCGAGCGACCGGTGTAGAGCACGTCGTCGACCAGGACTATACGAGCGCCGGCGATGTCGAACGGGAGCACGGTGGTCTCGACTTTCGCCCGCAGCCCTTTGGTGGCGTAGTCGTCGCGATAGAAGGAGACGTCGATATAGCCGACGGGATGTTCTCCCGGCAACAGCGCTGACAGGCGGTCGGCCAGCCATGCGCCGCCCGAAAAAATCCCGACCAGCCGGGCGTCGATGGCAACCGCCGTGCGCATGCGCTCGACCAGCGCAGCGAGCACGGCTTCGGCGTCAGGCAGTCCGCTCTTTTGCACTGCGCTCGTCAAGATAGGCCTGCAGGATAAGTTGCGCGGCGACCTGGTCGCGCACACCGCGTTGATTCCGCGCCTTCACACCGGCGGTCGCGAGCGCCTCCCCTGCGGCCAGGGTCGTGAAGCGCTCGTCGGCGAGTGCGACCATCACGCCGAAGCGGCCCTCGAGCTGCCGTGCAAAGCGCCGCGCACTCGCCGTCAGTTCGTGTTCCGTGCCGTCGGCGTGGGTAGGCAAGCCGATCAGGACCAAGGTGGGACGCCACTCGTCGATCAGATTGCCGATCGCCTTGAACCGTTCGTCCCTGCGCAAGGCGGCAATCGTCGCCAGCGGGTGCGCCAGGCCCGTTCCCGGCTCGCCCACGGCGACGCCGATGCGGCGAGTGCCAAAATCGAATGCGAGAATGGTGCCCGCAGGAGGTGCGGAAGGTCGTGCCGTGGCCACCACGCTTCACGCGTGCCCGACAGCGCCGGACAACCGGGAGAAGTCGATGCCGAGCAGATTCATTGCCGCGGTCAGCCGGGTTTCCGCGGGCTCCGTGAACAGGACATCGGCGTCGGCCGCCACCGTGAGCCAGGCGTTCTGGCTGATCTCCTGCTCGAGCTGGTCAGCGGACCAGCCGGCGTACCCCAACGAAACGAGCACATCATCGGGACCTTGACCGCTGCCTACCGCCTCCAGAATGTCCTTCGATGTCGTCAGACCCAGGTCGTCGTTGATGGCCAGCGTCGACTGCCAGCTTCCCAGCGGGCGGTGCAGGACGAAGCCGCGATCGATCTGCACGGGCCCGCCGTAAAGCACGCGCGCTTCGCGCAATTCCGAGTCACCCAGCGGGACATTGATCTGCTCGAACAGCGCCGAGAGCGTCATGTCGATCGGCTTGTTGATGACGATGCCGAGGGCACCGTTTTCGTTGTGCTCGCAGATGTAGATCAGCGTGTGGGCGAAGTGGGGATCGGCCATGCTCGGCATGGCGATCAGGAAGTGATGGGTCAGGCTGACCCGCGTGTCGCCCATGCCGCTGCCTCGTTGCGCCGGGCGGAATCGAGCAATGCAGCACGGCGGCCTGCCACGTTCGCGGCGCCGTCGATCTCCCCGCTCGGGTCGCTGATCACAATCCTCACGCCGCGCATTGTAAACTCCGACGCCCGACGACACAACGAATGGCCGCCCGACGGCCGCCGGAACGCCCATGCCTCGCTTTGCCCGGTCTCTCGTCTGGTTTCGTCGCGATCTGCGGGATTTCGACCACGCGGCGCTTTGCGCTGCCTTGCGCGACTCCGAGGCCGTGTACTGCGCATTCGTTTTCGACCGTGAAATCCTGGACCGCCTGGCGGCTCGCGCCGATCGCCGCGTCGAATTCATCCACGGCAGCGTGACCGAGCTCGATGCGAGCTTGCGCGCCCGCGGGGGCGCCCTGCTCGTCCGGCATGCGGTAGCACGTGACGTCATTCCGCTGCTCGCCGCCGAACTCGGCGCTGACGCCGTGTTCGCCGATCACGACTATGAACCCGCGGCGATCGACCGTGACGCCGCGGTCGGGCGTGCACTGACCGCGCAAGGCTGCGCGTTCCATACGTACAAGGACCAGGTCATCTTCGAACGAAGCGAAATTCTCACGCAAGCCGGCACACCATTCACGGTCTTCACGCCGTACAGGAACGCGTGGCTGAAGGCGCTCACACCGGCCCAACTTGCCCCGCATCCGGTCGAGGCGCACATGCACGCGCTCGCCGCGCCACCCGCCGCGCTGCAGCATGGGACGCCGTCGCTTGAAAGCATCGGCTTCGAACGAACCAACCTGAGCAATCTCGACATTGCTCCCGGCATGACCGGTGGAGATCGACGTTTTGCCGATTTTCAGCGCCGGATCGATCGCTATCGCGACGCGCGGGATTTCCCGGGTATCAAGGGACCGTCCTACATGTCGATCGACCTTCGCTTCGGCACGGTGTCGATCCGGCAACTCGCGGCGTACGCGCACGCGCGGTCGTTGCACGCGGGCGGCGAAGGCGCTGCCACATGGCTGAACGAACTGATCTGGCGCGAGTTCTATGCCCAGATCCTGTGGCACCACCCGCACGTCGCCGACTCAGCGTTCAAACCGGCGTACAACGCGCTTGTCTTTCGCAACGACAAGCGGCAATTCGCAGCCTGGTGCAACGGTGCGACCGGCTATCCGATCGTCGATGCGGCCATGCGCCAGATCAACCAGACCGGTTACATGCACAACCGCCTGCGCATGATCGTGGCGAGCTTCCTGGTCAAGGACCTCCTGATCGATTGGCGCTGGGGCGAGCGATATTTTGCCGACCAGCCTCAACGACTTCGATCTGGCGTCCAACAACGGCGGCTGGCAATGGGCGGCGTCGACCGGTTGTGACGCACAGCCGTATTTCCGCATGTTCAACCCGGTGGCGCAGTCGGAGCGATTCGACGGCAGAGGGCGATTTCATCCGCCGTTACCTGCCGGAACTGCAAGTGCTTCGCGACGACGAAATCCATGCACCCTGGCTCCTGCCCACCGCCGTACAAAAAGCACGCGGTGTCGAGATCGGTCGCGACTATCCGGCGCCGATCGTCGATCACGCGCGCGCTCGAAGCGACGCACTCGCGCTGTTCAAGGCGGTGCGCGAAACCTGATTTGCGCAGATTTAACCCCGGATAGGGAAGCCGCGCCGTTTCTAGCGGCACTGCCCACCTTCCGGAGGATCCGATGTTCATTGCCTTGTCCCGCCGCGGCTGGTTCGCCGCGATCAGTGCGTCCGCGCTCGCGCTCGCGTTGCTGTCCGCGCCCGCTGCCGGGTTTTGCGGCTTCTACGTCGGGAAAGCCGACGCAAAACTGTTCAACGAAGCCTCGCAGGTGATCCTGGTGCGCGACGGGAATCGAACGGTAATCAGTATGCGCAACGATTTCCAGGGCGACCTGGCCGAATTCGCGCTCGTCGTGCCCGTACCGGTCGTGCTGCAGCAGAGCCAGATCCATGTCGGGGATCCGAAGATCTTCGAGCGCATCGATGCGTATAGCGCACCTCGGCTTGCCGAATACTTCGACCCCAACCCGTGCGAGGTCGACAAGATGTCGCGACTGTCGGGCGCACTGCTCGCGGCTGCGCCGGCGGCGCGCATGGAAGCGAGGAAGGCAAAGGATCAGGCGCTCGGGGTCACCGTCGAAGCGCGTTACACCATCGGCGAATACGACATCGCGATTCTTGTCGGCGACCGAATCGAACGGGCTGGAAACGTGGCTGCGTCAGAGCGGTTACAACATCCCCGCCAAGGCGAGCAAGGCCTTGCAACCCTACATCCGCCAGAACCTGAAATTCTTCGTCGCCAAGGTCAATCTCGCGGAACAGGCCAAGACCGGGTTCTCGTACCTGCGACCGCTGCAGTTCGCGTTCGAGTCGTCGCGTTTCATGTTGCCGGTACGGCTCGGCATGCTCAATGCGCGCGGGCCGCAGGATCTCGTGATCTATGCGTTGACGAAAAATGGCCGGGTCGAGACCACCAACTACCGCACCGTGAAACTCCCTTCGAACGTCGATATTCCGCCGTACACGCGCAGCGAATTCGCCCAGGTCTACAAGGCGCTCTTCGAGACGCAGTCGAAGCGCGAAGACTATCGCGTCGTCTGGACCGAATACTTCTGGGACATGGCGTGGTGCGATCCTTGCGCGGCCAATCCTTTGTCGACGGAGGAGTTGCGCGGCGCCGGGGTGTTCTGGCTCGATGGTGATGAGCCGCCGATCGGCATCTCGCCCGGCACGACGCCGCCCGTCGCCAAAGCGCGCGGCGCCACGGGCGCGCAGCCGGTGATGCTCACGCGCCTGCATCTTCGCTACACGCCGGAAACGTTGCCGGAAGACCTGATGTTCCAGGAGACCCAGGACAAGCAGAACTACCAGACGCGCTACGTACTCCGCCACCCATGGAGCGGCGACGACAATGCCTGCGCCGAAGCGAAGCGCTATTTCGAGACGGTCATCAAGCGGCAGGAAGTCGAAGCGCAAACGCTGGCGGCGCTGACCGGCTGGGATCTGAACCAGATCCGCAACAGGATGAACCTGCAGGCCGCGCCCGATACGAAGTGGTGGGAGCGGCTGTGGAAATGAGCGCCGCCGGGCCGTCCCAAGGTCGCCTGCGCGAGCGGGGCGAAGCCAAGGCGCGAAGGGCGCGTCCGCGAGCGCGGGTGGCGGCCGACGCGCACTTGTCTTCGAATGGCGCGACGTTCGGTAAGGAGGCCGCATGGAATTGCTCCCCCTCCGGGGGCAGCGTCGCGGCGAATGCCGCAAGCGTGGGGGTCGTACAGAGCGCCGCCGGGCCGTCGCAGGGTCACCTGCACGCACGGTTGTCGACGACGGCGATCGTGCGTGGTTGGCTGCCCCGGGATGCACGCGTATTCCAGATCGCCTTCCTTGCCCTGCTGTTGATGACCGGCGTCGTGCTGCGCGATTTCTCGATTCAGCCGCTGCAAGTCGTGCTGACTTTCGTCGCCGGGCTTGCCACGCAGGCATTTTGGCTTCGGCGGCTGGGTCTCGAGCAACGTGGGCTGTTGTCGGCGATCGTCACGTGCTGCGGGTTGTCGCTGCTGCTGCGCAGCGACACGCTGTGGGCGCATCCGCTGGTGGCGGCGATCGCGATGTCCTCGAAATTCGTGCTGCGCGTTCACGGAAAGCACCTGTACAACCCGGCGAACCTGGGCGTCATCCTCGCCATCACGCTGCTGCCCGGCACCTGGGTATCGCCAGGGCAATGGGGCAACGATCTCGCGCTCGCGGTGTGGCTCCTGATGCTCGGGACGGTCGTGACACAACGCGCGCGCCGCCTCGATATCAGCTGGGTGTTTCTCGGTGTGTTTCTGGGGCTGGTGGCGCTGCGGGTCCTGCTGCTCGGTCAATCGTGGATGATCTGGTGGCACCAACTCGGCAACGGGGCCCTGCTGCTATTCGCCTTCTTCATGATCTCGGATCCGATGACGATTCCGAATCGCCGCGAGGCACGCGTTGCCTACGCAATCATCGTCGCCATCGGTGCGGTGCTCTGGCAATACGCCCTGTTCCGTCCGAACGCACTGATCTGGTCGCTGTTCCTGCTCACACCGCTGGTGCCTCTGTTCGATCGCTGGTTGCCGGGATCACGGTTCGAGTGGAAACCCGAGGCTACACGATGAAGTCGGCCGGACTTGTTACCGCATGCGGAGGGGAGCCTCTACTCCTCCTCATGCTTGCGGTGTTTGGCGTATTCGGACGCGAGCTGATGCTGCAGCGTGGCTGGAGCAGGTTCGTAATGTGACAGCGACATCGTCCACGCGGCGTGGCCCGCCGTCATGGCCTTGAGCCTTGCCGCATAGCCGTCGAGTTCCGACAGCGGCGCAATGCCGTTTACCGTCAACGTTCCCGCCTGGAGCGACTTGGTGCCGGTGACTTGTCCACGCCGACCGGAAAGATCGCCGGCGACATCGCCCATGCTGGCTTCCGGACACAATACCTCGAGACTGACGATGGGCTCGAGCACGATCGGCTTCGCCTTCTCGATCGCATCGAGAAACGCCTTGCGACCGGCCATGACGAAGGCGATCTCCTTCGAGTCGACGGGATGGTGCTTGCCGTCGTAGACCGTCACCCGTACGTCTTGCAGCGGAAAGCCCGCAGTCGGCCCCTGGATCAGCACCTGCTCGACGCCCTTTTGGACCGCCGGGATGAACTGATTTGGAATCGTCCCGCCCTTCACTGCGTCCTTGAACTCGAATCCGCTGCCCCGGGGCAACGGCTCGATGCGCAGATACACCTCGCCGAACTGTCCCGCCCCTCCGGTTTGCTTCTTGTGCCGGTGATGTCCCTCCGCCTTGGCCATGATCGTCTCGCGATACGGCACCCTGGGTGGACGCGTTTCGATTTCCAGCTTGAACTGGCTCGCCATGCGCTCGAACACCGAACGCAGGTGCAGTTCGCCCAGGCCGCGAAGAACCGTCTCGTTGAGGCTGGTGTCGTGCTCGACAGAGAGCGTCGGATCCTCCGCCATCATCTTGTGCAGCACGTCGGAAATGCGCTGCTCGTCGCCGCGTTTCTTGGGCGCGATGGCAAACCCGTGCATCGGCGTCGGAAACTCGAGCGGTTTCATGTGGATATGGTCTTCGTCGTGCGAATCGTGCAGCACGCAGTCGAATTCGATCTCGTCGACTTTCGCCACCGCAGCGATGTCGCCCGGAACCGCGCCGTCGATCTCGACCTGCTTGCCGCCCTGGATCATGAACAGGTGCGACACCTTGAACGGTTTGCGCCCGTCGCCGATGAACAGCTGCGTGTCCTTGGTTACCGTGCCCTGATGCACGCGGAAAACGCCAAGCTTGCCGATGAACGGATCGATCACCACCTTGAACACGTGCGCCAACACGTGCTTGCCCGGCTCGGGATCGGAATGAAAGTCGACCGCGCTCTCGCCTTCGCCCTTGGTAAAGAGGGGCGGGTTGCCTTCTGCCGGATTGGGGGCGAGCTTGACGAGGATGTCCAGCAGTTCCGCGACGCCCGCACCGGTTCGCGCCGAGACAAAGCATACGGGCACGAGATGCCCGTCACGCAGCGCCTTTTCGAAGGGTGCATGCAATTGATCGGGGGCGATTTCTCCCTGCTCGAGGTAGAGCGACATCAGTTCCTCGTCGACCTCGACCACCTGATCGACCAGGGCACGGTGCGCGTCTGCCACCGACGAAAAATCCGAGTCCCCGGCGGGATTGAAAAAGCAGTCCACCACCCGCTTGCCGTTGTCGGCCGGCAGGTTGATCGGCAGGCACTCCCTGCCGAAGGTGGCCTGGATCGCGGTCAGCAATCCTTCAAGGTCCGTGTTCTCGGCGTCGATCTTGTTGATGACGACGAGGCGGCACAGTCTGCGCTTCGCCGCCCATTCCATCATTCGCGAAGTGATCATCTCGATGCCGGCGGATGCGCTCACGACCACCGCCGCGGTCTCGACGGCATCGAGCGCGCCGATGGCCTGACCGATGAAATCCGGGAATCCCGGGGTGTCGATCATGTGGACGCGAGTTCCCTGCGTCTCGAGATGCAGTACCGATGCGCGCAGCGAATGCTGCCACGCCTTTTCGAGCGGATCGAAGTCGCTTGTCGTCGCGCCGCGTTCGACGCTGCCCATTGTCTGGATCGCACCGGCCTTGGCCAGCAACGCCTCCGCAAGCGTGGTCTTGCCCGCGGCGCCGTGGCCGACCAGCGCCAACGTGCGGATATCCTTGGTTGCGAATTGCGGCATGGTGGTGTCTCCCCCAAGTTTATGAGGGAGATTCTACCTTGGGACCGGCCGCGACCGGTGGTGCTTCGATCCGCGGCAGGTCTGGAGCCCGGCAGGGCCGGGCGCCAACGACCCGTCCGTCAGGCGGTTACTGCCACCAGTTCGCGCAGATGGCGCAGCAGCTCTTCTTCCTGGTACGGCTTGCCGAGGTAGACGTCGACGCCGAGTTCCTTGGCGCGATTGCGATGCTTCTCGGCCGTTCGCGACGTAATCATGATGATCGGAATATGCGCGAGTTGCAGGTCGGCCTTGATCGTCTTGGCGAACTCGAATCCATCCATCCGCGGCATTTCGATGTCGAGCAGTATCACATCGGGCGTCCGCTCGCCGATCAGCTGCAGCGCGTCAAGTCCATCCTTCGCCGTGACGATGTCGAAGCCTTCGCGCACCAGCATGCGACTCGTGATCTTGCGCACGGTCAGCGAGTCATCGACGATCATCACCAGCGGCGGTCCTGCCGCGGCCGCGGCCGCGGCCGCAACCGCAGCGGCTTGCGCGGATTTGACGACCATCGGCGCCTCGGCCGCAACGTCCATCCGCTGCGCCAGTTGCACCGGATTGATGATCAGCACCACTTCGCCATTGCCAAGCACCGTTGCGCCGGCGATGCCCGAGACCCGCGCCAGCTGCGGGCCGATGTTTTTCACCACGACTTCCTGGTTGCCGATCATCTCGTCGACGTGCACCGCCGTCACGTTCTGCCCGCTCTTGAGCAGCACCACCGAGTTGTAGCGCGTCGTTTCCGGATTGTTGCCTGGGTTGCCGAGAAGGCGCGGCAGGTAGAAGAACGGATACTTGCGCTCCTGCCATACCACTTCGCGCGACAGATACAGGTTGATCAGGTCCTTGTCCCTGATCTGCTGCACCTGCTCGACCATCGGCGCCGGCAAAGCCCACAGCCGTCCACCGGCCCGCACCAGCACGGTTTGCGCGACCGCCAGCGTAAGCGGCAGGAAGAGCGTGAACATGGTTCCCTTGCCGGGCTCCGTGGCAACCTCGACACGGCCGCCGAGTGCGGCGATGTCGGAGCGCACGACATCCATACCGACGCCGCGTCCCGAAATCTGCGTGATCTTGGCGGCGGTCGAGAACCCGGGCGAGAAAATGCACTCGATCAATCGTGCCTCGGTCGCCTCGACATCGGCGGGGATGAGCCCGAGCGCGTTCGCCTTCTCGGCGATGCGCTTCAAGTCCAGGCCGGCACCGTCATCCGCGATTTCGATGGCGATTTCGTTGTTCTGCTGGCGTACGGTGAGTGTGATTTCGCCGGTTTCGGGCTTTCCCGACTTGCGCCTGGCCTCACGCCCCTCGACCCCATGATCGAGCGCATTGCGCAGGAGGTGCTCGAGCGGGGCGACCAGCTTCTCCAGCACCGAGCGATCGAGCTCGACCTGGGTGCCGCGAATTTCGAGATTGGCGCGCTTATCCAGTTCCTTGGCCGTCTGGCGCAGGATGCGGTACAGGCGCTCGGACAGGCTTGCAAAGGGCACCGTGCGAATCGAGAACAGCTGCTGCTGCACGTCGCGCGACAGGCGCGCCTGGGCAAGCAGTGCCGCATCGGCCTCGTCCAGATTCTTGAGCAGCGATTGCTGGACCGTGGAGACGTCGTTGACACCCTCGGCGATGCCGCGCGTCAGCTCCTGGAAGCGCGTAAACCGGTCGAACTCGAGCGGATCGAATCCCTCCGCGGCCTCGTTCACCATCGACATGCGCGACTGGATCTGCGAGTCGGCCTGGATCTCGATTTCGCGTACCTGCGATCGCAGGCGGATCACGCTGCCGGTGAGTTCGAGCAGATTCGCCTTGAGCGAACGCAGCTCCCCTTCGACCCGCGCGCGGGCGATGGCCACCTCGCCCGCTTCGTTCACGAGCCGATCGATGAGGTCCGCGCGCACGCGCAACTGCGCACGCGCGCCTTCGCCCTCGACAACCGCCGGGGTCGGGGATGTCGCCGGAAGCGGGGCGAGCGGCAATGTCGCGACGACCGGTGCCTTCGCGTCGACGCTGGCAGGAGCAGGCGCCGCACGCTCGACCGATACCGCCGGAACCGTAACATTCAACCAGGGGAGATCGACATTCACTTCTCCCTTTTGCAGGCGGTCGAGCACGAACGCGATATGGTCGAGGTCGTTGTCCAGCGCATCGAGCAGCGCCGACGAGGGCCTGCCCAGTGCGTCGCTCTCGGGCAAGCGGCTTTCCATCAGGTGCGTGAGCTCACCCAGTCGCATCGCACCGGCCATGCGCGCGCTGCCCTTGAACGTGTGCAGCGTGCGCTTCAGTCCGTGGGCGGGTTGCACATCGGCAGGTTTCTTGCGCCAGGCGCGGAGCTGCTCGCTCGCCTGCGGAAAGAGTTCAGCGGCTTCTTCAAGAAAGATCGGCAGTACCTGCTTGTCGACGTCATCGCTGACGGCAAGGAGTGATTCACTTTCGGACAACGGCGCGATCGGCGCCGGTGCGGGCCGCGGCACGACGACAGGAGCAGTGCGTGGCGGCGACTCGACGATGGCGAGGGTGACGGACTCGGAAGCACGTGCGATCGGCGGCGGTGCGATGCTTTCGATCGGATCCGGCGTGTGTGCTGGCGCCGCGGCGATTACCTCGGCCGGTGGGGCCTGCTCGGCGGGCAGCGGCTCGACAGTCTCGGTCGACATGGCCGGCGCGACTGCAGCCGGTACGCTCGATTCGACGCTGGACGGTGTCTTCGACCGGCGGCGGTTCAATCATCTCGACCGATACGGGCACAGTCACAGGAACCGACGCAATGGATTCGACCAGCGTGATTTCTTCGTCGGACGGCGGCTCGATAGTTTCGATCGATGTCGGCACCGCGACAAGAACCGGTGCCATCGCGACGGGCGGCGTCGACTGCTCCAACGCCAGCTCCTCGGCTTCGGCGACACGCTCGGCAACGGTCTCACTGTCATCCAGCGCGGGTTCGGTGGTGGCTTCCTGCCGCAACGTCTCGAGTTCCGTGACGATCTCGGCTGCCTCGACCTCGTCGGTAGCAACGAATGCCTCGCGGTGCTTCACCCGCAGAGCAAGCGTCGTCAAGCCGGCAATGGCGCGCGCCAGTACCGGCAGAGCCGCGCCGGGAGAGGGCGCGCCCCGTGTCTGCAATCCGAGCAGGCACTGCTCGAGTGCCTTCGCGGTCGACGCCAGCAACGGGAACCCGCCCGTGCGATGAATACCGCACAGCGTATGGCTCGCGCGCACCATCGCTTGCGAGGGCGTCGCCGCCGGATCGAACTGCATGTTCTCGAGTTCGGCATCGAGCGTGGCGATATGCTGCTGCGCTTCGTCGCACAGGATGCGATAGAGCGCCGTCGAAAGGGTGACGTCGCCCACCGTTGTCTCTTCGGATTCGGCGGGCGGAGACGACGCAGGGCCCATCGCGTGGGGGACTTCCGCGGCGCTGACAAGATCGACCGGCGGCGCGATCGCGCGCGGGGCGAATTCGATGACGCTCGACGTGTCGACGGACGAGATCGTGCTGTCGTTCGATGCCGCTTCCACATCCGCAGGCGACGCCTCATCCGTTTCGTCGAGTTCGAGGAACTCGATCATCGGCACATCGATGGCCACCGCTTCGGGCGCGTGCGCCATCATCACAGGCAGCTCGGGTTCGGTCGGCAGTCCGCCCTCGGGTTCAGGGTCGGGCTCAGGGTCCGTCGATTCCAGCTCCGCGATCACGTTGCCGACGCACGCTCGCAGCGCGCTCGCGTCCACGGCGACGCGGCCATTCAAGCGCAGCGCATCGACCCAGCCCCGGAAGCTCGACTGCGCGACGTCGTTCAACTCGAGCACCGCAGGCGTGACTGGAAAATCTTCCTCGAGCAGCCGGTTGTGGATCTTCTCGACATCGTAGGCAAGGTCACCGAGATCGGTCAGTCCCACCATGCGGCCGCTGCCTTTGAGCGTATGAAAGCCACGGCGCACGGTGACCAGGGCCTCGCGATCATCCGGCCGGGCGTGCAGTTGGGCATTGTTGGCGGCGATCGTGTCGAGAACTTCGCCCGCCTCGGTCAGGTAGATGTCGAGCAGTTCCGCATCGAGGTCCGACGCGTCGGTCTCGAGCAGCCGGATGGTTTCCTCGGACGGCGCCGGCGCCGGTGTAGCTGCACGACTGCTCGCGATCGCGCCGATCGCTTCCTGCAGCGCGGCAGTATCGCCTTCGCGTGCTCGCGTCAGCTCTTGCAGCGCGGCAGTGGCTTCCTCGTGCAGTTGCGAATCGTCGATGAGCTTGGCGTCGTCGATCAGCGTGGCCAGGTCAGCCTCAAGGCGTTCGCGCGCACCTGCGTCGCCCGGTGCACGTTGGAACGCGGCCAGCGTCGCGGGCAGCTGCGCTTCGAGATCGGCGACCGCGGTCTCCACGGTGTCGACCTCCACCGGCGCTTCGAGCGATTCGACACCCAGCCGGCGGGCAAGCATGGGTTCGATCAGCCGCTCGCGGTCCGGCCGCTGCTGCTCCACCGCCTCGATGTAGAACCCCAATCCGGACAGCGATTCGGCGAGCAGTTCCAGATCCTCGTCCGCGACCACCGTATCCGGCTTGGCGTACTCGTCGACTTGCTGCTGGCACAGCGCAAGGAGCTGCTCGGCACGCTCGAGGCCCAGCATCTTCAGCGCGCCGGCGATCTGGGCACTGTCGTGCGCCAGGGTCGCGAGGTCGGCACGCTTGGCGTGATCGCGGAAGAAGGCATCGAGCACCTGCTCCATGTGGCGCAGATTCGCCTGGATTTCACGGGCGACCTGGGCCAGGACCAGACGCTCCTGCGCCCGCCGCGCCATCTCGTCGAGAATCGGCGCGACGGCGGTATCGGGTAGCGGTTGGTTTTGTGCCGCGGCGTCGAGTCGGGCGAGCATCGCGTCGACCTGTTTCGGAAAGTCAGGGGAAATCGACGCGAAGTTGTCGAGCACCGAATCGGCGAGGAGCAGGCCCGTCGCATATTCCATCGCCAGCGCGTCCGCCACCGTGCCACTGCCGAGCTTGTCGAGACGACCCGCGAGGGCGGCGGCGAGCCGGGAGAGCGACGGCTCACCGATCGCGGTGGTCTTGTCACGCAGCTGCGAAAGGACCTGCTTCAGTTTCGGCAGGTTCTCCGGCCGGCCGCTGGTCAGCTTGAGCCAAAGATCCTTTGCGGTCGTGAGCAGGTCGCGCGTCTCGCGCAGCAGAGGCTGCACGCGGACGACATCCGCCGACAGCACATCCGCACTGGGGATAAGTCCTTGCAACCGGAATGCACGCTGGACTGCCTGTACCTGAGGCCCAACAGGCGCGCTGATCGCGACATAGTAGAGGACCTCGCGCCGCATGCGGTCGGCGACCTTCGCCGAGCCTTCGACAAAACGGCGGATCTGGAGGTCGATGCGCCCGCACAATTGCTTGACGCCAAAGCCGCTTTCGAGACCCTTTTCGACAATGCTTTCGAGGAGTGCTCCGACCGTCCACCAGTAGGAGCGCTGCGCAGAATGCGTCTGCACGTCCTCGATGGACTGGATGGCTTCGCGCATGACGCGCGCGGATTCCTCGTCGCCATTGAGCCAGGCGAGCAGGCCGCGCTGGTATTGCCGGCGCTGCTTGACCAGGAACGACGGTAGCTTCTGCGTCGTGACGGACTTCGCGGTCGCGATCCGGGGCGCCCGCGGCGACAAGTCCGGATAGAACAGATCGGTCGGCGCCGCGGCCTTCACGCCCCGCGCCTGCTGCATCATTTCATATTCGGGAAACAGCTTGAGCGGTACCGGGTTGGCGCCGCCCACGAGTTCGTCGAGGAATATGCGCAGCTTGCGGCAGGCACGATCGACCAGATCACATCCGGCTTCCACGTCGCCTGGCGACGCTTCCTCCAATCGCACCAGCTGGCGTTCGAGTTCGTCGGTATATGCAGTTACCGCGTCGAGGCCGACCATCTGGATCGCGCCCGCGGCCTGGTGGATGTGGGTCCGCGCGTGCTTGAGCGTCGACGACTCGGTCGGCGCCGCCTTGAAGGCCGCGAGCGCTTCGAGACCGCGCGCGAGCGCTTGGTCGATTTCTCCCTGGACCCACGTCAGGGGTCCAAGGTCGAATTCCGGTGCAGTGTCGTTGGTCACGGTGGGGTCGCCGTCCGCTAAGCAATGGATGTGATCAGGACAACCCCATGCAAAAAGCGCGCCTGCCCTCTTCGTTGCAAACTACACCTTGAAGCCTGCGACCGAGCTGCGAAGTTCGGCGGCCAGCTTGGAGAGCTGCCCGATGGACACGTTGGTCTGCTTGGTGCCTTCGGTCGTTTCCTCCGTGATCTTCAGGATGCCCTGCATGCCGCGCGTCACGTCCGACACCGACGCGGACTGCTTCTGCGTTTGCGCCGAGATGCCGCCGATCAATTCCGCCAGTTCGCGCGAGACCTTGCGAATTTCGTCGAGCGCCTGCCCCGCAGCGTCAGACAGCTTGGTTCCTTCGACCACGCCGACGGTGCTCTTTTCCATGGCCGCCACCGCGTCCTGCGTGTCGGCCTGAATGGTCTTCACGATCGCCTCGATCTGCTTGGTTGCCTCGCCGGAACGCTCGGCGAGGCGCTGAACTTCCTCGGCGACCACCGTGAAACCGCGACCGGCTTCGCCTGCCGACGCGGCCTGGATCGCCGCGTTCAGCGCCAGCACGTTCGTTTGTTCCGTGATGTCGGAAATCAGTTCGACGATTTCACCGATTTCCAGAGAAGATTCGCCGAGGCGCTTGATCCGTTTTGCGGTGTCCTGGATCTGGCTGCGAATTTCATTCATGCCCGCGATCTGGTTGTGCACCGCTTGCCCACCCTTCTCGGCGGCGGCCAGCGACTGCTGCGCGACGCGTGCCGACTGCGACGCGGTCTGTGACACTTCGTTGATGGATTGCGCCATCTGCAGGACTGACGCGGACGCCTGCTGAATCTCCTTGTTCTGGCGTTGCGACGCTTCGTAGAGGCGATTCGAGATCGACTGCGCGTCGGTCGTCGCCTTGGCCACCTGGTCCGTCGCCGAGTTGATACCGCGAACCAGCGTACGCAGCTCCTCGATCGTGAAGTTGATCGAGTCCGCGATCGCGCCCGTCACGTCTTCCGTCACCGACGCCTGAACCGTCAGGTCACCATCGGCCAGGTTGCCCATTTCATTGAGCAGCCGAAGAATGGCCTCCTGGTTGCGCTTGTTTTCCTGTTCGCTGTCGAACGCGCGCGCGCGGGCATCATCGAGAAAGACCTTGCCCAGCGCGATCAGCCACAGCAGCGCGAAGAACGCGAACGTCATCGCCGCCCAGAACGTGAAGTTGCGCGCGGCCGTCTGGCCGTCGTAGTCGGTCGTCAGCTTGGTCACGTCGGCCAGAAGCGGCTCGGATTCCTGTGTGACGCTGCGGCCCGCCTGCTTGGCGACGACCAGGCGCTGCATGTTCTGCAGGATGGCGTTGACGCCGCCTTCGTAGGCGGCGAAGCGCTTCTGCAACTCCGCCAGCGTGGTCCGTGCGTCGTCGGCATGGACTGCCGGAATGCGCAACGAATCGCTGCCCTTGAGCAGACCGTTCAGAATATCCTTGAACGAGCCCGTGTCCTTGCCGAGCAGAAACGCGACCTCGGGATCGATTTCGTCCGACGACACCAGCGCATTCGCGTTCTTGGCGATCCGCTGCGAGAGGATGGCCAGCTGATTCGTGAAGTCGACTTCACGCAGCGTGCCACCGCCCTGCGCGACCTGGGTCGACGCCTGCTGCGCGAGTTCGAGCAGCGCGTTGTTGCCCTGGTTGATGGTCTCGAGGCCCTTGGACAAGGCCACCAATGCGGCCTGGTTGTCGATGACTCCGTTGGTGGCCTTTTCGACGCGATCCCAGCGCGTCCCGACGTCGGTCAGCGTCGCCTGGACCGCTTCGTTATTGGAGGCGTCGATACTGACGCCTTTGACGCTACCGCCTTTCGAGAGAGCATCGAAGTCGGCGCGGAAGCGGTCGCGCGATTCCTTCACGCCGGCGAATGCAGCTGCATTGCCCTGCACCGCCAGCGATGCATTGCGTGCGAGCCGCTGCGACAGCATCTGCATTTCCGTCGCCGTCGTCACGCTGGCGGACGCCTGGGCGCCCATGCGCGAATTGAAATACAGCATGATGAGCGCCAGCAGGATGAACGTTACGAGCAATGCCCCGAGAATCTGGAACTGGCGCACGATCGGAAGATGCCCGATGAGCCAAAGGCGTGTCGGCTGCGCGCTCTCGGCTGAGCCGGTGCGCAACTGCTCCATGATCGACACCGCGCCGAGCGGGTCGTAGCCCTTCGGCGTGCCGCTCATCTTGACCTGAGTGGTCGGCTCGTCAAAGTCCTCGTCCGTGAGGGCCTGCCCCTGGGCACCACCGGCGCCGAAAAGGCTCTTCAAGCTAAACGCCATGTTTTTCCTCCCCCGTAACGGGTCGCAACGCGCACATTGGTCGGTTCCTCATCGTCGCGGCGGCCTACAAGCCCACCTGCAGAAAGCCCGGATCCTGCGCCAATAACGCCAAGTCAATTTCCTGCCAGAGTCCGCCCGCGGCATCGGTCCAGCACGAGCAGTACCACGCAGGCGCGCCGGCCGGCGCATCGGCTTGCCTGAGATCGGCAAGATTGCGCAGTCCCAGGACGCGGTGCACGACGAGCCCGGCGCGCAATTCGCCGACCCGTGGCCCGAACAGGACCAGCCTGGAGGTGCTTGCGCCCGTCGCCGTCGGCTCGGCCTTGTGGCCAAGGAACCCGGCGAAGTCGATGCATCCGTATAGATTGCCGCGAATGTTCGCGATGCCGAGATACCACGGTCGCGTCATGGGTACACTTGCCACCGTTGGCAGGGCGATGACTTCGCCGGCGTCGGCCAGGCGAATCAGCCACTGCGCTCCGGCGCACGCCAGCCCGAGCCGCGACTGCTCCACCTGCGCGGACGTCTTGGCCGCGAGCCGGGTTGCAAGCTCCTGCTGAAACGCACGAAGATCGAGTTTGGCGGCGCGTGCCACAGGTGCACTATCCCAGCGCGGTGATTTTCGCGAGCAATTCCTCGCGACGCACCGGCTTGACGATGTAATCGCGGGCGCCCTGCCGCATGCCCCAGATCTTGTCGGTCTCCTGGCTCTTGGACGTGCACAGGATGATCGGTACCGTGCGAGTCTGCGGGTCGCGGCTGATGGCGCGCGTCGCCTGGAACCCGTTCAGCCCCGGCATGACGACATCCATCAGGATCAGGTCCGGTTTGGCGGTCTTGGCCTTGAGGATCGCGTCTTCGCCGTTGTCGCTGGCGACGACCTCATAGCCGGCTTTCGTCAGCATGTCATTGAGGACGTGCCGCTCCGTCGGCGAATCGTCGACGATCAGTACCCGCTTAATGGTCATGCTCTCCCAGCCTTCCCGCCGGCCCCGCGCCCCGGCAACACGGCATCAGTGCGCCGCGACCTTTACGTGTGTCCCCACAGCCTTGAGCAGGCTTTCCTTGGTGAACGGCTTCGTCAGATATTGGTCCGAACCGACCATCCGCCCACGGGCGCGGTCGAACAAGCCATCCTTCGAGGACAACATCACCACGGGGGTCTGATGAAATCGCGTGTTTTTCTTGATCAACGCGCAGGTCTGATAGCCATCGAGACGCGGCATCATGATGTCGACAAAGATCAGGGCCGGCTGGTGATCGGTGATTTTCGCGAGCGCGTCGAACCCATCCTCCGCCAGGATGACGGTGCAGCCTGCCTGCAGCAGAAAAATCTCGGCGCTTCGACGAATGGTATTGCTATCGTCGATGACCATGACTTTTACGCCCGACAGTGTTGATGCATCCGGCAAATTGGTACTCCCCGCGTCGTCCGTCGATAGCGCATTTACCGCAACTGATTCCATGCTTACCTCTGCAAAGTTTGCCATGGTTGCAAGCAAATGACTAGAGCATAATCCTTGCCAGAACCGCGAAACTTGTGGTTTTTGAGCGATTTACAACAGTGGCGGTGTGGAATGCCGCCACAAACGTGCCCATTTTGGGCATAACACCCGCCCCCAGACGTCCGGATGAGCTTGCCAGCGTCATGGCGGGCGGGGCTGCAGTGCAACGGCCGCCGGACCAACGGGTGGAAAACTTCACGACGGCGTGCCCGCCGCCCGCGTTGACTCCCCTTCCCGTCAATCTCGGCCAAGCGGGGCGACTGACGAGGCGGAAGCGAGGCGCCGCGAGCGCAAGCGAGTGGAGGCGACCCGAGGCGGGCGCAGGGGGCCGCCCGTGCTGCTCAAGTATCCGCGATCGTCGTAGAGGCCCTCGCCGGGCGGCTCGCGACCTAACGCCCCAGAAACATGCGGTAGGCTGGGTTTTGGGTCTCGTCGACGCTGTGGTAGCCCAGGCGTCGAAGAAACCGGGTGAATTCCGCCTTGTCGGAAGGGGGTACCTGCATGCCGACCAGCACCCGCCCGTAGTCGGCGCCGTGGTTGCGGTAGTGAAACAGGCTGATGTTCCAGCCGCGGCTCATGCTGTCCAGGAACCGCATCAATGCCCCCGGGCGTTCGGGAAACTCGAACCGGTAGAGAATTTCATGTTCGGCGTCCGGCGCGTGGCCGCCGACGAGGTGGCGTACATGCAGCTTGGCCATCTCGTTGTCGGACAGGTCATAGGCTTCGATGCGGCGCTTGTGCATCGCGCGCAGCAGATCGGCCGTCTCATGCCGATTGGCAACCTCGATGCCGACGAAAATGTGGGCGGATTTGGGGTCGGCATAGCGGTAGTTGAATTCGGTGATGCTGCGCGTGCCGAGCAAGGCGCAGAATTCGCGAAAGCTGCCCGGGCGTTCCGGGATCGTGACTGCCAATATCGCCTCGCGCCGCTCGCCGAGTTCGGCACGTTCGGCCACGAAGCGCAGCCGATCGAAATTCATGTTGGCGCCGCAGGCGATGGCGATGTAGGTGCGGTCACGACTACGATGGCGCTCGCACCACGCCTTCACGCCCGCCACGGATAGCGCGCCGGCGGGTTCGAGCACGGCACGGGTGTCTTCGAACACATCCTTCAATGCGGCGCAGATCGCATCGGTGTCGACGAGCACGATGTCGTCGACCAGTTCGCGACAGATGCGCAGCGTTTCCTTGCCGACCTGCTTGACCGCCACGCCGTCCGCGAACAAGCCGACGTGCTCGAGCTTCACCCGGCGGCCGGCGGCAATGGAGCGCGCCATCGCGTCGGAATCGATTGGCTGGACGCCGATCACCTGGATCTCCGGTCGTACTCGCTTGACGTACGACGCGATGCCCGATATCAGCCCGCCGCCGCCGATCGCGACGAAAATCGCGTCGATCGGTCCCTGCCACTGTCGCAGCACTTCTACTGCGATCGTACCCTGCCCGGCGATGACGTACGGATCGTCGTACGGATGAACGAAGATCGCTCCCTTGGCCTTCTGCAGCTGCAGGGCGTGCGCGTAAGCGTCGCTGTAGGAGTCTCCGTGCAGCACCACCTTTGCCCCGCGCGCCTCGACCGCGGCAATCTTGATCGACGGCGTGGTCACCGGCATGACGATGGTCGCCTTGCACCCCAACCGCTGCGCCGCCAGCGCAACACCCTGCGCGTGGTTCCCCGCCGACGCGGCGACGACGCCCTGCGCGCGCTCGGCCAGGGACAGATGCGCCATCTTGTTGTAAGCCCCGCGCAGCTTGAACGAGAACACGGGCTGCTGGTCCTCACGCTTCAGCAACACGCGGTTGCCGATCCGCTTCGACAGCATCGGCGCCGGGTCGAGCGGCGACTCGATAGCAACGTCGTACACCTTTGCGGTGAGGATCTTCTGTAGATAATCGACCGGCATTGAGCAACACGGCGTGAGATAAAGCGTCGAGGGTAGCAGAAACAGCTGGCCGCCTGCATCAGGCTGCTAGGGCTCCAAAGCGCGTCGGGCGCGCGCGCATCTCGCGGGCGTTTCTGCTAGGCTACTGCGCTCCTGACAGGCAACGCCTCGCCATCTTGACCGCCGCTACTCTCGCCGTTGTCGACCTCGGGTCCAACAGCTTCCGCCTCGAAATCGGCCGCGTCGAGGGTGACCAGATCTACCGCCAGGACACCTGGCGCGAAACGCTCCGCTTCGGCGCGGGTCTCGACGCACAAGGCCGCATAACACCTGCAGCGATGAATGCCGCGCTGGAATGCCTTGCGCGTTTCCGCGAGCGGTTGTCGGGCGTACATCCGTCCGCGGTGCGCGCTGTCGGCACCAATACATTTCGTGTGGCAACGAACGCGAAGGAGTTCCTGCGGCAAGCCGAGCGCGCTCTTGGCTTCCCGATCGACGTCATCGGCGGTCACGAGGAAGCGCGGTTGATCTATCTCGGCGTCGCCCACGTTTTGCCACCGTCCACGGCGCCGCGCCTGGTCGTCGACATCGGCGGTGGGTCGACTGAATTCATCATTGGCCGCGGCCTCGAGCCCGAGCGTCTCGAATCTTTGAAGATCGGTTGCGTCGGATTCTCGCAAAGGTTCTTCCCCAAGGGACACGTCACTCTGGCGGCGCTGGACGCTGCCGAGACGACGGCGCGGGTCGAGGTCGAAGCGATCGCGCATGAGTTCGGTCCCGGGCACTGGCGCGACGCCTACGCTTCGTCAGGCACCGCCGCGGCGCTGGCCGAGATTCTGGAGCAGAACGGCTTCTCCGCGGGCGGCATCACCCCTGTAGGGCTGGCGCGCCTGCGCAAGCGGCTGCTGCTTGCCGGACACGCCGGCAAGCTCACTCTCAACGCGCTCAAACCCGAGCGGGTGCCGGTGCTGGCGGGAGGCTTGGCGATCATGACCGCCGCCGTCGCCGAGCTCGGCGTCGAGCGGATCGATCCCGTCGGTGGCGCGCTACGCCTCGGCGTTCTCTATGACTTGCTCGGCCGCACCATCGACGAGGACGTGCGCAAGGTTACGGTCAGCGGGTTTGTCGACCGCTATCGCATCGAGCGCGGGCATGCGACGCGCGTTGCTACGCTGGCCACCGGACTCTACCGTCGCGCCGTCGGCCGCGCCGACCGCGGCATGGTCCAGCTCCTGCAATGGGCGGCACTCCTGCACGAGACCGGCATGTCGGTCGCGCACCTCGGCTTTCACAAACACGGCGCGTACATCCTGCAGCATGCCGACATGCCGGGCTTCTCGGCAGGTGAACAGAGCCGCCTCGCGCTGCTGGTCTACGGCTGCCGCGGCGGCCTGGCGAAGGTGAGCTATGCGTTGGGCGACGTCGACGTGCGAACGCAGCTGCTCGCGCTGCGTCTTGCGGTGCTGTTCCATCATGCACGCACTGCGATCGCCCTACCGCGGATCAGGCTCAAGGTAGGCAAGAACATCACCTTCGACATATCGTCGCGCTGGCTCAAGGCGCATCCGCTCACCACCCACCTGCTCGTGAAGGAGCGAGCGCAATGGGAGTCGCTGGGGTACCGCTGGCGCACTTCGTGAGCGACGGTATTCTGGTGACCGCTACCGCGTAGACTTTGCGCGCCTCAGGTTCAGCATCGTGCCGCGGCAATTCCGCGCGCCGCAGCGACACGCCATGCCGTTACGCGCACGCTTGCTCAGCCGCCCGTGATAAACCAGACGGTAGTCGTAGGTGAGCTCTTCGCCCGCGTGGATCGTCCGCTTTGCGTGAATGAAAACGCGAAAGTCATCGTGTTCGATCGGCTCGCAATTCGGTGCGCAACTGTGGTTGATCCACTTTGCGGCGCTGCCACGAATGCCGGCGTCGATCACCGATCCGTCGCTGACTTCGAACAGCAACGTGTGGTACGGATCGGCGGGATCACTGTCGGGCTTCTCGCAGGCCTCGTCATAGCTCGACCGCTTGCCCGTGTACTCGATGATCTTCGCTCCCTTGCGGATCGTCCGCGTCGCGAACGCGCCGCGGCCGTGGGTTGCGGATTTGCGTATCGCGTACGCGAGCTTGCTTTTGGACTTGAGCATTTGCGCGAGGGTTCCTTCCAGGTGACGGTGGCGGGCGATCAGACGAAATCCGGACCGATGGCGACTTTCAGCACGATCGCGGAGCCGCCGTCGCGCACGCGGTTCGTCAGCCACCACACGGCGCCCTTGCGCACGCTCCAGGGCTCGTCCTGCCCGGACAGGAGAAACGCGGCGACCTCGCCGAGCGTGGGCTGATGCCCGACGATCAGCACGGGCTCGCGCGCGTCGGGCCAGCCCGCCGCTGCCAGGACGGACGACACCGTCGCGCCCGGAGCGATCTCCGCCACGGTCCTGAACTTCCGCTTCAACGCGAGTGCCGTCTGCTGGGCGCGATCGGCGGGGCTGACCAGGATGCGACACGTGTCCGGCAGATGTCCCTCGAGCCAAGTGGCCATGCGCTCCGCCTGCTTGATGCCCTTCGCGGTGAGACGCCGCCCGAGATCGGGTTCGCCGGGCTCGGCTTCGGCGTGTCGCCATAGGATCAGATCCATTGGACTGCGGGCCTCAAGGTCGTGGCGGAGTGTGGTCGGCCAAACGGTCCAGCAACCCCTGCTGCGCCGAGACGGCGTGTCCGCGGCCCTTCGGTTTCTGCCGCTGGTAGCTGCCATCCGCGGCAAGCTCCCACGCGTCCCAGTTGTCGGACAGATAGGGCTTGAGGCCCTCGTCGATGACGCGCGTCTTGAGGGCGCGGTCGAGCACCGGAAACGCAACCTCGACGCGCCGGAACAGGTTGCGCCCCATCCAATCTGCGCTTGCCAGGTAGACGTCCTGGTTGCCGTTGTTCTCGAAGTACCACACGCGGTGATGCTCGAGAAAGCGGCCCAGTATCGAGCGGACGCGGATGTTGTCCGACACGCCCTTGACCCCCGGCCGCAGTGCACAGGCACCGCGCACGATCAGGTCGATCTGCACGCCGGCTTCCGATGCGGCGTACAAAGCCTTGATGACGGCTTCCTCGATCAGTGCATTCATCTTGGCGATGATCCGCGCCGACTTGCCTTCTCTCGCGTGCCGCGTCTCCTTCCGTATCGCGTCGAGCAAGTGGCGATGCATCGTGAACGGCGCAAGCCAGAGGTGCTTGAGCTTGTTTGCCTTGGCGAGACTGGTGATGTGGAGGAAGACTTCGCTCACGTCGGCGCAAATGTCGGTGTTGGCGGTGAACAAGCCGAAATCGGTGTACATGCGTGCGGTCCGCGGATGGTAGTTGCCGGTACCGAGGTGCGCGTACGGTTGCAAATGCGTCTTGCCGCTTGCATCCTTTTCCCGTCGCAGCAGCAACGCGAGCTTGGCGTGCGTCTTGAGTCCGAACACGCCGTAGACGACCTGCGCTCCCGCCTGCTCGAGCCGCTCCGCCCAGTTGATGTTGGCTTCCTCGTCGAAGCGCGCCAGCAATTCGACCACCACCGTGACTTCCTTGCCGCGGCGTGCCGCCTCGACGAGCGCCTCCATCAGCACCGAGTTCACGCCCGTGCGATACACGGTCTGCTTGATCGCCACGACGTCGGGATCATCGACGGCCTTGCGGATGAATTCGACGACCGGCTCGAATGCCTGATAAGGATGATGCAACAGGACGTCGTGCTGCCGGATGACGGCGAGCAGGTCGGGCTGATCCTTGAGACGGTCGGGAACGCCCTGCAGAAACGTCGGATACTTGTGCTCGTCGAGGTCGGTTTCGTCGACCAGCGCCGACATCCTCGCCAGGTTCACCGGCCCGTCGCAGCGGTAGAGATCGAACTCCTGCAGCTCGAACTGCTGCAGCAGCAACTCGGCGAGATGCGCCGGACACCCCGACGCGACCTCGAGGCGCACGGCGAGCCCGAACTGGCGCTGCGGCAACTCGCCCTCGAGCGCCTGCCGCAAGTTCTTCACTTCCTCCTCGTCGAACCACAGGTCCGCGTCGCGGGTCACCCGGAACTGCGAATAGCTGACGACTTCGCGGCCCGAGAATAGATCGTTGAGATGCGCGTGAATAACGGACGAGAGCAGGACGAACGTGTTGTCCGGCGCGACATCCTTCGGCAATTCGATGACGCGCGGCAGCAGGCGCGGAGCTTTGACGATCGCGATGGACGTTTCGCGTCCGAAGGCGTCTCGTCCCGACAGCTCGATGATGAAGTTCAGCGTCTTGTTGACGACTTGCGGAAACGGGTGCGCCGGATCGAGCCCGATCGGCGTGAGCAGCGGCTTGACTTCGCGCCGGAAGTATTCGGTTACCCACGCCCGCTGCTCGGAATTCCGGTCGGCGTGGCGCAATAACCGGATTCCCGCCGCCGCCATCGCCGGCAGGACCTGCTGGTTCAACACGCGATACTTGTGCGCGACCAGCGTCTGCGCTTCCTCGCTGATGTGGGTGAAATTCGCGCGCAGTTCGTGCAAGGTGGTACCGGGCGGCGGCGCCTTGATGCGCAACTGCTCGCGCAAACCCGCGACGCGAATCTCGAAGAATTCGTCGAGATTGCTGCTGACGATGCACAGGAACCGCAGCCGCTCCAGCAGCGGCACGCCCGGATCTTCTGCCAGTGCAAGAACGCGACGATTGAACGCAAGCAGCGACAACTCGCGATTGATCGGGGGAGCTTCGCGGTCCTTGGGCGGTTCGTCGGGCATGATCGGCGAGGTAGTGACGACGGCGTGCGCGCGTGCCGGCACCGCGGCGTCAGTATGGCCCGCGTTTGTTACCGGTCGTGTTACCGGTCTCGTCGATCATGGTCTATGCCGGTTCTGCGACCAGCGCCAGCCATATGCAGGCACCCTTGGAGGCGCGGTCGAGATCGACGAGGTAGGCGTGATGTGCTGTCATTTCCTCGTCGGTTGGCTCGATGACGAGACCGGTCCCGTTGGCAATGGTATCGATGCCGACACTGGCGTCCAGCGTCACCGTCGGGGCGACGGCATCCATTGCCAGCGTTTCCTGTCCGCGTGTCAGCGCAAGGTATACCTCGGACAGCAATTGCGCATCGAGCAACGCACCGTGCAGGGTGCGATGAGCGTGCGCGACGCCCAGGCGTTCGCACAGGGCATCGAGGTTGTTGCGCTTGCCTGGAAATCGATCGCGCGCGAGCGCAAGCGTGTCGACGACTTCGGTCGCAAGCGCCGCCGTCGAGGGCAACTGCAGACGCCTGAGCTCCTCGTCGATGAACCCGATGTCGAACGGCGCGTTGTGGATGATCCATTGCGCACCGCGTGCGAAGTCGACGAATTCACCCGCAACGTCCGCAAAGCGTGGCTTCTCGCGCAGCATCTCCCACGTGAAGCCGTGCACTTCGGTCGCGCCGGCGTCGATGTCGCGCTCCGGATTGATGTACAGATGCACGTGCCGGCCGGTGGGGCGTCGATCGATCAGTTCGACGCCGCCGATCTCGATGACGCGATGCCCCTGCTTGGGATCGAGCCCTGTGGTTTCCGTATCCAGTATCAGTTGGCGCATGTCGATCAACGGCGATAACGTTTGATCGTCGCCTGAATTTCCTCGATCGCCCGCTCGATCTCGTCGTCGGTCAGGTCGCGCTGCGCCCCGGTGCGATCAGTCAGCGTGAGCGTTCGGTCGATTTCGGTCTCGAACTCGCCGAGCCCGAGCGTCTCGGTGATGGTGGTCGTCGGCTCGTCGGTCAACGTTTCCGGTCCCCAGCGCACGACGATAAGCGACAGGTTGTCGCCGTCCGGTCCGCCGCGGGCTTCCGCCTCGCGCATCAACACCGGCGCAGACTTCAGGATCGGCGTGCCGGTAAGCGCCCGCGCGATTTCTTCCTGCGGGTAGACGCCCCACAAGCCATCCGTGCACAGCACCAGGAGGTCGCCGTTGCGCAGCGGCGTGCGGCGCGAGAGATCGATCACGGGATCGACCAGACCGCCCAGGCAGCTGAAGATCTTGTTGCGATCGGGATGATCGGCCACTTCGTGCCTGCCGATGAGCCCCTGGTCGAGCAGATACTGGACTTTCGAATGGTCCTTGGTCTGCCCGATCAGCCCACCCTGGCGGAACAGATAGAGTCGCGAATCACCGACGTGCGCCCAGTACGCGTAGTTTTGCTGGACGATGCAGGCCACGCAGGTCGTGCGCGGCGTTTCCAGCATCGAAAACTGGTTGGCGTATGAGCCGAGCGCGGCGTGCGCACGCAGCATGGTGTCCTGGAGGAACTTGAGCGGGTTCTTCAGCGTCGGCTTGGCCTCCTGCTGAAAGCGCTCGACGAACAGGCGCACCGCAATCTGCGCCGCAATCTCGCCGCCGGCGTGCCCGCCCATGCCGTCGGCGAGGACCAGCAGCAGCGTATCGCGGCTGTAAGTGTAGGCGAGCCGATCCTGGTTGATCTTGCGCTGGCTCTTCCGGCTTTCCTGAAAAATAGTAAACCGCACGTGCGCCTACATGACTTCAGTGAACAGTCGTTTCTTGATCGAGTCGAGGAAGGTCAGCTTGCGCTTCTTCGGCGGGATGTCGCGAATCGCCTTCTGCAGGGCAAACACGCTCTGCGGTCGCTCGAGCGGATCGAGCCGCAGGCACCAGTCGATGACCTCGAGGAGATTTTCCGAATAAGCACCCGCCCATATCTTCTTGGCCGACACGAGATGGTCTTCCGCAACCCGGGCGTCGGCGGCCTGCGGCGCGAATGCCGCCAAGCACGCAAAGATGCTCGCGCCGATGCCGTAGACATCGGTCCACGGCCCAAGCCGATCGGGGTCGCGATATTGCTCCGGGGCTGCAAAGCCCGGCGTGTACATCGGCGCGAGTTTCGGCCGCGCCGACGTCAGCGTCTGCCGCGCGGCGCCGAAATCCAGCAGCACGGGCGAACCGTCGGTACGCAGGTAGACGTTGGCCGGCTTGATGTCGAGGTGCAGGAGCTTGTGCGTATGCACTTCGCGCAGGCCGTTCAACAGATGCATGAAGACGTGGCGCACGAGGCGTTCCGACATCTGGTCCTGCCGCAACTGGATCTGTTGCTGTAACGTGCGGCCACGCTCGTAGCGCATGACCATGTAGACGGTTTCGTTGGCGCGAAAGAAATTGAGCACGCGCACGACGTTCGGGTGATTTATCTTGGCGAGCGCCCGGCCTTCCTCGAAAAAACACTTCATGCCGTACCGGAAGGACGTGAGATTCTCCGCCGAGCTCGCACGGACGATATCGCCTTCGGTGCGCAGGACCAGCGAGGACGGCAGGTATTCCTTGATGGCGACCGGCGCTCCGCCCTCGTCGAAAGCCCGATACACGATGGAAAATCCGCCCCGGCTGATCTGGCGATCGATGCGGTAATTCAGCAGCTGGTAGCTGGAGGGCAGTGCTTGGTTGGTGACGCCCATGGGGACCGGCAGCAGCGGCACAACGCCCGCTCCACCTGTACTTGCGCATAGGATTGATAACCTCTACATTCTCTGCAACCCTGCGCATAAAGTAAAGATTTCATTGACTTTCCCGCCCAATCTCCCACTTCGGCAGTCCCGGAACAACGCGCCATGATCCTGAGCATGACCGGCTTTTCGGCGGTCGGGGCCGATCTGCCCGGTTGCGCGCTTACCGTCGAGCTGCGATCGGTCAATCATCGCTATCTCGACCTGCAGCTGCGTCTGCCCGACGAATTGCGCGCTCTCGAAACCTCGGTGCGTGAAGTGCTGGCCTCCGAGTTGAAGCGTGGCAAGGTCGATTGCCGTATCGCGTTGACCCGGGCGACGCCCGGCGCCACGACACTCGCAGTCAACGCCGAACGCGTGGCGCAGCTGCGCGACGCCGCGGCCGAGGTACTGCGCCATGCGCCAGGGAGCACGCCGCTGTCGACGGTGGAAATTTTGCGGTGGCCCGGCGTCCTGACCGAACCGTCGCTCGATCCGGAGACGTTGGCGGCGAAGGCGATCGAGCTGACACGTCAGGCCCTGTCGGAATTGGCGGCATCGCGCGCCCGAGAGGGAGAGAAACTCAAGGTGATACTCGAGGAGCGTTGCCAGGGCATCGAGGCGCAGCTGAAACGTGTCGCGCCACGCGTCCCCGCCATCCACGAAGCCTATGTCGAGAAACTCGGCAGCCGGCTGCGCGAAGCGGGACTCGATCCCGACACCGAGCGACTCAAGCAGGAACTGGCCCTGTTTGCGACGAAAGTCGATGTGGCAGAGGAAGTCTCGCGCCTCGTCACCCACGTCGCTGAAGTGAGGCGGGTGCTGGGTGCGGGCGGATCGAGCGGGAAACGCCTCGATTTCCTGATGCAGGAACTCAATCGCGAAGCCAACACGCTCGGATCGAAATCGGTCGACGCAGAACTGTCGCAGTCGGCGCTGGAACTCAAGGTGCTGATCGAACAGATGCGCGAGCAAGTACAGAATATCGAGTAAAGCGCTGCGCCATGACGCCCGTCGGCAATCTGTTCGTGATCGCGGCGCCCTCCGGAGGTGGCAAGACCAGCCTGACGCGCGCGCTGCTCGAGCGCGAACCCGGCATCAAGCTGTCGGTGTCCTACACAACGCGTGCAGCACGACCAGGCGAGCGCGACGGCGTCGACTACCATTTCATCACGGCGGATCGTTTCATGGCGCTCCTGGCCGCCGGGGAGTTTCTCGAGCACGCGCACGTGCACGGCAACTGGTACGCCACCTCGGCAACATGGCTCAAGGCTGAAGTCGACGCCGGGCGCGATGTCTTGCTCGAAATCGATTGGCAGGGTGCGTCGCAGGTGCGCGAACTCGTTCCCGATTCGGTCCACGTGTTCATCCTGCCGCCGTCTCTTGAATCGCTCGAGCAGCGGCTGGTCAAACGCGGTCAGGACGACGCAGCGACGATCGCCCGCCGGCACAAAGCCGCGCGCGAGGAGATTCGCCACTGCGAGGAATTCGACTATGTTATTATTAATCAGGACTTTGCCACGGCGGTCGACGACTTGACCGCAATCGTCAGGTCGGCGCGCCTCCGCGGTGCGCAACAGCGCGCACGCTACCGGGCATTGATCGTACAACTCACCTGAAGGAATGCCACATGGCCCGCATCACCATCGAAGATTGCCTGATCCGAATCCCCAACCGTTTCGAGCTCACGCTCGCCGCCACCAATCGCGCACGCCAGATCAGCGCCGGCTCGGCGCCGATGCTCGACGGCGACCGCGACAAACCGACCGTCATCGCACTCCGTGAGGTCGCTGCCGGCAAGGTCGGCATCGAAATGCTGTTGAAGCCACAAAGTTGAGTTAGGCCTTAACGCCCCAAAGTGATCGAGCATGTCGGAAATTGCCGAATTCACCCGACACCTTGGTCACTACCTGCCCCCTCCTGACGTAGCGCTGGTCGAGCGCGCGTTCGCATTCTCAGAACACGCGCACCAGGGCCAGTTCCGCAAGTCCGGAGAACCCTACATCACGCATCCGCTGGCGGTCGCCAGCATCCTGTCGCAGTGGCGCCTCGACGCGCAAGGGCTCGCTGCCGCATTGCTGCACGACGTGATGGAGGACACCAAGGTCACGAAGACCGAAATCGAGACATCGTTCGGCAAGCCTGTCGCCGACATGGTCGACGGCGTGTCCAAGCTCGACCAGATCGAGTTCCAGTCGCGCGAGGATGCGCAGGCGGAGAACTTCCGCAAGATGCTGCTGGCGATGGCGCAGGACGTTCGCGTCATCCTGATCAAGCTCGCCGACCGCCTGCACAACATGCGCACGCTCGACGCGATGGCGCCCACGCATCGGAAGCGGATCGCGCGCGAAACCCTCGATATCTACGCGCCGATCGCCAATCGACTGGGCCTGAACGCGTTGTATCTCGAGTTGCAGGAGCTGTCCTTCAAGAATCTGTACCCGATGCGCTATCGCGTGCTGGCCAAGCAGATCAAGGCTGCGCGTGGCAACCGGCGCGAGGTGATGAACCGCATCCTGCAGTCGATTCGCGATGGCCTCAAGGAAGCGGGGATCGCCGCCACGGTGAGCGGCCGCGAGAAGACCGTCTACAGCGTCTACAAGAAGATGCGGGAGAAGCATTACACGTTCTCGCAGGTGTTCGATATCTATGGCGTGCGCATCCTGGTGAAGGACGTTACCGCGTGCTATGCGGCCCTCGGCGTTCTGCACGCGCTGTACAAGCCGATTCCCGGCAAGTTCAAGGACTATGTCGCCATCCCCAAGGCCAACGGCTACCAGTCGCTGCACACGACGCTGTTCGGCCCCTTCGGTACGCCGCTGGAAGCACAGATACGCACGCAGGACATGCATCGCATCGCCGAGGCCGGCGTCGCGGCGCACTGGCTCTACAAGACGGGCGACCAGCTTGGTATCGCGGAGGCCCAGCAGCAGACGCACCGCTGGCTGCAGAGCCTGCTGGAGATCGGATCGGAATCGCGCGATTCGAAGGAGTTTCTGGAGCACATCAAGGGCGATCTTTTTCCGGATGCAATCTATGTGTTCACCCCCAAGGGCAAGATCATGGCGCTGCCGAACGGCGCGACCGCCGTCGATTTCGCCTATGCGGTGCACACCGACATCGGCCACCATTGCACCGCGGCGCGGATCAATTACGAGCTGATGCCCCTGCGGACCGAACTCAAGAACGGCGACCAGGTCGAGATCACGACATCGCCAACCGCGCGACCCAATCCGTCCTGGCTCAACTTCGTCGCCACGGGCAAGGCTCGCTCGCGCATCCGCCATTTCCTCAAGTCGCTGCAGCAGCGCGAGTCAGCCGTGCTGGGCGAACGGATGCTCGATCAGGCCCTGGCGTCGCTCAAGGTGCCGTCGGAAACGATTACGTGGGAACGCTGGGAGGCGCTGGCGCGTGAGTATGGTGCGAAAGGTCGGCTGGACATCCTTGCGGACATCGGCCTCGGCAAGCGACTGTCGTTCGTGGTCGCGCAAGCGCTGACAAGGGCGGCGAATCGCGGTACCGACGAGCCGGCCACCGCTCCGGCCAAACCGGGCGCGCTCCAATTGCGCGGCGTCGAGGGTGTCGCGATCCAATACGGCAAGTGCTGCCGCCCGATTCCCGGCGACGCAATCGTCGGTCAGTTTCGCCGTGGGCAGGGCCTGCTGGTGCACACGCGCGATTGCCATACGCTGCGCAAGAGCCGCGTCGATACCGACCAGATCGTCGATGTCGAATGGGCCCCCGATGCTCAAGGCGTGTTCGAGGCCGGCATGCGGCTACTGGTGTCGGATCAACGCGGCCTGCTGGCACAGCTGGCCACCGCGATCGCCGATGCCGGCGCGAACATCGCTTACGTATCCATGGAACGCGCCGACGAGAGCCCCGTGTTCAACATGTTCTTCGGCGTGCAGGTGCGCGATCGCAAGCATCTCGCCAACGTGATGCGCGCGCTGCACCGGATCCCCGAGGTCAAACGCGTGCAGCGGGCGCGGA
>CAVSEH010000016.1:0-37356 GCA_963726935.1 uncultured beta proteobacterium
CGCCATTTTCGGGTGCTGTGCCATCGGCATGACGTTCAATGGTCACGCACGTGTAAGGCGGCGTTGCGACGACCTGCCGACCTTCAGTAGCGGGCATTCCCAGGCGTACGCGGGAACGGAATCACGTCGCGCACGTTGTTCAAACCGGTTACGTACGCTACCGTGCGCTCGAATCCGAGGCCGAATCCCGCGTGCGGCACCGTGCCGTAGCGGCGCAGATCGCGGTACCAACCGTAGTGGTCCTTGTCCATCCCGGCTTCGGTCATGCGCGCATCGAGCACGTCGAGCCGCTCTTCGCGCTGACTGCCGCCGATGATTTCGCCGATTCCCGGTGCGAGCACATCCATCGCCGCCACCGTCTTGTCGTCGTCGTTCCGGCGCATGTAGAACGCCTTGATCTCCTTGGGGTAGTTCATCAGGATCACCGGCCTGCTTGCATGCTTCTCCGCAAGATAGCGCTCGTGCTCGGACTGCAGGTCGATGCCCCACTTCACCGGAAACTCGAACTTCTGCTTCGACTGTTCGAGGACGCGGATCGCCTCGGTGTAGTCCATGCGCACGAATTCCGAATCGACGATGCCCTGCAGCTTGGCGATCACGCCTTTTTCGATGCGCTCTTCGAAGAACGCCATGTCGTCCGGACGCTCCGCAAGCACCGTCTTGAAGATGTGCTTCACCAGCGCCTCTGCCAGCGTGGCGTTGTCGGCGAGATTCGCGAAGGCGATTTCGGGCTCGATCATCCAGAACTCCGCCAGATGCCGGCTGGTGTTCGAATTCTCGGCGCGGAACGTCGGGCCGAACGTATAGACCTTGGATAGCGCCAGGCAATAGGTCTCGACGTTGAGCTGCCCCGACACTGTCAGGAACGCCTCGCGGCCGAAGAAATCCTGCGTGAAGTCGACCGCGCCATCCGGCGTACGCGGAAGATTCATCAGGTCCAGCGTCGAGACGCGAAAGAGCTCGCCCGCCCCTTCGGCGTCAGAAGCAGTGATGATCGGCGTGTTTACCCAGAAGAAACCGTGATCGTCGAAGAAACGATGGATCGACTTCGCGATGGTGTGGCGCACGCGGGTCACGGCCCCGATGACGTTGGTCCGCGGGCGCAGATGCGCGACCTCCCGCAGAAATTCGAGCGAGTGCGGTTTCGGTTGAATCGGATACGAGTCCGGATCTTCGACCCAACCCACGACATCGAGCGAATTCGCCTGCATTTCGAACGGCTGGCCCTTGGCCGGCGAAGGCACGATCACGCCGGTGGCCTCCACCGCACAGCCGGCGGTCAGGTGTTGCACTTCGTCGGCGTAGTTGGCAAGCGTGCTCGGCGCCACGACCTGCACGGGATGGAAGCACGAGCCGTCCGCGACATGCACGAAGGAAATGCCGGCTTTCGAATCGCGGCGTGTACGCACCCAGCCCTTGACCGTGACGGGTGCATCCGTAGGCGCCCTCCCCGCAAGAATGTCTGCGCAACTCAATGCAATCATCCGTAACCTCGGTTCAATGGCAAGTCGATCTGCGTCGCGACAACGCGACGGTTCACTCGGCGGTCGCACCCGATTCGCGCACGACCACCTTCCACTTCTCGTACTCGCGCTGCACGAACTGGCCGAATTCCGCTGGCGTGCCGCCCACCGGATCGGCGCCCTGGCCGATCATCTGCTTCTCGATCGACGGCATGGCGATGATCTCGTTCACGGTCCGGTTGAGTTGGGCAACGACCGCGTCGGGCGTGCCCTTGGGCGCGAACACGCCGAACCATGAACCGGCTTCGAAACCGGGCAGGCCGCTCTCGATGAGCGTCGGCACGTCGGGCAACGACCGCGACCGCTTCGCGCTGCTCATGGCGATGGGCACCACCCTCCCGGCCTGAATGTACTGGATGACCGATGGAATCGTCGCGAACATGAATTGCAGCCGTCCCGCCAGCAGATCATTGAGGGCGTCGGCGCCCTTGTACGGGATATGCGTCAGGTCGATCCCCATGCGCTTGCCCAGCATGTAGCCGGACAGGTGCGACGAGGTGCCGACGCCCGTGGAGCCGTAGTTCAACTTGCCTGGATTGGCCTTCGCGTAGGCGATGAACTCCTCGAAGTTCTTCACGCCGAGCGACGGGTGCACGACGAGGACGTTCGGAACGTCGGCGATCTGTACGATCGGCACCAGGTCCGTGAGCGGGTTGTAGCTCAAATTCTTGTAGAGCGTCGGATTGACCGCAATCGGGCCGACTGAATCGATGATCAGCGTATAGCCATCGGGCGGGGATCGCACCACGATTTCGGTGCCGATGTTTCCTCCCGCGCCCGGCTTGTTGTCGATCACGAACGGCTGTTTCAATCGCTCGGTCAATTGCTGGCCAACGCTGCGAGCAAGGATATCTGTCGTCCCGCCAGCGGTGAACGCCACCACGATGCGGACCGGCTTCGACGGGTAGGCCTGCGCGTGGAGGATAGCGGGAACACTGACCAGCCACGCCATCGCGAGACCACGGAAGATTGCGCTACGCGCCGTCATGGCTCGAAGACCCCGGCGTCACGGAGAGCAACACGCATGGCTTGTCGTCGATACCGCGTTCACTGCCTGTAACTCGGATCGATGCGGTCGAGTTTGCGCAGCAGCGCCGGCCATTCCATGACCCCGTAGGGGCGGCGCGTCTGCGGTTGATAGTTGCTCCAGGTCTCCTCGAGGACCGCTTGCGGCACCGGGACGAGCTTGCCGCCGCACGCCATCGCCGCAAGCTGCGATCGGCACGCCAGTTCCAGGCGGTGCATCCAGTTGAATGCTTCGCCGATCGTGCGGCCGACGACGAGCGCGCCATGATTGCGCAGAATCAGCGCTTCGCCGCGGCCCAGGTCGCGAACCAGCGACGCCTGCTCGTCGAGTTTCAGCACGACCCCGCAGTAGTCATGGTAGCCGATCCTCAGGAAACGCATCGCGGTCTGCGTCATCGGCAGCAAGCCGCATTCGAGCGCCGACACCGCCATGGTCGCCACGGTGTGCGTATGGATCACGCAGGCCACTTCGGGCCTCGCCGCATGCACGGCACTATGCACGACATAGCCGGCCTTGTTGACGCCGTACTTGAGCGGCCCGAAGTCCGGCGTACTCAGGATCGTGCCGTCGTGGTCGACCTTGATCAGACTCGATGCGGTGATTTCCTCGTACAACATGCCGTAGGCGTTGATGAGAAAGGCGTCGTCCTCGCCGGGCACGCGCGCCGAGATGTGATTGGCGATCATGTCCGACATGCCGTAGTGCTCGACGAGCCGATAACATGCCGCGAGATCGACGCGCGCCTGCCACTCGGCATCGGAACACTGGCCGCGCATGGACTTCAATTCAAGGTCGAATGATCCGGACATATCTCGCTCCCCATCGCGCTCGAAGCCGGGGAAGTCCATTCAAGCACCACGGTGCGCCGGCACCGAAATTGACTTCATTCCGGCAGGTTTGGGTGACGCACGGCGGCCGCCTTCGGGCCATAAAATCAACGACTTGCGGTACCGACTTCGAAAGCATCTGCCATTGTGGCACACCCGCTACCAGTGGCACATGAGTGGACCTTCACCAAGCCTCATCGCTCTGTTGCCTGGTCACATTCAGTTACCCCGTCAGTTCGATGGCAAATCCGCAACGCAAGCGACGTCTTGCGCGCACCCACACGCAGGCATACCATGAATTCAGGAATCGAAAAAACTGCTGCATGTCGCTACAGACCCTGGTCAACAGGGCGTACTTCAAGCGTTGCGCTTTGCCTGCTGGGATGCTCTTTCCAGTTTTCGTGACCGAGCGAGGAGAAATCGTAATGAATAAGACCTTGTCCGTGCTGCTGTGGCCCGCTGTTGCCATCATTGGGGCGTTTTCCTTTGCGGCGCTCGCGCTGAATCGTGGGGAAAGCGTAGGCGCAGTCTGGCTGGTGACTGCTGCGGTAAGCGTGTATCTCATCGCCTACCGCTTCTACAGCAAGTTTATCGCCGACAAGGTCCTGCGACTCGACGACACGCGTGTGACACCGGCCGAACGACACAACGACGGCATGGACTACGTGCCGACGAACAAGTGGGTGCTGTTCGGGCACCATTTCGCGGCGATCGCGGGCGCGGGGCCGCTGGTCGGCCCGGTGCTCGCGGCGCAGATGGGATTTCTGCCCGGCACGCTATGGATCCTCGTCGGCGTGGTGTTTGCCGGTGCGGTCCAGGATTTCATCGTCCTGTTTGCGTCGGTGCGCCGCGACGGGAAATCGCTCGGCGAAATGATCAAGATGGAGCTGGGTCCGATTCCCGGTTCGCTTGCGCTCGTCGGCGTGCTCGCGATCATGATCATCATCCTGGCGGTACTGAGTCTGGTCGTGGTCAAGGCCCTCACGGGAAGCCCATGGGGACTGTTCACGATCGCCGCGACGATTCCGATCGCGCTGATCATGGGCGTCTACATGCGGATGTTCCGCCCCGGTCGCGTCGGTGAAGCGTCGATCATCGGCGTGGCGTTGTTGATGGCGGCGCTCATCTACGGGCAATCCGTAGCGAATCACCCAGTCCTGGGGCCGATGTTCACGCTGAGCGGCACGCAGCTCGCCTGGGCAATCATTGTGTATGGTGCGGTCGCATCCAGCCTGCCGGTCTGGCTGATGCTGGCGCCGCGCGACTATCTGAGCACGTTCCTCAAGATTGGCACGATCGTGGCGTTGGCAATCGGCATCTATTACGTCGCGCCCCAACTGGCCATGCCCGCGACGACTCGCTTCATTGACGGCTCGGGCCCGGTGTTCTCCGGAGCGTTGTTCCCGTTCCTGTTCATCACGATTGCATGCGGAGCGGTGTCGGGTTTTCATGCGTTGATTTCGTCGGGCACGACACCCAAGATGGTCGAAAAAGAATCGCACATGCGCCTGATCGGATTCGGCGGCATGCTGATGGAGTCGTTCGTGGCGATCATGGCGCTGACCGCTGCCTGTGTCCTCGACCCGGGCATCTACTTCGCGATGAATTCGCCGTCCGCAGTCATCGGCACAACCGCAGCGAATGCGTCGCAGGTCATTTCCAGCTGGGGCTTCAAGATCACACCGGAAATGATCGACCAGACGGCGGTCGATATCGGCGAGAGCACGATCCTGTCGCGCGCCGGCGGCGCGCCCACGCTGGCCGTCGGCATGGCGCAGATCCTCGCGAAAGCCCTTGGCGGGAAGGCCATGGAGGCGTTCTGGTACCACTTCGCCATCCTGTTCGAGGCGCTGTTCATCCTGACGGCGGTCGATGCGGGCACTCGTGTCGGCCGATTCATGATTCAGGACATGTTCGGCCACGTGTACAAGCCGATGGGCGACACCGAGTACCTGCCCGCGAACCTGGTCGGCACCGGCCTTTGCGTCGCGCTATGGGGTTACTTCCTCTACCAGGGCGTGATCGATCCTTTAGGTGGCATCAACACGTTGTGGCAACTGTTCGGCGTCGGCAACCAGATGCTCGCGGGCATTGCGCTGTTGCTGTGCACGAGCATGCTGGTGAAGATGAAGCGCGAGCGCTATGTCTGGGTCACCTTGTTGCCGACGTCGTGGTTGTTGATCACGACACTGACCGCCGGGGTGCAGAAGATCTTCAGCAGCGATCCGCGCATCGGCTTCGTCTCGCTCGCCCGGAAGTTCAGCGAAGCCGCCGCCGAAGGCAAGGTGCTCGCCCCGGCCAAGTCGATCGAGGAAATGCAGCGCGTCGCGTTCAACAACTATCTCGACGCGGTTGTGTGCGGCTTCTTTGTCCTGTTGGTGCTGGCGATGTGCGTCTTCACGGTCAAGATCTGCTTGCAGGCGCTGAAGCAGGCCAAGCCGACCGCGCAGGAAATTCCGCCGATGGCCGGCGGCACGGCGGCGATGGCATGAAAGACATTGCTCGGGATCTACCCACGGTCGTGCCGGCGGCGGATGCCGCCGGCAGTGTGACGCGGCCCGGGCTGCGCGATTACGCGCGCACGTTGCGTCAGGGGTGTCGACAGGTATTCGGCATCCCCGACTACGAGCGTTATACAGCGCACATGGCGGTCCACCATCCGGGGGAGCCGCTGATGTCGCAACGGGATTTCTTCGCGCAGTCGATCGATCGCAAGTACGGCAAGAGTGGCCCGCGCTGCTGCTAGCGGCGCGGCACCGCAGGCGATCCCGGCCAACTCCGGCCTGCACATTCTGCAGCTGACCGGTGAGGCGAGAAACGTCGCGGATTTCCCTCGATAGCCGTCCGACTCTGAGTGGCACGAGACCGAGCACGCGCCTCTAACATCGCATCACCTTCTTGACACAGATCAAGCGCCGCGCCAACGTAAAGGCATACCCTGAACGCATGAGGCGTTCGGTGCGATATATCTGTGTTACCGCGGTCGCTTTGGTGACGATCGCATTCGCATTTACGCCCGCAGTCGCGCAGCAGAGCAGGACAGTGGGGGGGCTGATTGTCAATTTCGGCATCGTGCCCGCCGCCGTTGCCTTGCGCGCCGACGGTCACCGCGATGCACATCCGGAGCACCCGCCTTCCGGCTCGCAGCATCTGCTCATCACGCTTGACGAGGAGAAGAGTGGCAAGCGGATCGGCGACGCGGAAGTGCTAATCGAAGTAACCGATCCTCACGGCCACGTTGAGAAGAAAGCTATGCTGCATACGCAGGGAGGCGGCTTTCCGGACTACAGCGAGCTTTTCGTCTTCGGCTGGTCAGGAGAGTACTCGATCCGCGTGATCATCACCCCAGCGCCAGGCACGAAGCCGATCCAAACACGGTTCGTTGTCAACCATGTAATCTGAAACCACGATGCAGATCGGTTGCATCACTCGGCAACAATCTTGTGCTCCGTTGCGACCTGCTTCCACTGCGCGAGTTCTTCCTTCATGCGCTGCGCGAATGACGCCGGGCTGATCGCCGTCGGCAGGGTCCCGTCGGGCTCCAGCACGACGCGCATTTCAGGCGATGCGGCGATCTCGTTGATTTCCCGATTGAGCCGCTCGACGATGGGCGCGGGTGTGCCGGCAGGCGCGAACACGCCGACCCAGATGTCGATCGCGTAGCCGGGTACGCTTGCAGCGAGTGGCGGCAAGCCGGCGAAGGCAGGATGCGACTGCTTTGAGGTCACTGCAAGGGCCCGGATCTTGCCGCCAGTCAGCATCGGGGCCAGGGTGCTGTAGTTCGAAATCATGACCTGGATCTGGCCGCCGGCGAGATCCGTCAAGGCGTTCGCGGCGCCCTTGTACGGCACGTGCGTCATCTGCACCTTCGCGCCGTCGTCGAGCAATTCCGTTGCCAGATGCCCGATAGAGCCGACGCCCGCCGAGCCGTAGTTGAGTCCGCCTGGCTTGGCGCGCGCCGCGGCGAGCAGGTCCGCTACGGATTTATGGGACGTCGAGGACGAGACGGCGAGGAGCATCGGGCCCTGTCCGATCATCGCGACCGGCGCGAACGCGGCCAGCGGGTCGTACGGGAGCTGCGCCTGTGTCGCTGCGGCGGTGAGGAAACTCGATGACGTGAGCAGGAGCACCGATCCGTCGCGCGACGCCTTGGCCACGAAGTCCGCGCCGATCACGCCGGCCGCCCCGGCCTTGTTCTCGACGATGACGGGAATGTCGAGGCGATGCCCGAGAGGCGCCGCAAGCGCGCGGGCAATGACGTCGTTGCTGCCGCCCGGCGAGAACGGCACGACGATCCTGATCTGCTTCGGCATCGGCGCCTGTGCCGCGGCGATCGAGGACATGCCCGCCAACGTCGTCATGCCCCACACGATCAGGAATAGCCGCCGTCGCATCACTGCCTCCGCGAAAGTGTCACAGCGTCAAAATGCTAGCCGTCCAGCGCACTTTAGTCTACGTGGACCCCAGGGCGATCGATGCACGCCGTGGCGCTGTTATCATCTGCCGGTCGACGCACATCAGCACTCGCATGCGTTCTCTTCGCATCATCTGCCCCAACGGGCATCTCGGATTTGCGCCGCTACGCGTCGAGAGTTTCAGGCTTGGCGTGGCCGCCGCACCGGATTACGTTGCCGCCGACTCGGGCAGCGACGACGTCGGCCCGGTGCCGCTCGGCACGGACACGTCGACCAGCCCGCTCGGTTGGCAGACCCAGGACCTCGAGCACATGCTGCTGGCGTCGCGTCAGCTTGGCGTGCCGATGATCATCGGTTCCAGCGGCGACACCGGGTCGAACAGCCGCGTCGACCTTTACGTGCAGATCATCAAGGACCTCGCCGCGAAGCATGGATTGAAACGGTTCCGCATCGGCTATTTCTATTCCGAAGTGGACAAGGAATTGCTGCGGCGACGGATGCGCGCCGGAGAAATCGTGCAGGGACTCGAAGGGCATCGCACGCTCACCGAGTCCGAACTCGACGCGACTGAACGGATCGTGGCGATGGCCGGCGTCCATCCGTTCATCGACCTGCTGCAACGGGGAGCGGACGTGATCATCGGCGGCCGCAGCAGCGACAGCTGCGTGTTCGCCGCGCCCGCGATCCACCACGGCTTTCCCGCAGGCGCAGGCGTACTATCTCGGCAAGGTGCTGGAATGCGCGTCGTTCTGCGCCGAGCCGTACGGAGGCAAGGAGACGGTGCTCGGCGAGGTGAGCGCGGATGCCGTGCAGGTCACGGCCATGCATCCGGAGCAGCGTTGCACCGTCGCCTCTGTCGCCGGACACGCCATGTACGAGCGATCCAATCCGTACTTCGAGCACGTGGCCGGTGGCACGCTCGACATGTCGGCATGCCGCTACGAGCAGGTCGACGCGAAGACGACTCGCGTTACCGGAGCGCAGTTCCTGCCAGCGCCGGAATTCCGCGTCAAGCTCGAAGGCGCCGGAAAAGTCGGCGAGCGCTACGTCGGTCTCGTCGGCATCCGCGACCCGTACACGATCGCCCACGTCGACGAGGTGATCGGCTGGGCGCGGCAACAGGTTCGCGAGCGATTCGGCGAAACCGGCTACGAGTTGCACTACATCGTGTACGGTCGCAACGGTGTCATGGGCGACCTCGAACCGCTGAGAGATCGCCCGGGACACGAGTTGTGCATCCTCGTACAGGGCGTCGCGCCGACCGCGGCCATGGCCGAGGAAGTCTGCATGATCGGCACGCGCCAGATGTTCTATGCGCGACTGCCCGAGGTGAAGGGTTCGGCAGGTTCGGTCGCGTTCGCGCTGGACGAGGTCCTCCGGGCCAGTCCCGGCTACCGGTGGACCGTCAATCACACACTTCGCTGCGGGGATCCGCTCGAATTATTTCCGACGCATGTGACGACTGCGGGTTCATGAGTCGCGCGATGAAGACGCAAAAACTATCGGAACTCGCCAAGACTGTCCGCAGCAAGAATGCCGGCGTCGATCTGATCACGTTCGACATCATCTTTGCCGATGCCCGTGTCTATCAGCGGGTCAAGCAGGCGCGCGTGGTGACACGAGAGACCATCGCCAAGCTGTATGGCATCGTGCCGGAGCGCATCGCGGATTTCGTCGAGTTCGATCCGGCCAATGCGATCAAGTTCACCATATATCGTATGCAGCCGAGCGGAAGTCCCGGTGATCCGGACATTTTCGGGGCGCAGCAGTATGCTCCCCTACTCGACATCGACGTACCGGTTGCTTGACGACGGCCGCGCTGGGCTGGCCCGCAGCCTTTGTCGCAGCGTCACGGATCGCGCGAGCCGACGACGAGATGCTGGGCGTAGCGAGCGAGAGATCGATTGTATCGAGGCAGGTAGCGCGACAACGCGGTGAGGCTGATCGCGACGGCTTCCCGCTCGCGGCCGAGATCCGCGAGGGCCAGCGCCAGAAATGCCCCGACCGCGCCATCCAGCTCATCGCTGGTCGCATGGAGTTCGGCCGTCAGCAGAGCAGCCGCTTCCTCGGCGTCGCCCATATTGCGCAGCGAGCTGGCCATCTGGATGACGGCACGCCGGCGACGCAGGCCGGTCAAGCCGGCATCGAGTGCGGCTCGGTACAGCTCGACGGCCCGTTCCGGGTGGCCGGTGGAATCTTGCGCCGCGCCGCGTTCGAAGTATCCGAGCGCGCTACCCGGCGGCAGCTCCGCGACCAGCTTGTCGATGTGGGCGACGAAGTCGCCGGCATCGTGGTCGTCGATCCCCGTCCAAAGATCGGCGACCCGTTGTTCCCAGTCTGCATTCATCGCGAAAGTATAGCGCGGCACCTCTGGCGCCATGCGTTGCTACAGGTCGAGCACCAGCAGCGGCGAATGCGAGCGGGAACAACAGGGAGTGAACTGGTCGTTCGCCGCCTGTTCCTCGGGCGTGAGATACATGTCCTTGTGGTCGGGTTCGCCCTCGAGCACGCGGGTGAGGCAAGTGCCGCATACACCCTGCTCGCATGAGGTCGCGATTTCGACACCCGCCGCAGCGAGCGCCTGCACCACCGTCTGATCCTTCGGCACAAGGATCACCCTTCCCGAGCTGGCGAGTTTCACCTCGAAGCTCGCGTCATCCTCCGACTTGACTACTTCGGCGCCGAAGAACTCGTAGTGCAGCCGCTGCGCCGGCCACCCTGCCGCACGGGCGGTTTCGAGGACCCAGTCCATGAAGCCGGTCGGCCCGCAAACGTAGAGATGCACTCCCGGACGCATCGGTTTCAGCAGGGTATCGAGCTGCAGCTTCTGGCTATCCGCGCCGTCGTCGAAATGAAAGTGCACCTTTGTCGCAAACGCCGACTGGGCGATCCGCTCACGAAAGGCCGTCCGCTCGGGGGAGCGCGTGCAGTAGTGCATCTCGAACGACGCACCGGTGACGGCCAGCCGTTCGGCCATGCACAGAATCGGCGTGACGCCGATGCCCCCCGCCACTAACGCGCTGTGCGTCGCTTCGTGGGCGAGCGGAAAGTGATTCCTTGGCGCGCTGATGTGCAGCACGTCGCCTTCCTTCACCAGCTCGTGCATCGCCTGCGAGCCGCCGCGCGAGACAGCGTCTCGCAGCACGCCGATGAGGTAGCGGTGGCCCTCGCTGGGATCGTTGCAGAGCGAATACTGGCGAGTCAGCCCATTCGGCAGGTGCACGTCGATGTGCGAGCCCGCGGAGAAGGCAGGTAACGGGCGATCGTCGACATTGACGAGTTCGAAAGTCGAGATGTCGAATGCCTCCGTCGTCTTGCGGACGACGCGCACGCGAAGATCGGAAACGTTCATCGTGGTCGATGCCGGGGAGCGTTGGCGGTCGCGCTCGGTGCAAGGGCTTCAGGCGGAAGCGGTAGCCGGGATAGGCGACTGCTCCTGCGCCAGGATGCGCTCGATCACTTTCCGCGACTGCACCCCGCCCGAATCGATGTTGAGCTTGAGCAACTGTCGTTCGGGATGGGCGAGGATGTTGCGCTGTTGCGATTCCAGGATCTGCAGATCTTCGCTGAAAATCTTGGCCTGGCCCTCACGGATGCTCGCGGTGAGCGCCTTGTCGTGTGGATTGAAGTTGCGCGCCATGCCCCAGAAGTACCAGATCGAGGTGTCGGTCTCGGGCGTGATGAAGTCGACCACGATGCTGGACGCCTTGAACTTCGGATCAGCGTGATAGCCGCCATTGCCGGCGTGGGCGACGCCGACCTCGATCAGCACGTGGCTTGGTGGCGTGAAGCGACAGATCTGCCAGCGGTCCACCGGAACGTCGTCGGCAAGGTTGTTGCCACGCAGCGCCATCCGCCAGAAAGGCGGCGCCATGATGCCCTCCATGTGGCGGCTGGTGGTGACGACATCCCCCTCGGTCACTGTCTTGGTCGGCGTTTCGTCGATCTCCTTTTGACCGATGCTCGTCGCATGCACGTAGGTTTCGTGCGTCAGGTCCATCAGGTTGTCGATCATCAGGCGGTATTCGCAATTGACGTGATAGAGGCCACCGCCGTACGCCCATTCGGGACTCTCGGCCCACTCGAGGTGATGCAGTTTGGCGGCATCGGCCAGTGCAGGATCGCCCGGCCACACCCAGACGAAGCCGTAGCGTTCGATGACGGGATAGGTCCGGATGGGCGGGAAACCGCGTACGCGCTGGCCGGGCATGGCGACGGTCTTGCCGTCGCAGCCCATCGTCAGTCCGTGATATCCGCACACCAGATTGCCCTCGACGACCGAACCCAGCGAGAGCGGCGCGCCGCGGTGTGGGCAGAAGTCCTCGAGCGCGGCAACTTTGCCCTCGACGCCGCGATAGAAGACGATCGACTCGCCACAGATCTTGCGGCCGAGCGGCTTGTCATCGATCTCCTGCGGCATGCAGGCGACGTACCAGGCTTGCTTCGGATACATCGGCGCGACTCCTCGTTTGCAACTGACGAATGCCATCCCCGGCGGGTTGCTTTTCGTCGCCAGGCGGGGCATGCGCCGAAACGTTAGCACGCGAGTGCCCGGCGAGGCAAAAGCGCGGCAGCGACGCAACCGGGATGGCCGCGGCTGTCGCGCATGCCACAATGCACGACGCCGGAACAAATAGGCAAATGGGCATCTTCCCAGTATCCCGGAGCGAAAGGTCGAACATGGCGAACGATATCTTCCTGAAAGTCGACGGCATCAAAGGCGAAGCAACCGACGTCAATCATCCCAACGAGATCGAAATAGTGTCGTGGAACTGGGGTGTATCCGAGTCATTCATATCGTCCGGGAGCAGCGGCGTCGTCGGTGGCATTCCCAAGATAGCCAATCTCGTCGTGGGCAAGCAAGTCGACAGGGCGTCCCCCAACCTGCTCAGGGCCTGTCTGACGGTGAAGCACATCAAGGACGTCGTGCTGACACAGCGCCGCCCTGGCGCGGGCAAGGTCAATTTCCTCACCATCACGCTGCAGGATGTACTTGTCTCCAACCTGAGCGACTTCGAAGCCGGCGGTGCAGCAACGCCGACGGAAAGCGTTGCCTTCAATTTCGCGAAGGTGATCTACGAGTACGTGCCGAAAAAACCGAACGGCCAGCCCGATACACCCGTCACGCTGAAGTGGGACGTCCAGGCCCACAAGGAATTCTGAGCCCCGGACCGCTCAATAGGTGCGGTAGCGCGTCCCTTCCGGCAATTTCTTGACGCAGTATGCAAATAGGGCTGCCTCGGTCAATGCACCCGTGGAAGGAGCCGCCTTGGTGCGGCATTGTGTCGGATGTTGCCCCGACTCCTGGAGCACGTCGCTGGGGACCATCAGGAACTGGTTCACGTCGCAATCAGAGCGCCGCCACGCATACATCGGCGTGAGGGTCGTGGGTGCCTTGTCGACGTCGATCACCTGCGGCACGGAATAGTGGTGGTCGCCGGTGTCTCGAAACCCCTGCCCATTGCTGCGCAGCCGCCAGACGAGATTGTCGAACTGGAAAAAGTGATCGCCGGCAACGCCCGATTTCCGATAGTCGGTCACGGTGTAGGGAATAGTCTGATAGTCGGCCAAACGCGCTGGGGTGATGAATGCACCGTCGAGCGCGTCCTGCAATGCCGCGGTCTGCGCGACGGTAATTGCCGCGGGGCCGGGCTGTCCGCTCAGCCCGGGGCGCCGTGGCAAACGACGCCCGCTATCGACCCAATACAGCAGCATGAACCCGCCGATGGGATCGACGTCGATTTGCGCGGTCGCGTCGGCTCGTGCGTAGAACTGCTTGAGCGACACCGTGTCAGCCGGTGAACGCCAGAGCGGAGTACGGCCGGAACATGTCTGAGCGATTGTTGCATCGATGCCCCTGCCAGCGACGCTGCGCTGGACAGGCTAGGATACGCAGCCGAGGATGTGCGCTCTTTCAGGAACACGGTCCTCGCGTGGACCGCTTTAGCAAGACAAGCGCGACCATCGCCGAGGCCACCATCAGAAAAAGGCTGACCGCGTTGAGTACCGGACTCGCACCCTCGCGCATGCGGCCGTACATCATGACGGTGAGCGGTGGATCGGAGCCGACCAGCATCAGCGTGGTGTTGAAATTCTCGAATGACATCAGGAACGAGATCGCCGCAGCGCCGATCAGCGCCGGCTTGAGGTAGGGCAGCGTCACCGTCCATAGCACCGCCACGCGCGAGGCGCCCAGGTTGAAGGCGGCCTCTTCGAGCGTGACATCGAAGCGTTTCAATCTCGCCGCAATGGTCAGCGTCGCGATCGAGACAATGTATGAGAACTGTCCGACGACCACGAGCGGCAAACCGGGGCGCAGGAAATCCAGTTCCAGGCCCCATGCGTCGTCGGCGAATTGCGCCAGGCGGCTCGCGAACGCCAGGATCGAAATGCCCAGGATCACGCCCGGGATCACGAGCGGCGCCAGCATGAGCAGCGACAGGGCCGACTTGCCACGAAAGCGTGCGCGCTCGAGCAGGAACGCATTCACCGTGCCGACCACGACGGACAGGAGCGTCACCCATAGCGCGACGATCACGCTGGTACCGACGCTTTTCAATAGTGGCCCGTCAGCGAAAAGTCCGGTGCGCCCACCCGCGCCGCCCAGGAACCAATCCAGCGTGAAGCCCCGCCACGGCGGCGCCGGATAGTTCGCATTGTTGAACGCGAAAACTGCCACGACGATGAGCGGCACGAACAGGAATACGAAGAACGCCACGACGTAACCGCCGAAGGCATATCGTGACGGCGTGGAGCGTGGCAGCGACGGTATCACGTGCGCCTCATCACGTCGCCGAAGCGCTGACCGGTGATTGTCAGCCCGAGCCAGACGATCGCCGTCGACAGCACAAGCAGGAGGAAGCCAAAGGCTGCGCCCTGCTCCCAATTGAAGCGCGTGATGAACTGCGTGTAGATCTGTTCGGTGAACCAGAGCGAGTTCTTGCCGCCGAGCAACGTCGGCGTCAGGTAGTTGCCCAGCGTCAGCATGAACACGACGATCGAACCCGCCGCGATGCCGGGTGCAGCGTGCGGCACGATGATTTGCCTCAGGATCGACCAGCTGTCGCCACCGAGGTCGTACGCAGCCTCGATCAGCGAATCGTCGAGGCTCTCGAGCGCTGAAACCAGCGGGACGACCATGAACAGCAACGAAGTGTAGACGAGCCCGACCAGGATCGTCGCGTCGTGATAGAGCATTTCGACCGGCGCCGCCGTGATGCCGAAGTCGACGAGCAAGCGCGGCAGCACCCCCGACTCGCGCAACAGGATCATCCAGCCTAACGTGCGCACCGTCTCGCTCACCCAGAATGGAATGAGGCACAGTACGAACAGGACGGACTTCGCACGGCCGCGCGCGATCTTGGCGATGTACCAGGCGGCGGGAAATGCGATCAACAACGTGCACGCGGTAGCGACGATCGACATCACCGCCGTGCGTACGAAGGTGTGCCAATAGAGGGGTTCGTCGAAGAACGTCCGGTACTGGTCGAGGCTGAACTCGTAGACCCTGGGAGCGACGCGCGCCCGCAACGAAAGGATCGCGAGTTCGAGATGGGGCAGAACGATGAGGCCGACCAGCCAGAGGAGCGCCGGCGCCAGCAAAAGCAGCAATGCGAGCCGCGCACGCGAAACCCCGAGACCGACCGCGGACTCAGCCACAATGGTCACTCGCGCGAAAACAGATCGCATGCTCCGGGTCGAAGCCAAAGGCAATTTTGCCGCCCACTTCGAGGTCGGCGAAGCGTCCCGTTTGCGGAAGCGCGATCCGGATCTCGGCACCCGCAGTCTGCTCGCGAACGAGCACTGCGGAGTTGGCGCCGTCGAACAACAAGCTCTCGACCCCGCCCCGGAAGCACTGCGCCGCCGGTGGCAATTCCGTCACGTCGCGTGCCAGATCGACCGCTTCCGGCCGCACGAACGCCTCGACGGCGTCGCCCGCAGCGATCGCCCCGCTCTTCCGCGCACGGATCATGAGCCCGTTGGCGGTGGTCAATTCGACAATTTCGCCGTCGACTCGGGTGGCGCGCCCGGCAACGCGATTGTTGGCGCCGACGAAGCCCGCGACAAACGGGCTGCGCGGATGGTAGTAGAGTTCTTGCGGCGTGCCGACCTGCTCGAAGCGCCCGGCATTCATGACCGCGACGCGGTCGGACAACACGAGCGCTTCCGACTGGTCGTGCGTGATGTAGACGAAGGTCGTGCCGAAGTCGGCCTGCAGCTGCTTCAGTTCGATCTTCATGTGCTCGCGCAGCTTGAGATCGAGAGCGCCCAGCGGTTCGTCGAGCAGGAGCAACGTCGGCTCGAGCACCAGGCTGCGGGCAATTGCGACGCGCTGCTTTTGTCCGCCGGAGAGCTGGTCGACGCGCTTGTCCTGCGCGCCGGGAAGGCCGACGCGCTTGAGCATCCTGTCGACCCGACTCGCAATCTCAGTACGGACGACACCCCGGCGCGCAAGTCCGTAACCGACGTTCTCGCCCACGGTCATCATGGGAAACAATGCGAGCTGCTGGAACACCATGTTGACCGGTCGCCGGTTCGGCAGCACGCCGCGCATCGACTGTCCGCCGATGCGGATATCGCCATCGTCGGGCGCGAGAAATCCGGCGATCATGCGCAACAGGGTCGTCTTGCCGCAGCCCGACGGGCCCAGGATCGAGAAAAAACTGCCATGCGCCACTGCCAGCGACAGCGCGTCGACAGCAGTATGCGTGCCGTACCGTTTGGTGACGCGGTCGACCTCGAGATCCTGCTGCATCGGAATGGCGGACGCTGTCATTGAAACGGCGACGGCGCGCTCGCGCACGCCGTCGTCCACTCAAGCGTTTCCGTGATGAGCGCCCGCTTAGTGCCCGCTCGGCCACCCGAAGGACACTGTGCGCCCCCTCTGGGGGCAGCGAACGAAGTGAGCGTGGGGGCCGTTCATCAGTGCCCGCTCGGCCGCCCGAAGGGCACTGTTGCGCCCCCTCTGGGGGCAGCGAACGAAGTGAGCGTGGGGGCCGTTCATCAGCCCGCTGCCTTGATGCGATCGAGCACCTTGCCCTCGATATCTTCGATGCCGGGAGGCACCGCCGGGTACCACTTGACGTTCTTCAGCGCTTCCTCGGGGAAGCTCTTGGCGAACTGCGCCTTGAGTTTTGCGTCCATCAACTGGTCAGCACCCTTGGAACCGGTGAAATTGCCGGCCGACGCTGCCACTTTCGCGGCGATCTCGGGCCGCATGTTGAAGTTGATCCACGCATACGCGGCCGCATCGTTGCGCCCCTTCGCAGGCAGCGCGAACGTATCGATCCAGCCGAGCGCACCCGATTTGGGGGCGATGTACTGGATCTCCGGATTCTCGCTGTTGAGCTTCCAGCCACCGGTGTCCCACATCATCGCACCGACGATTTCGCCGGCACGCATGCCATTGAGCAACTGATCCTTGTTGTCCCAGAAGAACTTGATGTTGCCCTTGCACGCTGTGAGCGTCTTGCCGACGTCGTCCATCAACGCGGCGTAAGCCTTTGGATCGTTGTACAGCGCGAACGGATCCTTGCCACTGGCGAACGCGAACGCGAGTAACGTCGGCCGCTTGAGGCGAACGCTGGTCTTGCCCTTGAACTCGGCCTTGCACAGGTCCGGGTAGTCGGTCATCTTCGCCAGCTTGGTGTTCACGACGAGGCCGTCGGTGCCCCAGATGTGCGGCAGTCCGTAGACCTGTCCCTTCAGCGTCGTGTTCTTTTTCGTCGCCTCCAGCATCGACGGAATGAAGAGTTCGGTCTTGATCTTGGTCATGTCCATCGGCTTGTAGATCCCGAATTCCTGCTGCGGCCCGACGACACGGTCCTGTGACGGCTGCGCAAGGTCGAACCCGGCGCCGCCGGTGGCGCGCAGCTTGGAGATCATCTCCTCGTTGTTCGAAAGGGTGATCTCCACGTCGATGCCCGTTTCCTTCTTGAACTGTGCGACGACGTCGGCCGGAACGTAGTCGGCCCACGTGATGAGACGCAGCTTGTTGTCCTGGGCGACGGCGGACGCGGCGAGACCTAAGGCAGCGAGCGCGGCGATGCAGGCTATGCGGATGGGTTTCATGGGAACCTCCTGGGTACGGACTTATCTCTACCGCCGGTGGCGCAGCCAACACGCGACGCATCAAGCTTACCGCAGTTTGGCGGTATTCTGCCTGAGTCGGCAGTCGCCAGCCTCAGGCCGTCGCTACCGCGATGGGTTCGAGCGCCGCGGTGATGGCCTCGTCGACGTTGTCGATCCAGACGAAGGTCAGCTGATCGCGGGCGTCCGCGGGGATTTCCTCGAGATCCCGGCGATTTCGCCCGGGCAGCATCACCGTGGTAATGCCCGCACGCAGCGCGGCGAGCACTTTTTCCTTCACGCCGCCGATCGGGAGCACCAGCCCGCGCAGGGAAATCTCTCCCGTCATCGCGAGATCGCTGCGTACCGGCCGGCCGGTCAGCAACGACGTGAGCGCAACGAACATCGCGACACCCGCGCTGGGGCCGTCCTTCGGCGTGGCGCCGGCGGGCACGTGTACGTGGATGTCCGACTTCTCGATCGTTTCGGGCGCAATGCCGAATTGCTGTGAGCGCGCCTTGACCAGCGACAGCGCGGCCTGTGCGCTTTCCTTCATCACGTCGCCGAGCTGTCCCGTCAGGATGAGCTTGCCTGCGCCTGGCATGCGAGCCGCCTCGACGAAGAGGATGTCGCCACCCACCGGCGTCCACGCGAGGCCTGTCGCGACGCCGGGAATGCCGCTCGCCATCGCCACTTCCGCCTCGAATCGGCGCGGACCAAGGATGGTGGGCAGTTCGTCGACACCGATCTGTACGCGTTGGGCGCTGCCTTCGGCAACACGCATCGCGGTATGGCGACAGACGTTGCCGATCTCGCGCTCCAGATTGCGTACGCCCGCTTCACGGGTGTAATCGTTGATGATGGCCAGCAGCGCTTCGTCGCTGATCTCGCATTGCTCGGCCGTGAGCCCCGTGGCGGCGAGTTGACGCGCGACCAGATAGCGTCGCGCGATCTGCAGCTTCTCCTGCGCCGTGTAGCCCGGTAGCTGAATGACCTCCATGCGGTCGCGCAGCGGCCCGGGAATCGTGTCGAGCACGTTCGCGGTGCAGATGAACATCACCCCGGACAGGTCGAACGGCACCGCGAGATAGTTGTCGCGGAACGTCGAGTTCTGTTCCGGATCGAGCACTTCGAGCAGGGCCGATGACGGGTCACCGTGAAAGCCGCCGGCACCGAGCTTGTCGACCTCGTCGAGCATCAGGACGCAATTCCTTGTTTCCACCTTGCGCAGGCTCTGGATGATGTTGCCGGGCAACGCGCCGATGTACGTGCGCCGGTGGCCGCGGATCTCCGCTTCGTCGTGGACGCCGCCCAGGCTCACCCGCGCGAACTTGCGCCCGGTCGCCTTGGCGATGCTTTGGCCGAGCGAGGTCTTGCCGACACCCGGTGGGCCGACGAAGCACAGGATCGGACTCTTGCCCGTCGGGTTCAGCTTGCGGACCGCCAGATACTCGAGAATGCGGCGCTTGATCTTTTCGAGCCCGTAATGGTCCTGATCGAGAATGCGGCGAGCCTCCGCGATGTCGATCGGTGTTTCCGGGTCCGCGGCCCAAGGCAATTCGATCAGCCATTCGAGGTAGGTCCGGATCATCGAGTACTCGCCTGCGCCTTCCGGGGTGCGCTCGAGACGCTTCAACTCTTTGCGCGCATGCTTTTCGATCTCCTCAGGCATCTTCGCCTCGGTGATCGTGCGGTCGAGCTCGGCCACCTCGGCGGCGCCCTCGTCGCCTTCGCCGAGTTCCTTCTGGATGGCGCGCATCTGCTCGCGCAAGACGTGCTTGCGATTGGCGTCCCCGATCGATTCCCGGGTGCGCTCATCGATCTCGCGCGATACTTTCAGCACCTCGATGCGATGCGAAAGCAGGTCCAGCAACTTGTCGAGCCGCGCCTTGAGGTCGAAGGTCTCCAGCAGCGCCTGCTTCTCCTCGACACTGACATCCATGAGGCCAGCGATGAGGTCGGCGAGCCGACCCGGGCCCTCCACCGCCTGCAATGTGGAAAGCATTTCCTCAGGAACCTGTGGCAGCAGCTTCAGAATTTCGCTGGCGCGCTCCTTGACGCTGTGGGCACGCCCCTCGATGTCCGCGTCGACCTGCTCGGGATCCTCGATGAACTGCACCTGCGCGACCGCGAACGGATAGCCTTCGAGAAACTGGAGCACCCGGAAACGCTTGGTCCCGCTGCAAATCGCATGATGCGCACCGTCAGGCGTCGTGACGTAGCGCAGTACGTTCGCGGTCGTGCCGACCCAATGCAGATCATCCGGACCAGGGTTTTCCGCGTCGGGCTTGTTCTGTAGCAGCACGCCGATCGGACGTTGCAGGCGCACTGCCTCCTGTACCGCCGCGACCGAACGCTCGCGTCCCATTCCGAGCGGCACGACGAGTCCCGGAAACAGCACGAGGTTGCGCACCGGCACGATGATCAACGCATCCTCCGGGATCGGCCGCGTCGTGCCCTCCTGTTTCTGCGCGCTCTCCGGTACCGGCGTGCCGATGCGAGCACCGCTGTCGGCGGAGACCGGCGAATCCTGTGCAGTCGTTTCCTGGTTCATGTCGCCCTATTCAATCTTGCGCAAGCGCAACAGTAGGCACCCATCCTTCAATTGGTGCGTGCCCCCTTCGAATCGCACGCCTGCCAGCGGAATGCGCCGCTCGAAATAGCCGTACGGGATCTCGAGCTGCCGAACGCTGGGGCGCGCGTTGGCGAAGGGCAACACCCGTTCGCCCCGTACCACCACCGTACCCGGTTCGCTGGTGATCTCCAGCCGATCCGCTGAAACTCCCGGCATCGCCACCACGACGAGGACTTCGTGCTCGTCCTCGAAAATATCGACGGGCGGCTCCCACGACGCCCGGCCACGCGTCTCGGCCGCGAGCCGGAAGAACTGCCGATGCATCCGCTCCGCCTGCGCGATGGCGTCCCAGGCCTGCGCCCACATCCAGTCGCCGAGGTCAGGCCCGCGAGGCATTACGTTCCATCCATTGCAGTAGCTGGGGCAGGCCGAGCGCCCCCGATTGCCGTGCAATTTCGCGCCCATCCCTGAACGCGACGAGCGTCGGGATGCTGCGGATGCCGAAGCGACCCGCGATTTCCGGCACCGCCTCGGTATCGAGTTTTGCCAGTCGCAGCTGCGGCGCGACGCGCGCCGCCGCCTGTTCGAATGCCGGCGCCATCGCGAGGCAGGGGCCGCACCAAGGCGCCCAAAAGTCGACCACCAACGGGAGGTCGCTCGCCAGTTGCCGGGCGAAGTTGGCCTTGGTCAACTCGATCGGGCGGCCGGGGAGGAGCGGACGTTTGCAGTGACCGCACGTCGGGGCGTCGCCCAGTCGCGAACTCGGCACGCGGTTGGTCGTGTCGCAATCCGGACAGACGATCCGCAATGAATCGGCCGACCGCGAACCATCCCGGGCGGCACCTTCCGATGCATTGTTCGCAGCAGTGTCCATGTTGCATAAGTATGAGGGCGCAAACCGCCGACGCAAGCTCGCCATTCAATGTGCTCGGTGTGCTATTCTCGCGTCGAACGTTCGTTCGACGACAGGTTTCATGGGGACCCCATGCTCGAAGAGGTGGTTGCAAGCAACGAGTTCCATCCCCAACGGCGGGCGGGCCCCGGCCCAATCGGGCACGACTACCTCGCCCCGCTGAACGCCGAACAGCGACTCGCGGTCGAGCACGGCATCGGGACGCCTGTACCGGACGGTGCTGGCGCCCTCCTTATCATCGCCGGCGCCGGCTCCGGCAAGACGAACGCACTCGCTTTTCGCGTTGCACACCTGCTCGCCAATGGCGCGGACCCGCAGCGCATCCTTCTGCTCACGTTCTCCAGAAGGGCGGCCGCGGAGCTCGAGCGGCGCTCGGGGCAGATCGTCAGCCGGGTGCTGGGCGATCGGGGCCTGGCGAGGCCTCCGGCCCTGCCCTGGTCCGGCACTTTCCATAGCGTCGGCGCACGCCTGCTTCGCCACTACGCCGGCCGCATCGGGCTGCAGGATTCGTTCACGATCCACGACCGTGAAGATTCCGAGGATCTCCTGGCGCTGGCCCGGCACGCGCTTGGATTTTCCGAGAGCAAGACCCGCTTTCCCACCAAAGCGACGTGTCTTGCCATCTATTCGCGTGTGGTCAACAGCGGAGCGTCGTTACGCGATGCGCTGATCGACACGTTCCCTCGCTTCGTGCAATGGGAGTCCGAGCTCAAGCGGCTGTTCGACGCCTATGTCGCGGCAAAACAGGCGCAAAACGTGCTCGACTACGACGACCTGCTGCTCTACTGGTCGATCATGGTTGCTGAACCGGACTTGGCCACGGAGGTTGGCGATCGCTTCGATCATATACTCGTCGACGAATATCAGGACACCAACCGCCTGCAGGCATCGATACTGAAGAGCCTGAAGCCGGACGGGCGGGGATTGACGGTCGTTGGCGACGACGCGCAGGCGATCTACTCGTTTCGCGCCGCGACGGTACGCAACATTCTCGAATTCCCCGGGCAATTCGTGCCGCACGCCCGCGTCGTCGTTCTCGATCGCAACTATCGTTCGACGCAACCGATTTTGGATGCCTCGAATGCGGTCATCGACCTGGCGGTCGAACGGTACAGCAAGCATCTGTGGACAGACCGCACTTCATCGGACAGACCGACGCTCGTTGCGGTACGCGACGAAGCCGCGCAAGCGCAATATGCAGCGGAGCAGACCCTCGCCTATCGGGAAAGCGGAATCGCGTTGAAGTCACAGGCGATACTTTTTCGCAGCTCGAGCCATAGCGCGCAACTCGAGCTCGAATTGACCCGTCGCGGCATCCCGTTCGTGAAATACGGCGGCCTGAAATTTCTCGAAGCCGCGCACATCAAGGACGTGCTGAGCGTCCTGCGCTGGGCGCAGAACCCACGCAGCCGCCTGTCCGGGTTCCGCGCTGTCAAGCTGCTACCAGGCGTCGGACCGGGGACTGCGGCCCGGCTTCTCGATGCCATGGAGATTTCGGCCACACCGCTTATGGCGATGCGCGCCTTCACGCCTCCAGCTGCAGCAAGGGACGATTGGAACTCGTTCGTCGCCTTGTTCGACACGCTCCAGAAGACGCGGTCGACGTGGCCGGCCGAGATGGAAGTTGTCGGCAAATGGTACGAGCCCCTTCTGCAACGCCTCTACGAAGACGCGTTCGTGCGCCAGACGGATCTCCTGCAACTGCAGCAGATCGCCTCGACCTACGCATCGCGCGAGCAATTCCTCGCCGAAGTAACCCTCGATCCGCCCGCGGCGACGAGCGACGAAGCTGGCGTCTCGACACGGGATGACGACTATCTGATCCTCTCCACCATCCACTCCGCCAAGGGCCAGGAATGGAAGGTGGTGCACATCCTCAATGTCGTCGACGGCTGCATTCCATCGGACATGGGGACGAGTTCCACCGCGGAGATCGAAGAGGAGCGGCGGTTGCTCTACGTTGCGATGACGCGCGCGAAGCAGCACCTCCACCTGGTCGTCCCACAGCGCTTCTACGTCCACCAGCAGTCAAGATTCGGCGACCGGCACGTCTACGCGTCGCTGAGCAGATTCATACCGAACGGCATCCTGAAATTCTTCGAGGCTACCGCGTGGCCTGACGTCAGCGCCGAAGCAAACGGATCGGCGACGGACAGCAATGAATCGGCCTTGCGGATCGATGCCGCGGCACGCGTCCGTTCGCAGTGGACTTGATGGCTACTCGATCTCCGCCCGCGATCGTTCGACCGCGATAGCCGACGCCACGCTAGGCGGGCGGATGCCAGCCCGCGTCCGCCCAAAGCTCTCCGCTTACCGCCGAGTTGACGAGCATGAAGCAGATGGCGTCGGCGATCTCATCGGGGCGAATCAGCCGTCCCAGTTGCGTAAAAGGCAAAATATGCTTGTTGATGTATTCGTCACCCATCGCACGCACCATGGGCGTATCCGTAAATCCCGGGTGAATCAGCCCGCACCGCACGCCATGGAAGATGGCTTCCTTCATGATCGTCGCGGCTGCCCCCTCGAGTCCCGCTTTGGTGCTCGCGTACGAGATCTGGCCGCGATTGCCCTGCGAAGAAACGGAGCCGATGAAGACGATCGCCCCTTGCATGCCTTCGGACGGTTGCCAACGCCCGAGACCGCGTGCCGCGCGACCTTCGGCGATGCGGCCGATCATCTCGAGGGCCCAGTAGACAGGTGCAATGAGATTGACGTCGATGACCTGCTTGAAGCGCTCCACCGGGTAGATGCGTGCCTTGCCGGTGATCTTGTCGACGCGGACCGCCAGATCGTCGCGCGTGATGCCGGCCGCCGGCACGCACATCGCGACGGTATCGAACTGGCTGCTGATCGAATCGAAAACCGAGGTGCGAAAAGCGTCGTCGGTGGCATCACCCCGGTACGCGTACGCCACTTGCCGGCCGGCCCCGGCGTTGACGGCAGCGGCAACGCCATCGATCCCCTCGCCCATGTCCACCAGCGCTATCGCGCGCACATCGCGGCGCGCCAACTGAATGGCCACCGCACGACCGATGCCGCTCGCGGCACCGGTGATTACCGCAACCTTGCCTGCAATTTCCACTGAAGCTCCTGGCGCCCGTTCGAAGGCCGCCATTCTATCGGCTTGGCCAACCTATGTGAGGAGAAGTACCGAAAATCCCCGAAAGGAACCAATACGGTGCAGGTTCCAACAACAACGGCTCGCGCGAAGCCGGTCAACGGTTCGCATTCCTAAACCGGGTGCCGTGTCGACGCCCGGTCCACTCTGGTGCAAGGTCGTCCCAGGCGGAGGCGACTACGGCGAGGTCAAGCCTCGAAAGACCAAGGGTTCAGCTTTCGGTCCTTGTTGTGAATGTCCGAGCGCGTGTCCATGATGAGTTGCTTGAGATTCGCAGGGTCGCGCAGTTCTTCGACCAGCGCCCCCTCGTAAGTCCCGACGATCTCGTCGTTCTCGCCATAGACACGAAACCCGATCTGGCGGTGGTAGTCCTGCAATTCCGCGACGACGTGAAACGGTGCAAAAGCTCGCCGAATTTTTTCCAGGATCTCTTCGCTCGTCAGTCTTATGCCCATATCTCACCTGTGTCTCGCCCGGAAGGCGCTATCCGTCAGCAGGCGCCTCGACCGATTGTAGGCGGAATCGACGCATCCCGCCTCGGGTGCGCAACGACGGCATCGCAGCGTCCGTCGCACAGGGCGAGCATACCTGCTCCCATCGATCTCTTCATGCAATTCGCTCCGAAGGTGTTGCGCGTGCATCGACTTCTGCATCGAAAGGGGTGACACCAATCAGGCGCGAGACCCGTATCGGCACATCCTGCCGCTGGAATTTCTCGACGTGATTGAGCTTATTCCGCTCCGCCATCGTCATGCGCGAACGCAGACGGATATATTCCGCCCACGAAGCGAGGATGTAGCGCTCGACAAAACGCCCGTCTTCGCCCAGATCGCGAAAGACGCGCCAACTGGTGGCGCCGTTGCGACGGCGTATCTTTTCGGCGGCATTAATCGCGCGCAGGAAATCCTTGCGATCGGCTGGATCGATGCGATACTCGACCTGAATCAGGACCGGACCATCGTCCGGCAGGGGCTCGAACGCAATCGCCATGTCGGGCAATTGCACGCCGGGCGTCACATCGGCTTCGGTACCCATCTGGACGCGCACCCGGCGATTCAGGAAGTGCAGTACGACCATCAGGACGGCGGAGGTGCCCAGGGCGATGCTGGTGCCAACGGCGGACGCCAATGCGCCCCACAATGCGCTGCCGATGGCCAGGCTCGCCTGCACGGCAACGATGTTCATCGCCACCGCACGCGCGCGCACCCACGCTGGGGCGGCGCTCTGGGTGCCCGTCGAGAGGCTGGCGAAGACGGTGACCCAGGCAAAGCCAGCGCAGCAGGCACCCACGATCGCGATGGCGGTGAGATGAGTGACGGCGACGAGAACGATCGCCAGCGTCCAAAGCACGACTCCCGACGTCACGACCTTGTTCAACGGGCGGCTTTGGAGCTGACGCGGGATCGCCAGTGCGCCGATGACGGCGCCGGTACCGAATCCGGCGGAGAGCAGGCCGAACCCGCCTGCGCCTAGCCCGAGCTGGTCGCGCGCGATGACGGGCAGCAACGCCCAGAAGGCGCTCGCACACACGGCGAAATTGAGGTTGCGAATGATCAGCGAGCGCATGGCCACCGAGTGGCGGGCATAGCGCAGCCCGCTCTGGATACCCGACAGCAGACGTTCCGGCACACCGGGTAGCGGACGTTCGCGACTTTTCCAATGGCGCAGCGCGACGATCATTGCAACGAAAAACAGCGCGCTGGCCAGGAACGCCACGCCGGACCCGCTCCACGCGGCAATCGCGCCCGCGAGCGCCGGCCCGATGGCACGTGCGACGTTGAAGGCGACGGCGCTCAGCGCAACTGCCCTCGGCAGGTCGGCTCGAGTGACCAACTCGTTGACACTCGCCTGCTGAGCCGGCAGGTAGAACGTGAAGCCCGCACCGAACAGGAACGTGCACGCAAGGAGCGCGATGGGGCCGGTGACACCGGCGATCGTTGCCGCGCCGAGAATGACCGCCGCCGTGATTAGCACGACCTGCGTGACGAGGATGATCCGGCGGCGATCGACGATGTCCGCCAGCGCGCCGGCGACCAGACCGAAGACGAGCGTCGGCGCCGTACTCGCCGTCTGCACCAGCGCGACCATGAGCGCCGACGGTGTCAGCGTGGCCATCAACCATGCCGCGATCGTGGCCTGCATGGTATAGCCCAGCGCGGCGCCAATCGAGCCGACGTAGAACAGACGGAACGACGCGTTCCGCAGGGGAGAAGATGCGAGCAGCCGCGAGAACGCCGCACTGGTGATTTTGCGCACAGGCTAAGTCTAGCTTCTAACGCTGGCTTGTTGTCGTCAGGCCGCAGGCGACGCGTTGCCTAGGGAATTGATGCATCGCGCCGTTCCCGCATGGGCGCCGCACTCGTGCCCTCCTTGACATCGGCCTCGAACACTTCCTGCAACTGCGCCGCTGCCTGCGCCGCTGTCTGGATGAGTTGCGTTTCGTCCTGGCGCACCGCGTACTGCTCGTCCATCAGTTTCTCGTCATGGTCCTTGAACAGGGCGACGGCGCGAGCTGCCTGCAGCGGTTCCATGCCGGTCAACTCCAACGCCTGACGTGCCGTTTCCAGGCTCGACAGAAAGAACTCCCGCTCGATGACGTCGGGCTCGATGTCGAGGTCGCGCAGGCGATAGTAGTGAACACGATTGCGCGCACGCGCGAGGATGGGCAAATCGGGAAAATTCTTGCGGACGACGGCTGCGGTTTTCACCGATGCCTCGACGTCGTCGATGGCCAGCACGAACAGCTTCGCATCGCGTGCGCGCGCCGACTCGAGCAATTCCAGACGCGACGCATCACCGTAGTACACTTTGGCTCCGAAACGGCGCACGAAATCGACCTGCTGGAAGCTTGCCTCGATCGCGGTGAAGGAAACCCCGGCCATGCGCAGGACGCGCGAGACGATCTGACCATAACGGCCATAGCCGGCGATGATCACCGGATTGCCCGGACCATCGATGAGATCGAATTCGGGTGGCTTCGTCCGCTCGAGCCAGCGTTCGAGGAGCCGCTCGTGCACGATGAACGACAGCGGTGCCAGCAGCATCGAGACCGTTACCACGAGCACGAGAAAATCGGCGGTGTCGCCCGAAAGGATGGCTGCGGTTTGCGCTGCGACAAAGAGTACGAAGGCGAATTCGCCGCCTTGCGATATCAGCACGGCAATGCGCTGCGCTTCTTCGTTGCCGCTACCCGACACCCGAGCCACGCCGTACATCAGCAGCGACTTTAGAAGCATCAACCCAAGTGCCAAGCCAAGTACGGTGAACGGATGCGAAAGGAATAGCGCGAGGTTGGCACTCATTCCCACGGCCATGAAGAAAAGCCCGAGCAGGAGCCCCTTGAAGGGCTCGACGTCGGCCTCGAGCTCGTGCCGGAATTCCGAGTCGGCAAGCAGCACGCCGGCGAGGAAGGCGCCCAGCGACATGGAAAGGCCCATGGCCTCCATCGTGAGCGCCGACCCGATCACGACCAGCAACGCGGCAGCGGTAAACACTTCGCGCCCGCCGAAGCGTGCGACGAGCTTCAGTACAGGACGGACCAGGAGTCGGCTGACGGCGACGACAAACACGATCGCCGCGACGCCCTTCGCCGCGAGTATCCATCCGCTCGCGTGGCCGGTGCGGTCCGGGCTGAGCAACGGCAGCAGCGCGATGAGCGGAATCACGGCAACATCCTGGAACAGCAGGATCGCGAACGCTACGCGCCCGCTAGGACTGCTGAGCTGGCCGCGCTCACCCAGCCATGCCAGCACGATAGCCGTGGAAGACATGGCAAGCCCCAGCCCGACAACGATCGCTGCCTGCCACGAGAGTTGCAGCCAGATCGCGATGCCGGTGAGCACGATTCCCGTCAAGGCGACTTGCGCCCCACCCAACCCGAACACGGGGTGTCGCAGCGCCCACAGGCGGGAGGGCTCCAGCTCCAGCCCAATGAGAAAAAGCAGGAGCACGACGCCGATTTCCGCGAAGTTAAGCGTCGCGTCCGCGTCCGCGATCAGCCCCAGTCCCCAGGGGCCGATGACCGCGCCCGCGGCGAGATAGCCGAGCACGGCGCCCAGCTGCAACCGCCGGAAAAGCGGGACGACGATGACCGCCGTCAGCAGGAAAATTGTGGCCTGTTGCAGGAAGGTCATGGGAATTTGGGACGAGATTCGATGTTTGCAGGGTCTGGGGAAACCCTGGGTTCGTCAAGCGCGAAGACGTGGACGGCTCTGCAAGCCGGCAGCGTGAATAGTCGCGTTGTAGGCTACCTACGAGGACGATACATTGGGTCGAGTCTCTATTCAACACAGGACCCATCTTGAACCCTCGATACCACCTAGGCGCACGGCTGGAATCCTATGAATCGTTCAGCTGGCGCGCCGCCCTGTGGGCGAGCGTTGCCGCCGCGCTCGTCTTCGCGACGCTCGACATCGGCCTTGGATGGATGCTGCACGGCGTCTCGCCCTGGGTGCCACTGCGCATGATGGGAGCGATCGTGCTCGGACCGGGTGCGCTGTCGCCCGCAAACACCTTCGACGCACAAATCGCGGTCGTGGCGATCGTCCTGCACATTGTGCTGTCGATCGTCTACGGCACGTTTCTGGCGCTGGTGATGCCTTCGGTAGGTGCCGCGTTGGGCATGCTGGTCGGTGCCTTTTACGGACTCGCGCTCTACTACATCAATTTCTACGGCTTCAACGCCTTCTCACCCTGGTTCATGGACCATCGCGACTGGGTGAGCATCGTCTCGCATTGCGCATTCGGCGCGGTGCTTGCCTACGCGTACATGCGGATCAACAGGCGTTGGTCAGCGGAAGCGATCGCGGAGTCGCCGCAGTCGCAGTTCCAATGAACTGTGACTTTCTGGATCGCCACTCCCGGTCAACATAGCCTAGAATCCCCGCACAGCAGGAGTTGCGGCACCCCCGGCGGCGCTGGCCCTACGGCGTCGGGTGGTTCTCCCGGCGCAGGTCAATGCCCCGCGAACTCGGCCAGCTAGTCCGAATGACCTGGAACTAGACGGGAGACAAGAATATTGCGACGTATCCTTTGCGCCTCGGCGTGCATGACCGCGGTACTCGTCCTTTCGACAATGCTCGCCGCTTTCCCTGCACTCGCCGTGACATTTACCGTCAACAGCACCGACGATCTGCCCGACACCAATCCCGCTTCGGGCACGTGCCACACGACTGCCAACACCTGCACGTTGCGCGCTGCGGTGATGCAGGCGAACCGATCCAGCGGAGTGGGCGCGACGATCGTACTGCCGCCCGGCGTCTACTTGCTGAAGATTCCGGCATCGGCTTCGTTTGGCGACGACACCAATGGCGACCTGAACCTGACGGCGCCGCCCAGTGGTAGTCCACTTGCGACCATTTCCATCACGGGTGCCGGTGCGGCCACCACCATCATCGACGGAAACCAGCTCGACCGCGTGTTCCATGTGCATCCGGGACGTACCGCAACGATCTCGGGCGTGGCCATTCGCAATGGCTTTGGCTCGGGAATCATAAATGAAGGTCAGCTCACGGTGAGCGACGCCGTGATTTCGCTCAACACCCTGGGTGGAATATCGAATCTTGCTACTCTGGCCGTGATCAATAGCACGATCACCCAGAATATCGGCGGAGGTGGCATATTCAGTGGCGGCCCCACGGTTGTTACTAATAGCACCATCAGCCACAACAGTTCGGTCGGCGATGGGGGTGGCATATTTAGCAACGGCAATTTGACTGTGCGGAACAGCACGATTTCCGACAACGGCGCCGTCAATGGCGGCGGTATCAGGAACCAGAGCAACCTGGTAGTGATCAACAGCACCATAAGCCAGAATCACGCAACAAACGATGGTGGCGGCATCTACAACTTTGGCACGGCCAACGTCTACAACACGAGTATCGTCTTCAATAGCGCGGATATCGACCGGGACGGCGGCTCAGCGGGTGGCGTCTTCAACAACGCGAGTGCGACGTTCAACATACGCAACTCGATCGTTGCGGGAAACGACGTTGGCAATACGCCGATCTACGACGAGTGCATCGGGACCATCAACCTCTATGGACGCAACTTTTTCGGGGAGGGCGCTTTCGGGACTGCATGCTCGCTCAATTTGACCATTGGAAGCGGCGTGGCAGCGTTCAACTTTTTCACCGACCTCGGCCCCCTGCAGGACAACGGCGGCCCGACGTTTACGGTCGCGCTTCTGCCCGGTAGCACCGCGATCGATCATGGCGATCCGGTTTTCGGTTGTACCGATAATAACGGCGTCACCATCGACACCGACCAGCGCGGCCAGCCACGGGCGGTGGGCGCACGGTGCGACGTCGGCGCGTTCGAGTACAGCGCGGCGCCGCCGCCTTCGTCCAGCTACGAGGGCTTGTGGTGGCACGCGCCGGCCCAATCTGAATCCGGTTGGGGCATCAACTTCGCGCATCAGGGCGACGTCATCTTCGCCACATGGTTCACCTACGACGTCAACGGCAAAGCCTGGTGGCTGACGATGACGGCGAACAAGATCGCGGCGGGTGTTTACAGCGGTCAACTGATCCGCACCAACGGTGCACCGTTCAACGCATTCGTCCCTCCTTCCACGGCAACGGTGGTGGGCACCGGCACGCTTACCTTCACCAGCGGCACTACGGGAACATTCGCGTACTCGGTCAACGACGGGGCCAACGTCGCCTCCCAATCCAAAGCGATTGTGCTGCAGACCTTCGGGCCAGTCCCGACCTGCACATGGGGTGCGCAGCCGGACCTGACCAAGGCGACCAACTATCAGGATCTGTGGTGGGCGGCCGGCGGGACGGAGTCTGGGTGGGGTGTCAATCTGATCCACCAGGGATCGACGATCTTCGCGACCTGGTTCACCTACGACACCAATCGCAATCCGGTATGGTACTCGGCGACAGCCACGCAAACGGCACCCAAGACGTATACGGGGGCACTGCTGCGAACGAATGGGCCCGCATTCAACGCGGTTCCGTTCGATCCGACCCTCGTCGGGCGCACAACGGTAGGAACCGCGACGTTCACCTTCACTAGCGGTAACGATGGGAGCTTCACGTATCAGGTCAACGACGGTGCGAATGTCGCCAACCAGACCAAGGCGATCAACCGTCAGGTGTTCCGTGCCCCGGGGACAGTCTGTGGATAGTGCCCCACGAGCTCGCTGCGTCGCGCGACATCACAATCCACCACCAAAGCGGAATTGCCAGGCAATGCCGATCCCGTCGAAATTGTTGCCCGTGCGCGCCGACACGCCGCTGCTGGCGTAGAGCTTGACCGAATTCAGCCTGTCGATGGGCAGCGCCAACGTGGCGCCCACGCGCCAGTTTTGCTGCAAGTCGTAGTTACGGGTACCGTCGATGGTCGTGCGACCACCGATGAAGTAAGTAGCGTCCAGCGAGCCCCAGGCACCTCTGGGGAAGGCGTAGATCGCATGCCCCTGGAACGAGTAGATCGGATCCTGCTCGCGCTTGCTGCCGCCGTAGAAATCGTTGTTGTCCGTATACAGGGTTGCGGCTGCACTGAGTTCCAGTGTCCATGGACCCTCGGCTTTGGAGACGCCCATCTCCGGCTTGAACGACCAGCGGTTGGTGCCTATGTTTACGACACGGCTGCTGTCGTACTGGCTCCATGGCGCCGAAATTTGCAAGCTCGCGCCGACGATCAGATCCTGCTGGTAGTCCGCGAACTCTTTCAGCGTAAGCGCAGGCGCCCCGTAAAGATTGACGGAAAGGCGGAACAGCGGATTGGCAAAACCGTTGACGGTGCGCGATATCGTGCCGCCCTGAAAGTCCGCCGTTCCCGATAGCCACGTATACGGCACGATGACGTCGATCTTGCCGGATTTGCCCCATAGATCGAGTGCTCGTGCGTAGGCGAACACGGCGTTGGATGTCTTGAGGTCCGGATTGGTCACCGGTACCGACGTATCGAACGCGAGCCCCCCGCGCGTAAGGGCGTAACCCGCAATCAGGAAGTTCACGCCGACCGGCGCGTTCGAATAGGCGCGTGGCTCGATGTCCTGGGCACGCACGCTGGGCACGCACGCCGCAAGCGCGCCGATCAGGATCGCCACGGTCGGGACGAGCGAGATGCGGAAGGAGGCTACGAATGCCACGCTAACGATCACCCTTGAGTGCACTGGCCGCCTCGGGGCCAGGCGGCGCGTATCGAATATGCAGTTCGCGTTGCGGAAACGGCATGGCGATCCCGGCAGCGTCGAGCGCACGTAGTATAGCCATCCGCATGCTGTTCTGTGCCTGCAAACCGATGTCGACGCTCTCCACCCATGCGAACAACCGGAAATCGAGCGAGCTGTCGCCGAACCCGGTGAACAGCGCGCGCGGCGCCGGTGCCTTTTGAATTCCCGGCAAGTCCGTAACCGCGCCCTCGAGCAGCCGCAGGACCTGGGCGGGATCGCTTCCATACTCGACCCCGACGTCGATCTCGTAGCGTCGTGCACGGTCCGAAAGTGTCCAGTTGGTGACCTGCTTGGACGCGAGATCCGAATTGGGAACGATCACCTCTGCGCCCTGGAATGTCTGGATCGTCGAGGAGCGCACGCCGATGCGCTTGACTTCGCCCAACACACCGCCGACATCGATCTGGTCGCCGACATTGATGGGACGCTCGAGCATCAGTATGAGGCCGGACGCGAAGTTGCTGACCACGTTTTGCAAGCCGAGGCCGACGCCGATCCCGAGCGCGCCGGCGAGCAGTGTGACCTTGGTAAGGTCGATACCGAGCGCCGCAGTCGCCAGCACAAACCCGGTCACGACCAGCACGTAGCCGACGATGGTGGAAATGGCCACCGGCACGCCGGTACGCAGGTTGAGCCGCGGCAGGATCTCGTGGTCGAGCACGAAGCGCACGAACTTGGTGACAAGCCAGGTCGCGCCCACGACCACCAGGGCGGACAGGAGCGCACTGAAAGTGATCGTCAGTTCGCCGGCGCTTACACTGGCGTTCGTCACGAAGGTGACGAAGCGGACAAGATCGTCGAGCGCGGAGTGTGCCAGCGTGAATGCCAGGACACCGGTCGCCCAGCAGAACACCACGACGATCAGATGCAGGGCATGCTGGATCGACTCGCCGCGCTCGCGCACGCTGCGAAAGGTTCGCGCGAGCGGCGTGGCGAGCAAACCGGCGAATGCCTGATCGAGCACCCGCGCGAGCGCTGCGAAGATCAGCGCGTATCCCGGTGCGATGACGGCCAGCGCGGAAAGCGTACGCGCCACGCCGGCGTAGCCGAATACGCTGGCACCGAGGATGAGCATAAGTATCAGCAGTACGGCTTGAACGAGACGTCGCAGCAGCACGGCGGGTACGTGGGGCAGAAACCGCGCGAGCGCACCACGACGCCATTCGTGGAGCAGCGCCGCGCCGAAAGGCACCAGTTGAAGCACGAGCAACAGACGCGCGAACCCCGGCCCCATCTCCGCGAGGATGCGAAACTCGTTGACGAAGACCGCGAAGACCAGCGTCCAGGCGGTCGCCGGAATCGCCGCGGCGAAGGTCTTCGTCGCCACGACGCCGGCGAGCAGCGGCAACGCGAATCCGATCAAGCGATAGAGAATGAAAGGCCCCCGAGGTGCGAGCAAGGCGAGAAAGATCAGGCCCGACAGCAGCGCACCACTGATCGCGAGGCTCACGGGACGCCGCGGAGTTGCCGGATGCCGGCTCGCGACAACGCGCGTACTGCGCAGGACAACGAAGATGATCGCGGTGAGAATGAATAGCAAGACCGCGAGCCGGGCACCGTACTGACGGAGGTAGTCGACGATCTCGACGCGCGCGAGGCGTACGTCGGCAAACACTTCCCCGCTAGGAAACGCGACCGCGCCGCGACGCCAGATCGGCGCGCCCTCAAGCGTGCGCAACTCACCGCTGATTCGCTCCCTGCGTGCCGCGATCGTCGCGCGCACCGCGTCCAGGCGTGACTGCAGTTCGATCCCCTGGTCATAAGCGACCACCAGCTGGTCGCGACGTGCGCGCAATTGATCGCGCACCGTTGCAAGCTCTGGACCGGCCGCGTCGGTTCTGCGTTGAATTTCCGCGGGGGCCTCCAACTCGCGGGCCTGCTTCGCCCGCTCCGGCCAGCGCGCCACCTCGCTACCGACGTTCTCGAGTTCCTGTTCAACCTTTCGGGTGAAGCGACCCAGCGTCGCGGTGGCGTCGTTCGCCGCGCGGACACGCTCACGTAACCGTGTGTCCGCGTCGATCAGTTCCATATACCGCGCGCGCGAGAGGGTGTCGCCGCTGGCTTCCAATGCCTGCAGTTCGGAGGCCAGCGCCGGATCCTGGAGCTGATCGGCCAGCGGCCTCCAGTCGGACGTCTCCTGCAAAGCGGTCGCAATCCGGCGCCGCAGCGTGTCATTGCGCCCCAGGTCGCCGACGATATCGTACAAGCTCGGCGCGGAAGCGGCGCCGACCGGTGACGAGGTCGCGGCAGGCGGAGTCGCCCTCGCAGTGCTGGGCGCCGGCTCCGCCGCTAGCACTGAGCGTGGGACGAGCGCGATCGCAAACGCGAGCAGGCAGGCGCGGAAAGGAATGCTGGAATTGCGATCCGGTGGTGCTGTGCCGCTCATCAGCCGCAGGCGCCGCCGAGCATGCCTGCCTTGATTTCCGGATTGGGCGGATCGGCACCGAGCCAGATCGACAGGAACGCCTTGGCGAAGTCGTCACCCTTGATCGTTCCCTTCACCGTTCCGTTCACGTCGACCTGAAGACCCGTGCCCGGCTTGTGGATGAAGGTCAGTCGCTCGCCGGTTTTAACGTCACCCATCCAACCGTTGAGCGTGGCGATGCGATCTTTCAGCGCCGGCAATTGATCCTTGGCGTTTTTTTCGAACCCCTCACTCCAGCCCTTGCGGAGGTCGTCCGCGCCGACGTTGCGCACGAACTGCAGGATCAGTTCGAATGGCGCACTCAATCCCAGCAAAGCGCCGGGATCGCTCGACGTTTTGGCGACATATAGAGCGGCGACGTAGACGTTGACCTTGAAGGCCGTCGCCTGGCGCAAGCCGAGACCGTTCAGCGCAAGGTTGCTCCCGTCGACTTGAGTCTGGTCGGGAAAGATGACGCCCTTGCAATCCTTGGCGTGCGCGATATCGGCACCCATCGTCGCAACCACCACTGCCGAAAACAGAACTCGCTTCGCATGCGCTTTCATCTCATCTCCAATAGTCGTGCTGCCTGAGACGCACCGGTCATTACGGCGCTTTGGCCGCCGCGGCACCCGCGGCGGATGGATCGGGAACGACCTTCGCGCCGACATCCTTCAGCAGCCGCTGAAATTCAGGCGATGCCAGGATGATCTTGCCCGCCGCGGCGCGCAGACGATCGACGGCCTCGGGCGGCAGAGCGAACGACGTGGGCTGCTCATTCAGATAGAGGCGCTCCGCCGGATTGGTCACTCCCGCAAAGGACACATCGATGGCAAAGATGTCCGCTTTCGGGGGACTCACGACAGCGCAGATCGGCAAGTCCTTGTTGGTCGAGCATCCGGCCAGGTTCCGGAGTTCCCGCGCCGTCCGCCACCGCGCCGCGATGTCTTTCAACTGCTCGACTGCCTCATAGGAATAGTGATCGATCGGAACGCCGGTGGCCTTGAGCAGGATATCCAACGTGCCGGGCGGATTCTCGGATTCGTCCCAGTTGGTGGGAGGCGACGATAACGAATTGACGACGAAGACGATGATACGGCGCACGTGGTCGAGCGGTGTCGGCAGACCCTTGTCGTTCAAGGCCTCGAGAAATTCCAGCACGTCGAGGATGCCGCGCATGCCCAGGTTGTCGGAGATACCGCCATCGACGAGGTGGATATACGGACGATGTGTAGCGTCGGCGTAGGGCAGGACGTCCTGCAGTTCACGTATCGCGCGCGCCGCGGGTCGTGGCGGATTCGCGGATTGGGCAAACAGCGTGACCCAGGCCGGGAGTTGGTAGTTGCAAGTGCCGCCGTAGTTGTTGATCGTGACCGGGGAGAGGACGACCGGAACCGCCGACGATGCGGCAGCGGCGCGGGACAGTCGCATGGCATCGAGATCCGAGCACAGGACGTTGAATATGTTCTGGTTGAAGGGGACGCGGCCGCCGGTCGAGATGTCGGTCGCCGACGCGACGATGAACGGGCCGTCGCCGCGGTCGAGGTCGCCGAAGGTCGCACCGTTGAACAGGATCTCGTCGTACAACTCGGCGGCCAGTTCGGACCGACCCCACGCCGTCGATGACATCTTGCCCCAATTCCCCGGATTGACCGCGCGGGCCATCAGTTCGCCTTGGACATTGCGCTTGAGGAAGCGCTGCTCGTAGTCGGCGAACAGCTTCTCGCCGTACAGGCCGTAGGCCAGCGCGGTGAAGCTGCCACCCGACACGCCGGTGATCATGTCGACGGCATCGAGCATGGGGAATCTGGTCCCGTTCGGCGCAATGACCTCGGTGCGCCGCAGAAACTCCAGCACGCCATAGGAGAATGCGGCGGCGCGCGTGCCGCCACCCGAAAACGCGAGCACGACGAGATTTTCCTGATTCTTGAAGTGCTTCTGCCGCGTCTGGAACGTGTAACCCGTCTCCAGGTTCGCCTGCGTGAGCGGAGGGTTGACCGGTCGGGTCGCGCAACCACCGAGAACGACCAGCGCGGCAAACGCTGCGGGCAAGAGCAGGCACAAACGATTCATGGCGACGTATCCTGTGTTATGCATCACTAATCCAGGCCCCGCGCCATAGGAACGCATCGTGTCTGGCCACCGCGCGCCCCCAAGGCACATTCCGGTGCGGGATACTCCCGGGCACCACGGATAGAGTAACGATCGGAGTCTAATACGGTCACTCCAATGCTTGTTTGATCCAGGCCAAACCCGGGCGACGTGCGGGGCGGGCATATTTAGCCTCGAGTCGAGGGT